>NZ_CP030280.1:627500-1827500 GCF_003287895.1 Blautia argi | reverse complement strand
AAAGCAGAGGTGCTGAAGTAATTGCACTGACTACAGAGCTGACTGTAAACCAGATAGGCAGTCAGGCATCGGAAATGTTTGTAATACCAAAGACACATTTGCTTTTGCAGCCAGTTCTTGGTGTAATACCATTGCAGCTTTTCGCATATTATGTTGCATTAAATCGAGGCTGTGATATTGATAAGCCGAGGAATCTGGCAAAATCTGTTACAGTAGAATGATTGTGGGAGGAAATGAAGTGATGGCTATTCATGAAGAATGCGGTGTGTTCGGAGTGATGAGTACAAAAAGAGAAAATGTTGCAGAGTTTGTCTATTATGGACTTTATGCCCTGCAGCACAGAGGACAGGAAAGCTGCGGCATTGTTGTAAATGATGATGGTGTATTTTCGTCTTATAAGGATTTGGGGCTTGTGAGCGATGTGTTTTCTAAAGATATCTTGTCCCGTTTGCCAGAAGGGATTATGGCAGTGGGGCATGTAAGATATGGAACAACTGGCGGAACAACACGAAATAACTGTCAACCCATTGAAGTGAACCACCAAAAGGGAAAAATGGCGCTGGCGCATAACGGAAATTTGAGTAATGCATTGGAGTTGCGTGATAAGTTAGAATTATCTGGAGCTATTTTTCATACTACCAGCGATACAGAAACCATTGCGTACATGATCACAAGAGAAAGACTGAGGACACCGAGTATAGAAGAAGCAGTAAGCAATACCATGAATTTACTGGAGGGTGCCTACTCATTGGTTTTGCTGTCATCTGGAAAGATGATCGCGGCAAGAGATCCTTATGGATTCCGACCGCTTTGTTATGGACAGATGCCGGATGGCTCTTATGTGGCGGCATCCGAAAGCTGCGCACTGTCAGCGGTTGGGGCGAAATTTATCAGAGATCTGATTCCCGGTGAGATTCTGGTGTTTAGTCAAAATGGCGTGGTATCAAGGAAAGAACGCTGCGGAAAGCAGAAGAAGAAAACCTGTATCTTTGAATATATCTATTTTGCAAGACCGGATTCTGTCATAGATGGTATTTCAGTCCATGAATCACGAATGCACGCAGGAAAGCTGCTGGCAGAGAGTTATCCGGCGGATGCGGATATTGTGATCGGGGTTCCGGACAGCGGTCTAGACGCAGCCCTGGGTTATGCGAACAAATCTGGTATTCCGTATGGGATGGGACTGATCAAAAACAAATACATTGGAAGAACATTCATTTCTCCGGGACAAAATGAACGTCTGGATAAAGTCAGGATCAAGCTTTCTCCTGTAAAAAATGTAATCGATGGAAAACGTGTCGTGCTCATTGACGATTCTATTGTAAGAGGTACAACCAGTAAACGAATTGTAAAGCTGTTGCGTGACGCAGGAGCGAAAGAAATACATATGAGAATTTCAGCGCCCCCGTTTTTACATCCCTGCTATTATGGTACGGACATTGATTCAGAAGAGAATCTGATTGCCTGTCATCACAGTATGGAAGAGATCGCAGAAACGATTGGAGTGGATTCTTTGGGATATTTAGGGGTAGAGAAACTGAGTAAGCTGATTGACAATAACGAGTATTGTGCTGCCTGCTTTAATGGAGAATATCCAACCGAAATTCCGACAGATTTGCGTAAAGACCGCTTTGAAGGGAAACTGTCTGAGCGGGTTTAGAAAGAAGAGGATATTATGAAAAAATTTGACAGAAAGCTGATTCTGGAAGATGGCAGTGAATATTATGGATATGGTTTTGGTTCCGAAGATGAGAAAGTCACGGAAATCGTATTTAATACCTCTCCGGTGGGGTATCAGGAAATCATCTCTGATCCGTCCTATACTTATCAGACTGTTGTGATGGCATATCCGCTGATTGGTAACTATGGGATTGCTGAAGAAGATTTTGAAACAGAAACGCCAACGATTGGAGGATTGGTTGTAAGGGATTATAATGATCAGCCATCCAACTTCCGCAGTAAATATACATTATCCGAAATCATGGAGAAATACCGGATTCCAGGGATTTATGGAATTGATACCAGAAAGCTGGTACGTTCTATCCGTGATTTGGGAAGCCGAAAAGTATTGATTACAGATGCGGGTACTCTCCTGCTGGAGGGACTTTGCAAACTGGGTTCCTATGATATACCAAAAGATGCAGTAGCTTTTGTGAGCAGAAAAGAGATTCAGCAATATAGGATTCCAAACGGAAAATATCAGGTAGCTGCCATTGATTGTGGAATGAAGCAGAATATTGTGCGGAGTTTAAACAAACGAGGCTGTAACGTGACGATATTTCCGTGGAATACGTCCATAGAAGAAATAGACAAAGTAAAACCTGACGGCATTTTTTTATCCAATGGACCGGGAGATCCGATGGATGTACAGCCGGTTATAGAGCTGGTGAGAAACCTACGGGGGAAATATCCGATCCTTGGAATCTGCCTTGGCCATCAGATCATTTCTCTTGCCTATGGGGCAAGAACCTATAAGTTAAAATTTGGACACAGGGGAGGGAATCATCCGGTAAAAAATCTTCTGACAGGAAAGATAGAGATTACTTCCCAGAATCATTCCTATGCAGTGGACAGGGAAAGTCTCAGGGATACCCAGTTGAAAGTAACACATATAAATCTTCTGGATCAGACAGTAGAAGGTGTTGTATGTGAGGAAGATAAGGTGTTCAGTGTACAATATCACCCGGAAAGCGCACCGGGACCGCAGGACAGTGGATATTTGTTTGAGCAGTTTATAGAAATGATGGAGGGAACAAAAGATGGCGAAAAGAACTGACTTGAAGAAAATACTTGTCATTGGTTCCGGTCCAATTGTGATCGGTCAGGCGGCAGAATTTGACTATGCAGGGACGCAGGCATGTATTGCGCTGAAAGAGGAAGGATATGAAGTCGTATTGTGCAACTCCAATCCAGCAACAATCATGACAGATACCACCATTGCAGATAAAGTATATATGGAGCCGTTGACTTTGGAATACTTAGCCAAGATTGTCCGTCATGAACGTCCGGATGCTATTATACCGGGAATGGGCGGTCAGACAGGGCTTAATCTGGCAATACAGCTTGAGAAAAAAGGAATTTTGAAAGAGTGCCATGCGGAACTTTTAGGAACTGGAAGTGAGAGCATTGAACGGGCAGAGGATAGGGAACTTTTTAAAGAGCTTTGCGAAAACTTAGGAGAGTCAGTGCTTCCGTCTGTCATTGTTAATACGGTGGAGGAAGCTATAAAAGCTGCTGAGGATATTGGCTATCCTGTGGTACTTCGCCCGGCATTTACCCTTGGCGGAACCGGAGGCGGTTTTGCAGATGATGAACAGGGGGTTCTCAGTCTGATTAATAATGCTCTCGCTTTATCGCCGGTTCATCAGGTTCTGATAGAGAAAAGCGTCAAGGGATTTAAAGAAATTGAATATGAAGTGATACGTGATGCTAATGACACGGCAATTACGATCTGTAATATGGAAAATCTAGATCCGGTAGGAATTCACACAGGAGATTCCATTGTGGTATGTCCGTCACAGACACTGACGAATAAAGAATATCAGATGCTTCGTGACAGTGCCTTGAAAATCATCCGTGCCTTGAACGTGGAGGGAGGTTGTAATGTACAGTTTGCACTTGATCCGGATTCTTTTCAGTATTATCTGATCGAGGTAAATCCACGCGTATCCCGTTCCTCTGCATTGGCATCAAAGGCAAGCGGATATCCGATTGCAAGGGTATCTGCGAAAATCAGTGTAGGAATGACTCTGGATGAGATTATGCTGGTAAATACGCCTGCATCCTTTGAACCGGCTCTGGATTATGTGGTAACAAAAATGCCGCGTTTTCCATTTGATAAATTTACCGATGCAAATCAGAAGCTGGGTACACAGATGAAAGCAACTGGGGAAGTCATGAGCATTGGCAGAACTTTTGATGAGAGTCTGTTAAAAGCAATCCGTTCTCTGGAAACAGGTGTAAATCATTTGTATATGGAAAAGTTTGAAAAAGAAGATAAAAAGGCTTTGATGGAATATATCAAAATCGGAACGGATGACCGTATCTTTGCCATTGCCCAGTTGCTCCGAATGGGTGAATCGATTTCCAATATCAGGGAGCAGACACGCATTGACCGTTTCTTCCTTGATAAGATGAAAAAGATCATTGATATGGAGAAAGAACTGAAGCAGTGTACGGGTAACAGGGAACTTTTGTATCAGGCAAAGAAGTCAGGCTTCTCAGATAGAACAGTTGGGTGGCTGTGGAATATGACGGAAACGGACATTTACAAAATGCGTAAGACACATGGCATTTTCCCAGCCTATAAAATGATTGATACCTGTGCATCAGAATTTGAAAGCTATGTTCCGTATTTTTATTCTACTTATGAGGATGAAAATGAATCAATCGTGGAAGACAGGAAGAAAATCATTGTATTGGGTTCCGGTCCCATCCGTATCGGACAGGGTATTGAGTTTGATTATTCAACAGTGCATGCAGTGAAAACCATTAAAGAAGCAGGATATGAAGCTATTATTATCAATAATAATCCAGAAACTGTGTCTACGGATTATACCACATCTGACAAGTTGTATTTCGAACCTCTTTGCATAGAAGATGTTATGAATGTCATTGAAATGGAAAAGCCGGATGGAGTTATTGTATCACTTGGCGGTCAAACTGCTATCAATTTGGCAAATTCATTGAGAAGGCGAGGGGTGAAATTGATTGGCACGGACTGTGTGGCAATCGAAAAAGCAGAAAACAGAGATTCATTTGAAAAACTGTTAGCAGAGCTGAAAATACCACAGCCAAAAGGAAAGGCTGTAACAAATATAGAAGATGGCGTAAAAGCCGCAGAAGAAATAGGCTATCCGGTGCTGGTACGTCCGAGTTTTGTACTTGGCGGAAGAGCCATGCAAATTGTGGCAAAGGAAGACCACCTGCGGCACTATCTGAAAACTGCGGTAGAGATTGATGAAGATAAACCGGTATTGGTAGACAAATACATCTGTGGGAAAGAAGTCGAAATTGATGCCATTTGTGACGGTACGGACGTATTTGTTCCGGGAATCATGGAGCTGGTAGAAAGGACAGGGGTTCATTCCGGCGATTCCATCAGTGTATATCCGACGTTTAGTATTTCAGATAAGATAAAGGCTACGATTTTGGATTATGCGAAAAAACTGGGTATTGGCATTGGCATTATGGGACTGTTTAATATTCAGTTTATCGTGGACAAACAGGAGAATGTATCTATCATTGAGGTAAATCCGCGGTCTTCAAGAACGGTTCCATTTTTGTCAAAAGCAACTGGATATCCCTTGGCTGATATTGCAACGAAAGTCATTCTTGGAATTAGTCTGAAGGAGCAGGGAATTACTGTGAGTTATCCCGAAGAAAAGAAGAGGTGGTATGTAAAAGCACCAGTGTTTTCCTTTGCAAAGCTGAATGGTATGGATGCTTACCTGTCACCGGAGATGAAATCAACGGGAGAAGCAATCGGATATGATAAAAAACTTCACAGAGCAATGTATAAAGCAATGATTGCTTCCGGTATTCGTGTGCAGAATTATGGAACAGTCATCGTGACGCTGGCAGATGAGGATAAAGCCGAAGCCCTTCCGCTAATCAGACGTTTTTATGATATGGGGTTTAATATAGAAGCAACCTCTCTTACAGGAGAGTATTTAAAACAGTATGGAATCCGTACTCGTATACTTAGAAAACCATCAGAAGGAAGCAGTGAGATACTGGATGCAATCCGTGCAGGATACGTCAGTTATGTTATCAATACCCGTGCAATTCTTTCCGGTGTTCATTATGAAGATGGAGTTGCAATCCGAAATGCGGCAACGCAGAACAATATAACTATGCTTACATCTCTGGATACGGTAAAAGTACTTTTAGATGTTTTAGAAGAAGTGACAATTGGTGTTTCTACGATTGATGCAGAATGAAAGAATTCTACAAGGAGGAAAATAAAATGATCAGACCAAACAAGTATTACAGCGAATTGAAAGATTCCTATCTTTTTTACAATATTGCTCAGAAGACGAAGGCTTATGTAGAACAGCATCCTGGGACAAAGCTTTTAAGAATGGGGATTGGAGACGTTTCACTGCCATTGTGCGATGCTGTGATCCGGGCGTTGCATGAGGCAGTGGACGATCAGGCTTCAAAAAGCAGTTTTCATGGATATATGCCGGAATGCGGCGCCTCTTTCTTGAGAGAAAAGATAGCAGAGCATTATGAAAAAAGAGGCGTTTCTTTATCAGCAGATGAGGTGTTCGTTTCCAGTGGAGCAAGTGATGAACTTGGAGATATTTTAGATTTATTTGAACGCTCCAGTTCTGCTTTGGTAATTGAGCCGGCTTACCCGGCATATGTGGATGCGAATGTAATGGCTGGAAGGAAGATTGTGCACCTTTCTTCTTCAGAAGAAAATAACTTTTTACCAGAGCCAGGTGAAGATATAAAGGCTGATTTATTATATATATGTTCACCTAACAATCCTACCGGAGCAGTTTTCTCACGTGAACAACTTCAAGCATGGGTAGATTTTGCAAACGAGAACGGTTCGGTTATTCTATTCGATGCGGCATACGAAGCTTTCATTGAGGATGAGACACTTCCCCACAGCATTTTTGAACTGGATGGAGCAAAAACATGTGCGATTGAAATATGTTCATTGTCTAAGACGGCTGGTTTTACAGGTACCAGACTTGGATATACGGTAATACCAAAAGCTTTGAAACGCAATGGTATGAACCTAAATGAAATGTGGATACGAAATCGTACAACAAAAACGAACGGTGTGTCTTACATCATTCAGAAAGGTGGGGCAGCAGTCTTCACAGAAGAAGGACAAAGACAGATTCACGAAAATATTCAGATTTATAAGAGAAATGCAAAGATATTGATGAAAGCACTTGATCAGATTGGAATCTGGTATTGCGGTGGTAAGAATGCGCCGTATATCTGGATGCGGTGTCCGAAGGGAATGAAAAGTTGGGAATTTTTTGACTACTTATTACATAAAATACAGGTTGTGGGAACCCCGGGAGAAGGATTCGGCGCAGCGGGAGAAGGGTATTTTCGTTTTTCAACATTTGGTTCACCGGAGGATACAAAAGAAGCGGCAGAAAGGATTGTAACGTTATTTTCAAAATAATAATGAAAAGACAAATGCATTCATTTTGAGAGCAGAAATAATTCCACTCTGTTATGAATGCATTTGTTCATATTAAGGATACATATAACGAACAGATCAGGTTTTCAGGATTTTACTGCCACTATAGGAAGTTTGTTGCGATAAACAGCCAGTTCCTCATCAGATGGGATGTAATCGTCCATATCGCCATCGTGGAATTTTTCATATGCAACCATATCAAAATATCCGGTGCCTGTAAGACCAAATACAATTGTTTTTTCTTCCCCGTTATTTTTGCATTTCAATGCTTCATCAATAGCAACACGTATCGCATGGGAACTTTCCGGTGCAGGCAAGATTCCTTCTACTCGGGCAAAGTACTCGGCTGCTTCAAAGACTTCCGTCTGTTTTACACTGGTTGCTTCCATAAGTCCCTGATGGTAAAGCTCCGATAGAGTAGAACTCATGCCATGATAGCGAAGACCACCTGCGTGGTTCGCAGAAGGGATAAAGTCACTGCCAAGAGTATACATCTTTGCAAGTGGGCATACCATACCTGTGTCACAAAAGTCGTAGGCATATATACCTCTGGTAAAACTAGGACAAGATGCTGGTTCGACAGCTATGATACGGTAATCTGCTTCTCCACGAAGTTTTTCTCCCATAAATGGTGCGATCAGACCACCAAGATTAGACCCGCCGCCAGCACATCCAATGATAATATCCGGCTTAATATTGAATTTATCGAGTGCAGCTTTGGTTTCCAAACCAATCACAGATTGATGCAGAAGTACCTGATTAAGAACGCTGCCTAACACATACCGGTAACCATCGCTTGTTACAGCTTTTTCTACAGCTTCAGAGATGGCACAGCCGAGGCTTCCGGTAGTTCCCGGATGTTCTGCAAGAATCTTTCTTCCAACTTCTGTTTCCATGGAAGGAGATGGTGTCACTGATGCACCGTATGTGCGCATGACTTCACGTCGGAAAGGTTTTTGCTCATAAGAGCATTTTACCATATATACTTTACAGTCAAGATCAAAGTAGGAACAAGCCATGGAAAGGGCAGTACCCCATTGACCGGCTCCGGTTTCTGTGGTCACTCCTTTAAGTCCCTGTTTTTTAGCGTAATAAGCCTGTGCAATAGCTGAGTTTAGTTTATGGCTGCCACTGGTGTTATTTCCTTCAAATTTGTAATAGATTTTTGCAGGAGTTCCTAGCTTTTCCTCCAGACAGTAAGCACGAACAAGAGGAGATGGACGATACATTTTATAGAATGATCGAATTTCTTCCGGAATTTCAAAGTAAGCAGTATCATTGTCAAGTTCCTGTGCAATCAGTTCCTCACAGAATACACCTACCAGTTCTTTGGCTTTCATCGGTTGGTGTGTGCCAGGATTTAATAATGGCGCCGGTTTTTGTTTCATATCAGCACGCAGATTGTACCATGCTTTTGGCATCTCGGATTCATTCAGATAGATTTTGTAGGGGATTTTTTCATTTTTCATAGTCATTACCTCCAAATAAATGCTGGTTATGTGTTTTGAGTTGCTTTACTATTTCTGTACAATCATTCGACGCCATCGTTTGGTTAATAACATGATATTCGCCTCCTCGTAATAAAGAAAACTTCACTTGGTTTTTATCCTGAACCAGGAATCTGAAAAATAAAAAAATCCCTGACAGAATACAACAATCTGTCAAGGACGAATCACGTACAAATATATACAGTACGACACTATCCGCGGTACCACCTTGATTCATAGGATTACTCCTATGCGCTTAGCAGGATACCAACATATCCCCGGCAACTTACGTATGCCTACACGTTGCAGAATACTAGGTGTAAATAAATATACACTTTTGACTGCACCCTCAGCGGTCCATTTGACAACTTGTTTCTCACCTGACTCTCAGCAACACAGGCTCTCTGTAAAGGCGTCATTGCCGTTATCTCCGCTTCAACAGTTTATCATATTGAATTGACATGATATTAACACTGATTGATATGGGTGTCAATAGGAAAGTTAAAAAACTGGAAAAATTTTTTTGCTTAAGATATAATATGCCATATCAATGGTGTTTTTAAGTTATAATTAAGGTTCTACATTTATTTTTAAAAGAAATAGATTTATTTGATGATGAGGTTGAAAAAGTGTAATGAGGAGGAGCATATACAATGCGGTTATTATTGGCAGAAGATGAAAAAGCATTATCGAAAGCACTAGTGGCAATTTTGGAAAGAAATAATTATTCTGTAGATGCAGTTTATGATGGTCAAAGTGCATTGGATTATCTGGAAATGGATAATTATGACGGGGTAATCTTTAGACATTATGATGCCCAAGGTAGATGGCCTTACTGTATTAAAAAGAGTCAGGGAAAAGGGAAATCTCATCCCGATTCTATTATTGACAGCAAAATCAGAAGTAGATGATAAGGTGGAAGGGCTGGATGCCGGAGCCAATGATTATCTGGCAAAACCTTTTCATTCTAAAGAACTTCTGGCAAGAATCCGTGCCATCACAAGAACACAAGCCGCACAGGTAAACTCAAAACTAACTATGGGAAATGTAACGCTAGACCGGGCTACTTTTGAACTTTCTACTGCAAAAGGAAGTTTCCGCCTTGCGAACAAAGAGTTTCAAATGCTGGAGCTTTTGATGTGCAATCCTCACCAGCTCATTTCCTCGGAACGTTTCCTGGAAAAAATATGGGGATATGACAGTGAAGCAGAAATCAATGTGGTATGGGTTTATATTTCTTATCTGAGGAAAAAATTATCTGCCCTCCACGCAGATATCCAAATCAAAGCCACAAGAAACGCAGGATATTCACTGGAGGAGAATCCGTCATGATCAAAAAACTTCGTATCAAATTAATTGCTGCATCTATGGCTTCACTTTTTTTCGTTCTTTTTGTGATTGGAGGAATCGTAGGCATTTTAAATTACAGGAAAGTCGTGGAAGATGCTGATCGGGTTCTCGAAATTCTGGAGGAAAATGCAGGAAAATTCCCGCAAAAATTCCCAGGAAACAGAAAAGATGACCGGCCTGGAATGTCACCGGAAATTCCTTATGAGTCCAGATTTTTTTCTGTTTTACTTAATGAAAATGGTGACATCATTTTAACAGATACTTCAAAGATAGTGTCCATTGATACAGCAAAAGCAATGGAATATGCTTCAGAAGTTTGGGAAAAAGAAACAGAAAAAGGATTTTTGGAGGATTACCGGTATTGGAGATGTTCTTCCAATGGGGAAGTACGTATTATTTTCCTGGATTGCAGGCGGCAATTAGACAATTTCCAGAACTTTTTGCTGACAACATTTGGTGTATCCGGCATTGGGCTCTTATCTGTGTTTATTTTAATGGTTTATTTATCTGCCCGTATTGTAAAGCCATTCTCTGATAATTATGAGAAACAGAAACGTTTTATTACCGATGCAGGACATGAATTAAAAACCCCATTGACGATTATTGAAGCTGATACCGAGGTTTTGGAAATGGACTTTGGGGAAAATGAATGGCTGCAGGATATCCAGGGACAGACAAAACGGCTTGCAGACCTGACCAATACCCTTGTCATGCTTTCCCGTATGGAGGAAGGGCAGAACAGTTTTAGAAAAATAGAATTTCCGCTATCCGATATGGTGGAAGAAGTATGTCATACCTTCCAGGCTCCGGCAAAGATACAGGAAAAAAGTTTAACAAGCACCATTGAACCAATGATTTCCATGAAGGGTGATGAAAAAGCAATCCGTGGTCTCATAACGATTCTTCTTGACAATGCAGTAAAATATACCAACATAAATGGGCAGATTTCTGTTACTTTGGAAAAGAAGAAAAACCGTATCTGCCTGTCTGTTTTTAATACAACAGAATTTATTTCCAAAGAACAGATTCCCCATTTATTTGACCGGTTTTACCGTACAGATGCTTCCAGAAATTCCCAGACCGGCGGATATGGTTTAGGACTTTCGATTGCAGCAGCTACGGTAGAGTCTCACAAAGGGAAAATTCTTGCGGAAACAAGGGATGAAAAATCGTTGCGGATTACAGTAAACCTTCCAGCATAAATTTTTAACAGAACGGATACAAAATCAATACAGGGTTCTGAATTACAGTGATTTTTTATGATATTAAAGTCGGAGTGGAGGTATTTTCCTGGGTTACATCCTATTTTCAAACGGAAGGCTTTGGCATATCGACTTTGGCTGCTAAAACCGCAAAGTGCAGAAACGTTGGCAATGGAATAGTTACCATCACATAAGTATTTTAAACTCTGCGTAATGCGATAATCTGTCAAGTATTGCGAAATGGTGACGCCTGTCATGTGCTTAAAAATTCTACAACAGGTTTCTTTTGACATTGCGGTATGCTTTGCCAGTTCATTTAGAGAGAATGGTTTTTGATAATGTTCATGCAGATAATCAAGCATAATCCGTAATTTGCGTAAATGCTCCTGGTTTGATGGAGAAAAAAGTTTAAGCTTATTTTTGTTATTTAAAAGGATCATGTAGAAATAGTCTAATATAAGACTCTTGATTTTTAATTGAAAAAAGTCAGATTTGCTGTCAAATAGGCGGATAATTTCCTCCAACTTTTCTATTAGAAGCTTATCGGAGGAATTTTTCTGAAACAGCGGTACACAGGGAATATTGGTATTATATAAAAATGGATGGAAGCAAGTTCTATCCAGGTCGTTTCCTGGTATATCGTAAAGAAACATTGGTTGTAAAATGATAGTATCGATGATTGCGCGGCTGTTTTGTACAGGAAATGCACTGTGAGGAATATCGGAATTAATCGTGATGGCGTCTCCGGGATACAAAAAATAGGATGTTTCAGCTATTTGGTATTCCACAATCCCTTGTTTTACAATTCCTATTTCCAGATCATCATGCCAGTGACAACGGATACATTTTTCTTCAAAGGAGAAAAGATCGTCGTGGGATACGGTAAGAGGAAAGAAAAAGGTACTGTGTTCAACCAATTCTTTTTTTGTTTCATTTATAGGCACAGTTCTCTTTTTCATGTTAATACCCCCATCCATGTTTTGTTATCAATATAGGTATTAATATAAAGGATACATAAATAAATATCAAGGGGGATTATCATGAAACGATCCAAAAGTACAAAAACTATAGAATTTACAGTTGGAAGCCCATTCATTTCTATTTTAAGATTTGCGCTCCCGGTAATAGGGGGAAATCTTTTTCAGCTTTTTTATACACTGGCCGACAGCGTAATTGTGGGGCAGACACTGGGAGCAGAATCGCTTGCAGCAGTAGGAGCGACCAGTATTATTGTCTACTTTGTTTTATGTTTTATACAAGGAATTACCAATGGATTTGGAATTTGTCTTGGACAGAAATGTGGAGCGAAAGATGAAAAAGGAATGAAAAAGTGTATTGCTGCAACAGCAGTTTTATGTATCGGTTTTACTATTATAATCACAGCACTTTTCTGCGGATTTTCACACCCTATTTTAAGGGTAATGAAAACACCACAGGATATATACAAGGAAGCTTATATCTATATGTTCATTATTCTGTTAGGAAGCGGAGCTACATTTTTTTATAACGCTATTTCTAACATTTTGCGGGCATTGGGAGATTCCGAAATTCCTCTGTTTTGCCTGATATTTTCTTCTATCTTAAATATCGTATTAGACATTGTGTTTATTGTTCCGATGAAAAGCGGAATAGCAGGAGCAGCCTGGGCAACTGTGCTGTCTCAGTTTGTTTCGGCTATTTTATGTACAGTTGCCGGTGTAAAAAAGTTTAGAGAATTACATTTATCCAAACAAGATTTTGAAGGTATAAAGCCTTATGCTTCTCAATTAGTAAAGGTAGGATTTCCTATGGGATTCCAAATGTCTGTCATGTGTATTGGTCAACTTTCCATGCAGAGTGCGGTAAATAGTCTGGGGAGTCAGGCAATCGCCGGATATACTGCAGCAACTAAAGCAGATCAGATATCTGTTCTGGTAAACAACGCAATGTCATCGACATTATCTGCGTATGTCTCCCAAAACTACGGTGCAAGGAATCAGCTGCGTATTAGCCAGGGAGTACGGGCAGCCCTTGTTCAAACAGAAGTCTTAAATATAGTTATGTGTGTTGGAATTTTGCTTTTACGGAATGTAATTGTAGAAATGTTTATTGCAAACCCAGGGGCAGAAATTAGATATTACTCAAACGGATATTTGTATTGGATAGCTCCAAGTTACGTTCTTCTTGGCATACTTACAATATATCGATGTGCGATACAGAGTATGCAAAACACAGTTGCCCCGTTTTTTGCATGTTTCATTGAGCTGGTAATGCGCATTGGAAGCACCATGCTAATATGTTCTATGTTTGGATACATAGGTGTCTGCGTAGCAACACCATTAGCTTGGCTGGGAGCATGTGTGTGTTTAGTGCCTGTTTATTACATACAAATCAGGAGCATGACCGATAATTCCTCTACACATTTTAGGTGTAAAACTACAGGGAAAAGAGATAGAATACAGAAAAAATAAAAATGATTTTACACAGCTTGTACAAACATAATTGTTTGATACAGGCTTTTTTTATGGAATAGAATTAGGGTTCTTTAAGGTGCAATTAAGGTAAATCTGATAAAGTACTCCTATCAAGAAAAACAGGAGGGAACACAAATGTATAAAGAAGAAAAATTACATATAAATGAGAAAAGAAATAGACGGATACAACGGAAAAAGCGTTCCGCAAAAAGAAGAATGTGGAACATAGCAACAACTGTTGCTTTCAGTGCTCTTCTTTTTGGGGTTGTGGAAGGCGGCACAAGCTATGCTGTGGAGCAGTATCTGATAGGACAAAATAATGAAGCAGTAACAGCAAATGAGACAAGTAGTACCACAGATACAAACGTGTTGTCCTTGTCTGCAACAACAAATTCCAGTACCGATCAGTTAAGTGTAACGGAAATTGCGGCATCAGGTCTTTCTTCTGTGGTTTCTGTTACAAACATATCCGTACAGGAAGTAGAAAATTATTTTGGTGGACATGGAGGAAATCGGAGCAGACAGTTTTCTCCTTCACAGACAGAAGAAACCGTAAGCTGTGGCTCCGGAATTATATTATATGAAGAAGATTCCCAGCTCTATATGCTGACCAATTATCATGTGGTAGAGGGTGCTTCTTCTCTTTCTGTAACCTTTGTAGATGATGAGACGTATGAAGCTGTTTTGTGCGGTTATGATGCAGATATAGATTTAGCAGTGCTTAAAGTAGATACCTCTGCTTTATCAGAATCCACATATTCACAGATCCACGTAGTAGAAATCGGGGATTCGGATGCTTTAGAGGTAGGTGAGCAGGTTGTGGCCATTGGAAATGCCTTGGGTTATGGCCAGTCCGTTACAACAGGAATCGTCAGTGCAGTCAATCGTTCCATTAGTGAAGATACTCAGTCCTCTTCCCTTGGCTATATTCAGACAGATGCAGCAATCAATCCAGGAAATAGCGGCGGTGCATTATTAGATATGGAAGGAAAATTGGTAGGAATCAATACAGCTAAAATTGCTTCGACAGATGTGGAGGGAATCGGTTATGCAATTCCGATTTCTCAGGTATTAGAATTGACTGAAGCTTTAATGGAATAAGATGATGAGGAGTTATGTGATATGAGAATAGAAAAATCAAAAAAGAAAATAGTCGGAATCATATTTGCGTTGGCAGCGGCAGGATTGCTCGTTTCATTTTCAAAAATGTCAACCGAAGAACCAATACAGGCTGAGTCAGACAAAGTAACTGAAAATGAGGCGAAATCTATTTATACAGAGGAATATTAGGAGGCTATAGAGGAGCAGATAGAGGAAGAAAAAAATAGTGGAATCTATACGGAAGATCAGATGTTGGTAAAAGAGAACCCATACGGAACAAATACATTATCTTTATATGTGTATTTTACTACAGAGGATTTGGTATCTGTATCTTATACGGTATCGGTTGCATTTTGGTACCAGTAACTCCAATCTCTCGTATGATTGGGAACAGATTAACGGAATTGAAACATCTATGAAGGAAGGGGAAATTTCGTATTATTACAAATATAAGGTAGATGAAAACAAGGGAACTTATTCATTGGTACAATCATTTGCGGTTCCTTATTCTGCTTATGTTAGCAGTGCGCAGGAATATGATGGGAATATTATTATCGATTCAGGTATGCAGGGAATCAAAATACAAAACAGGAGGACCATTATGGCTTATCAAACAACCTTTAAGCGTTATGAATTAAAATACCTGCTTAACAGGCAGGAAAAAGAACAGATTCTTCTGGCGATGCAGCCGTATATGAAACTGGATGATTACGGAAGAACCGTTATCAGAAATATTTATTTTGACACCGATACATTTCGGCTCATCAGGCGTTCATTGGAAAAACCGATATATAAAGAGAAACTCCGTATCCGAAGTTACAAACCTGTGGAGACAACCGATCCGGTATTTGTAGAAATTAAGAAAAAATATAAATCAGTCGTTTACAAACGTAGATTGCAGCTTCCGGAAAAGAAGGTTATGGAAAGCTTTCAGACAGGAGAACCCCTTCCGGTACATTCGCAGATCGGGAATGAAATACAGTATTTTCGTGATTACTATGAAAATCTTCGTCCGTCGGTATTCCTATCTTACGAAAGAGAAGCCTATTACGCTTTGGATGGTAGTGATTTCAGGGTGACATTTGATGAAAACATCCTTTATCGAAGAACAGATTTTTCTCTTGGAAGCGAGATATACGGAATGGCTTTATTGGGGGAAGACCAGACGCTGATGGAAATAAAAACTTCCGGTGGAATACCCCTTTGGATGAGTGAAACGCTTACGAAACATCATTTATTTAAAACATCATTTTCAAAATACGGTTCTGCTTATCAGCGTATGCTGGCAGAATCTTTACAGGGAGGATACAGTAATGTCTAATACTTTATTTCAGGGAATTTTTGATACCGATATAACCAATGTGATTTCTATTTCAGATTTTTTGTTATGTGTGGGATGCACACTTATTATCGGAGTGATCTTAGCGGGAACCTATATGTACGGAACCAAATATACCAAGAGCTTTGTTGCAACGCTGGCATTGCTTCCGGCTGTAGTCTGTGTGGTGATTATGATGGTGAATGGAAATGTGGGAACCGGTGTGGCGGTTGCAGGCGCTTTTAGTCTTGTTCGTTTTCGTTCCGTTCCTGGCTCGGCAAAAGAAATCGGGGCGATATTCCTTGCTATGTGTTCCGGCTTGGTAGCGGGAATGGGATATCTGGCTTATGCACTATTATCCGCAGTAATTCTTGGTGGCATTATGTTGCTATACAATCGGATGGATTTCGGAATGAGAAAGCATGGATTACGCTATAAAACCTTGCACATTACGATACCGGAGGACTTGGATTACAGTGGGGTATTTGACAAGATCTTGAAAAAATATACTACAGACTATGAGGTGGTACAGATCAAAACAACGAATATGGGAAGTTTGTTTAAACTGACGTATAACCTGACGTTAAAAAATCCGGCAACAGAAAAAGAATTAATTGATGCGCTACGATGCAGAAATGGGAATCTGGAAATTACCATGTGCAGACAGGAAACGATAGTCGGAGAATTATAGGAGGCGATGACAGATGAGAAAAAAGGAAGTTATATTGTTTATCCTGATGGGAACATTGTTGTTATCCGGCTGTAGTGCAAAGACAGAAGAAAATGCACAGCAAAGTACAGAAAATTCAGATACTGTAAGTACTTCGATTATGGAAATTGATACATCCGACATGTTTTCAGACAGGGACAAAGAAGTGGGTTATGAAGAAACAGAAAGCGTTGCCATTTCTCTTGCTGATGGAGGTTCTGCCTGCGAGTCAGACGCTGTGTCTATCACAGAAAATACAGTGACAATTAAAGAGGAAGGAACTTATGTGCTTTCAGGGGCTCTTTCAGATGGGATGGTGATCGTAGAGGCAGAAGATACGGATAAAATTCAGCTTGTATTCAATGATGTAAGTATTTCCAGCTCTCAGTCGGCAGCATTGTATATCAAATCTGCGGATAAAGTTTTTGTTACGACTGTTTCGGGAACGGAAAACAACCTGGAACACAACGGCACTTACACTGCTATCGATGAAAACAATATTGATGCAGCAGTATTTTCTAAATCAGATTTGACGTTGAATGGAGAAGGAACCCTTACAGTCACAGCTCAGGAAGGACATGGGATTGTATCAAAAGACGATTTGATTCTTACAAGCGGAACCTATGTAATCACAAGTGCCAGTCATGGAATTTCGGGAAAAGATAGCGTCCGTATCGCCAATGGTTCTTATACGATTGTATCAGAAAAAGATGGTATCCATGCAGAAAATACGGAGGATACCAGCCTTGGATTTGTGTATCTGGCAGGAGGAACCTTTGATATTTCTTCTCAGCAGGATGGAATCAGCGCCAGTTCATGGTTACAGGCAGAAGATGGAACCTATACCATTTTGACGGGAGAAGGAAGTTCCAGTGTACAAAGTCAGAGCAGCAGAGAAGGACACCCCATGGAACAGATGCAGCAGGAAAATGCGGAAGAAGATACAACCAGTATCAAAGGGATAAAAGCTGGTACGCAATTGGTATTGAATGATGGAACTTATGATATTGACAGTGAAGATGATGCACTTCTCATTCCAATGGAAATCTGGCTGTCAACGGAGGAACATATACATTATCGTCAGGAGATGACGGAATACATGCGGATGTTAATGCAACGATTTCCGGTGGGAACATAGATATCGCTCAAAGCTATGAAGGAATCGAAGGGTTAAGCATTGATATCACCGGTGGGGAGATTGCAGTGCAGGCATCTGATGACGGTATGAATGCTGCCGGCGGCAATGACAGCAGCGGTACAGAGGGATTCCGAGGAGGAGGCGATCAGTTTTCATCCACAGATGGCGCATATATCAATATTGCTGGAGGTACTCTTCGGGTCAATGCTTCCGGAGATGGCATCGACTCTAATGGGGATGTTACAGTTTCCGGAGGGGAAACTTATGTATCCGGTCCTACCAATGATGGAAATGGAACCTTAGATTATAGTGGAATAGCTCAAGTCACAGGTGGAATTTTTGCGGCTTCTGGTTCTTCTGGCATGGCACAAAGCTTTGACTCTTCTTCCACACAAGGAGTGATTATGGTAAACGTAGATGCGCAGGAGGCAAATACGAATATTGAACTGCTTAACAGCAACGGAGCAGAGCTTTTAAACTGGACAGCAGAAAAGCAATATTCTTCTATTATTGTAAGTTGTCCGGAAATCGAAGAAGGAGAAACTTACACAGTAAAAGCCGGAACAACAGAACAAAGTATCACCATGGATAGTCTTGTGTATGGAAGTAATGCTTCAGGTGGAGGAGTACCTGGAAATAACGACGGCAAAAGAGGAGGCAGGAAAGAAGGTGGCATGCAGGGTGGAACTGATAACGGGCAGTTGCCGGGAAATATGGAAAGACCTCAGGGAAATACACCGCCTGACGCTCCGTCCGGTGAGAATACAGATAACGGAACATCAGAAGGAGGTAGCAGCTTATGAGCCAATACCTGAAAATTGCTTTGATTCCAGCATATAATCCGGAGGAGTGCCTGATTCAGGTAGTACAGCAATTAAGCGAAAAAGGTTTCTGGATTTTAATCGTAGATGATGGAAGTGACAAAGAACATAAGCCAATCTTTCAGGAAATAGACGATGCCGGAAATGTACTGATTCTGCCACATGAGACAAACAAGGGGAAAGGCAGCGCCTTAAAAACAGGGATGGCGTATATTCAAAATCACATATCCGAAAATTATGTGGTAGTGACTGCGGATGCAGACGGTCAAACACAGAGCAAAAGATGTAGAAATGGTATGGAAAGAGGCTAAAAACCATCCGGGATGTCTGGTTCTTGGAAGCAGAAAAATACAGAAGGAAACTCCCTTAAAAAGCAGGATAGGTAACCAGATTACCCGTATAGCCTATATGCTTATCACAAGTGTCCACATTTATGATACCCAGACAGGACTTCGTGCTTTTGATAAGACACTTCTTCCGGAATTGCTTACAATTCCGGGAGAACGGTATGAGTATGAAATGAATGTGTTATTAGTATGTTCCAGAAAAAAGATTTCTCTAAGGGAAATTAGGATTGAGACCATTTATATCAATGACAATGCCGGTTCTCATTTTAATCCTTTGAGAGATTCCTACAAGATTTATAAAGAGATTTTTAGGTTTTCTGCCTCATCTATGGTGAGTTTTATTCTTGACTATGGAATATACAGTCTGTTTCTTTGGTTGACTGCAAGTTTTTCAAAAAGTATTTCCTTGTTTCTTTCCAATGTAATGGCAAGAATCTTGAGTGGGTGTTTTAATTATCAGGTAAACCGTAATCTGGTTTTTCAAGAAAAAACAGATTCAGGGAGAACCGCTGTGCAGTACGTTTTGTTAGCAGCAGGAATTTTGGCAGGAAATACGATTCTTCTGGAAGTTTTCATATATCTTGGTATGAATCAGTATATAGGAAAACTTTGTACGGAACTGATATTTTTCATCATAAGCTGGTTTATTCAAAGGACATTCATATTCAGGCGGCAAAGAAGTGGAGGTTAAAATGTTCAAATATTTAAAGAAGCATTGGAGCTGTATTCTATATGGTGTAGCGCTGTTTGGGTTCACCTGTTATCTGCTCATGGATACTTTTTTAATTTCACAAGTTTACCGTGTGGCAGAGAAAACAGAAGGGCAGAATATTGCCGGAGAAGATAAGCAGGAAGAAACTATGGCAGAGGCATCAGAAACCTCTTATGAAGATGGAAAGATTTCTATTACTCTGAATGAATACAGGGAGGAGGATACCACAATCTATGTAGCAGATATTGTACTTTCTTCTCCGGAATATCTTAAAACTGCTTTTGCACAAAATAGTTACGGAAAAAATGTAACAGAGAAAACTTCGGAAATTGCAGAGGAAGTCAATGCTATACTGGCAATTAACGGAGATTACTACGGCGCACAGAAAAAGGGCTATGTACTCCGAGATGGGACTTTATACCGCAGCGAAGCAGAAAAAGACCAGGAAGATCTGGTTATTTATGAAGATGGAAACTTTGAAATCATCACAGAAGAAGAGATTACCGCAGAAGAGCTTTTAGAACAAGGAGCAAAGGAAATATTGTCTTTCGGCCCTGCACTGATAGAAAATGGAACGATTTCTGTGACAGAAAAAGATGAGGTGGGAAAAGCCATGGCGAGCAATCCGAGAACAGCCATTGGAATCATAGATAATCTTCACTATGTGTTTGTGGTTTCTGATGGAAGAACAGAAGAAAGTGAAGGCTTATCGCTTTTAGAACTGGCAGAATTTATGTATAGTATTGGTGTAGAAACTGCATACAATTTGGCTGGTGGTGGTTCATCTACCATGTATTTCAACGGGGAAGTAGTCAATAATCCCACAACCAGTGGACGAAGCGTGAAGGAAAGGAGTGTGAGTGATATTGTCTGCATCGGGTATTGAAAGATCCGGAAAAGAAATAGAGAAACTTGTGTTTACTTATCTAATTGTAACTCTGGTTTGTGCCGGCTTTGGAGCTGTTTATGAATTTTTTAGCCATGGAGTCTACTCGTATTATATACTTTACGCTTTTATGATTCCATTTTTGGGAGGCACAGTTTATTTTTACTGTATACTGTACTTTCGTAGCAAAATTCCAGGATGTATAGCACGCCGCTTTCAGCATTTTGGTATTTTGACACTAACAGTTGGATGCATGGTCTGTGGAATATTAGAAATATACGGAACAACTAACCGTCTGGTAATTTTCTATTTTATTGTTGGTGGAATGTTCCTTGTTATCGGGAACTTCATGTATTTGCTGCAAAAGAATTAGTATGTAAAAGGGAGGTGGATATTTGACACTGGAAGAATATTATGGAAATAAATTTCCCTTATTAAAACAAGGAGAAACTTATTTAAAGACATTAATGGAAACCTACCCAAATTTCTGTAATAAAGATGGGTTGCAGGCAATTTTATATATTAAAACAAGAATCAAAACTCCTGAAAGTATGATAGAAAAATTAAAAAGACATGGAATGAAAGAAGATAGTCAGACTGCACTTCAACATATTCATGATGCACTGGGAGTCAGGGTAATTTGTTCTTTTGTGGAAGATGTATATCAAATTGCAAAGTGGCTACAGGAAAGAAATGAGATTCAGATCATGGAGAAGAAAGATTATATTGCTTATCCAAAACCTAATGGTTACAGAAGCCTTCATTTGATTATACGGTTTGCAACAGATGATTTGAAAGGTATTACTGCTGAGATTCAGCTTCGAACCATTGCTCTTGATTTTTGGGCGGCATTGGAACATCAGATAAAATATAAACATAATGTTCCTCATGAAGAAATCATTAGAAGTGAACTGAAAAGATGCGCGGATGAAATAGCTTCTGTAGATTTATCAATGCAGACGATTCGAGATATATTGCAAAATGATATATGGGAGCAGACATAAATAGAAATAGTGATAGATTACTGCGTATGAATTTTGCTTGTCATAAAGAGAAATTTAGAAGAGAAAGTATCACATTAAAAAAGAAATGTAGTAACTTATGAAAAACGGGTATGTACAAAGTGTTTATTAAAATATAAAACCCCATGAACAGATTGTCAGTACATCAGGAAGTTTTCAGGACGTTTATGTTGTAAGCAAAGAGAAGTGGGAGAAGCTCAATCAGAAAAATTTTGAAAATCTATATCTTGAATTTTATACAGGATATGAAGATTCAGAGTGATTAAATCATTTGAATACAGCTGATAAACTGGAAAAAGTTCTGGCACATGATGATATTAATTATGACTATACGTATGCTTTTGCTACACTGGGAAATTATTATAATACAGAATCCTTAATGAGAAAATTATGTACTTTCGTTGGATTTTCTGTAAGCTTAATTTTTCCTGTTGCGTTTGTAAGTCTTATTTACTTTATACTTCTTTGAAAAGAAAAAAAGAAATATGAATCCATGTTATAGGTTAGGCTTTTCTCAAAAAGAAATGTACCGTACTATCGGACGAAAAATAAAAGTGTTATTGTGGATACCATTTCTGATTGCAATTATAATTATGTGGTCTGGAATTCTCTATATTGATTCTCAAAGTGCTGTCAGCAGTTTTGGAATGTCGATAAAATATAGTATTACCTTTATTGCTGTATATTTCATTTTCTACCATTTTGTAAATATCATCTATCGAAGAAAAATTTTTTTTCAATGTGTGATGAAAAGGAAATCTGTGTAAGAGAACCAGGTGTGCGAAAACTAAGAGGGTTTCGCACACCTTGGTTCTCAAAATTCTCAATAGTTATTTGCTCTATTTATGATGTTTGACTTCATGCCACCCATTGATATTGCTGTTTAAAATAGCAGTAAACATTCGTTCCTTTGCACCCGGATTTTCCCGGTTCAGATTTGCCACCAGTTCTTTGGCATACTGGCGCTTCGTATAGCCGTCTACAGGGCAGGGGCTTTTCTCAATTTCCAGATGATACATATTTTTAAAGCCAATGACATCAGCTTCGTTGACAAAGAGCAGGGGGCGGATAACGGTTAAATCCATACGGTCCAGATAAGTTTTGGGAGCAAATGTATGGAATCTGCCTTCATAAATGAGAGAGAGCAGCATGGTTTCTATGATATCGTCTTTGTGATGGGCATAGGCAATCTTATTGCAGCCCAGTCTTTTTGCTTCTGTATTTAAGGCGCCTTTTCGCATTTTCGCACACAGGGAACAGGGATTGCTTTCTTTTCTTTCCTGAAAAATAATGGGCGCGATGTCTGTTTTCACCACATGAAAAGGAACCTCTAATTCTTTACATAAGTTTTCGATTTTACCCAGAGAAAAATCAGGGTGTCCCAAATCTACGGTAATGGCCTCCATGGTAAATGACTTTGGATAAAATCTCATAAGACCGTGAAGGGCATAAAGCATGGCAAGGCTGTCCTTTCCACCGGAAACACCAACTGCAATTTTATCCCCTTCTTCTATAAGCTGAAATTCGTCTACCGCTTTTCTGGTAAGACTCAGTAATTTCTGTAATTTCATACAATACAGTCCTTTCTACTAGTTTGTATAAGTCCCCTGAATCATAGCATAAAAATAAGAAAAAGGAAACAATTTTTTACGGTTTTCCCCACAAGGAGGGAAATTCGTGGTATAATAATTACACGTTGTGCAATCCAAGCCGAAGTATTCGGCTTGCTGCCACGATGTGGCAGATTATACCGGGCAAGTCACGGCTTGAAAAGTAAATGCCTTGTAGGCGCTTCCTTTTCTGCGCACGTGGTAGAATGATTGCATGTTATGCAATTTTCGCAACGAAATCAATAGGAACGGAGGCTCAGCATGAAATTTCGTTGGAATAAAAAGTATCTGTACTGGGGAATGACGGCTTTTGCGGTTGTCTGTGCCAGCTTGTTGTTTTATTTTGTGATTTTCCGTATGCATGTATTGTTTAATGGTATTCGGAAAATTATCAGCATTATGATGCCCGTTATCTGCGGTGCAGTCATTGCCTATCTTTTGATTCCTGTGGTGAATTTTCAGGAAAGAAAGATTTTTCGGTATTTGAAAGAAAAGAAACATGTGGTATTGGAAAAAAACTATAAAAGAGTTGTGAGATATCTTTGTATTGCTACCTCTTTATTATTTGCATTTTTCATTATATATTCTCTTTTGTCCATGGTTGTACCGAGCATTTTAGATAATATTATCAGCATTATCAATGATTCACCACGATATGTCCAGAATATTCGCCATTGGCTGGAATCAATATTAAAGGATAATCCAGAGTGGCAGGATATTGTTTTTGACTATCTGAACCGATATTCTCCAAAAGTGGAAACCTTTTTAAACACAGAGGTGCTTCCCCAAGTAAAAGCAATCCTTCAATCCCTGACAACCGGCGTGTTTGGAACCCTGGTATTTATTAAGAATCTGCTTATTGGACTGATTATTTCGGTGTATTTAATGGCAGGAAAAGAAGAATTTGTTACGCAGTCTAAAATGTTGGTGTATGCCCTGTTTGATACAGAACGAGCAAATACAATTATAAGGGGATTTCGCTTTACGCATAAAACCTTTGGCGGATTTATCAATGGAAAGATTATTGACTCTGTTATTATCGGGATTTTGTGTTATATTGGAACCTCTCTTATCGGTACCCCATATAAGCTGCTGGTCAGCGTTATTGTAGGTGTGACCAATGTGATTCCATTTTTTGGTCCCTATCTTGGAGCTATTCCGAGTGCGTTTATTATTTTAATGGTAAACCCTATGCACTGCCTGTATTTCCTGATTTTTATTCTGATTCTACAGCAGTTTGACGGAAATATTTTAGGACCGAAGATTTTAGGGGATTCCACAGGATTGTCCAGCTTTATGGTAATTGTGGCAATTTTACTTTTCGGAGGTCTTATGGGAATTCCCGGAATGATTATCGGCGTACCTTTGTGGGCGGTTATGGTGGCAGGAGTCAGGCATTTCCGTAATCATGAATTACGAAAAAAATCTATGCCTACAGACGAAAAGGCATATGAAAATATTCGATATATTGACCCCAGGACACTACAGCCGGTAAGTTTTGAAGAGCAGGAGGAAGTGAAAAAGATACAGGACCCGAAAGAGTGATACAGAATATGTAAAATAGGAGAGGAGAGGCTATGAAGCTTGTAATACAAAAGGTAAGTCATGCCGGAGTGGAAATAGAAAACGGCGGCATGGCGGAGATTAAAAAAGGATTTCTGGTGCTGGTAGGTATTGGTAAAGAAGATACAAAAGAAACGGTAGACCAGTATGTGAAAAAAATGATAAATCTTCGGATATTTGCTGATGAGCAGGGAAAGACGAACCTTTCTCTGGCAGATGTAAATGGAGAAGTTCTTTTGGTTTCCCAGTTCACTCTTTATGCAAACTGTAACAAGGGTAATCGTCCTAGCTTTTTTGATGCCAGAAACCCTCAGGAAGCAGAGGAATTGTATAAGTATATGGTAGAAAAAGTCAGGGAGAGTGTTCCGGTAGTCAAAACCGGAAGGTTTGGAGCATATATGAAGGTTTCTCTTGTAAATGAGGGACCGTTTACAATCCTGTTAGATGAAAATACGTTTGCAAAATAAATAAAGATTAAAATAGAAATGAAGAAAAGATGCTTTTGGACGGATATGCTATATTAAATAGGAGTGCCCTAAAAGTATCTTTTCTTTTTTATTTTATAAATATTGTTATGTTTCCTTGCGAGCGGTTTTAACAGACAGAAAGCTACAGATATAGAATTGCTGAAAAATATGATTGACCATAATTATATTATGTAAAATATAATACCTGAAGCGTTAAAAAATGCAGATGTGAAATGGAATGAAGCTTTGCATAGGGCAAATACAGTATTGAAATAGGAAAAATATACGGAATATCTATAAAACAGCAGTCCTTGTTCTTTAAAATAGTTTAGCGGACAAATACAGATTTAACCGAAAAACTATAGCTTTTTTCTTACTTTTATGATAAACTACTCTCAAAACAATGAATTTTGGAGGTTTTTTATGGCAAAGCCAATTACATACCGTGAACAGGAAAAAATTGAAAATACAGTAAAGCTCCGTGAATTTCTTACAGAGCTTCCCCCATACGTCAAGGATTATTTCCGCGCCAAGGAACCTACGACCTCGGATAAAACCCGTTTGTCCTATGCATATGACCTTCGTGTCTTTTTTCGCTTTTTGCAGCTTACCAATCCCGCTTTAAAGGAAAAATCCATGGCTGATATCTCTGTTCAGGATTTATCCCTTTTAGAGCCTGTGGATTTTGAGGAATTTGAGGAATATTTAAAAGCCTATAAAACCACGGATAATCGTCTGGAAACCAATTCTCGTACAGGAATTGCAAGAAAAATGTCCTGTTTACGTAGTTTTTATGATTATTTATGCAAACGTCAGCTTTTGCAGACGAATCCGGTACGTCTGGTTGATATGCCGAAAATCAAAGAAAAAGCCATTATCCAACTGGACCCTGATGAGGTCGCAAATCTTCTGGATCATATTGAAAATTATGGAAAACAGTTGACTGGCGTTCAGCTTTATCACTATAACAAACAAAAGTGCCGGGATATTGCAATCATTACTCTCCTGCTTGGAACAGGCGTTCGTGTATCTGAACTGGTGGGATTAAACATTGGTGATGTAGACTTTAAAAACAATGGTATTCGGATTCTGCGAAAAGGCGGAAACGAAATGATTGTATATTTTGGTACTGAGGTGGAACAGGCATTACAGGACTATCTGGAAATTTCCAGAAATGCCATTACCCCGGTTGCAGGTCATGAGGAGGCACTCTTCCTCTCCGGACAGAGAAAGCGTATCAGTGTGGACGCAGTGGAAAAAATGGTGAAGAAATACGCTTCTGCTGTTTCCGTTAAAACCATTACCCCTCACAAGCTGCGAAGTACTTATGGTACAGCCCTTTACCGGGAAACCGGGGATATTTATCTGGTAGCTGATGTTTTGGGACATGCTGATGTCAATACCACGAAAAAGCACTATGCCAAATTAAGTGATGAGCGGAGGCGTTCTGCTTCAAAGGCTGTGGTGTTGCGTGAAAAACCGGATTAAATAGGGGTTTGTGCAGGCCCATTTAAAAGTTTTCCGCGATAATCAAATCTGGAGCCATGGCAGGGACAGTCCCAACTTTTTTCATCTGGATTCCAGGAAAGCTGACAGCCCAGATGAGGACAACGGATTTTGACGGCATAGACATGTCCCTGTTCATCTTTGTAAATGCCGATTTTCTTTCCTTCATGTGTGACAATGCCCCCATGTCCGGGCATAAGATCCTTGGCAGTAAGCTGAGGATTTTTCAAAAAAGGTCTTACCAGCTCCTTTGCAGAACGAAGCCCGTCTGACAGGAAAAAATCCATATCCTTTATGGGAAAGCGCTGCGGTGAAAAAATTTCCCGGTTGGGATTGGGAATCCGGCAGATTTCGTCCCGCAGAAGCATGGCTGCAGCCATAGATGTGGTCATGCCCCACTTTTGAAAGCCGGTTGCCACGTACCAGTCTTCTTTTCCGGCAGAGAATTTTCCGATATAGGGGATAGAATCAGCTGTTACACAGTCCTGTGCAGACCAGCAGCAAATTTCCCGGCTTTTTGGAAACCATTGCTCTGCTCTCTTTCTAAGCCTCTGATACCGGGAAGCTTCGTCATTTTCACCACAGCGGTGTCCCTCTCCGCCTAAGAGCAGGCAGCTTCCAAAGCTTCGGAAGGAATAGCTGTTCTTTTCTGCCCCGATATACATACCATTTGGAAGCGGTGCATTTTCCAACGCCAGAACATAAGAGCGCTCCTGATGCATTCTGGCAAAATACAGCCCCGGAATATTCACAAAGGGAAAATGGCAGGCAAATATAATGTTTTCTGCTTTTACCTGTCCTTCCGGAGTTGTGAGCATATGCCCTTCTGCCCTCTTCACAGGAGTATTTTCGTAAATGGTCAGATCCTGTGTCAGGGCAGACAGGAATTTCAAAGGGTGAAACTGTGCCTGGTTGCGGAATTTGACCGCACCCCAGACCGGGAAAGGCAGAGTCAGATGCTCTCTGGAAAGCTCTGCAGGAAGTCCCAGACTTTTGGCCGCCCGTATCTCTTCCTCTAATCTCCCTGCACTTTTTCCGTATACATAAGAACAGACGGTTTCAAAATTACAGTCTATGTTCTCTGTTTGGATTATGCGCATATATTCTTTTCTGGCATTTTCGTTGGCAAGAGCATATTGTCTTGCTTTAGCAGTTCCGTATTTTTCTATCATGTTTGCATAACACATACCATGCTGTGAAGTGATTTTTGCAGTGGTATTTCCTGTTTGTCCGCTTCCGACAGAATAGCGTTCCAGTACAACTGCCTTTTTCCCGGACTTTTGAAGCTGCCATGCAGTCAGGACTCCGGTCATACCACCTCCGATAATGGCAATCTCTGTTTCAATTTCACCTTTTAAGGAAGGTCTTTTTTCCAGTTTACAAGAATTTGCCCAAATAGAATCCATGTATTTCCTCCTGTGCTTTTTCTGTCTATTTATCTCCAATTGGTATGTTTTTATACCCCGTTGCCTAAGGGCACATAACAATGATTCGCTGGGGTGCTGTCTGAGCCGGAATACTGAAGGTTGTATTGGTATAATAAACCAGCAGCTCTTCATCTCCCGGATTACAGGAAAAACGCTGTCCGTTTAAGGTGGAAATTCTGGTGGTAGGAGAAAGATTCAGTTTCAGGGAATTGTCTTCTGAAACCAGATTTCTGTCAAAATAATCCAGCGTTACGTTTTGATTCTGCCGCAGCACGGTTACCAGTTCTGCCTGATATTGAGGCGGATAAATAGCAGGTGCGGGAAGGCTGGTATCATAAAAAGCAGCCACTCGCATGCCTCTTCTTAAACGTATGTTGTCAATCACCAGAGTTTCTCCTGTCACCACAAAATTTATGGTTTCTGTTTCCGTCTGTACTGCCATGAGGAAGCTGCAGCAAGAGGTTCCTCTTGAAATATTCTGAATGCTACCGATGACTTTTTGATACGTTTCGTATGCCATAAAAATTCCTTTTTCTTTTAGCTTATGTAAAAACTACAAAAGAAGTTCAGAAATTTCTTATTTTGTATCAGGTATGATTTTAAAGCTGCAGGGTATAATACCAGAGGATAAGGAGGTTATGAACATGGAATTAAAAGACAGTATTACCAAAGAAAACCTTATGCGCGCCTTTGCCGGAGAAAGTCAGGCACGAAACCGTTACACCATAGCAGCGTCCCAGGCACACAGAGAGCATATGGCTGCTCTAGAAGCGGTCTTTCTTTTTACGGCCAATCAGGAAAGAGAACACGCAGAAATTTTTTATAAACACCTCTCTCCTTTGGCGCAGCATAATATTTCCATTGACGGAAACTATCCCGTAGATATTTCCGGGGATATTGCGCAGCTTCTGCGTTTTGCAGAGAAAAATGAGATGGAGGAACACGATGATGTCTACCGTGCCTTTGAAGAAAAAGCCCGGGAGGAAGGATTTCAGGATATCGCAGGCTCTTTCCATATGATTGGAGAAATTGAGAAAATTCATGGGAAGAGATTCGGTATGCTGGCAGAACTTTTAGAAGAAAAGAAATTGTTTGTGTCAGAGGTAGAAACTTCCTGGATTTGTTTAAAATGCGGACATGTCTATACAGGGCTGCAGGTGCCGGAAAAATGCCCGGTGTGCGGTCACGACAGAGGATATTATCTCCGTCTGGAATTACTGCCATGTGCGGTGGGAAATACACTTTAGGCGTTTTTGCAAGCCTTGCTTTTTATAGGAATTATGCTTTTTATCACATAGGATTCCGAAGGGATTTCCTATGTGATAAAATAAAACAGAATTACAATATGAAATTGCCGGTCTGGTGCTTCCGCCTTATGTAATGTTTCCGCTCTTCTCCCTTGTTTGTATATGGATTCTTTCCCCTTTTATATATAGGGGATTCCGGAAGCATGAAATCCGGTAATTACCAGGTATTGCTTTTGCGGTTTCGGTATTTCAGGTTGTTTCGGATACGTCCGCCGTATCCTGCACACAGCAGGAGGAGAAAGACGATTACAACAATCAGAGAAAGTCTTCCTCCTGTGTAAGCAGTAATCCATGCATAAGCGTTTAAGAGTAAAAGTAAAATACCCCAGTAAAGGCATACCGTTCCTTCACCCCTGCACCAGGCTTTGTTTTCCTCCTTTCGGTCTTCTTCAAAGCCCGGTGTGGGGAATTTTTTTCTGCGAAACATAAAGATTGCCCGTACAAGATAATACATGCCGAAAATTCCTGAAAATTGAAGGATAATGCTGATTACAACTTCAATAGATTCCATTTTTTCTCCCTGTACAGTGAAAACAGTTTCATTTTTATTAGTTCTTAAAGCTGTGGATTGGCGCCGGGATCCTTCCTGTACGGTTTACAAAATTTTCACAGGAATAAGGATTTACCGGCATAACCGGCGCATATCCCAAAAGACCGCCGAATTCTACGGTTTCTCCCACGCCTTTTCCGATAACCGGAATTATACGCACAGCTGTGGTCTTCTGATTTACCATACCAATGGCACATTCGTCTGCAATAATGCCGGAAATGGTAGACGCCTTGGTATCTCCCGGAATGGCAATCATGTCAAGTCCTACGGAGCAGACACAGGTCATGGCTTCCAGCTTTTCAATGGTCAGGGCATTTGCCACAACTGCGTCAATCATACCCTGGTCTTCGCTGACCGGAATAAAAGCGCCGCTTAAACCGCCCACATAAGAGGACGCCATGACGCCTCCCTTTTTCACCTGGTCATTTAAAAGAGCCAATGCTGCAGTTGTTCCCGGTGCGCCTGCGTATTCTACGCCGATTTCATGGAGAATATCTGCTACACTGTCCCCGATTGCCGGTGTAGGTGCAAGGGAAAGGTCGATAATGCCAAAAGGAATGCCCAGACGTCTGGAAGCTTCCTGTGCCACCAGCTGTCCCACACGGGTAATCTTAAACGCAGTCTTTTTAATGGTTTCACACAGAATTTCAAAGTTCTTACCTCTTACCTGTTCCAGGGCTTTTTTTACAACGCCGGGACCGGATACCCCTACGTTAATCACCGCATCAGCCTCTGTCACACCATGGAAAGCCCCTGCCATAAAGGGATTGTCGTCGGGGGCGTTACAGAATACCACCAGCTTTGCACAGCCGAGAGAATCGTCTTCTTTGGTTGCCTCGGCTGTTTCCCGTACAATATTTCCCATGAGGCGTACTGCGTCCATGTTAATTCCTGTTTTTGTAGAACCCAGGTTTACAGAGCTGCAGACCCGTTCTGTAGAAGCAAGCGCTTCCGGAATGGAACGAATCAGCAGTTCATCTGCTGCTGTCATACCTTTACATACCGTTGCAGAGTAGCCGCCGATGAAGTTGACGCCAACCTCTTTTGCCGCCTTATCTAAAGTTTTTGCAAGGCTTACAAAATCCTCTGGTGTCTTGCAGGCAGCGCCGCCAATCAGGGCAATGGGCGTTACGGAAATACGTTTGTTTACCACCGGAATGCCAAATTCTTTGGAAATATCGTCCCCGGTTTCCACCAGGTGTCTGGCAAGCCCTGTGATCTTTTCATAGACCTTGCGGTTTACCTGCTGCAAATCAGAATCAATACAGTCCAAAAGGCTGATGCCCAAGGTAATGGTACGCACGTCCAGATTCTCTTCCGCAATCATTTTATTGGTTTCATTGACTTCATACATGTTAATCATAAGTGGATTTTGTCCTTTCTATCCGTCTTAAATTCTGTGCATTTTTGTGAAAATATCTTCCAGCTGTACGCGGATTACCACACCGATTTCCTTGCCCAGAGCTTCCAGTTCCTCAGAAATCACATTCAGCTTTTTAGCAGACATACTGGTATCTGTAATCATCATCATATTAAAATATCCGTCTACAATGGTCTGAGAAATATTCAGAATATTGATGTTGCTTTCTGCCAGGTAAGTGCATACCCTTGCAATAATTCCTACAGTGTCTTCTCCCACAACGGTGATAATGGTTTTCTTCATGCTTTACTCCTCGTTTCTTCCTTGATTTATGAAATTAAGCTTCATAATATATAAAAAGCCGATAAAAATGGCTTTTTTACACAGTTACCAAATCCGATACCTGCTCTCTGTGTGCTACAGCAATTTTAAAGTCTGAGGATTTCCAGGGATTGTCCCCCATGGTGACCTCTGAGCATACAGTTTCATAGGCAAGGGCTTCATAATTATTTTCTCTGCTTAAATGGCCCAGAAAAATGGCTTTCATGTGGTCATGCAGAAGGCGGCATAAAAGCCGTCCGGCATTTTCATTGGAGAGATGTCCCCGGTTGCCTAAAATACGTTGTTTTAAATAATAGGGATAGCTTCCCACCTGCAGCATATTGACATCATGATTGGCTTCCAAAAGCAGTACGTCAAGTCCTGCAAGATTTTTTACAATGTAATCATCATAAAATCCCAGGTCTGTGGCAATGCCCGCAGATTTTGTGCCGTGATTGACACGATAGCCCACAGGCTCTGCCGCATCGTGGGAAATAGAAAAGGGCTGCACCTCTAAATCTCCGATTTGAAAGGTTTTGTCTGCCTCTATGGGGTGAAAGAGTCCTTCCGGCATTTTTCCAAGGCTGTTCATGGACTGCATGGCCTCCATAGTGCCTCTGGTACAGTAAATGGGAATTTTGTGTTTTCTGGAAATCACCCCAAGCCCCTTAATGTGGTCAGAGTGTTCATGGGTAATTAAAATTCCGTCGCAATCCCCTGTGGTATGGTCAATGCTTCTCAATCCTTCTTCAATGCGTTTTCCGCTGATTCCTACGTCTACCAGCAGGCTGGTGGTATCACTGCCTACATAAATGCAGTTTCCGCTGCTGCCGCTGGCTATACTACACAGATTCATAATATGTCCTCATTTTCCGTTCAATCTGAAGATAAGTATGGGCTACATCTTCATCGTTATATAATTGGAAGTCGCAGCGTTCCTCAAAGACTTCGTCCGGAAGCTGGTTTTCCATAAGCTTTCTGATCTTCTCATCAGAATACCCTCTGTCCCGGCGCAGCCTTTCCATGCGTACTTCTTTTTCGCAATAAATATACCATATCTCATCGCAAATTTCATCATATTTTTCTTCCAGAAGCAAAGCTGCCTCAATAAAGAAAAATTCGGTTTCTTCTTTTTTGGAACGCTCGATTTCCCTTAAGATATATTTTTTTACCTCCGGATGTACAATATCGTCCAGTTTTTTCAGCATTTCCGGGTTGTCAAACACAATGGAGGCAATGGCGGAACGATCCAGGGACGTGTCGTCTTTTACCACCCATTCCCCGAAAAGGGAAATTACAGGCTCGTAACATTCCCGTCCGGGCATCATAAGCATATGCCCCACTTCATCTGCTTTTACCACTCTGGAATCAAAATGTTCTTCCAGATAATTTAAGACAGCGCTTTTACCACTTCCCACGCCGCCTGTCACTCCGATAATTCTCATAGACGTGTCCTCCTTTGTATTCTGTTTCCTTATTTTGCTTCATACCAGCTTTTTCCTGTATGCATATCAATTTCCAGGGATACGGATAAATCTGCAGCTCCCTTCATTTCCTGTTCCAGAATGGCAGAAACCTGTTCTATCTCGTCCTCTGCAGTTTCAATTAAAAGCTCATCGTGAATCTGCAGAATCAGCCTGGATTTTAAGTTCTCTTCTTTTAAACGGTGGCTGACCTGTATCATGGCAAGCTTGATAATATCTGCTGCGGTTCCCTGAATAGGAGAGTTCATGGCAACCCGCTCCCCAAAGGAACGTTGCATAAAGTTGCTGGATTTTAACTCTGGTACAGGGCGGCGGCGTCCGAACATGGTGCTTACATATCCGTTTTCCTTTGCATGCTGTACCAGTCCGTCTAAGAAGCCTTTAATCTTGGGATAAGTTTCAAAATAATTTTTAATATACTGTTCAGCTTCTTTTCTGGTAATGCTCAAATCCTGACTCAGTCCAAAGGAACTGATGCCGTATACGATTCCAAAATTTACGGCTTTGGCATTTCTTCTCTGAAGCTCCGTTACCTCCTCAAAGGGAATATGGAAGACCTGGGACGCGGTAATCCTGTGAATATCCTGAGCCTCCCGGTAGGCCTGTATCAGCTTTTCATCTCCTGACATATGGGCAAGAACACGAAGTTCTATCTGAGAGTAGTCCGCGTCCAGGAAGACATAGCCTTCCTTTGGGATAAAGACCTTCCGAAGCAGGCGTCCAAGTTTGGTTCTTACCGGAATGTTCTGCAGATTCGGCTCTGTGCTGCTGATTCTGCCTGTAGCAGTAATGGTCTGGTTAAAAGTGGAATGAATCCGTCCGCCCTTATCAATATATCCTGCCAGTCCGTCTGCATAGGTGGATTTTAATTTCGTAAGCTGCCTGTATTCCAGAATATCCGCCACAAGGGTATAATCTCCGGATAGCTTTTCCAGTACGTCTGCTGCTGTGGAATACCCTGTTTTGGTTTTCTTTCCACCTGGCATCTGCAGCTTTTCAAAGAGAATGACGCCAAGCTGTTTCGGAGAATTGATGTTAAATTCTTCCCCGGCCTGCTGCCAGATGTTCTTTTCCAGTTCTGTAATGCGTACCTGCAGCATTTCTCCGTATTCTTTTAATTCCTCGGCATTGACCCGAATCCCCTCTTTTTCCATGTCCGAGAGCGTAAAGAGCAGAGGCATTTCCATGTCTGTGTACAGTTTTTTCATATCCACAGCTTCCAGGGCGTCTAAAAGGGGCTGTCTTGCCTTTAACGCTGTGTAGGCCATATAACAAATGCTCTTTGCCAGTTCTTCCTCTTTTTCAAGGGCAGCTTTTGCATACGAAAGCTTTCCGAGAAGGTCTTCTTTTGCAGGCAGCATTTCACCCAGATATTCTCTGGCGATGTCGTCATAGGTGTACTCAGATTTCAAGGGATTCAAAAGATAGGCGGCAATCTGAGCGTCAAACATAGCGGTGTGGTGGGTGATATCCAGATGGCGCAACATGGCTTTTATATTTAAGGAAGCTACAGCCTTGCCCTGTTCGCAGAGCATTTTTGCCTTGTCAAGAAGATAGTCTTCTGTGAGAAAGCCCTGGGGAAGTATGGCGTGAACTTCTATATTGTTCCCTTCCCTGTAAGCAAGTCCCAGTCCCAGAAGCTGATTCTTTTCTTCCAGAAGTTCCAGTCCCACTTCTTCCTTTTCTTTTGCCAGAGTAAAGATTTCCTCTGTCTTTGTAAAATCTGTAAGAAGTTTAAAGTATTCTTCCGCCTTGCTGATGTTTCCGGTTTCCTCAAATCTGGATAAAAAGTTCTTAAATTCCAGTTCCTTGAAAAATTCATAGGCATCCGGGGTATACAAGTCATGGATTCTGGCTGCCTCCCAGTCATATTCTATGGGACTGTCAATGCAGATGGTTGCCAGTTCCTTGCTGAGTATTGCCAGATCATAGTGTTCCAGAAACGCATTTTTGGCTTTGTTTGGCTTAATATCCTCCACATGAGCATGGGCGTTTTCTACGCTTCCGTATTCCAGAAGCAGTTTTGTGGCGGTCTTTTCCCCAACGCCTGGAAGTCCGGGAATGTTGTCCGCGGTATCTCCCATTAATGCCTTTAATTCAATAATCTGCAGAGGTGTCAGTTGGTATGCTTCCTCTACGTCCTTTGCAAAATAATCTTCAATGGTGGTTTTTCCGCCCTTTGTTTTGGGAATCCGGATGCAGATATGATCTGTGGCGAGCTGAAGCAGATCCCGGTCGCCGGAAAGCACGGTAACGTCCATACCTTTTGCCTCGCTGCGTTTGGCGATGGTTCCTAAAAGGTCGTCTGCCTCGTATCCCTCCTTGGAAAGAAGGGGGATTCCCATGGCAGTCAGCACGTCCTTCATCACCGGTACCTGCTGCCGCAGTTCGTGAGGCATAGGTTTTCTGGTGCCTTTATAGGCATCGTACATTTTGTGCCGGAAGGTAGGGGCAGCAAGATCAAAGGCAACGGTCAGATAATCCGGCTTTTCCTCCTCTACCATTTTAAAAAGAATGTTTAAAAATCCATAAATGGCGTTGGTGTGAAGCCCCTCTGCATTTGTTAAATCCGGCAGTCCGTAAAAGGCTCTGTTCAAAATACTGTGTCCGTCTATGAGCAGGATTTTTTCCCTCATGATGTTCTCCTTATCTGTTTTTCTTTTTTACATACGGGATATGGCAGCCGTTAAAAGACGCTTGAAATCCGGCGCTTTTTTATCTGCGATTTCCTGTACCTCTTTGTGGTTTAGAGGATTCTCACTCATGCCGCAGGCAAGGTTGGTAATACAGGAAATACCGCAGATTTTCATGCCGCAGTGGTTGGCCGCAATAGCTTCACAGGCAGTACTCATTCCCACAGCATCTGCCCCAAGGCTTCGGCACATACGCACCTCTGCAGGGGATTCATAGTTTGGTCCTGTAAGCTGGATATAAACGCCCTTTTGCAGTGGAATGTCCAGTTCCTTTGCTGTATGAAAAAGCAAGTCCTGTAAATCTTTATCATAAATTTCACTCATGTCGCTGAATCGTTCTCCAAGCTGGGATACGTTGGGGCCGATTAAGGGGGAGGGAACAAAGGAAGCAATCTGGTCTGTAATTACCATGAAATCCCCTGCCTGAAATTGGAAGTTTACACCCCCTGCTGCATTTGTAAGAAACAGGATTTCAGCACCCAAAAGTTTCATCAGCCTTACTGGAAGCACCACATCGGTCATGGAATATCCTTCGTAATAATGGACTCTTCCCTGCATAATGATAACAGGTACTTTGTTTATATAGCCAAGGATAAACCTGCCCTTGTGTCCAGGCACCGTAGAAACCGGAAATCCCTGGATTTCCTCATAAGGTATAATTTCCCGAATTTCAATTTCTTCTGCGTAATCACCCAGACCGGAGCCCAGGATTAACGCTACCCGTGGTATAAAGTCTGTCTTTTCCCGTACACTGGCAAGACAGCTTTGGAGTTTTTCATATACCGGATTCATAATTATCCCTCTTTTCTTTGTTTACCAAACAGTATAGCATAAAAAAAGCAAAAAAGACAGGCACACACCTATCTTTTTTGTATTCTCTCTGAAATTATAAGGCGTTGATGAAGCGTTTAAAGGCCTCTCTGCCTTCTTCGGTGCATTTATAAACACCTGCGTCCTCCAGTACATGGACAAAGACCTGTCCAACTTCCTCCTGAAGGATATCCATGACATTTTCTTCTGTGATTTCTGTATATTTCGGTAAAAATTCCTTTACCCAATCTGCATGTTTTGCCAGCATTTCATTTTGTGCAGGGTCTTTTCCCTCCAGAAGATAGGTTGCTAAAAGTTCCAGCTCCTCTTTTAATCTGGCAGGAAGTACGGCAAGCCCCATAACCTCGATTAAGCCGATGTTTTCTTTTTTAATATGATGATAAGCGGCATGTGGGTGATACAGACCTAAAGGGTGTTCCTCTGTTGTAATATTGTTTCTGAGGGTCAAATCCAGTTCGAAGAAATCTCCGCGTTTTCTGGCAATAGGAGTAATGGTATTGTGGGGTTCTCCCTCTGTTTCTGCAAAGATAAAGGCAGCCTCGTCTGTATAGCCTCTCCATACCTCCAACACATGACTTGCCAGATCAATAAGCCGTTTTTCGTCCTTGCAGCGGATTCGCAGCACAGATAGTGGCCATTTTACAATACCTGCTTCCACGTCCTCATATCCCGGAATGGTGACATACTCTTCTATAGGCGCTTTTTCCATGGCAAAGCTATAGTGTCCGCCCTGGAAATGGTCGTGACTTAAAATAGAACCGCCTACAATGGGAAGGTCTGCATTAGAACCCAGGAAATAATGTGGGAACAGCTTGATAAAATCAAACAACTTGATAAATGTATTCCGCTCAATTTTCATGGGAACGTGCTGTCCGTTAAAGACAATGCAGTGTTCATTGTAATACACATAGGGAGAATACTGGAAGCCCCACTGACAGCCATTAATCGTAATGGGAATGATTCTGTGGTTCTCTCTTGCCGGGTGGTTCAGGCGTCCAGCATAGCCTTCGTTTTCCATGCAGAGAAGACATTTCGGGTAGCTGCTTTGTTTTGCATTTTTTGCTGCTGCAATGGCTTTTGGGTCTTTCTCCGGTTTGGACAGGTTAATAGTAATGTCAATGGTGCCGTAAGGGCTTTCTACTGTCCACTTTCTGTCCTTTTTAATACGGTAACGGCGGATATAATCGCTGTCCCGACTTAATTTGTAGAAATAATCCGTTGCGGCCTGAGGGCTCTCCTCATAGGTTTTCCAAAATGTTTCCTGTACCTGTGCCGGACGGGGCATCAGGCAGTTCATAATCTTGGTATCAAACAGATCCCGGTATCCGATGCTGTCCTCAATGATATTTCTCTTTACTGCTTCGTCCAGAAGATTTTTTAAAATGGTTTCTAAATCCGTGCAGACTTCTGTGTCCGTTGGTTCCTCGTACTCTTCTTCCTGAAACAAATCCAGAAGCAGGTTAATGGTATAGTTTTTTTCGCATGCAGGTATCAGACCGGTGTCTAATCCATACTGTATCAAATCTCTGATGTGTCTGTTCAACATTTTGTTTTCCTCCCAATTCCTTTGTCAGCGTATGTTTCTGCTTTCTATTTTAAAACATTTTTTATGTTTTAATTCATTTTTTATGTTTATAAAAGAATTATAGCACAGAACGGATAGATGTAAAGCCTTTTTTCAAAATTTCAGGCGCATAACCAAATCCTGGGGATAATCCCCAAAAGAGCTTCCGAAAATATTTACACCCCCAACATGCACTGCGTCCTCTTTGATGCCGATACGCACAGAAATATAAGGACCTTCAGCCAGGGCATAGTTATGAAGATTTTGCTTGTTTACCAGGCGTCCATCCAGATAAGTGCCTTTTTCATCAATATGCCAGGTTTTCAGATTGCCGTACTGGGTATTTTTGTCTTCCCACCAGTCCGGATTCAGTTTTCCCCTGCGTCCTCCAAAGTCTGAGGGACAGGTCCAGGTACCTGCCTCCATGCCGTTAATCCACAGGGTAATGTCGGAAGGGCAATCCAGATTGTAATCAGCAGTTTCGGAGCACAGCTCTGCAGAAAAATCAAGAGCTTTTAAGGTATGCTTCTGCAATCCGGCGTTTGGAAAACGGTATTCCAGATATCCGGAGGAAAACCACACCAGCTTTGCAGTTGTCCGTCTGGGGTCATAAAAGCAGCGTGGCTCGTCCTCTCCGTCAATGTATTCCTCTTCGTTTACCATGCCGCAGGTGGGTGTGATTTTATAGTCCACATAATTTCCCACAGGCATGGAAATTACTTCTTCTCTTTGTCGGTCATTCTTTTTCTGCAAATCCAGCATAAGGGTGGTTTCCTGCCGGATACACAGTTTCATGGCGCCGCGGATACCGGGCTTTAGTTCTGTACGAATAAGCTCTGCCTCCTCCAGCACCCGTACATGGAGCGCTGCGGAGGAAGAGGGAATCTGCAGAATCTCTGCTATTTCATTGATACAAAGAGGTCCATCCTGTAAAAGCCCCAAAATTCTCAGACGGATTTCTGAAGAGAGGGCCTTTCCCAGCGCAGTAAGTTCTTTTTCTTCTTCCAGATTGATTCTTTTCCCCATTTTATGTGTCCTCGCGTTTTAAATCTCATTTTCTTTATTGTACCCTTCTATCTTGCCCCTTGTCAATGGCGCATGTAAAAGGGCTGCTGCATTTGGCACATAGCTTCCTGCAGCAGCCCCCTGTATTCAAAAGGTTAGTCAAATTTCAATTTTTTTAAAATTTCTTCCACACTCTTATCCTTCATCAGATAAAGGGAAGTCATGTCGTTTTCCTGATTTTTCCAGGTGATGCTTACATTTAACCGGTAGTCCAGAGGGCTGTTTACGCCATAGCGGCAGCTTTCAAAGGAAAGATGCTCCAAAAGCTGCTGAATCTGCTTTGCATCTTCTACCTCGGCAATGGATTCTTCTCCCAATTCATCGTCCCAGACGCTTAAGGTAAGCTTTTCGATCTTATCCGGGTCAATGGCTTTTGGTACTTCCTCTCCTGCGTCCTCCAAAAGGCGGATTGTCTTTGCAAAGTTCTCATAAATAGGAAGGGAGTAGGAGGTGGAGAAACGGTTGTTCCATGTGTCAGTATGCTCGGATTCTGCTTCCAGATAGCCGATAATCCGTTTCTCGCTGCTTTCCTGAAAAGTCATATTCTCCAACTCTGTCTTGTAAGTTTTGTAAAGCTCTTCTATCTTGCCTTTTGTCATATCCAGCTGTTTTCTGTATTCATAAAAATTGTGGAGATACAGATAACTGATGTCCTCTACTTTCTGATATGAAGTTGGAAGCAGCTTTTCTCTGTAGTCCCAGTCGTCATAAATATCTGCAATCTGAGCAATGACTTTTTCCGTTTCGGGTATGAGATAAGAACGGTACACAGTCTTGCCGGATTTTAAATGAAAGGCAACGTTTACAGAAACAAGGGTGGTATCATTTCCGGCTCCGGGATACAGATAATCCATTCCTGTGGTAGATACAGCGTTGTTTTCTGTCATAGTCAGAATCGGTGAAACAGAATCCTGTTTTTTGCGCTCTTTACACGCCTTGATCCCTTCCTTTGCCAGGGCATATACAGAATCAAAATCCCGGATATGGGTTTTTTCCAGAAAATTAACGTCTACATTATTATAGATATCAAAGTAGTCATTGTCATAGGAAAAACGTCCGTTAATGCTTGGAAAATAGACGGACATGGTTTCTATCTGTTCCTTTTTAGGAAGATAGGAATCAAAGCCTGTGACATCTGTTTTGTATCCTGCCATAATCAGAATCAAAAGACCCAGGGAAAGCCCTGAGGAAATACGGGGACGCAGACTTTTTCGGATATCCATGGTATACAGAAATTCAAAGGCAATGGATAAGAGAAGTCCTACCACCAGGGTGGAAAGAACCAGCCATAAAAAGCTGTTTCCCATACCGGCGCTGAAAAGCAGTCCTGCCAAAAGGGCAATAGGAAGAACACAGGCTACTTTAATCGCGGGCTGCAGTTTCCGGAAGGCAATGGCCTTGTGATAACTTTCAGAAGGGCGGATTTTATACAGGCAGATATCTGCAATCAACGCCAAAATCGTGAGAATCACAGCAAAAATAATCAGTTTGGTTCCAAGGGACGCATCGCCATGAACCTGGGTAAACGCCATGGGCTGTCTTTTTAGCAAAAGGTTGGCGTGAAAGGTATCCGACAGGGCCAGGTAAGAAATCACAGGACTTAAAAATTTCCCAATATCTGAATGCTCAAAAGCGCCAAAGGTATACAAAAAGCGGTTGTTTAACATGCTGTAGGCGGAAGAAACAAGCCAGCCATAAGTCATAATACCCAAAAAAGCCAAAAGCGCAGTAAACAGATTTCCGGTGAGTAAAAGAGCCAGAATGGAAATACTGTATATAAGAAGGAAAAACAAAATATGGATTCCCATGGCTTTAAACAGAGTCGCTGTGGTATTTTCGCAGAAACCGCCATATCCGCCGCCTATCAGACAGGTGAGGGCTAAAGCGCCCAGATAAGGCAGCAGGAAGGTAAAAAATCCGCTGAAAAAGGAACTTACAAACAGTTCTTCTCTCTTTAAGGGCAGGCTGTGATAAAAATCCGTTTTCTCTCCGGAATGTAGATAAGAAAAACCGGTTAATCCCAGCAATACGGCAGAAAAAATCACCACAACCATTAATCCTGGATTTCCCATACCCAGACATTCCAAAAGTTCCTGCTGCACAGGAGAAATCAGCTCTCCCTGCATGGATTCCTGTATTTTGGCAACGTCCAGACTCATAAGCGTATAGGCAGGAAGTACTGCCAGCATGGCTACAGACAGGAGAATCAGCAGAGAAAAATTCCTGCGGATATTTTCTTTTATGCTGTTAAATAAATAGTTTTTTGATGTCATATCCGGCTACCTCCGTTTCACTGATAAAAATTTCTTCTAAAGTAAGGGGAATGGCTTCTGCAAACAGAGGATTTCTCTTCTGAATTTTCGCCATAATTTCTTCCCGCTCTCCCCGCACAACCATGGTAAGCAGAGAAAGTCTTTTTTCATACTGCATAATATCCAGTTCTGACAGCAGGGTTTCCTCGTCCTTAGTATCAGGGATTACACACTGTACCTTATGAATGTGCAGTTTCATTTCCTCCACGTCTTTTGAGAGAAGTACGCCGCCTCTGTGCAACAGTCCCACATGGTCACAAATGTCCTCCAATTCCCGCAGATTATGAGAAGCAATGACAGGGGTAAACTCCCGTTCTGATACTTCATATGCCAGAAGACTTTTGGCAGCCTGCCGCATAACCGGGTCCAGTCCGTCAAAGGTTTCGTCGCAGAAAAGATATTTTGTCCCCGCACAGATGCCCAAAAGCATGGAAGCCTGTCGCTTCATACCCTTGGAAAAGGTACTGATTTTCCGTTTCTTTTCCAGTCCCAGATTGTCTGCCAGCTTTTCCAGTCTGCCAACGTCATATCTGGGATAATAGATGGCAAAATATTTTGCCATATCCAGCATGGTACTGTTTTGAAAAAAGTAAGCCGTGTCAGGAAGAAAGAAAATATCGCTTTTTTTCTGAGGATTTTCATATACCTCGCTGCCGTCTACGGCAATCTTTCCGCTGTCCTGCTTTAATACACCGGAAAGCATACGCAGCAGAGTACTTTTTCCGGCTCCGTTGGTCCCTGCCAGACCAAAAATACTATTGTCTGTAATAGTCAGAGATACGTTATTTACGGCTTTGATATCTCCAAAGCTTTTACACAGGTTTTCTGTTTTTATCATGCTTCACCCTCCTCATAGAACTCCTTTGTTTTCTGCAGACAGAGTTCTTTTGGTATATCCAGTTCTTTTGCTTCTTTTATGAGTGTTTTCAGCTTTTCGAAAAAGGCGGTTTTTTGTTGTTCTTTTAATGCCTGGTTTCCTGAAACGAAATTCCCACGCCCTTTTACCGGATAAATATACCCCTGCTGTTCCAGAATCGTATAGGCTTTCTGAATGGTATTTGGATTAATGGAAAGCTCGGTTGCCAGGGAACGAACCGACGGCATTTTGGAATCTGCTTCCATAACGCCTTTTATAATCAGCATCTGGAACCGCTCCACAATCTGCTCGTATATGGGTTTTCGATTCTGATAGTCAATAAAAATCAAAACATTTCCTCCTTCCCGGAATCTTGTATTGGGTTCCGTATTAAGTGTACTAGGAGTATTAGTACACTTAAAAATATAAAGGATAAAAGAGGGTTTGTCAATACCTGAATGTCTTTTTTAATACTAAAAAACGGAACTGCCGCCACATATCCCGGCGACAATTCCGTTTTTCTATTTTTACATTCCTATTTTTGTTTTTTACAACTCTTAAAAGACCAGATTCTGAGGATTTCCCTCCTGCCATGCCTGAATATTCTGAAAAGCAATATGCGCCCGTTTTACCATGGCTTCCTTTGTGGCAAAAGCAACATGAGGAGTCACCAGGGTATTTGGAGCATGAAACAGAGGGTGGTCTTTTTTGACAGGCGGTTCTGTTTCAAAAACATCGACGGCTGCCCCTGCAATTTGTCCTTCATTTAAGGCTTCTGCCAAAGCCTCGCTGTCAGCTACCGGCCCTCTTGCCGTATTTATGAGCACAGCAGTTTTCTTCATCAGCTTCAGATTCTCTCTGTTTATCAGATGATAGGTGTCCTTTGTCAGCGGAGTGTGAAGGGACACAATATCGCACTGGGACAAAAGTTCTTCAAGACTTACATAATGTACCCAGTCAATGTCCTTTTGAGTCCGGCTGTAGGCATATACCTGGCAGCCAAAGGCGTGAGCAATGCGGGCAACCCGCATACCAATCGCCCCTGTTCCGATAACTCCGAATTTCTTGCCCTCCAGCTCAAAGCCTACAAGCCCGTCCTTAGTGCCTTCCCGGCGTACCGCCTCATTGCAGGCAGGAATATTCCGGTAAAGGGAAATCAGTATGCCAAAGACCAGATCCGCTACAGCTGCAGTGGAGTATCCGGCACAGTTGCACACCGTAACTCCCATTTCCCCGGCAGGCGTCCAATGCAATATGGTCTATGCCTGTAAATGCCACACAGAGCATTTTTAAATTTTTGCACCCGCGAATTACCTCTTCCTTTAAAGGTAAGTTGGCGACCATGATTACGTCTGCATCCTTGCCTCTTTGTATCAGCGTTTCGCTGTCTGTGACTCTGGTATCATAACAGACGATTTCCATATTTGTTTTCAGTTTTTCCTCTGCAATGGCGAGAAGCTGTTCTTTTTCCACGCCCAGAGGTTCTATGATTACAAGCTTCATTTTATCCTGCCCCTTAAATCTGTGTTTCTACAAAAATATCGTAAATCGCCCGGATAGCTGGTTCAAAGTCTTCGTCTTTTACCCCTACAATGACGTTTAACTCACTGGAGCCCTGGTCAATCATGCGAACATTGATATTTGCATGAGCAAGAGCTGCGAAGATTCTGGCAGCAGTGCCGCGGTTAGAGCGCATGCCTCTTCCCACAATGGCAATCAGTGCCAAATCTGTTTCCAGTTCCATATAATCCGGATTTACTGCTCTGTGAATACCCGAAATCACCTGCTGCTCTTTTTCTGCAAATTCGTCCTGGTGAATATAAATCGTCATGGTATCAATTCCGGAAGGAATATGTTCAAAGGAAATGCCCTGCTCTTCCAATACCTGCAAAACCTTTCTGCCAAAACCAATTTCCGCATTCATCATGGATTTTTCGATAAAAAGAGAACAAAATCCTTTCTTTCCTGCAATACCGGTAATCGTATACGGCGGTTTTTTGCAAGTGTCCTCCACAATCATGGTACCGTCTTCTTCCGGAGCATTGGTGTTTTTGATATTAATGGGAATGCCGGCTTTTCTCACCGGGAAAATTGCATCCTCGTGAAGCACGGTAGCGCCCATGTAAGAAAGCTCTCTCAGCTCCCGGTAGGTAATGGTGTCAATGGATTTTGGGTTTGGAATGATTCTGGGATCTGTTACCATAACGCCGGACACATCTGTCCAGTTCTCGTAAAGCTCCACGTCCAGAGCACCGGCAATAATGGAACCTGTGATATCCGAACCGCCTCTTGAAAAGGTCTTGATTTCTCCGTTTTCCTTTGCGCCGTAAAAGCCTGGAACAACTGCCTCTGTTACGTCTTTTAACCTTTTGGCAACCAGAGCCTCTGTAATCTCAGCATCAAACTGACCGTTTCCATCAAAACGAATCATTTCTGCCGGGTCTACAAAGGTGTAGCCAAGATAAGCTGCCATGATTTTCCCGTTTAAATATTCTCCTCTGGAAGCTGCATATTCTTCCCCAATCTGTTTCCGGAAATTATCCTCCAGGATTTTGAAATCTTCTTCCAGGGACAGAGATAATTCCAACCCATCAATGATTTCCTGGTAACGACTCTTAATCTCTGCCAGAACCTTCTGAAAAATTTCCTCATTGGCTGCCCGATAGCAGGCATACAGCAAATCCGTTACTTTTGTATCCTCTGAAAAGCGCTTGCCCGGTGCAGAAGGTACCACATATCTTCTGGTCCCGTCTGCACGGATAATTGCGCCTACTTTTTTAAACTGTTCCGCACTGGCCAGTGAGCTTCCGCCAAACTTTACAACTTTTTTCATCTCATATCCTCCTCACTTGATGCTGCATAGCATAAATAATATAATTTCTCCTTGCAAATGTCCAGTATTTTCTACATATTTCCCCTAAAAATATCCATTTGCCGAAGTCTTTATTGCTATAGTTTATGGCAGGTATGACAAGATGTTATAAAAGGCGGGATTCTGTCTTTTTGACCCCTTATTTATTCCGGTTTCCTCTGTATTTTTCTTCACAATATTTGCAGCGGTATACTTCTTTTTCCGGGTCTGCCAGAATAAATACATGGTCTAATTCCTGTTCAATGGAAGTGATACAGCGAGGATTTTTGCACTTGATAACATTGCGGATTTCCTTTGGAAGATGAAGATCCTTTTTCTCTACAATTTCCCCGTCTTTAATGATGTTTACTGTAATGTTGTGGTCAATAAAGCCCAGAATATCCAAATCCAGTGTATCGATGGGACATTCTACTTTAATGATGTCTTTTCTTCCCATTTTGCCGCTTCTGGCATTTTTAATAATCGCCACACAGCAGTCCAGCTTGTCCAGGGCAAGGTCATGGTAAATGGTCATGCTCTTTCCTGCTTTGATGTGATCTAATACCACACCTTCGCTTAAACGTCCTACATTTAACATAAATCTACCCCCATTCCCAACAAACTTAAAATCAATGCCATACGGACATATACGCCGTACTGTACCTGTTTAAAATAAGCAGCTCTCGGATCTGCGTCAACCTCTACGGAAATTTCATTCACACGGGGCAGAGGGTGCAGTACCAGCATATCTGGCCCTGCCAGAGCCATTTTTGCCTTATCTAAAATATAGAAATCCTTCATGCGTACATAATCCTCTTCATTAAAGAAGCGCTCTTTCTGTACACGGGTCATGTAAAGAAGATCCAGAGAAGGCATGGCGTCCTCCAGGCGTTCCACTTCTACAAATTCATGACCGCTGGCTCTTAATACATCTTCTCTGATATAGTCAGGGATCCGAAGCTCTTCCGGGGAAATCAGCACAAACTTCACACCCTCATAGCGCACCAGAGCTTCAATAAGAGAATGCACGGTTCTTCCGAATTTTAAGTCGCCGCACAGGCCAATGGTAATGTTGTCCAGTCTTCCTTTTAAGGAACGAATGGTAAGTAAGTCGGTAAGAGTCTGGGTCGGGTGCTGATGTCCGCCGTCCCCTGCATTAATCACAGGAATCTGGGAAGCCATGGACGCAACCAAAGGCGCACCTTCCTTTGGGTGGCGCATAGCGCAGATATCTGCATAACAGGATACCGTCCGAACTGTATCCGCAACGCTCTCTCCTTTTGCTGCTGAACTGGAGTTGGCGCTGGAGAATCCCAGAACCTTTCCGCCCAGACGCATCATGGCAGATTCAAAGCTTAAACGAGTTCTTGTACTCGGTTCATAAAACAAAGTTGCTAAAATTTTCCCATCGCATTTGTGGGCATATTTTTCCGGATTTTTTTCAATATCATTGGCAAGATCCAATACCTTTGCCAGTTCCTCTACGGATAAATCCAGTGGACTCATTAAATGTCTCATAGATGACCTCCTATGTGTATCTCAGGATTTTTTGAACCCTTGTAACATCATATACCACTTTTTTCCGTATTTCAAGCAGTTTCACTCCTTTAAAGATAAGATTTTTTCATAGAAAAGTCCGGTAAAAAACCATACGGGCGCATAGTCCAGGCGAATGACCCCTTTGTAGTGGTAAGGGGTGTTGCTGTAATCCCAGGGACACATGTGAAAATGTTTTAAAAACATACCTGTGCCAAGCTCAGCAGCAAAAATTCCCAGCATGTAAAGACTGCCGCGAATCAGGGGGGGAACTTTTTTTAAACGACGGGATACAGGGCCGATACAGGCTGCCATGCCGTAAATGGGAAACATGAGAAGAGAGGAATGTCCGGTCATCTTCCATTCCCGGTTTCCAAGGGCATGAAGTCCGGTCCAGAAAATCTCCATACACCACCCCAGCGCTCCGCATTTGATAAAATCATTTTTCATAAAGACCGCTCCTGTTTCTTTTTCCTTATATTTATTATGGAATTTTTCCAGGGATTTTATACAAAACACTTGCACACAGTAAAGTGTCGGTGTATCATAAGGATTACATTTATCAACACAAGGAGGTTTCAAATGCTGGATTTACAGGAAATGCGAAAAGAAATAGATGTCATTGACGACCAGATTGTAAAGCTATTTGAAAAACGTATGTCCATTGCCGAGCATGTGGCAAAATTTAAAATAGAGAACAACAAACCTGTTTTTGATCGCAACAGAGAGGAAGAAAAGCTGGAAGCACTGGGGAATAAGACCCACAGTGCCTTTAACTGCTGCGGGATACAGGAGCTGTATCAGCACATCATGTCTATCAGCCGGAAGCGTCAGTATCAGCTTTTACAGGAACATGAACAGGCAGATACAGGGGAATTTCAGATGGTTGACGCCCTTCGGAAAAAAGACGTAACTGTGGTTTTTCAGGGCGTGGAGGGAGCATACAGTCATGCTGCCATGAGGGCCTTTTTCGGAGAAGAAATTTTCAGCTATCATGTGGACACCTGGAAGGATGCCATGGAGGAAATCAAAAAAGGCAATGCCATGTATGCCGTGCTTCCCATTGAAAATTCTACGGCCGGGATCGTGCAGGATAATTATGATTTGCTCACAGAATATAATCATGTGATTGCAGGGGAGCAGATTATTCAATGCCGTCATATGCTTCTGGGCATTTCGGGTACAGAGCTTGAAGACATAAAAAGAGTTTACTCTCACCCTCAGGCGCTGATGCAATGCCGGGAATTTCTGGATTCTCACAAGGAGTGGCAGTGTCATGAATTTGGCAATACGGCGGCTGCTGCCAAAAAGGTTTCCGAGGAGCAGGATAAGACACAGGCCGCCATTGCAAGCCCCTATGCAGCAGAATATTTCGGTCTGATTCCTCTGGCAGAGCATATTTACACCAATCCGGACAATTCCACTCGTTTTATTATTGTAACAAAGGAAAAAATTTACTGCAAGGACGCAAAGAAAATCAGTGTCAGCTATGAGCTTCCTCATGAAAGCGGAAGTCTTTACAGCAGTCTTTCCCATTTCATCTACAATGGACTGAATATGACAAAGATTGAATCTCGCCCCATTGCAGAGAGAAATTGGGAATACCGGTTTTTTGTGGATTTTGAGGGCAATTTAAGCGACAGCGCAGTACAGAATGCTCTGCGGGGCTTAAAGGCAGAAGCACAGAATCTGCGGGTACACGGAAATTACTAAGGAGGAATGAGAAATGTTTCATGTAGAAGAATGTATTCTGTATCGGGACTTTACACAGGGGGATATCTTAAAAGATATGATTGCTGCCCTGTCCCTTTGCTGTCAGGAGCCGGACGCACCTGAAAAATCAGCGCCTCTTTTTTACAGTTGTATGAGTCGTCTGGTGGAAATGGCAGATACCTATGGGTTCTGCGGAAATCTCTGGAATAATTATCTGACCTATCTGCTGGTAAACCATGAAAATGCTTTCAGCACTTCCTGTGAAATTACAGGACCAAAGCCAGGTTCTTTAAATCAGCTTGCCCTTCATGATTTTACGATTTTCAAAGACCTGTTTCACCTGGACTTCTCTGCTTTTGAGAAATTCTACGGTGCGGCTTCCTGCTGTCATCTCATCAGTCATTATGAAAATGCCCCGGGCAGTGGAAAGCAGTTTAACGAGAGAATTAAAAACAGGCTGTGTACTTTAAGCACATTGCTTGAGCAGGCAGAAACACCGGAAAAATTTATGGGATACATGACAGATTTTTACCGTGATTTCGGCGTGGGAAAACTGGGGCTTCACAAAGCCTTTCGTCTGGAGCATAAAGGTACTGACGGAAAAGTAGAAATTGTTCCCATTACCAGAATTGCCCATGTACATCTGGACGATTTGGTGGGCTATGAAATTGCCAAAAAGAAATTGATTGACAACACAGAAGCCTTTTTAAACAATAAGCCTGCCAATAACTGTCTGCTTTTTGGTGATGCGGGAACCGGAAAATCCTCCAGCATCAAGGCAATTTTGAATCAGTATTATGACAGGGGGCTTCGGATTATTGAGGTCTATAAGCATCAGTTCCAGGATTTGAACGATGTGATTGCTCAGATTAAAAACAGACAGTATAAATTTATTATCTACATGGACGATTTATCCTTTGAAGATTTTGAGATCGAGTATAAGTATTTAAAGGCAGTGATTGAGGGCGGTCTGGAACGGAAGCCGGACAATATTCTGATTTACGCTACATCCAACCGCAGACATCTGGTGCGGGAGCGTTTCAGCGACAAAGAGGATAGAAATGACGATTTACACACCAATGATACCGTACAGGAAAAACTTTCTCTGGTTTCCCGGTTTGGTGTCACTATTTATTTCGGTTCTCCTGAGAAAAAAGAATTTCAGCAGATTGTCCTGACCCTTGCCAGACGACATCACATTAACATGGACGAACAGGAACTGCTTTTGAAGGCAAATGCCTGGGAGTTGCAGCATGGCGGACTTTCCGGCAGAACGGCGCAGCAGTTTATTGATTATCTTCTGGGGCAACAGGAATAAAATAATGCGGTAGCAAAAAAGGTGCGAAGAAACGGAGTATTTCTACATTTCTTCGCACCTTTTCCATTTATTTATCGGTCAATGGTTTTTACTGTGTTTCTACAGTGAATAAGCAGGACGATAAGCCGGGTTATGTCGTGAATAATCATCTATCCAGACCTGCTGTCGCCAGCAGGTTCAAGCGACCCACCTGAAAACGTGACGGGCAGCCACAATGTTTTCTATTCGGTCTTGCTTTGAATGGGGTTTACATATGCCCTTTCTGTTACCAGAAAGGCGGTAGTCTTTTACACTGCCCTTCCACCCTTACCGGAAAAACCGGCGGTATATTTCTGTTGCACTATCCTTGGAGTCACCTCCACCAGACGTTATCTGGCATTCTGCCCTGCAAAGCCCGGACTTTCCTCACCTGACCCCTTTCGGTTCTGTCAGCCGCGATTATTTATCCTACTTATTACACTCTGGCTATTCTATCACAGAAAAATCGAAAATGCAAATCTTTTTCTGTCACATGCTTTTTGGGAATTTTACACATCAAAACAGCCGCCTCCTACAAATTCTCTTAAAATAGAATTGTATGGAATGGCTTCTCCCGGAATCCCAACAAAATAGTCTAAAAACTTTAAGAGGCGTTTTGCCTCATTGTATTCCGGCTCTCCCGGTCCAATGGAAAACAGCAGAGGTTCTGCATACAGCTTTAAAACAGCCAGTTCATAGATAAGGGCTGAATTAAACATCACGTCTGCGGACTCCTGATAAGGGAAGATATTTTCTTCCTCTCCCCTGCGTACAGAATTCCACATGGCAATGGTGGTTTTGGCAGAGGCACCCCTGGTTCTGGCGTCCCTTACAATACGGCGGATAAGCCGTCCGTCTGTGGTGGGAATCCGATTATGCTCATCTACATTGAGCTGGGTCAGAGCACTGATATAGATTTTAAATTTATTCTCCACAGGGAGGAAATGACTCAATTTGTCATTTAAACAGTGAATTCCTTCAATAACCAGCACGTCCTCCTTACCAAGCTGCAGATAATCTCCGCGATATTCCCGCTGTCCGGTTTTGAAGTTAAACTGGGGAAGTTCTACTCGCTCTCCTTTTAAAAGCTGCAGCATATCCTCATTAAATTTTTCTACATCAATGGCTTCCAGACACTCGAAATTATAATTGCCATTATTGTCCAAAGGTGTATCTTCTCTGTTGACAAAATAATTGTCCACACCAATAGGGTGAGGCTTTAAGCCGTGGGCTGCCAGTTGTATGGACAGTCTGTGGGAAAAAGTGGTTTTTCCTGATGAAGAAGGACCAGCTATCATGATAAATTTTTTATTTCCGGATATTATAATCTGCTCTGCAATCTGAGAGATTTTTGATTCCTGAAGAGCCTCTGCAATGAGAATCAGTTGGTTGGCTCCTTCTCTGGTAATCTGTTGATTCAATTCTCCTACAGTGTCAGACTGTACCATTTCTCCCCATTTTTCGGATTCTCTCTGTACCTGGAAAATCTTAGGGCTGGGAATAAAGTCCGGTACAACCTCCGGATTTTCTCTTTTGGGAAGTTGAAGCACCAGTCCACCCTGATAGGGATAAAGCTCAAAATGCTTCAGGTAACCAGTGTGATTGACCATAAATCCATAAAAATAATCCTCAAAATCCCCCAGACTGTAGAGATTCACTCTAGATACCCGGCGGAAACGGAACAGCTTTTCCTTGTCGTACATGCCATGTTTATGAAAGATTTCAATGGCCTCGTTGGTGCTGACACTGCGCTTTAAGATAGGTAGCCTCTGCTCTACCAATTCCAGCATATATGTCTTTACCTGAGCTAAAAATTCTTCCGTAATTTCCACATTTCCGTCAATGGTGTAATAGTAGCCCGAACTTACAGAAAAATGCAGAGTAACCTTACGGATATTTTCATGTCCGGCTACATGATAAACAGCCTTCAACAAAAGAAAGGAAGTGCTTCTTTTATAGGTACTGTGACCAATTTCGTCCCCAGTGGTGACAAATTCCAGTACACCGTCTTTCTTCAGCTTTTTATGCAGTTCGCATAATTTGCTATCCTTCATAACCAGCACAATGGGATATCGGGTGATTCCTTCATATTCTTTTACAATCTGTGCATAAGGCGTTCCATAAGGATAGGTCTTTGTTTTTCCAAGTATCCTTACACTTACCATTTTTTCACTCATGCTCGTTCTCCTTTCCTGCTGCGTTTTTGATAAGCTTCTCCCCAATCTCATATTTAGATACATATAATTTTACTACAACTATCCTTGAGTTTCTATCATTTTATAGTTTTTTTAGATAGATATTACTTTTTTCAGAATTTTTATGCAAAGGCTGTTTTTACTCTCCGTAAACACATAAAGCAGGGTGACAAAAAAGGGACAGAGTTATTCTGTCCCAATACAAATAAAAAGACTGAAATCCCTAGGTTTACTGGAATTTTAGCCTTTTTTAACTTCCTGTTTTTATTTAAAACTGCGGGAGATGGGACTTGAACCCACACGAGCATACACCCACAAGATCCTTAGTCTTGCCTGTCTGCCAATTCCAGCACTCCCGCTTACCTGTCGAACGGTCTTTCCAAACGACAAGTAAAAGTATAGCAAATATTTTCCATATCGTCAATACTTTTTTGGGAAATTTTATAATATTTTTTGTGCTTTTTGCAACACCCTTTGCACACTGCCTTTTAATCCTGCTTTTTCAGAAAACAGGCACTCCATTTATATATTTGCCTGCAATATTTCGGTCATCTCCCAGGTATATAAAGCGTTCCAGTCTTTCCAGTAGCTCTAGCCTCCGGGGCTGCCGAAGACTGCTGTCGTCTAAAATCAGTGCGTCAAATGCATAGCCAGGTAAAAAGCTTCCGACTTTTCCAAAGAAAGAACCGCCGCCCAGAGTTCCCATATAAAAGACTTCCGCAAAAGTAAGGGGCTTTGCCACTGGATCTACATATCTCCAGCGAAGCTTGGAACACTGCACTGCATCTGCCATTGCCCGTAAAATAGAAGGAGTGCTTCCGGCTGCCATATCACTTCCAAGCCCTACGCGAACTCCTTTTTCCAGAAATTTTCGTATAGGTGCAATGCCGGAGGCCAGATTGGCATTGGACTGGGGACAGTGTGCCACATAAATCCCCTGCTGCTTCATCAGTGCAATTTCCTCATCATCAACCCAGATGCAATGAGCCATAATTGCAGGTTCACTGCCTCCAAAAAGCCCTGCCTGAAAATAAGCATCGCTGTAGGAAGCGGCATTTGGACAAAGCTCTTTTACCCAGGCAACCTCCTGAGGATTTTCTGACAAATGGGATTGCAGAGGCAGATGATATTCCTCCTGGATTTTTTTTAATTCTTTCATCAGCGAGTCGCTGCAAGAGGGAATAAACCGGGGTGTCAAAATAGGCCTGGTGTGGATATAGCTGCCCTCAATTTCCTTCAGCCAGCGTCTGGTTTCTCTGGCTGAGGTCTGAGCACTCTCCTCCTGAAGTTCTGTGCCTCCGTTTCGGTCCATATTCACCTTTCCCACATAGGTTTCCAGACCGGACGATTCCAGCAAGTCCATCAAAATCTCTGTGGCCTCCACATGCAGCGTAGCAAAAATCACAGCTCTTGTTACAGCGCTTTGTTTCAGGTCCTCCACATACATAGCATAGGCTCTTTGGGCATATTCGGCATCTTTATATCTGGCTTCTTCCGGAAATGTATGGATATTTAACCAGTCCAGCAATTCCAAATCCATTCCGAGTCCCCGGAAGGGATACTGAGGTGCATGGGTGTGAAGATCTGTAAGTCCGGGAATAACAAGACAATCTCCGGTATCCCTTATGGGAAGGTCTGCAAACGCTTCCGGAATTTCTTTAAAAACACCCTGGCAGATTCCCTCCCGGCATACGGCGTAGCTGTCCGGTTTTACAAGAAGCTTTCCCTGTTCATTACTGTAACAAATATGTCCCTTTAAAAGAAAGGACTCTCTTTTCTTCATGAGGTTACCTCCTGCTTGTTTTTATGCAGTTATTATAACCGGATTTTAAAAGAAATGTCAAATTGCCGGAGTCTTCACCGCATCTTCCGTCATTTGAAAATCATACAGGAAAAAGCACATATCTGCTTTCTGGCCTTCTATGAGAAAGGTTTTTTTCTGCTCTCCTCTTCTGGTCATTCCCTGATGCTCATAAAAGCCGTAATTACAGCTTGTATCTGTGTACAAATAAAAAGAATCTGCCTTCTTTTTCTGCATGTAACAGAGGAATTTCTGAAAAAGCTGTTTTCCAACTCCTTTTCCTCTGCAGACCGGATCCACTGCAAAAAGCGCCAGTTCTGCAGGATATGTTTTATGAGTTTCTTCCAGTAATTTTTTATCCATACCGGATACACTCTGGAAAATTCTCATGGTTTTTCTTCCCTCCTTATGCAGATAAAGCTGTATCAGGGCTGTTGCCTGTCTAAAACGACATATAAAAGGGCAGTGATGCTCTGGTTTATAATTGCCAAGAAGGATGCCTACAGGTCTGTTTCCTAAAACAGCCACCTGTGAAAAAGTATAATTGGTCAGGCAGCTTGATAGAAAAACCTTTGCCAGAAGAGCGGCTGTTTTAGGACTGCAAAGCTCATCATATTTCCAGGTTTTTCGGATAATGGATTCCAAAGCAGGAATGTCGTCTTTTTGAAAAGGTCTTAAAATAATGTTCATTGTACTTTCTTCTCCCTTGTTGTTTTCTGTATCATAAAGGCTACAGTAAGTGTAAAGTCAAGAGGGAAAATGAAAAAATTTATATACCTTTACAGTTTCTCAGTTGGAGGCTGGAGCAATACCGTATGCGGATTGGAAGCTATTTGTCTTCTGTGTGGCTATCAAAGGGGAACCTGGGAAAAGTTCCCCTTTTGTATGAGAAAAATAGAACACCCCATATTTCCCTGTATCCAGAGGTTGTAAAGTCAGAGCCTCTGAAATTTTCGGCGTATTCTGGCTTCTCCATCGAAAAGATGTTGTCTTACCTCTTCGGTATCTCCCAGAATTTCCCGGAAACAGCCCCATTCGTCCAAAAGTCCCTGACCGTGATACACCCGATAAGCTCCGGCATCGCTTCCAAGAGCCATATGTACCCCAAGTTCAAAGCCTCTGCGGATATTTTGGCTTCCCACAGCCCTGATATGCTCAAGGACTTTATCCGAAAATCTGCCGCAGCCTATAAGATTCTTTACCACAGTAATCGTAGGCACCCACACCACATCGGATTCTGCCATAAGCTGTAAGGCTTCTTCGTCTACATAATTTCCATGCTCAATGCTGTCAACTCCGGCTCGGACAGCCTCCGCTACCGCTCTGGCTCCATTGGTGTGGGACATAACAGAAAATCCCTCCTCATGAGCAATATGTACCATTTCTTTTACTTCCGAAAAAGGAAGGGCAGATTCTGTTACAGAACCGTCTGTATCAAAATCCATGATACCGGTGGTCATAATTTTTATGAAATCGCCGCCGCAGGCTTTCACTTCTCTTACTAATGTTGCATATTCCTTTAAGGTATCAAAGCCCCTTCCTACGATTTTGCCGTAGTGTCCGTTATGATGAATGGCAAAGGCAGGGGTTCGGTAATCAATTCCATAGGAACCTGACAATTCCTTTGCCTTCTGGGAAACGTGGAGAAAATCGCCTCCGTCCCGGACAAAGGAAATTCCTTTGTCCTGATACGCTTTAAAATGGCGATGAATAACCTCCTCGTCTACTCCATTTTCCTGCTGTCTGACTGCCTCCCGGTAGTTTCTGGCATTCATAAAAATATGTGCATGGTTTTCTCCAAACATGGTGTCATCTTCTTTCTGTTTTCTATTCCTCTCTTGCCCAGCCGTAAGCGCATTTTACGGCTTTCTTCCAGCCTCTTGATTTTCTATCCCGCTCTTCTTTTGTAATTTCCGGTACAAACACCTGGTCCACACTCCAGTTTTCCATAATTTCTTCTTTGCTGTGCCAGTATCCTACCGCAAGACCTGCCAGATAGGCAGCCCCCATTGCCGTAGTTTCCACACAGACCGGACGCTTTACTGGAACCTGTATCATATCTGCCTGCGCCTGCATCAGGAAATTGTTGGCGCTGGCGCCTCCATCCACACGCAGGGCATTGAGTTCCATACCGGAATCTGCCTGCATGGCTTCAATCACATCATGAACCTGGTAGGCCAGAGATTCCAGGGAAGCACGGATAATATGACATTTATTTACCCCTCTTGTGAGGCCCACAATAGTTCCTCTTGCGTACTGATCCCAGTAGGGTGCCCCAAGTCCGGTAAAAGCAGGAACTACATAACAGCCGTTGGTGTCTTTTACCTTTCGTGCCATATATTCCGAATCCTCGGCAGAATCAATTAGCCGCAGTTCATCTCTGAGCCACTGTATTACTGCTCCTGCTACAAATACAGAACCCTCTAAGGCATAATTGACTTTTCCGTCTAAGCCCCAGGCAATGGTAGTTACCAGACCATTTTCGGAAAAGACCGGTTTTTCTCCTGTGTTCATTAAGAGAAAGCAGCCGGTTCCGTAAGTATTTTTGGCATCTCCTTTAGAGAAGCACGCCTGACCGAAAAGTGCGGACTGCTGATCGCCTGCTGCCCCTCCAATGGGAATTTCTCCTCCGAAAAAGCTGCTGTCTGTTACGCCGTAAATACAGCTGGAGGGCTTCACATCTGGCAGCATGGATTCAGGGATATCCAGCTCCTTTAAAATGTCCTTATCCCATTCCAGCGTATTGATATTATAAAGCAGAGTTCTGGAGGCATTGGAATAATCAGTTACATGTACAGTTCCTTTTGTCATTTTCCAGATCAGCCATGTTTCAATGGTTCCGAAAAGAAGCTCGCCTTTTTCAGCTTTTTCTCTGGCTCCTTTGACATGGTCCAAAATCCATTTCACTTTTGTTCCGGAAAAATAGGCGTCAATAATCAGCCCTGTTTTTTTACGAAAAACATCCGTCAACCCTTTTTCTTTCAGGGAATCACAGTATTCTGAGGTCCTTCTGCATTGCCATACAATGGCATGATATATGGGTTCTCCTGTATTTTTGTCCCACACGACAGCCGTTTCTCTCTGATTGGTAATGCCGATAGCAGAAATATCTTCGGCCTCGGCCCCTGCTTTTTGCATTGCTTCCACTGCTACCCCAAGCTGATTGGACCAGATTTCATTTGCATCATGCTCCACCCAGCCCGGTTTTGGAAAATACTGTGTAAATTCTTTTTGGGCAAAGCTTACAATTTCTCCTTTTCTGTTAAACAGAATGCATCGGTTACTGGTGGTTCCTGCGTCCAATGCCATTACATATTTTGCCATATCCTGTACCTCCTGCGGAATAAAAAAGCTGTCCAGAAAAAAGGGATTCCCTTTCTATCTGACAGCTTATCTCCTACTCATTTCTGTCTTGCTTATTGCTTTTGCATAACATCTATTGCTATTCTATCGCGAATTGGAGAAAATTTCAACAAATTATGGATTTTTTTCCAATCTTTTTATCCGGATATTTTTTCCTGCATATACTAAAGCAATGAAAAAACTGAGGTCTTATTATGTATATACCTCCCTTAAAAGCAGCACAGACAGAAGAAACAGATGAGGGAAAGCTCCGTCTTTACGTAGTATCTGCGCTTAGAAATCAGCCCATTGAAGACGCCACGGTTACCATTTCCTATTCCGGGGAACCGAATTCTGTGATTGAAGAGGTGAAAACCGATGCGAGCGGTATGATTCCAGAACTGACACTTCCTGCTCCACCTCTGGAATATAGCATGGCGCCATCGGAGTATCAGCCTTATTCGGAATATACTATCCGAATTTCCAGAGATGGCTTTGAAAATCTGGATATTTCCGGAGCGGAAATCCTGCCGGAGTCTACCGCTGTCCAGAGGGCTGTGATGAATCCCTCTACACCGGAAAATTCCTTTGAAGATATTGTCATTCCTGCGCATACCCTTTATGGAGAATACCCACCCAAAATCCCGGAAGAAGAAATTAAGCCTATGAACACTTCCGGAGAAATCGTATTGAGCCGGGTAGTCGTTCCGGAATATGTGGTGGTACACGACGGAGTTCCAACCAATCCATCAGCAAAGGATTATTATGTTCGGTATCGTGACTATATTAAAAATGTTGCAAGCAGTGAAATTTATGCCACCTGGCCGAAAGATACTATACGGGCAAATGTGCTGGCAATTATGTCCTTTACCTTGAACCGGGTTTACACAGAGTGGTACCGGAACAAGGGATACGACTTTACCATTACCTCCTCTACTGCCTTTGATCACAAATGGATACACGGACGCAACGTCTTTGAAAGTATTTCTGAAGTAGTCGATGAGCTTTTTGACAATTATCTTTCCCGCCCCGGAGTGCGTCAGCCGATTCTTACCCAGTATTGCGACGGGGAAAGGGTGCAGTGCCCAAATTGGATGACACAATGGGGATCCAAATACCTGGGGGATCAGGGCTACTCTGCTATTGAAATCCTGCGGAATTTCTACGGGGACAACATGTATATCAATGCCGCAGAGGAAATTTCAGGTATTCCTGCCTCCTGGCCTGGGCAGCCCTTAGATATCGGTTCTTCCGGCAGCAAGGTTCGTCAGATACAGGAGCAGCTAAATGCTATCAGTAAATCCTATCCAGCCCTTCCCTCTGTGAACGCAGACGGCATTTACGGAGAGGCTACCCAAAATGCGGTACGGGAATTTCAGCGAATTTTCGGGCTTCCGGCTACGGGAGTTGTTGACTACCCTACCTGGTATGAAATTCAGGATATCTATGTAGGTGTTACCAGAATCGCCGAACTTGTTTAAAAAACACCCCTGCAGGAACTTCAAAAGCAAAAAACTAAAAACGGAATACCATTCTTTACTTCAGCCACTCAGGAGCTTTGCAAAGAATGGTATTCCATGTTTTATCGTTTCTTTACTTCTTTTTTCTTCTGCAGAAGCAATACAGCCGCAAGTGCAGCCAATGCACCTGTCACTTTCGCTGTCAGAAGTGCCCCCACTATATTGGGTTCCACACTGAGTGTAAAACCTGCGTGGGCTGCCAACGCCGATGCAGCGCTTACGGAAAAAGCAGTATTCGCCACTTTTCCCACAGAATCCATATCCTTCATGGAGGTAAGCTGCGGAATAGGGCTTACCATGCCAATCATTAATCCGGACACACTGGTTTCATTCAAGCCGAAGCGATGACCCAGCTTTCGGAAGGGCTTACGCATAAGACGTCTTAAAAATTCTGCCAGCGGAAGACTGCCAAGCATGGTAATGCCAATGGAAGCCACAACTGCCAAAGCATCTTCAATAGGTGCAAGCCCTGGTATCAAATTTTGCTTCAAAAAATAGGACAAAGCACCTAAGAGAAGACCAAGTGTAATCAAAAGCTTCATACCTTTTGCAAAAATCCGAAAACCTGTCATCATACCGTCCGGGAAAAATTTCAATCCAAGACCAAGCAAAAGGGACAGAATAAAAATTGGCATACTGTTCCAAAACACTTCCAAAAAGGAAAGCCCACATAAAAGCCCGCCTGCCAAAAGTCCTGCCGGAAGCGCGGCAAGCCCGGTAAGAATACCCTTTGCAAAGGCTCCTCTGTCCTTTTCTTCCACAATTTCCATCCCTACGGGAATGGTAAAAACCAGGGTACAGCCAAAGGTAGCAGAAATCAGCACTCCGGCGTAGCTTCCCACAACAGGATTTTCTGCCAGATCCTTTGCAAGCTGATAACCGCCCATATCAATGGCAAGCAGTCCTCCAAGTACAGAAGGGTCTGCACCGGTAAGAGAAAAAAACGGGACAATAAAGCTGCGAAAGCCTGCAGAAATCAGAGGAATCAGACACAGCATGCCCACCATGGACAGCGCGGTAGGCCCCATGAGCATAAAGCCCTCCTCCAGACATTTCCCATATCCCCGCTTATTCCCTGAAAGCTGGTCAATGCCGCCCAAAAGCACTCCTGCCGCCAGTATATACATTAAAATCTTATTCATAATTCTTCTGTTTCTTACAATCTCCTGAAATCATTAAACATAACAAAGACCATAAGCAGCATGAGCAGCATAAAGCCTGCAAAATGTATCATGCCTTCTACATTGGGATTCAGCCTTTTCTTACGTACAGCTTCAATAAGCAAAAAGACCAGCCTGCCGCCGTCCAGAGCCGGAATGGGAAGAAGGTTCATAACTCCCAGGTTTGCGGACAGCAAAATTGCCCAGTACAGCATCTGCATGGATACCATTACTGCACCGCCTGTCTTTGCTTCTTCATAGGAATCTCCGATAACTTCAATAATTCCCACAGGACCGGAAAGGTCATTTACCGTAAATTGCCCTTTTATAAGCATAGCCAGACTCTCAACAGTAGTGGAAATCCAGTAGCGCACCTCTGTGACGCTGTAGCGAAGAACTCCCAGGAAGTTGGTCTTTTCCCGATAAATATTATATACAAATCCAGAATCAATCTGCTTTGTCATCTGCGGTTTGGCGGCAATGGTTTCCACCTTTCCGTTTCGTTCAATTCCCAGGCTGACCTTTTCGCCATCCAGAGGGTGTTCCTTTAGATAACTCATCAGTTCCTGGCTGTCTTCTATTTTAACACCGTTTATTTCCCGGATAATATCTCCTGCCTGCACTCCTGCCTTCTGCATGGAGCTATTCAGCATAACCTGAAGAATTTCAGGTTTTCCCTCTGCTGCATAGTGAAAGCCCAGCATATACCTTGTTTCGCTGTCCGCGCGAAAGGTAATGTCATGCTCCTCCTTGTTCCGCTTATAGGTAAGAGAAATCTGTTCGTCCTGAAGCCCATGAAGGGTCATATAGGAGTCCAAATCTCTTCCAACCACAATCTTTTTTCCCTGAAACTCTGTAATTAAATCTCCCTCTCGGAGGCCTGCTTCCCAGGCAGGAGATCCTTCTGTAACCTTTAAAACCTCCGGCGGGTCATACCCCATTACACTGGTAATAATCATGGCAAAAAGGAAGGCAAGAAGAAAGTTGAATATGGGTCCTGCCGCTACCACAGAAATCCTTGCCCAGACAGAGGCATTGTTAAAAGAACCTTCGCTGGTATCATCATCGTCCTCTCCCGCCATCATACAGGAGCCGCCAATGGGAAAGAGCTTTAGAGAATATCGTGTTTCTCCCTTTTCTGTGGATAAAAGTCTTGGTCCCATACCAAGAGAAAATTCCAGAACCTTAATTCCGTTTTTCTTTGCCAGAAGAAAATGCCCCAGTTCATGAAAGAGAATAATAACAGAAAAAACAATAATCGCAATTAAAATCTTCAACCTACCACCTGCTTTCAATTCTGTCGTATACGTCTTGTTCAATCTTCAGTATATCTTCTACGGCAGGATTGGAAATCACCTGATGGTTTTCCATAGCTTCCTCAATAATGGTATAAATATCCAGAAACTGGATTTTTTCTCTGTAGGAATAATGCCACTGCTTTTTCATTTGCGGCATTAAACACCGTAGGCATGGAACCGCCCCTTTTTGCGGCCTCTATAGCAAGAGGAAGTCCTTTAAAGGTTTCCATATCCGGATTCTCAAAGGTGATAGAGCCAAGTGCAGCAAAATCCAGCCTTTCCCCGTCCAGATATCTGCGCGCTCCCCTGTACAGGGCATACTGTATGGGAAGCCGCATATCTGGTGTGCCAAGCTGCGCCATAATGCTGCCATCTGTGAACTGTATCATGGAATGAATCACACTTTGGGGCTGTACGACTACCTGGATATGGTCTAAATCCACCCCAAAGAGCCATTTGGCTTCCATGACCTCCAGACCCTTATTTACCAAGGTTGCCGAATCAATGGTAATCTTCTGCCCCATAGCCCAGTTGGGGTGCTTTAAGGCATCCTCCACCTGTATGTTTTCCAAATCTGCACGTTTTCTTCCTCGGAAAGGACCGCCGGAAGCAGTAATCAAAAGTTTGTCAATGGTCTTTTCTTTCTCTCCGTTTAAGCACTGGAAAATAGCGCTGTGTTCACTGTCCACAGGCAGGATTTCTACCCCATATTCCTTTGCCAGGGGCATGATGAGATGCCCTGCTGTAACCAGGGTTTCTTTATTTGCCAGGGCAATGTCTTTTCCTGCTTTTATGGCTTCCATGGTGGGACGGATTCCAATCATGCCGACAATGGCAGTAACCAGTATTTCTGCTTCTTCCATAACCGCAAGCTCTAAGAGTCCTTCCATACCGCCGACTACCCGGCAGTTGGTATCGCGGACTCTTTCCCTCAGCTCTTTTGCCTTTTCTTCGTCACCCACGGCTGCAAGTCGCGGCTGAAAGAGGCGAATCTGCTCTTCCAGCATGGAAATGTTTTGGCCGGCAGAAATTCCTACTACCTGTAAATCTTCGTTTTTACTCACAATATCCAGCGTCTGTGTTCCGATAGAACCTGTAGAGCCTAAAATTACAATTTTTTTCATAACAAATTCCTCTTTATACTATCTCTATATCAGCACACTCGCCAGGAAATAGATAAACGGCGCAGTGAAAAGCACACTGTCAAAACGGTCTAATATACCGCCGTGTCCCGGAATGAGTGTTCCGTAGTCTTTGATTTCTTTGTTCCTTTTAATGGCAGATGCTGCCAGATCTCCTACCATGGAAATCAATGCGCCAATGGCACAGATAATGGCATACATCACAGGTGTGTGTCCATCAGTCGGGTTTACGCCTGTAATGGCAAAGGCATATAAAGCGCCTAACAGGGCTGCGCCTAGGACACCGCCTACGCCGCCTTCCACAGATTTTTTCGGGCTTAATACCGGCGCCATTTTATGTTTTCCAATGAGCATTCCCACGCAGTAAGCACAGGTATCACTTCCCCAGGAACTTAAGAAAATCAGTCCTACCAGCCATGCGCCGCCTTCCAGATTTCTGGTTTTGTAAATATAAGACAGCATAACTGCCACATAAATCACACCGAAAAGCGCTGCCATAATCTGCTCTGCCCGATATCTGGGATAATAAAAAACATACACCCCCATAATCAGCACCAGAGTGAAGAGAATGAGCATAACGGATAAATCTTCTGTTCTGTTCCACAAAAGAGAAATATAGTACAGGATTGTACCTGCATAGCCTGCGATTTCCAGAGGACCGAATCCTTTTTGATGTACTTCCATGGCGCGGTAAAGTTCGTTTACTCCAACCAGGGAAATACCCAGAAGCACTGCAAACAGCACAGGTCCTCCTGCCGCAACAGACAGTACGGCAATGATAACCAGAACAATGCCGCTTAAAAGTCTTGTTTTAAACATGTGATTCCTCCTTTACACCGCCGTACCTGCGTTCTCTGTGATTGAATTTATCAATGGCCTTTTCAAATTCCGGTTTGTCAAAATCCGGCCACGGCACGTCAGTAAAATAAAATTCCGTATAGGCAAGCTGCCACATAAGGAAATTAGAAAGGCGTTCCTCTCCACTGGTACGGATTAAAAGATCCGGGTCAGGAAGACCGCCGGTATCCAGATAAGAGGAAACCGTATCCTCTGTAATTGTTTCCGGCAAAAGTATGCCTTTTTTCACATCTTCTGCCATGTGCTGCATAGCTCTTCTGATTTCATCTCTGCTTCCATAGTTCAGGGCAATCTGAAAGTGCAGTTCGTCGTATTGGCTGGAATATTCTTCTAACTCCCGGATTTTTTGCTGCAAATCTTTGTCAAAAGCGGTTGGGTCGCCAATTACCTTCACCCGCATTTTGTTCTCCGCAGAAATTTTGATGCATTTTTTCATATAATTGCGAAACAGTTTCATCAATCCATCTACTTCTTCCTTGGAGCGTTTCCAGTTTTCCGTGGAAAAAGCGTATACAGTAAGATATTTTACTCCCAGTTCCTTGGCAATGCTGCAGATTTTTTCCAGATTTTCGCAGCCCTTGATATGCCCATAGGTTCTGGGCATGCCCTTTGCCTTTGCCCAGCGTCCGTTGCCGTCTAAAATAATGGCCACATGATTGGGAACCTTCATGATTTTTCCTCCTACGCATAAAAGGGGCTGTCACACAAAAGCATAGGGATTTCTGATTGCTGTTTTGTGTGACAAACCCTTCCTTGTTCTATACAGTCAGAATTTCTTTGGATTTTTCTTCTACTGCTTTGTCAATTTCTTTTACAAATTTATCTGTAACCTTCTGGATTTTTTCTTCCAGCTCTTTGATTTCGTCTTCAGATACGTCCTGTTTTGCCAGCTTTTTAAAGGCATCGTTGGCATCTCTGCGGACATTGCGGACAGCTACCTTTGCAGCCTCTCCTTTTTTCTTAACGTCCTTTACCAGTTCTTTTCTGCGTTCTTCTGTAAGTTCCGGTAATACCAGACGGATAATCTTTCCGTCGCTGTTTGGATTTAATCCCAGGTCAGATGCCATAATTGCTTTGCTGATTTCTTTAATCAGAGATGCTTCCCATGGCTGAATCTGAATCATACGGGCTTCCGGAACCGTAATGTTTGCTACCTGCTGAAGGGGAGTTGGCGTTCCGTAATAGTCTACGGTCAGCTTATCCAGAATATGCGGATTGGCACGTCCTGCACGGATTGTTACCAGCTCTTTTGTCAGTCCTTCCAGTGTTTTTGTCATTTTGTTTTCATATACCTGTATTCTTTCGTCTGCCATCTTTTAATCCTCCTGAAATTATTCTGTCTATGCAAGTTCTATACCAGAACTTTTGTGCCTGTAAAATTGCCGTGAGCAGTATTTACAATGCTGTTTTCCTCATTTAAGCCAAAGACCAGCATGGGCATTTTATTTTCCATGCATAAAATAGATGCTGTCATATCTACAACAGCCAGTTTTTTATCAATGACTTCCTGAATGCTGACTTCATCGTATTTCTTTGCAGCCGGATTTGTTTTCGGATCACTGTCATATACACCGTCTACAGCTTTTGCCAGAAAAATAGTTTCTGCCTCAATCTCAACAGCCCGAAGTACAGTGGCCGTATCTGTAGAAAAATAAGGGTGTCCGGTTCCTCCTGCCATGAAGACAACCATACCCCTTTCAAAGTATTTATTTGCACGGTCTTTGGAAAACAGCTTGGTAAAAGAACCGCACTCAAAAGGGGTCAGCACGCTGGTCTTCATACCCGCTGCTCTGAAAATCTCTGAAACATAAATGCAGTTCATAACGGTTGCCAGCATACCTATCTGATCTGCCTTTGTGCGGTCAATATTCTCGCTGGTACGTCCTCTCCAGAAGTTTCCTCCTCCAATGACAATACCTACCTGAATACCTTCCTCTGTCAGCACCTTTACCTGCTTTGCAACTTCCATAACGGTTGCTTCATCAAATCCGGTCTTTTTCGGTCCGGCAAGTGCTTCACCGCTTAATTTCAGTAATATTCTCTTCATTTTTTAAGCTCCTTTATCTCTTGATTCTCCCGCCGCGGTATAGGATACCGCTTTGTTTTAAGTATACCCATAAAGTCCTGTGATTTCAAGAAATTTTTCCAAAACTGAGAAAAAAAGCAGAGAAGCATGAAAGGAACACACTTCTCTGCCGGAAAAAGCTGCTTTTTTCTATAAATTCTGAAAAAGACTCCAGTATCCCTGGATAAAGATATAAAATACCACCAAAGGCAACACAAAAGTCAGATAAACTCTCAGCTTTTTGGGGAAGGAAAGCCCTTCTCCTGTATTTGCCTCTTTCAGGAACTTATCCCAGCCCCAGCCATAGCGGCTGACACAGAATAACAGATATACCAAAGAACCCAGAGGCAGCATGTTGTTGCTTACCAGGAAATCTTCAAAATCCATGATCTGTTTTCCCAGGATTGTGAAATCACTCCAGATGGTCATACCGAAAATGCAGGGCAGGGACAGAACAAACACGGCGATTCCATTGACCAGCACAGCTTTTTTCAGACTCCAGTTCCACAAATCCTGTGCAAAGGAAATCAGATTCTGGAAAACTGCAATAATGGTAGACAGGGCTGCAAAGGTCATAAACAGAAAGAACAGAGCGCCCCAGAGTCTTCCGCCGGGCATTTCATTAAACACATTGGGCAGGGTGACAAAAACCAGTCCCGGTCCCTCTCCCGGATTGATACCAAAGGCAAAGCATGCCGGAAAAATAATCAGACCAGCGATTAAAGCCACCGTGGTATCCAGCACCAGGATATTGACAGCTTCTCCTGTAAGCTTTCTCTCTTTTCCTATGTAGCTTCCGAAAATCGCCAGTGCGCCGATGCCCAGACTGAGGGTAAAAAATGCCTGCCCCATAGCAGCAAACACTGCCTCGGAAATTCCGTTTTCTACCAGCTTGTTAAAATCCGGTACCAGATAGAACTTCAGACCCTCTCCTGCTCCGGGCAAAAGGCAGGAATTGATTGCCAATACTACCATAAGAAGCAAAAGCACTACCATCATAATCTTGTTAATACGCTCTACACCACTTTGCAGTCCCATGGAGCATACCAGAAAACTCAGAACAACAACCATCAGCATCCAGAAGATCATAGTAGGGGCATCGGATCGTAAAGTATCAAAGGTTTGGGTTACCCCTGTAATATCCAGTCCCTGGAACTCTCCCTTTGCCATTTTAAAGAAATAGGACAGCATCCAGCCACCAATGGTGGTATAGAACATCATTAACAGATAATTTCCCGCCATGCCGAAGTACCGGTAAATATGCCATTTACTTCCCTCCTTTTCCAATACATTAAAGGAGGTGGCAATACTTCTCTGGCTTGCTCTTCCCACTGCAAATTCCATAACCATAATAGGCAGACCCAGAACCAGCAGGAAAAACAGATAAATCAGCACAAACGCCGCACCGCCGTACTTACCTGTAATGTAAGGAAATCTCCACACATTTCCCAGTCCGATGGCACATCCTGCAGAAATCAGGATAAAGCCAAGACGGGACGAAAATTTCTCTCTTTCTTTTTCCATTTTCGTTACCTCTTTTTTTGATTCTTTCTCCCATTAAAACGTTGATGTTTAACGACTTTAAAGGGGCAATTACAGGTAATTATAGCATGTTTTTTTCAGAAGCTCAACATGTATTTGTATTTTATCTGCTCACAATGTTTCCTATATTTTTAATTAATACAGAAATTGTTCCGTCCGGATTGGTGATAAATTCAATACGGTCTTTGTTGTTATACTCCTCCATGGGAATTTTCAACTCAATGCCGGTATCAGTTTTTAAATGCTGGGCAGTGAATTTTCTGGTGGTGGCAGGATTCTGAGGCTCTACGGTAGCCTCTGTGAGATTGTACTTTTCCAGCTTTTCCTGTACCTCTTCCTTCATCTGCGGGTGATCCTTAAAAATTTTATCCACAACAGCCGGCACTGTAAAACCTCCCTGCTGTGTAAATTCCTCATTTAAAATGCTTTTGGTTTCCATCTGCACTTCAAACTGCTCGGATTCATGAAAATACTTTTTCTGCACTTCAGTCACTGCCTTGCTTACCAGCGCAAGCTTTGATTTAGAGGACAGAGAGCCTTTACACTTTAAAAACATTTTGGAAAAATAATTGGTTTTTACTCCATTTACCTCATACTTTTTCTCTACCAGACGCACATACTGAGGAGAAGACAAATCTATGAGCGCTGCTTCTGAAAGCTTTTGAGTTTCTCCCGGTAAAATGGCCTTCTGCATAATAATGTCATTGTTATTTCCCCAAGGATCTGCATTGGTCAGATGGGTGTACGAGGTTTTGTAATTCATTTTTAAAAGGGCAAGATAGCGGTGCTTTTCTACAGAATATTCCACTACCAGCAAGTCCGCCGCAGGTATTTCAATGTTCTGATTCATCAGGGTATACAGCTCTGTGGCAATTTTCTGGGAATTTTCTAAAAAGCTTTCCGGTGTCCATTTCTCTATCAGTCTGAAAATAGATGAATCTTCTTCAAAGGTACAGTTTTTTATATCATCGCTGGTATCGATTCTGAAAATGTGGGCTTTCAGAAAATCCGCGAAATCAGAACCACAGTCTAAAAGGGTATCTGATAATACAGGAACTCCCAAAGAGGAATCCATAATATGTACCACTGCCTGTTCAATCCGAATCTCTTCTTTTGCTGCTAACATGTCTTTTCTCCTACTATTTTTCTATATTATAATTCTCTTCCGTTCATCATACCCTGACAAGCTACAATAACAAGCGCTGATACAAGAAAATTCAACACCAGTGTTCCTGCAGAAATAACCAGCATGGTAACATGGAGATCCTGGAAAAACAGGTAACACAGGAAACCGATAATCGTTGCAGGTACTGCACATGCCAGAATAATCAGCATGCGCAGAAGACTTTCCAGCATGACATTGCTTCTGGTCTTTAAAATTCGTACGGAAAGCACGGTTCCTGCAATGAAAATCATACCGTATCCTAAAAGCATAATCAGGTACTGCAGAATGGAAAGCAGGGACATACGGTTTAATATGCCTGCAAATACAATGGCAGTGCTGATAATCACCGCTACCTTAATGTATGCAGGTAAAATTGCATAGATAAGCTTTTTCAGCGGACTTTCCGGAATGAGATAAATCTGATAATTCTTTAAATCTCCCAAAAGTTCCTTGTCATTTAACAGGCTGAACAGCCACAGAATCAGCATATAGCAGAACATATAAAACCTGCCCTCCGGCACGGCCACATAGCTGACCACAAAATAAATGACCAGAATCATAATATCCTGTTTTCTGAGAAAATTTCCGGTTTTTCGCATAATCAGCAGATTTTTGAAGAAGATAGCCCGGGCGCCTTCCGGGAATTCTCCTTTTACATGCTTTACTTTTTGTACCGCTGTGGCAGAGGCTCCGCCGTTTGCTTTTGCCTTGCGGACATAATCACTGACAGCTTCCGCGTCCTGTACTGCCTGCTCTGCAATGTTTTTGTCAAAGTGTAAAAAGAATACCACAATAGCCAGATTCGAAGCAAGTAAAAGTCCCATTCCAGGGAGAATTGCAAGATAATCCTGTGCGAGAAAGGAGTTTAACGCCCATTTCGCCCAGCCAAAAAAAGGAACATAATAAAATTCTTCTCCCAGGACAAATGCCAGAAGCCCTTCTTTGATTTCATACTCTGTACGGGCTGCGGAGAGCAGAAGTACAATAAGTACAGAGAGGAAAAACAGACCTGCCACTGCATAATGCCATTTTCCATACTTCTTGTCTACCAAAGACCACATATAAATATAATCTGTCAGCAAAAAGAAGAAAAACAGCACCAACCAGAGTGCAGTAAGGGCAAGGAGAAAGTAGGGAACAGAAAAAAAGTTTCCCATGGAAAACATGGCCATCATAAAGCAACCCAGCAAAGCATATAAGAGGGCATGGACTATACTCTGCCCCATAATGTAAAAATTCACCTGTTTTCGGTTGTAAGGACCTGCAAAAAGATAGTAGGCGTCCGTGTCATACACCAGGGCTTTCCGACTGTTCAAAAGAACGGTGAGCATAATAAGGGCTGTCATTCCAATGCCGGCCATAAGAGCCAGATTGGCATCAAGCCCCATGAGTTCCGGGTCATAGCTTTTAGAACCTGCAAATACCATAATCACCAGACCGCCGTATAGAAGCACTGTAAAAATAGTTATCAGACCGGAGGTAATGCTGCGGAACTGATTCCGTATCATACCTTTTATTTTGGTAAAAGTTAAATACATCAAAGAATTCATGCTTTCCCCTCCGCAGTTGTTTCAAAGAATATCTGTTTCAAAGTTTCACTGCCCTCTTCTCCTCTGTGGATTTCACGTACAATTTCTCCCTGTTTCATAATGTAGGCACAATCCCAGATGTCATTGACCACATCAATGATATGAGTGCTGATTAATACGGAGGTTCCCTGCTCTTTCAAACGAATAAAAAGCTGCAGGACTGCCTCAATGCTCGCAGGATCCAGACCTACCATAGGCTCGTCAACCAGAAGGGCTTTGGGCTGTATGAGAAGAGCCAGAAGCATGCTCAGTTTCTGCCGCATACCTTTGCTCAATTCCTTTGACAGCTTATCCTTCTGTGCCGTTAGTTCAAAAAGTTCCAAATATGCTTCTGCGGTTTCCCGGTAATTTTGCAGACGGTATGCCTTACCAATGAAATTGATGCTTTCTTCCACAGTAAGCAGGTCATAGAGAATCGGTACCTCCGGCACATAGCCAAAACTTCTTTTTGCCTCCAGACTGTGATTCGGATAACCGCAGATGTTGACTTCCCCCTGATAATTTAAAAGATTGACAATACTTTTGATGGTAGTGGATTTTCCGGCTCCGTTTGGTCCAAGAAGAACCGTAACCTCTCCCTCTCTTGCCAGAAAATTTACATTTTTCACTGCAGGCCTTTCGGCAAAATTATAATATTTTGTCAGATTTTTCACTTCAATCATTTCCCCGTACCTCCTTCTTTTTCGGTAGTTTTTAGAAATTTTCTTGAAAATTCTTGGTATTTCCAATGATTTTAGTCAATTATAGCATAGAAGTTTGGTACGGTAAAGCGAAATTCCGACAGTTTCTGAGAGAATCCTTCATTTCATCTTGATAACTAAACTTTCCTTATGTTATACTGTCACTGGATTAATTTTCCCGATATGTAAAAATCATATATAAATGGAGGTTCTTTATGCCAAAGAGAAACGATATAAACAAAATTCTTATTATTGGTTCCGGTCCTATTATCATCGGACAGGCATGTGAATTTGACTATTCCGGTACACAGGCATGTAAAGCTTTAAGAAGCCTGGGTTATGAGATCGTACTGGTAAATTCAAACCCTGCCACCATTATGACAGACCCTTCTACTGCTGATGTTACTTACATTGAGCCTTTAAATGTAGATCGTCTGACAGAAATCATTGAAAAAGAAAGACCAGATGCCCTTCTTCCGAACCTGGGCGGTCAGTCCGGTCTGAATCTCTGTGAGGAGCTTTACCATGCAGGCGTACTGGACAAATATAACGTAGAGGTTATCGGTGTTCAGGTCGATGCCATCAGCCGCGGTGAAGACCGTATTGAATTTAAAAAAGCCATGGACGAATTAGGGGTTGAAATGGCAAGAAGTGCGCCGGCTTATTCTGTAGAAGAAGCCGTAAGCATTGCCAAAGAACTGGGATATCCCTGTGTTATCCGTCCGGCTTATACCATGGGCGGTACCGGCGGCGGACTCGTTTATAATGAAGAAGAATTAAAGAAGGTTGCTGCAAGAGGTATTGCTGCTTCCATGATTAACCAGGTTCTGGTAGAAGAATCTATTTTAGGCTGGGAAGAACTGGAAGTTGAGGTTGTGCGTGATGCCAAAGGAAACAAGGTATCTGTCTGCTTCATCGAAAATATTGACCCGGTTGGTATCCATACAGGAGATTCCTTCTGCTCTGCGCCAATGCTCACCATTTCACAGGAGCTGCAGGATCGTCTGGAAAAACAGGCGCATGCCATTGTAGAATCTGTAGGTGTTATCGGCGGTACAAACGTACAGTTTGCCCATGACCCGGTATCTGACCGTGTGGTAATTATTGAAATCAATCCGAGAACCTCCCGTTCCTCTGCTCTTGCAAGTAAAGCAACAGGATTCCCAATCGCTTATGTATCTGCCCTTCTTGCAGCAGGACTGACTCTCGATGAAATTCCATACTGGAAAGAAGGAACTCTGGATAAATATAAACCTTCCGGAGATTATGTTGTAATTAAATTTGCACGTTGGGCATTTGAAAAATTCAAAGGCTCCCAGGATAAGCTGGGTACACAGATGAAGGCTGTAGGCGAGGTCATGTCCATTGGTAAAAACTACAAGGAAGCTCTTCAGAAAGCCATTCGTTCTCTGGAAAGAGGCTGCTATGGCCTTGGCTTTATGAAAGACCTCCACGAAATGACTCTGGAAGAACTGTATCTCAAGCTTGCAGAGCCAACCAGCGAAAGACAGTTTATCTTATACGAAGCGATTCGCAAAGGCGCTCCTCTGGAAGAGCTTCATAAAATGACTTATATCAAAATGTGGTTCTTAGAGCAGATGAAAGAACTGGTTGATGAGGAAGAAGAAATTCTTTCCTACAAAGGGCAGGAACTTCCTGACGAACTGCTGATTCAGGCGAAAAAGGACGGATTTTCTGATAAATATCTGGCACAGCTTCTGGAAATTGATGAATGGGAATTATTCAAACGCAGAGAAGCCCTCGGTATGCAGGAACGCTGGGACGCAGTACCGGTCAGCGGTGTAGAAGAGCCTACTGCTTACTACTATTCTACCTATACCGGAGAAGACAAAGCACCGGTATCCAACGGCAGAAAAATTATGGTGCTTGGCGGTGGTCCAAACCGTATCGGACAGGGTATCGAATTTGACTACTGTTGTGTACATGCAGCCTTTACTTTAAGAGAACTTGGCTTTGAAACCATCATGGTCAACTGTAATCCAGAAACGGTTTCCACAGACTATGATACCTCTGATAAACTGTATTTTGAGCCTCTGACAGTAGAAGACGTTATGTCTATTTACAACAAAGAAAAACCTCTTGGCATTATCGTACAGTTTGGCGGTCAGACTCCTCTTAACATTGCAGCAGAGCTGGAAAGAAAGAGGCGCTAAAATTCTGGGTACTTCTCCTGCTGTTATTGATATGGCAGAAGACCGTGACCTGTTTAACGAAATGATGCACAAACTGGAAATTCCAATGCCGGAATCAGGAATGGCTGTAAATGTGGAGGAAGCTCTGGAAATTGCACATCGCATTGGTTATCCGATGATGGTTCGTCCTTCTTATGTTTTGGGCGGACGCGGTATGGAGGTCGTATACGACGACAATATGCTGAGAAACTATATGGCTGCTGCCATTGATGTAACTCCGGAACGCCCGATTCTCATGGACAAATTCCTGCAGAATGCCCTGGAATGTGAAACAGACGCAATTTCTGATGGTACCCATGCGTTTGTTCCTACTGTTATGCAGCACATTGAGCAGGCCGGTATTCATTCCGGTGACTCTGCCTGTGTGATTCCTTCTGTAGAAATTTCAGAAGAAAACAAGGCTTTAATCCGCAAATATACTACTGCCATTGCATGTGAAATGGGCGTTGTAGGTCTGATGAACATGCAGTATGCTATCTGTGAGGGCAAGGTTTATGTTCTGGAAGCAAATCCACGCGCTTCCCGTACCGTGCCGCTGGTATCTAAGGTCTGTAACATTAACATGGCAAACATTGCCACAAAGCTTATGACCTATAAACTGACAGGAGAACGTCCTGATGTAACAGCTTTTGAAGAAAAGGCGCACCCATATTACGGTGTAAAAGAAGCCGTATTCCCATTTAATATGTTCCCCTGAGGTTGACCCTCTTCTGGGACCGGAAATGCGTTCTACCGGTGAAGTGCTCGGCATGAGCGAATCCTTTGGTATGGCTTACTACAAAGCACAGGAAGCAGCCGGAGCAAAACTGCCTCTTGGTGGAACTGCTTTAGTCAGCGTAAACAAAAATGACCGTGCAGGCGCTTTAGAAGCTGCAAGACAGTTCCATGAGCTTGGATTTAAGATTGTTTCCACAGAAGGCTGTGCAAAATACTTCAACGAAAATGGTGTGGAATGTGAAATGCTGAAAAAACTTCAGGAAGGACGTCCAAACATCTATGACGCTATGGTAAACGGTCAGATTGATTTAATTGTCAATACACCTGCCGGAAAACAAAGCAAATACGATGACTCTTACCTGCGAAAAACAGCTATCAACAAAAAAATACCTTATATCACAACCATTTCTGCTGCACTTGCAAGTGCAAAGGGAATCAAGGCAGTGCTTACAAAAGAAACTGCTACTTTAAAATCCTTACAGGAGTATCACAAATCACTGGACTAAGCTTTACGAAGGAAAGAAGAGAATAAAATAAACAAAAAGGGTGCCGCACAAAACAACAGGCTTTCTGCCATATGTTTGGTGCGACACCCTCTGTTTTTAAGGAGTAAATCATGTCAGCAAAACATTCAAAAAACTTTATTCTGCTTTTTATTACAGCAATTATCTGGGGCGTTGCCTTTGTGGCGCAAAGCGCGGGAATGGACTATGTAGGCCCCTATACTTTTAACGCGGTTCGTTGCCTTTTAGGTGGAATTGTCCTGATTCCCTGCGTGATTTTTCTGAATCGTTCCGGAAAAAAGAATGTGGAAAAATCCGGTGGTACGGAAGAAAAAAAGGTTCTGGACAGACCCGGGGACTTACTTATCGGCGGACTTTTATGCGGATTTATGATGTTTGTTTCCACCACTCTGCAGCAAGTGGGAATCGCCTATACGACTGTGGCAAAGGCAGGTTTTATTACAGCTCTTTATATTATTATTGTGCCGATTCTGGGAATCTTCCTCAAAAGAAAGGCAGGTATGAAAATCTGGATCAGCGTTGCCATTGCTCTGATAGGACTGTATTTGCTCTGTATGAAGGGCAGCTTTTCTTTAAGCAAAGGGGACTTTCTGATTCTTACCTGTTCCATTTGCTTTGCGATTCATATTATGGTGGTGGACCATTTTACGGAAAAAGTCAGCGGTACAAAGCTGTCCTGTATTCAGTTCCTCTTTGCAGGAGTTCTGTCCAGTGTCCTGATGTTTGCTTTTGAAGAACCGCATTGGGCAGATATTTTTGCAGCCTGGCTGCCCATCTGCTATGCCGGGATTTTATCCTGCGGGGTAGCATACACCTTTCAGATTATCGGACAGCGCGGCACAGACCCTACCATAGCCTCTCTGATACTCAGTCTGGAATCTGTGGTTTCTGTTCTGGCGGGCTGGATTATCCTTGGTCAGACTCTGACCGGACGGGAAATACTGGGCTGTGTCCTGATGTTTGGAGCGATTATTCTGGCACAGATAAATCCCAAAAAGAAGAGCCAATAAAAGAGAATTTCGCGGCAAATGTGTTTTTTATTGCATAGGATTCCAAAGGAATTTCCTATGCAATAAGATTAAGATTAATCAATTTTTGTCTGTAATAATCTGTCCTTCCATATATGTTTCCTGCATATCATAAACCCCATGTCTGATTCTTTATCCCGGTTAATCTGCGGATATCAGCACCGGTCTTACCGGAGAACCGTCCAGTCCTTCCCATTTCAAGGGCTGCGCTGCAAGAAAATACTGTCCTGGTTTCACCTGTTTTAACACCAGTCCTTCCAGTATTACTACTTCCACAGAAAGTAAAATCTCATGTATCACAGGCTGCGTATGGCCCTCCCCCACAGTCTGGCTTTCTACACCGATTAAGTCAATTTTCGCATCTGCTATAACCCTGGCAGCCTCCGGTGTCAGGAGAATCTCCCCTTTTAAAAGCAATTTTTTTGTTCCGTCTGCCAAAAATCTTTCCATGTCTTTTCCGGTAATTACACCGGAAATCTCAACTACTTTGCAATACCCTACACATTTTTCAAGAGGAATGGTATCCACGCCGCCTTTTCCCTGACAAAAGTGTTTAGGTGCGTCCAGATGTGTTCCATTATGGCTTCCCATTTTGATAATGGTAAGATTGCAGATATCCCCTTTTTCTATTGCCAGAAAAGGGGATTTTTCAGGCTTTGGATCTCCCGGATATACAGGAGAAGAAAACAATTCTTTCCCGATATCATAAATCTGAAAATCCTGTTCCTTTTTTTCTGAAACACCGAAAAGGCTTCCTAATTCTGCTACAGTTTCTGCCACTGCCACAGCACCCTCTTGCTCCAACTCTTCCCTGCTGCCGTATCCGTAAGCAACACCAATACAGGAAAGTCCTGCTTCTCTTGCGCCTCTGACATCATAAAATCTATCTCCAATCATCACGGCTTCTGTTCTGTCTGAAAGCGCCAATTCTTCTAACACTTCTTCAATTACCTGTGCTTTTGTCATGGTAGGGCGGTTGATATCGCTGCCTTTTACAACATGAAAGTAGTTCTGAAGATGAAAATGCTCTAGGACCACCTTTACCATGGAATCCGGCTTGGAGGAGGCCACTGCCAATAAATAGCCTTTCTCTTTTAGCTGTCTGAGAAGACTTGTAATACCTTCATAAGGTTTATTTTCAAAAATTCCGGTAACGGTATAACGTTCCCGATAGTACTTTACAGCCAAAGCGGCTTCTTCTTCGGAAAATCCTGCAAAAATCATAAACTGATTCAATAGAGGAGGGCCTACAAATACTTCTAATTCCTTCAGGTTTGAGGCTAGCTTGCCCTTTCTCATTTTTTTCAGCGCATACTGAACCGATTTGGTAATTCCCTCGCCTGATGCGGTCAGTGTACCGTCCAAATCAAATAATAATGCCTTATACTTCATCTGTATTCCTCTTTTATTTCCATTTTTTCAAAAGCGCCAAGACCTGCTCTTTTGTCACAGCAGCATACAATTCTCCGTCTGCTTTCATGTTTGGAGAGGTCCTGCATTGCTTCATACAGTTCTGCGTCTTCAGATAGATTTTTCTGTCCGGAGAAAATCCATCTTTGTCTATTTTCAGTTCTTCTTTGACTGCTTTTAGAATTTCCATACTCTTTTTATTTTGACAGCGTTCTCCTGTACAAAGCACCAGCTGATGGCTGTAAATTTCTTCTTTCAAATCAGGAAGACGCTTCATAATGCAGGTGAAAACCGATCTTTTTACTCCCAGCTTTTCAGCTGCCAGTTCCTGTGCAGCAAGCGGAATACAACCTTCTGTTTCCTGAATTTCACGGAGCATGGCAATTATATTTTCCTGCTCCTTAGGATTCCTTTGCGCCGCATAATACTCTATGATTTCCCTTATTTCCTGTTCAAAATTCATGTTCTAATACCTCCTTTTCTTTTAAAAATACCAGCTTATCTGTCGTGGAATAGAGGGTAGAATACTGATATCCAAGTCCTTGAAATTCTCTTACTTCCTCTATTTTTTCTATCTGATTTTCCGCTAGCCAGCGTACCATCTCGCCTCTTGCCATTTTTGCCTGTGTTCCCTTTACCAAAACTTTATTTTCTTTTAATTCTCCAAAAACACAGGTGATAAAAGAATTCTTTTCTGTCAGATAAGGTTCTACTATTTTGCTGTATTCCTTTGATGCCAAGTTTAAAATAACAGCATCTTCCTTTACTAATTCCTTATAAATAAGGTCTTTCCAGAAAGCATATAAATCCCGGTTTTCTTCAGAATCCATTTTCATTTTTAACTTGGCCTGCATTTCCAGACGATAGCAAACTACTCCGTCTGTGGGTTTTAAAATCCCGTAAAGTCCGGATAAAATCCGTAAATTTTTCTTTCCGTACTTCCACTGCTTTTCTGAAAAAACCACAGGAGCCATATACTGATATTGAATTCCTTCGTACGCCAATATGGCAGGGGTAAAATTTTGATGAAAATCCTGTTCCTGTAACCGAACCCAGTTTTGTCCGGCAATTTTTTCATTGCATTTCCACAAAGATTTTAGTTCCTGAAAATCCATTTTCTTCAAGGTATTCCATATCTCTTCTGCTCTCTGCAAATAAATCGGCTGTGTAAGGCTCACAGCCTCATCTTCCCGGATATGCATCTTCTTTGCCGGAGAAATAATAATTTTCATTATGTATACCTTCCGTTTCTCAAGCCGTCAATTGCACAACGTGCAATCATTATACCATGTTCCCCTTTTAAATCCAATGCTTTTCTTGCGTGAAGTATGAAATTCTGGTATTCTAAAGGGAACAGAAGAGAAAAAAGCAATTTGCAGAAGGGGCGGTTTTATGATACAGGCTGTTATTTTTGACATGGACGGAGTTTTATTTGATACAGAACGAATTATGAAAGAGGGCTGGCAAAAGGCAGGGGAAAAATTGGATTTTACGCTGACAGAAGAGCAGCTTGGACAGATGAGAGGCGGCTCCAGAGAACAGAATGCAGCTTTGTTTGAAAAATGGTTTGCGGGAAGGATTGATTATCACTATGCCAGAACCATTCGTTCGCAATACCTGGCAGAATATATTGAGCACTATTCTCTGCCTCAGAAAAAGGGACTGCAGGAAATCGTATCCTATCTCACAGAGGAGAAAATTCCCTGGGCAGTGGCAACCTCTACCCCAAGGAAGCGCGCTGCTCACTACTGGGATATGGCGGGCATTTCAAAGGCTATTTCTGCCTCCGTATGCGGAGATGAGGTAAAAAAAAGTAAGCCTGACCCGGAAATCTTTTTGAAGGCTGCTCAAAAACTGAGGATAAAGCCGGAGAACTGCCTGATTGTGGAGGATAGCAGAAACGGCTTGAAGGCAGGACGTGCTTCAGGCGCCTGTACCTGCATGGTGCCGGATTTAACCCCGTTTGCACCTGATTTAGAGCCTTTTTGCGACTATGTATGCAAAGACCTGATACAACTTAAAGAGCTGCTCTCTTCTCTGAAATAGAGGAGAAGAAAGCAGTTCTGTTCTCTTTACCGGTTCTTTTTTGCCAGTTCCATAATTTCATTATATTTGCTCATAATGTACCCATAGTTTTTCTTCTTATGAGGCAAAAGACATGCGCTGCAGTCCTTAATCCCATTGTCAGTATATTTGAAATTACCACCGCATTTGCTGCCCAGGGCGTACAGGGGACAGTAGCAGAACAGACAGTTAAAATTGTCCGTATCTTTTGTTTCATGGCAGGGAAAATACTCGCAGTTTTTATGTGAAAAGAAGGAGTATTCCTTGTCCTCCCAATATGGTTTTTCCTGTTTTTTTTCTTCACTCATAGAGTTCTTCGTCCTTTCTGTTTTATAAAATAGACTTCAGTTTTTCAGGAAAATATTCTTCCTGTTCATCAAAAATATCTTCCAACAAGTTCAAATTTTCATCAGAATGTTCGATTTCTCTGGCATATTGCCAGGCTGTCTTTACAATCTCTGCAAAAGACAGATGTCCCTGGTTTTCCAACCATTTTGCAAAGCACAGTTCTTCTATCCAGAGTACAGAAAAAACAGCCAGAACCACTTTCGTATATACCATATCATCATAGACAGCACCGCAAAAATATGTATAAACAAAAAAGAGAAGAAGTTGTTCCTTATAAATTTCCCAGTTTTCCGTTTCTCCTTCTTTTTTTAAAAAATCCATGCGGTTTTTCTGATAAAAATCACTTCCTTTTGTATAGATATTCTGCTTCAATCTAGTCAGATTTTCGCTCCATTCTTCTCGTAAAACTTCTAACTTTTGTAAATCTTTCAGCATAAGGTTCATGGATTCAAAACGAAGTTCGGCATTATGTTCCGTACTTCTTTTCTTTTTGAACGTTTCTTTTTTCTCTGGTTCAACCGCAAAATCCTTTTCAAAAAGCCTTCCCTCTTCCAGTGCTTTCTGAAAGCCAAAGGCGGTCTGTAAACATAAAAACATTCGTTCTCTCATGGGCAACGTTCTGTCTTGTATGAGCTGAAAAAGGCAGGTTCGTACCTCCTCCAGCTTTCCGAAAAGCAGGAAATCAAAATCTTCATAGTCTTCCTCACGCTCTTTTTGGCTGTCCTCTTCCTCCAAAAACATAACCTTTTCTTTGCAGCCAAGAATCATTTCCGCTGCCACAGGACAGGAAAGAGAAAGGGAAAACTCACGGAGATTTTCAAACTCTTCCGTATGTCGGGGATATTGTCTGCAGGTTTCACAAAGAGCAGAAGCCCCCAGTTCTTTATAAATATCACAGAGATTTTTTTCGTTCAGAAAGCTGCAGCGTTTTTTATATTGTTCAAATGCTCCCTGGGACCAGTCTATGGAATTTAAAAGGCGGATTCCAAAGGTTCCCGGAACCTGACTGTAGCTTTTTAAAGTATCCTCGTCTATAAAAATCTGCCAGCCGGCACAACAGGTATCCGGACATTTATCTGCAGTACAGACGAAGCGGTCATAATAATGAGGTTTTCTGTAGTACATGAAGTCATTCCTTTCAAAAGATATAGAAGAAGCATACCACTCTCCCACCTCTTTTTCAAGCATCATTCACCTGTTCTTTTGAGTAAGATACATATGGTTCAGAGGTCCACTGCCTGTTCCGAGATTCAATTGTGCCTTTATGGCGCCTGTTACATATTCCTTAGCTCTCTTCACACTTTCCGATATGTCATATCCTATTGCCAGATTACAGGCTATGGCAGAGGAAAGAGTACAACCTGTACCATGCGTGTTCTCATTTTGAATTTTTTCTCCAGGATACCAGAAATAATCTTTGTTCCTATACAGCAAATCGTCAGCCTCCTGCAGCAGATGGCCACCCTTCAAAAGGACTGCCCCTTTTATTTGCTCACCAAGCAGCGCGGCAGTCCGTTCCATATCCTGATGGGTTCGAATTTTTGTTTCTGATAAAAACTCGGCTTCCGGTATATTGGGGGTCAGGATATCAGCCAGAGGAAAAAGCCCTGTTTTTAAGGCATTTTTCGCCTCCAAAGACAAAAGGCTGCCTCCGCTGCTCGCCACCATAACAGGGTCTATAACAATGTTTTCTGCCTTGTATGTTTTCAGTTTTTGGGCAATGATTTCGATAATGTTACTGTCTGAAACCATGCCTATTTTTATTGCATCAGGACGAATATCCTGAAAAATACAGTCCAGTTGCTGTGCTACAAATTCCGGTGACACTACTTGTACGTTGTAAACACCTGTTGTATTTTGAGCAGTCAAAGCCGTAATGGCAGTCATGGCATACAGACCATGCATGGTAATGGTTTTAATATCCGCTTGGATTCCCGCACCACCGCTGCAGTCAGACCCTGCGATACTCAATACCTTTTTCATGATTTTCCTCCCTGCGTGATTTGCTCTGCACAGGCCCGCAGTCGTTTGCAGGCCTGTTTTATATCCTTTTGACCATAGATGGCAGAAACTACAGCAATACCGGAAATACCGGTTCCTTTTAATGATATAAGATTTGATTCCCTGATTCCGCCAATGGCTACCACAGGAATGGAAACTGCCTGACAGATTTCCATCAGGGTTTCTCTTGTAATAACGATTGCATCATTTTTGGTAGAAGTAGAAAATACAGCTCCCACTCCCAGATAATCTGCGCCCCAATCCTCTGCCTTTTTGGCGGCTTCCACTGTTCTACAGGAAACTCCGATAATTTTATCCTCGCCCAAAAGTTTTCTAGCTTTTAAAGGATCCATATCCTGCTGCCCCAGATGAACGCCGTCTGCCTGTATTTTCCCGGCAATTTCCACGTTGTCATTGATGATAAAGGGCACTTTATATTTTGCAGCCAGCTTTTGAACATTCTTTGCTTCCTCTGAAAATGCTGCTTCTGACAAATGCTTTTCCCTTAGCTGCAAAAACGTGATGCCTCCTTCCAATGATTCCTCTATTTGTTCCAAAAAGGTTTTTTCTCCCACCCATGTGCGGTCTGTAACTGCGTAAAGCTGCATCTGTTTGCTCAATTGTTCCTTCCTGTCTTTCATTTGCTCACTCCTTTTTACAGAATCGAAAAATTTTATTTCCACGCTTTTATCTTTAAACTTCTATTTCAGACACAAAAAGAGCTGCCCCAGTCAGACATATCAGCAATGCTTCAACATTCCTGATTGCCGTTTCCTGCAACAGCTCATTTCTTTCTCCCTACGTTGGCATTACCCATACAGGTTTAAAGGGTCGAAGTTTGAGAACTTCCTCTCAGCCCGCCTACGGACTCCCCTGACTGTACTATGAAAATTGTGTTTATAAATGTAGTTTTTCTGTCCATTCCTGTTCCCTAAACCCGGTAAGTACAAAATCATCGCTTACTAAAACAGGACGTTTCACCAGCATACCGTCTGTGGCAAGCAGTTCCAACTGTTCCTCCTCTGTCATGGAAGGAAGCTTATCTTTTAAATGAAGCTCTTTGTATTTGTTTCCACTGGTGTTGAAAAATCTTTTTAAAGGAAGCCCGCTTTTTTCATACCATTCCTTTAATTCTTCCTTTGCAGGTCTGTCTTCTACAATGTGACGCACTGCAAACTCCAGGTTCTTCTCTGTCAGCCACTTTTTTGCTTTCTGACAAGTGGTGCATTTCGGATATTCTACAAATAATAACATGGTTTTACCCTTATAATCTTTCTGCATTAGATGCCATGAATTTATATTCTGCTACGGAACGGTCAAAGCCTTTGATGTGATCAAAGAGCCAGTCCACAACATTTTTCTGAACCTGTGCTACGAACGCTTCTGTGGGACCTTCTTCCTCTTCCAGCATTTCCTGCAATTCTTTTACAGCCTGTTTAAATTCTGCATGTTTTTCCTTATGTTCTTTGATTCCAGGATATTCGATTTCTTCCTGCAGCTTTTCCTCTGCGCTAAAGTGGAATTCTGTATAATCCAACAGGTAATCCAGCATTTTTACAGCTTTGATTTTTCCCTGTCCGTCTTCACAGCTTTCCAGAAGCTGATTAATTCTGTCAATCAGTTCCTTATGCTGGGAATCTATCATTTCATTTCCTGTTACTAATGTTTCATCAAATTCTGCTCTCATGTTCTTAAACCTCCTCTGTAATTAGCTATAGTGTACCACATTTTTTAAATTTTTCCAATCTAAATTTCCTTTTCCAAAACAACTCTTTGGATTTTCATACCATAATTCTTATAAAACTCCAATACCTCCTCATTAAACTCCCATGCAGTCAGTTCCAGGGAAGAACTCTTTCGCCGTTTTCCTTCTTCTTCGGCTTTTTGGAGAAGCTGTTTTCCGATACCGTGATTCTGGCAGTTCTCCTGTACGCATAAAGCTTCTACATAGGCTCGCGTTCTTTCTTTGGTAATGCCGCTGTCTTTTAAGGTGTGATATTTTACCTGGCACATGCCCACAGGCTTGCCTTCCCAAACTGCCACCAGAAATAAAAGTTCCGGATCCTCCATATCTTCTGTAAATTGTTGGAGTGTGTAAAAATCGGTCGCCTCTTTATAAATATCCGGTCTTCCGTGGCTGTGCAGGTCGTGTACCTGCTGCATAAGACGGGCAATATCTGCGAAATCCTCTCTGATTGCAGCCCTAATCTCCGGCTGCATTGCGTTTTTGGCTGTTTCCATATCGTTCCAGTTCCTTTCTCTGGCAGATTTCATGCCACTGGCAGTTGGAACAGATTTCTCTGCGTTTTCCTTTTTTCAAAATACGCTCCTCTACCAAAAAAGAAAATTCTTCCCAGGAAAGCGTTACTCCCTTAGAAAGCTCGCAGGCAGCCAATACCTTCTGGTCATAGATTTTCACCTTTTCCTGGGTGATACATGTATTTTCTTTTGAATTAGGGCATTTTTTACATATCATATCCCCATTTGTCACAATTTGCAAGACTGGATTTCCCCTCATTTTTTCCAGAATGCTTCCCATATGTAAAGTAAAAGTATCGCTGTAGCCTTTTCCCTCAAAAAAAGCAAGGCACATACCATGATGTGCCCGCAGTTTTAAAATGTCTTTTTGGTTTTTCATTTTTTTATAACTCCTGCTAACCGTTTTGTTAAAACCATGGACAGAATGATTTTGAGGACGTCCGGAATCACAAAGGGAATGACACACCAGCCCAATACAGCACCGATTCCCACAGGACCGGTCTGTGCGGTATATACAGCCAGAAACCAGAGGGTACCAACTGTATAGCAGGCAAGGAGTCCTAAAATCATGGAGAAAAAAAGAATTTTTCTGCTTCTTCCAAGCAGCTTTTCCATTCCCCACATCAAAAGTGCGGAGGCAAGAAAGCCTACAATATATCCGCCTGTTGTTCCGGCGAGAACTCCGATTCCGCCTGTGAAGCCTGCAAATACAGGAATTCCCAGAAGTCCCAGAAATATGTAAACCAAAACAGCCATGGTTCCCCGTCTTCCTCCCAGAATCCCTACTGCGGTAAAGACTCCCATGGTCTGCAGGGTAAAGGGAACCGCTGCCGGAATGGAAATCCAGGAGCAGACGGCAATTAATACTGCGAAAATACTCACATATACCAAATCATAAGTTTTGCTGTGTTCTTGTACTGCTGTTGTCATATTGTATTCCTATCCTTTCTTGTCGTTTCCTTATTTCGACCTGTTTTGTTCCATACACACTTTATCACATAGCAGGCTAAATTGTCAACTATAAATAAATATCAGGTTTACAATCGAATGTAAACCTGATATTGGTAAACCTTTTGATTTTGTTTGTTTTTTCTGCAACTTTTAGTAGGTTTCTTCACTCCATTTCAGGAAGTCGCCTGTATTGGCATCAATCTCAAATTCATATTCTGTCTGCTGATACACAATATCTCCCTCATAAATATACTGTCCGTCATCAATTTCCAGTTCCATATACAAATCCTTTAACTCTGCTCCGGGAACTCTTGCCAGGGCTGCCTTCTGTGCTTCCTCCTGGCTGATGGCTGTCTGGATATTCTGAGAATTTCCCTGTACAGGAGTCTGAGGCTGTGTATTTTCCGTTGCCTGGGACAATGCTGTATCTGTCTGGCTGTCTGCTGTATTTTGCTGTTCCTGACTTCCGGATTCTTTCTGTGTCTGCGGTGCAGGTTCCGCGTTTGGCTGTACATTTGCAAAAGAATCTCTTTTCTCTGTTTCTGCACTTAAAATTTCTCCGTTTTTTGCGGCAATATCATAGTTGTACTCTGTTTCTCCTGCATCAAAATCAATTTCATATACAACTCTTCCGTCATCGCGGTCTTTGCTGACTCTTAATCTGGAAACCTGATCCTCGGTAACCCCTGCTTCCTCAAAAGCAATATTTTTTGCAGAATCCTTTCCAATATCCTTTCCCTGTGTAGCACCACAGCCTGCAAGTAAACCTCCCATAACAAAAATACCTGTAAAAATTATATATTTTTTCATAATCGAATCTCCTCTCTATCTTTGATGTACCCAGTATATCGCAGAAAGATTAAAGGAAGATTAAAAAAATATATCATTTTACTTTTTTTCTCCATTTTCTTCTGTCGGAAGCCAGAAGGTGAAACAGGTTCCCCTTCCCAAACAACTTTCCACCTGGATTTTTCCTCCATGAGCCTCTGCAATCCATTTGACCATGGGAAGACCAAGCCCGGAGTGGTTTCCCTGGGTGCGGGCTCTGTCAGCCCGGTAAAACCGTTCCCAAATATGGGGTAAATCTTCCTGGGAAATCCCCTGCCCGTTATCTTCTATTTTTCCCACAATTCTGTTTTCTATCCGAAAAAGGCTTACCTTTATATATCCATGTTCTCTGTGATAGGCGATGGCATTGGAGAGCAGATTTATCAGCATACGGATATAAAGACTTTCATCTACCTTTGCGTAAAGATTTTCCTGTATATCTGTCTGAAGATGAATCTGCTCCTTTTCTGCTAACAGTCCCATTTCAAGGGCAGACATCTCCGTCAGTTCACTGATGTTTACCAGTTCCTTTGTCAGCATCTGCCGTCCCTGGTCAGCTCTTGATAAAAACAGAAGACTGGAAATCATATTCGACATTTCCGCTGCCTTTTTCTGTATACGGCAAAGCTGTATCCGCTGATTATCTGTAAGATTTTCTTCTTCCAGCAATTCCTCGCACTGAGCCAGAATAACTGCTGCCGGCATACGAAGTTCATGGGATACATCAGAAGTAAACTGTTTTTCCCTTTGTACCGTGTCTTCAATCTGTGTCAGCATGTCATCAAAGGTATTTGCCATTTCGCAGATTTCATCTTTTCCGTGGGAAAGTCCGACTCTTTTGGACAAATCTCTGTCTTTTTGAATGCTGCGGACAGTTTCTGTAATCTGTTTTACCGGCCAAAGGGTTCGTCCAATAAAGAAATATCCTGCGCCTCCCATAAAAAGCACCAGCAGAGGAAGCAGAATGACAGCTACACGGCGAACTGTCTTTATTCCGCTTTCGGCATGGCTGACAGAACAAATCCCACGGATATACACATCCTGAAAGGCGCCGGGGTGGTATTTCACATCAAAGACATACCATTTATTTTCTTCTTTTCCCACAGTCTGTATCTGACCTTCTGAAAATTCTGCTTTTTCCTGAAATCCATAGGGGATTCTTCCAAAAAGAAAATTTCCATCCATGTCGTACAAGGACAGATAAACACCATCTTCCAGGTTATAAAAATCCCGGTCTGGTACCAGCTTTTCCTTCTTCACGCTGATTTCTTCTGTGCTGTCATACACCCGGTCTTCCAGTTCTTTCTGCACAGACTCCAGAATCTCCTGACTGCTGAGAGAAAACAGAAGCCCCAGGGAAACACAGGTTAAAAGCGTCATAAAAAGGGTGTATACCAGCGTAACCTTTATTTTTAAAGACCAGCCTTTCATGTCCCCTCCTTTTCTTTTAATACATAGCCTGCTCCGCGAACGGTATGAATCAGTTTTGGTTCAAAACCTTCATCAATCTTTTTCCGGAGATAACGAATATATACATCAATCACGTTGGACCCTCCGGTATAATCATAATTCCAGATATGCTGCTCCAATTTTTCTCTTGATAGAACAACTCCCTGATTCTGAATCAAATAGCGTAGCAGAGAAAATTCCTTGCCGGACAGGTTGATTTCCCTGTTCCCTCGAAATACAGCGTGGGTATCCAAATGTACCTTTAAATCTGCCACCTGATATACGGTTTTCTGTTCCTTTGCTCCTGCGCGCAGCAGCACCCGAATACGCGCCAGCAGCTCTTCCAACGCAAAGGGCTTTACCAGGTAATCGTTTGCACCTGCGTCCAGTCCCCGCACCCGGTCTTCTATACTGTCCCTTGCGGTCAAAAGTAGCACAGGTATGGAATTTCCTTTTTTTCTGATTTTGGAAAGTACACCAAGCCCGTCCAGAACAGGCATCATAATATCTAAAAGCAGAACATCATATTCTGCCCCTGCCAGATAGTCCAACACTTCATCTCCCTGAAAACAGGAGTCTACGCTATAATGCTCTTTCTTCAGCCTGGAAACCAGAATGGCATTCAAATCCCTGTCATCTTCTGCTATCAGAATTCTCATATGCTTTCTTCCTTTCTTTGTTTCTCTTAAATAGACCTGCCTGTGATAGGACTCAGCCTCACAGATATTCCCGCTTTTTATCATGAGGGCAATTGCCTTCTCAAGAGTTTCTTGTTTAGAGTCTGGACAACTCTCTAAAGAAATACTTCTTTTATCTAATAAATCAGTCAGTTTCACGCCAGTCCTCTTTTTGGCTAAAGAAAAAGCTGCTGCAGAAAAGCGCAATCAAAAAAGTCTTTAAAGCTTTTTGATTTGCAGCTTTCTGCAGCAGCGTGCTCCTGAACTTCCACTGCCACCGGCTTTTGCAAAAAAGGCATGGTGCCGGTAATAAGAAGCAGCAAAATCAAGGCTAAAAGCAATCCTTTTTTTTCTTTATGAAATCCTCTTCCCCTTTCAAAATTGCAGTTTAAAGAACTTTGCAAGGGTGATTGACTGCCATAGTTTCTACGGGAAGCTCTGGCAGCAGCTCTTTCAGTTCCTGCTTCATATACTCCATAAAAATATATTCCGTACCGTAATGTCCGGCATCTATGACTGCCACGCCCTGTGCTCCTGCATCAATGGCAGAATGATAGTCCATATCTGAAGTAATATATACTTCTGCCTTTTTGGCAAGGACTTCTTTCATCAGACTCTTCCCGGAACCCGTACAGACAGCTGCGCTGTTCACCTTTTTTTCAGGCTCTCCGTACAGCTTTACAAAAGGAAGCCTATACTGTTTTTTCACAAATTTTCCACATTCCTCTAAGGTCATCTCTCTTGGAAGTTTTCCCACTCTTCCGATGCCCTCACTGCGTCCTTCCTCCTGCCAGGTTACCTCCAGCACCTGTCTGTCTTTCAGATTCAGCAAATCTGCACTTAAATCTGCCATGCCCAGCACATCAAAATTTGTATGCATGGCATAATAACAGATATGGTTTTCAATGAGTTTTATAAGCCTTCTGCCGATAAAATTTCCTGCCGTTACCTGCTTCATTCCCGAAAAAATCAACGGGTGGTGGGTAATCATCATATCCGCCCCTGCTTTAACTGCCATCTCCAGAGTTTCGTCCGTTACATCTAAAGCAAGGAAGATCTTTTTGACCTCCCAGTCTGCATCTCCCACCAGAAATCCTGAATTATCCCAGGATTCTGCAAAGGAAACCGGATACTTTTTTTCTATCGATTTAATGATTTCTATCGCCTTCATAGTAAGACAATGCCTCTTTTCTTTCTTCGATTTCCTGCAAAAGTTCTTTTGTCCGGGTTCTGGCTGACTCTGTATCTGCCTTCTTAAGCCTTATAAAAAGAGCCTCTGCCTTTTCCTGCTGCTTTTCGAGATATTTTTTTAAAATGGGATTTTTGTTTCTTAAAAGTTCTCTGCCGTAGGTATATTCCACTTCTCGTTCATAAGACATAATTCCGTGGACAGCCTTCATCATGGGATAATATTTCCCCTCTTCCTCAATCATATCCTCTGCCACAATCTGATATCCCTGCTGTGCCAGAAATTTTCGGAAATGGGGAATTTCAGACTGAGGCTGTAAAATCAGCTCTGAAATCTCAGAAAGTACCTCCTGTCCTTGCAAAAGCAGCCGCTCCATTAAGGGACCGCCCATACCAGCAATAACAATGCTCTGTGCTTCCCCCTTTTTCAGCGCTGCAAGACCGTCCGAAAGTCTTGTTTCTATGTAATCCTCAAGTCCCCACTCCCGAATATGTGCTTTTGCCCGCATAAGGGGACCCTCATTTACGTCCATGGCAATCGCCTTTGGTATCTGCCCCCTCTGCAGCAAATAAATGGGGATATAGCCATGGTCGCAGCCAATATCAGCCACTATGCAACCCTTCCCCACAAATCCGGCAACTGCCAGGAGTCTTCTGGAAATCTGTAATTCTCTCATACCTGTAATCCCTAATCCAGATAGTCCTTCAGCTTGCGGCTGCGGCTCGGGTGACGAAGCTTTCTTAAAGCCTTTGCCTCAATCTGGCGGATACGTTCTCTGGTAACATTAAATTCTTTTCCTACTTCCTCCAGAGTTCTGGCTCTTCCATCGTCTAAGCCAAAACGCAGACGCAGTACCTTTTGCTCTCTTTCTGTAAGTGTTCCCAGGACCTCTACAAGCTGTTCCTTTAAAAGGGTAAATGCTGCTGCATCAGCCGGTACAGGCACATTGTCATCCTGGATGAAATCCCCCAGATGACTGTCTTCTTCTTCACCGATAGGTGTTTCCAGAGATACCGGCTCCTGAGAAATTTTCAGAATCTCTCTTACGCGGTCTACAGACATATTCATCTCTTTTGCAATTTCCTCCGGCTGAGGCTCTCTTCCGAGTTCCTGTAAAAGCTGACGGGAAACGCGAATCAGCTTGTTGATGGTTTCTACCATATGAACCGGAATACGAATGGTTCTCGCCTGGTCTGCAATGGCTCTGGTAATGGCCTGACGAATCCACCAGGTTGCATAAGTGGAGAACTTATAGCCTTTGCGATAATCAAATTTTTCTACAGCTTTAATCAGACCCAGATTTCCCTCCTGGATCAGATCCAGAAACAGCATGCCGCGTCCTACATAGCGTTTTGCGATGCTGACTACAAGACGCAGATTGGCTTCCGCCAGACGTTTTTTAGCACTTTCATCTCCGTTTTCCATTCTCTTTGCAAGTGTAATCTCTTCTTCTGCACTTAAAAGGGGAACCTTTCCGATTTCTTTTAAATACATACGCACCGGGTCTTCAATGCTGACGCCTTCAGGAACAGAGAGATCAATGTTTTCCATATCCACTTCGTCCTCTTCACTGAGGTTTAAGTCATCATCATCGCTGATAATCAGGTCGTCCATATCATTGTCCTGAATACGCAGTACATCAATTCCATTTGCCTCAAGGAAATCAAAAACCTTGTCCAAATGCTCCGGGTCCAGAGGAAAATCCTTGAAGAAATCATTGATTTCCTGATACTCCAGCACGTTTTTCTTCTTTTTCGCCAACTCCATGAGTTCTCCCAGTTTCTCACTGAATTTCGCCATGTTCATTTCCATAAATATCCAATCCTCTCAATTCTTCGCTGTATAAGTTTGTTTCACATGTTTTCAATCTTCTATATGATTTCCTCAATGAAAGGAAATATGCAGACTGACTCTGCCCCGTTCCAAATCCTCCAGCCTTTTTCTTGCTTCTACAATATTTTGAAGACCTAAAAGGTCTGTAGGTGCCAGATTTTCATTTTTCCAGGCAATGCTGTCTTTTTTTAACCGGCACACGGTTTCCAGCACTGCTTTTTTTGCTTCCTCTTCTCCTTCCAGATGAAGTGTTGCATGGAAGAGAGCCGTTACTTCCTTTTGCTCTTCTGGGTCGGAGAACTGATTTAACAGTTTGGCAGGGTTTACCTCTCCCGCCTGATGCTGTTCAAAAACCAGTTCTGCTGCCCTGTGGTAAAGAGGCGTCACAAAATCCTCAGGGGTAATATAGCCCTCAATGGTATCAAACATCGAAGGATAAGAAGTCAGCCAGGTCAGCATAAGTTTCTGGGCTTTTTTTCCTCCGTTCTCCCTATTTTCCTTTTTTTCTTTTGTTTCCCGGATTCTCTGACCTGCGGATATCTGAGAAACACCGGAAAGAGCCATATGATTTACCATTTTTCTTAAATCTTCAAATTTTATCCGGTAAATTTCACAAAGGCTTTCCATATAGTTATTTCGTTCCAGCTCTTCCGGAAATTCCAGAAGCTTTCTGGAAACCTCTCTGAAAAAAGCGGTTTTGCCTTCCGGGTCAGATAAGTCATACTCTTTTCCCAGAATCCGTACTTCAAACAGAAAAGCATTTTCCGCCTCCATAAGACGCTTTTCAAATGCCTCTTTTCCTTCTGCCTTAATGAATTCGTCCGGATCCTTATAAGGTGCCAGATTCACCACCCTGGGGCGGATTCCCGCTGCCTTTAAAATCGGGATTCCGCGAAGCGCCGCCTTTTGTCCCGCTTCGTCACTGTCATAGGTCAGCAGCGCCTCCTTTGCATATCGGCTCATTAGGCTGGCATGTCCGGAGGTCAGTGCTGTTCCAAGGGACGCTACGGCATTTTGAAAGCCTGCCTGATGCATGGCGATTACGTCCATATAGCCCTCGCACACAATAAGATACGGTTTTCTGGCTGTTCTGGCAAGATTCAACCCATACAGGTTCCGGCTTTTGTCAAAAATCTTCGTTTCTGGAGAATTCAAATATTTTGGTTTTGCATCTCCCATAACACGTCCGCCAAACCCGATAACCCGGTTGTTTACGTCCATAATGGGAAACATTACACGGTTCCAGAATTTATCCTGCATGCCTCTTCGCTCATCAACATGAAACAGCCCGGATTCCTTTAAAATCTCGTCCGAATACCCTTTGCTCTTTAAAAATTTATAAAGATTTCCGGAATACTTTGGAGAATAACCCAGTCCGAATTTTTTAATAGTTTCATCGGAAAGCTTACGGTTCCGCAAATAGGAAAGGCCCTGCTTTCCGTCATCCTGCCAAAGCTGATAATAGTAAAAAGAGGCTGCCCTTTTCTGTACTTCTAATAGGTGGGATTTAAAATCAGCAAAAGCTCTTGCCTCTTTAGAAGCTTCCCCCTCCGGAAGGGAAATTCCGGCTCTTTGTGCCAGATATTTTAATGCCTCTACAAAATTATAGTTTTCATATTCCATAATAAAGGTGAAAACATTTCCTCCTGCCCCACAGCCAAAGCAATAATACATCTGCTTGTCCGGGCTGACGGAAAAGGAGGGAGATTTTTCGTTGTGGAAGGGGCACAATCCAAAATAGGAGCTGCCTTTTTTCTGTAGCTTCACATAATCGGAAATCACATCCACAATATCGTTTTTTATACGGACTTCCTCTATAATTTCATCGGAATAATACATGGTTTTCCCTCATTTCTACTGCCCTTTTCCAGGAACACTCCAGCCCTTTGGGATAAAAATATCCCGAAATTTTTCCAGTGAATACTGGTCTGTCATTCCTGATATATAATCACATACTACACGCTCCTTTGGCTCTCCTTCTCTGAGAAGCCTCTGATATTCCGTCGACATTTTGTCCGGATATTTGCTGTAATACAGATACAATTCTTCTACTACATGTTCTGCCTTTTCTTCCTCTCCTTTTGCAGCAGGATTCAGATAAACGTCCTGAAACATCAAAGCCCGGAGATCCCGAAGACCTTCCTCAATTTCAGGGGACATGGATATCCTGTCCCTTCCACGGCTGTTTTTCACAAGGTCATGGACAAATGTATTTAGCCTCTCCCTGGTAGTCGCCCCAAGAAGCATTCTGAGGGTAATAGGAATGTCGTCCTCTGTAATAATCCCGGCTCGCTGGGCATCATCCATATCGTGATGGATGTAAGAAATCTTATCACAGTAGCGAACCACCTGTCCCTCCAGAGTATGGGGCGAACCACTGGTTCTGTGGTTCAGCATGCCGTCGCGGACTTCCCAGGTAAGATTCAGTCCTCTTCCGTCCTTTTCCAACCGTTCCACAACCCGAACGCTCTGCCTGTAATGAGCAAATCCCAGAGGACACACGCGGTTTAATGCCCGTTCCCCTGCATGGCCAAAAGGCGTATGACCCAAATCATGACCAAGGGCAATGGCTTCTACTAAATCTTCATTTAGAAGCAAAGCCTTTGCAACAGTTCTGGCAGTTTGAGAAACTTCCAGAGTATGAGTCAGACGATTCCGGTAATGATCACCTTGAGGGGATAAAAATACCTGGGTCTTATCTTTTAACCTGCGAAAGGATTTGCAGTGAACAATCCGATCCCGATCTCTCTGGTACACAGTTCGGATATCGCACTCTGCTTCCTCTTGTTCCCTTCCTTTGGAGCGAACACTGAAGGACGCATGAGGATTTAACAGCTGCAATTCTCTTTGTTCCATTTGTTCACGGATATTCATAGGCAGTCACCTGTCTTTCTTCAAAAGAATCTTTCATATATATTATTTCCGATAAATCCTCTGTTTCCTTCTTTTCTTTTCAAAAAATCCTAGGATTCTTTATAAGCCTCTCTTAAAAGTGCAATTTCTCTGGAATATCCTTCCAAATCATTGGGAGTTTCCAGATAAAAAGGCAGATGCCGAAGCGCCGGGTGATTGATGAGTCGGATAATGGCCTCCAGTCCGATTTTCCCTTCTCCGATTCTGGCATGGCGATCCTTGTGACTATTCAGCCCAAACATGCTGTCATTTAAATGAACAGCCTTTAAACGATGTAGCCCAATGATGCGGTCAAATGCATTAAGAACACCGTCCAAATCTTTTACTATGTCATAGCCAGCATCATATACATGACAAGAATCCAGACACACGCCCATTTTTTCCTGAAGTTCTACCCTGTCTAAAATTTCCCGCAATTCTTCAAAGTTTCGTCCCACTTCACTGCCTTTTCCCGCCATGGTTTCCAGAAGCACAGTGGTGGTCTGCTCTTTTGTAAGCAACTGATTTAACATCTGGGCAATATAGGAGATTCCTACTTCTGCCCCCTGTTTTACATGGCTTCCCGGGTGGAAATTATAGCAGTTTCCCGGAGTGTATTCCATACGTTTTAAATCGTCCCTCATGGTATTTACGGCAAATTCCCGGACTCTCTCATCTGCAGAACAGGCATTTAGGGTATAAGGTGCATGTGCCAGAATCCTTTGGATACAAATCTCCTTTGCTTTTTCATGAAATGCCTGTACATCTTCTGGATTGATTTCCTTTGCCTTCGCTCCTCTGGGATTTCTGGTAAAGAACTGAAAGGTATTGGCATTGATTTTCTCTGCTTCTTTTGCCATGGCAGCGTACCCCTTTGATGATGATAAATGACAGCCTATGGTCAGCATAGTTTTCCTCCTTTTGTGTTTTCCTGATATGGGGAATATAAAATTCCCGTTTGGCAGAAAGCAGAAAAAAAGGCTGAAACCCTTTCTTAATCAGGATTTTCAACCTTTCCTTTACATACTTTCCAAAAAACTGCGGGAGATGGGACTTGAACCCACACGAGCATACACCCACAAGATCCTTAGTCTTGCCTGTCTGCCAATTCCAGCACTCCCGCTTAACCGGCTGCCTCGCAACTGATTACTTTATTATCATACCACAAATTTTTTGTTTTGCAACTATTTTTTGAAAAATTTACAAAATTAGTACAATAGCACAGACGGGTGACGGTATCTTGATGCTTTTTCGGCAATATTCCCATGCTCCTATTCTATTCGTCCATACTTCCGCTGCGAAAGCCTTCCATATCCAGCGTAATATAGCGAAACCCCAAAGCCTTAAGATAGGCTGTCACATCTGTTTTTCTGTTTAAGAACTTTTCAAAGTCTTCTACCGGAATTTCAATTCTGACGATTTCTCCATGAAGCCGTAGACGAACCACAGGAAAAATCCTGCTGTTTTAAATATTCTTCGCCCCTGGCGATTTTTTCCAGAATTTCAGAACGGATTTCCGCTCCATAGGGAAGTCTGGTAGCCAAACAGGGCGTAGAGGGCCTTTTTGCCACAGATACCCCCAGTTCCTCTGCCAGACGACGTACCTCTCCCTTTGTCAGACCGGCTGTGGCAAGGGGACTGAATACTCCCATTTCCTTAACTGCCTGCAGTCCCGGACGGTAGACGTGCAAGTCATCGTCATTGGTTCCTTCCAGAATACAGGTTATCCCATGCTCCTGGGCATAGTCTTTCAACTTTCTGAAAAGCGCCTTTTTGCAGAGATAACATCTGTTTTTGGGATTGAACCGTATCTCTTCCTGCTCCAGTTCATTGACAAAAAGCACTTTATGGATTGCTTCTGCTTCCTCTGCCACCTGCTTCGCAATCTCCAGATCACAGGACGGGTGTAAAATGGTATGGAAGGTTACGGCATGAATCCTGGAGTTTCGGTTGCTTTCTCTGACACAAGTTCTTGCAAGCTGCAGTAAAACACTGCTGTCCACACCACCGGAAAAGGCAATGCAGAGATCCTGTTTTGTATAGCTGTCCATAAGTTCAGAAAGTGCCTTCTTTTTTTCCTCATATGTCTTCATAATATCCTCCTGCCACGGCAGACGCCTCGTCATACACATCCCGAAAGGCTCTTCCCGTTTCTTCACATATCTGTCTTACTGTTTCGTATTCCGGGTAACAAAATCTCTGCCCATGGTGCAGACAGACCTTAATCCGCACCTTATGACCGTCTTTTAAGGCAACCTCTTCAATGGTTCTGGGAAGAATTCTTCTGTTTTCTTTATATCTGCGAAGCCCGATGCTGGTGGTTTCCCGAAAGATAATATCCTCCAGAGTTTCTTGCCTGTCTTCTTTGCAGATAACCTGCAGCATATAAGCAGGACGGTGTTTTTTCATAGAAATCGGAAAACACGAGGCATCTAAAGCGCCTGCCCGCATCAGACATTCTATGGCATATCCCAGTTGTTCGCCACTGCAGTCATCTACATTGGTTTCCAGTACGCTTACTGTATCCTGCCTTTCTCCGGGGTTTAAGGTGCTTTCTGGTTTCAAAAGTTCTTTTTTTCCGCCTGGACTGTGAAGAATCATTGCCCGAAGCCCTTCCTTTTCGGCAGCAGCAGTTTTTCCCAATGTGCTTCCGACTCCTGCTTTTTCTATACAGGCAGATGGCGGAAAATCTCCTTCCTTTTTGCAGAGCGCAAGTACAAGCATGCCAAGGGGGCTGCTTTTTTCCGCTTTTCCGGAAACAAAGTGCATGGGAATCTGATAGTTTTCTATAAGTTCCAGCAAATAGCTGCCTGGCAGGGGGCCTTTCTCACTGCTTCCCACTGTTTCCGTCACTGAGGACACAATAAAATTCTCAAATCCCAGCTCTTCCAGCGCCAGCAAAACAGCTGCACCTTTTATAAATTCTGCCTCTTTTTTCAGAACTCTTCTGCTGTATGAAAAGAGTTCAAAAAGTCTGGTCTTTGTTTTTTCTGTGGCTGTACTCTGAGTAATATGCTTCCAGATTTCTGCCTGCTCAAAAACAGGATTCTCTGCCCTTACTGTCTGCACAAGTACCTCCGGTATCCGATTTTCCTCCTTTTGTGCCAGAATCTGAACCGGACACTGCACCAGAGCAGATAAACGTTTCTCCAGACCCTCTCTGTCTGTTCCCAGCGCCAGCATTGCACCTAAAAGCTTCTGGCAGTCTGCTCCTGTATAACATTGTAAATAAAGTTCTCTTTCCATACCTGTTCGATTGCCTCTTGTTTCTTCTTTCTCTCAATGATAAAATATAGCATGAATACGATTGAAAGTAAATATGAAACACAGGAGGATAAAAAAATGAGTGCATCAAAAGTATATTTTACAGATATGAGAGCCAAAAACGGCGACAATCTGCTGAGTAAACTCCAGCGTCTGATAAAGACAGCAGGCATCGGAACAATTGATCTTCAGGATAAATACGTTGCCATTAAAATGCATTTCGGAGAGCCGGGAAACCTGGCATTTTTAAGACCGAATTATGCCAAAGCCGTAGCAGATGTAGTAAAGGAACTGGGCGGAAAACCATTTCTGACAGACTGCAATACTCTTTATGTAGGAGGCAGAAAAAATGCACTGGATCATCTGGACAGTGCGAATTTAAATGGTTTTAACCCCATGACAACGGGCTGTCAGATTCTCATTGCCGATGGATTAAAGGGTACTGATGAGGCTCTGGTTCCGGTAGAGGGCGGTACTTATGTCAAGGAAGCGAAAATCGGACAGGCTGTTATGGACGCAGATGTTTTTATTTCTCTTTCCCATTTTAAAGGACACGAAGCAGCTGGCTTTGGAGGCGCTATTAAAAACATTGGTATGGGCTGCGGTTCCCGCGCAGGAAAAATGGAAATGCATTCTGCCGGAAAGCCCCATGTACTGACAGACCTTTGCATTGGCTGTCATATGTGTGAGAAAATCTGTGCCCACGATGCTCCTCAGTTCAAGGACAAAAAAGCCTATATTGACCATGACAAATGTGTGGGCTGCGGCAGATGTATCGGTGTCTGTCCAAGAGATGCCGTTGCTGCTGCCTCTGACGAATCCAATGATATCTTAAACTGTAAAATGGCAGAATACACCAAAGCAGTCATTGAAGGTCGTCCGAACTTCCACATCAGCCTGGTCATTGACGTATCTCCTTACTGCGACTGCCATGGTGAAAATGATGCTGCCATTGTACCAAACGTAGGAATGTTTGCTTCCTTTGACCCGGTAGCATTAGACGTTGCTTGTGCAGACGCAGTAAATGCCCAACCTGTACTTTCCAACAGCCAGTTAAGCGAGGCTCTGGAAAAAGACCAGGAAAAACACTGCCATGACCACTTCCACAGCATTTTCCCGGATACCAACTGGGAGTCTGCTATTGAACATGCAGTAAAAATCGGGATTGGAAACAGGGAATATGAACTGGTTACTGTAAAATAAACCTTCTTTTTTGTATAACCCACAAAAACCGTGGAGGATGGGGCTGCTTCATGAAACAGCCTCAGTCCTTCACGGTTTTTATGAATTTTCTTATAAATTTGCCACCTCTAGTTTTGGCTGGTAGCCTTCTTTTTTCAATGCTTCCATAATCTGCTGTTTATGCTCTGTGCCAAAAGCCTCCAGTGTAATCTTTAATTCCACGGCTGCTGTACGGTTTGTACTTACAAACTGGTTGTGATCCAGCTTAATAACATTTCCCTGCTCCCTGGCAATCACACTTGCTACACGCACCAGTTCTCCCGGCTTATCCGGAAGAAGTACGGATACTGTAAAAATACGATCTCTGGCAATCAGTCCGTGCTGTACCACACAGAAGCCATGGTAATTACGTCCATATTTCCGCCGCTTAGAATCGAAACCACCTTTTTATTCCGGAATTTCAGATGCTTTAAGGCTGCAACGGTTAATAGCCCTGAATTTTCCACAATCATTTTGTGATTTTCTACCATATCCAGGAATGCCACTACCAGCTCATCGTCCTCCACGGTAATGATTTCATCTACATTTTTCTGAATGTAAGAGAAAATATGATCTCCAGGGCGTTTCACTGCCGTACCGTCTGCAATGGTATTGACATAGGGAAGCGTCATAACCTCTCCATTTAAAAGGGAGGCCTGCATACAGTTGGCTCCCGCAGGCTCCACACCAATGACTTTGATATTGGGATTTAACAGCTTCACTAAAGTGGAAACCCCAGTTGCCAGTCCGCCGCCGCCAATGGGTACCAGAATATAGTCTACCAGCGGCAGTTCTTTTAAAATCTCCATGGCAATGGTTCCCTGTCCGGTGGCAACTGCCGGATCATCAAAGGGGTGAATAAAGGTATACCCATACTCCTCTGCCAGCTTGTAGGCATGGGCGCAGGCCTCATCATATACATCGCCGTGAAGAATTACCTGTGCGCCATAGCTTTTGGTTCTTTCCACTTTAATCAAAGGGGTAGTAGTAGGCATGACAATCACTGCTTTTACCCCAAAAGCTTTTGCTGCATAGGCCACACCCTGAGCATGATTTCCCGCAGAGGCGGTAATCAGACCTTTTTCCCGCTCCTCCTGTGTCAGAGTGCTGATTTTATAATAAGCGCCTCGAATTTTATAAGCGCCTGTCACCTGCATGTTTTCCGGCTTTAAATATACCTTATTTCCTGTGCGGCTACTGAAATATTCGCTGTATACCAGTTTTGTTTCCTGCGTAACCTTTTTGACAATTTCCGATGCTTCTTCAAATTTTCCTAATGTAAGCATTTCTTACCCCTCTTCCTGTATCTATTCTTCTTCCTGTGTATGAGAATCCATGTTAAAGAGTGCATTGACAAATTCGTTGGAATCAAATTTCTGTAAATCGTCAATGGTTTCTCCTACTCCAATGTATTTCACCGGAATATCCAGCTCTGATTCAATGGCTACTGCAATACCGCCCTTGGCAGTTCCGTCCAGCTTTGTAAGAATAATACCGGTTACGTTTGCCACATCGTTAAACTGTCTTGCCTGTGCCAGCGCATTCTGTCCTGTGGTTCCGTCCAGAACCACCAGGGTTTCCAGATAAGCTTCAGGATATTCTTTTTCAATAATCCGGTAGATTTTCCGCAGCTCCTCCATTAAGTTCTTTTTGTTATGAAGTCTTCCAGCTGTATCACAGATAAGTACATCTGCATTTCTGGCCTTTGCCGCTGCAATGGCATCGTAGACCACAGACGCCGGGTCGGCTCCGTCCTGTCCGCCGATTAACTCTACTCCGGCACGGTTTGCCCACTGGGTAAGCTGTTCTCCTGCAGCTGCACGGAAAGTATCCGCAGCCGCCATAATGACCTTTTTTCCCTGGTCTTTTAGCTTGCCTGCCAGCTTTCCTACTGAAGTGGTTTTTCCAACGCCATTGACCCCTATTACCAAAATCACAGATTTTCTATGCTCAAATTCATAGGCAGTTTCGCCTACTGCCATCTGTTCTTTGATACTGTCCATTAAAAGCTGTTTGCATTCCTGAGGGTCTTTGATTCTCTTTTCTGCCACCTGCTCTTTTAATCGTTCGATAATGGCTGTGGTGGTATTAATTCCGATATCTCCCATCACCAAAATTTCTTCAATTTCCTCATAAAAATCATCGTCAATGCTGGAATAGCCGCTGAAAATAGAGTCTATTCCAGAAACAATGTTTTCTCTGGTTTTGGAAAGTCCTTCTACAAGTCGTTTAAAAAAACCTTTTTTCTCTTTTCCTTCTGCCATATGTTCCTCCTATTTATCCAAGTCATTTTCTATCAGGTTTACCGATACCAGGGTAGATACGCCTTTTTCCTGCATGGTAATTCCATACAGCCTGTCTGCTGCTGTCATGGTACCTCTTCTATGTGTTATAATAATAAACTGTGTATTTTTTGTCAACTTATGAAGATATTGTGCATACCGGGTAACATTGGAATCGTCAAGAGCTGCTTCGATTTCGTCCAGAAGACAGAAAGGCGAGGGCTTCAGATTCTGAATAGCAAACAACAGGGCAATGGCTGTCAGCGCCTTCTCCCCACCGGAAAGCTGCATCATGTTCTGGAGTTTCTTTCCCGGAGGCTGAGAAATGATGCGGATACCTGCTTCCAGAATATCCTGCTCTTCATCAAGCTCTAAAGTACCCTTTCCGCCCCCGAAAAGCTCCTTAAATGCCTTGTCAAATTCCTGTCTTATCTGCTGGAACTTTTCCTCAAACTGCTTTCTCATTCCTGTGTCCAGCTCTTCTATAATGCCCCTTAAAGTTTCTTCTGCAGTTACCAGATCATCGTGCTGGGTTTTCATAAAGGTATGGCGTTCTGAAAGCTCCTTATATTCCTCAATGGCATTGACGTTGACATTTCCCAGTCTGCGGATTTCCATACGCATGTCAGAAATGCCTTTTTGGATTTCGGAACGCTCCATCAACTCCTCCGGCATCTGAATCAAAGCCTGGCTATAGGTCATTTCATATTCTTCCCACATATAATTTACCTGGGCTTCCTGACGCTCCTCCAGCTTTTCCTTCTGATTGGTAAGGCGGTAACTCTCCTTATCCAGCAGGTTCATTCTGGCAGAAAGCTCATCTCGTCTGGAAAAGAAAGCCTTGTGTTCCTGATTCATCTTTTCTTTTTCCGCAAGAGCCTGATTCATTTTTTCTTCGTCTTTAAGCGCCTCTTCCCGGGCGTCCTCCACGGCCTTTTTAACAGACTGGATTTCCTCTTCCTTTTTCAGAACCTCTTCTCTGTCTTCTGTTATATTGGACAGCAACGCACTCTTCTGAGCTTTCAAATTTTTTATCTCTTCCCGGACACGGCTGAGGTTTTCCTGAAGAAAGCCCTGGCGGGAGGTAAGTCCTGCTGTTTCCAACTGGTACTGCTCCAGTTTTTTGGAAAGATTTCCTTCCTCCTTTTTCTTTGCTTCCAAAAGTTCCTGATTTGTCTGAATCTGTGTTTCCAGCTCATGCTCCTGGGCTGCACTGGTTTCCAGCTCCAGTTGGATAGAACTGCTGTTTTCCCGGATTTCTTCTGTCTGCTTTTCCAGCTTTGCCATTTCTTCCTTCAGCAGCTCATAGCCTTTTTTCAACTCTTCCCACTTGCTACTCATGGAATTGATATTCATTTGTATCGTATTTTCCCGGATATATTGTTCCTGAAGCTGCTCCTGTATCCTGGCCGCCTCATCTCGGAAATGATTTCTCTTATTTCTGTAATCCTCCAGAGTATTCTGCATGGTTTCCAAATCCTTTTTCAGATTTTCCACATGTCCATGCAGTTCGTCGATTTCCCGCCGTCTTCCCAAAAGATTGCTGTTATTTTTAAACGCACCACCGGTAAGGGAACCGCCTGGATTTAAGGATTCCCCCTCAATGGTTACCATACGAATGGTATACTGATATTTTCTGGCAATGGCGATTCCATGGTCAATATGATCCACAACCAGCGTTCTGCCCAGCAGATAATTGGCAAGCCCTTCATACTCTGCTGCAACCGTCACCAGCTCACTGGCAACTCCGATAACTCCCGGTTCCTTTAAAGCAGCTGCATTGTTAAAAACCTTTTTGTTCTTCATACTGGTCAGGGGCAAAAACGTAGCACGACCATACTTATTTTGTTTCAGAAACGCGATCATATCCTTGGCTGTATTTTCATTGTCTGTGACAATATTCTGAATACTGCCCCCAAGAGCGGTTTCAATGGCGGTTTCGTAGCTTTTGTCTACCTTCAGAAGGTCTGCCACCACGCCCCGGATTCCCGGCACCTGATTTTTCTGTTCCATAACTCTGCGGATACTGTTTCCATATCCGTCGTAACGTTCCGTAATGTTACGCAGAGATTCCAGTCTGGAAAATTCTCTGTGATAAGCCGTCTGGGCTGCCTCTAACTGCTGGCTGCTTCGTACGATTTCTGCCTGATACTTCTTGATTTTATCCTCGCAGCGGTTTCCTTCCCGTACCAGCTTTTCAATCTTTACTTCAATATCTTCCTTTTCGGAACGATACTGTTCTCCCGCTGCCTCTAACTGCACAGATTGACTTTTCAGGCTTAAATGCCTCTGATTTAATTCCACTTTTCTGATAGAAATCTGCTCCATCATGGTGTCATATCTTTGCAGTTTTCCCTTTGTGGAGGCCCGCAGGTTCAAAAGCTCAATGATCTCATTCTTTCCTTGTTCAACAGCCTCTTCCAGCTTATGGATTTCCATGACAGCCTCTTTAAACTCTGTCTGAGCTTTTACGCGAGTGCCTTCGAATTCCTGTAGCTTTTTTTCCAGCTCTGTCTTTTCGGAAAGATAGTTCTTCTCTTCCAGTACCTTTTTTTCACAGTCTGCATCCAGCGTTTCTGTATGCTCCCTGTACTGAGCCTCTTTTTGTGCAACAGAGTGTATCTGCTCCTTTAAAAGGTGAATTCGATTTTCCAGATTTTGCTTTTCCAGAGTCCTTTTCGTGGCTACCTCTCTGGCATGCTGAATTTCCTGTTCCAGCTTTTCTAGCTTTTCCTCCAGTTTTTCATACTCTGTTTTTGTAATATCCAAACTCTTGCAGGTTTCCTCCAAGTCTGACTGAGCAATCCGGGATTTTTCCTCAACGTCTTTTAACTCTCTCCGAATCCGGTTCATTTCGACCAGAAACATCTGGGTATCCAGTCGCTTTAGTTCTTCCTTTTTCTTTAAATACACCCTGGCTGTTTCGGACTGCTTTTCCAAAGGCTCCAGCTGTCTGGTCAGCTCTGACAGGATATCGTTGACACGGGTGAGATTCTGCTGCTCTTCCTCCAGCTTTTTTATGGCTGTATTTTTTCGTCGTTTAAACTTTACAATTCCCGCTGCCTCATCAAAAAGCTCTCTTCTCTCCTCCGGTTTTCCGCTTAAAATTTTATCAATCTGTCCCTGTCCGATAATAGAGTAGCCCTCTTTTCCGATACCGGTATCATAAAAAAGCTCATTGACGTCCTTTAACCTGCAGGACGTACCATTTAAGAGATATTCACTCTCACCGGAACGGTACAGTCTTCTGGCAATGGTGACCTCTTGATAATCAATGGGCAGCTTGTGACCACTGTTGTCCAGGGTAATTGCCACATAGGCAAAGCCCAGGGGCTTTCTGGTTTCTGTACCGGAAAAAATAACGTCCTGCATATTGCCGCCTCGAAGCTGCTTGGCGCTCTGCTCTCCCAAAACCCAGCGTACCGCATCACCTACATTACTCTTTCCACTGCCGTTTGGCCCCACAATGCCGGTAATTCCATTATGAAATTCAAATGTAATTTTATTGGCAAAGGATTTAAAGCCTTGTACCTCAATACTCTTTAAATACATATGTCACCCTTTTCGTTTTTCAGCTTCTTAATTGCACAATAAGCTGCCTGCTGCTCTGCTGCCTTTTTGGTGTGTCCACAACCCTGTCCTAAAACACGCTCACCAAGAAGCGCCTCTACATAAAAGGATTTGTTGTGATCCGGTCCCTCTTCCTTTATCAGAACATAGTGGACATCTTCCTCATAACGTCCCTGTACAATTTCCTGAAGAGTAGTCTTGCTATCATAAAAGAGCTGCTTATTCTCAATGTCGTTTAAAATATACTTATGAATAAACTCTTTTGCATTAGCAAAACCGCCGTCCAGATAAATGGCTCCAATCAGAGCTTCCATAGCGTCTGATACAACAGAATCCCTGCTTCTGCCTCCGGTTGCCTCTTCCCCTTTTCCAAGAAGCAGATAATCTCCCAGAGGAATCTCTCTGGCACAGAGGGCAAGAGTTGGCTCGCACACCAGACTGGCTCTTTTTTTTGTCAGCTCTCCTTCCGGAAGTTCCGGATATGTACGAAATAAAAACTCACTGGAGGTTACCTCAAGCACAGCATCTCCCAGAAACTCCAGTCTTTCATTGTTTCCCCTGTAAGCAATATGATGTTCGTTTGCATAGGAACTGTGAGTAAGGGCATTCACCAGAAGGTCAAAGTTTTCAAATTTATAACCAATCTTTTTTTCCAGCTCCAAAAGTTTTTTTGTTTCCTTCATAATCTCTCCTTTTTCTTGCAGAAAAATTTTAAAAAGCCTCCCCGTTTACCGGTACCTGCCGGCTTTCGGGAAGGCATCTTTTCCTTAGCCAATCAGACGTTTGATCTGTTCTACTGCATCGCCTACGGATACAATCTGTTCTACTTCCTCAGTAGGAATCTCAATGTCAAACTCTTCTTCAATCCCCATCACAATTTGGAAAATATCCAGAGAATCTGCGCCCAAATCGTCTACAAAGGTTGTATCCGGTGTAACCTCCTCTGTATCCACATTTAAAACCTCTGCTATTATCTTCTGTAACTTTTCCAATTCCATGATATATCCTCCTAAATTTCCTCTTTTTTCTCTTGTGTAACCATCAGATTTTCTCCGATGCGTTCACTGATGTGCTGTTCTTTAAAAGAAATACACTGAATAATGGCATTTTTAAATTCCTTTTCTTTGGAATTGCCATGGCATTTTACTACCAGACCCTTTAAGCCCAGTAATGGCGCTCCGCCATACTCACTGGCATCAAAGCTTTTCAGGGTCTTCTTAAGAGCCGGCTTTACTAAAAGCGCTCCCATTTTACTGCGAAACGAGGTCATCATACCGCCCTTGATTTTGGAAATCAGCGTTGCTCCAAGTCCCTCATAGAGTTTTAAAATTACATTTCCCACAAAAGCCTCTGTGACAATGACATCTGCTGCTCCTGCAGGAATTTCTCTGGCCTCAATGCTGCCGATAAAATTGATGTCCTTACATTCCTTTAAAAGGGGATAAGTTTCTTTTACAAGGGCATTTCCCTTTTCTTCCTCCACACCGATATTGACAATTCCTACTCTGGGATTTTTAATTCCCATAACATGTTCCATATAGATAGAGCCCATGCGTGCAAACTGCACCAGATGAGAGGAACGGGCATCTACATTAGCCCCGCAGTCAATCAGAAGGGATACGCCGTCTTTTGTAGGGATTAAAGGTGCCAAAGGCGCTCTTTCCACACCCTTGATTCTGCCTACAATGGTAGTTCCTCCCACTAAAATTGCACCGGAACTTCCGGCAGAAACAAATGCATCTGCCTCACCCTTTCGCACCATTTTCATTCCCTTTACAAGAGAAGAATCCTTTTTGCCGCGAATAGCTGCAACCGGCGGTTCCCCTGTTTCAATCACCTCACTGGCAGGTACAATTTCCAGTCTTTCTTTTGGATAGGTACAGGCTTCCAGTTCTTTTTCCAGTATTTCCTGTTTTCCAACCAGAAAAATCTGCACATTTTCTTTTTCCTGCAGCGCAGCTACTGCGCCCTTTACAGCCTCTGTAGGGGCATAATCGCCTCCCATGGCATCTACAGCCACTTTAATTATGTTTTCCATGTCTTGCCTCCTGTCATACCTATCATAGATTTTACTAAACATCTATAAAAAATGCAAGGATTCTCCTGAGAGAATCCTTGAAAAATGTATATTTCGCTGTTTTTTATTATTTTTATATGGCCATAAAACCGATTACTGTGCAGCCTGATCTTCCGCAGGTTTATTTTCTTTGGGCTGCTCTGCTGATTTTTCCTCTGTTTTCTTTTCTTCCGGTTTTGTTTCTTCCTTCTTTGCTTCCTCAGGTTTTGTTTCTTCTGCCTTCTGCTCCTCTGAAGCCACAATAACCTCTTTGGTATCGCTGGTTATCCTGTTGGTAGACTCTCCAATGGTACTGGTTGCCACCGCATAATAATACATGGTGCCCTCTTCCTTGGTAGGAGGAGTAAAGGTATTTTTTATTTCGCCTTCTATGACAGTTCCACCACCATTGGTATTGGTCAGGCTCTGATACCACTGATATGTAATCGTTCCTCCATCTGAAGTTGTTGCCTCTACAGTCAGAGGCTCTGCCTTATCTCCTTTTTTATAAGTTACAGAACCGCTTAAATTTGCAGTAAACTCTGGCTTTGCCACCTCAACCTTGGGTTCTGTTTCCTGAACTTCCTCTGGTTTCTCTTCCTTACTCTCTTTGGAATCTGTTTTTTCCAGAACCTTATCAAAAAGATGCTCTGCCTTGCACCCGGTCACAGAAAAGGTAAGGCAACTCAGAGCCAGAAAGAGCATTGTTTTCTTCAACCATTTATTTTTCACGTTATGATTACCTCCTTGCAATTCTTACTCCCTCACATATATTAACTTATTTTTTCAAAAACCGCAAGTTTTTCCTTTAAAATATTACAAAAATATTAATTCTTCTACTATATTTCTAATTGGGTACCGATTAAATATGCTATTATTTTACAAAAGGAGATGACATTATGCCATCTCCCTAATCATGATTCGTAAAAAATTTTCTCTTCTTTTAATTGATATAAGATTGGTAAATACCACATTTTCAGGAAATAAAATAGGGGATTTCCCTATGAAAATCCCCCCATTTCACTGCATTTTTTTAAGCTTCTTCTACCTGAACGATTTCTTTCTTGTTGTAAGAACCGCAAGCTTTACAAACTCTGTGAGGCATCATTAATGCGCCACATTTGCTGCATTTTACTAAATTCGGAGCACTCATTTTCCAGTTTGCTCTTCTTTTATCTCTTCTTGCTTTAGAAGATTTATTCTTTGGACAGATGGACATAGGTTACACCTCCTTAAATTTGCTAAATATATCACTGATTACCGCCATTCTGGGGTCAGGGCTAGACTGATCACAGTCACAGGAGCCTTCATTCCAATCCTTCCCGCATTTGGGACAGATCCCCAGGCAGTCCTCTTTACATAGAACCCTTAAAGGCCAATGGATTAAAATCTCATTATGCACTAACTGCTCTACGTCCAGGCTGCAACCTGTGACATAATTAATTTCATCTAAGTTCTTTTATCCTGTCTTCCTTTGAAGCCTGCATATCGATTTCCTGTTCAAAGTCTATATCAAATTCAGTGGGAACGTCCTTTAAACACTTATCACAGGGAATGCTGACAGTAATACTACCTTTTGCTTCTATTTTCAGAACCTTTTTTCCTGTATTGGTAATTGTCAGGGAAATCGGTTCCTTTTTCATAACCGGGAAACTTCCCAGCTTTGATTGAAAGGAATCCATGGAAACAGGTGCTTCATGAACCTGCGTCTTTCCTTCCAGGGATAAAATTTCTGATAAATCAATTAGCATAATAGTCTCCTAATCACACCTTGTAAATTATACATAGGATTGTATGGTTTGTCAACCATTATTTTTTAACTAATTCTGCTGTTTCCTGACAGATAGCTAATTCTTCGTTTGTAGGAACGATTGCTACGGTTACTTTGGAATCCGGTGTGGAGATAATTTTGTTTTCTCCTCTTGTCTGATTTGCTTCTTCGTCCAGAGTAATTCCCAGATAGCTCAGTCCTTTTACAACTGCTTCTCTTACAGGAATTGCATTTTCACCAATACCGCCGGTAAAGGCAATAGCGTCTACACCGTTCATTGCTGCTGCATAGGAGCCGATGTATTTGATAATTCTGTAGCACAGGCAATCTACAGCACGTTTTGCATCTTCATTTCCCTGCTCTCTTGCTTCATTTAAGTCACGGAAATCACTGGAAAGTCCTTTGGAAAGTCCTAAAAGACCGGATTTCTTATTCAGAATGTTTACATTTCTGTAACGTCAATGTTTTCTTTTTTGCAAATGAAATCTAATACAGCCGGATCCAGGTCACCGGAACGTGTTCCCATTACCAGACCTTCCAGTGGAGTAAGACCCATAGAAGTATCTACACATTTGCCGTTTACAACAGCGCTGATAGAAGAACCATTTCCTAAGTGTGCAACAATTACCTTGGAGTTGTCCGGATCTAAGCCCAGGAATTTAATGGTTTCTTTGGAAACAAATCTGTGAGAAGTTCCGTGGAAGCCATATTTACGAACTTTGTATTTTTCATAATATTCATATGGAATTGCATACATATATGCTTTTTCCGGCATTGTCTGATGGAAAGCAGTGTCAAATACTGCTACGTTTGGTTTTCCAGGCATTAATTCCATACATGCGCGGATACCCATTAAGTTTGCAGGGTTGTGCAGAGGTCCTAAATCGCAGCATTCTTCAATAACAGAGATAACCTCGTCATCAATAATGCAGGAATCAGAAATTTTTGCACCGCCGTGAAGTACACGGTGTCCAATGGCTTCTACCTCATCTAAGCTTTTTAATACACCTGTTTTTGGATTTACCAAAGCGTCCAGAACCATTTTGATAGCCTCTGTATGGGTTGGCATAGGTGCTTCTGTTGTTTCCTTTTCTCCGCCTGTTGGCTGATAAACCAGTCTTCCGTCAATTCCGATACGCTCGCACAGACCCTTTGCTGCTACGGCTTCTGTTTCGGAATTGATTAACTGGAATTTCAGTGATGAACTTCCGCAGTTTACTACTAATACGTTCATGTTTTCTTCCTCCGTTATCATTAGATAATCTATACAGAATTTCTGTATCCGTGGTCTTTTAAAGACCATTCTTAGAAGTATTATACAACGTTTTGCCGGGACAAACAAGTTCTAAAGTTAAAACAGTTCTTTTTATAAAATAGGAGGATTTAGTGTGCCAAGTGGGAACACCAATATTATGAAACAATTCAGACAGGATTTTAATAATATTAAAGAAGATTTTAATAGTCCATTTCGCGTCAAATCAGATGATGCCTCTATAAACGAATTTGCCGGTAATTGTGAAGGCAGATATGGAATAACGCAAGAAATTCAAACCCAAGAGGAGTCAAAATTAACTTGTGAAGATTTTGTGCATGATTTGGAATTGGTTCTTAGCACAAATAAACTAAAAGATGAGTCAGCGTATAAAGAATATATCGAAACTGTAAATTCATATATATATATGAGTATGAGAGTTCTATATCCAAGTTACAAGAACTATTACCCTTTTCTTAGTACTTTAAAATAAAAGCTATACCGGAAATCTTATTGACTCCGATATAGCTTTTTTATTAGTTTTAAATTTGTGTATTACACAGCAAGATTCACAAGGATTTTACAGAATTATTACACTGAACATTCCTTGAAAATACGATATTTCTTAGAATCTGCCTTCTTTTGCTGCTTCTTCAACAGCTACAGCTACAGCTACAGTCATACCAACCATCGGGTTGTTACCTGCGCCGATAAGACCCATCATCTCAACATGAGCCGGTACAGAAGAAGAACCTGCAAACTGAGCATCAGAATGCATACGTCCTAAGGTATCTGTCATACCGTAAGAAGCCGGACCTGCTGCCATGTTGTCCGGGTGAAGAGTACGTCCTGTACCACCGCCTGAAGCAACAGAGAAGTATTTCTTTCCAGCTTCGATACGTTCTTTCTTGTATGTACCTGCAACCGGGTGCTGGAAACGTGTCGGGTTTGTAGAGTTACCTGTGATAGAAACGTCAACGTCTTCTTTCCACATGATTGCAACACCTTCACGAACATCATTTGCACCGTAACAGTTTACTTTTGCACGAAGTCCGTCAGAGTATGCTTTGCGGAATACTTCTTTTAATTCACCTGTGTAGTAATCATATTCTGTTTCTACATAAGTAAATCCGTTGATACGGGCAATAATCTGTGCAGCGTCTTTTCCTAATCCGTTTAAGATAACGCGAAGAGGCTCTTTACGAACTTTGTTTGCTTTTTCAGCAATACCGATAGCGCCTTCTGCTGCTGCGAAAGACTCATGTCCTGCTAAGAATGCAAAACATTTTGTATCTTCTTCCAGAAGCATTTTTCCTAAGTTACCATGTCCAAGACCTACTTTACGCTGGTCTGCAACAGAACCCGGGATACAGAAAGACTGAAGACCTTCACCGATAGCTGCTGCCGCATCAGCTGCTTTTTTGCAGCCTTTTTTGATTGCGATAGCTGCGCCTACTGTGTAAGCCCATTTTGCGTTTTCAAAACAGATTGGCTGAATGCCTTCAACCATTTTGTATACATCTAAACCGGCTGCTTTTGTTACTTCTGCAGCTTCTTCAATAGAGTTCATTCCGTACTCTTTTAAAACAGCCAGAATCTGTTTTTCTCTTCTTTCATATGATTCAAATAAAGCCATTATTCTATCCTCCTGATTTCTATATCTGACAATTCCGTCTGATTACTCTTTACGCGGGTCGATAATTTTAACAGCGTCGTTTACACGTCCGTACTGACCCTGAGCTTTTTCGAATGCTGTGTTTGCATCATCTCCGGCTTTGATGAAGTCCATCATCTTACCAAAGCTTACGAATTTGTATCCGATGATTTCATCATCTTCGTTTAATGCAATACCTGTCACATAGCCGTCTGTCATTTCCAGATAACGAGGACCTTTCTTTAATGTTCCGTACATAGTACCAACCTGGGAACGAAGTCCTTTTCCAAGGTCTTCAAGACCTGCGCCGATTGGAAGTCCGTCTTCAGAGAATGCACTCTGAGTACGTCCATACACGATCTGTAAGAATAATTCTCTCATAGCTGTGTTGATTGCATCACAGACAAGGTCTGTATTTAATGCTTCCAGGAGAGTTCTTCCCGGTAAGATTTCAGATGCCATAGCTGCAGAATGAGTCATACCTGAACAGCCGATTGTTTCTACCAGTGCTTCCTGAATGATACCGTCTTTTACGTTTAAAGTTAATTTACAGGTACCCTGCTGAGGTGCACACCAGCCTACACCATGTGTCAGACCAGAGATATCTTTGATTTCTTTTGCCTTTACCCACTTTGCTTCTTCCGGAATTGGAGCTGCACCGTGATTTACGCCCTGTGCTACTGGGCACATTGTTTCTACTTCATGTGAATAAATCATTTTAATACTCCTTTCAAGTATGTATACTTACAAGTGCGTTAATCATTTAACGTCTTATTCAAACCTATTTTCTCATAAAACCTATAAAAAATCCAGACTTATTTTCTCTTTTCTGCAAAATACCGCCAAAATTCCCCATGACAAATGGAGTATTTTTAAAATCTCCTTTTTATTATTGCAAAAATAAGAATGTATCGGAATATTTTTCTGGAAATTCCCCAAAGGCAGTGTTAAAATAAAAGTAACTTATAAAAAAATTTCAAAACTCAAAATTCAAATCCGAATACAGGGAGGTATGCGTTATGAAAAAATATGAATTAATCCGTGAAATCAATGATATGTGCAGAGGAAAAATGGATTCCCAGATTTCCGAAATCGAATGTGAAGACTTAGACACTTTTATGAAAGAGCATGTCAGCCGGGCAGCTACCTGTGAAAAAACAGTCCTCGAAAATGGTTCTGTTACCTATGATGTTATGACAAACGGCTTAAAAGAAAAATATACCTTTTCTGAAATCTGAAAAGTCATCTGAAAACGTTTCCTGAAAAAGGAAATAAGAAAGTCTGAAAGAGCCGGCGCTTTACAGGTGCTTTCCTTTAAAGCATCGGCTCTCTTTTCTTAAAAAATCTGCTTCAGCACTTCCATAATTCCCGTAAGACCCAAACTGTAAAGAAAAATCGAACCCGGCTTTCCCAGAAAAATAATTGTCGCAAATTTTTTCAGGGACATGGGGGTAAGACCGGCCATGTAGCAGAGCAAATCGTCCGGCGCAACGGGAAGAAAAATGGCAACTGCAAACGCCTTATCAAAAGCTTTTCCCTTTTCCAGCCACCCAATATATTTTTCATAATTTTTCTCTCCTATAATCCCGCGTACAAAGGGTCTTCCATATCTTTTCGAGAGCAAAAATGCCAGTATGGAACCAAGGGAAATTCCGATATAATTATAGACAAATCCCCAGACCGGTCCGAAAATCAGCACGCCTCCCAGACAGCCTACAGCCCCTGGCAAAATGGGAAGTACCACCTGAATCATTTGAATAACAAGAAACAGCGCCGGGGCAAACAACCCGAATTGATTTAGAAAGTGTTTTAAAGATTCTGCAGATACAAAAATCTGATTTTGTACCCCATACCAGATAAAACATGCCATACCTGCCAGCCCTAAAAGAGTACAGAGATTCAAATATACTGTTGTTTTCTGTCTTTCCATAATCTCTCCCCGCTTTCCTTTCTCTGGGAAAGCTTTTTTCTGTTCCACAGCCTTTTTTCTTCTTCTGCAGCAAAAACCTTTTCATAAAAAGCCTTCCATTTTTCTCCCACAGCTTCTCTGCTGTATCGCTCATGTCCTTCATATGCGGCATGTGCGCTTCGCTGATAAAAATCAGGTTCTTCTTTTAACTGACGCAAAAGTTGCACAAATTCCTCTGTGCTTCTTCCCTTTAATACATGGTCAAAAAGAATGGGTCTGTATTCCGGCAAATCCCTTACCAGCACCGGAAGCGCACAGTTCATGGATTCCAGAATGGTCATGGGAAACAGCTCTTCATAAGAAGGCAGAAACATTACGTCCGCCATGTTATAGACATCATTCATTTTTTCCCGGTCTACCAATCCTAAAAATTTTACGTTTGGCGGCAAATGCTTCATCAATGCCCGAATTTCTTCATAGCCTTCTGATATCTTTCCAAAAGAGAAGCCTCCCGCCCAGACAAACTGACAGTCCGGCATGCGTCTGGCGGTTTCCACAAATTCAAACACGCCTTTTCTTTTCTGCAACTGCCCTACACACAAAACAGTAAAAGTTTCTGGGGCAATATGACATTTTTTGCGAATTTTCTCTCTTCGTTCTCCGGAAGCCGGATAAAAAGTTTCTTCTGATACCACATTGGGAATATAGGTAATCTTTTCTCTGGGAACTCCATACTGTACCAGTTTGTCTATAAACAGAGGATTTACTGTCACCAGATAGTCCATTCTTTTGTAAAAAGAAATCATATATTTATAGAAAAGCTGTTTTACTGTCCTTGGAAGGGAGATGCTGTTTTCCACTGTTTCCGGTAAAAAATGCACATATCCCACAGTAGCGCCCTGTTTTTTTCTTTTTCCCACAGACAGATAATACTCCGGATTAATGGAATGATAATGTGTGATTTCGCTGGCTGTTTTTGCATTTTCCAATATCAGGGCGCGGTTCTGCATCACCTGTCTGACAAGCGCCACCTGTTCGTCATGGGCAGAAAGTACGCCCTGTCCCTTTACCATATCCGTTTTTGACAGCATATTTATTTTTTTCATAGCCTTACGCCCCTCTCTTTACCAGATTTCTTTTATTCCATGCAAAGGAAAATCCCCTGGAATATCCCTGCTCTTCCTGCTTCTTTTCGGAAAGTCCTGCCACCCCCTGTTGCACCAGGGTTTCTTTATAAAGTCGCTCTGCCATGGTGCAGAAATTCCAGGTAGAATACAGGCATGCAGTTTCTTTTGCACATTTTCCCATTTCTTTTCTTCTGTCTTCCTTTTCCAGAAGATAGTCTAAATGCATTTTAAAATATGTATAAGAATCATATTGGAAGCCATTGTAACCGTCTGTTATGACCTGATTCAGACATTCGTCTTTTCTGCAGAGCGCCGGAACACCGCTTGCCAGGGCTTCAATATAAGTAATTCCCTGTGTTTCGCTGTTCGAGGCACATACAAACACATCTCCCAGCTGGTAATACTTTCCTACTTCTTTTGGATTTATCATGCCTGTAAATACGGTTTTCTCCTGAATGTCCAACTCCTCTGCCAGCTTTTCCAAACGTTCCCTGTCTGGTCCGTCCCCTGCAATTAAAAAGGTGAGCTTTTCTCGTTTTTCTTCTTTCACCAGCTTTGCAAAAAAACGAAGCAATTCCTCCAAATTCTTTTCTTTTGCCAGACGTCCCACACTGACCAATACATGGTTATCCAGAGGAATGTTCCACTGCTTTTTTAAACTTTGTTTCTCCGCCTGGGACAGACATCGGCAGAAGTTTTGTAAATCAATTCCGCTTGGAATAACGGAAATGGGATTTTTGACTTCGTAGCTCTTTAACAGCTTTTCCACCTTTTCTGTGGGGACAATCACCTGGCTGGCCTTTTTTAAGACGCTTCTGGAAAACTGTGCCACTGCTCTTTTTTCCAAAATCCTGCCCATGGGATAACGGGAAATCCCACCCGGCAGATAATGAACATAATCTTCATAAACAGTATGATATGTATGAACCAGAGGACAACCGCATTTTTTACTGATTTTTACTGCATAGGAAAAAGTCATAAATTCACACTGGGAATGCACAATATCCGGATTCCAGTCTGTCAGTTCCCTTACCAGCTTTTCGATATGCGGCAAAACGCCTCGTACATTGGGATAAATCTTTTCCAGATTCACGGATTTTATATAATAGATGCCGGCTTCCTGATAAGACTCATAGGTTCTGGAAAGCGTCAGCACCCGCACCTCATGTCCCCTTTCTTCCAATTCCTTTTTTAAATTCAAAACAGAAGTCACGACTCCGTTAATAATCGGCTTATACCAGTCTGTTGTAATTAATATCTTCATAAGTCTTCCCCCTTTTGTCTTTCTCTTAAGTTATCTTTATCATAAAAAAGAGATTTAAAGAGAACAGGGGGAGATTTTTAAAGTTTTTCTTAAGAATATAGAAAAAAGAACCACAGGCTTTTCCAAAAACCTGTAGTTCTTCTCTTATTATGTGGGAACTTCCTTAATCCAAATGTATTTCTGCCAGTTCTGCAGCAGGAATCTGTCTGGAAGAGTCTTTTTTATATTTTTTCAAATCAGCGGCTGCTTTTGCCAGAGGCACATTGGTTCCTGCCCCTGCCATACAGCCTCCGGGACAGCCCATACCTTCAATCATACAGCCCTTTAGTTTACCGGCTTTTGCCATGGTCAGAATCTTTTTACATTCTGCAAGCCCTTCTGCATGTTCAATATGAACCTCTACATCAGGATAATATGCATGCAGACAATCCTCTACTGCACTTGCCACGCCTCCTGCAACCGCATAGCCTCTGCCCGCCGCAGTCGCATTGTGGAAAGAGCTTTCTCCTTCACATTCTGCCGGATTAATGCCTTTTGCATCGAACATACCTGCCAGTTCCTCAAAAGTAATGACAAAATCCACATCACTTCGCACAGATTTTCTGGAAGCTTCCAGCTTTTTGGAAGCGCAGGGACCGATAAATACCACATGGGCATCCGGATACTGCTGCTTAATGGTTCTTGCCGTAGCAACCATTGGAGTCAGTTCCTGAGAGATGTTCTCAATCATATCCGGGAAAAATTTCTTTGCAAGCATGCTCCAGGAAGGACAACAGGAGGTCAAAAGGAACGGAAGTTCTCCTGTGCTTACTTTTTCCGCATAGTGGTGTGCCTCTGCAACAGCACCAATATCTGCGCCAAGGGCTACCTCATAGACGTCCGCAAAGCCAAGTTCCTGCAGCGCTGCCTTTAACTTTCTGGGAGTCACATCTGGTCCGAACTGTCCAACAAAAGCAGGCGCTACTTCAGCAATAATCTGTTTTCCCTCCTTTAAGGCATGGGCAAGCTGAAAAATCTGTGATTTATCAGAAATTGCCCCAAAGGGACAGCTTACCATACACATACCGCAGGATACACACTTTTCATTGTTAATTTTTGCCCTGCCCAGCTCATCACTTTCAATAGCATTGACGCCGCAGGCTCTTGCACAGGGTCTTTCTTTTTTGGCGATGGCATCATAAGGACATACGGATTTACACTTGCCGCACTTAATGCATTTTTCCTGGTCAATGACAGACTTACCCTTTACAATGCTGATAGCGCCCTTTGGACAGACCTCTTTACAAGGGTGAGCTACACAGCCTCTGCACATATTGGAAACTTCATACATCTTTGGCTCACAGGCATCGCAGGCAGAAGGAATCACCTGCATCAGAGGCGGTTCATAATACTTCTCATCAATATTGCTTGCTTCCAGGCCTGCTGTAATATGTACAGCCGCATTTTCCGGGCGAAGGGACATACCCATAGCAAGACGGACTCTCTCGCTGGCAACCGCTCTTTCCCGGTAAATACTTTCTCTGTAGGTTGCGCGTTCCTGCACAATGTGATAAGGAATCGCCTCAATATCTGCCACCAGTGTATCCGGTTCTGATTCAAAGCCTACACGGGGCAATTTCTTTAAATACTTTATGACGGATTCTTTTTACGTTTGTATCCAAACCTCTCATTTTTATTTTCCTCATATCATAAGTGTATAGCCAATAGAAATGATGGTTATGCACTTATTCTTTCTATGGATTTATAGATGATCGGAAACACCTGGGATAACCCCTTTCCAGCACATCTACATTGGTTAATAGTCACATAGGTTATTCTTTGGTATGATATCATGTTAAAGATTAACCCATTATCTACGCTTTACGTCGGTATTGACCTCAGTTCAAAATCCAATTATGTTACTTCTTCTGAAATCCCTGTAGTCTATCATAAACATATTTTCTTTTCTTTGCAAGAAAACCCTGGTATTTTATTTAATACAAGAAGGTTTTGTGTTATAATAAATACAATTTTAGAATTTTATTACCATAAATACAGAAAGGATTTCATCATGCTTTATAAAACCTCTATTCCCGGCATACCAAAAAAAACGCTGCTTCCTCCCTGTCTTTCAGGAAGCGCCTTGAAATGGATTGCTCTTTTTACCATGCTAATCGATCACATTGGAGCAGTTTTTCTGGAAAATGGAGCAATCGCCGCCTATAACCAGCAGCTTTCCTCCGCTTTTTCCTATGAAGCCACCCTTGCTCTATATCACGCAGACCATGTTCTTCGTTTTCTGGGACGAATTTCTTTCCCCATTTTCTGTTTCCTGCTGGTGGAAGGCTTTGTCCATACCTCCAACCGTAAAAAATACGCTCTGCGACTTTTCCTTTTTGCCTGTATCTCTGAGATTCCCCTTTGATGTATGCTTTCGGAGGGAAATACTGGAGCTTTCCTATCAGAATGTGATGTTTACTCTTCTTATAGGTTTTCTGACTCTCTGGATTATGGATATGGTCAGACAGAAAAATCCCGTCCTCATGCTGCTTGCCGCAGGAGGCGGGATTCTTGCAGGGGCTGTTTTTGCTGCTGATTACAACTGGAAAGGATTGGTTCTGATTCTGATTTTGTACCTTTTTTACTCCTATCCTCTGGAAAAAACCATTGCCGGCTGTCTTTCCCTTTTATGGGAGCCTGCTGCCTGCCTTGCCTTTCTTCCTATAAATCTATACAATCAGCAAAAAGGCAAAAGTATGAAATATTTTTTCTACCTTTTCTATCCTCTGCACCTCTTTCTTTTATTTCTGGTACGCTATGCAGTTTTCGGGATCTGATATCCCAGGCTGCATAGCTTATCTTTTTTCTATAACATCTCCCTGCTTTTTGTAAATACTGTTTGCAGGTACAACTCCTCTTACAGAAGACAGGGGATAAATATTGCTGTGGCTTCCCACTACGGTTCCGGGATTCAGCACTGAGCCACAGCCAACCTCCACTTCATCACCTAGCATAGCACCGAATTTTTTCAGCCCTGTTTCCATCTGTGTGTCCTGTGCTTTTACTACTACCAGCTTTTTGTCTGATTTTACGTTTGAAGTAATAGAGCCTGCACCCATATGGGATTTATAGCCTAAAATGGAGTCTCCCACATAATTGTAATGCGGTACCTGCACCTTATCAAAGAGAATCACATTTTTCAGTTCTGTAGAATTCCCCACAACAGCGCCCTCTCCTACCAGAGCATTGCCGCGGATAAAGGCACAATGACGGATTTCTGCCTCTTTTCCGATAATTGCCGGCCCGTGAATACATGCCGTAGGAGCAACACTTGCGGATTTTGCAACCCACACATCTTCTCCTCTTTTTTCATATTCTTCTTCGCTTAAAGTATTTCCCAACTTTACAATAAAAGCGCCGATTTCCGGCAATACCTCCCATGGATAAGTTTTACTTTTTAACAGTTCGCCTGCCATGGTTTTACTTAAATCACTGTATAATTCCTGAATTTTTAACTGTTCCATCTTTGTCCTCTTTCTTTAAAACTATTTTTTGGTAGATTTCCCTGCAGTCTTTGCTCCGGTTTTGCTGTTCTTACTCTTTTGATAATATACAGCCGCAGCATCAAAGTACTGTTTGAGCATCAACTGGTTTCTAAGTCCCATAACCCCCTGGGTCCAGGAGCGAATAAATCGTTCCAGCTTCTGCATATATTCCTCAGAAGTAATGCTGCCCTCTGCCACATAAGTCAACCCCTTCTCCCAACTTGCTGTCAATTCCGGGCTTAAGAGAGAACGAATAGATGCATTTACCACATCAAAAATCATCTCTCCCAACAGAGTCGGGGTAATGACCTGTGTCTTTTTATTCAAAGTCAAATACTTAATCGTCACCAGCTTTTTCAGAATCTCCGCTCTGGTCGCACTGGTTCCGATACCGCTGCCCTTAATCTGCGCCCGCAGCTCCTCGTCTTCAATGAGCTGTCCGGCATTTTCCATAGCCAGAATCATAGAACCGGAAGTATAACGCTTGGGTGGCGAAGTTTCCCCTTCTTTTATAAGGAATTCCTTCACCGGAAGTATACTTCCTTTTTTCACATTCTGTAGCATTTCCAGAAATACTCCGTCTTTTGTTTCCTCCTCTGAAGTTTCGTCTTCCTTCTTTTTTCCAAAGGAATAGCCGGTCACCTTTAAATATCCTTCGGATATCAGAACTTTAAAAGAGGAAAACAACCGTTCCTTTTCTATAACAGAAACCAGGCTGACTTTCTGATAAACAGCAGAAGGATAAAAAATACTCAAAAACCGGCGCACAATCACTTCATATACTTTTTCTGCCTGTTGAGAAACGCTTCTTAACGCACTCAACCCCTGTCCGGTTGGAATAATGGCATAGTGATCGGTAATCTGTTTGTCATTAACATATCTGGTTTTTTCCAAATTTTTATATCTCTGTGCTGTCAGAATTTCATCTACATAACTCCCTGCATGTATATAGCTGCGTAATCCTCCTATGTTTTTCTGAATTTCCTTTGCCACCGCCGTAGAAAGCACACGGGCATCAGTTCTTGGATAGGTCACCAGCTTTTTCTCATATAACTCTTGTACAATTTTCAGGGTTTCATCAGGACTTAATTTAAACAGCCTGGAACACTCATTCTGCAGTTCTGCCAGATTAAAAAGAAGAGGAGGATTTTTATTCTCTTTTTTTCGCTCTATTTTCTCCACCACAGCCTGGAGGGGCGGATTTTGGGAAAGTAGTTCTTTAAATTCCCGGGCAGTTTCTTTTTCCTTAAATCCGTTTTCCTTGTATAACAAAGGAGATTGAAAATAACGGCTGCCCTCCACAGCTCTCCATTCGCCTTCAAAAAAATGTTTTTGCAGTTCAAATTTCCCCAGCACACGATAAAAAGGTGTTTTCACAAAGTCCCGAATTTCTCGCTCTCTGCGGACAACCATACCGAGAACGCAAGTCATTACCCTTCCCACAGAAATGGGCTGATAACGACTGCCCAGATAATTGGAAACGGCATTGCCGTATTTCAGAGAAAGGAGTCTGGAAAAATTAATTCCCATTAAATAATCCTCCTTGGCGCGCAGATAGGCAGACGCAGAGAGATTATCATATGCAGAAAGCTCCTTTGCCTCCCGGATACCACGGATAATTTCCTCCTCAGTCTGGGAATCAATCCACACTCTTTTTTGCACCTTATCCTTTACCCCGGACATCATGGCAACCAAACGGTAAATATATTCTCCCTCCCGCCCGGAGTCCGTGCATACATAAATGGTTTCTACATCTTTGCGGTTCAAAAGTCCGCTGACAATGTCAAACTGTTTCTTTACAGAAGGAATCACCTCATACTTAAATTCTTCCGGCAAAAAGGGCAGGGTTTCCAAACTCCATCTTTTCAGAGCCGGGTCATAGGCTTCCGGATAACTCATGGTTACCAGGTGTCCCACACACCAGGTTACAATAGTGTTTTCCCCTTCCAGATAACCGTCCCTTCTGGCACTATTCAGCTTTAATGCCCGGGCAAATTCCTGGGCAACGCTTGGCTTTTCGGCTATAAACAATGATTTGCTCATAAAAGCTCCTCTTTTACTTTAATTTCTGTTGCAATGCCTTTTATCTTAACACAGGTTTAAAAAAGCGTCAAATTTCCGCCCTGCAGGAACTGTCTCTGAACCGAAAAGGGGGACTGTCCTATGCAACAGCCCCTTTCTCGGTTTTTTCTTCATCCTTTTATTTTTTTGTAATATATCCTTTTGCCTTCAGCGTTTCCGCACAAAGTACGGCACCGCCTGCTGCACCGCGAACGGTATTGTGGGAAAGTCCGATAAATTTAAAATCATAAACCTTGTCTTCTCTTAAACGTCCCACGGAAACACCCATACCGTTTTCGTAATCCACATCTGCCTGAACCTGCGGACGATTTTCTTCCTCCATGTACTGAATAAACTGCTTTGGAGCACTTGGAAGATCTAATTCCTGTGGAATTCCCTTGAAGTTTACCAGCTTTTCAATCAACTGTTCTTTGGTTGGTTTCTTTCTGAATTTTACAAAGACAGCGGCTGTATGACCGTTTAATACAGGAACGCGTACACACTGACAGGTAATGACCGGCTCTTTTGCAGGTTCAATCACACCATCTTTGATTTCACCCCAAAGACGAAGGGGTTCCATTTCGCTCTTTTCTTCTTCTCCGCCAATATAGGGAATAATATTTTCCACCATTTCCGGCCAGTCCTTAAAAGTTTTTCCGGCGCCGGAAATTGCCTGGTAAGTCGTTGCTACCACTTCATAGGGCTCAAACTCTTTCCATGCTGTAAGAACAGGCGCATAACTCTGAATGGAGCAGTTTGGCTTTACAGCTACAAAGCCTCTTGTTGTACCAAGACGTTTTTTCTGGAATTCAATCACATCAAAATGCTGGGGATTGATTTCCGGTACAACCATAGGAACATCAGGAGTCCATCTGTGTGCGCTATTGTTGGAAACAACCGGTGTTTCTGTCTTTGCATACTCTTCTTCAATAGCCTTAATTTCTTCTTTTGACATATCTACTGCAGAAAATACAAAATCTACGGTAGAAGCAACCTTTTCCACCTCTGATACATTCATGACAACCAGCTGTTTCACAGCCTCCGGCATAGGGGTTGTCATTTTCCAGCGTCCACCTACAGCTTCTTCATATGTTTTTCCCGCACTTCTTGCACTTGCTGCTACGGTAACAACCTCAAACCAGGGGTGATTTTCCAAAAGAGAAATAAATCTCTGTCCAACCATACCTGTAGCGCCTAAAATTCCAACTCTCAATTTTTCACTCATCTGTCTATTCTCCTTCGTCCTGTACACGCAAAGCCTTACTTGTCTTTTCTGCGCGTACATTTGTTTTTGTTATACATCACTATAACAAAATATTCCAAAATGTCAAGAAATTCTTCTTATTCTTCCAGATATTTTTCATTCTGTTTTAACACAGTTTCCATGGCCACTGAACCGGGTGCGCCAATGGTGTTACGCTTTTCCACACAGTTCTTCATACTGATAGCCTCGTAGATATCCTCTTCAAATACCGGACTGATTGCCTTGTATTCTTCCAAAGACATTTCTTCCAGAGCAATGTTCTTTTCCAGACAGTAAAGCACCAGACGTCCCACAATGCTGTGTGCATCTCTAAACGGAACCCCGCGATTTACCAGATAATCCGCTGCATCTGTTGCATTGGTAAAACCGTTTTTCGCACTGTTTTCCATGTTTTCCTTCTTAAATTCCAGAGTGGAAATCATACCATTAAACAGCGCAATACAACCTTTTGCCGTATCCATGGCGTCAAAGGCAAGCTCCTTGTCCTCCTGCATATCCTTATTATAAGCCAGAGGAAGCCCCTTCATGGTAGTGAGAAGAGAAACAAGAGCGCCGTATACCCGTCCCGTCTTTCCTCTTACCAGTTCTGCAATATCCGGATTTTTCTTCTGAGGCATAATGCTGCTGCCTGTGCTGTATGCATCATCAAGCTCCACAAACTGATATTCATTGGAATTCCAAAGAATCATTTCTTCACAGAAGCGGCTCAAATGCATCATAATCATAGACAAATCCGACAAAAACTCAATCAGATAATCTCTGTCAGCCACAGAATCCATGCTATTTAAGGTAGGACCGTCAAAGCCCAAAACCCTGGCTGTATATTCTCTGTCCAATGGATATGTGGTACCTGCCAAAGCTCCACTTCCGAGGGGACACAAATTCAGTCTCTTTTTGGTATCCGTTAAACGGCTCCGATCTCTTTTGAACATTTCAAAATAAGCGCCCAGATGATGAGCTACGGTCACAGGCTGTGCCTTCTGTAAATGGGTAAATCCCGGCATATAGGTATGTATATTCTCCTTCATCAGTTTGTGAAGGGTTTCCAAAAGTTCCTTTAAAAGACCGTCGGTTTCCTGAATTTCCTCTCTTACATACATTTTCATGTCAAGAGCCACCTGGTCATTGCGGCTTCTTCCTGTGTGGAGTTTTTTCCCTGCATTTCCCTTTCTGGCAATGAGATTTGCCTCTACAAAGCTGTGAATATCTTCATACTCCGGAGAAAATTCCAGCTTTCCGTTTTCAATATCCACCAGAATTTCCTGCAGTCCGGACAGGATTTCTTCCTTTTCTTTTTCTGTGAGAATCCCCTGCTTTGCCAGCATGGAAGCATGCGCCATGCTGCCTTTAATGTCCTGTTTATAAAGCCTTTTGTCAAAACTCAGGGACGCATTAAAATTATACACCAGACGGTCTGTTTCTTTTGTAAACCGACCTCCCCATAATTGTGCCATAATAATTCCTCATTCCTCTCTTTTTCACCATATTGTCCAGTCTTTTTTCTTCTCTGACCTTTTTGACAATATTCTATGTGAAATTTTACCACTTTATAGTGTTGAACGCAAGAGTTTTTCCTTTTGTTCCTGCTTTTGTCGTTCTCTTTCCTGTCTGGAAAAAATGCAGCCGCAGTAATCCTGTCTGTAAAGATGATATTCACCGGATAACTCTGTAGAACGTTTATATCCGTTTTTTTTCTTAAAATTAGAAGGGAGATGTCTGACATGGTAAAGCTTTTCCAACTCTTCTCCGATTTCATTTAGCTTTGCTGCATTTTTCAAAGGGCTGATGGTCAAAGTGGTGGCAAAATAATCATATCCCCCTTCTGCTGCCAGTTTTGCAGTTTCCTCCAGACGCATGCGGTAGCACTTAAAACACCGCTCTCCTCCCTCAGGAACATGTTCCAATCCCTTTGCCATTTCAAAAAATTTCTCCGGGCAATAAGTCCCTTCCACCAACACAGGCTTATGCACAAAAGGCATTTCTTCTATAAGGCGTTTTAATTCCTCTGTGCGTTTTTTGTACTCTTCTCTGGGGGAAATATTGGGATTATAAAAAAAGTCTGTAATTTCAAAATACTGGGACAGATATTCCAGTACATAGCTGCTGCAGGGCGCGCAACAGCTATGGAGAAAGAGTCTGGGAACCTTCCCGTTTTTCTGATTTTCTTCTATGATGTTTTCCAGTTCCTTTTGATAATTTCTGTTCATGCTCGTTCTTTTCTCTCTTTCTGTTCAGACATATTTCCTTTTACATCATAAAGTATACGAAAAAAATTTCCCTGCGTATAAAAGAATATATTTTTGTGATGTCTAATTAGTTCCAGCATCACATCTATCCTTTATGCTATATACTATATACTTTTCTTCTATTTTCCGCACATACCACACAGAAGCGCCAACTCCGACTGTACTATACAGAATAAAAAAGAAAATGGAAAATTCAGGAAAAAAATATTCAAAAATACCCCCCAGCCATAAAAAAGCAGAATAAATGTACCAGAGCTTTCCATGGGCTTTATTATATGCCTTCACATCTGTTATCTTTCTGTCAGATGTGGAATTACTGATTCCATACTTTACAGGCTTTGTTCTGTATTTGTAATCATAAATTCCTACTCCCAGCATAATGGCTGCCCCAATCCATGTAATAATTAAATAATAGATATTCTCCATAGAAAATCCTCCCTTCCCATTAAAACTTCTTATATCTGATGTTCTGCTTCGGCGGGATTTGTATGCTAATCCCCCCTATAAAACAGAGGAAATTTTCCATTTTTCATTTATCTGTTGTATTTAGAATACCATATTTTGCAGATTTCTACATCATATAATTTCCAAAAGTCATACTGGAAATTTTATAACTGATTTTCCAATTCTTCCTTCAGCCTTTCTGAACCTGGCAGAAAACATGATATTACTTTGCATTTTTTGAAATTATAATTCCAAAAAATTTGGATTTGAGGTGAGGTCATGGCAACTATTTATGCGGAAAGAGCAAAAAGTGCTGCTGCTCTTTTCCATAATCTAAGAAACTAAGAATGGGGACGGATATGGTTATACCATACATATATAGGCTGACTGCTTCACCCAGACTTTCCGCATTAATGTTTCATTGGGACAGCGCCAGAAGAAAGCAAAGTCAGCAACAGGGCGCTCAAGATATCGGCAATTTTGCCTTTTTCATAAAGATACTAATTTTAGTTTTTCGATAAATTTTTCGGACGCTTTAGAAAATACCTGATATTTCTTCCAAACGATGTGCATACCTGCTTCTGTTTGTGGAGAAAGAGGTCGAAAGCACAGCGTATTGTTTCCGGCTGTGTTGATTATTTTATCTAATCCAATGGCATATCCCAGTCCTTCTTCAACCATCAAAGATGCATTAAATAGTAAATTGTAAGTTGCTACAATTTCCAATTCAGATAGTTCTTTATTGATCCATGCGGTTAAAGTGCCTTTGCTGTCATCTTGATTTGCTCTAATAATGCTTTGTTCTCTTGCAACTGCAAGGAAGTAACCTAGTACACGTAACTCCATTATTACCTCCTCCTTCCTTTTTGAGCGAAACGAATATAGTATAACTTGTTTTTGGATAGTTTTCAACTATTGAAGTATATAGTATATAAGTATTTGCTATTGCTATTTCGCCTTTTTATAATTAAACCAGAAAGATAAAAAATGTAAATAGGCGGTAACTATAAATATAGCCGGTACAGAAATAAAGCCGGAACAACTCATTGCATATAGTTCAAAAGAAGATAGCTTGTCTTGACTACTTGGTGTTTCAAATCGGGAGATTTTCTTTTTCGCACGACGAACTAGGAGGAATAAGTTTGAAAATAATAGAAAATCAAAAATTTGACGAGGAACGTGCTCTTTATGGGAGTAATGGGCTTTTGGTAAAAAATTGTTACTTTGATGGACCGGCAGATGGCGAAAGTGCATTTAAAGAATGCAACCAAATTGAAGCAAAGCACTGCCTTTTCAATCTCCGATATCCATTTTGGCATGATTGCGGACTTACTATTAGTCATTCAGAAATGACAGTAAATTGCCGAGCAGCATTGTGGTATTCCAATCATGTGATAGTAACAGACAGCAAGCTCCATGGAATCAAAGCGTTTCGAGAATGTAGTGATGTGACTATTCAAAATTGCGATATTATTTCTTCAGAATTCGGATGGTCTGTTCAGAAAATTTGTATGGAAGATACCACTGCAATCAGCGAATATTTTATGATGCGTTCAGAAAACTTAATATTCCGTAGGGTACATTTTCAAGGAAAATATTCATTCCAATACATTAAAAATGCCCAGTTTGATAATTGTGTATTTGATACTAAAGATGCATTTTGGCATGGAGAAAACATTACGATTCGAAACAGCACCATAAAAGGAGAATATCTGGCATGGTATTCTAATAATCTTATTTTGATTAACTGTAAGATCATTGGAACACAGCCTTTCTGCTATTGTAAAAATCTGAAACTGGTTGATTGTGAGATGGTTGAAACGGATTTAGCTTTTGAAAAATCACAAGTAGAAGCAACTATCATCACTAAAGTTGACAGTATTAAAAACCCTCTGACCGGAGTAATCACAGTACCGGATGTGGGAGAAGTGATTCTGGATGATGTGGAAGCAAAAGGCAAGATTATCATTACAGGTTAGCAGTGTAGTCGAGTCCCTTCCATCCGATGCACCATGTTAGGGTGAAGGATTACTTTGTTGAAAATCTCCAAACAAAAAGTAAGAAAATGCTTTATGGATATAATTGGGAACGAACATATAGATTTTCTGACTGCCGTTTGATATAATAAGACAAAAACCTTGTTTCCCTATTATTATGCATTAAATTTCGGCTGACAAAAGCCGAACTCTACCTACACAATCAGGAGGTTCTATTATGGCGCAAGATGAAAAACAATGGCATCCACAATTTCTCAAATATATGGAAGAAATCGTAAATCACCCAAATTACAAAGGATTACCAATCAAAAAGAAAGCTGATGGTTCATACACCTGGATAGCAACTGCAAAATCAGAAACAGGTCAAAAAAGAATTCACTGGTGCATTCAAAAAGCCCAGGAATTAGGCCTCACAAAAACAGAGGAAACCTATCCAGGAATGTATGCTGATGTAATGCTTAAAATTCACCCGACTAAATGGAAGGTATGCCAAATTTGTGGTAAAAAGATGTCCCTTTACTACCACTACCCGAACGCAAATTTTCTCAAAGCCTTAAACCAAAAATTTGGTACGAGTTTTTCTGACTGTGACCATATCAGCGATATCTGGGATGAACTCATCAACCAGGGTATTCGCAAAAATGATATTGCAGCTTTTCTGATTAATAAAGGAAAGCTGAATTTAGATGCACAAAATTCCGAAAAGCATGAAATTATAGCTGCATTAGAGCATGCCTGCCGTAAGGGTGATAAAAAATACCTGGGGCCAGGAGCTATGTCGAACTTTCCTGATCGTTATGACGGGTTCCATACATATAATCGCTGTTGTAGATCTGTTCAGGATAAAGGTCGTTCAAAGGAAAACCTTAAATCTTATACCAAGGACAGACGTGCGTATGAATATTGGAGCGACGGAAACATTCATGCAGCAAATCAGTTCATGGGAAGCAGCTTCTTTAATGGTATATCCGCTGACCATATTGGCCCAATTTCTTTGGGCTTTGTCCACGACCCACGCTACCTGCAGCCTATGTCTACGGGAGATAATTCTTCAAAACGTGACCGCTTACAAATCATAGATATTGAAAGCATTATCGAAACAGAACAAAGAACCGGCATATATCCCATGTCATGGCAATCAAGGTTAATCTGGGAATTTATAAAAGCAAATTATTCTGCTAATCCTGACAAAGTGCCTACTGTTTACCGCGATGCATTAAAGCAAAACATGGCAAATTTTATGTTCATTTTACGAACTATACTTGAAAATTGTCCTAACAAAGGGGAAACTTTTCTTGTTTCTGCATTTTTAGAACCAAATTTTTATACTTTCAAGTATTCCTATACCTTTAATGACAGAGGGGAAATTATTGACAAAACAGATAGACACTATACCGAACGCAATCAATACGAAACTGACAGATACCAAAGGATTGCGATTCAGGCAATCTACGATTATAATAAAAAAGAGAACCGTAACAATAAACATAATCTCACTTCAACTGAACTTGCAGTTCTTGAATCTATCTGTTCCAGCATCGAAGCTGATGTTTCTTTGGTAAAGAACAAGCAGCTTATAATTAACCTTATTGAAGCAATTGAAAAAAGAATCATCTGTTCTCTGTAAAGTATAAGGAGGATGAGTACCACACTGCTGGTAATCCTCCTCTCCCTTACAGCAAGTCTATGAAACTTAACTGCTTATATGCCTCTTCTGTTTTCTCTTTTTCGAAATCATCTGGCGTTTTCAGATTTATATATTCTTCATATGTTATCTCTCCCTTAAAAAACTTAAGTATCTCCGATTCATCACAGTCTGCATATCTTGCAGTATCATCACAGGGAACTGTTTCCAAATCTGCAATCGTTTCTCGTACAGTAACCTGACATGCTTCCTCGACAGTGATTGGACTTGGAAATAATTCTCCTGGAGAAATCGCGATATCCTTTCGGGTACATATAAGAATAACTCTTTTTCTTTTTTGAGGAACAGCAAAATCACTTGCCATTAAAGTTCTGCCTTCTGTAAGATATCCGAGTTTTGCAAAAAGTGTGTGTACCTCACAGTATGTTTTTCCTCCTTGATAACTCAACAGCCCTTCCACATTTTCAAATACAATCACTTTGGGATTTACCCTCTTGACTATATCAACAAATTCCCGGAACAGTTGATTTCTGGGGTCATCCGCTGCTCTAAAACCTGCCATTGAAAATCCCTGACAAGGCGGACCTCCGCATATGATATCTGCTTCCCCCTCCAACGCAGCCTTCTCAATAGCAGCTTTTGTTTCTTCTTTCGTGATGTCCCCGCATAAGACTTTAATTTCAGGATTATTTATCTTTAAAGTAACACAGGCACTCTCTTCAATGTCATTACTCAACAATGAATAAATGCCTGCCGCCTTAAACCCTGCTGTCATACCACCTGCACCACAGAACAAATCAATAGATTTAGAACATCCTGTTTTCTTTTTTATCTCACGCGCGATTTGGTATGCCAGTAACGTCGGCACTGCATTTCCCACCTGCTTTAAAAGTTGCGTTTTATTACCAAAAAAATAATACTCATCCCTAAAGGTCTGAAATCTTGCAGCCTCTCTTACTGTTAATACTCTTTCGTGAACCGGATGTACATATGTTCCATTTCCCGGTCTGTTAAAGTAAGTAGTAATCGTATAGCTTGGTTTATTGTAGTCAATCCGACCATATAGGGTTGTTCGACCGCCTGTTTGCGTTATCCGTTTCAGCCTCTTGGATTTCTCTACTGTTTCCACTGGAATATTCTTCCAGTTTCCTCCAGGCGGTACAGACTTTATCATTTCCAAATCCAAATCACTCAGTTTAAAAGTGGTATGGTTCAACAAAAGCCCCTGAAAAAGTGCCATATATTTTGCGGTTATTCCTTTGGAAACATTCTTATCAAATTTGCCAAGTTCCTCAAGAAAACTGTCTATTTTCAGCTTTCCACTAAGGATACCATTCCCTTCATCCTCTGTCATTTGAGGAAGAAGATTCTTTATCGCATCTGTATAATCTCTAACATATTTATTCCTGTTCATTTCTCTTCTCCTCTATATGCTAAAATACCATACGCTTTATATGCCAATTCTTCTATTTCCTCAAGAACTAAATCATTCTGTTCATTCAGAAATATCCTTGTAAGCATAGAAATCTCTTTTAATTCCGGTGCTTCTACAGGAATCGGAAAGCAGTCAATCTCGTAATTGTTGACATGATTATTGCTGCTTGTCAATTTGAATAACCAGTTTATTATTTTGGTATTGAATAAGCCTAACAGCGTATATATATCTATTCCATATGGGTTTTCTCCTACAGATATAAAATTACACGAATTTCCTAATACACAATTTTGGGGAGCCAATGCAAAAGTCACACGCCTCTCCTTATTCATATTCGCGATTTGCTGGCATATAATTCTCTCCTGTTCAATATAGCATTTCTTTTTTGTTGTATTGACAAATTCAACTGCCACAAATTCGTTTTCTGATGCAGCCAGTAAATTGTAATAACCAATATTCCTGCCTCTTATCAGCGGATAGCCTGTATTCATATGAACAATATTATGCTTGTTTGCAGTTAAATCCAATTCTCCTCTTAAGTTAGTTATAAAAGAAAGCTCCTTAACAACCGGAAACTGCCTTAGCTTCCGCAAAATCTGATATTCTTTTGAAAAAACCGCAACAATCGCATTTCCAGTATTTTCGTTCAAAATATCGTTTATTGTAACTTCTGCAATATCTCCTGGGTTCTTACAATAATCTTTAACAATCGTTACCTTATCTGTTTTACTGCCCTTTTGTAAAAAAATGGAACTTAAAGCCTGCTGGGCATCTATGTATCCGCTGCCTTCTCCAATCACCTTTACAGAAATTAATTTGTTATCTTTGAGTATATGTGTTCTTAACTTTGTACACATCTTATCAGACATTATGGAAGAGGGAATCAACAGACTGACAAATGCGGTTTCATTTGCATATTGGTCAATAATTTCTTCCGCAAATAATTTATATAAATTCAAAATCCCTTCTGTGGAATATCTGAAACGTTTCTTTACTATTTTTGAAATTGCGGAATACTTGTCTTTGTCCCTATAATACTCCTCTTTATTTCCGTAATGTCCACGCTCAGCTTTTAGATTTTTAAAAGGTGGATTTGTAACAACAATGTCAAAGCCGTTTCCTACAATCTCCGGGGGGAAAATTTTGTTTATATCAATATAGACCGGTTCTGTTGCTGTTACGTCAATTAACAAACCGTTTCCTATGTGTTGTTCAAAGTATTCTTCTGACAACTGAATATTCCAAAATACCCTGGATATTTCCCTCAAAGATTCTTTATATCCATTAAGAGCATCTGTATTTACATCTGCAACATAAAGATTATCCAACATAATTTTGGCATTCTCTTTATTAATTCCAGTAGCTTTAACAGCTTTGATGTATGAAAAGACAAAATTTCCCGCACCAACACATGGTTCTAAAAAACGATAGTCATATAGTTTTTTTGTCGGATTTTTATCCTTGAGATGTTCAACCAGTTCCCTCATCATCGCATCTGTAAGCTCCAAATCCGTATAATAGCTTCCCGTTCTCTTTCGTGTCAAAGCATCCATTTTTGTTTCAATGCGCCTGCTTCTTTTACTTAAGGAAGACCATAACTCTTTATATTGTGTATTGTTCATACAACTCTCCTTTATTTCTGCAGATTTATTCAAGCTTATATCCACAAAACGCAAAAAATCCGAGGCCTGGATTTATGTCCAAATCCTCGGAAAATTGGGTAAAATAAAGCTTTTATTCCTAAAACATATTCTTTATTATTTCAAGTGCAATATTCATTCCTGTTTATGCTCCACCTTCAATACCTCTTCCAGATAGCTCCTGTCAAGTTATATGGACATCTTCAATCGTTGAAAATAAAAGCATTGTGTTCACCTCAAATTCATTATACTTAAGCCTTTCAAAACACGCAATATATAATTTTATTATAACAGAAAAAACTCCAAACCTCAATTTTAAAAACCTGTTACGATATTTTGCGTTATTCTACAGTACCTTTTCTTTTAAGAAAATTGTCCGTAAATTTTGATTTTAAGCGAACTTTTCAATATTTCCAAGCACTTTATAGCAAATGCTGCTCAAGTCGGATTCTGTTTCGATCCACCTCATCTGACAGGCATACGCCCTATAGATAAGAAAAAAGATGTCCTTATTCCTATAAATAGGAGAAGTCCATCTTTTTTCTTATCTGCACTGCTTATTTCTGCACAATATTAATTATTTTCTTAGGAACATAAATTTCCTTCACGATAGTTCCAGTCAGCTTATCTGCAATAGCTTCCTTACCTGCTGCAATCGCCTCTTCCTTTGTAGCATCTGCGCTGATGCATACAACAGCTTTTGTCTTACCGTTAATCTGTACAGGAACCTCGATTTCATCGTCTTTCATAGCTTCTGCATCTGCCTTTGGCCACTGTGTATGGAAAACAGAATCTTCATGTCCGTATTCCTGCCACAGTTCTTCTGAAATATGAGGGGCAAACGGTGCCAGAAGCTGTGTAAAGGTTTCGATGGTTTCTTTATCAATACCGCCTGTTTTCTTAGCCATTTCAATAAATTTGTTATTGTACTCCATAAATCCGGAAATAACCGTATTTAAGCTAAAGCTTTCCAGACGCTGTGTAATATCAAACACCAGCTTGTGACGAAGTTTCACCATTTCCTTTGTTGCTTCCACATTTGCTTCCTTGCTGTCCATAGCCAACTTCCAGAAACGATTTAAGAAACGGTAAACACCATCAATACCTCTGTCGTCCCATTCTGCATCTAATTCCGGCGGACCTACAAAGAGTTCGTAAAGTCTTAAGGAATCACAGCCGTAATCTCTTACCAAATCGTCAGGAGATACCACGTTTCCTTTGGATTTACTCATTTTAATACCGTTCTTTCCAGTAATCATACCCTGGTTAAATAACTTGGTAAACGGTTCATCAAAATCCACAACCCCGATATCATGCAGGAATTTTGTATAGAAACGGGAATACAGAAGATGCAGTACCGCATGTTCTACACCGCCGATGTACATATCTACCGGCAGATATTTGTTTGCTTTTTCTTTAGATACCAGAGCCTTGTCATTTTTGCTGTCTACATAACGCAGGAAATACCAGGAAGAACCAGCCCACTGCGGCATGGTGTTTGTTTCTCTTTTGGCCGGCGCGCCGCAGCAAGGACAGGTTGTATTCACCCATTCATCAATACCTGCAAGCGGGGACTCTCCTGTGCCTGTAGGTTCGTAGGATTCTACCTCCGGCAAAGTCAACGGAAGCTGATCTTCCGGCACCGGTACGTTACCGCAGTTCGGACAGTGAATAATCGGAATTGGTTCACCCCAATAACGCTGACGGGAGAATACCCAATCACGCAACTTGTAATTTACTGTCTTGCGTCCGATTCCCATTTTTTCAATCATAATAGGCGCTTCCTTTTTCAGTACTGCAGATTCCATACCATTCCAGTCACCGGAGTTAATCATGGTACCGGAAGCTTCTGTATAAGCTTCTGTCATATTTTCAATTTCTTTTCCGTCTTTGGCAATAACCTGAATAATCGGAATATTGAATTTTGTAGCAAACTCAAAATCACGGTCATCATGAGCAGGTACACACATAATCGCACCTGTACCGTAATCTGCCAATACATAGTCAGACAGCCAGATAGGCATCTTTTTACCGTTTAATGGATTTACTGCATAGCTTCCTGTAAATACACCTGTTTTTTCCTTATCCTGCAGACGATCTACATTGGATTTCATAGAAGCATCGTAAATATATTTTTCCACAGCTTCTCTTGTTTCATCAGTAGCCAGCTCTTTTGCCATAGCATGCTCCGGCGCCAGTACCATAAAAGTTGCTCCATGAAGGGTATCCGGCCTTGTGGTATAAACTGTAATCTTTTCTTCTCTTCCTTCAACCGGGAAATCTACCTCTGCACCATAGGACTTTCCAATCCATTCTGCCTGCATTTTCTTTACTTTTTCCGGCCAGTCCAGTTTATCCAGGTCATCTAAAAGACGGTCTGCATATTTGGTAATTCTCAGCATCCACTGACGAAGATTTTTCTTTGTAACCTCAGAACCGCAGCGTTCACATTTACCGTTTACAACCTCTTCATTAGCCAGACCTGTTTTACAGGAAGGACACCAGTTAATCGGGAATTCCTTTTCATAAGCTAAACCTTCTTTAAACATCTTCACAAAAATCCACTGTGTCCATTTATAAAAGGCAGGGTCAGTGGTATTTACCTCTCTGTCCCAGTCATAAATAGCTGCAATGTCATTAATCTGTCTTTTAATATTGGCAATGTTGTCTGCTGTGGATTTTGCCGGGTGAACACCCATTTTAATAGCATAGTTTTCTGCCGGAAGACCGAAAGCGTCCCAGCCCATTGGGTGAATCAGGTAATATCCCTGCATCATTTTAAAACGGCTCCAGACATCAGAGATAACATATCCTCTCCAGTGTCCTACATGAAGGCCATTTCCTGAAGGATACGGAAACATATCCAGACAATAGTATTTCGGTTTTTTTCCGTCATCTACGTTTACCGGGTGTTCCTCCCAGTTTTTGCGCCATTTCTGTTCAATTGCCTTATAATTATAAGGTACTGCCATGTTTTTTTCCTCCTTTGAAATAAAAATACCCCTCCGCCTCCTAATGCTAGAGGCGAAAGGGTTTCTTTTCCGTGGTACCACTCTAATTCGCGGATTCATTCTGTCCGCGCACTCTTTTTTTCTGTAACGGGAAATCCCGCCCGTATCTACTTTTCACTGGCTTCAGTCTGTTCAATCCGGGAACTCTGAGGCGAGTTGGGAATCCTGCATACCTGCCTTGCACCACCCGGCAGCTCTCTTGCTTTTCGTTTTAAACGCTTCTATGCGGTGTTTCTTAATACTCCTCTTCAACGCTTTTCCTTATAAAGCTACTACACATTTTACTCAGTGATTACCTCTTTGTCAACCCCTGTCTGGGTTTTTTCTGTCTGCTCCTTCTGGTCATTTCCCAAAGAAAGTACAGAACAGATTTTATCTCCCGGCAGGAAATTCAAGCTTAATCCATCTCCCGGATTATAGGTAATAATCTCCGGAAATTCTGTAACCGGAACATCAAAAATCAAAGGCATCTCCAGCTCTTCGGCATTTTCCTCCGGTGTGGTGAGTATCAGATCCGTTCCCTCAAAGGTAATGTAAAAATGAGAGTTTCCTTCAATGACTGCCTGAGCAATTTTCTCAATTTTACCGGTAATACGATAATCACCTTCTTTACCATCAGGCTTTTTGCCTCCACCTTCAGCCAGCAGCTTTTCATAATTTTTCTCACATTCTTCCACAGTATCTCCAATGGCAACTGTCTGGTATTTCTGCACATTTACCATAGCATATTTCTTAACCAGTCCTGCACCGTCCTTTAATGCCATAAAATACGTCGGCTGATCGGAAATATTCAAAAGCAGCGGGAAAGCTGCCGTATATTTTAAGTTCTGTACCTGCCCTTCTGCAGAATCCATGGCTGAACGCTCCTGTGCACCGTCACATACATAATATCTGGTTTCCATGGTTCTCTGATTCATCAATACAAATCCTACATTTGATTTGTCACCACTGACAGAGGTAACACCGGTGTATACCCAGACATCATCGTCCAGTGTCAGGTAATTGAAACCATCTGTTGTTTTCAGACAGCCTTTCTGTCCCAAAACACTGTTCAAAAATCCGTTTTTCAGCATACCATGATAATTATACAGCTCTAAGAGAAGGTCTGAAGGATAAGCCCTGTCCACCCATTTCGGACAATCCTCAATTTTATATTCTGTAGTTTCTCCTGTCTGAGCATTGCACAATACCACTTTTCCAATGGTCTGACCTCCGAAAAGCCCAATATTAAATTTCTTCACCGGACAAATCCAGTAAGGAGTTCCGTTATCATCAATTTCAAAGCTTAACTGGTCAAACATATAGGTAGGATACTTAAACCGCAGATGACGGTAAATATTCCGGTTAAAATACTCAGACTCTGAATATTTTATTGGTGTATCCAGCTTTACAAGTTCTGTATTCTGCGTCGCCATATCAATACGGATATAGGCAGGAATTCCTTCCTTCTGATTCGTCAGCCATTTAATGCCACTGGCATAAACCAAAGGGGAAACACGGTAAGGCTGCTCCTGATAATTAATCTGGGAATACAGGCTGCTTACCTCAAACTGAGATACCATATCTACCATGCTTCCCATTTTTTCTGTTGCCTAAAAGCTCTGCTGATTCTTTATCCAGAAGAGGAATCTGGTCATAGCTGATCTCCTTGATATCCTCTGTAAAATCCCGCTCTTCCGGTGTCACCAGCTTCTGATATTTCCTGGCATTCACAATAGGAGAGGATAAAAGAGAACCTGCTGCATATACGACAACGATTGCCAGAATCACAAAAACTCCGAACTTCAGTACCTTGTTTGACCGAAGCTCCTGTACACTGGAAATTCTCTTCCTGATTGCGTAGAGAATCATTATGGCTGCAACTAAAGCTCCCAGAAAGAACCAGAAACCGCTTTCGTGAATGTTGATTGCCGGCAGTGTCACATAATAATACAAAAACGCCAACACCAGCAACGTCAAACCTGCTGCTATTTTCTTCTTCATAGTTTTACCAACCTTTCCAAGCAGATTTTCTGCTTTGTTCCCCATTGTATCATGCCTGTCTGACACTTTCAACAACCCTTGTTCAAGTTCCTATAAAGATTTTATAAAAAGCGCCTGCTATTCTACAGACGCTCCTATTCTTTCTCAGGTTTTCTTTTTTACAACCGCTCCCAGTACTGCCCCACACACCGCAGGAACAATCCACCCCAGATGCAGATGATAGAAAGGCAGTTTACGCCCCCAGTCCGTCAGAACCCCGAAGGTAATGCCAATACTGTCCATGGCATTTAAAAATGCCACTGCAAATGCTGCGGCCATACTGAGAATATAAACCATTTTTTTATCTCCAATCCACTTCTGTCCAAAGGAAAGAACAATCAGTACGATTAAAACCGGATAAATCATCATTAATATCGGCTGGGAAACAGCAATAAGGTAAGAAAGTCCTACATTGCTTACTGCAAAGCTGAACAAACACACCACAGCTGTTATTTTTCGATAGGATACAGAAGGTATCAGTTCATGGAAATAATCTGCAAAAGAAGTAGTCAATCCAATGGAGGTAGTCATGCATGCCAAAAACACAGATGCACCCAGCACAATTCCACCCACAGGTCCCAGAAGATCTCCTGCCACTGCGCTTAACAGAATGCCTCCATTTTCAAATGATGTATGTGTTGTAGCACCGATATACGTCAGCATATAATAAACCACACTTAAAATCAGAACTGCTCCGATTCCGGAAACAATGGTATATTTTACAACATTTTTCCGTTCCTTCACCTGAAATCCAGTGACTGCATTGATAATAATAATCGCAAACACAGGTCCTGCCGGTCCGTCCAGCGCATTATAGCCTTCAATCATTCCTTTAAAAAAGGCGATGTTTCTGTATTCTCCTACAGCTTCCTTTGCTGCTCCATATTGCAAGGTATTTCCTGATTTGTCAGAAAAAAGACAGACCAGAAAAATCAGAGTGATACTGATAATCAAAATCGGTGTCATATATTTCCCGATAATGTCTACGATTTTACCCGGATTCCCGCTGAAATAGTAAGTCAGGGAAAAGAATACTGCCGTTACCCCAAGAGAAACCAGCCATACATACTGCTGAGGCACATAGGGGCGAACCGCCAACTCATAAGATACGCTTCCTGTTCTCGGAAGCGCAAAAAGCGGTCCAATCAATAAATAAACCGTAATGGATAAAAACAGAGAAAAGTGTCTGCTTACAAGGTCGCCCAGATCCATAATTTTGTTCCCCACCAGCACCACTGCAACAATTCCAAGCAAAGCAATCCCTGCATCAGTCAAAATAAATCCTACAAGAGCCGGTAGGTAGTTTTCCCCTGCCTTCTGTCCCATTGCAGGAGGAAAAATCATATTGCCTGCTCCAAAGAACACAGCAAATAAAGTTAAGGTTAAAGACATCATCTGCCTTATTTTGAGTTTTTCCATTGGTTAATCTCCCATCTTTTTTCCGTCAAACTTGACGGTATCCTAGTCATGCAAACCTTTTTATCTTATCATCATATGGAAATATACACAACAAAAAACGTCGAATTTCGCAAAAAAGCTGCTGTATGCCGCTTTATGGAAGCTATATACAGCAGCCCTATTCTATTTTGAAAACTCTCTTCTCATATCATACCATACTGCGTTTCCATGCTCTGACTGAGAAACGCCGAAATTATGAAAGCCATGACTTTCATAAAAAGGAATCAAGTGTTCCTTGCAGGTAAGAATTACTCCCTTTTTCCCTCTCTGCCTGCTTATCTCTACCATATATTCCAACAAACTTCCCGCAATTTTCCGGTGCCTGTATTCTGGCAGTATATCTAAGCCAAATACTGTCTGATAAGCCCCTTCCGGCTTATGCAGACTGGCATTATGGTACAGTTCGTCCGGAAGGCTCGGCTTATCTGTGGTTCCTCCGTTGATAAATCCTACGACCGTTCCGTCTATCTCAGCTACAAAAAAATTTTCCAAAAAGGTTTCCATGCGTACCCTGATTTCTTCCTCTGATGCTGCCTCTGCTTTTGGAAAGCACAGGGCTTCTATCTTTGCCAGAAGAGCTGCTTCCTCTTTTCTGGCTGTCCTTATTTCTGGTTTTAACATCTTTTCCCCTTCTTTTCTACTTTCAGTCTTTGCAGATACCTGATTTTTTTAACGCTTCCTCTATCATATCCAATATTTCCTCGCTGTCCGCACTGACTGTATGGCAATGGTGACCAGAAGTAAGATTTGTAAGAGGCCTGGATTTTCCGGTTCGGATATCCTCTAAAAACTGCTTTACCTGACGCCGGGAACTGATATTCAACACTGCCCTTAATTCTCCGTACACCTCATGCTGCACAAAGACATCTTCTACTGTTCCACCACAGTCTGCCACAATATTCAGTTCTTCTTCTATTCGTTCATCCGTATGACAAACGGAAAAAATCCTGGTATATTTTTGAGGATGGCAACAAATATATCCTCTGTTTGTAGAAAGAATATCAGAATCTGCTGCCCTTAACAGAGCAATATCCTGTACAATTACCTGTCTGCTCACATGAAAAAGCTCTGCAAGTTTTGTTCCTGATACTGGCGTATCACTTTCCGAAATATACTTCAAAATTTCTTTTCTGCGTGTTTCTCCAACCATGCTTTATACCCTTTCTTCACAAGACCGAAGCTACTCATCTTTTTCTGAATTCCATGGATTAAATTTCACGAAGATTTTTCAGGGAAAGATCCAGAATCGGAGATGAGTGTGTCAAAGCTCCGCTGGAAATATAGTCTACACCAATAGAAATCAACCTGTCAATATTCTCTTTTGTCACATTTCCGGAACACTCTGTTTCTGCGCGGCCATCAATAAGTTCCACAGCCTTTTTCATGGTTTCCGGCGTCATATTGTCCAGCATAATAATATCTGCGCCTGCCTCTACAGCCTCCTTTACCATATCCAGAGTTTCTGTTTCCACCTCAATTTTCCGTACAAAAGGCGCATATTCCCTTGCCATTTCAATGGCCTGACGCACGCCGCCTGCTGCTGCTATGTGGTTATCTTTTAATAAGATTCCGTCAGAAAGATTATATCTGTGATTGTATCCGCCGCCTGCTTTCACTGCATATTTTTCAAAAATTCTCATATTCGGAGTTGTCTTCCTGGTATCCAGAAGTTTGATTTTACTCCCTTCTAAAAGATCTGCAATCTGTCTTGTATAGGTGGCAATGCCACTCATTCTCTGAAGATAATTCAGCGCTGTACGTTCGCCGGAAAGTAAAACGCGGATATCGCCTCTTACCACTCCCAGAAGCTGTTTATTTTTTACTTTTTCTCCGTCTTTTACATAAAATTCCACTTCGGTATCTTTGTCTAATAACTTGAAAACCCGTTCAAAAACAGCCAGTCCTGCAACAACTCCGTCCTGTTTACAGATAAGCTGCACCTCTCCCTGTTTCGCTTCCCTCATCACTGCATTCGTGGTAATATCTTCACTTGTAATATCTTCCTGTAAAGCCTGTCTGATTAAATGATCTGCATTTAAATTCATAGTAATGTCATTCATTTTGCCTGTTTCTCCTTTTCTATTTCCTGTAAAATTTCCTGTTTGTAAATCTCTGTCAGATTATCTATCTGTATGCCTTCCTGCGCTTGCTGGCACAAGGTATCAAAGACATCTGTTTCTTCAAATTTTCTGTTTTCTTTTTCCTGTTTTTGTATTTTCTCAGCCGCTCTTCTGGCAAAAACCAGACTCTCCAAAAGGGAATTGCTTGCCAGACGGTTGGCTCCATGTACGCCGTTGCAGCTTGTTTCTCCTATTGCAAACAATCTGTCCATCGTGGTTCTGCTATCTGAATCCACATGAATACCGCCCATAAAATAATGCTGTGCCGGCACTACGGGAATCCAATCCTTTGTCACATCATACCCCTCCTCCAGACATCTTTCATAAATATGAGGGAAGTGGCTTAAAATCACTTTTTCTCCCAATACACTCATGTCCAGCCATACATAGGGCTTCTTATCTTCCTCCATTTGTCTGTAAATAGCCTCTGTCATCAAATCTCTTGGAAGCACTTCATTAGCAAAGCGTTCTCCCTTTGCGTTATACAGTTTTGCCCCCTCTCCCCGGACAGATTCTGATATGAGAAATCTTCTTCCCGGCCGAGTGGAGTACAAGGTAGTAGGGTGTATCTGGATATAATCTATATGCTCCAATTCTACCCCATGACGCATGGCTATGGCAAGAGCATCTCCGGTAAGATGGGGATAATTTGTAGAATGCTGATACAATCCGCCAATCCCTCCGCTGGCCAAAATGGTCTGACCTGCCTCAATTCCCAGAAGCCCTCCTTCTTTTGTTTCTGCCAAAATTCCCAGACAGATATTTTCGCTTTCTATAATATCCAGCATGGTTACATGGTCTAGGATTCTTACATTGGAACGTTTCTTTGCTGCCTGTAAAAGTTTGCTGGTAATCTCCTCTCCGGTTACGTCCTCATGGAAAAGAATCCTGGCTTTTGAATGACAACCTTCTCTGGTATAGTCCAACTCTCCGTCCTTTTTTGCAAAGTCTACGCCATATTCCAAAAGCTCTTCAATCACTGCTCTGGAGGAACGAATCATAATCTCTACAGACTCCTTCCGATTTTCATAATGCCCTGCCTTTAAGGTGTCTTCCATAAAACTGTCATAATCGTCTTCATCTCTTAAAACACAGATTCCCCCCTGCGCCAGATAGGAGTCGCTGCACTGAATTTCATCTTTTGTAATCATCAGCACTTGCCTGTCCAAAGGAATGTGAAGGGCTGCAAAAAGACCGCTGGCTCCTGTTCCTACAATCAATACATCTGTCTTTATCTTCTTCATGGAATCGTCCCCCCTACTTTGCCAGCTCTAACATTTTATCCAATGCCTTTAAGGCTTTCTCACTGATGTCCCGGGACACCTGTACCTCATGGGAACCATACTTCAGGCTATCTCTCACCTTCTCTAAAGTGACCTTTTTCATATCAGGGCAGCACTGTCCTTTTCTCACACAATGAAAGGTTTTTTCCGGACATTTTTTCTTCAATTCGTATAACACGCCTTCCTCTGTACCGATTAAAAATTCTTTTTCCAAAGAGGTTTCCGCATACTGAATAATCTCAGAGGTACTGCCTGTAAAATCTGCCATTTTCAACACTTCCTGCATACATTCCGGGTGTACCAGGACTTTGGCGTTGGGATATTTTTCCTTTGCCTCTTTTAAAATCTGCGGTGCAATTTCTTTATGTACCGGGCAATATCCGTCATTTGGAATCACATGTTTTTCAGGCACCTGTTCTGCCACATAAGCCCCCAGATTCCTATCAGGAATAAAGAAAATATTTTTATTGGGAAGGGCTTTTACAATCTTTACTGCATTGGAAGAGGTCACACAAACATCAGAAACTGTCTTTAATTCTGCTGTTGAATTAATATAGCATACCACTGCCAAATCCTCGTATTTTTCCCGCATTTCTTTTACTTTTTCTATAGAAGCCATATGTGCCATGGCACAGTCAGCGTCAGCGTCCGGCATTAGAACTTTCTTTGAGGGATTTAAAATTTTTGCGCTCTCCCCCATAAAGGATACGCCTGCAAATACAATTACCTCTGCCTTTGTTTCTTTTGCCTTTTTTGCCAAATAGTAAGAGTCGCCTATATAATCTGCAATTTCCTGCACTTCCTCCGGTACATAATAATGTGCCAGTATTACAGCATTTTTCTCTTCCTTTAACTGCTCTATTTCTTCTCTTATGGATTTCATTCTCTTTTATCCTCCTGCAAAAAGCATTTGACAGTTATTATACAACAGCTTTTTACATGTGACAAGACAGTTGTTTGCTTTTCTGTAAAATAAATGTAATGATATGATTTTGGATAAACGCAAAATGGAACTGCTGCATTAAATCGAACATATTTAACACAGCAGTTCCCATTATTTAGAACTAAACTATTTTTTCAACAAAACCTTAGTCTTCTTCCGCCTTTGCCCGAGCTTCAATTTCTCTTTCCTGAATATCGGAAGGAGCCTGCTCGTAACGGGCAAATTCATAAGAGAATAATCCGCTTCCACCTGTCATGGAACGTAAGTCTGTAGAATATCCATAAATCGACAGCATCGGAACATCAGCTTCTACAATAGTATTTCCTTTATGGGCAGTATCCGGGTTCATACCCAGCACACGACCCCTTCTCTTATTCAAATCGCCCATAACATCACCGGTATATCTATCCGGAACACTGACCTTCATGGAAACGATCGGCTCTAAGAGAATGGGTGATGCCTCCATAAAGCCTTTCTTGAATGCCTGAATAGCCGCGGTCTTAAATGCCATCTCAGAGGAATCTACCGGGTGATAAGAACCATCATACAAGGTTGCTTTTACGCCCACAACCGGATATGCAGCAACAGGACCCTTCAATACAGATTCCTGAATACCTTTTTCTACAGCAGGGAAGTAATTCTTCGGAACAGCACCGCCTACAACCGTCTGTTCAAACACATAAGGAGTTTCCAAATCGCCGGAAGGTTCAAAGGTCATTTTAACGTGTCCATACTGTCCGTGACCGCCTGACTGTTTTTTATATTTGTATTCCACATCTGCTTTTTTGCGAATGGTTTCTTTGAATGGCACTCTTGGTTCAGAAAGAACGATATCTACCTTATAGCGCTCTTTTAATTTGCTTACCACAATATCCAGATGCTGTTCGCCGATACCGTAGAGCAGGGACTGGTGATTCTGAGAATCGTTTACTGCCTTTAAGGTTAAATCTTCCTGCATCATCTTTGCAAGAGCCTGTGATACCTTATCCTCATCCCCTTTGTTTACGGTTTTATAACGTTTATAAGTATATGGAACAGAAATTTCTGTTTTGCCATAGAGAATCGGTGTTGTCTTGGCAGAAAGGGTATCACCGGTTGCCACGGTATTTAATTTGGCAATCGCACCGATATCGCCTGCATGAAGTTCGGGTACTTCGATTGGCTTAGAACCTTCTAAAACATACAGCTTATTCAGTTTTTCTTCTGTTTCTTTACCTGTATTGTACAGAGTGTCATCACCCTTAATAACACCGGAGCAAACCTTTATCAAAGAATATTTTCCAAGGAACGGATCCACAATGGTTTTAAATACATACGCGGATTTTGCCTTTGTAAAATCATAGTCTGCCTGATAGATTTCATTTGTTTTCGTGTTCATACCTGCACAGGTCTTCTGATCCGGGCTTGGGAAATATCCACAGATATCGTCCAGCAGATTGGCAACACCCTGAATATTAATGGTAGAACCCATACATACAGGAATCATACTGCCATCTGAAATATTTGTCTTCAAAGCTGCGGAAACTTCTGCAACAGAGAATTCTTCTCCTGCAAAGTAGCGATCCATAAACTCTTCACTGATTTCCGCTACAGATTCCATAAGGGTTTCGTGGTATTTTTCCAGATATTCCTGTAAATATTCCGGTACTTCACATTCTTTTTTCTGTCCTCTTTCAATATAACGACGGCCTGCCTGTTTTACAATATTGACATACCCCACAAACTTACCGTCCTCACGGATAGGCATATGAAGAGGCGCAATTTTTTTGCCGTACAGCTCTGTCAAGTCTTCTACAACCTGGCGGTAACTCACATCATCAATATCCATTTCTGTTACAAAGAACATTCTCGGAAGATTATATTTTTCGCACAATTCCCATGCTTTCTGGGTTCCAACCTGAATACCGCTCTTTCCGGAAACCACAATAATTGCCGCATCTGCTGCTGCCACCGCTTCTTCCACTTCCCCCACAAAGTCGAAATATCCCGGTGTATCCAATACGTTAATTTTTACTTTTCCCCATTCAACCGGAACTACAGATGTCGTAATAGAGAATTTTCTCTTTATCTCCTCTTTATCATAATCACTGACTGTGTTTCCGTCTGTTACTTTGCCTAAGCGGCTTGTCATACCGGATAAATAAGCCATTGCCTCTGCCAGACTTGTTTTTCCGGCTCCCCCATGTCCGAGCAGGACCACATTTCTAATTCTGTCGGTTCTAAAAACGTCCATATGTAATACCTCCCAAATTTGTTATGTGTATATTTTACTAAAAAGCTTTCATTATTTCAAGTATTTTATTCAAAATAAACAAGTTATTTTATTGTTTCGCTTTAACGCGTGAAATCATTGACATTTTGCTTCACCTGTCATAAAATGATACTGTTTGACATGATATTTATAAAATAGAAGGAGTTAAAAATACATGGAAACCACAACCATTGGTTTTATCGGTCTGGGGCTTATCGGAGGCTCCATTGCCAAAGCAATCCGAAAATTTCACCCTGAATATCAGATTATGGCGTATAACCGTACAAAAGATATACTGGAGGACGCTGTTTTTGACGGCATTGTAGATATCGCCTGCACAGAAAGAGATACGCGCTTTGCTCTTTGTGATTATATTTTTCTCTGTGCAACCGTAGACTACAATCTGGAATGCCTTCCCTGGTTAAAGCAAACCATTCGTCCCGGCTGTATTCTCACTGATGTAGGAAGTGTAAAAGGAGAAATTCACAAAAAGATTACAGCCCTTGATATGGCGGCAAATTTCATTGGCGGACACCCCATGGCAGGAAGTGAAAAGACGGGATATGAGCATTCCACAGACCATTTGATTGAAAATGCCTACTACATTCTGACCCCTTCTGAAGAGGTAGGACTGGATAAAATCGGAAACTATACAGAATTGGTTTCTTCCATAGGAGCTTTGCCAATGATTCTCACCTGGGAGGAGCATGACTATATTACTGCATGTGTCAGCCATCTGCCTCATATTGTGGCAGCCTCTCTTGTCAACGTAGTTCAAAAGCTGGATTCCCCTCTGGAACATATGAAAACCATTGCTGCCGGAGGCTTTAAAGATATTACCAGAATTGCTTCCTCTTCACCTCATATGTGGCAGCAAATCTGTCTGGAAAACCCGGAACATATTTCTAAAGTTCTGGACGAATATATCCGCCTGATTGTACAGGCAAAATATCTGGTAGATCAAAGAGATGCCAACGGGCTTTATGAGATGTTTGTAAATTCCAGGGATTATCGCAATTCCTTCAGTGATGCCCCCAGCGGACCTTTAAAAAAATCTTTTACTCTGTACTGCGATGTGGTGGACGAAACCGGTGCCATTGCTACCATTGCCACCATTCTTTCCATGAATGGAATCAGTATGAAAAACATCGGCATTCTCCACAATCGGGAATTTGAGGACGGAGTATTAAAAATTGAATTTTATGACGAAGACGCTTTAGCACAGGCAGCGGAACAATTAAAGAAACGAAACTATATCATATATGAAAGATAAGGGGGAACTGTCCTATGAAATTCACAAAATCAATACCCTTAAAAGGCGAACTTAGAGTTCCGGGAGATAAATCGATTTCCCATCGGGGTGTTATGTTGGGTTCTCTTGCTCAGGGAACCACAGCAGTTACCAATTTTCTGGAAGGGGCAGACTGCCTGTCTACAATAAACTGCTTTCGCAGTATGGGAATTGATATTTCCCGGACAGAAAAAGAAATCCTCATTCACGGAAAGGGGCTGCATGGTCTGTCTGCTCCTTCTTCCTGTCTGGACGTAGGAAACAGCGGAACAACCATGCGACTGTTATCCGGTATTCTGGCAGGACAGCGCTTTAGCAGCGAACTTACCGGAGATGCTTCTATCAGAAAACGGCCCATGACACGGGTTATCGCTCCGCTTTCCCTTATGGGCGGGTGTGTGGAAAGTCTTTCCGGAAACGGACTTGCACCCCTTCGCATTACAGGAAGACCTTTAAAGGGTATGCATTACCAATCTCCCGTCAGTTCTGCACAGGTAAAATCTTGTGTACTTTTGGCAGGACTTTATGCAGACGGACAAACCAGTGTTACAGAACCCTTTCTTTCCAGAAATCATTCTGAACTTATGCTTCGCTCCTTTGGAGCAAAGATATCCAGTAAAGGAACAACAGCCACGGTGGAACCGGAGCCAATACTGATTGGACAAAAGGTAGAAGTACCAGGGGATATCTCATCTGCTGCTTATTTTATTGCTGCAGCGCTGCTGATACCGGGCTCTGAGCTGTTGATTCAGAATGTGGGAATCAATCCCACCCGTGACGGTATCTTAAAGGTCTGCGCTTCCATGGGCGCCAAAATAGAAATTCTGAATTCCCACACCTGCTGCGGAGAAGAAGTGGCTGACCTTCTGGTAAGACACAGTTCCTTAAAAGGGACTGTTATAGAAGGCGCTCTCATTCCCACATTGATTGACGAGCTTCCTGTACTGTCGGTTCTTGCTGCCTTCGCTGAGGGAACAACTATTATCCGGGACGCCCAGGAATTAAAGGTCAAGGAATCCAACCGCCTGGACATTATGGTTCATCATCTCACCGCCATGGGCGCTGACGTAGAACCTACGGAGGACGGTATGATTATCACCGGCGGTAAACCTCTTCATGGTGGGGTTTTGGACAGTTATCTGGATCACCGCATTGCCATGGCGTTTGCTGTTGCCGGTATGGCGGCAGAGGGGGAAACAGAAATTACAAGAGCCGATTGCGTGGATATTTCTTATCCAGACTTTTATAAAGATTTAGAAAAACTGAAAAAGTAGAAAAAGAGGTCGCGAAAAAGGGTTCGTAATTAGGGATTAACAAAATCACAGTTAATGAAGCCTTCAATCGGAACTCTTAAAAACAGAATGACCACACTAGAGTATTAGCTTACTCCGGTGTGGTCATTTTCTTATACTCAAGTGTCGAAATGGTATGTAAGGTTATTATTCTTTATCTTCACCAAAATATATCATCTTACCCGAAATCGGCTCCCTTTTAGGTGCTTCATATTTGGTTCTATATATTTTGCATCTAAATTCCTCTAGTGATGCATCAATATCATCAAAAATATTTTGGTATATCAAAGTATTGGTATAACCATGAACAGTTTCTTCGTTTGACCAAAAATAATCTTTGTCTAAGTCAGAAACTTTTGTTGCACACACTGGAAAATTACCTTTGCCGTCTTTTAATAAATTGAAATGATATACCTCTGTTTTGAATTGAATAACACTCTTCCTGATTTTATCATAAATTGAATCATATGCCTTCTTGCGAATGCATCTATTAGCAAAGATGAAATCCAAGTTACCATAGGCGTTATCTAATAATCCTAGTTCTACTGATGAAGCAATCTGATAGCTGTCCATGCAGTACATAAAAGATTTTTTGTAACTTTCCAGTTTGGTCTTATAGAGTTCCTCTAGCTCTTTGTCGGTATCAGTATTCTCATCAAAAGGAAGTGGAATATTCGCTTCATACCAAGAAATTAAGTTGTTTTTAGCATCGTGATGAATTTCTTTGTCTTCAGACAACATAGCAAACATTTGATTCCATTCATTTGAACGTTCTTCTCCAAATGCTTCTATAATCAAATCAAGTGGAGCATCCAGATCTAAATGCTTAATTTTTTTCAATTCTTTTAATACATTGACTGCCTGAATCCAAAACTCTTCCATAGCTTTTCTTCTTTCAACATAATATTCTGTTATTGACATTATAAAGCCAAGGGCGGCACTACCAAAGAGAGCCATAGAAACATCATAATATATGCAAGTACTTTTTTTGCCAATTACAAATGCTATTATAAAAGAAACTATTGAAACAATTAACGTGATTATAATTAGCCATTTTTTAGCTTTCAAATTATCACCTCCTAAAAATCTTCTATATAAGAATCACTTGCTTATTATTTATTTTATGTTGCGGAACGCAACTAGCATTTTCTGTAATATCTGAGAATTCATATATTCTTCCTTAATTGCATCCATATTGTAGCCCTTGATTTCTTCAAAATAGGGTAGCCATATGTTGTCACTATAGATTTGCTTGTTTTTCCAATTACGTTTAATATATTCTTTGAAATTCTCTTTTTCAAAATCAGTATCAAACACCAAAATGCATTCCATAAACTTGTCATGCGCAATTGTTTCATCATCACCATCTGGATGATAGTAAAACTCATGAACAATATATTCAATAGAATTTTTGATATAATACTTAAAAGTAATATCCCAATGATAATATTGTGTTAATGATACACCATCTGTTCTTGGAGATGGTGTAAAATAACGTCCTCCATCAAGTGACAGTCCTTCTAATGAAACAAGCATTGTTTGATGATAATATAGATTAATATCATACCATCTTGGATGAATATTGGTTTGATTAAATAAGTAGTATTGATATCCATTTTTACTTTCATCCATCACTGTTTCTATTGTGTATTCAGGCGAAAATCTATAGTACTTTTTTTCTTTAAAACTACTCGGGGATGAATCCCATAAAATAGAGTTTTTTAAATATATAAGCATCCTATCTAACGGCGATGAAAGTAATCCAAAACGTTTTTTCCATAACATTTCAATATGAGATATATCAGCGGATTTATTCTTCGGCGTATTAGAATCCATTACTCGTGTATAAATGTTATTAGACATTACAGATCGAAAGCGTTCAGTTAAATAAAATGGTGTTGTATTACTGTTATGTATAACAATTATATCTATCTCAATTTCGCCAAAGTTAAAATTTTCAACACTGACAATCGGTCTGACACCACCAGCAAAATTCTTTTCTCTCATAAAATCGACCAATTGCTGTGTATTTTTTCTATTTGGATCGTTTTTTACTGAGGAAAATGAATAATCATTTTCCTCATCAACGCCAATGATAATATAAGCATCTTTATTAGATAGATTATTTGCCATGCATATAATATCATGAAGTAAATCTGCCTTTTTATCTTGAGAATACCATTCTCTTTTAAAGTCCCAATAGGAGCCTTCTTGCTTAAGTAAAATTAAATCTTTAATTTCATTTTTATTCACAAAATACGCACCTCCTACTACATGCATATAACATTTATATTACTAACTATCCTGCTATTACATCATCGATAATCTGCTTAACTTTCTTATTACTTAATTGTGTATGGAATGAAACAGTATATCCATCAATAGTGAGCTGCTTGAAGAAAGCCTCAGCACATTTTATCTTAGCATCTTCAATTCCGCGAAGTGTGGATTTGTTTTCTACCAATTTTGTTTCAACAACAATATTCAATTCCTTAGTTCCGTCCTTATGCTTTACAACATACATAAAGTCTGGACTATAGTTTTCTCCAACTATCGTAGGGATTGCAACACTGGATTTTGGAATTTTTCCGTATACCACAACTTCGTCTATATCGGTCATGATATTGGCTTTTTCAAGAGGTGAATCAAACACAATCTTGTCATATAAATATTTATCAGAAGGTGTACCTTCAACAAATTTAGTACCAACATTTCCCTGTTTGATAACATCTCTAGGCGAACCATCTTTATAAGTTAAGGTTGTTTCAGTCACAGGTTGTGAAGAACGTTTATACTTAAATCTAGTTTGCATTTTTTCTATACGCCAATCAGTAAAAGCTGAAACAATATTAGCAACAGAGTATTCATTGATGTATTCATCTGGAATATCTTTTTCCTTAGAAAGCTCACACATAGCTTTGTGGAGTTCTCTAATAGGAATGCTTGTCTGTTGGCTGATTCTCTTTAAGAATTCATTATAAAGGATAGGGCGTTTTATGGAATATGATACGCCAGAGTCCTCTCTTACAATCATAGCGTTTCCTTCTGTTGCAACTTGATCTCTATGGCTATACAAAGTGACATTACCGAATATTCCGGACTTTTTCAAAATGTCATGAAGTGCTTGTGGTATTTCATCAGATAAGTCTGCATCATAAAACAAATAATATTTATGGTTGATACGTTCCCATAAATCCTTTAGTTCAGAGTATACTGCTTTTCTTACATGGATTTCTTCTTTCTTATTTTTGTTGACATCAGTAACCTTGTTACTATCCACACCTGTAGCAAATTCAGGATAATCAGCGAAGAAAACCTCTCTCTTATCTGCGATAATTTCACGATTCATATTAATATAGCCCTTTGCTCCCAATTCAAAGAACAAAGCGTTAGGATCTACACCTCGTTTTTCAGCAACACCTTTAAGAATGCCATCTGTAATAGTATGTGCCTCTGGTAATTCACCGTTTATTTCGTCAACAAGTTTTTGAGCAAAATCTGCTTCTGTGAAGTCCACAATATAATTAAGCTTGAATTCTTCATTAGAGATTCGATTACCATTTTCATCAACAGGAAGACGAAGTCCACGACCTACTTCTTGTAGTTTGCTATTATCACTTCCACTAGAACGTAATTTCGCAATTGTAAATACGTTAGGATTATCCCAACCTTCTTTAAGTGTCCATTTAGAGAACAAGAATCTTCTTGTGTTGAAGGAACCATCTTCTTTACGCAATGAAATAAGTCCTTTCTTGTTGTGAAGAATGTCGGCTACTTCATTTGCAATAGCTTCATCTGAATTACTATTGTCCTGTGCGAAATAACCTGCGTGGCAAGCAGATATATCAGCTTTACTGGCTTCGAGGTAGTTTCTATATTCCTGCTCGCTATCAGGAAGTGTTCGTAATAATTCATCAATTTTTTCAAGTAAAAGTTTTTCAAACATCACTTTCAAATATGCTTCTTTGCCATCATCAGAGTCACGATAAGAGGTGATGTCATCTATAAAAAATAATGCTAGAGTTTTAATTTTGAATTGTCTGCCAGAGAAATTTTGACGCTCTGTTTCAAAATGTCGCTGAATTGCCAACTTCAACATTTGCTCTTGGTAAGATGAAGAATATATATCGGTATTAAATTCTTCACCCTGAAATTTTACTTGCCCATTTATCAATTCAATAAAGTTTTTACCTATAGCACTTATTGTTAACCCCTCGAAAGAAGAGTCAATCAGAGACAGCGAATCCCCTGGCGTAAGAGTATAGGTTTTTGTTTCCTCGCCACGCTTCTTAAACTGGAATGTGGCAGAAGTTTTTGACATAACGGACAAAAGTTTAACTTTTTCTTCTTTTTTAGATAGAGGTTCAAAATGTTCCTTTGCAATGCCTTTAATCAAGTTGAGGTTAAAGGAATCACAAGCATTTAACTCATACACAAGGTTATTAAAATCCTTGAAAATTTCTTTGTTTCTTCCTTTGCCAACAGTTACATCCGGGAAGGTTGCACCATAACGGATAATCATCTGTGGACATAGTTCCTCTACAATAGCTTTATATGCTTTTTGGTCACGAGAAAATCTATGTGGCTCATCAATAATTACAACCGGCTTTGTTGCTTTTAATGCATCAAACGGTCTGTAAAAACCCTCAACCCAATAATCATAATCTGATCGTGTAAGCATATTACCATTCGTCAACAACTGCATATTAACAAGCAAAACATATATCTTGTTTGAATTCTGACATGAGCCAGTTACAAAATCACGAACAGCAGGAGGCATAGCTAAAAACCCTTTTTTCTTTTTCTTTGGACTTTCTAATACACCTAACTCAATATCACAGTTATATCCACACGCATCAGAAAAATGATGTTTTACGTAGCTGTCATCAATAAACTGAGATGTGCCTGCTTTGATAGGAAGAGATGGTACAGCAATAATGAACTTGTTAAAGCCAAACTTTTTATGCATCTCATAGATGGTTTGAGTATATACATAGGTTTTACCAGTTCCTGTTTCCATCTTTATATCAAGGTTCAGATAATCCCCATCATCACGACAACCTCGATAGTCCGCACGGATATTCTTTTGAATTTCGATTAAATTATGAATAAGACGAAGTTCTTTTTTATCAAATGAAGGATTTTCATAAGCAAGACGAGGCTTAATCATTGTAATCCCATCAAGGGCAGATATTATGGCATCAACAGCTTTCTGTTGATGTTCTAATTCTCTTTCTAGTATTAGTTCCAAAACCTGCACCTCCTTTAATATCTGATATCCAGATTGATTTTTAAATTCTTTTCAGAATCACGAAGAATCTTTACATTTGTTTTCAAGTTCTCCATTTCTACATAATTAAAGCTATAGCCGAAAAGAACAATATTTTGAGGGTTAAATGCGCCTTCAATATTATATTTCTCAACAAGAGACTTAATTGCTTCTTCCGTAAGTCCCGGATTGATAAGGTATAAGTGATTTTCACACCAGTATGCTGTGTATCCTGCGAGGTCTACCATTTCACAATTGTTTACAAATCCATAATTGTCGTGTATCAACCAAGTTGTAAGCACAGTTTCAATACCGAATTCATCATATACAGTTGTATCGGTAATAAATCCACTGTTGTCAAACTTTTCAATCTTATCCAGCGTAGTCTGACTTACCTCTGCTAATGTGTAATGTTTAAAGCCAAGGTCTGCAGTGCTAGTTGGAAATTCTTGATTATACAGTTTTTTTGATTTTATAATCCTATCCATTCCAATATCACAAATTGTTCTATAACCAGCTTTATAAGCAGATGACCCCTCTTTACATTCTTCTGGCAACTGAATCAAAATGTATTTTCTATGATTTTCAGAGTCTTCACAATTTAGTTTCATAATGGCTTCAGCCGTTGCAGCGGAACCAGAGAAGAAATCAAGAATAATATCATCATTTCGTGTACATAAGCGTCCAATCAAAGTCATAAGTTCAAGTGGCTTTGTGTGATCGAATATTTTTTTTCCAATCGTCTTCGCAACATCCTTTGTTGCATTATCATTAGAATAAGGATTTTCTGTCGTTTCTAATGTTGAAAGTGATTTTGTTCTATCAGAATAATCAACATAATATCCAGTATCACCATCTTCGATAGTGGCTTTTTGATAAGTTTTAGTATAGATTCTTTTTCCATTTCTGCCTGTTTTTACAACAACAAATCCATTTTCATAACCAAATTTAAATTTTTCTTTACTCCATCTCCATGCCCAATCTGCAGTATCATGATTTCCGCTTTGACGTTCATTATATGCTTCCTCTGATTGCCCTGGGTAAAAAACCTCGCCATCGATTTCAAGAGGATAGTCAAGGCTAGAACTATACTGAAGGCTATCATAGTCCAAAGTCTGATTAAGTTTATAATAGCCACGTTCTTCAAAGAATTCATCTTGATACTTAAAAGCGGTATCATTATGTTCAATTGCATATAATTTAGGCGAATTCGTCTTCGTATACATCAACAAGTAATCATGGTTCTTTGCTACGATATCAGAGGACTTTCCACCACGTTTGGTGATGCGTGGAAATTCTGCAATAAAGTTTTCTTCACCGAAAATATCGTCACATAGCAGTTTAAGATTGTGACATTCGTTATCATCTATAGATATAAATATAGCGCCATCTTTAGCAAGTAGCTCTCTAGCTAACTGCAATCTTGGATACATAAACATAAGCCATGCAGAATGTGATGCAGAACCTCTTTTTGTCAAGTCTAGAATTCTCTTTGCTTATTCTTCATCAATACTTAGTTTTATTGCCAGTTCTTCTGTTGTAAAATTGAAATTGTCATTATATACAAATCCGTCAGAACCTGTATTATATGGCGGATCAATGTAAATACACTTCACTGCTCCTTGATAACTTTTCAATAATTGTTTTAGACCATCTAGATTATCTCCAGAGATATAGATGTTTTCACTATTTTTATTTTCAGGTTTTATTATTGTGTTCTTCGTCTGGAACGATAACAGTAGTTGTGTCCACTGATGCTAGTAAACGAGCATAATTTTTTCCAAGGAATTTTAACTCATAACCCTCATTGCTTATAGTAAGTTTATCACTCAAATATTCTTTAAATCTATCGATATCAAAACTACCATCTACATTAAAACAAGCAGGAAAATTTTCTTTCAATACTTCCATTTGTTTTGTGTTAGGTAGAATGGCATCATTTGAATTCATTATATCTTTAATCATTTTTTATTTAACCTCCACTGTGTAGTCAAGCCATGCTTCTTCTAAATCTTGATATTCAATATCATTTCTAAGACAAAACTCTTTTATATTCTTCATTGCAGTAAGATTCGGTTTAGCTCTACCGCCTTCCCATCTATTTACAGTAGAAAATGCCACCTGAACTTCTTTAGCAAATTCACTTTGTGTCAGGAAACATCGTTGTCTTAGTTTCTTTATTTCTTCTGGGAATCCCATATAGCATCTCCTTTTCTAAAATATAACATTAATATAGCGTTATTATAACATATCTTAACAAGTTTTTCTACTCTTGTATCCCATCTGTAGCATCGCAGGTGGGATTTTTTTATTTCTTTTTTGCCTAATAAAAGTTTTTTGTTAAGGGGGGGGGTAAAATTCGAGGTCTTTTCTTTGCCTGTTACTTGTAAGGGAAAAAGAATTTTAAAAAAGCCGGAATTTAAGTCTTCAAATCCCCTTAGTAAGTTAGAAGGACAGAAAAAATATCCGCTCAAACCTTAAAACTATCTCCAGTGGGAAGGTGTAAGGCAAGAACAGGCGTCCTTTCACCAACGAAAATAAAGGAGGACTCAAAACCAATGAATTTAGAAAACATACCCACATATCTAAAAGAACATGGTTCTTGGTGTAACTGGAAATATGAGAAAAGAAAATCCAGTATGACCAAAGTCCCATACAACCCTAAAACCGGTAATTATGCATCGGTTAAAAATCCAAATACCTTCATAGATTTTAATACTGCTGTGGTTGTAATGGATAACTACGATGGAATCGGCATTCGTGTAGATGGAAAGATTATCGCTATTGACTTAGATCACTGTATTGAAAAAGGAAAAGTTAAATCGTGGGCATCGGAAATCGTATCTCGTTTTAGAAGTACATATATAGAAAAAAGTCCCAGTGGTACAGGACTTCGAATCATTCTTTTTGTGGCTGACGGATACACCTATGACAAGAATACCTATTACATCAAAAAAGGCAATGTTGAAGTCTATGTGTCCGGTGCTACTAATCGTTTTGTAACTATTACAGGTGATGCATATTTCAAAAACGAAATCACAGAGGATATGGATGCTCTAAAGTGGCTTTTAGAAAAATATATGAAACGAAAGAGTCCCAAGAACTCCATCAAACAAACAGAAGAAAGAACAGTTTCATCTATCCTATCCAGAAGAGAATATCTTGGACACACTGTGAATTTCAAAACTAGGACAAAGTCATTTAAATCAAAGAAAAAAATTAAAAATGATCCTTCACAGTGGCAGATATTCGAAAATACACATGAGGCAATTATAAGTCAAGACACTTTTGATACAGTACAGCGTATTCGTGATGGTAGACGAAGACCTACGCCGTTAGGTGAAATGCCTATATTATCCGGAATGGTATATTGTGCAGATTGTGGTTCTAAATTGTATCAGGTCAGATGTAAAGGTTGTCCACACGAAAAGGAATACATGGTGTGTTCAAAGTATCGTAAAAAAGGGAAAGAGACTTGTACCTCTCATCAAATTAGGAATGTAGAAATTGAAGCTGCACTGCTTTATACCATCCAACAAGTTACTGCAAAGGTAAAATCAGCGATGACCGTTTTATGAAAATGACAGCTACATATGAAGCTGAACAGAATCAATTAAAAGAACGTATAGCAGAACTTGAAGCGATTATTACTGCCGCCAAAGAAAAATCAGCGAATGTTGATAGTTTTCTTGAAATCGTACATACCTACACTGATATTCAGGAGCTAAATGCAGAAATCATCAGAACCTTTATTGAAAAGGTATATGTGTATCAATCAGAAAAGTTATGGTCACGCAATACTAAGAAACTAAAAATCGTATTCAATTTTATTGGAGAATTAGAAATCCCATCTAACGTAAAAACGGCATAGCCGCTATTAACGACTATGCCGTTTTTTTACAGGTCACTAAAATCCCTTAGTTCGGATTCCAAAAAGCGACCCCTTTTTACCTTTATTATTCTATCATCATGGCATCGCCAAAGCTGAAAAAGCGATATTTTTCCTTCACTGCTTCCTCATATGCTGCCATAATATGCTCTTTCCCTGCCAAGGCTGAAACCAGCATCAGCAAGGTAGATTCCGGCAAATGGAAATTTGTAATCAATGCGTCAATCATCTTAAACTGATATCCCGGATAAATGAAAATTTCTGTCCAGCCGCTCTTTGCCTGGAGTATACCGTTTTCATCTGTTGCTGATTCTAAAGTCCGGCAGCTTGTAGTTCCCACTGAAATCACTCTTCCGCCGTTTTTCTTTGTATCATTAATAAGCTTTGCCTGGTCTTCCTCTACCACATAAAATTCCGAATGCATATGGTGCTTCTCCACATCATCAACCTTCACTGGACGGAAGGTTCCAAGACCCACGTGAAGGGTTACATGTGCAATATTTACACCCATATCCCGGATCTGCCCCAACAACTCCTTTGTAAAATGCAGACCCGCTGTAGGCGCTGCTGCACTCCCTTCGTTTTTGGCATACACAGTCTGATAGCGTTCCTTGTCCTGAAGTTTATGGGTAATGTAAGGAGGCAGGGGCATTTCGCCCAGCTTATCTAAAATTTCTTCAAAAATGCCCTCATAAGAAAACTGAATCAAACGGTTCCCTTCTTCTACAATATCCAGAACCTCCCCTATCAGAAGTCCATCTCCGAAGCTGATTTTGGTCCCCGGTTTTGCTTTTTTTCCGGGCTTTACCAGAGTTTCCCAGACATTATTTTCTTTTCTTTTCAGTAAAAGAATCTCAATTCCAGCATCTGTCCCCACCTTGCGTCCGTAAAGACGGGCAGGAATTACCCTGGTGTCGTTAATAACCAGACAATCTCCTGGTTTTAAGTATTTCAAAATATGCTTAAAATCTGTATGCTCTGTCTTTCCTGTTTTTTTATCCAAATGCATTAATCTGGAAGAAGACCTGTCCAAAAGAGGGTCCTGTGCAATCAGTTCTTCCGGTAAATCATAGTAAAAATCTGCTGTTCTCATAATGTACTTCCCTTCTTTTATCATAAGAAAAGACTGCTACACTGCAGTCTTTTCTGAATCTCGCTTAAAACATATTATAATATACCACATCTTCAGCTAGAAGTATAGCCTTGTTTTCTTTTATCTCTACGATATTCACACAGCAATTGGGAGGTACACAGCCATGCCAGAAGTTTTTCAGACTGGTATCTTTGTATACATTCTGCAAAAGCGCCCGAACTATACAGCCATGGGCTGTGACTAAAATAGTTTTCTCCTGCAAATCCTCTCTGGCGGAAAACTCTTCCCAGAAATCTCTTGCCCGTTCACAGGCTTCTGTTAATTCCTCTCCTCCTTCTGGCGCGCGATACTGCTCTGTATGGTGAAAGAAATTGTTCAGCATCTCCTGAGGCAGAAGAGCAGATTCTCTGCCCTCCCACTCTCCAAAAGAGATTTCACGAATTCTTGCGTCCTCATAAATCGGCACCTGACGGTCTTTCAAAATGTAAAGAGCCGTGTCCTTTGCCCGTTTTAAGGGACTGGTAAAGCAACAGTCAAAAGGGACATCTTTTAAAGCCTCTGCCGTAAGCTTTGCCATTTGGATTCCTTTTTCATTTAATTCTGTATCCGACACTCCCTGCAACCTTTTCTGTACATTCCACGCTGTTTCTCCATGGCGGATTATATATACTTTCATGGACTTGCTCCTTTTATTTACGCAGTTCGATTCCCAGTCCTTCCAGACCGTTGAGAATTTTTTTCATAGCTGCATTTACATCTGCGTCTTCCAGTGTTCTGTCCTTTGCACGGAAGGTTACTGAATAAGCAATGGACTTGTATCCACTCTTAATCTGACTTCCCTCATAAATATCGAAGAGCTGATAGCTTTCCAGAATCTTGCCGCCTCTCTGGGCAATAATCTGTTCAATCTGTCCTGCCAGAATTTCTTTTGGCACAACCATACTGATGTCACGGCTGACTGCCGGGAATTTGGCAATGCCTTCATATTTCCGGTCAAAGGTTGCATATTCCAGAATCGCCGGAATATCCAGCACCGCAACATAAGCCTTTTCTCCGATGCCGTAAGAAGCTGCTACAGTTGGGTGAACCTCTCCCATGTAACCAATCACGGTTCCATCATAGAGAATTTCTGCCTGGCGTCCTGGGTGCAGGAACGGTTTGCCTGCGTTTGGATTGTATTCTTCTTTTTTGTGCATACCGATTTTATCCAGGAATTCTTCTACCACACCTTTCATGGAGAAGAAATCGCCTGCGCCATACATACCCAGAGTGAACATCATGCGTTCCTCCGGCAGCTCAGTAAGAGGAAGGCTCTTTGGAAGATAAATATTCCCCAGTTCATACAAACGCACGTCTTTATTTCTTCTCTTATAATTGGTTCCCAGAGAAGTCAGCATACCGTTTAAGGAAATGGTTCTCATAATGCTGAAGTCCTCACCCAGAGGATTGGAAATTACAATAGCGTTTCTCAGACCGTCATTTTCCGGAATCAGCAGTTTGTCAAATACCTTGGGACTTTCAAAGGAATAGCAATATCCCTGTGAAAAACCGTTAAATTCCGCCATATCTCTTGCTACCTGCTCAATACGCAGCTTAAACGGAAGTTTTCCTGTGGTTGCTTCTCCTTTTGGCAGGGTGGTAGGAATGTTATCATAGCCGTAGAAACGAGCTACTTCCTCTGCAATATCTGCCATGCGGAAAATATCATGACGGAAGGTTGGCGCAACAATTTCATTAGTCGCTTCATCATAAGCAAGTTCCACTTTTGCCAGATAGTCTAACATCTGCTCTTTTGTCAAATCTGTTCCCAGAAGGTCATTGATTTTTTCAGGTTCAAAAGCCACTCTTACAGGCTCTTTTTTCTTGGAATAGACATCAACCATACCGCCTACAACTTCACCGCAGCCAAGCTCTTCAATTAACTGACAGGCTCTGTCAATGGCAGCCTGGGCATTGTTGGGGTCTAAACCTTTTTCAAATTTGCCGGAAGCATCTGTACGAAGTCCCACCTTTTTGCTGGAAAGACGAATGTTTACACCATCAAAGCAGGCAGCTTCCAGAAGAACGGTAGAAGCATTTTCTGTAATCATGGAATTTTCACCACCCATGATTCCCGCAATCCCTACCGGTTTCTTTCCGTCGCAAATCATCAGAACAGAATCATCTAAGGTTCTTTCCTGGCCGTCCAGGGTCACGAATTTCTCATCTTTTTCGGCACGGCGTACTACGATTTCCTGCCCTTCAATGGTTGCCATATCATAGGCATGCATAGGCTGTCCGAATTCTTCCATAACGTAATTGGTAATATCCACAAAATTATTAATCGGGCGGATTCCATTGACAGCCAGACATCTCTGCAGCCATTTCGGAGAAGGTCCGATTTTTACGTTTTTCACCACTCTTGCGCAGTAACGGGAACATAAGTCTGTATCCTCCACGCGAACTTTAATGTAATCATGGGCATCTTCACTGTTTCCTTTTACCTCTACAACAGGAGGACAGAATTTCTTTCCGAAAGTAGCTGCTGCCTCTCTTGCAATACCAATGACACTGTAGCAGTCTACACGGTTTGAAGTGATTTCATATTCAAAAACTACGTCATCTAAGCCAAGGGCATGAATGGCGCTGCTTCCCACCTCTGCATCTTCCGGAAAAATATAGATTCCGTTTTCCGGAGCTTCAGGATAAAACTCTGTGGTGGAACCCAACTCTTCAATGGAGCACATCATACCACAAGATTCTATGCCTCTTAATTTTCCTGTTTTGATTTTAATACCACCAGGTGTTTTTTTGCCGTCATGACCGCCAGCTACACGTCCGCCGTCCAACACAACCGGAACCTTGTCCCCTTCTTTTACATTTGGCGCACCGGTAACAATCTGAATGGTTTCTGTCCCGATATTTACCTGACAGATAATCAGTTTATCTGCGTCTGGGTGTCGTTCGATTTTCCCAATCTGTCCGATTACAATTTTTTCCAAATCTGCGTCCAGCTCTTCAAAGCCTTCCACCTTTGTTCCTGATAAAGTCATTGCATCAGTGTATTCCTGAGCAGTCACGTCCAAATCAGGTACATATTTTTTAATCCATGATAAAGATGTATTCATTCTTCTCTCTCCTCCTAGAACTGACGTAAGAATCTTGTGTCATTTTCATACAGCAGACGCATATCGTCAATTTCATATTTCAACAGTGCGATACGCTCCAGTCCCACACCAAAGGCAAAACCTGTGTATTCTTCCGGGTCAATGCCGCACATTTCCAGTACATGAGGGTGTACCATACCACAGCCCAGAATTTCAATCCAGCCGGAACCTTTACAGAAACGACAGCCCTTTCCGCCACATTTAAAACAGGAAACATCGACTTCTGCACTTGGCTCTGTAAACGGGAAATGATGAGGACGGAATTTGGTCTTTGTTTCCGGTCCGAACAGTTCTTTGGCAAATTCTTCCAGAGTTCCCTTTAAATCTGCAAAAGTAATGTGTTTGTCAATCACAAGTCCTTCAATCTGGTGGAAAGAAGGAGAATGGGTTGCATCTACCTCGTCAGAACGGAATACCCTTCCCGGTGCAATCATACGGATAGGCAGTTTTCCTTCTTCCATCACACGAGCCTGTACCGGAGAAGTCTGGGTACGAAGCACAATGTTCTTGTTGATATAAAAGGTATCCTGCTCGTCCTTTGCCGGGTGTCCTTCCGGAATATTCAGCTTCTCAAAGTTGTACAGATCATATTCCACTTCCGGTCCTTCCACAACTTCATAGCCCATGCCAATAAAAATTCTTTCCACTTCTTCAAGGGCAATGGTATTGGGGTGTCTGTGTCCAACTTCCATTTTTTTTGCAGGAAGAGTAACGTCAATGACCTCATCTTTCAATTTCTGTTCTAAGGCCGCTGCTTCCAGTTTCTTTTTGCTGTCTTCTAAAAGCTGCTCGATTTCTGCTCTTGCCTCATTTACCCACTGTCCAACCTTTGGTCTGTCTTCCGCAGCAACATCTTTCATACCTTTTAATACGGCTGTCAGCTCTCCTTTTTTTCCTAAAAATGCAACGCGCACTTCATTCAATTTGTCAAGACTGTCAGATTCCTGAATACGCTGGCGGGCATCAGCCTGAATACGCTGTAATTTTTCTTTCATGATATTCTCCTTTTCTTTCTGGTAAAAAACAAAGAAATTTCCTATAAAGTAAAAAAGCCCCGTCCCCAAAAGGGACGAAGCAGATTTCCGTGGTACCACCCTTGTTCCTGCCATAGATAAAGCAGGCACTCAAATCTGTTTAACGCACAGTCACGTCATCTCTTACTTTCTCCTCTGCTCTTGCAGATGCGGGTTTCAGAAATGCAACTCCGGTGGGAACTTCAATATCTGTCTGAACTGAGAAGAGCTTTCAACCGATGACTCTTCCTCTCTGGCAGGAAACAAATATCTACTTACACTTTCCTTGTCTTTTTCATATCTGTCCTATATTGTATCTACTTTCCTCTCCTCTGTCAAGAATTTCTTTTTTCTTTTTCCTCCTCTGCGTCTTCCTCCTCAACTTCCGGTCTTGTAAGCTGATAATATTCCCTTCTCACAGCTTCTTTGGCTGTATCATGAATCCAACGGAACTTTTCTTCAAAATAATGGTTGACCTGTGCACCCATCATAACGAACATCATACAAAAATAAAGCCACAAAAGCACTAAAACAATAGTAGTCATGCTCCCGTACATATTGGCTGCTCCGTTGTAAACATCAATATAAATAGAAAAGCAAAAGGAAAACCCGGACCAGAAAAGAGAAGATAATACTGCCCCTGGAAACTGGCTCCAAAAGGTGGCTTTTCTATTAGGAATAAATTTATACAAAAGTAAAAATACCATACACAGAGTAAGCAGGGTAATCACCACACGCATGCCGATAATCATGGATACCAGCCTATCCAGAAACGGCAAATGCCTGCTCAGTTCCCTTTGCAGACTGTTTCCAAATACCTGCAAAGTCAGTGTCAGTACAATGGCAAGCATAAACGCCAGTGTATAAAATACCGACCGGATTCTCGTCATCAGATAATTACGGGTTTCCTCTACCTGATAAATACAGTTAAAGCCATTAGTTAATGCCTGTATTCCTTTTCCGGCAGACCACATGGCAATCACTGCAGAAACCGGCACAACACCCAGAGATTTTTCATATACCTCATTGACAATCCCCCGAATAAAGCTGTCAAAGTTTTCAGGGCAGACCTGCATCACAGCCTGAATCACCTCATCTCTTGTAAGAGGCGTGTATTTTACAGAGGTCATCAAAAGAAGCATAAAGGGAATAAAGGAAAGTATAAGAAAATAAGCAGCCTGGGCGGCATAGGCTGTGGTATGATTTTTGTTCATACTGTTTATGAAACCTTTTATGGTTTCCACTACTTTTCTGAAACCCTTCATAACGGCTCCTCTCTGTTTCTCATTCCTGCACAATTTCGCCAATTATATCATGAATTTCCCTGCTTGACAACCTGCGCCAGATTTCCTATCTCTATGTCTTTATAAAAATAAGTGAGAATTTCCTCCCAGCTTTTTCCAGATTTCGCCATGCCTCTGGCGCCGTTCTGACTCATGCCCACTCCGTGCCCATAGCCTCCCCCTTCTATTCGCCAGCCTAAAAGCGTGTTGTCTGTGCCGCGTTCCTCCTTCATGTCAAAATAGGCGCTAGGCAAAAGAGCGCTCCCTTTTACTTCAGAGCCGTCCTGGCGAACAATCGTTTCGCCCACAGGAGCCAGAAGGGTACGTATGTCATATTCACTGCTGTAGACTTTTACCCCTTTATCTGTATACACAGCCAGCCTCTGTACAGCTTCTCCTTCTCCCTTTTCCTGTATTTCCAGTTTTTCCACTGTCTGAACCCCCGGATAGGTCTGCTGTATATGTTCCAGAATGGATTCTCTTTTCACAGAAACTGTCCACTGATACCAGGGTTCTTCTGCATCATAACTACATTCCACACTTTGAAGATAAGAAGAAGGGGCTGATGCTTCCCAGACCTCGTCTGTACTGGTTTTCCCATGAGAAGTAGAAAAATAATAGGCACAGATAGGAGCGCCGTTATTCAATAAAATTTTTCCTGCCGTATCTCTTACTGCCCTACTGCTGCTCTCTGCTTCCGGGCTGTTCTGGTATACCTGAAATCCCACACTATCATCTACCTGTGCCCCTAAATCCGCCAGCTTGCTTTCCTGCATCTGCACACTGGCATACGTTCTGGCACAGACTGCCTGGGCTTTTAATGCCTCTTCCGGATAAGACGCCGGCATTTCGCTTGGAACTACCCCGCAGAGATAATTCTCCAGGGGCAGGGTATTTACCAGACGAAGTCCCTCCTTGTCCCTGTATACGGTAAGACTGCCGCGATACAGAGGATTTCCCTGCCCCCTGTTCAGGGACAGCACCTGAATCCGGCAGTCCGCCTCTAACGGCATCAGGCTTAGACTGCCTTTTGCAAGCTCCGGGCTGTCTGCCTGAAGATTCAAAGTTTCCCGGTCTGCCATTTGCCGCTTTTCTGCTCCCTGCAACTCATAAGCTCCCTGCACCTTCAAGGAAACTTTTTCATGATAATAGCTTTTATATCCGTCTGTCATAAGCAACACCTGAATCACAGGTCCTGATCCGTAGGATTCCTGGTTCTTATCTGTCTGCGTTTCTGATACTGCTTCCACAGCTTTTGTTGCAGAAACCTCACCTTTTTTTGGCTCTTCTTCGTTTTTTTTATCTGTAATATCCGTTTGATCCATTTTTTCTTCTGCATTTTCAAACCTTGGAGGCTGAAATTTCACACCTGCGCTTGCCCATTCATTCTCCTTTTTGGCATACTCCTTCAGGACTTCTTTTCTGGCATCTGCCTTTCTCTCTCCCGCCTTTCCTGCACACCACACAATCAAAATCCCTGCCAGAGCTGCTGCAATAATCAGGAGCTTCCATTTTAATTTTTCTTTCCAATTCATAATTATAATATATGCCCGGATTTTCTTTTCCATACACAAAGAAGCTGTTCCGGAAAAAGCCTGCAAAATATGCTCTGCTTTCCACGAAACAGCTTTCTTCTATCACTTATTTTTCTGTTGAAAATTTATATACGGTTACCGTGTCATACTTATCTCCTGCTTTTAATACGGAAGTCTGGAAAGACGGCTGGTTGCAGGCGTCTGGATAGTACTGGGTTTCCATACAGAAGCCTCCGCGTTTTTCATAGACGCAGCCTTCCTTACCGCTTTCTTTTTCAATAAAATTGCCGATATAAAACTGCATGCCCGGAAGGTCTGTAAAGACCTCCATCTCAATGCCGGATTCCTGGCAGACAACCTTTGCCGCTTTTTTCAGCTCGCCTTTTTCACGGCAGAGCGCATAGTTATGGTCATAACCTCCCAAAAGCTTCAACTGCTCGAAGTCAGCCTCCACATCCTGTCCGATGGTCTTAGGGCTGGTAAAATCCATAGGGGTTCCCACTACAGAAAGAAGTTCTCCTGTGGGAATGGCTTCACTGTCTTTAACCGGTGTGTATTCCGGTGCGTAAATCTCTACTACATGCTTCAGCATGGCCTCTCTTCCTGCTGCATGTCCTGCCAGATTGAAATAGGAATGGTTTGTCATGTTGACGACTGTATCTGCATCTGCACTTCCCTCATAATGCAGTACAATTTCATTTTCATCTGTCAGCTCATAAGTGACATAACAGGTATAATTGCCTGGAAAGCCCTGATCCCCGTCCGGACTTAAAAGACCAAAAGTTATACTGTTTTTCTCTTCCTTGATTTCTGTAACATTCCATACACGGGTGCGATACCAATTCGGGCCGCTATGTAAATTATTCTTATTGTCATTTACTGCAAGCTGATATTCTTTTCCATTAATGGTAAATTTGGCGTCCTTAATACGGTTTCCGTTTCTTCCCACAACAGCACCAAAATGTCCCGGATTATTGTAATAGCCTTCTGCATCGTCATAACCCAGTACCACATCTCTTCTCACTCCCTGCCTGTCCGGTACCAATACCTTTACCAGCGTTGCCCCAAAATCTGTGACTGCAATACTCATCCGATTTTTATTCGTCATTTCATATAAAAAAACCTCCCGGTTGTCCAGGCTTTTTCCGAATAACTGTTTCTGAATCCCCATACTTCTCTACCTGCTTTCCTGCTGTATTTTCTATAGTTCTCATAGGCTGCATTTTCCTACGAAATGAAAAAAACCCTTTTCAGGGTTCTCTTTTTATTTATCCCAGAGTGCCGTTTCCCATCTTCTGACTCCTAGCTTATGCTAGGTGGGCAACCGCAGCTGCTCTTCTGTCTTCCGCTGCATAATGACGGCCTGACATCTAAGACAGCAATGTAGGAATCCCGTTTAAAGTAATGTAGGTTCAAAATAAATGGGAGCCTCGAACACCCCAGGACTTTTTTCATATTGTTATTATACTCTAGTATATGAAATATTTCAACAAAAATACGAGGAATATCACAGAAAAATTTAACATTTTTATGCTCTGCTTTTCTCCTCCAGATAATCCAGGCACAATTTTCTGATTTCTTCCATGCGTACTCTGGTTTCCTGTTGTGCATATTCCATACGGTCAATATTATGATTAATATAATCATGCTCTTTGATAAAACAAAAGCTGGAAGGAAAATTCAAATCAAAAAGAAACGCAAGATAGGAAATCCACATATCCAGGTGTGTGGTTCTCTCCCCACGTAAAATGCAGCGATGGGCTCTGACAGCCTCCAAAATGTTCTCAGAAACTGTTTCCTGCTCCACAACCTCCTTTGATACATCAAAGTGAGCCTCCAGACTCTCGGTTGCCTTTACTCGGAAATTATCCAGCTTATCTGCATCCCGGATAATTTGACAGTGCAGCAAAATTCTTTTATCTGCAATTTCAGGCAGGGCATATAGAGAATGATATGCAATAGCACTGCGGATTATCTCATCATATTCTTCTGTTTCTATAAATCTGCGAATCATACCCTCTTCAAAAAGCACCTGCACACCGAAATCCGCATGATTCATAATATTATCATCATAGCTGTTGTATTTTTTCAGCTGCTCAAATCTTCCGATATCGTGAAGCAGGGCAATAAGCAGCGCCAGACTTGTATCCTCCTGGGAAAATCCTTCCCGTCTGCAGATATAACCTGCTGCATCAACCACACAAAAAGTATGAATCCGCTTTAATTTGATTTTCTCATCTTGCTGGTCATAGGCTTTCAAGTAATCCCGAAAATTTTTCTTTGCATACTCCAGGTCAATTTTTCCCATATTCTCTCCTCTTTCCGCTGCAAACCATTATACACCTAAAATTTCTTTTACGGTTTCAGGCATCTCCTCTGCTGAAATCACACGGTCATGAAGCACAGGTGCTGTGCGGATTTCCTCGATTGCTGCAGGAATCTGAACAGCTGCGATACGGGAAAGTTCCTCTGCCAGTTCAAAATCAGACATGGTATCATATGTTTTATCAATGGCATGCATAACGCTTCTGGTAAATTTAAAAGGACTTGCAGTAGATGCAATCACCGTCTTTGCGGAATCCTTTGTTTCTGCTTTGTATTTTGCATATACGGCTGCGGCTACGGCTGTATGAGTATCCATCACATATCCGGCTGTTTTATACAGTTCTGAAATTGCGGCTGCAGTTTCTTCCTCTGTGGCATAATTTCCATAAAACTCCTGAAGATTTTTCTGCATGTCTTCTGTAATTTGATACTTTCCGGTTTCGGAAAGTCCATGCATCAGTTCTCTTGTTTTTTCCGGGTCATTTCCCGCAATACGGTAGATCAGTCTTTCCAGATTGCTGGAAATAAGGATATCCATGGACGGGGAAGTGGTAAGGAGAAATTTCCTGTTTCTGTCATAGCAGCCAGTGGAAAAGAAATCATACAACACCTTATTTTCATTGGACGCACAGATAAATTTTCCAAGGGGCAGTCCCATAAGCTTTGCATAGTATGCTGCCAGAATATTTCCGAAGTTTCCGGTAGGAACCACTACATTAATCTGCTCACCCTCACGGATTCTCCCCTGTGCCAGAAGCTGTCCGTAAGCATAGACATAATAGACAACCTGGGGAACCAGACGACCGATATTGATGGAGTTTGCAGAAGAAAACTGAAAACCTGCCTTATCCAGCTGTTCTGCCAGTTCCCTGTCATTAAATATTTTCTTTACGCCGCTTTGTGCATCGTCAAAATTTCCGGTAATTCCCACCACATAGGTATTCTTTCCCTTCTGGGTTATCATCTGTTTTTCCTGCACAGGGCTTACGCCGTTTTTGGGATAAAAGACAATAATTCTGGTACCCGGCACATCTGCAAAACCTGCCATTGCTGCCTTTCCCGTATCTCCTGAAGTCGCAGTCAAAATCACAATCTCATTCTTCACCCGATTTTTTCTTGCCGCTGTTGTCATCAGATGGGGCAGAATCGAAAGCGCCATATCCTTAAAAGCAATAGTTGCTCCGTGAAACAGCTCCAGATAGAACGCGCCGTTTTTCTCAACCAGAGGTGCAATTTTTTCTGTATCGAATTTATCATCATAGGCATTTGCAATGCAGTTTTTCAGTTCTTCCTCTGTAAAATCTGTCAAAAATCGGCTCATAACCTCATAAGCTGTTTCCTGATAAGACATCTCTGCCAGTCTGGAAAGTGGAATATCTAAGGCCGGAATTTTATCCGGCACAAACAGTCCTCCGTCCTCTGAAAGTCCTTTTAAAATTGCCTCTGAGGCTGTATATGCTCTTTTTGTTCCTCTTGTACTTTTGTATAATACCTGCATACTTTAATCCTTTCTTACGGATATGTATAAAAATCATGCACTCCGTATTGAAACAAAAACTTCAAATCCTTTTTAAACCACGCAACATTGCTTTTGTCCGCGTATTCTTCTTCTACAAAAAACAGGGCGCCTTTGGAATAATTTTCTCCGTCAATGGCACGGTTTACTGCCTCTCTGGTTTCCGCCGAAACCGTTACCGTATGGATTCTGCCGTCTGCTGTGGGGGAAAACTGAGGACTTCCTGCTACGTTTTCCCAGACTACTTCTGTGACTGTGGAAGGAAATTCAGGGCTTTTCATACGGTTAAAAATAACATTCGCCACCAGAATCTTTCCCTTCATATCCTCGCCTCCGGCTTCTGCCTCCACAATTTTCAGCAGCGTATTATAATCCTCATCTGACATGGTAAGCTGCTCTTCTGAAATTCCAATGGATTTTTCCCGAAGCAACTCCACTTTTCTGGCTCCCTCCGTACCAAAATCCAAATCTGAAGCCAACTCTCTTGGTCCTATACGCTGTCCGACTAAAACAACCTCAAAAGAAGTTCCAATTCGCTCTGCTTCGTCCTGATTCTGGCTGAGATAAACGCCTTCAATAATGGAATCTAACCCAAAGGTACTGTTTTCCTCTGTTTCCGTCTCTGACTCTTCATCTCCTACGGCAGCATAAACTTCGTAAAATCCTGCGGCGTGTACGCCATGAAAGGAAAAATCCACGGCCGCCACAGCTATGGCTCCTATTACAAAGACCGCCTTCTCCCGTCTGCTTTTTTTTGAGATTTTTACTCTTTCTGCCAGCCTTTTTGTTCTCTCTACAAGGTAATGAAAGCCTGTTAGAATTGCACATATAATGTCCATACTTTTTTCCTTTAGTCTGTCTTTAAGCTCTAATACTGATTTTCTGAAATTATAAAGGACTTCTGCTGATAAAGTCAAGTCGATACCTGTTTTTTAGGCACTATGCACAATTTCATTTCTGTTTTTCGTATAATATTCTCTGTCTACCGATTATTGATGGCAGTGACCAAAGCATCAATGGAAGCGTGAATAATATCTGCGTGAATACCTGCGCCCCATGCCAGCGTTTTGTCCGGCTTCTGGATTCCCACATAGGCAATCGCTCTGGAACTGGAGCTTTTTTCCAGAGCATGCTCCTGATACGTTACCAGTTCAAACTGCAGGTCATATGCCTGCTTCAAAGCATTGCTAACTGCGTCTAAGCGTCCGTTTCCTGATGCATGAGTAGTCACGGTTTTTCCATTAAAGGAAGAAGTTACCTCTGTATCCATACCGTGTTCTGTCTGTGTAAAATGCACTTCACAGACAGAAAGGGGCGTCACTTTGTTTTCAAAAGTTTTCTTAAACAGCTCAAAGATTTCTTCCGGCAGAAGCTCTTTCTGTGTATGGTCGGAAACAGCCTTTGCCGTATAGCCCATAGCTTCCCGCATTTTTGCCGGAAGATTCAGACCAAACCGGGTTTCCAGAATATAACCTACACCACCTTTTCCGGACTGGCTGTTAATACGGATCACATCTGCATCGTAATTTCTTCCCAAATCTGTAGGGTCAATAGGAAGATACGGCACGGTCCAGTGCTCCGGCTTTTTCTCCTCCAGCCAGTGCATGCCTTTAGCAATAGCGTCCTGATGAGAGCCTGAAAAAGCTGCAAAGACCAACGCGCCGCTGTAAGGACTCCTCTCGTTGATTTTCATGCCTGTAAAAGATTCGTACTGCTCACAGATATCTGTCATATGAGTAAAGTCCAGATTTGGTTCTACGCCTTGAGAATACATATTTAATGCCAGTGTCACAATATCTACATTTCCAGTACGCTCTCCGTTTCCGAAAAGGGTTCCCTCAATACGATCGGCACCTGCCAGCAGTCCCATTTCAGAATCTGCCACGCCGCAGCCTCTGTCATTATGAGGGTGTAAAGAAACCACAACGTTTTCTCTGTATTTCAGATTTTTGCACATGTACTCAACCTGGCTTGCATACACATGGGGCATGGAATGTTGTACCGTAACCGGAAGATTGATAATGGCTTTTCTCTCTTTCGTTGGCTTCCAAACCTCCAAAACCGCATTACACACCTCAAGGGCATATTCCGGCTCTGTTCCGGTAAAGCTTTCCGGGCTATACTCAAAGCGGTAGCTCTCTCCTGCTTCCTCAGTAAGCTCCTTTAACAGCTTTGCTCCTTCTACTGCAATCTGCAGAATCTCTTCCTTTGATTTTCTAAATACTTGCTCTCTCTGGGAAAGAGAGGTCGAATTATATACATGCACAATGACGTTTTTTGCGCCTTTTACTGCCTCAAAGGTTTTCTTGATAATATGTTCTCTTGCCTGGGTGAGCACCTGAATGGTGACATCATCAGGAATGAGATTTTCCTCAATCAGTGTACGAAGAAAGGTATATTCTGTTTCAGATGCTGCGGGAAATCCAACCTCAATTTCCTTAAATCCGATTTTCACCAGAAGCTTAAAAAACTCTATCTTCTGTTCCAGATTCATAGGAATCACCAATGCCTGATTTCCATCTCTCAAATCCACACTGCACCACACAGGCGCCTTCTCTACATAGTCCTTCTTTGCCCAGTCCATACACTCTACTGGCGGAAGGAAATACTGTCTTTTGTATTTGCTGCTGTTTTTCACTTTCTAACTCCTCCCATTTTCATAAATAATTTCTTATTACGATACCATTTTAAAGTATAAACGTCAATTATAAATTCCACCAAAATTAGATTTTTCGCTTATTTGACTTTTCTAATTCGCCTGCATTTTTTTGAATTTAAAAATCCAAAATTCACACCCGGCTATTCCTATGAGAATTTTTAACAACTCTGGGATCAGGAAAAATGTTTCAAACAATCCCGGAAAATTAAAGGGAAGAACAACTTCACCTCTGAAAAGTCCCATTCCAAAAAAGAAGAGAATCATCAGCCCTACACCGCCTTTTACGCCAAAGCGGCGGACAACCCAGGCAGCAATGCCCCCTGCTGCAGTAAACAGAACAGACCACGCCGCAAGCTCTAAAAGCGTATCTATTCCGAATCCGGCAGACTTATCTGTTCCATAAAACTTTTGCAGCAAAAGTGCACCGCAGTGTGTCAAAAGAGCGCTCTCCAAAAGCAGAAGAAAAGTTCCCGTAAGATATACCAGGCTGCTGTTTCTTAAAAATTCCTTTCTGGTTCTTCCAAAACCAATTGCCCAGTCAAAGCTCATGTATAAATCCAGTGCAACCCACGAAACTGCCAGGAAACCGGCTAAAATCCAGGGCGCTTTTACAAGAACCTGTCCATCTATACCAGACCCCAAAGGAAACATACTGTCAAAGTAATGATGCAAAAGACACTGCACTGCCAAAACTACCGCAAAGATTGCAAAAATTACGCCTCCCATGGTCATCAGGTCGCACTTTTTTAATTTCTATTCAATCCATTTTCTTTTTTTCATGTTCTCACCCAAACATCTAAATATGTATCTCTGCCTTTCTGAAAAGTTTCCATGCCAAAAGCGTCAAAAGCAACGTACCACCAGCCAAAATTACTGTCCAAAGGCCCAGAAGACCAATGGAAGACTGCATTTGTAAATTCATCGTAATTTCGCCCTTTTTCAAAATTCCTACCACCATATAGGCAACTACAAAGCCCATCATACCACTGACACATACAATGGGAATCAGTATAAGCTGCCGATATCTCAGATGCAGAACTGCCATGCATTCACAAAAACCCAGCGCAAACAGAGAACCCATGAGCAGAAAAAACAATTCCATGAAAAACATTCCGTTTCGCTGTTTTCCTGTCAAAAGAAAAGAAATCAGGCCTGCGCTCAGCATAGTGAGCATTTTTCCTGCCTGCATATTCCAAAAACACTTTTTTCTGGTACAGCCAAAGCTGATTTTCAGAGGTTCTAGGGTTTCATAATAAAAAATCAGAGTCAAAGCGCCTAACAGCCCTGCAATCAAAATTAAAGGCGCATCGCAGTATTTTTCAATTATATTGACTGTTGCTGACCAGGAAACGCCTTTTCCCCTCAAAAGAAAAAGCGCTATCATAGCACCCAGCAGTAAAACTGCACTGCCTATGTTTCCTCCTGCATAAGAGAAACAGGAATATTTCTTTTTTATATTCATACGTTTTCCTCCTCCCTGCAAAGGCTTACAAAAATTTTCTGGAGATTCACAGGCTGTATGGTAATTCCTTCCTTCTGATTCAGGATTTCGCCCTCCTGTAACCGCACCAGTACGCTTTTACTTCTTCCAAGTGTTTTTGGTTTGTATATTTCTTTTCCCTGTATTACTGCGTCTACCGTTTCTGCCCTTCCACTGACATAAACTGTTTCTTCTAAAAGTTCCTGTGTATTTTCTTTCAAAATAATTTTTCCGTGATGCAGGAAAATCACTTCTTCAAAAATATCAGCTGCCTCTTCTATAATGTGTGTGGAAATCACAAAAGTTCTTCCCGTTTCCGTAAATTCTTCCAGCAAAAGCTGATAAAACTGTTCTCTTGCCACCACATCCAGACCAGATACTGGTTCGTCCAAAAATGTGAAATCTGCTTTGCTTGCCAGGGCTGTCACTGCACCCAGCATGGATACCATACCTTTGGAAAGCTTTATGAGTCGCTGTTTTGGTTCCAGATGAAATAGTTTTACCAGACGTTCTGCCATCTCCTTATCCCAGTGAGGCAGATAAGAGGCAGCCATATTTAAGTATTCTTTTACTTTTAAACCGCCGGAATTACTGTTTGCACTGGTGATAATCTCTCTGGCAAAATAAATATGGCTTAAAGCCTCTGCATTTTCCCATATGGGTTCTCCGTCTAAAAGAAGCTGCCCGGAAGATACAGGATTCTGTGCAGACAGAATAGACAAAAGCATTGTCTTTCCTGCACCGTTTCTTCCGATAAGTCCATATATCTTTCCTTTTTCCAGGGTTAAATTGACCCCTTGTAAAACTTCTTTTGCTTTATAATTTTTCTTCAGATTCCTGCATTCGATTTTCATAAACTTAAACCTCCCCAATTTCTGTTGTGATCATGTCAATTAAGTCTTCCTTTGTAATGCCAAGACTTGCTGCCTCTATCAGCATGCCCTGAACATAAGTTTTAAAAAAATTCTCTTTTCTTCTCTTTTGTATGGCTTTCTTTGCCCCTTCTGCCACAAACATGCCGATTCCTCTTTTTTTGTACAAAATTCCCTCGTCCACTAACAAATTTACCCCCTTTGCTGCTGTTGCCGGATTAATGGCATAGAGCTTTGCCAGTTCATTGGTACTTGGTACCCGCTCCTCTTCCAGCAGAATATCTCTCAAAATATCGGTTTCTATCATTTCTTTAATTTGTATATAAATTGATTTTTCCTGACTGAGCAATTCCTGCACAACTTCTCACCTCCTGCCTTTTAAAACTCTCATGCAGTTACTTATATAGTTCATTACTTATATAATTAACCATATTACCGCACAGGCAAAATGTCAAGTTCTATCCTACTTATTTTCACCAAAAAAGTTCTTGATTTTTCCAATGAAATCTGATAGAATATAATTCGTTCCGGGGTATGGCGTAGCTTGGTAGCGCGCACGGCTGGGGGCCGTGAGGTCGCAGGTTCAAATCCTGTTGCCCCGACTAAAGGTATCTGTAAATGCAGATACCTTTTTATGTTACAAAATCCCTCTTAAAAATTCCAGCACAAAAAGGACTGCTGTGTTTCTGTACAGCAATCCCCTTGTTTTATAAATTCTAAAGTTTTTTCTTACTTCTGTCCATTAATATAATTTACCAGACCTTCCGCCTTAATAATTTTCTGCATAAATTCCGGGAACGCCTGTCCCTGAAAAGAAGTCCCCCTGGTCTTATTAGTAATTATACCACTGTCAAAATCCACCTCTACCTCATCTCCGGCTTGAATTCCTTTTGCCGCCTCCGGACACTCCACAATAGGAAGACCGATATTAATAGCATTGCGATAAAAAATTCTGGCAAAGGTTTCTGCAATCACACAGCTTACCCCTGCTGCCTTAATCGCAATCGGAGCATGTTCTCTGGAAGAGCCGCAGCCAAAGTTTTTGTCTGCCACAATGATATCGCCTTTTTTTACTTTTTTTACAAAATCCCTGTCAATATCCTCCATGCAATGCTCTGCCAGTTCTGCCGGGTCTGACGAATTCAGATATCTGGCAGGAATAATCACATCAGTATCTACATTATCTCCATATTTAAAAACACTTCCGCTTGCCTTCATCTTTCTCTCCTCCTTATAACCCTAATTCTTCCGGAACAGAAATTTTCCCTGTCACGGCACTGGCTGCTGCCACTGCAGGGCTTGCCAGATAGACCTCTGATTTTATATGTCCCATGCGGCCTACAAAATTCCGGTTTGTAGTGGAAATACAACGCTCTCCCTCTGCCAGAATCCCCATATAACCACCCAGACACGGACCGCAGGTCGGAGTACTTACCACAGCACCTGCCTCAATAAAGATTTTTAAAAGCCCCTCTTCCATTGCCTGAAGATAAATTTTCTGCGTTGCCGGAATCACAATACAGCGAACGCCCTTTTTCACCTTACGTCCCTTCAAAATTTCCGCAGCACATCTCAGGTCATCAATCCTGCCGTTTGTACAGGAACCAATGACTGACTGGTCAATGGCTACTTCTTCGGAAAGCTCTTCCACCACTCTGGTATTTGAAGGAAGATGAGGAAAGGACACCGTGGATTTCAAGGCACTTAAATCAATGGTGTATTCCTCGTCGTATACAGCATCCTCATCAGCCTCGTATACAGTATATGGGCGCATGGAATGTTCCTTCATGTATTCAATAGCAACATCATCGACCGGGAAAATTCCATTTTTTCCTCCTGCCTCAATTGCCATATTTGCAATGGTAAAACGGTCATCCATAGACAAATTCTGAATGCCCTCCCCCACAAACTCCATAGATTTATAAAGCGCACCGTCTACGCCAATCATACCGATAATGTGTAAAATCACATCTTTTCCGCTGACCCACTTCGCAGGTTTTCCCACCAGATTAAACCTAATGGCAGAAGGAACCTTAAACCATGCTTTTCCGGTTGCCATGCCTGCTGCCATATCCGTGCTTCCCACTCCTGTGGAAAATGCACCCAAAGCGCCATAAGTACAGGTATGGGAATCTGCACCGATAATCACATCGCCTGCAACAGTCAATCCCTTTTCAGGAAGGAGAGCATGCTCAATTCCCATTTCCCCTACATCAAAATAATTGGTAATCTCGTGGCGGCATGCAAATTCCCTCACACATTTGCAGTGTTCTGCTGATTTAATATCCTTATTCGGAATAAAGTGATCCATAACCAAAGCCACCTTGTCCTTATCAAACACGGTATCTACTGTCATTTTATCCATTTCATGAATGGCTACCGGGGAAGTAATATCATTTCCCAGCACCAAATCCAAATTTGCTTCTATTAACTGTCCTGCTTCTACTTTATCTAATCCGGCATGGGCTGCCAGAATTTTTTGTGTCATTGTCATTCCCATATAGCTTTACCTCCTGCTGTTTTTGCTATTGCCATTTTATCATATATTTTGCTATAATAGAAATACATATAAAACATGACAGACATAACTTTAATTTATAAACACAACAGAAAGGATAGACTTTTATGGATCAGAATCTTTCCCTATACAAAGTTTTCTACACGGTTGCAAATACCGGAAACATTTCAAAAGCCGCAGCAGAGCTTTATATCAGCCAGCCTGCCATCAGCAAATCCATTCGTAAACTGGAACAAAATCTGGAGGTCACTCTGTTTTCCCGAAATTCCAGAGGGGTACATCTCACAGAGGAAGGAGAGGTTCTCTATGACTATGTGCAGAAGGCCTTTTATTCCCTTCAGCTTGGAGAAATGCAGCTTAAGAAAATCAATGAACTGGGCATCGGACATTTACGCATTGGTGTATCCACCACCCTCTGCAAATACGTACTTCTGGATTATTTAAAGGACTTTATTGCCGCCCACCCTCATATCCGTATTACTATTGAATGTCAGTCCACCAACCACACGCTCCAGCTTCTGAAAGAAAACAAAATCGACCTGGGGCTTATCGGAAAACCGGAAAGACTGCATCATATTCCTTTTGAAACTCTGGGAGAAATCGAAGATATTTTTGTCAGCACTAACAGCTATCTGGAAAATCTGGCACTGCGAACAGATTCCAAGGAGGATATTTTAAGAACTGCGGCCCTGATGCTTATGGATAAGGAAAACATCACCCGACAGTATATTGATGATTATCTGGCTTTTCATCACATTGAAAACAGCAATGTCCTGGAAGTTTCTGCCATGGATCTGCTTATTGAATTTACCAAAATTGGACTGGGGGTTGCCTGCGTAATCCGCCAGTTCGTGGAAAAAGAACTGCAGGAGGGCACACTGGTAGAAATCCCCCTTCCCGCTCCTATCCACAAACGGGAAATCGGTTTTGTCCATCTGGCAGATACTCAGACCAATCCTGTTATTCAGGAATTTATAGACTTTTGCAAAAAAAATGCTTAAAAACAGAGCTGTCACAGCCCATCTATGGGGTTCTGCGGCAGCTCTGTTCTTTTACACAATTTTCTCAAAAATCCAATCAGTTGTCAATCAGTTTTTCTTTTCCGTTCCAACTGTACAACTTACGAAGTTCTGCACCTACTTCTTCTAACTGATGCTCTGCTTCTCTTCTTCTCATTGCACCAAAGTGCATACAACCGGACTGATTTTCCAGAATCCAGTTCTTTGCAAAGGTACCGTCCTGAATATCTGCCAAAATCTGTTTCATGGCTTTCTTTGTTTCTTCTGTCACAATCTTAGGTCCTGTAATATAATCACCAAATTCTGCTGTATTGGAGATAGAATATCTCATGCCCTTAAAACCGCTTTCGTAAATCAGATCTACAATCAGTTTCATTTCATGGATACATTCAAAGTATGCATTTTCCGGAGCATAACCTGCTTCTACCAGAGTTTCAAACCCTGCCTTCATAAGAGCTGTAACACCACCGCAAAGAACTGCCTGTTCTCCAAAAAGGTCTGTTTCTGTTTCCACTTTGAAAGTAGTTTCCAGAACACCTGCTCTTGCACCGCCTAAAGCTGCTGCATAAGCCAAAGCCTTGTCTTTTGCTTTACCTGTATAATCCTGCTGTACAGCCACTAAACAAGGAGTACCGCGTCCAATCTGATATTCACTTCTTACTGTATGACCTGGTGCTTTTGGAGCAATCATAGTTACATCTACATTTGCGGGAGGTTTAATCTGTCCGAAATGGATTGCAAAACCGTGAGCAAACATCAACATATTGCCTTCTTCCAGGTTCGGCTCAATGGATTCCTTATAGAGCTTTGCCTGCTTCTCGTCATTAATAAGAATCATGATAATATCTGCTTTTTTTGCCGCTTCTGCTGCTGTGTAAACCTCAAATCCCTGCTTTACAGCCTTATCCCAGGATTTAGATCCTTCATACAAGCCTACAATGACGTTACAGCCTGATTCCTTTAAATTTAATGCATGTGCATGACCCTGGCTTCCATAACCGATAATGGCAATGGTTTTCCCCTCTAATAAAGCCATGTTGCAATCTTCCTGATAATAAATTTTTACTGCCATTTTTTCTTCCTCCTGAATTTTTTTATGTATGTCAGAGATAAAATCTCCAATAACCTAAGTTAAATAATCTCGCTACGAGATTTTCCGCCTGCAACGGGTTGTAAACGAATTTTCCTATAAAGTTAAAAATCTTCCTCCTCATCGGAAGGATAAAAAATATCATCTGCCCCTCTGGAAAGACCTGCAATACCGGTTCTTGCCAGTTCGAGAATCTCATAGCCGTCCAGCAGATCAATAAATGCCTCCAGCTTTGATTTGTTTCCTGTAAGCTCGATAATCATGGACTCTTTGCCCACATCAATAATATTGGCTCTGAAAATATCCACAATGGCAGAAACCCCGGCTCTCTGCTCAGGCGTTACCTTTACCTTTACCAGCATCAGCTCTCTGGTTACGCTCTGTCCGTCCTTTAAGACTTTTACGGAAAGTACGTCTTCCAACTTCTCCACCTGTCTGGTAATCTGCTCCAGAATCAGCTCATCTCCCTTGCACACCACTGTCATACGAGTGTAGTTTGGATCCGTGGTAATACCGGCTGACAGACTGTCTATGTTGTATCCCCGGCGGCTGAACAATCCGGAAACCCGGCTCAGTACACCGGCTGTATTTTCAACCAGAATGGACAATATCCTTTTATTCATACAGCACCTTCTTCCATGCTTTTTGGCTAACTTTTGTTGACATTCTACCAACTATTTCCGGCTTTGTCAATGCATACAGGGCGTTATAACTAATTACTATGTAATGCATAATTCAGAGTAATAGCATTCCGTGACAGCGCACTCCCACAAAAAGTAGAAAGATAGAGCCGCACACTGCTTTTGCACGACTCTGTCTTTTCTTATTTCAGATTCTATTTATTCTGCTGTAATCTTCTCAGATTCCTTTATCCCTTGCTGCCTTCATACGAGCCATAGCTCTTGCCAGGGAGGCCTTAGAAACATAATATTCCTGCAGACTCTGTTTCTGGCGAAGCTGCTCTTCTGCACGTTCCTTTGCATCGCGGGCACGTTTTAAGTCAATATCCTCCGGTCTTTCAATACTGTCTGCCAGCACAGTAACACGGTTGTTGATAATCTGTGCAAAACCGCCGCCTACAATGGCTGTATACCAGGTATCGTCCTCTGTCTGAATACGCATTTCTCCCGGAACAATGGCAACCATCATATCTGCATGATGCGCCAGTATGGTGATAGCGCCATCTTTTGCAGGGAGTGAGATAGATTTTCCTCTGCCGTGATAAAAATCCTTATCACTGGCAATGACATTTAAACCAAATGTATTCATATGCCTTCACTCCTTACTGTTTCTCGTTCTCAGGCTTCCTGCTTTGCCTTTTCAATAACCTCATCAATGGTACCTACGTTAAAGAATGCATTTTCCGGATACTCGTCCATTTCTCCATTGACAATCATCTTAAAGCCGCGGATTGTTTCCTTTAAAGGCACATATTTACCTGGAATACCGGTAAAGACTTCTGCCACATGGAAAGGCTGAGAAAGAAATTTCTGTACCTTTCTGGCACGGGCAACAATCTTTTTATCTTCTTCAGAAAGCTCTTCCATACCCAAAATTGCAATAATATCCTGAAGTTCCTTGTATTTCTGCAGGTATTCCTGTACCTTTCTGGCAGTTTCGTAGTGTTCTTCGCCTACTACATCTACTTCCAAAATACGAGAACTGCTCTCCAGAGGATCGACTGCCGGATAAATACCCTGCTCTACAATCTTTCTGGACAGAACCGTGGTAGCGTCCAGATGTGCAAAGGTTGTGGCAGGCGCCGGGTCTGTCAGGTCATCGGCAGGCACATAAACTGCCTGTACAGAAGTAACAGAACCGTTCTTTGTAGACGCAATACGCTCCTGCAGCTCACCCATTTCTGTTGCCAGCGTAGGCTGATAGCCTACTGCGGAAGGCATACGTCCCAGAAGAGCGGACACCTCAGAACCAGCCTGTGTGAAACGGAAAATATTATCAATAAACAGCAACACATTCTGATGCTCTTCATCACGGAAATACTCTGCCATGGTAAGACCTGTTTCTGCTACACGCATACGGGCACCAGGCGGCTCATTCATCTGTCCAAACACCAGAGCTGTTTTTTCCAGAACCCCGGATTCTTTCATTTCTGTCCAGAGATCATTTCCTTCACGGGAACGCTCTCCAACGCCGGTAAAAATAGAATATCCGCCGTGCTCTGTTGCAATATTACTGATAAGTTCCTGAATCAATACGGTTTTGCCCACACCGGCGCCACCGAAAAGCCCGATTTTACCACCCTTTGCATAAGGTGCCAGAAGGTCGATAACCTTAATACCTGTTTCCAGAATCTCTACAACAGGACTCTGTTCTTCAAAGGTTGGCGGATCCCTGTGAATAACCCAATGCTTGACGTTTTCTAACTGCTGGCCTTTATCTATGGTTTCACCCAGAACATTAAAAAGACGTCCCAACGTTTCTTTTCCTACAGGCACGGAAATACCTGCTCCTGTAGCAGTAACCTCCATATCCTTGCAAAGCCCGTCGCTGGAAGCCAGCATAATACAGCGCACGGTACGATTTCCAATATGCTGCGCTACTTCCATAACCAGCTTTCTGCCGTTTAACTCTACAGTCAGAGCGTCTTTGATGCTTGGGAGGTCCTGATTTTCAAATTCTACGTCTACGACAGGTCCCATGACCTGTACAATTTTACCCTTTTCCATTAAAAGGAAACCTCCTTTTTACAGTTTCTTTTTCTGTGCTTTGGCGCCGCTGATAACCTCTGTAATTTCCTGGGTTATGGCAGCTTGCCGCACACGGTTGTATTTTATTGATAAATCCTTCAGCATGTCCCTGGCACTGGAAGTTGCCGCGTCCATGGCCATCATACGGGAATTGTGTTCACTGGCATAGGATTCTACCAGACAGCCGTAAATCATACCGCGCAGGTAGTTTGGTACAATGCTGTTTAACACCTCTTCCGCAGAAGGAACCATTTCGATTTCCTCCTGGTGAATATCTACAAGCTGCTGCAGGGACGTATTGAAGGCTGCTTTTTTCAGCGGCAAAAGCTGCTTCTTTTCAGCTACCATGGTGGCTGCATTTGCCATACGGGTATAGATAATGTGAACCTCGTCCAGTTCACCCTCCAGGTACATGGCAATCATCTTTTCGGAAATCACCCTGGCTCTGTGCATGGTAGGCTTCTGCACCGTAAAACGGAAATTCGTATCCACGTCCACGTCTTTTTTAAAGAAATACTGTCTTCCCACCTCACCCAGAACAAAAAGCTGGGTATGGTGATTTTTTTCCATACATTCTTCTGCGATTTTAAAGACATTGTGGTTATAGGCTCCTGCCAGCCCCTTATCTGCAGAAACGACAATGTATCCGATTTTCTTATCCTCCGGCGCAATTTCCAATCTTTCATCAAAATATTTATGCTCTGTATCATCCATATGACGCAGAACACGTCCTATGGCAGACTGAAGAGAATAAAAATAAGGCTCTGTATCTGCCAGAGTTTTTCTGGCTCTTTTTAATTTTGATGAAGAAATCATGTACATGGCACTGGTAATTTTCATTGTATCCTGGATACTTTTCATACGGCTTTGTATCTCTTTTGCACTTGCCATTTTATCACCTGTTCCTGTCCTTAAATTCCTCTGCTACCTTCAAAATTTTCTTACCAAGTTCCTCGGAAAGCACCTTCTTTCCATTGATTTCCTCTCTGATTTCCGGATATTTGGTATCAAAATATTCCAGCATATCCATCTGGAACTTCTTCACCTCTTTTATCGGAATATCGGTAAGAACCTTATGAGTCACTGCCCACAGGGTAATCACCTGTTCATGAGAAGCAAGAGGTCTGCAAAGAGGCTGCTTTAAAAGCTCCATTAAACATTTTCCATAATCAAGCTGTGCCTTTGTTGCATCATCCAGGTCAGAGGAAAACTGGGTAAATACTTCCATTTCCCGGTACTGTGCCAAATCAATACGCATGCTTCCTGATGCTTTTTTCATTGCCTTTGTCTGTGCCGCACCGCCTACACGGGATACAGAAAGACCTACGTTTACTGCCGGACGCACACCCGCGTTAAATAAATCACTTTCCAGGAAAATCTGTCCGTCTGTAATGGAAATAACGTTGGTAGGAATGTAAGCAGATACATCTCCTGCCTGTGTTTCAATAATAGGCAGCGCTGTAATGGAACCACCTCCTGCCTCCTCGCTCAAACGGCTGGAACGCTCCAGCAGTCTGGAATGAAGATAGAAAACATCGCCGGGATAAGCCTCACGTCCCGGAGAACGCTCTAAAAGCAGGGACAGCGCACGGTAAGCCACTGCATGCTTGGATAAATCATCATATACAATCAGTACGTCTTTACCATGATACATAAAGTATTCTGCAAGAGCTGTACCGGAATATGGTACAATGTACTGCAAAGGCGCACAGTCACTTGCTGTTGCGGAAAATACCGTGGTATATTCCATAGCGCCGTATTTTTCCAAAGTTCCCACCAACTTAGCTACTGTAGAAGCCTTCTGACCAATAGCTACATAGATACAAATCACATTTTTGCCTTTCTGGTTTAAAATTGTATCTACAGCAATAGAAGTTTTACCTGTCTGACGGTCACCGATAATCAACTCACGCTGTCCGCGTCCGATTGGGAACATGGAATCAATGGCAAGAATACCGGTTTCCATTGGCACAGATACAGACTTACGGTCAATAATTCCTGGCGCCTCCTGCTCGATTGGACGGTAGTCCTGGGCCTTGATTTCACCCTTGCCGTCAATAGGAGCGCCCAGAGCATCGACGATTCTTCCGATAAATCCCTCTCCTACAGGAATACCTGCTTTTTTCTTAGTACGGGCAACCTTTGTACCTTCCTTAATACCTGTGTCCTTGCCGAAAATGATAACACCGATTTCATTTCTTTTGATATCCTGCACCATTCCCTTAACACCATTTTCAAAGGTTACAATTTCGCCGTACATGGCATGGTCAATCCCGTAAACAGTCGCAATTCCGTCGCCTACCCAGATGACGTTTCCTACTTCCCGGACGCCAGCTTTGGTATCGAAATTTTCAATTTCTTCTTTCAGAATAGAAATAATTTCTTCTGAATTGATTGAACTCAAACCGTTCACCTCCAGATTAATTTTTGTTGTAATGCATTGATACGGCCTTTTAAGCTGTAATCAAATTCCTGGTCTTTTACCCGAAGGACAAATCCTCCCACCAGGCTTTTCTCTTCTTTTAATGTAAACGCCACTGCCTTTGCTCCGTATTTCTTATTTAAAAATGCCTCGATTCCCTCCAACTGCTCTTTGGACGGCGGAACCACATAGGAAAGCTCTGCGTTTAAAATCTGATTCTGTTCGTTATAATATTCCTGATATGCCTGAAAAATCTCATATAAAAGTTCTGCGTGATGATGTCTGCAAAGAACACAGATAACATCCGCCACCTTTTTCTCAAAAATTCTCTTTATGGCTTTTTCCTTCTGTGAAACGGGCACCACCGGGCTTTCCAGCACAGGGAAAAGCTGTGGTGTCTTTTCAAAAATTTCCTTTGCCTCTTTGATACTCTCCGGAGAAACGGAAAGCCCGTAAAGCACTCTTGCGTAATTAATGGAGGTCTGTGTCATGTGCATCACCTGCTTTTGCTAAAAATTCATCATAGAGCATGCGGTTTCCATTTTCGCTGCTGCCATCTAAAAGCAGCTTTTTTGCCGCTTCCATAGCCAAACCTGCGATTTCCGCTTTTGCACCCTGCATGGCATTTTCTCTTTCCTGCTCTGCAGTATTCTTTGCTGTTTCTATGATTTTTGCTGCCTGCAGATTTGCATTCTTCACAATGCCCTCACTCATCTGCCTTGCGTCTGCCTTCGCATCTTCAATAATCTGTACAGATTCTTCTTTTGCAGAAGAAAGCGCCTGTTCGTACTGCCCTTTTAACTCCTCTGCCTTTTCCTGAACGGTCTTTGCATTGTCAAGCTGGCTTTCAATGAGTGCCTTTCTTTTTTCCATAATTCCCAGAACTGGTCCGATAAGGAATTTTTTCATCAAAAGATAAAGAACAATCAGGTTTATAATCGTCCAGACAAGGTCCCAACCTAATTTCAGCACCTTTCCTGCACCTGCCTTTCTCTCATTGATGAATTATAAGAATAAAATTAACAGACCGATAACGAAACCGTAAATGGCTGTTGCCTCTGCAAGAGCACAGCCTAAAAGAAGGGCTTTACTGATTTTGCTCTCTGCCTCCGGCTGTCTTGCAATAGCCTCTACTGCCTTAGAGGTTGCCATACCGATACCAATACCTGCTCCAATACCTGTTAATACTGCAATAGCTGCTCCGATTGCTGCTGTCATAATTCATTTCTCCTTTTCTTCTTGAATTTACTCTTCTATCTGCTCTTTTATAAAGAGGGACGTTAAAAAAACAAATACATAGGTCTGAATCAGACCGTCAAAAACATCAAAATACAAACTGAACGGAATGGGCAAAATCGCCGGCATTACCGTTTTCAGCAATTCCATAATAACAAAGGAACCAATTACATTACCAAAAAGCCGCATACACAAAGATATGGGACGGATTGCAATTTCCATAATGTTAATTGGTGTAACCAAAGGCATAGGTTCTGCAAAACTTTTTAGAAATCCTTTCATACCTTTTTTATGGAAGCCGGAATAATAAATCAGGAAAAGACTCATAAGTGACAAAGCTGCCGTTACGTTCAAATCCTTAGTAGGGGGCTTAAAGCCAAGCAAACCGATAAGGTTCGCCACTCCGATATAAAGAGCTGTGGAAATCAGATAAGGAATATATCTTCTGCCCTCTTTGCCCAGAATGTCTGTAAAGAAATTATCCAGAAAACTTATAAAAGCTTCCAGCGCCAACTGCTTCTTTCCCGGATTTTCCACTTTCAGATTTCGGACAAACACAATAGCCAGAAGGGTAAGCACCGCCATGATAATCCAGGTAACCACTACAGATTCTCCTATCGGAATCCCGCCGAAGATGGGAATATTGAATACGGTTTCGCAATTTAACTCTTCCGTAATTCTTTCCGCTATGTTATTCGTAGGACATCTCCCCTTTCTGTGTTAATGAATTCTTCACTTTCTCCTTTCCATTTTCTATTGTTGCTGTGGCAATAAAACAGATATGGCACTTGTTTTTGTGTCTTCTTATTAATTGCTTTTAACACATTACTGCTAATTAATTGATTTGTCAATCTTTCCTTTCTTCCCGCAAAATGCCGGAAATTTCGTCATTTTTTCATGTAGTTTTTTAAAGTTTTCTGCTCTTTTTGTAAGATATTCCATGGTTTTTCTATACCGTTTGGTATACACTGGTTCTACCACTTGCTTTTTTCACAATTTCTTTAGAGTTTGATTATAAAATTTTATTATTTTTCACTATTTCTCTATAGATAAAAAAAGAAAACCTGTTTTAATTGTCTAATAAAATTATCTTTCTTTGGTTATTTCTGCGAAGAGCTGTACATTTTCAATATGCATCTGCTGCGCCTCTCTCAAAAGCTTTGCTTCTTCTGCGAATTGTGCTATTCTTAATAATAAAAGGAGGTACAGAGCTTTATGGAACAAACACTGAAAAACCCAGAGCAAAACACGGAGCTGATTATTGCCGGCGCAGGTCCGGCGGGCATATCTGCAGCCCTGTATGCTGTCCGGGCAGGTATCACCCCTCTCATACTCTACAAGGACGGCGGAGCCCTGGAAAAGGCAAAGGAAATTGAAAACTATTACGGTTTTCCTGCACCAATTTCCGGAAAGCAACTTTATGAAAACGGACTGGTACAAATACAGGCACTGTCTGTTCCTGCTCTGCAGGAAGAGCTTTTATCCATAGAATACAACGGAGAGTATCTGGTTCGCACTGCTTTTCATAATTTTCATGCAAAGGCAGTGATTCTGGCAACCGGAACAAAAAGGAATACACTTTCTTTAAAGGAATTGAAAAAATACGAGGAAAACAATATCAGCTACTGCGCCATTTGCGATGGCTTCTTTTACCGCCAAAAGGAAGTGGCTGTTCTGGGGAATGGTCCTTATGCGCTCCATGAGGCAAAAGTTTTAGAGCCTCTGGCAAAAAAGGTTACGATTCTTACAAATGGGAAAAATCCTGAATTTTCTGTTTCCGAGTTGGGGAGCATTTCTATAGAAAAACGAAAAATTGTTTCTGCCAAAGGCGATACCTCTCTCTCTAACCTGGAACTGGAGGATCGCACTCTTTTCCCACTGGACGGACTTTTTGTGGCTCTTGGAACTGCAGACAGCACAGACATTGCCAGAAAACTGGGACTTTTTATGGAAGACAATCACATTTTAATTGAACCGGATACCAGCACAGCCCTTCCCGGACTTTTTGCTGCCGGAGATTGTACAGGAGGTCTTTTGCAGATTTCAAAGGCTGTGTATGAAGGCGCTTTGGCAGGAACTAAGGCTGTAGAATATCTGCAGCAGCAAAAAAGAGAAAAAGAAATGTAAGCTTATCACAGACGAAAGGAATTTTCTGTGGTAAAATAGGAACACAAGATACAAAAGCATTAAAAAGAGGAAAAGGAGATTAAAACTATGGCAATGGAATTTACAACAGAAAATTTTGAACAGGAGGTTTTAAATTCTGATGTTCCTGTTCTGGTAGACTTCTGGGCTACCTGGTGTATGCCCTGCAAAATGCTGGCGCCTGTAATTGAAGAGCTGGCAGAAGAGGCTCACGGTATGTATAAAGTGGGAAAGATTGATGTAGACGCTTCCCCTGCTCTGGCAGGACAGTTTGGTATTATGAATATTCCAACCGTTCTGGTTTTTAAAAACGGACAGGTAGCTGGAAAATCTGTGGGCGCTGTGCCAAAGAGCAAGCTGTTGGAGCTTTTGCAGTAAAACAAAATTTTACAGGAAGGGAAGAAGAACTCTATGGCTCTTTATAAAAGCCGATAGAGTTCTTCTTTTTTCTTCAGGATAATTTCTCCTCGATTTAAAGCAATGCAGCCGTTTTTTGCCAGTTGCTTCAACGTTCGGCTTACTGCTTCTCTTGCGCTTCCTATGATTTTTGCAATTTCTTCATGGGTCATAGTAATGGTGGAAGAACCACTTTTCGATGACTCGTCCAGCAAAAAGGATACTACTCGCTGGGTCAGACTCAGAAAAATCATCTGCTGCAAAGCCTCCACTACATCAGAAAACCGTTTCGCTGTTTCCTTATACATAAAATTATCCATATATACATTTTCTCTGGAAACTGCTGCCAGAAGTCCTGCCGGAATTACAAGAGCAACACAGTCTGTCTGAGCCTCAATTTCCACATCAAAAGTGATTGCAGAAAGAATACAGGAAGCTGCCAGAACACAGCAATCTCCCTCACGCAGCCGGTACATGGTAACTTCTTTCCCTTCATCTGAAAGCAGATAAGTGCGCATGATTCCTTCCAGAATAAAAACAGCGCCCAGACACTCTCTTACACTGGAATAAATACTGTTTCCTGCCTGGTACCGGACAATCCGGGCCTCTCTTAATAATAATTCCTTCTGAATTTTTGTTAAATGCTCCCAGAAGGGTCGTTTCTGCAAAATTTCTTCTTTCTTCTCGTTCATTTTTATCCCTGCCTTGTATTTTTCGCCAATACCTTTTACAATATCTCTATATTACAGCATACACCAAAGGAGTTTTTTATGAAAGCTAAAAATCGAAAAATAAAGTCCCTTTTCCTTTTTTTCGTCCTTTTCCTCATTATTACCTCGCCTGCTCTGCTCATTGCTGTGCAAAAAAGCTTTGCCACCCGAATTGCCTGCGTAGGTGACAGCATTACCTATGGCGCAAAAATAGAGGATCGTTTTATTCATTCCTATCCTGGCGCGCCTGCAGCAAATGCTGGGGAGCCGCTATCTGGTCAAAAATTTCGGTGCCAGCGGATATACGCTTCAAAAAAGCGGCAACTTCCCTTACTGGGATAATCCTGCCTTTCAGGAAAGCGGTGATTTTAACCCGGATATTGTGCTAATTATGCTGGGTACCAATGATACCAAGCCCTATAACTGGACAGGAACAGAAAAGTTTCTGAAAGACTATAAGGAATTGATTTCTCATTACTGTTCCCTTGACAGTAAGCCCCAAATATTCCTTATGACTCCTGCCGCCATTTTTCCGGAAAGCTTTAAGCCTGCCAACCACTATAAAATGCAGACGAATGTGGCAGATACCCTATCCAGCGCCATAAAAGAGCTGGGAGAGCAAAAACAGCTTCCTGTAATTGATGTACATGAATATACAAGAATCCACCCGGAATATTTTCTTCTGGACGGCGTGCACCCGGATTCTCACGGCGCGGAATTGATTGCACAGCTCGCCTGTGAAGCAATACAGCAAAATCGCTAAAGACTGCCGGATAATCCTATGTCCAACTTTTCCGGGTAATCTGCTAAATTTTTTCTGTCTGGTTCAGTTATTCAAAAAAGCTTTTATATCTTTCCCTCTTTTTTCAGGTATTCCATAAAAGCGGTACAGCCTGTGACAATATCACGGTAGGTATCGTCAAATCTTCTGCTGTACCAGGGATCAATAACAGAAGCTAAACTGCCTGCGTATTCCAGCAACATTTTTATTTTTCCACCTTTGTGTCCTGTGATTTTTTCTATGTTGCGGATATTCATGGTGTCCATACCAATCAGATAATCATATTTATCATAATCTGACTTTTTTCAGTTGAACGGCGCGCTTTTCTTCGCAGGATATGCCGTGACGTGCCAACTCCTCCTTTGCAGGAGGATATACCGGATTTCCTATGCCGTTCCAGATTTCTTCTGTGCTGGTGGCGGCAGAGGCAATTTGAAATTCAGATGCAATACCCCGGGATTGCACCATGTCTTTTAAAATGAATTCTGCCATGGGGCTGCGGCAGATATTGCCGTGGCAAACAAATAGTACTTTTATCATACTCTTCAAATCCCTTCATAACCCTGTAAAGCCCTATGTTTTCAAGACTTTACAGAGTTTATATTTTTGTTTGGTCCTTATACAAGTCTTTATAATCCTATGTAAATCTACATATTTTTTTCGCCAAATGATGTAAAATGTGATGTAAATCAATTTCTATTTTTGCATTTTACATCATCGCTTTTTGAACTTGTTTCTATACATATTTACTCAAATTTCTCATATTTATGGGCTTCTTGATAATTATACCATACATTTAATATTAATCCTCAAAAAATCTGATGCAAATTCAAATGATGTAAATTGTTCAAAATACATCAATTGAGCTTCGTAATTCTTTTTACTTCTGCTCTCGCATCCTCAAATTTTAAGTGAGTATATGTATTCAGAGTTACGGATATATCAGAATGTCCCATCAAATACTGTAACGTTTTTGGGTTCATTCCACTCTTAGCCATATTAGAGCAGTAAGTATGACGGCAAACATGCGGTGTAATAATAGGCATCTGTTCCTTATAAATGCGATTGTATTTTTCTCGGATATGTTGAAAATATTTCTCCCAGTGTAATGCAACCATCGGTTTATTATTTTTGTCTAAATATAAAAATCCAAGTTTACCATCTATAACGGGTTCTACCTTTACTTTTTTCCGCATTTCTACTATTTTTTTAAAGCATTCATATACATCGTCAGTCATAGGTATCGTTCTTTCACCCGCTGTAGTCTTTGTATTGATAACCTTATATACCATCTGGCTATTTCTTTGCAACTGATGATCTATAGTAATGGTTCTGTCTCTCAAGTTGATATCTGACAGCGTCAATCCTACAAATTCGCTGATTCTCATTCCTGTATGGAATAAAATATATATCCCTTCATAATAACGCGAAAAATGTTTATCATTCTTGATGAATTCTAAGAATTTTTTTTGCTGCTTTCTTGTTATGGCATCTCGGGTAACGCTATCATTAACAACTACCGTCGCCAACTGAAATTCAAAAGGGTTTTTTAATAAAATATCATCGTCTACTGCCATTTGAAAAGCAGGTCGAACAACTCCACGCACTGAATGTATCGTACTATATCCTCTGCCATCTACCTGCTGAAGCTTGATTAACCATGCTTTTGCATCTGACTTTTTTACCTCATTTATTTTCAGTTGTCCAAAAGGCTCCTTTTTTATGATATTTATTACAAAATTATAGTTATTTCTGGTATTATCTTTAACACCTGTTTTCTGTCCTATATATTTTTGTACTAGCTGTAGAACCGTCATATTCTGCCCTGTAATAATGAGCTCTTGTTCTAATTTTCGCTCAATTTCTTTTATTTTTTCTCTAAGTGAAACATCCTCTCTCTTTCCCGCTGGAACTTTATCTGTTGTTACCAATTTCCAGCTATAGATTACCTTTCTCTCCCCAAATGAATTCGTATACTGGTAAATGTATTGCCCATTTTTCTTTTGGCTTTCTCCTGTTTTCAGAATTCTTCCTTTATTATCTCTTCTCTTTTCGGACATATATTCTCCTTTCATAATCCAAAAAGAGCCTTGAAATGATATTCAAATATTATCATATCAAAGCCCCTTGTTTCAATGACTCTTATAAACTTTCTGCATGTTCTAAAAATTCTTCTAGCTTCTTACGTTTTATTAATCTTTTAGAACCTATCCAAAGAACATATTCACATCCATCTTCGTCTGTTAACTGCCTCAATTTGTTTATTCCTATATTAGTAAAAGCTGCCGCTTCTTCCAAAGTAAGGTTTGCTTTTTCCCAAATTGGAACATTTTGATGTTTCTGGTTCATACATCCTCCTTTCCTATAAATCTCTACTGACAAATCCTCAAAATACAAGAACCAGAAAAACAAGTATTTTTTATATCTGTCATTGCCACGCTAGGGAGACTTTGCGTACTATTGTGCTAAGTTCTACACTAAATATAAACAGACTTTTAAGCCTATTCTGTATTTTCTAATAAACTTTTCAATACTTTCTCAAAATATATATTGTTCTGCTATAAGCAGAGTAAAAGTATCGTAGTTTGAATTTCTTTGAGTAAAAATTCTGCCATAAATTATCATTACGTATGTTTCTTTTTCAAACACTCTAACTAATTTTTTGTTCGCCCCATTGAATCTGAAGTTTTCCTTCCTGATCCACACTGGTTGTCATCAAAAGGGAAAATATCTGGGGATTGATGCCGAATCTTTCATATAGTTCTCCGTTTTCTAGCAATTGATTTTTCATAAACAGGTTAAGTTTCTCCTTCGCCAGTATCATCTTTAGCAGGTTCACTTCAATGGAATTTTCATAAATTAAAAATACCACCTGCTTAAAATTTCTGGACGTATACCGGATAAACCGAAAATAATACTGTTCCATAGCCGCATGATTGTAATGAAGCTCTGGTAGGATAATTTTATCCACATCATCTATATTCATAGATTCTGACAAGCTTTGCTGCGTAGAAAGTAATATCCCATTTTCTGTCTTTCTTAGTTTTTCTACAATCCTCTGCCGCTGCTTGCATGGAACTTTATCCCCTGTGATATAAAAGATCTGCCTTTCTGGAAATGCCTGCTTTAAATATCGGTAATAGGAATCTGCCACTTCTATTCTGCGTACTCCAATCGCAACCTTCTCATACTTCCACATCTGCAAAAGACGGATTGCTTTTTTTACCTTCGTAGGTACTTCATTGCTATCGTATTCGTATGCAAGAGAAGGATCTGCACATATCTTCAGAAGGAGCAGCAGTTGCTGCAAAATCCGAAACATGGAATCCTTTCGTGCATTGCCGTAAGCTGCAAAATACTTCCTGCGGATTTTATCAAACTCTTTTACTGCTATTCGATACACTTCTTTTTCCCTTTCGCTAAAAGAACAGGTTCCCTGGTAAATCTTATAAATTTTCCTTCCTACCACTTCTTCAAAATTTTTTGTTATGACTGTTTTTTCTAATAATTCATCTAAAAATGATGCATTATAAATATCCTGATTTGCCTTCTCCAGACCAAACACTGTAATCTTCTTTGGTAAATAGGAATAAGAAAACAGTTCATACCCTCTTTTATAAGCTGGAAATGGCTGATTCAAAAAGAAGTTCCTATTTTTTTCCATCTGTCCGTTTTTGAATCGGTAGATCCATTCATTCTTTGCCAGATAATGAATAGAGTTGTTATAAAGCAGTTCTAATTGAGGTGCTGCTTCTACCACGTTATTTCTTGTCAGTGTTCCTGTTGCCAGCACTTTATATCTGCATTTTCGAAAAACAGAAAGCATTGCTTTTGTACGTTTTGAACTTCCGTTGGTAATTGCATCACTTTCATCAAAAATCAACATGACTTTCTGACAGCGGATACGTAACAGTTTTTTCATCTCCCTTTTTAATTCCGTAAGCAGATTGATAGTCAAGAGCACAATCTGTCCTCTCTGTACCCTTTTTATGTCCTCCCTCTTCCGAATACGGTAAAAATCAATCTGATAGTCTTCCAATATTTCTTCCCATGTATTATTGATTGCCAGGGCTGTGCCGACAATGAATATATTCCGGACAGGATTATATTTCATTCTGTACTGCGCCATTGCCAGTGTACAAAGGCTTTTTCCAGTTCCCATAGAAAACTGTAGGGCAGCGTATCGTTTCTGCAGCAGTTTATTCACTTCTTTTTTCTGTACAGCATTCAGATATTTGACCTCCCCTGTCATTTGACTTGTTACATGCCAATTTTCCAGATATTCTGCAATTTTGTCATCCTGCTTCATTTTCTCAAAAGATGTTTCCTGCAATGCAAATTCTCGCCGTTTCTTCTTTAAGAACTGCTCAAATCCAGGAACTTCTCTTTTGGATAATACAAAAGAATTGATAGAACCCAAATTCATATCGGTCCCATTTTCCCGATAATCCTTTTCTTTAAATCCATAAGTTGTCTTTACAATCCGGATTTCATTCCTGTATGTCTTATTCGCAGAAGATAAAATCCCCTTTAATTTCCGTAAAACATCTTCCGGCTGTATTTTAATTTTTTCCCACTCCTGCCAGGAAAGTTCCTCCGGTTTCGTCTGCTTCAGGTATTTCTGCAAAATCGCTTCTGCCAGTCCAGCTTTATGAGCGATATTTCGATTTCTTTTGATATCAAACAAAAGTTTCACCGTTTTTTCCTGAAATACCTGTTTCTGCTTTGCCTCTAAATCTGTATTCTGACATTCAAAATAAATATTTGCAGCATTTTTTCTTCGTTCCTGAAGAACCGGTAACACATAAGTTTGATAAATTTCCTGTGGCCGCTTCAGAACTTCCAACTCTGTAGTGTATGGTCTTTCTGTTACATACTGACTCTTTTTCTGCAAAATCATTGCTTTTGTCCGAAAAGATGTCACACCATACTCTTTGAATGCATCTGCCGGCAAAGAAAATTGTACAATCAAATTAAACATGTGATTGATTTCTTCAATATCCCCTTTATTTGAAAAATCATCTGAAAGGAAACTTTCCGAGACCAGCAAAACCAAAAGACCCCCGTTTTTCAGTACCTGATATGCTTTTTTGCAGTAATACATCTGGGAAGATACCGGTGCTTCTTTTGTTCCCCATTCCAGATGAAAGGGCGGATTTCCAAACACAATATCCCCGCTTAAAACAGGGGAATACTGCCGGATATCGCCATATTGCAGGTTTGCCTTCGGGTAGAGGTACTGGGCAATCTTCACCGCTTTCATATCAATTTCTGTTCCATAGATATTACTTTCTGTAGGAAGATAATTAAAAAAATCTCCTTTACCATAAGTCAAATCATAAATTATATCCTTCGGTTCCGGTTTGACGCAGGCAACAAGAAATTCACATATTTCCGCTGGTGTAAAAAACTGTCCCTGCTCTATTTCTTTTTTCGCTTCTGTATAAGCATGAAAATTTTGAAAGTCTTTCCTGTCCAGTCCATGCAGCCCACCATTTCCCATATACACATTAAAAATATCCTCTGGTGTGATCCCATATAGTTCTGTTTCATGATTTTCCACTAGATACAAAATTTTCGCATTCAAGTTTTGTCTTTGCTCCATTGGTATTTGAAGTCCCTTATCTCTTTTGTATTTTCCCATTAGGCCGCCTCCTTATAGCCGAGATACTCTTTGGCAAAAGACAATGCATGTACACCACTGGCAAAAACAATATCCCATCTGCCATTTTTAAAATACTTAAATTTAACAACTTTCTTTCCAAGCGCAGGGTGTTCATCAAAAATCCCTTCTTTCTCCTTTTTCCCGCTATATGAAAAACTTACAAATCTTTCCAGCCAGCCATCATAAATAGAAACCTGTTCTTTACTGGAGTCAAAAAAAGTCAATGCCCGTAAAAGTGCTTTATATTTTTCACTATCCAGACAGATTTCGTATTCTCCCCAAAGATCTGTTTTGCTGCATAACAGGTTTTGAATGGACAGTTTTTTACTTTGCAATTTATATTTTGCATAGGTCACTCCTGCTTTTGCATCTGTTTTAATCTCCTGCTCCACTTTCTCCTGAAAACTAAAACCGCCCAGATAAGAAAAAATATCATCCAAAATCAACGGATACTCAATTCTGGCAAACAAAACTTCATGAAGATTTTCTTCTTTCTGTTTACAGCATTTCTTCCTTTCTTCCCGATAAATTTGCTTCTCTTCTTCTGTTAAAGAAGAAATCCGCTTATGTAATACGGGTTCTGCCAGAGTCTGCAGGGAAATATAGCGTTCATACGAATGTTTCTGTATGGCAAGACCATATTTCCGGTTAAAGAAGGAAATAATGGTTCTGATAAAATGATTATGTACCTTTTCCATCAGTTCTGTTTGTTTCTTTTTATCCATACAAATCAGGTTCTGTTGGTACACCCTGTCTGCATATTTCTGTACCTTTCCATAAAAGGTCAGTTCCTGCTGGTGCAGTGTTTCCATATCTACAAACATACTTAAAAAATGATTTCTGGTACTGTCATATAATTTTTGCTGTATCTGACAAAATTGCTGGTCTTCTTTGGACAGCCTGGTCTTATTTTGGATTTTGACACGTTGTAATTTTTCCAATACATCATTCATATCTCTGTTCCTTTCTCTTCATAAGAAAAGGCAGAAGAATGTTCTAATCCTTCTGCCTGTGTTTCTATTCTCTTAAAATTTTTATATTTCTATGCAGCCTTTTTTTCTTCTTCTCCTTTTAGAAGCCTTAATTTTTCTTCTGCATAATGAACAAATTCTACCATTTCCTGCGGATAACGAATCCGCCCTTTCCCCTGACATTGCACAATCTTCCCTCTTCTCCAGTCAACCGTAAAAAAAGGCTTATCTGGGTCGGTCTTTTTCCGGATAAAATACACATCACATTCCCGATTGGCAATATGAGGGATATAACTTCCTACACAATGTCCTAACGCCTGCCCTTCTTTTCGGATTTCCTGACAATTTTCAGGAACTTTTAAAAGATAATCCTTATCCTGAATTTTGGTATCCAGTAGTTTTATATCTTTCTTTAAAAGTTGGTTCACGGTTCTTCTTTCTTTTGCCTGTTTTCTTCTTTCCATCTTATCTTGTTGTTTTTGATACTCCAGGAAAGTCTTGTCGTGAACATCTTTAAAGTTTTTTGGAAACAGAACGTATCGGCTTTTCAGATCATATTCCAATTTTTCTGCCCACTCAATATAATCTTTCCAGCTTCTTATATACGTCTGATAACATTTCATTTCCACATGACTGATACCAGATACATCACCGGACAACTTATATGCCTTTCCTTTTTCTTCTTTTTCAATCTGCTTTGCCAGATAATTCACAATTTTCCGAATAGATGCATACTGGTTTAATTCCAAGAAATCTCTATTACTCTCAAAAATTTTACAATATGCAAAAATTTCCTGTTCCGACAAATGGATTTTTAGTTTTTCCATTTTCTGTAAAACGCCCCATTCTCTTATCCCCATATTATACTTACTTAGGATAGAGCAATATCGTGAATTTATTCCTAAGAAATGTCTTGTATTCGTTTCCTTTGTTTCTTCCCATTCGTTTGGAAGCTGATATAGGCATTCCAAAGCGATATAAAACATATTCTGCTTCACGAACTGTTCAAGCAATGGGAATTTTAAATATGTCTTCAGATAATATACAACCGGCAGCTCTACAAAACGATTATTTTTGACAAAATAATCTAAGGAGCAATATTCAAATGGTGTTCCTTTAAAAACATTTTTCAAATTATATGGATACACCATTCCAGGCATTTGGGTTATCGTCTGATATGCTTTTATCGTATAATTCAAATGATATCTGTAGTGAAAATACGGATCTATATATTTCTCTTTCCATACATTCTTATGAGCCAAACAGCTATAAACCGGGTAATAAAAATGGAATTTTTCCTGAAATACAGCCCGATAGTCTTCATGATAGGATAATGTATATTCTCCCGTACCATGCGCAGCATAAGATTTTCTAACTTCAAAATGACGTAGTATGATTCTATCTGATGCTTTTTCAATTTTAACTGCTTCTGAATAATCAGAAAAATATCCTGATTTTCCTTTTGCTTTAAAAATTGATTTCCGCTTGCAAATGGGACACACATATTCTTTGTTATGCCTTGGTATAGATCTCTCCAATTGATATTCCGATTTACAATGACTACATGTGCAATCTATCATCTTTCTTCTGGAATACTGATAGAAAATATATTGACTTTCTTTTAACACCTCGTATTCCAGCCATTTTTCAAATCTCCCAGTCACTGGTTTCACACTGCGAAATAGAGACTCTATATCTTTTATCCTTCTTTTTTTTCTTTTTAACGACTTTTCTGCTTTTCTTTTCTGCTGTTCTATTTGTATCAGTTGTATACTGTCTACGGCATCATCTGTACAATGAAAAAACTGTTGAATACTCCTTTTTTCCTTATATGTTCGTATCGCAATCTGAGATATAAATTTCCCCTTTTCAGCTTCCAAGATATCCAAAGTTTTTATAGACCAACGGTTTTCTTTTATAAAATATGTAATAAAGTCTCTATTAGAAAAAAAGATGCGACAGAACGGCTGATATTGCTCCTTTATAATGTTTTCCGCGTCATAAAGATTTAGGATTAAAGTCCGTTTATGTGCTACCGTAGCCTTTTGTACCTTCATCAGATAGTTTTGTCTGCAAAGTTCCATATATTGTTTATCCTTAATACCGGCTTCCACAACAGGTATCTTTTTAAGTAGTGCTTTCTTCATTTTCCTTCTCTCCATTATTATGAAATATATCATCTTCCAAATCTTTTTTTACAGGAATTGCTTCTAAAAAACAGGCTGGTATCTTGAAATATTCTGCAATTTTCTGAAGTTCCCTTTTTAATTCTTCTTCTGCACAAGCCATCTGACATAAGTAAGCAGAAACTTCTGCATTTTTCCAGTATCTTTCAAACTCACAGGACTGAAAAATATCGATATCATCTAAGTTCAAAATTTCCTGTTTCGTCATGCTTTCCGGGCAAAACATCTCCGCATTACGTATATAAATGCTTTTTACCGTAATAATATAATTTTCTCTTTTCATCCTTTACTGTTCCTTCCTTTTTCTTCTACAAGTTCTGCTTTTTCTGCATCAAGAAACTTTTTCGCAGAATCGCGGATTGCCTCTTTTAGTGCCACATCATATTCCATATGATAATCCTCATAATATTTTTGGAATAAAGTGATGCTTCTTTCCTTGTAATCTTCATTTGCTTTCAATTTGCTATACATCTCTTTTGGAAGACAGTCTTCCATATTTTCCAGAACGCTTTCTTTTAAGTACAAATACTTCTGTTCTTCATACGCCTGAAATAATTCCCACTCTGTCAACAGAATTTTCTGCCCATTTCGAACAATTTCCATACCTTCTTATTCACCCTCTTCTCTCACTTTACGCTGCGGCACTAAGGTTGACCGGAAGAACCAGATATACATAACTGTCTTTTTCATCTCTTACAGTACATGGCGTTTTTGCACTCGTAAAATACATGAAGACTTCCTCATCATCAATCACCCGCAGCATCTCCAATAAGAATTTGGGATTAAACCCAATTCGTAATTTCTCTCCCTCTTTTACAACGAACATACTTTCATTCATAGAGCCCATGTTTGATACTGCTTCCAATGACAAAATATTTTCTTCAATATTTAGAATAATTGGCTTTTTTGCATCGTCCTTCAATAACAAACTTGCTCTGTCAATACATTCCTGTAATTCCTTTTTCTGAACTTTGATTTTTGTTCCATAATCTTTTGATAATAACTGCTCCACTTTTAAATATTCTCCCTCAATCAACCGGGAGATTGCTCTGGTATTTTCTATCTCAAACTGAATATGGTTCTCTGTAAAGTAAACTGCAATTTCCTTCTCCGGATCTCCGCCAATAATCTTGATGATTTCTGCCAGTGTTTTTCCTGGAACAATGACCTTTCGCGGTTCATATTCTTTTTTCAGTTTGATTTTTCTAAGTGAAATACGGTGTCCGTCCAGCGCTACAATTTTCAGTTCTTTTCCATTAATTTCCCACAGTTCTCCTGTCATTGCCTTCTTTGAGGAAGTATCTGCTACTGAAAAAATCGTTTGCCGGATTGCCTCTTTTAAGTCAAACTCTGAAATCGTGACATGATTCTTCCGTTCCATATCGGGAATACAGGTGTACTCTTCTGCTGACTTTACAGAAAGATTATACTTCGTCTTCTTACAGCGTACAGTCGCCTGATCTTTTTCCCCTGTTTCCAGTACGACATCTCCCTCTGGAAGTTTTCTTACAATCTCCCCAAATACTTTTGCCTGGATTGCAATACTGCCTTCCTCTTCAATGTTTCCCGGCATTACTGTTTCAATCCCCAATTCCAGGTTATTCCCGGTAAGGGTAATCTCCTCTTTTTCTGCCCGGAGCAAAAGACACTCCAAAATAGAGGTGGTTGCTTTTGCAGGAACTGCCTTTGCTACAGTCTGAACTGCCTTTGCTAAATCTGTCTTTTTACAAATAATTTTCATAAAATAGTTCTCCTTTCATACAACGATAATGTCTGCTTTTAAAAACTGAATTTGTCCTCCTTTCCATTTCTGCATACAAAAAAAGACACAAAAAACCATACGATTCTTCATGTCTTTCTTTCTATTTCTCAGGATATTCCTTAAAATACTGCTTTTGGCTTCTGCCAAAATGAAATACTAACTACAAATTTTTCCATTTGTAAAAATATATTCAACAATATAATAACACAATATATAGTTTTTTACAATCCATTTTTCCTATATATTGTATGTATAATATTCCCTTATAAAAACTTTTTTTGTCCCATGTTCCAAAGGAACTCTTTAATCGTATCCATCTCCTTTTCTTTACATAAAATGCTTTTATTCTGATATAGGTAAATCATCTGCCCAGTCACATCTGTTATAAAATCCTGATTGACAAGATATTCTCCGGAAACGTTCAGAAAAGAGGTCTTTTTTCGTATTGTTTCCAATACTTTCTCTGTCAGTATATAACCCGATTTTTTCTCTCCTTTTTCTGTACAAATATCCCCGGTTTTTAAATCAATATAAACAACTTCGGATAAACACATAGCCCATGCAGAATCCATGCTTTGATCAAACAGGAAAATCGTTTTCTTTGGAAAATACTTTCTGAAAAAATGCTGGTAGATATTTAAACTTTCTACCTGTTCTTTTTCCGTCAAATAATGTGCTGCCTTATATTCATATCCATAAAAAGCCCGATTCGTAGACGTTCCGAAAAAGTAAAGAGAAGTTTTTTGTCCTGTTTCCCGGATATATTTGGCGGCTGTCAGTCCACAATTATCTATCGTATCTTCCAAAAACACGATATCCATAGGACTTTGTTCATTTGCTTTGCGCAAAGCCTTTATCGTAGAATATTCATAAATCGCATATATGTTATCTAGCTGACACGCTTCCTTTCGGATCTTCTTTCGTATATCATCCAAAAGCTTACTTTCTTTCTGGTAAAATATCGCAATTTTCATCATTTGTATTCCCTCCCCTTTTTCTTTTAGAATAGCATGCTCCGGTAAAACCACAAGGTTCTTTGTTTAAATTGCCTTTTTTATTGCGTAATTGGCTGTTCATGGTATTTTTTAGGGGGCATGTCACCGACACACCCCCGCCATCATCAAATTTCTATGCTACAAATGTGAAAAATTTTTCTTCCACATTCACACGACAGACTCTGTCATTTTCCAGTTCACGATACAGTATGGAAAATACTTCCACTACTTCCTGAATGCTCAATCCTTGAATTTCTATGTTTCGAAAAAGCTCTCCCAAACATACATCGGAATCTCTATATGCTTGCCGTACAAGGTTACAGGCATCTTCTATCGTCTTCACCGTAATACAGATTTCTTCCACTATATGCTCACCCTTTCTTTTTACTGCCAGCTCTGTTTTAGGGCCTTTTAGTAAAATGCCCATTTTCAGCATATCCTGTTTCCAGTCCTGATAGAAAGGATATTCCTGTTTATTAACATATTTGCGAAACAGTCTGTATACCCCTCTTTCTGTATACATTCCTTCCAGGTTCTCCTCATAACAACCATACTGGTTTTTCTGCCGGATATGTTTTAATTTCTGCAAATTCTTATCCGGTATATTTTTTGTCACTATTTGATATTCTTTTTCCATATTTCTCCTTTTCTTCTAAGCAGCTGCTTCCTGTTCTGCTTTCAGCACATCTGACAGATACTGGCCCTGATATTTTCCACCTTTCATCACCACATGATCCTTATAAGCAGCAGAAAGCTCCGCAGTCCATAGTGTAACCTGCGTTTTTGTAGGATCTTTTTCCTGGTTCCTTATCTTTTTCAATACATTCTTTTCCCATTTCTTTAAAAATGGTTCTGCCTCTTCATAGTCCTCTCCCGTTCTGTTATAGTCCTTACTTTTTTGTACAATGTTTCCATCTGGTTCAATTTCCATCGTATAAAATTCCTTTTCCAATTCTTCCTGTCTGCGTAAGAAAACAATATAAGAGGTTTTTCTGCTGATCCGGTCAAAATAGCATTCCTGAGTACCTACACAATGATGCAATGCTTTTCCTTCTTTTATAATATCTTCAATCTTTTGAGGAACCAGCACTGCATATTTTTCATCTTTCAGTGACTGATAGATGGGCGTGATTTCCCTACAAACCTTTTCCAGATTTGGAAATTTCCCCCGTAGTTCCTCTGCTCTCTGCTTTGTGTCTATTTCCTGCAGGGCTATTACCGCCTCATCATGCCTTCTTTCTAACTCCCGTGGTCTATAAACGATGGAGTCCTTTAGATTTTCTCCTATTTTTTTTGCCATGGACAGATAATCTCTCCATATCGTCAAAATCTTCTCTACGGGCAGCCCGCTTTCCTTTTCCATTCTTCTTAAATAATGGTAAATCTGCTGTGGCGACATTTGATTTTCAATAAAGGCAACATCTATTGTGGAAATATTATGTTTTTCAAAATAACGAAGTATATCCTCTGAAATCCACTTTTGTGTATTCTTCATCTTTTGCAGCCAGGATAAACCAGCTATTCCGCCGTCCATTTTCACCAACTGCTTTAGCAGGCAACTATTGATTCCCAAAATTTCTATCAGTTTTCTGTGATTTGGAAGTCGGCTCTTTTTATGGATGCTTTGGATCACAAACTTTTTCAATCCCGCCTTTGCAGCTTTCTCAATAGCCGGACAATGATAACGGTATAATAAATACGTTTCCGGTTCTACCATTTTCATGTTCTTTTGAAGTTCGTATAACCCGGAAGTCTTCAAAATTCCCTGGTTCAAAGAAAATAAGGTTCTCTGATATAGCGTGCCTTTATTCCCTTCAAAATCATAATGGTACTCTGCATATAAAGACTCTCTCCACCGATAGGAGCCATCCTTATATTGTCCATAATAATATGCTGTCTGGGAAAAATCTTTTTCTACGATTACCCTTCTGGTTTCAAACCAGCTTATTTCCGGAACAAAGTCACGCTTTTGATGAAATTTTGCATAGACGTTAAACTTCCGAATCACCATTTGATTAGTTCCGAACTTCTGCAACAAATAGGTGCACTCTGCTTTGTGAATAATCCTTTTTTGCATTTTCTTGGATTTATATTGTATTCGCTGTCTACACTTCGGGCAGATACCATATTGATTATGTTTTGGTAAAATCCCCTGCACTCTCGTGTTGCATCTGCTGCAATAGCCTTCTCCTTTTCTTTCCGGTTTGTAGAAAATATAGTGCTGCGTAATGGCCGATTTTCTGCACCACCTTTCCCAATCCTTTGGAAGTAGCGGAATTTGGGACATTACCTGATCCCATTCATTGGTTTCTTGTCTGCGCCTTTCCTCTATCCTATCCCATAAAATATCCGTTTGAAACTCTTCTATAATACTTCTGATAGAACTAACTTTTAAAGGTGTCCATCTGCTACATTCTGTGTCAAAATATTTCCGGAATAATGCCCAATCTCTTTTGGTACAGTGATAAAAACTCCCATAAAAATAGCCCATAATCTTTATAATTGTGGCTGTTCTCCACTTTGCTTCTCTTGGAAGGTACGAAAGATAGGTACGCTCCTTTTTATTTAAGAATACAACTATCTCCGGCTGCACTTGTCCGGCAAGCATTTCTTTTATCCTGAAAAATGAAACTGCCAAAATCTCCCCTTTTTTACAAATCTTTACAGATACTTCATATTCAAACTTCCTCATTTTCATTTTCTTTTGTAATCTCTGTTTTCTGGATTTTTTTTCTTCCTTTTTGGAAAACTTTAACATCTTTTTTGTTGCCTCTAAACAGCCGATTTCCAATAATTCTGTTTTTCTCATTTATTCTTCTGCCTTTCTTCCATCAAAATCATAATAAACATTTGGAACATATTCTTTTCCGTCAATTATGATGACTGAAAAATTAACGATATTTCCCTTAATATCTTCCCTGATGAGAAGAAGGATTGTATCTTTCCTCCCTTTTCCGATGGGATGTTTCCCACGCACCACTGTAAATCCACCCATGGGACTTCCTTTTTCTGTCTGTATGATTTTACTCAGCCTTCTGTGTGGATACTGGAGCATATATGCAACCCCTTCTATTAAAAGTTCCAATAACGTCAGTCTTCTAACAATCCGAAGCTGTGTGCAGGCAATTTTGCTGTCATCGCCCTCTTCCTGGCGTTCTCCGGCAACTTCAACCACACAATACTGCGCTAAATCCGGATTGCTATAGTAAATCAGACAGTCCAGCGGGTTTTCTGCACAATGAAACCCCGTTTTCCTGCAGGCAGCCTTTTCTGTATAATTCCATTCTGCTTCTTTATATTGAAACCCCAAACAACTCAAATTCTTCTGAAACGCTTTATACGCAATCATTTTTTTCCTCCATTTTTTCTCCATCTTCCAGCATATCAAAAAGAGAAATCTGACTGTCTTTTTTGGTCTTGCTTTCCTTTACAGAAGTCTTCACGCCTTTTACAGCAGTTTTTTCTTGTGCTTTTCTTTTTCTTTCCCGTTCTTCCTCTTTCTTTTTTCTTTCTTCCTCAGCATCATCTAATGCATAGTATTCCTCCAACCAATGGTACACTTTTTCTGAACTAACTGCGACTCCTGCACCATTTTGTCCATTTCGATTCTGTTGCAAGTAGTCTTTTGACTCTTCATATACTCTTTGCAGAATGAAATTGATTCCTTTTTCCAAAGATTTATGAGGCAGCAGTATCTGTGCACTAAGGATTTCATTTTCGCAGCGTTCCAAGAGATACTGCCCTAAAGCCACTGTCAGCCCTGGTCCTTCAAACTGATACATTTCTTCCGCAATCTTTTCAGAAGCAGTAGAAAATTTCTTTTCTTCCAACGGCACTTCTGCCAGCCGAAGTCTTTTTCCCTGCAAAAAAATCCTGCATATCATTTTCTGGTATCAGCCTTTCTCTGCAAAGTTCCTGCAAACGTGAAATTTCACCTCTTGCTCTTAAACGGTCTGCAACCATATTCAAATCTTTCGTATTTTCTATCATTGTCTCAAGCATTCTTATTTCCTCCTATAAAATCAGGAAGGGGTTACCCCCTTCCCGTTATGCTGCTCTTTTTAATTCCTCTCTTTTTTCTCTAATTTCCTTGTCCTCTTCCTCAATAATACTGATCATTTGAATCAGGAATTGCTTACACCAAGTATTTCCTTCATACTTCTTTCCTATCTTACCTGCTTCTTCAATGATCTGTTCCCATTCGCTGTCCGCTCTTTGTCCTTTTCCTCTATGTTTCTTATAGAAATCATAAATTTCATGCATTGCCTTATGCATATCAATTTCTACTGTAGTTTCCAAATTAGAAATCAAGGTAATAATAAATTTATGGTTATGGTATTTCTTTAGAAGTCCCTGAATTCCCAACATGGATTTTCCAAGATATACGCCATAAAAGTCACCTACCATACTTGCAATCATTTTTTGATCTGTCACCCTGTTTCCTCCTTTCAATTAACAAATAAATTCTTCTAATGTCATCTGATTTTTCCAACTGGACCGTTTCTTATTTCCGATGCCTTCTACACTGTTACTTGTTCTGGGAAGTTCTTTTATTTTTTGATAAACTTCTGTCAGCATTTTATCCAGTTCATCTTCTTTTGAAAAGATACGCATTCCAAGAATATCTTTCCTTTTTACGCAAATCTCTAATTTCCGGATTCTTCCTACTAAAAGATCCACCTGAAGTTTTCTCCGGTCTGCTCTTCTAAGCCAAGGACGCTTCACAAGTATATATCGGAATTTCTGGCTCTGCGTATATTTCTTTACCAGTCTTTGCGCAGTTCCAAGAATTTCCGTTTCTCCTGCCATATAGTCCTCTTTAACAGTATGCGGAATTTTCTTCTTATACCCGTCATAAGCAGTTGTACCAGAAAAATAGTTCTCGCAAACCTGCAATAATTCCCTTCGGATTTGATTTAGTACTTCTCCGTCTGTGGTTAGGTGTTCTTCTGCTCCAAACTGATATACCTTTTTCCAATCATACAGTTTCTTGTGCCAAACATCTTCTCCTTCTTTTAAAGAATCTGGTCTCTTTTCCTCTATTTGTTCCATAGTATTTACCAACTCCCATCTTCTGAAATGATCGAAAATCCGCCAGTTTATGAAGATACATATCCTCATGTACCTTTCTTTTCTCTGTAAAAATATCCATTCTTTTCCAACTGTTCCAGCCTGTCTAAAATTTCTTTTTCTGAAAAACAATCCCCCTGTTTCTGATGCTTTAATTTTCTGTACATCATTCTTCTGCAAATAGGGTGAGCCGGTCCATAGTCATAAAGATATCTTGCCTCTCTTGCATTCAGGTTGCAAAAGATTGCAATCAGTAACTGATAATATCCTGCCATTGTTTCATCTTTCATGCACACCTCTTTCCTATCGGTACTTTAGCCGAAAAGTTCCTCTTGCTAAAGGCAGAAAACAATCGGCATGTTCATATAAAGTTGCCCGAATTCTCGCCTCATAGTTTTTATTCTTCTTGGCTTTTGGGTGCTCTCTTAATTCCTGATATAGCTGCTTTAGCGTTGCATGTCCATCTAGATGTTCCATTGTCATTCGTAATAAATGAAACCACGTCAGTGCAATAGAATCCTGTTCATGTATCTGGAATGTCCCTTCCTTTCTGATTGAAAATGGTACAAGAAAAATTTCTTCTTTTTGAAAAAGTACCAATGTTTCTGTCACAATAGGAATAAAAGGTTTTCCTGAATATTGTTTCTTATTGGAAGTGCAATGAAACTGGCCCTTTACAATCCAGGACTTCATATTTCCAATATGGAGCATATCTGCTGCAATAGAATGGAAGATGCCTTTCTGCCGGATGTCTCCTACCAGGATTGCCAGATATCCATTGTGTCTTAGGCTAAAATATAGTTTTTTGATCACATAGTTCAGTTTTTCAATATAATCTTCATAGTTTTCACATCTGCTCAAATCATCTTTATGAGGTCTCCCCCACATATTTCCGGAATACCGGATAATATCATGGTACGGAGGATGGAAAAAAATTAAATCTGCACTATGCATTACTTCATCTTTCAATGCATTCCAATTTCCAAGCCCCTTTGGCGGATGCGGGTTTAAATCATATAAGACAGAGGAAATATGCAATTTCTCTGCCACATCTTGGCTGGTTCCGGAACCGCTCATGGGATCCAGAAACAAAAAATCCTTCTTCTTTTCATACTGCCTGCTTTTTTTTACAAACTGAATGAGTTTTGCTACAACCTGTGGGGAACAATTTCCTCTCCACTGATTGTTGCCTCCTTCTGCCCGTTCCGGAAATGCCATAAAAGAAGTCAGATCTTGTCCTACGCAATGTGTAAGTTCCTTTGTCCCTAACGTCTGTACAATTTGTTTCCAATCGGAACCAAATTCTGTGCGTAAAATTTTACTTGCACGCTGTAAATCACTTTCTTGCACACTATCATACTCCTTTCTGCACATACAAAAAACGATACAAAAATCCATTCTGGTTTTCATATCGTTCTCTCTGCTTTTTATTTTTTCTTTCTTCTCCTTTCCAAAAGGCAATAAAAAAAGCATTCAAAGAATATCTTCCTGAATGCTTTTGATATATACACTTTTTAATTTAAGTAAGTATCAATACTTTAAATTTTCATTCTAACCTTATGGTCAGAAAAAAATTGCAATTCTTCTTTATGAAGAATAAAACTGAATTACAAATTCATGGTAGCACAATTAATATTTGAAGTCAATATTAATGTAAAATTTAGAATATCTATTCCATTATTATCAACCATACTTTAATAATCGATATAACATGCCATATATTCTTAAAACTCGTTATTTATCCTAATTTTGTTATAATTGAATTTTATAGTCACATATATGTATCATTCTTTCATCATGTGTAATAATAATTAAAATTTTGTCCTTCCAATTATCTAAAATTAGACTTTCTAATCGATCACAACTATTTTGATCTAAAGATGCTGTAGGTTCATCCATGATTATTATATCTGGATTTCTAACAAGGGTTCTTAAAATAGCAATTTTCTCTTTTTCACCGCCAGATAAATTATTAGATCTTTCTTTAATCTTCATATCTAAATCATAAAATGAGGTATCATCAAACCACTCTTTTATAAGATGTTGTACTAAAGATTTAGGAATATCTAAATCAAGGGCTATATTTTTATATAGGGTATCCTGAAGCATTTCTGGTTCTTGCTCTATCAAGGCAATTCGTTTTTTCCTTAGTTTTTCCATATCATATCTTTTGGCAGATACGCCATTATACTTCAGTACGCCTGTATAATCCTGATATAATCCAGTAAGCACATTACATAGAGTCGTCTTTCCTGTACCATTTTTTCCAACTAATTGCATATGAATTCCCTTTATCAAATTTACATTCTATATCTTTCAAAATAATTTTATTGTTAATTGAAAATCCCAATTTGTGAAGTCGAACTTCAGATATAGTATCTGATAACATTTCACCAAAATGTTCTTCTTCTTGTTCCATGATTCTATTTAATCTATCATAAGCTACCAATGTTTCCTGTTTTTTCTTTCCTAATCCAAAAAAATATCGCACTGCTGTAATTCCCATATTAAAGTATGTATTAATAATTGTAAATTCTCCAATACTTATCCTTCCTTTTATTACCATATTACCACCGATAATAAATACACCTAACTGTCCAATAAACATTATCGCTGTATCTAAACCTGAATAAATATATTGAATCACTTGGAATTTCATTGTTACTTTAAGTAACTGATCAAAAGTTTTCTGAATTGTTTGGTTAAACCAATCCATAATACTGTATATTTTTATAAATTTTATTTTAAGCAATTGTTCATACAAATCTCCAAAATATACATTTTGATTTTTTTTGGTTTCATAACTAGTGGCATATAATTTTTGTTTAAAAAAAATGTAGGAAATCAAATAAATCAACATCAAAAGAAGCATTAGAAAACACATACCCCTGCTTATTCTAAAAAACCAGTAATGCCGGTATAAGAATCTTAAAAAAGTTAATACTTGCGTTACTAAAAAAATCAAAAAAGAAATCAACGACGCTTTTTATATCAACACTTATTTGTTGAGTTATTTGGGATATATTTTTATTACTAAAATATAAAACATTCATTTTCTGCATATGTTGAATATAGCTTTGTCCCATTTCATATAATATTTGCAAATTTACTTTTGTATAAATTCTATTGGACAAAAAACCAATTAAAATATTAGCAATACTAACTATTGCAAATAGGAGGCAAAAAAAGATAATCCCTTGTTGTTTTTTTTCATCAACTAAATAATCAACAAAATTCCCAGATATAATGGGTATTATCAGGGTACATATACTAGACAAAATAATCGCAACAAAGAGAATACATATTGAAATAAAATGCTGATATAAATATTTATTAACTAATCTAAAAATTTTTTTCATAATTACCCCTCTCAGTTGCGAATGGTAGTGTCAACTTCGTATTCTTGAAATCAACTTAAACTCAATGAAATCAATGATTTTAAGTTTTAAAAGTTTTTACATCCCGTTTGTTTGGCTTAGCCCCATCAAAAAAATTTTTATATTAGGAAGTTTACAACTTCCTAATATAAAATTGAAGGAATTTCCTTAAATAAAATTGGTTCATGCCAAAGAAATAGATTCGATTTTTTCATAATATGTTTGATACTACCTTGCTAATCTCTCCATCTACATAGATTCTATATTATTAAGAATAAATTAATATAACTATAATTCCTACAACCAATATTGCAAGTATAGCATATGTCAATGGACAAGAAAAATTTAAAGTAAGACCAAATCCCACTTTTTTAGGTACAAACAATTGCCATTTAGGATAGTTTACTTTGGACAATCCCAAAATATCGCTTTTGATTTTCTCTCCCTTATTATAATTTTGGAAAAATATCAATAAATGTATACACAATTCTACTATAAAAAGAATTGCTATCACCTTTTCATCTAATTGGGTTAAAGCACCACTGTAAAGCATTCCGACAGATAAAGATTGCATTATAGTAAAAACAAAAAATAATGCATCTTTTTTGTCAAATAATATACTAATTTGTGAAGAGCCTATTTCTATTTCTTTTTTTAACATATTGTTCACCGAACAATTGTATATCATACAAAATAGAGTTATTACTGAAATTACTATAATGGGCATAAAACCTTCTGAATCTTTACCAACAATAACTAATGCAACAAAAAGTGTTCCTAGTGGTAATGTGTAAAAATAAGTTGGAATATCCGTATATTTTCTAACAATTTGATAAGCAACAGATTCCTTCTGAAATTGTTTTTGACTTTCTAATGAATATAATAACATCAAAAGAATATGTGTGACAAAAAACACGCCCCAAATTCCTAGCCTAATTTGTAATGAGCCAAAAATACCTATAAGAATTGCTGCACACCCGCCTAGAATTATCAACGGCATATTTTTCTTTTTTAAGGATATTATTATCGTTTGAAGTAAAATCAACCCTATAAGAAACAAATACATTACTGCACCTCCTACTCTACAAAGAAAAAATTTCAAAACACATATTATATGATTTTCGCATTTTTCAATGTTTGTTTTGCCTTAAATCTTTCCAGTACTTCTGTATAACACTTTTTAAAATTATTGTTAATTATTTCTTGGACTCTCTTATTTTGATAAATAAAGGCACAAGCTTGGCAGGTATGCATAAATTTAGGTATCTCTATATTGTTTTCCCACTCTTTTACATAATCCAAAATCTTTTTGGGCCCATCTACATATAGCCATATTTTCAGGAAATCATGAAATTGTTTTTCTAAAATTTCAGATAGATCTTCTCCAAAATTTCCAATTGTCATTTCAGGTATATGCTCTACACTCAATCCACAACATCCAACAATAGTTCTATTAGGAGTTAAACATATAGATTCAAAAAGAGAATCACAACCTTTATATTCTACGTAATCTTCACTATTTTCACTGTATTCAAAAACAGTATCTTTATGATATGACACCCAAATAGCACTAAGTATGCTAACAAATTTCTTGAGTTCCGTATTTTCTATTTCTGCTTGATAACGTGGATCATTAATAAATTTTTCTCTTGTAACATTTGTTTTTTCTCTAGTTTCAATAGAAATGACGACACGCATATTCAGTTTTGCAGCAGCAATTGTAGCATTTAAAATCCTATCCTGAGGAACATACAATTGATGTTCGTCGCCTGTTGAAAGATTTAATTCTTCTAATCCTAATTGATGCAATTCTTTTAATTTTTCATATGCTATTTCTTCACTTGTTGCCCAAAATCCATTCGTGACACATCGTGAATACATACCAAGTTTTTTGGCATATGCTATTCCTCTTTTTAAGTCTTCACCTAATAAGAAACATTCACCACCGCTCCAAATAACACGCCTCATATTCCATTTTTTATGGCACTGTTCCAAAAAACTTACTATTTCTTGATAAGATAATATTTTCTCATTATCAGGCGAGCATTCAAAACAACATTCAGGACAAGCTGCGGTACATTTAAAAGTTGTCAAAACAACAGCCTGTATAGGATTAAGCATTTTTCCCACACCTCTTTTCTGCTTCCATTTGCAACAATTCACAGTATCTGTTTACTACTCTTTCTCCGAATTCTTTGCCACCACATACAACTGCCGCACTAGAGATATTAGATGTTCCAGGCTCCTCTCCTGGTTCGTCTCCCATAACAATTGTTACTGCAAGTGCCCCAATTTCTGCTGCCACTATTAATCCCGCTGCAAGTGCAACTTCCATATAAAGTAAATAATCCGATTCTACTTTCCATTGACCATCTACAATTCGTGTACTTCTTTTTAATATTTCTTCCAAATTAGTATGGTATATATTTTCTAAACAATATTGAATAAAAGTATCACAATCGTTATTTTGTGCTAATTCTTTAGCATAAGTTGAATTAGCAAACTGCACTAATTGTACTTCTACACTTTTTGATTCTGCTTTATTTACATCTTTTTGAATATCTTCCGGATTCATTGTAATAACAAATCTTGTTTGAATCTCTTTTTCGTTACACTCTAAACTAGCTGGTTTACCAAAAATTCTATTTTCTCTTTCGCGATACATATTTTTCCACTCCATTTCATTTTAGATCATTTTGATTTTTTCAAATTAATACTTTTATTTTATTTTGTTATGCAGTAAAATATAAATACTGTATACTTAGATACCCTTGAAATGTGAATAAATCCATTCAAGTAAATTTTCCAATCCATAAGTCATTATTCATTACCTCCTTATAATTTCATTTTATTTATGAATAATGGTATAAACAAGTAATACGGTATAAACGGTAATTCTTTGTAATTATCGGTCAAAGATTTGCATTATGGAGAATATTATATGGACTTAGAAAAATATACTATCGGCATCTGTGACGATGAAATATATTGGCAAAATGAATTGGTAAACTCTTGCAAGTGCGTACAACATAACACACAAGTTCAAATTGATTATGTATTATTTTCTTCGGGAGAAGAACTATTAAAAAACAAACTTCATTTAGACATTCTATTTCTAGATGAAGAAATGCAGAATATTTCCGGTCAAATGATAAGAGATTTTTTAGAAGAGCATAATATAAACACTATGATTGTTTTTGTGACTAGCCATGAAGAAATTTTATATGACTCTTTTGGAAAAAATGTTTACGGATTTTTAAACAAACCTATTGTACTTCAAAAATTGAAAAAAATTATGGATAAGCTTCTAAACAAATTAGGTAGTATGCAATATATTACTGTTCCAGATTCTATTTATGGAGAGCAAAAAATAATTTGTAAAAATATCCTTTATATTCATGCAGAAGGTAATTATGTGAGAATTGTTCTAGAAAATTCAAAAGAGTATTGTATTCGTAAAAATCTAAATGAAATGCGTCAAATTTTACATTATAGATATATTGTTTGTGTTCATAAGTCTTATTTAGTTAATTTGTGTCATTGTTGTAAACTATCTACAACCGCTTCCGTACTTATTCTTAAAACAGGTGTGGAAATTCCAATTGCCAGACGTAGAAAAAAAGAAGTTCAGAAGTTATATCTAGAAATTATAAAGAATAGAGCTGATTTACTATGGGAATCTTAAATACTGAAAAATTTGATATAATAATTGAATTTTTGCTTATGATAGTTTTATTTTCAAACCATCTTACAAAAAAGCGACACAAATACATATTTTGCTTTACAATTGCCCTTCTGTCTTTAACATTCCTTTATTTACTACCAGTACAAGGGGTTCTGGTAATTGTTGATTTGTTTTTGTGTATAATATTTATTTCATTTTTATTGGAGGAAAAATGGTATGAGAAAATCACTTCATTTTTATTGATTTATATTCTTTCTTCCTTAATTTATCAATGTTTTGCTTTAATTATGGATTTAATATTCAAATTTCCAATTTTTAGTGGCATGAATACCTATAAAGAGAAAAACATTACTAAAGTTTTAGTAATATTATTTTTACTTATATTTCTTTGGTTCAAAAATAGGATCCATTATCGTTTCATTTTATCTTTTGTTGAAAAAATTTTCTTATGCTGCTATACAGGAATAATCTGTATTATACTAACAGTTTTTCATTTGAACCAAAACATTATTAATCTTACATTTTTAAATTTATTTTCTATTCTTTGTATAGTATCTGTCGGAATTCTTTTTTCTTATCTTACGGCAGTTTCAAAGAAAAATCTAGATTTAGAAACTCTTTATAAGCAAAAACAATACATAGTTATATTAAAATCTTATTATGATAAGATAAAGGAGAATACATTCGAAATACGTAAGTTACGGCATGATTATCGAAATCATATTAATGTTCTAAAAGGACTATTAAAATCTAATAACACCGAACAGGCATTGAAGTATATACAAAGTATCGAAAATAATGTAACTCATAAAGTTACACGTATCCCTGATGTCGGAAATACTCTTGTGAATGCGCTATTATTACAGAAAATTTTAGAGTTTCCAGATATAGAAATATTATTTAAAGGAACTATTTCAAATGATTTAGGCATTAATGATTATGATCTCTGCACAATTTTAAGTAACTTGCTTGATAACGCTTTAGATACAGTGCTTTACATAATTTTACAACTATTAACTTGTATATGTATCAAGAAGCCACCCTATTGCTAATACGAATAGAAAATTTTTTGACTGCTCCAATAAATATAAATAGTTTTAAAAAAAGTTCAAATCCCAACTCTCCAAATCCCATGGTTTAGGTCTTATAATGTACAGAAACCACTTGAACATTATAAAGGCTCTTTAGAGTATACTCAAGATCATCTTAAACTTATAGCTAATGTTCAATTATTTTTAGAAGAATGAAATCCTAAATCATTCTCCGACACATTGTTATACCACTTTCTACACATCTAAAAATAATAGTAATTATGGAACTCTATTATCGAAAAAATACTATTATTCGCATAAAAAAGAAAAGTGGACTACAAGTTTATGGCGATATGTTCAATAGTCAAGTCAACAAAATAGCCCTGTATATTGTTGACTTGACTGATTTTTTACATTTTATGATTCAACCCATGACTCCAATTGTATTTCTACGTTGCCTGTATACCCCCACTCTTCATCTTCAATATATCTCCTACATTCGTCATCCCTTATGAGCGGAACTTTGGATATTACTGTCCCCCAAAAGTTTACCAAGATGCGAAAGCTTAATTCACATGGAATTCCCATACACTCATCATCATGCCGAACTTCATAACAATAAAAACCTTCTGGAACACTATCCTTTTGAATTCTTCCCGAAGAAAAAAGTGCCAAGGTATCAAAGATCTCTATTTCTTCGTAAGTTTCTTTTCGTGCATCATATCTCTCCATATTATTTGCCTCTTCTTTCTACTGTTTTTACCCATTATGTCTATATTGTTCATTTCGCAAAACCATCTTTAAGTGATTGATAATGTTTGTAACAGAAAGATCACTTTCACAAAGATACCAAGGTGATTTTTGCTGTTCTTCCTGTAAATATCGTTGTATCTCCTCTAGTTTTATTTTCTGTCTGAATAATTCCTTTGTAATTTTACTCACATAAGCAGTTATTTTTGCATACTGTTCAAATTTAAGGCTTTCTTTTCTAAGTTCTAATCGTATTACGTCACACATTTTTTTCTCACTGGAACATTTTTGGAATACCGCAATCCGACTATACGGACCTTGTATGTATGCTCTCCAGATACGCTCCTGCCTTGCCACAATAAACAAGACCTCCTGAGTCCCTCTTTTCCATATTTTTTGATACGCAGGTCTATCATATCTATTCCATACATCTACCAAATGCTCATCTCTGAAAAAGGCAAGGGGGAGTCCTTCTCTTCGCATATACTGCTGAAACTCTTGCTTGCCGAACCCTTCTTCTATTTTCTTCTGTAAAAATTGGAACATGGAAAAATAATTTTTCCACTGATATTCCAACAATTCGCCTGAATATAAAAAATGATCTATCAATTGCTGCATATTTTTCAATAAGTACAGCCATATTTCTGCATCTTCTCTTTTTAGGCAGAAAAGCAATTTTCCATAGTGATACGCTCTCAGTTTCTCTCCCCGGACTACATAAGCATACTCTGAAAAAATGTCCCCTTTATCGGAATGTACTGTCTTTCGGTACCATTCCGGCTTTATGGATCGTATATTCTTTTTATCCATCAAATCTAAATTTTGATATATTCTCTCCATAAGTTTTAATTCCTGTTTTTCTGCAAATGCCCGGATAATCTTTTCTCCATATCCATTGTCTAAATATGCATCTGACATTAAGTAAACTACCTTTTTAATTTTTCCCTTTTCTTCTATCACAAAATATCCGTTTGTCATAATTTCTCCTAAATCGTTTTATTTTTTAACTTTACTATAAATATGTATCCCAATATTGTTTCACCATATTCAATCCAGCCTGGTTTTCAGATGGTATTTTGCTTTCCACCTCTAACCATGCAAGAAACACTCTTCTTTCTTCTTCATACTCCCTGACAACACTTCGAAGTCTTCGGATCTCACGTTGGCAGGATAATACTCTTTCTTCGTCTGTCATATCAGTACCCTATCCCTTTTATGTTCCGTTTCTCTTTTTTCTACACATATACACTCAAATGCATATTTGTTCTCATCACAAAAACTGCAATAATATGGATATTCCTTTTTTAATGCATTATCATTCTCCGGTAGAATTTCTCTTCCGCATTTTTTACATATCAACTTGTTCATATTTTTTCCTTTCATTTCTGGGTACAAAAAAGACACCAAAACTCCTTTGTTTTTGATGCCTTTTTTGTACATACCACTATTCTTTTTACTTCATTTTGGGAAAAACGATATTATTCTTTATCCCTTATTTCTAATACCTCTTCTTCGGAGATATTCAAAAGTTTACAAATCTCTGAAATCGGATAATTATTCTGCAACATGGTAAGAATGACTGCTTCTCTCTCTTTTTCTCTACCTTTCTGTTCGCCTTCTTCTTTCAACTTCTCTAATGCCTCGCACATACTGTTTACCTCCATATTTCTACTCATACGAATCAGTTCCTTTGATCCTGTCATCTGACCGACCACTGTTAATAGATCTGAGCCCATCTCCTTGTTTCCATACTTCTCCTGAATTTTTTCAAAATGCCCGGCAAAGATTTCCCTGGTAATTTCAAAAACACTTTGCACATCTGTATTATTGAACACATACCGGTCTGAATCCCGTACTTCCAAAAGGTTCATTTTGTAATCTGAGAAAATAGCGGCAATTTCTTCCGGCATTTCTACAATCATATCTTTCAGACAATACGGTCCGTCCCATTGTTTTTCACCATAATACACCGTCAATGTAATAACGGGATGAAGCCGGTCATCTTTCCTCATTTTCGATAGAAATTCATCTTCTGTCTTTTTCTCTGGGCTTTCTTTGTATTTGCGTGTAATTTCCCGATATTCCTTCAGGTAACTCATTGCGTCATACACCATATGACGCAGCGGCATGGCATAATGAATATGCTGCTGACTTTCAATTCCAAGAACAACAAATTCCACTCCATAAGCAGTCTTTTTAATCACATCTCTTGTTCTGGATAAGGTTTCCTTATAATCTTTTAATTGAATGACACCAGAAACATCTGTATCCATTTCATGCAATGTCTCTGGCTTAATGACCTCTTTCCCGCCAAACACGACTACATTAAAAAGATCAGCGAACCGTTCATTATTCCGCCAAAAATCTTTAAATATAATATCTGCTTTTGTATGTTCCACGTAAATTCCTCTCTCTTCTGCAATCACTGACTCTCTTGTTACAATTATTATATCAGACATCAAAAGAACTGACAAACGAATTTTCCTATTGTGCTTCCATAAATCCCATTCTTTCACATCTTCCATGCATACAATCTTTCTGAAATATCGGAAAATAGACTGTTGTTTTCAGGTACTTTCCTTCTGAAGCAATCCCATGTTTTCCTCCCAGTGAGTCCAAATATTGCTCGTTTCCCTTCGTGGCTGAAATATAAATATATCTGCTCTCTTTTTGGAACTTTTCCTTTGGTATATCATCAATGTAATCATAACTAAGTAGCAAAGGGATACAGAGATTTTCCGCTTTCTTTCTTACCATATCAAGAAGAAGTTCAAACATCTCCTGTTCCAGTTTTTCCGAAATTCCTTTCACATACGCTCTTTCCAAAAACAGAACCAGTTGCTCTGTCTTCTCTTCCTTATTATCCTTTGTGAAATCTACAAATTCAAATTCTTTGTTCTCCCTTTCCATTTTTTCTTCAGATGCTTTGGTAAGCCTAAGAATTGCCCGAAGGACAATCTTGCCTTGATAAGAAATATATATAATTTTCTTATTACTGTCAAAGCAGGATAACAGACACTTCCGATACATTCCTGTCTTGTAACTTAGACAGGTTTTATCCGGCAGTTCCCCAATTTGCATCACTGGAAGAAAACGGTCTTCTTCCCAGATTTTCCATTCCTTTTTTTGAAGTTGCAGATTTTCTGCCCACAGTTTCATCTGTTTTTCCAAAATTGGAAAAGCAAGTTCTTTTTCCAGATCTGCCTCGTGGTATTTTAAATCTTTAAATTTCCCCATTAGTTCTGCCACTAATAATCTGCGCAACATTTCTGTCTGTCCGGTATCTCCTTTATAAAATTCATACAAAATTTCAGAACCGCCTTGTTCCAGGAATGCCTGGATATTTGCTTCATACTCTCGGATAAACGAATTGGAGAAAGCAAAGGTACTCTTCATCCACTCCCAGTGGGGATCATTTTTTAATAGATCGGCATAGGCAGACTGAAAATTTGAATACGCACTTAATTTTTCTTTATTTACTAGCAAATACCGCAGTTGGAAACTGTTTTTCACTTCTGGAAGAAACCGTACAACTTTTTCCCAGGAAAGAAACAACTTCGGTATATCCGTTCCCTCTAAACCAGAAATATTTCCCAGTTCTTCCTTCATCCACTTAGATAACAGTTTGTGGGACAAAAAAGCAGCAACTGCTTCCAAAGTTTCTTCACTGTTTTCTTTCTCCAAGAGCCTTTTTTTCACCACTTCCTGCATGACTCTCAAACGGTCATCGACCCTTCTATAATTTAGTTTGTGGTATAAGCGGATATATCCCCTGTCAGGGCAGGAAGTAAATAATTTTATTTCCGCAAAAGTATACTCTTTTTGTGTCATATCTGTCTTTTCTATAATAGAGCATTCCTTTATTTTTCTGCATTCCTTTAAATTTTGAAAATTTAATGTATTTAGATTGACATACTCTTCATAAAATGATTTTTCAAATAAAATAGAATTCCACGGAAGTTCAAGAAACAGTTCTGTATTTTCTTCATACAATTTCAAAAAATGTTTTTTCTGATGTTTGACTGCATAAAGAAGTACTGACTCTTGGTAATATTCCAATCGATCCATCGCTTTTATGGCATACCGATAAACCTCCTGTACATACCCTGCTCTTGTATAGAAATTTCCTTGTGAAATCCATCCTTGTCTTACAAATCTGTTTAAATCAAACAATAACTGTTTATTCTCCAGCCATCTTGTTAAAAAACAGGATTGTATATCTTTATGTAAGCGCAGCATAATTTTTCTTAGTAACGGATAAAGTTCTTCTGCATTTTTTACAATCTGTCTGTATGCCTCTTTGCTTAACATCGGCAATGGAAACTCTGTCAAATATTTTAAAAGGTTCAATACATTCGCTTTCCCTAAATCCTGAAAGAAATCTTTCTCTGCAATCACTTCGCAGAAAAAGTCCCCAGAAAAAATCGGTTCTTTCAAAAACATTCGTTCTGAATAACTTAAATCTTGTAACTTTTTATCACCATATGTTTCGAAAAACTCCAGATTTGCATTTAATATACTGCACTCTTTTCCAGACAAATGGCTGGAAAAAAAGTATTGCAGATATATGGCTACATATCTGTCTGAAATTTCTTCTGTTTTTAAAGCTGCTTCCAATTCCTCATAAGAAGAGTCCAGTAGTCTTCCCTCTGCACCACCGATAAAACTTTCTATTCTGTAAGCTGAAATTCCTGCTTTTTGCAGATTTATGATCTTTGAAAGAAATTCCGGATAAACCACCAATTTCTTTCCATACTCAATCGGAAGCTGTTTCAGTATGCTTCTTTTTTCATCTGTATCAATTGCTTTCGTAAAAGGAAGGAGCTCTTGATTAGAAAATCCTAAAATTTCCTGCCAGCCAAGTCCTTCCAGACCCTTAACAATTCCCATGTGTTCCTTCACTGTTGTAAACATCTTCTACCTCCGTCTTTATCAACCATTCTTTTATCGCTGCTACCTCTATTCCTTTCTTTTTTCCTAAGTTTAATAGCAGTTCTAAATATTCCCAAAAGGCTTCTTGTGATAATTTCCACTCTATTTGTTCCAAATACTTCTTCAAAAACCAAACTACTGCTTTTACATAGGCATCTTTCTGATAAGAATAGGAGAGTAAATTGATTTTAGAAAAAAGATCTTCTGCTGTTTTTTCTTCCTGCAATTTCAAAAACTTTTGGTATGCTTCTGCTGTCTGCTTTTCCAGTTCAGCCTCTTTTTTCTGCCTTGCGGCTTCTTCCTGTTCCTTATAAAACCGCTCCCGTTCTTCTTTCCCCATGTATAGCATTCTCAGTTTCTTGCTTCCGGCGCCTTCTATTCCAAGCGCTATAAGTTTTTCCCAAAATTTCTGTGCCTGTTCTTTCGGAAGCCAAATAAGATTTTCCTCTTTTCCCAAAACATTTAAAAGAAAATCAAAGTATTTTTGTGGCTGAAACCGATAAATGGATTCTTCTACCCAGAAAAACAACTGAAGAACCTGGTTTGGTTTCAAATGGGATTTCATAAAATTCATTTCATCGTATTCTCGTCTGTAATAGTATTCCTGAATTCCAACACTTTTCCATAAGAAATTCCGTTTCCCTGCTTTTCTGATTTCTTCCATGGAGCGGTTATCCAAAAGAAGTTTTGCAGTCTGAAATTTTAAATCCGTATCCATTTCTTCGATATAGGAAAGAATATAGCCATACTTCTTTTTTTCCGGTTCTTCCCATTCAGAAATCACTTTTCCTTCTCCCTTTGTAAGCAATTCTTTTATAATCTGTCGGGGATCTAAGAAATTCTTTTCTGCAAATGTTTCAAAAATATTATGATTTTGATAGTTTTCTTCTTGTAGCATCTGTTGGATATAATCCACCTTTGTCAGTCCCCTATACATATTTAGATACTCCCGAAGTTCCTGTTCTGTAAATGTTTCGTTATACAAAGTTTCCCGGATTTGCTTGTCAAAATCTTTTTTTCCCAAGAATAGCAGAATTTCTTTTGCCTGTGTTTTACATAATGGAATAAAAAACCATTTTGGATTTGCCTGTTGTTTTCCTGCATAGGGATAAAGCAACGCATATACTTTGGAATTTTTAACAGTGACCTGATACCTCATAGCTTCTAAAATTCCATTGTATCCTCCAATTTTAATTCCATAAACAAAATGCTCTTTGAGCAGTTCCCCGCAAAACTTGTAAATTTCTTTCGGATATGATTTCTTCTGATTACAGATAAAAGCACAAAAACTTTCCGAAGCCCTCTCCCAAGTAATCTGACTTACTGTTTCTATCCGATCCTCTTTAGCTGCTTTTAGCATCCGCAGGTTTAAATAAAAAATTTCTTCTTTTTGATAACCTGCCTTTTGCATCTGTTGCAATAACTCTGAACGTTCTTTTACATGAGTATGCTGCATCTTTATCAAAAGTTTTAATTTCGAAAATATCTTTTTTCTCTCCTTTTTAATTTCCGTTTCATAGGCTCTGAAAAACCAGATATACATTTCCGTATTTTGAAAAATATTCACTTCTCTTTCTTTTTCGAAGAAGCTGCATACAAGCTCCTTTAAGATTTCCCAAATTTCTTTTTCACCTTTGCCTAAAAATAAGATACACATACATTCTGCAAGTTCTTTGTATGCGTAGTTCTTTATCCTTTCATGATAGAGTTCTTTTTTCTTTTTAGAAGATGTCAGAAAATACATCGCCCCTGCTAGATAAATATCAGTTTCCGCTTCTCGTTCGATCCGTTTCAGAAAGTTTTCATATTGTGCTCCCACATACATTTGTGCTTCATAAAAATCAGACATAGTTACAAGAGCAAATGCCAACGCCCTGCGTATTTGGATACTATCCCCTATCTTTTCTTTATACCGCTCCAGCATCTCACCCGGATACTGAAAGGTATACGCATCTTCCTCCTTCTGTTCTTTCCCCATTGGAAGAAAACGTTTATCCTCTTCTTTTTCAAATCTCCACGCCTTATCATTCTTTGTTGATGTAAGAAAAATGATATGCTTCATAGTCTGAAAACTGTTTGCATCTATTTTTTCTTTTAAGATATCCATTTGTTCTCCTTTCTGGAAAGGGCTGCTAACACAGCCCTTTATTTCTCTCTTTTATCGTTCATCTGTCGTATAATTACAGTCTCGGATAATTGGAATTTTACCCTTACGAATTTCATCAAAAGCTGTCCGATACCCGCTCTTTTCAGGTTCTGTAAAATTTACTTCCCATTCTGCAATCACCTCTTCTAATGCGAGTTTTTTCGGGTTTAAAATCACAAGACCATGCAAAATGCCAGATACGATCCTTTGGTATTCTTCTGCATATTCCCGACAATCCAAATCGGTATCTGCATACCAGCAATCCAACTGTCGAATCATTTGTAGGCTTCTCCATGGCGACAGCTGCACAGGATAATAAAATCTTGATGTTTTGGAATTGTTTTCATGTTCTTCCGAAAGCCAGATAACTGTTTCCTTTGAAAAGCTGGGTACCAAATAACCGTTTTGGGAATATTCCTCCAATATTCCAAGAATATCCTCCCGAGTAACCTGTCGGAAGGAATAAGGTTGCTTCGTCTCTGCCAAATAATAATCGTCATCTAGCAAAGAAATTCCTCCTCTTTTTACTTCAGAAACACTTCCTTCTCCATCTTTTAAAATCTCCTTTACAACATCATTTGGATAGAAGGAATCCATGCATCTGGCAATCTTTTCTGCATCTTCTCTCCTTCCCTTTTCTACCAATCTGCTTTCATATTCTTTAATTCCTTCTATAAGCCTCCACCATTCCTCTTTGGAATTTGGGGAACCATTTTCTTTGCCACTATCTTCTGATATTTCTTCCACAATAGTATCCTCTATTTCACAATTTTCCTCATCGAGTACATCACTGTTTTCTATATAATTCATTTCACCTAATGGAATTTCATCCAAATGTTCTTTCGCATATTCCAGTGCCTCTGAGAATGTTTTTATGGTTTCTGGCAGCAAGAGTTCTCCATGATAATAGGCATTACAGAGAATAGAACAGGAAAGCTTTTGTCGGATATTGCTTCCATCCTCACAAAATTCAATCGACCAGATTAGATTGTCAGGTATATGCTCCATTTCTGGAAAATACATGCTACATTTTCCATCTTGAAATTCCCATTGAGTTGCTTTTCCAAAATCAATCCAGCTTCCTTTTCCCCTGTTAGCACAACTGACTTCATGCTCCGGCTGTCTAGATATAACCGAATAAAATCCATTACTTTGTACCACGTTGGGTATTCTCCTCTGTCCTAAAAATTTATTCAATCGATGTGCTCTGATAATAAATTCTCTCTTCTCTTGTATTACTCGTTTTAATTGTGCTAAGTTTTTAATTTCCATCCTGTTTCCTCCTTACGCAGCATTTTTCATCTGTTTTTTCCATACCGGCAATAATTCCGGATAAGTCTCTCTCGATAATCCCAAACGTTTTGCATAAATCTGCATTTCCCGGGAACTGGAAAAAAGTTTTGCCTTTTCAACTTCCGGAACAAACTGCTTTCCATTCCAAAACAATTCCTGTTCTTCTTCACTTTCGACAGATACCAGTATCCACCCACGATAACAAATCTGCGGGTCCATACCGGCATACCAAAGATACCTTTGGGCAAACATTTCCGCTTCCTTTAAGCTTTGGAAGAAAGCTGCTTTCCAAATTTTCGCCGTCACAATACGTTTATCTTTAATTTTCTGAAAATACTGGTCTTTTCCCAGGCGGATGACATATCCTGTACTCCAAAAGTTTTCAACCCATTCTTTGTTCTGTTCCATAAATCCTCCCATCAAAAAAAGGAACCTAAAAAAGTCCCTTCTGCCGTTTTTATCCCATATAATCTAAAAGTTTCTTTACAATCTGCTGCGGAAGCCTTTCCAGATCCTCTGCATTGATACAGGCATTTCCATAAATTTTTCGGATATCTTCCTGATCCGTTCCAATCGCTGCTACAAGCAGTGTAATCTGTTTCTGTTTCAACCGCTTCTGTACGTTCTGCAAATCTTCTCTTGCCACTTTTCCGCCATATCCTTGTGCATTCGGAAGCCCATCACAGAAAAAAATCAAAATTTTCATCTTCTCCGTTCTTTTTGCCATTTTTTCTGCCATGTAAAGAAGCGCTGCTCCGTCCCTATTAGCTCCACTGGTTTCCATATCTAAAATCCGATACTTTCCTTCTTTCTTTTCTTCAAACTCCAAATAAGAATGCAAACACACGATTTCCTCCTGCCTTCTACCTGTCTGTTCCGTCCCTGTACAATGTCCATTTACACAGATGGGTATACCAAGTATTTGTGCAAACTCCACGACACAAAGGGAAGTCAAAACCGAAGTTTCCCACCGCTTGTTATCTATGGAGCCAGACTGATCCAATAAAAATCCAATCGCTGTATCCATATTTCTGGAAGGAATTTTGGTCTTAAAAATTCTTTTTTCAGGATTCCACAGATGTGCCATGTCCAATCCTTTTCCCATATGCTGTTCTCGCAGAATATAGGTTTTCTTCCTTTTTAGAACTGGCAGCAGATCCTGCTTCATTTTCGTTTGGATATGTTTTATTTGCGGTTTAAGATTTCTGTATTTTTGATATGCCGCTTGCGAAATGATTTCTTTTCGGAAAATATGCTTTTTGATTTCCTGGTTCACAGGTGTAAACTCCGTATTTTCTAAAATCTCTTTCAAACGCTCCCGCATCCATTCCTCATATCTCTTTTCCCGCGCTTCTCTTTTTAATTCCAGACAGATGTTTTGAAGTTCTCTTCCAATATCAATTGTCTTTACCGTTTCTTGCTGCAATTCAGAAAGTAAGGGCTCTGTTTTTTCTTCTGTCAGGCTTTCCTGCTCTTTTGTTGCACTTTCTCCTTCCATTTGAACGGATTGTATTTCTTCTGAAACAGTATGTTTCAGTTCTCCTCCATTCCAAAGAACATCCGAAGCTTCCTTTCGCTCCATGTGGATTTCCCTGCAGGAAGGTTCTTCCGAGTATTGCGGCAGATCTTCTTTCCACTCATCAAAAGTCTGTTTTAATACGTTTTCTTTGTTTTCTCCTGCCGATTTTATTTTTCTTTCCATGCCCTCCGCTTCTTCTAAAAACAAAGGCCACAACTTCAATAAAATCTGATTTGTTGCAAGATACCTTGTGCTTTCCCCCATATCAGCAATTGCTTTCGAAAGAACCGGAATACAGTTTCTAAGCAGTTCCATATATTCTGTAACTTCTCCGTCCCACACGTTGACCTTGTGGGTAAACATATATTGCACCAACAAAAGTAACATAATCTTTAGTTTTGATTTCTCCTGTACTATCTGGCTTTTCAGACTGGAAATCTGCTCCATATTCCTCTTACGATTTTGCAAAATTCCCTGCCTGATACTGCCCGGGAATCTTCTGCACATCTGTTCTTCAATAAAGGCATCTTCTAGATATCCATGCAGCCTTCCGGCTGTTTGCAGATAAAGTCCTAAAAGAACCGCATCTTTCTTTTGGAAACCCTCTTTCATACTTTGTAAAAATTGGGTTTCCTGCTCCGTTTCCGGTATAGGCCAGGCTGGATATAAAATCCCATTTGCAATTCCATCTATATATTTCCGTCTCAGATAGATACTGCTGTAATTCTGATGTCCGCATTCATGTCCTTCTACACCTATCAGACTTTTACTTCTCAAATCCAAAGTCGGAAAACTTTGTGTAAGCATATTCATAGTATTGATATATATATAGCGCCCTTCAAAATAACCGGCTCTGTGATCCGTTGCATCGGAATAAAATCGGATCTGTGCATCATGCTTATCTGTAATCTCTTTTCCAATCCGTTGCACTAACCTTAAAAATTGAGGAGAAAAAAATACTTCCATGTCCCGTAGCAAACGCTTCTCTGTCTGCCTGCTATTTCTTATTCTTTCGCTTCTCATACAGATTCCTTTCCTCACTCTACATAAATCTCCATACATACCTGCCGGAGCAGATTCCTGTCTTCTTCATCAGAAGCAAGCTTGGATAATACCGTATCTTCTGCAGCCTTTACAAGATTTTGGGTGCGCATATATTCATATACCCAGTTTTCATATTCCCTGTAGCCACAAAGTCCGGCTTTTCCAAATTCTTCTTTTACGACTGCATCCAGTCGTTTCATTACCTTTGCCATCTGTTTTAAAACTTCCATATCTTTGCAGCCTGTCCGAAACATGGCACGTTCTGCCAACTGCTGCTCTGTTAAGTCTTTGCGATGCTGTACCTTATTCATTCTGGATACTACGGAAAAATCAAATTCCCTATTTGCAACATAATTTAGATTGGTCGTGATGATGATAATTGCATTTGGGTGTCGTTCTACGACTTCCCCGTACAGAAGGTCCAATTTCCTGGAGTCATCTAATAACCGGTTAAGTTTTCCAAGTGTCCCCGGCTCTACAATAAGAGAAGCCTCCATAATTTCAATCACCGAAGGCATTCGGCAGCCTTTTATGATTTCCGATTCTTGCATTACAAAATCCCCTTCGTTTTTTGCTTTCTGGTAACCGGACTGGTACACTGCATCTAACAGTTCTCGAAAGGCTTCGCTTTTGCTAATCCCTTCTTTTCTTGTATAGGCTACATCTTCCAATACCTGCATCGGATCTGCAACAAATTCCTGTAAAGAAGGAAACTTCATATGGTCTTCGGTCTTTTTCCTGGAATTAGGATAAATCCCTGCCACCAGTGTACTTTCATCGGTTTCCGGTCCACAGTTTAAAGCAAAATAAGGCACTCCTAAAATCTGGGCAATCATCTGTGCGTCTGTTGTCTTTCCTGTTCCTGCATTTCCGGTGATCATAAATTTCCGGAAAGGTGACTCTACAATTGCAGAAAGAATATCCTGCGCATATTCCCCGACTTTCATATCCTCTGGAAACTGTGGAATACGATCCTCATAATCCTTTGGAAACGACCAGTGCTGACCGTAAATCTTCTTTAATTCTTTTAACGTCCATTCTCTTGCTTTCTTCGTTTCTCCCAAAATCTGAAATATACCTTTGATCGCATCGTTTGGTGCGTATAGTTCGCTTTCGATTGCAAGTTTCGAAAGTTGTTCCATACCATTCTTTCCAAGCTGACTTTTCTCCAACGGAATTCCTTCATTGTTGAAATCCTGTACATTTTCTACTCTCCGGTACAGGTTATCACAACAAAGAAAAGCCGCTTTTAATGCAAGTTTTCCATTTTTCCAGCCTTCTTTCATTTGCTGCATGAATATAATAAAATTCTGAGCAAATTCCAGGTTATATAATGCTTCTTTCTTTTCCAGACTGACATAAATAAGCATTGCCAGAACTTCCTCTCCGTCACTGACGTTTCTTTCAACAAAATCCAGAGCTTTATATGTTTGTTTTTCTGTTTTACAGACACCGCGTATTTTTGCACTGATCGGATTATAAACCAATGCGTGGCGTCGATTTCCCTTTACATATTCCATACAATAGAAGTTCAACAAATCATAATTTCCTTTTTGAAATCCAAGGGCTCCTTCTGTTTGCTTCAAATAAATCCCTGCAATATTGAGCATTGCCCTCAATGTAGGGGGATGCAGTGTTGCCTGTCTTCCCTGATTATACTGGGAAAGCCATTCCACCATAGTAGTAGTTTTTCGTAATCCTTCTTTTTGTAAAAACTGGCTGAATGGTTCCGGCATTTGTTCCTGAAATGTCCAGGTATCAAATAATTTTATCTCTGCCATTTTCTCTCCTTTCTGTCTGCAAATTATAGGTATGTTCCTCCTTTCTACACACAAAAAAAGACAAGGTATTTGTCTTTCTATACCTTGTCTTAAACTTATTCCTATATTTTATTGCAGACTATGCCAAAATAAATCTTCTGCTACCATGCAGAATAAAAATTAATTGCACAAATTTGCTTGTGCATAAATGAATACAACTTTATCCTAGCATTAGATAGAGAAACTGTCAACAACAGTTTTAGGATCATAAGAAATTTATTGTTTTTTGAAATTATTGTTCTTCATATGAAGCGATTCCTTACACAAAATATAAGAAACCGAAAGTAAATAGATCCTTTCAATGCAAAAAATTTCTCTAATATAGATAGTATTCTTATTTCTCCGTATTCCTAATATATTGAATTTTAGGACGTTTTAACTGGATAAATCTGGCATTTGGTGTTTCTAATGGATCGCATTCTTTTCCATTTTTATCTACGTATGCCTGTGTTTTTATAATAACTGAAACGCCATTTCCACGGCTACTTTCCATTTCTTTAAAAGCTTTTTTTTAAATTCTTCTTCGCGATACGTTTATTCATGGAATTCCTCCTTTTTTGCTTCCGTCTTTAATAACTGATATTATACTAAATTTTACAACTATATGCAATCTTGTACACAATTTTTTAACGTAAAATCGGACTATTTTCTACTGGATAAGCCTTCTCTTTCAACAGTAAAGAAGATTTGTTTCTTCCCACAACTCTAGCTTGTGATTTTACTTTATTTTCGTCTATATCTTTTCTAGTACTAAACAGCTTTAGAATTTTATTCAAAGAGTATGCGTAGTTATCCATACCATACAATAAGGGAACAGCCAGAGCACAGCTCACCTTACTATTTTCAAAATTCATATATTTTGTACTTTAATGCTTTCTTATTCATCTAAATATTTGCTATTTTCTTTTTCAGGAATTTTTAGCCCTTCCATTGCATGTTCTACTGATCATCCCCTCTTTTCCATAAGGTTTCAATTGAACGTAAAATCAAATCTTCTCATATGAAAATAGTACTTCTCATTCTTAGTTTTATGAATGTTAAAGGATATTTAGGAGTTATCCGGTATCGGAATGATATTAGATAATACCTTATTATCCCATATCGAAGTACAAAGAGAATAATGTAGGAGAATATATTTTGAATGCAATAATTTTAGCTGCTGGACATAGTTCCCGTATGATTGAGGAAAAACAATATACCCATAAGCCTTTATTACCAATTCTTGGACTTCCCAATATTGAGAGAACAATTCTAATTTTAAATGACTTTGGAATAAATGATATTGTTATAATTGCAGGAATATATGCAGATCAATATACATTTTTACAAGAAAAATATGGTTGTACCATCGTATCTGATCCCAATTGTTCAGTATCTACGCTCTATGGGATATACAGTATTGTTAATATTATAGGTGATACTTTCATCATTGAAGGTGATGTTGTTTTGGCAGAGAATATTTTTATTAACAAACCTTATAGCTATTATTATGTAATGAAATATTTAAATCCGGAATTTGACGCTTGGAAACCTATTCTTGATAAAAATGGGCGAATAATTTCCTTTGAAATTGGTTGCTTTTCAGAACCATGCATTTTTTGGAGTATCTTTTTGGAGTAAATCTGATGCAGAAATTTTCAAAAAAATTATTGCTGATATCAGTACTCCTGAAAATTTATCTAATAGCGAAAACTTCTGGGATGACTATTTTAATGATTTTTTGGACGAAATCCAAATTCACACTTTAGAAATACCCAATTATGTTGCATCAGAAATGAACAATATAATCGAATATGATATGGCTATAACAATGTGCCAAAAGTATTATTCTAATCCAAAACAATATTTTATAAACTGGCATAATAATAAAAATGAGTATTCGTATATAATGAATACATCTCAAGCACTAAGTTATACCCAAAAACTTTTGGAAGAGTATATCTATAAGCATCCTGACGAAAACTTTAGTTTAACTAAACCATCATACTTTGAAAATAATGAATATCCTTATATCATACAAAAAGAAAAGAAAAGCATTGGGTTTATAGATATAGCTATTGAAAAAAATTTTTTTCTGCTGAGAAGAATTTATCTTGATAAATCTTATCGAAGACAACGATTAGGAACTCAAATTTTAGAAAATATAATTACATTTTCTAAACTCACAAACAAGGAATTACGGGTAAACGTTTATGATGAAGAGGCAGAAAAATTTTATAAACGTCTTGGATTTAGAAAAAATTTTACAAATTACGTAATAAGGAGACAATGAGTATGGATATAATTCAAGAGTGTTTAGCTTATTTTAAGAATATAGATATAAATTTCGATTTGCTAATAATAGCTGACACACAAAATAAAACTACAAAGAACAATAACTATATTGTTCATACTGATGAAAGTGAGTTTTTTTCTAGAAGAGAATTTGCTGAAATTGCTTCGACATTATTTTATATTTTTGGTTATGCCAAAGTTTTTTACTCAGAATTGGATTTCATAAAATTTGTGATGGATGAGCATCCCTCATCCACAGAATGTTACATATATAATTTTAGCAGAGACGGAATTGCTGAGGGAAAAAAATCATTAATCCCTGCTTTTTGCGATTTATGCGGTCTTAAATATACTGGATCAAATGCTTTTACCATATCCTTATTGAGAAATAAATGGATTTTTACACAGGTACTTTCTAATATGGGGATATTAACACCAAAGTCTGTTCTTTATACATTTAATAATCATAATATATTAGAACCTTTTTTGGATACGACAATACTTTTAAAGAATATTCATGAATCAGCAAGTATAGGCTTGCTTACAGACAATAAAATATATTTAACAAAAGAAAATTTGAAAACAGTTGATATGACACTACAACGGATGAACACTAAACAACTACTCATACAAGAATATATTAGCGGCCTAGAATGTGAAGTTTTAGTAATACAGTTTAAGGGAAAGTATTATGCACTTGAGCCAGTGGAAATTGTTATAAATGGTAATGATTTTTTAGATTCCTTAACATCAAACCTATATAACTATTCGTTTAGAAAACTATCCGATAGATTGAGTCCAACAGTAATAGAACAAATTAAAAAGCAAGCAGTTAAAGCTGCACAAATTTTAAGCATTAAAGACTATGCGAGATTTGATTTCCGTATAGAAAAAGACCAGCCATATCTTATCGATATAGCTGGAACACCATATACTATAAAACATAGCTCGGTAGCGTTTCTGTTTGAGAATATAATGCATTTAGATTATAAAGATATTTATAAGACAATAATGGCGTGTTCTTTTTCAAATTATGATATACTTCAATCATAAGATGTATATTGCAAATCAGATAGCATAAGCCCCCGGCAGAAAAAAGAAGCCAATTCGCTAGATCGTCGTTTCAAAGGTACTAGATTATTACAAAAATCATATCCATCTAATATTTGACGATTCAAAATAATCTCTTTCAAAGCAAGAAGTTTCTTATCCCAAAAAACTTCTTGCTTTTGAAATAATGATGGAACAAAATCACCTAATAAATTAGTAATTTCTGTTGCACTCTCCCATTTTTCATCTAATATATATCTATATACTTCGAACCAAGCAAAATAATAACGATAAAAGTCATCCACATCATCATCTTCAATATTTGACACATCATCGCAATCCATTAGATGCTCCAAATATTTTTTGAATTTGAGATATTCTGAAATATTACCGTAATAAAGACTTAGCGAACATATATTAGTGAGAATAACAAATTCTGTTGCACATGAGATACGTTGTAATTGTTTCCTTAATTTTTTGACGGTTTTCTTTGCATATCTAAAGCAATATTTTTTTGTATGGGATTGTTCATACCTAAGAAAATCTGCTATTATCATGTTATTTAGTATTTTCTGTGGGTATGGTATTGATATTTCATTTTCTATAGAAACTTGCATAGCTTTTCTGCATGCCTGTATAGCTTCATTATATTTTTGTATAACTATGTCTGTTCCTGCTTCACAGATTAATGTGATACAATATTCATCCCAGATCTGATTGTCATAAAAATACTTTTTTGCTTTGTCATAATAAATATTACATTGCGTCTGGTTTACAAACAGAAACGCTTTCCGATTAAATACATTCTCCATATATTTAGCAATGCTTTTACTAGATTGAGAAGTTTGTATATTCCTGCTAAGTGAAAGGCTAAGATCATAGATCCGTTTAAATAACTCTGTGTTGTTCAAAACATCTAAGATATAGGGTGCAATATCATAGATAATCCTAAGTTTCAAAACAGTTTCATCAACGATAGGCATCTCTATAGGATATTGTAATAGGACTAAATATATAGGTTCTTCAGCATACTGAACGAGCTGACTTAATATTTGTTTCAATTGTAAATACCAAGGTTTATAATTCCTATACATAAAATGGAAATAAGCTCTTGCCAGTTCTGCCTTTAAGGGAATCTCGAAATAATCTTTTTGTAAATTATGGTACATCCCATTAAGTTTATCATAATCCGATCCCCCTTCACGTAGGGTATTGTAAAATGATTTTATTGCTTCAAAATCATCATAGTAATAGGAATCTTTTTCTTTTCCAATCAACCTTTCAATTTTTTTAATTTGTTCCAAATTATTAAAACTAAGTGCTTCTGAATAGGAAAGTATAAGAAGGGCAAAAATGTCATCTTTCAAATATCCATTGTATGCCCATAAATAGTATGCTCTTAAAAAATATTGATCTTGTTCCTTGTTACTATAATAATTGTAATAATCTAAATATCTTTCTTTATTCTTATCATTTAGTTCTTTCTTCAGAATTTTTTGTATTTCATCACAAGCGAAAGAATAAAAGTTCAACGAGTTTTTTTTCAGCAACGCTTGCTTTTGAGCTAGATATAGACTCTCTCGAACAGTGTTTGTTTCTTTATGTGTTATGCTTGCAATTTCTTGACTACCAAAGTTTTTTAGGCTAATTGAGGAAGACAAAATGATGTCTTCCATATCATATTCATTTACATTTCTGGTTAGACCTTTCTTTTTAAGTTCACCCAATCTGTATGTAACCACTGAATCTAAGGCTCTAAAAAAATCAACATTTTGCTCTACTAAATCTATATACAGAAAATCGACTAATTTTAAATTAGACGCACAAATTTTTTTGATTTGTTTAATCTTTTCCTCTATGTCCTTTTTCTTTACAATTATTTTATGTTTTTCAGTTAGATATTGTAAAATATCATTTTCATCATAGTCTTCCAATACATTTTTTTCGATTGTAGAACAAGATAGAAAATCCTTTATGCATGAATCATCAACATCACTTATGAGAAAATATAGATGATGTCTAAAGGTACTTTCAAGAGTGGTTATATTCTTCATTAGTATTTCAATCAGATATTTTACTTTATTATCTAATTTAGAGTAATCGGGTAGGCAAATTAATAAATCAGAAGAAAATCTTTTTTTAAGAAGATTAGATATTTGATTAAATTGGCTATCATTTTTTTTAGTTGATACCGATGCCGCTATATCAACTCCAATCCCCCAGCGTATTGGTAATGAAATAGTAGTTTCAATATTATCTACGGAACTCTTAGAAGAATTTTCGTATAAAGATAATTTGTCTCCTTCAGCAATATATACTTGCAATTTGTTATTTTGTCTATTTTTGCTATGTATTCTATTGATAACTTCAAATACTACATGTGATTTTCCTGATCCATGATTACCTAAAATAATGGTAGCCTCTGAGGCTGATGCAGTAATATATTCTTGAGTCAATTTCTCTATTAACTTATTTCTACCTTCTAAATTTTTATACTTATTTTCTTTCATATCTTTATTACAAATAGACCTTCAATAAAATAATATAGGATAATAAGGTATTATCTAATATCATTCCGATACCGGATAACTCCTAATTATCATTTTAATTATAACAAATACTTACTTTTTTTTCCATATTTTTCTTCATAATCTCCAGATTAGCTTTTTAAATAATACAGATAAATCCCTATTTTACCTGTACAATAAATATAACCATTACCCAATCTGCTTTTTGTGCACACAAAAAAGACCACCTTAAATCAAGCTGATCGTAATCTATAGCTGTAATGAATTAAAAGAAATATTTTTATGCTACTCTAAGTATATTCATGTATTTTCTGGGATGCATCTCTCTTAAAATCTCAGCCTGCTTTTTTGCTGCAATATGAATATATATCTGAGTAGTTTTTATTGAACTATGTCCTAGAATTTGTTGTACACAACTAACATCAACGCCTTCTTCTATGAGATATGTAGCAAATGAATGACGGAACATATGGGGAGTTATGTTTCTTTCAATACCTGCTAATTTTGTATACTTTTTGAGCATTAACCTAATGGAATACTCCGTATATCTATTCCCCCGGCTGTTTACAAAGAAAAATCCACTTTTCTTAATTGCTTCTGAATTATGTTTGTAATATTTTTTTAGAATATTCAAAATCTCAGCGGAAGCAATCTGAATATATCTTTCCTTACCGCCTTTTCCCATGATCTTGATTAGACCTGTATTCAAATTTATACAGTCTATTTTTATATTTGATACTTCATACACTCTGGCTCCTGTGGCAAACAAAGTTTCTATTACAGATATATCTCTCAGCCAGTATTTGTACATCTTTTCATTACTATTTCTATGCTCATGCGAATACATATAGTTCAAGAGAGATTCAATTTCTTCACGCGGGATTATTTTAGGTAAAATTGTCGTTTCCTTGAATTTTACTTTGATTTTTCTAAACGGATTATCATCGATAATTTCGCACTCTTCCAAATAATTATAATATGCTTTGATGGATGCAATTTTACGTTTTATTGTTTTCTGCTTGTATTTTTTATGTAATTCCACTATATAGCCTTCTATTTTGCTTTTTTCTGGGACATCTTCCTGTGCAAACTCAAAAAACTGTCTTAAATCAATTCTGTATGCCTTCAGCGTATTCCAATCCAATTCTTTCCTATATTCGCAATATTCAAGATACTTCTTTACTTGATCTTTATAATTCATTCTACTGTCCTCCATGCCTTTTTCGGTAGTGTAGCATATTTCTTCACAAGATACATTCGATATTCCCTATGTTTCTCATTGGAACTAAGGAATTTTCTCTTCATTTCAGTGCACAAAAAACGCATGCGTAGAACCTATTCTGCATCTCCTTCATGCTTTACTTTTTATTGAAATAGCACAACGTATCTTTATGACATCTAAAAAGCAACTCACCATTTTGCAAGCAAAACACTTATGGTATGTAAGATACTGTGATATCTCCTATTATTTGTATCATATTTTTTGTAACTGTTATATATAAAAGACGGGCAGAAAGCTGATTTTACTCAAGCTTTCTGCCCACACTCATCATAAAAAAACCTATATTAATTCATCTGAATATTTCGTTTTTTCTTCTTCAGGAATCTTCAGGCTTTCCATTGCCTGTTCTACTGACCACCCCATTGTTTCCATAAGGTTTCTAATTGAAAGAAGAATTCCCTTCTCAATTCCCTGTCAATTCCCTTCTGAATTCCTTTTTCAATTCCCTTCTGAATTCCTTTTTCTTCAACGCCTTTACTCAGATTACACATAATAGGCACCTCTTTCTAATGTCTTTGCGTTTCAGACAAACTATGCGATAAGGTGAACAACAATAATACTGCTCACCTCTATTTTCAAAATTTATATATTTTGTACTTTTACATTTTTTTCAATTCATCTAAATACTTGCTCTTTTCTTCTTCAGGAATTTTCAGGCCTTCCATTGCCTGTTCTACCGACCACCCCATTGTTTCCATAAGGTTTCTAATTGAAAGAAGAATTCCTTTCTCAATTCCTTGTTCAATTCCTTGTTCAATTCCCTTCTGAATTCCTTTTTCAATTCCCTTCTGAATTCCTTTTTCTTCAACGCCTTTACTCAGATTACACATAGTAGACACCTCTCTTTCTAATGTCTTTGTCATTTCAATTGAAAAATCATTCTGTAATATCTCTTTCTTTTCCTTTACTTCACGATCCGAAGAAAGCAAAACTTCCAGTAACTTTAAGATACCTGAAGCATTTTCATCATCAGAGTCCCCTAAACATATCATAATTGCCGTTAGTAAATCATAATTTTCTTTTCTTTCCGAACAACTACCAATTAACTGTTCTTCTGTAATAGAATATCTGTTTATACTATTTTCCCGATATTTCGGTGGATTCATACAAATCCAAATGCTATAGACTTTCTTTATCTTCTCATAATGTGCATCTGAAAATTCAACACCATACTGCGAAGATATCAATCTGCTGCAATAATAAATTCCTCTGCTTATAATCGGGTAGCCTGGATAAAAATCATTTTGCGCTTCAATATTTATGATCAATCGAATTTTTTCTTTCGACACCGGAGCCTTCGCACAAAAGCGAATATCGTATGTAACCACCCCTTCATAAATAGAAGCATCTTCGGTTGCTCCATTTTGTATTTGTTCTTCTGATACCTGTTCATCTATATTTACGGGTACGTCTGCAACATCTGCCTCTCCTTCTATATAGTTCTCTACAATTTCCTGAATCTCACAATCTCTATATTCCTCTATACAACTTTTCATAATCCATGCCAAGATCACCTTATTTGCCAGAAGGCGTTTGCATGCTGCATCATAGGAGGCTTTCTCTCCTGCAGAACTAATATTCTTTGCCAGTATATTTTCAACTTTCAACCTATATTCACCTGCCTATTCCTCTTTTTCTTATTTTATCACACACGAAAAAAAGATGCCACTTATTTTTCTCACCAGATCATCCTCCTTCCGTATGATAAGGAAGAATTGTTTATGTTCTTTTCGCATTAAAACTCTTTCTGCTTTTATAAGCAGTTTACCACTATTTTCTTATGCCGCTTCATTCTTATCCGAAACCTCCGTAAATGCTTTTTTTAACCGATAAGATAACAACGTATTTCTTTTTTTGGATCTTCCCGCCCGTATTGCCTGGGAAAATGCCTGTTTGCTTCCCACAAGAATGACTTTTCTTTTTGCCCTTGTAATTGCGGTGTAATATAGATTTCGCTTTAAGGTATGCCGCCGAAAACATGACAAAATCGGAATGATGACTACCGGATACTCGGAGCCTTGTCCCTTATGTGCAGTAATTGCATACGCATGAACAAGGTTCCAAGATTCTCCTTCCTGATATCGCATAACCCGCTCTTCTCCAAAATCTACTTCCATATATTTCTTACCGCTCATCTTTCCTATTTTTCGTACAATCCCGATATCTCCGTTGGAAATTTCATCTTCATTTTTCGTCTGCATCACTTTATCCTGTATACGAAAAATTTTGTTTCCATTTTTGATTTCCTGTTGTCCTCTCTGGTAAGGATTGATTCTGTCTTTGATTTTTAGATTCAAAGCATTTGCGCTTACCTTCGTATCCTCCCTTAAAGGTGTTAATACCTGCACTGCATTTACATTTTTCCCTTGCAACTTCCACTCCACATCAAAAAGTTTCATAATCTTTTTTGCGGCTTCTTCATCATCATGTGCTGCTACAAAGGAAAAACTGTTATCATATACCAAATTTTGTTTACCACAGTTGATTTTTATCGCATTCTCCAAAATAGTAGGGTTTTCCTGCCGGAAACATTGATCTAAAACAGTAACTGGAATGACTCTGGAGTCAATGAGTTCTTTAAATACATTTCCAGGCCCTACTGATTCCAGCTGGTCTTTGTCTCCCACAAAAACAATCCGACTTCCGGTCTTTATTTTCATCATCAGACTTGTAAACAGATGCATATCTACCATGCTGCACTCATCAATGATGATCAAATCATCGCAAAGCATTTCTCCAGCATTCCATGCTCCTTCACCTTCTGCTCCTGTAAGTCCGATACTTTTATGTATCGTCAGTGCCGGATACCCCGTTGCTTCATACATTCTCTGTCGCGCTCTTCCGGTAGGTGCTGCCAATAAAATCATACTATCCATATTCAATTTTTCCTGGATCATAACAATAAAACGCAGCAGGGTTGTTTTCCCACTTCCAGGTCCTCCTGTTATAATGGAAATTGAATTTTGAAAAACCATTTCAATCCCTTTTCTTTGCTTTTCCGCTAATTTTATGTGTTCTTTGGCTTCCAAATTGGAAATCCATTTCTCTACATCATACCTTTTTATCGGATACTTGCTTAGCGTGGCAAGTTGTATAACAGCCTTTTGTTCTGACTCATAATTTTTCTTAGAATAAATCTTTGTATAACTACAGATTAGTTCTTTATCATCTTTGATCAGAGAATTGCCAGCATCACGAATTTTCCGTTCTGTTACACTGCCTTTTTTATCTCCACGCACCAACAGCGGCTTGGCTCTTGTTAAAATGTCAGACACCTCTAAATAGAGATGCCCTTCCCCTTCTGCTTCTTTTAAAACATATAATATAGCTGCTTTTATTCGTAAAGGATTATCTGCCTGAAAATGTTTTACTTTCCTTGCTATCGGGTCCACTGTTTTAAATCCAAACCCTTCTATCTCACACAACCGGAATGGATCCCTTTTAATAATGCTGACTGCCTTGTGTCCAAAATGTTCCTGGATTTTTTCTATCTTCTTTGGTGTTACTCCCGCAGAAGACAGAAAAATTGAAAGCTGACGGATATTTTCACTTTGATAATAGCCATCTAAAATCTGCTCCAGTTTTTTTTGTGTAATTCCAGGAATTTCAAGCAATCGTTCCGGGCATTCTTCAAAAACATAGAAGGTATTTTTCCCAAATCGTTCTACAACCCTTTCTGCGATAACAGGCCCAATTCCTTTCACCAATCCTGAAGAAAGGTACGCTTTTACCCCCTCTTCTGTTGTCGGCATTTGAATTTGGAAAGATGTCACATGATACTGTTTTCCATATTTCTCTGATTCTTTCCACTGTCCTTTTAAAGAGACACCAATCCCTTCGTTTCTGGGCAATTCACAGCCAACTGCCACAAACTGCCTTTTTCCAATTCCATTCTTCCCTTCAGGAATGTTCTCCTCTGTTTCATATACTGCCACAGTATATCCGTTTTCCTGATTATAATAAATGGAAGAAGCATATCTGCACTCTAACAAGTCACTACCTCCTTGTAATCCACATATAACGACCAGAAATTTTTACAGAGTAACCGCCTTCTTTTTCCAACTCCTTTTTGATGAGTATTCTTTTATCTGCCGGGAAATCCCGAATTGCAGCAACTCTGCGAAATCCTTTCTCTGTTCGGATAGTACATAATCCGTCTTTCCCAATAGAAAACGAATAGATACCTTTTGCCTCCAGTTTCTTCGAAATATGAAAAAATTTTTCTCTTCCTTCTCCAAGATACCATTTTTTTGCTGCTATGTCTGCTTCATTCCACTGTTCTTGGCGAACATCAGGAATTGTTTCTGGATTCTTTTCAGTTTCTATCGCCTTTTCTATTTGCTGTTTTGCTTTCTGATAAATGGGTGCTTCCTTCTTTTCTGGCACCTCTTCCGTCACTGTTACTTTCGGTTTATCTCTTTCCTTATGCTCCGTGAAGGTTTCTCCCTTCACTTCTTTGGGCTTCTTTTTCAAATGACAGACCAACAGATACACCAACAAAACCGGCACTGTAAGGGATAATGTATTGACTAGAATTGCAAGAAAAAAGGGCCATAAGAACGGAGCTAACAAAAATCCTGCAATGCCCGACACAATGCAAAAGTTTTGATACTTTTTCACAAAATATTTCCACTTACCACTCATAACAGTACCATTTCCTTTCTCTTCGAGGATTTTTAGTCAAATCCATAATTGTTATATTCTGATTCTTGTACACGCTCAAATTCTTCGTCCACCAGGTTTCTTTTTTTATTTTCATTCCTTCTTCTTTCCGGAACACTTTTTCTCGACTGCCGATTTCTCCTTTCCGGCTGTTCTCTTTTCCTTTGCTCTGACTTTTTCCTGGAACTAGGTTTCTTTATCCTGCTATTTCTTCTACGGGGATCAGAGATTCCTTTTTTCTGACTGCTTTTCCTTATACTTCGATGATATCCATCTTCTTCCTCATCTTCGTCGTCCGCCTCTTCTTCGTCATCCTCTTCTAGATATTCCTCCTCATAGTCGTCATCTTCGTCGTCCTCATAATCATCCTCATCATAAAAATCGTCATCGTAATCCTCTTCTTCCTCATCTTCGTAATCGTTCTCATCTTCGTCTTTTCGCTTGCGGAGTAATTCGATTTTATCAAGATTTATCTTATCTCTATACATCGTCATTCCATCCTCATTTTCATAATTATCATTTAAAAGGATTCCCTCTATTCCAACGCAATCTCCTTTTTCAATATACTCCTCTATAAATTCTGCACTCTTATCAAATGCAGAGCAGGAAAAATAATCATATTTTGTTCCATCTTTTGTTTTAAAAGGACGCTTTACAGACAATCGAAAACTTGCAACTAATCCGTATTTCGATGCCCTTTTGTTTCTGCGCCTCTTCCTTTTAAATTCATTTACTTCCGGATCTTTTACAACGTATCCGGTCATTATTACTTTATTCATGCTCTTTCTCTCCTTTTTAAAGTAGGCAGGAAATTATTTCCTGCCTGATAGGTATAAAAAAAGACACTTAGAATTTCCATTCAAAATGTCTTATTCTATATACGCATTGTTTCTAAATCATACTGAAAATCAGATCCAATACATCTTACAATCTTTTTTAAAATCTCATAAAAATTCAGGCTGTCTTCCTGTATCGGTCTTATACCTTTTACATAATTTGGCCAAAAACAATATTCGTAAAATCGTTTCACCTGCATAGAAGGTGAAATAAAAATCCCCTGAAATTCATTTTTCATTTTCTTTGTAGTTCCTTCTTCGGAAAATAATTTTAGATGTAGTGCCTCACTTTTGCCTTTCTTGTCCATCTGAAGCCAGACTGTATGATCGGCAAGACGAATACTGCTGTGCAGCATATAGATGTCTTCTCCGTTCCGGCACCAGATAATTTCTCCGCAAAGTCCGTTTTCAAACTGCGACGTAATACACACTCCATTTTCCGGAATATCCGAAAAGCAAATCTCATCATCAACCACCGGAATTGCCCTTTTTACACCCTTGGAAACGCCCACATCTTTTCGACATTCTTCAAACATCTGCTTTGTACTTTCATAATTTTTGTTCTGTTCAAACTCATAGTTTTTCATCCTGCTTCCTCCTGTTCTTTAATTATTTCTTTTCAGTGATGTTTTGTGTATTTCTTCATATTTTGCTTCATATCTGCGATACCCTTCCAGATCATAATACTTTAATCGTTCCGGATAGAAACGAACTTTCTCATAAGTACAATATCCATTTCTGCTGATTTCTCCTGTCACTTCTCCTAATCCGCTTTCTGAAATCCAGGACAAAATTTTTCTTCCATGATGGTTCGTATCTACATAGGTACAGTCCTTTTCGCACACCTCATGCAAATCAACGGTCAGGGTTGCCCATGGTGAAGGATATCGGTATTTCCAGTTCACCATTTCAATTTCTAAATTTCCGGTGTAGGAATATCCTTTTACTATTAGCTGTATCGGAAATTTTTCTCCAAAAGCTTCATAGAAAACCGTTTTGGGTTCTTCCTGTTTTCTGAAGTTGTCATAATCTTCATCACTATAACCTGACCAGAAAAAATAGTTCCAGTCTGGCATTGGCGGACAATATCCTTCTAACTGTTCTGCACCTATTTGTTTTAATGGTATCAGATTTTTTTTACCTTCCTTCACAGCCAGAAGCAATGGTTTTAACTTCTCTTCCAGGTACATTCGATCTGGGCAAATATCAATCCACTTCCCTTTTATTGTTGTAAGAAAGCGTTTCCCATCCAATGTTCTGATTTCTGAACGTTCTGCAGATAGACTATTCTTTAAGAAGCTGATTATATTATTTTCTGTTGCCTGAAAAATAATTGCATCTTTTCCACACGTCTCACTGTGAATTCCTTTTAAGTACTCTTGGTTCATGATTTTCCTCCTATTTTTCTTTCTTTTGTGGCTTAACTCTATCCTCCTTTTTCGTTGATTGAAATAAAAAAAAGGCACCTAGAATATTTTTCATTCTAAATGCCTAATAATTCTTTATTTCTTATTGAAACAGCCACCTGTTTCCAAAATCTGTTTCCGATTCTTTATCGGAAAAAATTTTTGTACTCATCTTTGATTTTTATGAGTATAAATGTTAATTCATTTTCACTCTAACATAAGATATTGTATGTGTCAATATCTAAGTAATTTAACAATTTACTACGTTATGTTTATTACTCTGATACAACTTTTGAAAAGATTTCCCAACGTCCTTTTACATTTTCACCTTTGTCCGTACTTCTTCCACAATATTCCAGATATTTTGTCTGATTATCATAATTTTCAAAAAAGTCTTTCAGCCATAACAGATAACTGTTTTCTTTTTCTTCATCTCCGTACACTACATCCATTGCTGCAACTACCATTGGAATGGATAACTTTTTCATCTTATCCATTTTATCCACAATCTTTTCATCTAACTTGTCAAGAACCTCCAAGGCATGTCCAATCAAACGGATACTTTCCTCAGAATCACTATTCAATATTTCAACATACTTTTCAATATTCTTTTGATCAAAAGCAGTATATTCGTATCCAGAAATAAGCATTAGTATTTGGCAGGCTACTTTACGCATATTATCTGATCTGATATCACCTTTTGTAATTCCAGTCTTTGCCCAAAATGGATGCTCCATAATTTTATAAAGTTCTGTACTAATGTCAAGATTTAAAAGGCCTGTCAGCATCTGTGCTCCGTTCAATCGCTTTCCACTATTCAAACGCACAAACATATCCCGTACTTCTTTTTCTGTGCAGTCCCACATTTCAAAAATCAAGACTTCTGCATTCAATAGTTTGTCTTGTACAATCTCATCTAATTGAGAAAACCTTTTACCTGCAATTTCATAAGTTTCCCCATCAATCATAACCGAATCAAGTTTCTTAGAAAGTGGAAATTTGTCCCCTTTATATTTCTGTAGGGTAGTAATCCTCTGCTTTCCTTCTATCACATAGTTTTTATTGTCTTTTTTCCAAATATAAACTAAATTGATAGAATATCCTCTTAGCAGCGAATCCACTTCCAACGATTCCATATACCGAGTCCACTGTCCCTCCTTTCTCTGAAAAGGATGAGAAAAATCAAGCTTTCCTTTTCCGGACTCCCGCAACAATGATGATACAATTTTAGTCTTACATGTAGATTCCATTTTCCAACACCACTCCTTAACTTTTTTATCATTCTATCACGATATACCGTACATTGCAAACGCCTCAAAAATTAAAATATCTGCTTAACTTCCTATTTTTACCACAGATACAATAGTTATCTATTATCTATCCACTGTGTAGTTCTTTCAACAATTGCCTTCTTCTGTTCAAAATGTAAATAGTGAGAACCTTCTAGCAAAATTACTTTTCCATTTTCTTTATCTGCTATAATATCCCTATGTAGTTGTTCCCACTGTGGCATAGTCTTGCAATTCTCTTTTGAAACAAATTCCAATATTGGTATTTCTCTTGGAATCTTCATATCCTCCACTACATCCATATTTTTTTCAAGATTTTTCATTTCTGTCATAACCGTTGCGTTATATCCTTTATCCAGCGTTAATATGCGGAAAACTTCCCATTCCTTCTCTGAATATAGGTACTGCGGATCTGCATACACAACTTTCTTTGGATTGTTTATAGAAAGTAACCTTGTAATTCCCGTTATATTGACTATCTTCTGAGTATACGCAGATATTTGATTGAGCAACTGTACACTGACTGGAAAAGGATTATTTTCTTTACTTGTCATTTTCGGAACTGATGGATCAATCCCTATAATTCCTTTAATTTCATTTGGATATATCTGGCTCCAATACAAACTATATATCCCTGATATGGAATGCCCCATTAGATAGTATTCCTCTTCTCCTAAGTTTTTTACACATTCATGAAGTTCTTCTACGATATTTTCAATCGTCCGGTCACGCTTTGTTCCATCAGATAATCCATATCCAAATGGCTCAATCGTAATCACCTTGTATTTTTTAGCTAATTCACTTGCTAAAGGTTTAAATTCTAAAATAGGCGACGGTTCACCCAAACCAGGAAGCAAGATAATCGGAGGACCGTCATGTTCCGCTCCGGCAATCTCCACAACCATACTTTTTCCATCTATTTGCACACTGTTTCCATACGCCTCTTTTATTTTGTATTCATCTATTTTCTTACATATAGTGTTCCATATAATTCCCAATAAAATGAATATAATGGTAATACCTATAATCCATTTTATAATGATCCATATTTTTTTCTTTCGCTTCATTTAAAAATTCAAACTCCCTCCTGTAATACTAATTGTACTAGAAGATTTATTTGTTATATAGAATTTATAATATCCTGTACTTCTAATTGTAAATGTGGTACTGTGACTTTTTCCTGTTCCACTATACTTTTTTGTTCTGACACCATTTGAATTTTTATATCCCATTTCAACACTTCCTGATGCTTTCAAACTAATAGAAAAACTTATCTTAGTCCCACCCGGAACGTAAAATGCCATCCCATCATTATCAATAATATTAATGGTTTCTCCTGCACTCAACGCTGTACTTGAAATTCCCATCCTCTCACTTTGCTGATGCATAGTATTTGATTGAGGTTCCGCTGCCTGTACAGAAGTACTATTTGTTGTCATAACCAAAAGAGCCATTATTGCTATTACTTTTTTTACTTTCTTCATTTCTCCATACTCTCCTTTACTATATGATAATTTAGAATAATTCGATCGCTTGATATATTTTTGAAATATGGAAAATATTCTCTCTGCGTTCCCCCTTTCAGCCAAACTTCATACTGTTCGACCTCAACAGTATCTACTTTAAATGGCTTTCCATTTTCAATATATCCTATTTCAAACGTATGTCCAGGCTGTTTATTCATGTTCTCCTGCTTGACACTTATTTTGACCTTTTCATTCTCTTCTAGAAAAATCCCCTTTCCTTGATCCTGTAAAATCAGCATTGTACCATTTTCTACATATATTTGTTGATCAGCTGTATAAAAATCTGTCTGTATTTCTAAAATATGTTTTGCAATAGGAATACCATTTTGATATAAACAGTCTTTATTAAGCAATTCTGTTTGAATATCAATCACTATCTTCTCTTCTTCTGTATCTGATTCGTAGAGCGTATGCTCTTCTTCCAGGTTTTCTATTTTTTCTACTTTCCCACCTGGATCCAAAAGCGTTTTCGCCAAAACAATGCTGCCGGTCACCAAACATATTGTGCCAACTGCAGCTACTGCTTTTAAAAAATAGGACTGTTTTTTTCGACGAATAATCTTTTTATATACCATGTCCTGAATATCTGTGAGATTGTCTATGTCAGTTCTTTCCTTTGTTAATATCTCAACCGAATTATCCAACATCTCACTAATCTTGATTTTCATAAACCGTATACCCCTCCTCACGCAAAGCATGACGCAAAGTTTCCCTGCCTCTTCGAAGTCTGGTTTTTATGGTCTGCGGATTCATATTAAGTTGTAATGCGATTTCTTCTATTTTAAAATATCTATAATAATATAAAAGAAAGATTTCCTGATCCATCGGCTTTAATTTCTGAAGAAGTTTCTGAATAATCCTCTGTTGTTCCTTTTGCTCCATGAGTTTTTCGGCCTGGTTATCAATTAAAATCACATCATCATAAAGTTCCAGATTCCAATTTTTAATTGCACGTATTTTATCTTTTGCCTTATTCCTTGCAATCATACCTATATATGCTTTAATACTGGTGTATTTTTCATAATCAATTCTTTCAGCCGTATTCCATAAAGAGATAAATACATCTGATACTACTTCTTCCACATCTTCGTTTGTACCTTTCCCCGCAAGTATTTCTTTTGAAATCGTAGTGACATATGCACCATATTTCTGCATAATCTCTTCTAAAGCCTTTTCGTTCTTTCTCTGTAGTTGTTTTAATAACTTTCTTTCCTTCATTCGTAAGAATCCTAATTTTTTCTTTTTGTATCAATACGTAGGATTCATAAATTAAGTTTCAAAAAATAGGCGTTTTTTCTAACATTTCTAATATTTCAACATAAGCGCAAAATAATTCGACGGATTACGTTGCCCTAAAACTCAGTCCATAATGATTAATAGAGAATGCAAGCATTTTACTTTATTTTCTATTGTTAAAAATGATAGATGCGAACATTTTACTCCATTCGATTTATGGAGTAGTGCTCATGAGAAGCAAAAGAACCTGCCGAAGAACAATACCGTCTTACAATGGAATGCCGTCAAAGTGGATTGACAGATCATCAATGATGTGAGGAACACGACATCAAACCAAGCACTTTTTACAACTGAGTAAAAAAAGCTACGTCAGAAAGGCTATGTGGATTTACCGGTGTCAACCGGACGCAACTATCGTGCTCCGGAAAATCAGGAAGTTGTCCGAATAGATTTTCAGGATACTGATATACCATCGTATGAACATTCATTGGATACGCTTCCAACACCTGCGGAAAAAAACAGCATTTCCGTGGCAGGGCCAATGAAGCTGTCTGTTGGAAGTTTTCTTCTAACTATCCCAAATGGAACAGATTGGAAAAGAATTCGTCCGCCATGAATTCCGCTTTACCCCCGCCAAAGGGAAAGTGGTAAATATCTATCGCGAAACGTATAAATGTCCGGAGTGTGTCACATCAGAGGAACACCTTGATGATTTGATGTTTGTCAAAGCACCAGTTCAGGAACCATTGTTCCCGGAAAGTTATGCATCCGAATCTGTTGTTGGATGGGCAATGCACCAGAAGTACCAGAATGGTCTGCCGTTAAACCGGCAGGAAACGGGCTGAAAACAGCAGGGAGTTCCATTAAGTCGGGCTACACTAGCTAACTGGATTATTTATTGTGCCGAGAATTATCTCTGTCATGTGTATGACTATTTTCACCGTCAGTTACTGGAGCGAAAATATCTGATGGCAGATGAAACAAGGGTTCAGGTACTGAATGAGCCTGAACGTAATCCTGAAACAGATTCCTGGATGTGGGTTTTCTGCAGTGGAGAAGACGGCCTTCCGCCAATCCTGCTCTATCATTACACAAAGACCAGGGCAAAGTTTCATGCAGCATCTTTCCTACAAGGGTTCAGCGGATATCTGGAGACAGATGGATACCAAGGTTATAACAATCTGCCAGATATCAAACGCTGCTCTTGCTGGACACATGTGAGAAGTTACTTCATGGTGCCATACCGAAAGGGAAAGAGTATGATTACGCCTTCCGGCAGTGCAGGGTGTACAGTTCTGTTCTAAGCCGTTTGATTATGAACGGTACTCATAAGTAAAAAATCATACTGCAGAGCAGAGAAAAGCGTTCCGTCTTGAAAAAGAGAAGCCGATACTGGATGCATTCTAGAATTGGCTGGATCAACAGCGTCCAAACAAGGGAACTCGTTTGGCCAAAACGGTGAACTATGCCCAAAATTGGAAAGACACGCTGATGGCCTATCTGGAAGGCAGTCATTGCAGTTTATCTAACAATCTCAGTGAGAATGCAATCAGACCATTTACTTTCTGTTGGTCGGAAGAACTGGCTGTTCAGTACCAGTGAGTATTCTTGAGGCTTGAAATCACAAATCCGGGAATTTGGAAATCACCTTTTTTCTGCTTGATTGTGGTTCCGTTTCTATGGGAATATTGGTCAAGGTCTTGCCGCATTTGCGGTGCGGAGCAGCTTTTACAAATATTCCTGCAGAAATTATGATTCTACATGCACAAAAGTGATTTCCATGTGCCGGACAGGTGATGGATTTCACTCCGGATTATTCAACCAGTCCTAAGGAGCCACCGCCAGCGTAATTGTGTATACAATGGTTGAGATGGTAAAATCGAATGATTTGAATACCTATAAATATCTGACATATCTCTTATAACAACGATCAAACGATAACATGTCAGATAAACAGCTTTCACAGCTTCTCCATGAAGCGAAACTGTGAAAGCTACCTGCCAAAACTAAAACAGAGTAAAATGCTTGCATCTATCATTTTGGTGCAAGTATAATTTGCGAGTAACGTAGCAATATTTTGCGCTTACATTTCAACTTAAAATGATATATTTTTTGATAAAAAAAAAGAGACTAACAAGCCTCTATAGTGCTATTGTATATTTTTTAATTACTTTTTATACACCTACTCTTATTTTTGCTTATTATATCTCGTATTTCTCCATTATTTATTTCGCACAATTTATACGTATAAAGTAAGGAAAATACCCTGAATTTTCAGAATACTTTCCTTACATATTTTTACGAACAATTCATAGTATTATTCATGTAACCAAATAAATCTCGATGTGTTTGAATATATGTTACCATATATTATATCAGCTAATTCATTCTCCGTTATACTTCCACTGTTTTTACCAATCTCACGCCCAATACCATTATTGTGTAAATCCATATTTCTGTGCTCTGTTTTTAAAAATCCATCTGACTCATATCCTTCTGTATTAATATCTTCATGTGCCGTGGCAAATAGTTCTGCTTTATTTTCACCTATCAAAATAGTCATTTCTGCATTCCATATACCATGTCTAAATGCATCGCTTCTATCACCTAATCCACTGTATCCAAATTTAATCTCAGTCTGTGTTGTGGCAATATTTTTAGCTGTATTTACTTTTAATGCATCAAATGGATACTTAATTAAAAGTTTTTTTTCTGTTTCGGTAAGTGCATTCCATATATCTCCTATACTACTACGAAGAATATTATTTTCTGCTTTTTCTTCTAATATAGTAAATACCATTTCCTCATCTTTGATATCTAACTTCAAATCAACTACTATATTTACTAACTCCTGAAAACGTTCCTCATTATATCCGTCTATTTCTGATACACCCGTGCTAGCATTACACACAATCGTCGGTGCAGTGCCTATTAACATAACACTACATAACATAATAGCTATTCTTTTTATTTTTCTCATTTTATTTTTCTCCCTCCGTTAAAAACCATTTTTTTGACATGCTAAATTTACAGTTGTTTTAAATGTCTTCTCCTTTGCATCATACGAACATCGTAAAGTTCCCTCATATTTATGTGCTGTATTTTCTACGCTAATTAGCCCCCACCCATGTTCATATTTATTTTTCTTATTTGTCATAAACTTTTCATCAATTATTTTAGGTGTTTGAAAACATGGATTTTCAACCTTAATCACAAGCATCTCATTAACACGCCTGATAATTAAATGGATACTTTTATTAATTGGAACTGGAATTTGATTGCATGCTTCTATCGCATTATCAAGCAAATTCGCCAAAATAACCACCATATCATTAGTTTTTATATTAGAATCAATTGGGAAATCAATATTAGCCTTAATCTCAATTCCCTCTTTCTTACATTCACTTATTTTATTATTGATGATAAAATTAACTGTTGCATCACTCGTCCATCTTTTGTCATTCATATTGAAATGTACCATTTCTAAATTACTAATATATTCTTTCAAACCTTCAATATTTTCTTCGTAAATTAGACTTTGAATTGCACTGATATGATGTTTATAATCATGATACATTTTTGCATTTAATTCATATGCCTGTTTTAAATTTGTATAATTATTTTCTAACAGTTCACTCCTAGTTTTTGCAAATTCGTAATTTTGCTTTTCTACTTTTCTCACCATGTAACTTCCTAAAATAATTATCAGCAAAATAATAATAACTATTAAGAATACCCATGAAATGGCTATATGTAAATCAAACTGATCCAAAGTTTTTTCTGCCAAAAATATACCACCACTAAATCCACAAATCGTAATTAAAATCCAAAATTTATATCCTTCAAAATATAAATTGATTTTTTTATGGGTTCTATACAGTTCATAGTAAAGTAACAATAATATGATTTTACAAACAGAAATATATACCAATCTATCTACACTTTTACTATACAAGACTGACTGTGCAAAATCAGGATTTCTATATACTATACTAAGTAGTGTTACGCTAAAAAAGTCAATAACATAAATAATAAGTGAGTAAAATAATGCAATAGAAATAGTATATCTATATTTTTCTTTATATAAAGTAGCGGCTGTAATACCCACGTATGTCGGAAACACTAAAAATGGCATCCATGAATATAATACAAAACTATTCAAATATAAAACGATGCATAATAACACCATACTCTGTAATATAATTTTAATTTTAGGGGGATTTACCTCTTTTGGAAAAAGCAAACCAATTATGGCATAAAACAAATATATTTCTATAAAACTTGAAATAATTTCAAAAATAGCATTTATCATACATGTTGACTCCAATATTCGTTAATAATATCTTTCAGAATACCTAATCTTTTTTTGCTTATAGGCAAAGATACCCCATTTCTCATGATTGCATCCATTTTTTCAATTCGCATCAAATGAATAAGATTTACAATGCAACTACGGTCTATATATACAAACTCATCTGAATTAATTTCATCATATACTTCAGCTAACGGCTTGCGAATCTGAGTTTCTCCATTTATAGTAGTTAAAACCACGTATTTTCCATCTTTCTTTATATATAAAATTTTCCTATATGGTATCCTCTCATATCTCGTAGGTGTTGTAATTGTGTACATTTCATCTTTTTGAATTTCAATATAATTTAAACCATCTATCAATGCATATGAAAGTTTTTCTTTTATAGTCGGTCCTTTTTCTATGTATCTAAATACAGATAACTCAAATGAATCAATAGCATACTCACTATGTGATGTGATAAAAATCACAAGTGTTTCTGGACATAATTTTTTCACATCCTTTGCAATTTGCATTCCATTAATTTTCGGCATCTCTATGTCTAATAATAGCAAATCAAAATAATTATTTTCCTGTATATCATATAAAAGGAAATCGCTTGAGCGATACGTTCTTATATCTGCAACTATTTTGGTTTCCGAAAGACACTCTTTCAATATTTCTTTATTTTTTATTAGTGCTTTTTCATCGTCATCACATAATGCTATCCTCATAACACACCTCACTTAACACAAAAATAATCCTTTTTAGTATAAACAATTATGAAATAATTGTAAAATATTTTCTTCGTTTAATATCATGAAAATATGTTTCTTTTTCACTTACTACCAATTCATATAAATCTCCATCCATATTATTACCTTTATCAGGGGCAGGATTACTATTATAGTAGTAAATACCTACTTTTTTATTCACCACTTTATCCAATATATCTTGAATTAATTCATTTATATTCATTCGAAACTTTGAAGCTGGCCATTTTACAATCATTGTCCTGATTTGAGTTTTATTAGCTTTAATTTTTTTTGAATAATAATATGCTTTTGGGAATTCCAGATTTCTAGAAGTTCCCAATTCTTCTAATATAGGATCAAAAAGTTCAGCTTTATCCTCGTAGTCAAATCCCATCTCCACATATGCTCGTATATGTAACAAAGCTGTTTCAGCATAGCACTTATCCTTTGTTTCTTGATAGTAAGAATATAGTCTTTCAATAGTAGCCTCAAACACTGAATCAATAGATAACCCTAAATATGATGTTGTTCCCACCGCAAGTTTAATTGCTTCAACCATTAATTGCTGATTACTTTTTTTTTGTTTCAATATTTTACCTCCCAAAATAATTTTCAAGCAGTTGGTTTACTTCAAGAATTATCCCGACAATAACCTAGTCTTCAATCAAACTATCAGGTACTTGTGGTTCATAACTCCCAAATAAAGATGCTACTCCCGCACCCCACACTGCAAAAAATTCAACTAATTGTGTTATTTTACTTAACATGCCTTTATCTCCTTTCCTTTTGAAAATAGCATCATTCCCACCACAAGCAAAAGAGTGTATACTGACACTGTACACAGTCTTGTATTCAAGAAAAATAAAATAATGCTCATCATTGATTCGATTATTATACAAACCCTCGCTCGTATTTTATTCTCTCTATATTTTCGCTCAGAAAGCGGATGATGTACATTTACACAAGGAGCTTTTTCAAAAATGTATGCAATACATACTATCAAGCTTAGTACTACTGTATATATGTTTAATATAGGAAATAAATACGCAATCAATATTACGATACTAAAAAGCATCATTGTACACACATAACATTTTTTGTAGGTAGGTGCATGATACCCACCACTAAAAAGCCTCACTGGCATAAAAAATAGCAAAAAAATAATCCCATCTGACAACCTGAACATAATAATCGCACATAATGGAATTGATAATAAAATAAATAATGACGATATCATTATTTCAAACCCATATCGGATTATTACTATTTTATCTTCTGCTATTTCTCCTTTTATATATAACTGATTTGCTAAATACATAGACATTTTTTCTAACATTTCAATCACCTTTCAATTTTATGAATTAAATATACCACATTATGGATAAGCCAATTTATTTTGTCCCTAAAGTAGCACATTTTTGTCCTTAAACTACATTAATCAAATGTTAGAAGTAAGCGCTTAAATTTCGTAAGCGCATAGTTTCGGGGTGTCCCCAAAACATACTTCCAGAATCCCATTGCTAGGATTCTGGAAGGCTAACATTTTACTCTATTTAATGCTACATTGTTCCTGCACATCTATGCTCCAAGGAGCTAGATAATCCAGTTCTTCATCTGTCATGTTCTCATTAGGACGATGCTCTAGCAGGAACTTTAAATATTCATACAGATTTAAATCGTATGCTTTTGCCATCTCAACAATTGTAAGATACATTGCATTTGCAGTTGCTCCATCTGAACTATCTGAAAACAACCAGTTTTTTCGATTATGTTCTTAAGCGCATAACCGGAAGAACTGGCTGTTCAGTGCCAGTCCGAAGGGAGCTACATCTAGCGCTATTGTGTATACAATGGTTGAGATGGCAAAAGCGAATGACCTGAACACCTACAAATATCTGACATACCTCTTATCACAGCGGCCAGACGCTAAAATGTCAGATGAACAGCTGGAACAGCTTGCCCCATGGAGCGAGACTGCGAAAGAGAACTGTCAAAACTAAACTAGAGTAAAACGCTTGCATCTATCATTTTGGTGCAAGCGTGATTCATGGGCAGCGTAGCAATATTTTGCGCTTACGTTGATAGAAAAAATATCCGGCTACTTTTCAATAACCGGAATACCTTGACAATTAAGATATGATTTATGGAACGTATGTCGCAGGATCACCAGAAATATCTGGAATGACACGGTGACCGTTTCCGCAGATGGGCAGATTCTATCGGAATTAACATCCGTAAGGTTGTTAATAGAATTCTTACCTCTAGGCACAGGTGAACAACAGTCCTACAGAAGTTGTATGGGACTGCTAAGGCTGGCTGAAAACATTCTCCAGCGAAATTGGAATAGGCTTATATAAAGAAAGTATCCTATTATGGAAAACCTATCTATAAAAGTATCAATAATCTACTCGCTGCTATGACGAGTGAACCTGATTATACATCGGATGATCTCTCTACATCAGAGACAGCAAAAAAAGTACAAGGCATTATCAAAGGTAGTAGATACTATGAAAGTAAATAATCATGTCAAATCAGCGTACACTCGATAAAACACTTGAAATGCGTCTTACAGTAATGGTAGAGGGATTCCGTATCCAGATGGATGACAACAACATGAAGAAAGTTCTTTTTGAAGACCGTTTCAGTATGCTGGTAGATATCGAATATAGTAACCGCAAAACAACCGTTTAAAAAGACTCCTCCGTTTTGCAGAACTGGAAGAGCCGGATGCCAGTATTACAGCAATTGATTACGAATACGACAGAAAGCTGAACAAAGCTCTTATTAGTAGATCTGTAGCGGTGAAAGTACACTTGCAGATGCCATTATGGATCGTATTTCTTATTATCCATACAAAATCGATATCGAAAGTATTGCTCCAACCAAAGAGTTCTCAATGCGGAAGTATATGGTCTGGATCCGATACAAGCCAAGTAAGAAACGAGGTGGGTTAGGAGTTCGGATAGATGTCTCTGCCGCACTGTAATATTCAGCGCTTATCCTAAAAATTATTTACCACTCATAATGAACCTACAAATGTAATAAATGTTTACTTTCTATCAAAATGATGAAGTAAAAGCCGGCTCAAGTAAAAAACTATTTTCCTATCATTATGAGTGATAAAATGATAAATCTACAGTTACCCTAATTTAGAGTTTACTGTTAAAATGTATTATTTCTTTTTTAAATACTTTATTTTCAATCTTTCTAACCCACGTTCATCTGTAACCCATTCATCTACATGTCCGCAAACTTCACAAACAGTTCTTCTGATTTTTACTTTCTTTCCAATGCCCATAGAAATATGCGGACTATAATATGCATTATAAGTTTGTTTTACTAATATTAATTTGTTGGATTTGCAATTTCCACAAGTTTTTTCTGTCATATCTTACCTCCTTCTATTACTCCCACATATTATTGCAGATACAATATTGATGGGATTTCATTACTACTATGCTGTACAAGTGAATAAACATATCCACTTAATCCTAGCATCAGTCCAAGAACTTCTGTTCCTCTAAAACATTTCCCTCCATATCTCTCTTGCATTACATTTTCATAAAGCCAATGAAAACTAAGTTTCTCTCTTTCTAAAACTTTTTTGTCATACAATACTTTTCCCGCAAGTTTCATTATTTCAAGACTACTAAAATCGCCGTGACAAAGCGAAGTATTATTTCCAAAAGATCGTGTAGAAGAAATCTCCATTGCGCACTTAATATCATCGTCTATATTTTCATAGCCGTATTTTTTGAGTAATACTCTACTCAACAATATTCCTGATGTCCCATGACACCAACCGTATCCTATCAGTTCCTTTTCATTCGTTCGATACCAACCTTTATTTTCATATGAAAATAGTGATTTATGCTTTCTAATTACTTCATTAATAATTTCCCTATTATTAGTACTCCCTAATAAGTGATCACACCTTGCAAGAGCTGTTATTATACCCGAATCCCCATGACCAAATCCAGTATATATTTTTTCCTTACCCTCTAGTGTTAACTTCCACCCACCATTATTAGCACTATAACGCTTAACTAATATCTTTTCAACAGCTTTCATTTGCTCTTTTACTACCACCAATAACTGGGGTTCTTCTATATTTTCAAAAATTGAACATAATACAAGCAAATAGCCTGCTGCTCCTCCAATGATATCTGTCATCTTATCATAAACTAAAATTTTATCTATTTTACTAATCAGTTGCAAGCAATGTTTTTTGTAAATTTCCTTTTTAGTATACTTAAACAACTTAGAATTCAAATATAAATTTCCAGCAAGTCCAGTGAATGCCCCTATCAGTGAATGCCGATTTTCATTATAAAATTTGATTTCACTATTTCCATAAGCTGCAATGTTCTCTGCAATTTCAATATAATATGACTTTCCACTGACTACCCCATAATATAAATATGCAAGAGCTATCCCAGCTTCACCATTATAAAGATCCCCTCCAACATAACTATAGTTAACTAGTTTATCGTTTCTATCGTCATATAAGCAATCCATCCAACTCCTATAACTATCCCCAAATGTAAAACTCTTATCTAGCATAACATCTAATATTTTTTCAGCAAGTTGTAAATATTCATTTTTATCAATAGAATAATCTTCAAACATAAGTCCTGTAATATCTTTTGAATATTCTGCTTTTTCTCCAAAATATGATTGATGCAGTATTCTCTCTTGAAAATGCAAATCATCTTCAGATAAATTTTTTATCTTATCAAGTATTTGTTTCACTGGAGGTACAGAATAAAAATCTGCTACTTTACCTCCTTCAGCAAAGATACCTTTCTCGTTCGTATATGTATAAAAATAAGGTATATCCCCCCTCAATAATGCTTGATTTTCTAATATATATATATCTGTCTCAAATTTCCTATAATGTTCCACATAATCCTTACAAAGGATTATCCTCTGGCTCAGATTATCCATCAATATATCCGGATGGTAAGTTAATCCAAGTAAGGTTGAATATACTGCAGTACTTTTTAAAATAACCCTAATCTGCACATCTGCAAATAATGCTTCTACTATTTTAGCATACTCACCTTTGTGCCTCATTAGAATCATGTATGCATAGTGAAAACCATTTTCAATATCCGCTATATTCTTCTTATTCAACTCACTTCCAAAGATATTCTGTTCTTTTTTCACTTCTTGATAATCAAAAACTAAATTGATATCACTTTTACCTTGATTTTTCACGGCATATGTTTTGTACGGTGTTCGATGATTCCTAGTAGTGCCAATCCCCCCAATTTCTACTTTTTCTGGATTACTACCGATATATAAGGGCAATAGACCTGTTCGCTTTAAAGATTCCGTTTTTTCTAACAATTGTAAATCAGCCTTATCTTTAGTTGCAAATGGAGAAACAACTGTTTCACAGTCAATAATTACTGGATATTCACCACTTGCAATAAGATTTTCACAGTGCATATCTGAAGCGTTCAGAGAATATAAAATAGCCAACAATTCACCACATCTGAAATAATATTTTTTCTTTTTTTCATCATCTACCTGATTATTGTAAAGGATCAACTCAACAATTCCAAAATTTTTTCTATTAATCACAGAAAACGTTTTTAAATCTTGACCTTCTCCAACCCATGTATTATATTTTTTTAACAATTTATTGAATGCGACATCAACAGTCAACTCTCTTGGCTTGTAAATATAAATACTTTGATTGGAAAACAATAGTTTTGCAACGCTCTTACCATAATTGTGAGTATCACCTTGACCTAAAACAATTCTATCCAGTGTAATGCCGTCACTAATCTGTAATTCCTCCCAAACTGACAACACATTTTCGATAATATCTTTATAAAACTCTAAAAACATCTTTGTTTTTAGAGCAAGTTTTTCGAAAAGCACAGGATATAATTGAAACATTTCTTGTCGATATAACTTATCATTAAGAACTTTTTCTTCGTACATTTTAAACTGTTCTGAACTTTCTCCATCACCTAGTTCAGATTTCGCATGTAATCGTTTAACTTCTTGTACCAACACTTTTGCTGATACTGGTACAAGAGTCGAAACTAGTCCTTGCATAGATGTCTGTAAAATCCCTTTTGAATCTATCCTCTGATCTCTTAGTTCAGACCAATTCATTAGCTCTGATGACACGTAATATAAATATGGTAAATAAAATGTTCCAAAATGAAACTTGCATTCTATTTTTTTCTTGTTATCAATTTCTTGTGCCTTTTTCATCCAAGTTTCATACTCTTCTCTGTATATGTCATTTTGAACAGCAAGATTGTTTTTATACAATTCATCTTCTAAATTCTTATCAAATAACACAGTAAATGCATTATTAATGTCTTCATAATTAGTTTTGCTTTCAAACAATGACAGCCAAAATTGTTTATAACTTTCTTTCTTATCCATATAATCACCTCTTCTTTTAATCCTGTTTTAATACAATATCTATATACTGTTTTGTCGTAAGACCATAAATCCCTCCATATACTGCAATAAATATGATTGCAGTGACTAAAGCGCAGAGAGCAAATAATGAAGTATTTCTCAAATTTAAAAGCATCAAAAATTTTACAATAGTTTTGTACGCAAAACACATATTAATTATGGAAAATACTAAAGGCACAAAAAATGCAAAAAGTACCTGTTGTCTTGTTATTTTTTTTATGACATTCTCTGTAACTCCAATATTTTTCATAACTTTAAATTTATTCTGATCTTCGTACCCCTCCGATATCTGCTTATAGTAAATCACAAATGCCATCATAACTATAAACAATATGCTAAACGCAATTCCAACAAATAAAAATGCAGAATACATTGCTAATTGCCATTCATATGTTTTTTCTCTATAACTAGCATCACCTCTTATCTGCTGTTCATTCATATACGAATTGATGATTTCAACAAATTTCCCTTTATCAAAAGACTCATCTACTTCAATTCCACATACGTAAGAAAGTTCGCTATAACTTTTATCCTCTTTTTCATTTAGATGATTTGGCTCAGCTATTAATGGATTACTACATATGATATAGTAACTTTGGGCAATCTGAAAATCTTCTGTATCATATATTGGCATATCCGACAAATAATCTATAACTGCATAGTCTACTCCATTAATTGATACATTTTTATAATCAAAACTAGTATCATTGGTAAAAATCATAATCTGATTTTCTTCTAATGTAATTTTTTTATCAACCAAAGAATTATAAGATTCAACATCAACAAAATGCACCACCCCATAATCACGATCTACAAAAGAAATACTAGAATTATTTTCTATAGTATTGTCTGCAATTTTGCAATCAACTTTATATGTTACTAAGCCCAATTTTTTCTGTATTCCGCTATTTTCTTTAGAATAGTCTCCAATTATTTCATTTATTTCCAATATATCCTGCATACTTACTTTACTCATAGATAACATTATTTCTGTTACATATTGCTTGTTTACTTGATCCTTTAAACCTGCATATAAAGAAATTGTAGCAGATGTTATTGTTATTACCGCAGTTCCTAGCAAACAAATACAAGCCATTCCAACCGCATTCTTTTTCATACGATGTAATAGATTGGAAATAGAAATAAAGCTAGAAATTCTAAGAAAAACCTGTTCAAATTGTTTCATTTTTTTCAAAATCATAATACTGGAATACACGAAAACCATATATATTCCACCAATTATCAACAGTACTGCAAAAAAGATTCTATTTGCTGCCTGAATAGGAGATACTGTTGTCGCCGCCATATAATAACCACCGGCTAATAATACAACACCTATAGTAGCTTTAATTTTAAAACTCGACGGTTCAACCTCTCCTAATTGTTCCCCCTTTAGTAAATTAACAGATTTTGTTTTTAAAAGTACATATGAATTAAAAAGCCAAACTAATACATATAAAATTACGAATAACAAAATTACTTTTAAATTCACTTCAGAGCTAAAACGCCATACCAATATTTCTTCACTTTTTAAAACTTTAGCTATAATTATGAACATAACACTCGACAACGAATTCCCAAGTAATAGCCCTGCGATAATTACCCCCATTGCAATAAAAAACATTTCCCAGAATGTTAGTATAATTAAGTGCTTTTTGGACATCCCTAAAGTATTATACACTCCTAATATCTTTTTTTTCGTTCTAAACAGATAGCCATTCGCTAAGAATAAAAAGATTGCTACAATTATTCCTGATATCACTATAGCCATTTTTAGTATCCGAGTAAATAACTCAGATGATACCATCGAAACAATTGAATCATTTTTCCCAATTGTATAGATTAAAAAGTAGATAACAAAAGAGATGACTCCTGCACAAAAAAATGGTGTGTATATCTTTCGATTTTCCTTTAAATTTCTAAATGCAAGTTTTACATAGAACATAATAATCACCTACCGTATCATTTCATTATTTGTTAAGTAAAAAACAATTTCTTCATTCATTTTAGTGTTTGACATTCCCGGATACTTTTTTATCTGATAGTTTAATTCACCATCTTTAATAAAAAGCACTCTATCCGCTCTACTTGCTGCCTTAACACTATGCGTTACCATTAAAATAGTTTGACCTTCTTGGTTTAACATTTCAAACAAATCTAAAATATTATTAGCTGCCTTAGAATCCAATGCGCCTGTTGGTTCATCGGCTAATAATATCTCTGGTTCTATAGCCATTGCTCTTGCTATTGCTGTTCTTTGTTTCTGTCCACCCGATATTTCATAAGGATATTTATCAACAATTTCTTTAATTCCTAACTTAACTGTCAATTCCTCCATCTTTTTTTTCATTACAGAGCTCTGCGCTTTATTCAAAATAAGTGGAAGATAAATATTCTCTTTAACAGTCAAAATATCCAATAAATTGAAATCTTGAAAAACAAAACCTAGTCTCCGGCTTCTGTATTTGGCAAGTTCAAAATCTCTCATTTTTGATATTTCCTTACCATCAATGATAACACTTCCTGAAGTACTGTTATCCAATCCCGCTAAAATATTTAGTAATGTTGTTTTTCCTGATCCTGACTCTCCCATAATTGCTACAAATTCACCGCAATTAATACTAAACGATACATCCTTTAATGCTACATATTGGTTTCTTCCTCTATTAGTTTCGTATATTTTCCTTAAATTTTTAACTTCAACACTTTTCATTTTCGTTTTTCTCCTTTCGTTTTGCACTAAATAATATTTGAAAATCTGAAGCAGATAGCATTCCCTCCTTTTTCCATATTTGGTACAATCTTGATTCTTTCTCTATATTATTAAGCATCCTTTTCATTTGCTCATAGTATTCCAATTGATATTCTGAAACAAAAAATTCTCGTTGTCCACTCTCATATTCCTTTATATACTTGCATAATAATTCAATCGCTTCATCTTTTTCTTTCTTTGACATCAAATTATTTTTAATTGACAATGTTCCTAAAACACCTGCCCCGAAAATACTCAGTATCTTTGACAAATAGATATCAACCTGATAATTTCCATTTGTGTTTGATACAGTTACAGGAAGTGCTATTTTCCCCAATAATGGCATCGTATAACACCACGGATTTAATCTATCTAAAAAATTTTTCATAGGACCATTTACATTATGCAAATAGACGGGTGATGCTAGAATAATCAAATCAGAAGCCATCATTTCTTCTTTTAATGTCTCCATATGATCTAACTTATCCTTTACACACTTTCCTGTATTTAAACAACTCATACAACCACTACAAGGCTCTATCAAATCTTTTTCAGGTGTAGATATATAACATCCTTCTACTGAACACAATCCTTCCAATCTAACAATAAGATCCTTGATAATTTTTAATGATTTTGAATATTCTCCCCTCATGCTACTTGCATAAACAAATATTCTCATTTTATCCCTTCTTTGCTTTTATAAATTACCGTGGCAGCAGATACTGCCACGGTATGCATGTTAAAATTGATTACCAATTACAGATAATCATACACTCCACTGTTACAGAACACAGGTAACCATCATTACCCCAGTCCTTGCTTTTTCCTGCTCCGTTTTCATCTTCTAGAGTTGCACTGTGATTTTTAATCTCTTCTGCAAGGCTACAAACTTCTTCTATATCTGTCACATTCTTTGGATTCTTCATTTTCAGTTCTCCTCTCATATTTCTATTTAAGTTATTGTTTTACTTCAGTTACCAATTACAGATAACCATACATTCTACTGTTACAGAACACAGGTAACCATCATTACCCCAATCCTTACTTTTTCCTGCTCCGTTTTCATCTTCCAGAGTTGCACTGTGATTTTCAATCTCTTCTGCAAGGCTACAAACTTCTTCTATATCTGTCACATTCTTTGGATTCTTCATTTTCAGTTCTCCTCTCATATTTCTATTTAAGTTATTGTTTTACTTCGGTTACCAATTACAGATAACCATACATTCTACTGTTACAGAACACAGGTAGCCATCATTACCCCAATCCTTACTTTTTCCTGCTCCGTTTTCATCTTCCAGAGTTGCACTGTGATTTTCAATCTCTTCTGCAAGACTACAAACTTCTTCTATATCTGTCACATTCTTTGGATTCTTCATAATTCTACACCTCCCTTCTATTGAAGCTATACACTCTAATACTGTGAATTCTGATATAGCCTACTATACTCACCATTCATTTTAAACAGCTCTTCGTGAGTCCCTTGCTCAACAATTTCTCCATCTTTAAGAACATATATATAATCTGCATCTGCAATGGTTGTTAATCTGTGCGCAATAATAATTCTAGTACAATTTTTACTATAAATATTATTGTATATTTTTCGTTCATTAACAGAATCTAAAGAACTGGTTGCCTCATCGAAAATAAGTAAACTAGGCTGATTGACAATTGCCCTAGCCAATACAATTCTCTGTCTTTGTCCACCAGAAATATTCATTCCCATATCTGATATGATTGTGTTAAATCCCATAGGCATATCATTTATCTCAGCTAATATCTCAGCTATTTTGCAAGATTCTATTACCTGTTCCATTGTTATATCTTCTCTCCCCATAGATATATTTTCTATAATCGATTTGTTAAATAGGGTATTATCCTGGGGAACCATCCCACATTGTTTACGTATACTTTCCTGAGCAATATCAGAAATATTAACATCATTGTAATATATATTTCCCGACGTTGGCTTATAAAGTCCCAAGATTAATTTCATCAATGTAGACTTCCCAGATCCAGATTGTCCCACAAAAGCAATCTTCTGTCCCTGAGTTATCTCTAAAGAAATATTTTTTAATACACGGGGAGCGTTAGGGTTATACTTGAAAGATACATTATCCAATTTAATTGAATCAATCTTACCAATATTTTTGGTCCCGTTTTCTTCTATATTCTGGTTTGCAATATCTGAAACTCGTTCTAAATACTGTTCAGATAAAGCAAAATAATTCATAGTAGTATAAATATTTACCATGTATGAAGAAATCAATGTAACAACCGAATATGTTGCAACTACTTGTCCTATTGTTAGTTCTAATTGTTTCATATTTATAATAGAAATAAACAGTACGAATAGTGGCAGTATTGTTTGAATTAACGTAGCTGCTGTATTGTAGTAACTTTGATAGATGTCTCGTCGTTTTGTTTTTTCGTTCGTATAATCAAATTGCTTCTCCCATTGTTTATATACTTTATCTTCAATTCCCGCAATCTTAATATTCAATATCGAATAAATAAATTCTGTCTGTATTTCCTGTAATTTAGTAAGACCTGCTATCTCTAATTGGTTTAGGGTCAGTACTTTACTACTTAATGCTTTCAAAAGAATGCCTATACCTATTAACAATATAGAAATTATTCCCATAATAGTTACAGAATATCTACATAAATATCCCATGAGAATTATTACGGCCCCTGCTGAAACAACAAAATTTACCATTTTTTCAGCATAAAGATTTTTCACCATCCCTATGCACTCAAGGCTAAATGCCAGATTCCCAAATGATCTATTTTCAAAAAAGGTATAATCAACACCAATCAAATGTTTATAAATTGCCTTTGAAAAATCACTAAATAATCTTGTGTTAAAAAATACTTTCATTAATGCATTCAATAACACTACCAAGATATACCCTAGTATTGTCCCCAATGCAATCCATGTCAGTTTATAGTTAAACTGTCCGATACTATCTATCATATTTTGAATAAACATATTAAATATTATTGTAAAGAAATATGTTAGAACACTCAGTACCAATATGCCTACTAATGCTTTTTTACATGTTTTGATATATTGCATATAGCGAAGCCAAATAGACTGTTTTTTAGTAACTTTTTCAAAATCTTCTCCTGGTATTGCATATATAAAACGTTCTGAGTATCCTTTTATAAACTCGTCTTTAGTATATTTTACATATCCTAGAGCTGGATCTACGACATAATAGATCCCACCTCTAACTTTTTCCAAAATTACAAAATGACATTTTTCCCAATAAATTATTAAAGGTTTCTTAATCGTTTCCAGCACCTCTACGGTTCCTTTATACGCTTTACATTCATATTTCTGCCATTTAAGAATATCGCATAATGCTGAAATTCCCACACCATCTCTTCCTGGTTTAACATAATCTCTTAAATCATTTAAATCTATATTATTTCCATAGTAACGGTTCAACATAACAATGCAACATAATCCACATTCCGTCTGAATCAACTGAGGTATATGCTTAACCTTTGCCATCTTCTCCCCTCCTTTCTGCTATACTAATTATCTATCCTTAAAATGTTTCTAATAATAATATACAAGGCATCTTTTCATTATGCTCTCTTATTTTATGGTAACAATAGCCAGTTAAACCTTCCATAAAATCAATATTATAAACACCTGGTATATTCCTTCCCTTTAAACCATATGTCTCTATTTTTTTGTCGACTTCATAACTAATTTTCTTATAAACATTCGTTTGTTCAAATTTAGTATGATACTGCCTTATTACATCAAGATTTCCAAGCGTTCCATGACATAAGATATCATCATACTCCGACCAGCTATCATAATTCATGATTTCTTTAAAACATCTTTCGATATCTTTACGCAATTCTCTTTTATGCTGAACTCTTGTATGACTAAAAGCCTCAATTCGAGAAAGCAATATTCCTGCTATGCCATAACACCAAGCATTTATTGATTCCTTACCACTTCGCAAATCAATCCAATTATTGGATTCTTTCAAATAATATCTATTTTCTCTCTTGATTAAGTCAATTCCCGCATTGTAAGATGATAAGCTCTCTAAATTAGTCGCTGCCTTCAGTAGTGCTAAACTCATTCCAGCAAAGCCATGAGCAAAGCCTGTCTGATTTGGCAATTTTTCTTCCTTATATGCCTTTATCAAACGCTCATTAAACTTTTCTAGTACCCGTAAAACCTTTGGATCTCCACAATCATCATAAACATTACTTAAAAATAACACGATACCTGCACATCCACTAATAATGTCCATTTCGGTATACTGGTTAATATCTACATTCCAAAAAAAATCTAAATACTCACTAAATTTTTTATTATAATAGAAATCCTCTGTAACTTTAGCCGCATTATAAGAAAGGTACAGTAAAGATCCACAACCGTCATACATTCCCAAACTCTTATTGTATTTATATATTTCTTCCAAAGGAATGTCAGAAATGTACCTCAAACGCTTGAACACCTCCAAACAAATCACATTTCGGGTTTCCTTATATAATCCTAAAAGAATAAACGCCATTCCTCCCCCGTTATAAAGATTAAATGGAAGTATCCCAATACAACATCTTTCTTCTTCCTCTACTATATTGAAGTAATCGTTCCTCCCATCTATACTTTTAAGTTCATGCGTATTAAATATGTAAGAAAGAATAGTATGTATACCCTTACTCTTTAGATTAAAATATCCTGTTCTATTATATTTCGCTTTTCCATAAACAGATACACGAATAAAATATTCTTGAATGCTCATATCTTTTTGAGAAAGCAATTGTATTCTTTCCTTGAATATTTCTTCTATAGTTTTTTCAAAAAAATCCTCTGCAACCTTTCCATTAACAGAATATAAACTTTTAGTTTTATATCCTGTATAGAAATATGGAATATCTTCTTCCAATAATTGTTCTTGTTCTGCTGAAACTACCAGCAAGTGCTCTTTTGATACAATTCCAGAACCGCTTAATCCATTAAAGACAATGTCTCGTCCTCCTTCAGAATTCATATAATAAGGATGGTATGAAGCTTCAAGATATTTATAGTATAATTTTGTATTACGTAAAACCTGTCGAAATTTACCCATTTGAAGTTCTTGAATTCTTAGAATCCTATCAGTTGCATCAGTAGACAAAAAAAGACTATAGCATTCTCGAAAACCTTCAATTAAACTTTCTATGTACAGTTCCGGCAAAATCGGCTTTCCAGCTAGCGTTACTGCATTATTCAAATTAAGTGTATCATCAATTCTTATATCCATTGTTTCATAGCAGATGTCACTTCTACCAGCATTGACTATAACATCAGATTTAATATTTATTTCTTCAAGGCCTCCTTCAAGGCCACTAATATCCAAACGACTTTCTGCCTTCATTCCCGCAATATTCATTGGTAATAGAACCGAAGCAAATACGGAGTTACACAACTGCTGTTCAAAATCACTGGCCTTTTTCCATCTAGTTCCTCTAAATACGTACTGATTTGTAAATAATGTTTCTATATCAATCAAATACGGATAATCTTTCGCCGCTATGATGTTTTCCAAATGCATATCTGTACAATTAAGCAAATAACATAAAAAAACATAGCACCCAAATCTATACATATAATCCTCAATTTCTCTTTCATTAGAACACGTTTCTCTTTTCACAAATACTTGCCAACCATGATCTCCAACATTGGCAAATTTAACATGTTGCAATTTTAGACGTAATCTATTTTGATTGTTCAGAATATCCAATACTTTACTAAAAATTTCATCATTTATAAGTGAATGTGGTTTATAAACCACTTTAATTTCATCATTCAAAGTAATCACATAAACACTTTTACCACCATTATGAGTGTCTCCGTCTCCAATTGATATCTCATTTATCCTCTCAATATGTTGATCCAATAAATTTTCAATAATATCAATATCTTTATACAAATTTTCAAAGAAAATTTGTATAGAGTTACACAATGCACTTTCTTTCGTCTTAATAATATGCATCAAAGGTGAATCTTGAGCAAAAATCCTTTCAAAATTTTCCTCCATAAAAGTATTCACAAAAAAATTATATTTTTCTTCTTCACTTTCTCCCCAAAGGAAATTTGCTTGATTGCTAATCTCTACAATCAATGTTTTTTGGCATATATGAATCAAAATCTGTTTATATGCCTTTGCCAGTTCGGTTAAAATTCTCTTCTTTTGCAAACTAATATTCAAAGTTTCTTCCGCAAAATTATTAATTATATCATTTACTTTTAACAGAAATTGGATAATAAATCTCCTATAAACTTCATCAAAGACTCCTGTTTTTTCATTTATACAATTTTCTGTTATTTGTTGAATAAAAGAATTATTATCCAATTGTTTCTCTCCCTTCAAAGTGATTTACTATTGTACATCTTTATAATTTAACATTTAGAACTACATGCTCCTGTTGGTGCTACCATTCCTGTAAAAATCCCTGTGATGAATGATACAATTCCTGCTCCATTACTTCCATCTTCATTTCCATGAATCTCATCCGCTTCTAATGCCAGTTCCTCCACTTTTACAAATCCTGTTTTCTTTTCAAAATCTTTCATTTTTTCTTCCTCCTTTTAACATTTAGAACTGCATGCTCCTGTTGGTGCTACCATTCCTGTAAAAATTCCTGTGATGAATGATACAATTCCTGCTCCATTACTTCCATCTTCACTTCCATGAATTTCATCCGCTTCTAATGCCAATTCTTCCACTTTTACAAATCCTGTTTTCTTTTCAAAATCTTTCATTTTCTTCTTTCTCCTTTCTCATGCATAGAACTATATTTTTGAATAATAGTACTTTTCTTTCAATGTACCAATTTCATATTTCGTAGTTCTCATCTACGTTTCCCACTAATTTTATCCTACTCGTGCTTTTTTTCTTTTTTTAAAATCTACCATTTTTTCTTCCTCCTTTGATTTGATAACATCATTATAATATTTCTATTTTAAATTTTATTGCTTTGTCCTCCTTTAATATCTTTTTTGTCCCTTAGAAAATAAATGTATTTCCATTGAATAAATATTCTTAAAAATTACATCTCTACTCTTTCAATGAAATATCTCTTCCTCTAAATCTGCTATTGTAATAATATGAATTATTCTTTTTGACTACAAGTAGGCAATATGATTTCGTTTTCCTATTATCTCCAGTGTGTCCTTTTTCTATCTAATGAGCTTCACTCTCTTTCTGCACTTGCTCACCGGCAGTAATCTTATAATTTAAAATTCTTCCATCTTTCATACTATGACCATAGATAATATTCTAATTATCTAAAAAGTCCCGTTCATTCTGGTAATCTAAAAAAATGCTGCCAGCAATATTGTAAGTTTTTTCACGGTATGGTTTAAAGAATAGAAATTATTTCTCCTTCTTACAACAGGGTATTCCAGTACCTATAGAATTTTTATCCATGCTATAACATCTAGATTGGTTTCCTATAAAGATGCAAAATCGACCATCACGGTTTCTTCCGGCTTTGCTTTTTCCTTATCATCTTTTGTTGTTTCCGGCTTCATATCTTCTGATTCTTTTATATTCTTCTCTACTTTTACATATTCTTACAACTGCTCATATTCCTGTTCTGCTTTTTGATATTCGCTGACATCTGATAAGTCTAGAATTCTGTTGCCAGCAGGAACACGATTAATTCCATAAGTAAAAAATATTTTTTCATCTGCTTACATCCAACGCAAAAAAGCGGTAGTATACCAAAACTGATATACTACCACTTAAACGTTCCTATTTACTTAAATCCCAGCAATCCTATAACTCTACATTTATATGCTGTTTTCAAAAGACATAATATCTTGTAACGTCTCCAAAAGTATTCAATAACACACGCCTTTTTTATTACTCAATAGACTTCATACTCTTGGTATCACTTTCATTTCATTCGTGTTTGCTTTTGGCCATGTTATTTCTTGTTCCTTTGGAAGAAATTGCTTCATTATCTTTTCTATTTTAGACTCTTCTGCATAAAAACAAATAGTTTTATTCTTTTCAGCAGAACCCCCCTTCAATGTTGGAAAAATCTTAAAAATTTCTGCATCAGAAGAAATATCCGCCAAGTGCATTTGCATTGCGTAAATATTGAAATCGTGATAATATACAACCTTCATAGAAGGAAGATCATTTGCTGCCAGAAATTCTTCTGTAATGGATTCTGTTTCTTCATTTTTATATAGTAAATGATTTTTTTCAAAATTCATTTCTGAAACTTCACCTATAATTTTTTCAGTATCTACATCAATTATAATTCCGATTTTTGGCAAAGGATCTCCAGAACTTTTCCGATACCCGATTTTTTCTAAAATGACGCAGACACAGTTATTTTGCTGATATAAACATGGTATTATCTGTTCTTCTGCAATCTGGTAATCCTGGAGATATTCTTCCAAAATTCTTTTACAGTCCACTTTCTTTTGAACAGTTCCTCTATCTATATCATAAAACAAAAGTTTACAGGTTTCTAATTCTGTATATCGTTCAATGTAGGTTTTGAATTCATTTTGAGTTTCGATTTCAGTATCTACAACATACTTTCCTGGAAATACAAAGGGAACCACATCTCTATCTACATCCATAGGCATAAAATAGGACCATTCGCTATTTTCATTGTAACTATTCCATTCTTGTCCAGTCTTCTTTGTAGAGCAGCCCGACAGCAGAAAAGCAAACACAAGAGTCAATGCTATAAATTTTATTCTATTTTTTAACATTTTTTCTTATCTTTTCTCTGTAACTCAATCTGATGTTTCATCAGTTCTAAAGTCTGTTCCACTAATTTTTCAGAAGGTTTATTCTTATCCATTCTTTCTTTATATTTTTCTACCCAGTTCTCTGTATTCTCCATCACTATCACCTTCCCATCTAATTAACATCATAGTACACATATCCGTTTTCATCTTTTGCATTTTTCAAAACTCTTGCCATTTCAAACAAAAGTCCAAACGTATATGTGAATGGTTCTGAATTATTTTTTAAATTCTCAATATTTACTATTTTATTCGTTTCTACACTCACATATTTTTTTCCATCAAATCTATATCTTTCAAGAACTTCAGATATATCAATAACCGTATTTACAATTATTTCTCCTTCATCATAGACAATAGCCGCATTCACAGAATGATTTCCATTATCAACGACTACCAGACCTAATGGTTCTATTAAAACTGCATGAATATTATATGCAAACGCTATCCCATTAAAGGGATTTTTATTTATCTCCCCCAGTCCTATCAATCCGTTAATCATACGCGAATGATTCCAAACAGATGATATAATGGGAGTATTTTGAACCTTTAAACGTATGTTACATTTTCGCCAAAAATCAAACGACAAGTCCAGTAAAAAACTATTCAAAATAGCCCACATATAATCTATTTCTGGATAATTTCTATCATTATACTTACATTTTGTAAGTAATTCACTTTGTATAGAATTTGCCATAAATTTAATTACCGAACGCACAGATTCCTTTTTACCTTCATTTACCAATTTTTTAAAATCTTCGATGAATATCTGTGTATTCTCCTCAATCGTAACCTCTTGTTGTTTTTTCTTCTGTTTTTTTAAAAACATACTACCTCCTGTTACATTGTTTATTACTTTTTTTATATTATATCGGAAAATTTTACTGTTTACACATATCATTTATAAGTTGTATTTTTTCGATAGGAATATTGTATATCCTAGAAAATTCATTAATGGTCCAATTATTATAGACTAGAAAACTTCTAGTTACATATACATCGGAATTTGATTCCTTAATTAAGTGATAAATACTCAATTTGTCATGACAATTAAAACTATAAGAAGGCGTGCTCTTCAAATTTCCATTTGTTATTTTCTTATCATATTGTTCTTTTATATTCTTCACTTCGTTTATATAAACTGTTATATTGCTTATATATTCCTTTCTTCCTTTTTTCTTTGTATAAAAATATGGTTCAGTTAAACCAATATTATAGATTCCTCTTGGTGTAGTTGAAAGTGTAAAAATCAGCGTATTAATATCTTTATATAGTATGTTTTTTTTCTAACACCATAAACCAATTTTTGTTCTAATAATCTATATCGCCGTTGACTAAGAAAGCAATAAAAAATAAAAAGAAGTACAATTAGACTGCCTATAAAAAATATTATTTTTTTAGGATATATTTTAAAATCAAATGAAAAAATAAGTTCACTTAAACAAAAGAAAATAATATACATATAATTATTCCTGATATAAAATCAAACAAATTGGAAAATTTACTACCTCCCATGATATAATCATAACTTTTATTCATTATAGCACCCTCCCATCGTTATATCTAAAAGGAAATTGTCTAATATTCCAAAAAAATTATTCAACTGGTCACCAAATCTTTTCGTGTAGTTTACCATTAACTCTTCAAGAATATTTTCATTCAATGTGCCAGCCTGTATCAATCCTCCTGGAAGACTGCATACCATTCCTAGTAATGCTGATTTTATACTATCTTCTCCAATCTGACCTAAATTTTTATAGTTATATCCATCTATCCTATCTAAGCCTTCTGTAACAAAAGTCCCCAATCCATTAGCCATACCACCAACAATATTTCCAACAGGCCCCAGTTTACTACTCAAACCACCCTGAATGGCACCACTTATAGCCCCTCCTATAAATCCGTTCGCAAAATTTCCGCCATTTTTAATATTAATAACACCATTTACTGTTCCTCCTATTGCTGCTCCAGAAGCAACCCCCATTAAAACTATTCCCGCAACACCACTCGTAGAGATTGCTGCAACTGCAATTCCAGCAATTACCAAACTTGTCCCAACAACCTTAATAATATCCTCTTTATGTTCTACTATCCATTTTCCAACTGCCTTTCCTGTGTTCCAAACTTTTTGAATCCCTTTATTGATTGCATTTCCTACATCTTTAATTCCATTCTTAATCCCCTTTCCGATATCACTTAAACTTGGCCATGCACCATCCAAGTCTACCAATATCATTGGTGTATTAAAGCAGTAACTGTAACGGTTCATGCTGAACGGCAGATCCATAAAACCGGCAATCAAATCCTGCCCTGCAAACCTTCCGTTTTCTGCCAGATATTCCCTCGCTTGGGCATAATACGTCTCTGTTATTTCATCCTTCTGATATCCCGTATAGCCAAACGGCTGTATCTTTCCTTGGTTCTGATACAAATCTTCCCCAAAGGCTCCATATCCATAGCTTTCCCTGAGGTTTCCAGCACTGTCCTCAATCCGAAGCGGGCTTCCCAGTTCATCCTGAAGGTAATAGTTCCGTTCCCCATTTTTCTTCATACACTGCCACGTTCCCATCCCAGAAGTATCTCTGACATTGGCTTTTCTCTGTCCGCTCCAGAAGGTTATAATACTGTCTGGTTAAATCCAGGGTATAAGTAATCTGGCGGCTGTTTCCGATTTCCATGCCAATCCTACTTTGCGGATCCAGTTTCTCCCGTTTTTCTTTTGGAAGGACACCTTCCTGCTTTCCTACCCGGTGTCCCAGTCCGTTATACTGGTACCTTGCCTGTTTTCCTGCCGCATCCACCGCTTCTTCCAGGCGGTTCATTGCACCGTAGATATACTGCTTCTTCCATGCCCCGTTTTCCTGGATGCCCGTTAAGTTTCCTCTCTTATCATAACTGTATGCTCTTAGGATCTCTCCATGTTTTTCGCTTACCATCTGGTTCAGGGCATTGTACTGGTAGAAGGTTCTTTCTCCTTTCTCCTCTTTCCATGTCCGGTTTCCAAAGGCATCATACCCATACCGGATCTGCATCTGCCCATCCTTTTGGATTTCTGAAAGTCTGCCCAGGACGTCATAGCCATAACGGTAACTGCCACTTTCTTCGGTTAAGCCACGCCACTCTTTTGTAATGCTGGTCTTGTTTCCCAGCCAGTCTTATATCTCTGTCAATTGTCTAAGCGAGTTCTAAATAAGTCATTTTACAAACCTCCCAGCAAATACTCCCACTATCATAAATTGGTTAATAATAAGATCAGCTGGTTTTTTTGATAAAATAATACCTATTTCTAATGTAAATGCAATAATTAAAATGAAACTATACACTATTTTTCTTACTTTTTCTAATTTTTTATATCCTAAAATTTTCAGCAATACTTTAAAAAATATCAAGAATACACTAAAACTCAAAAAGGCTAAAATGATTCCAAAAATCACGTTCTCTAAAAAAATTTTTTTGTTAACTTCTTTACAATAATATATTATTACAGAAATTAAAAGCAAAAAAAAGACTTTACTTTTTGACATTGATCCATAGTTCTCATTCATAGTTTTTGTTTTTTGATAATTATAAAGAAGACATTATCAAAAATTTCCTCCTTACCAATATTTAATATTCATAAAATCACCCTGCTGTAACTGGACCTCTTCCTTCGCGCGAAAATACAGCCATGTCCATATGCATAATAGGGAAAATAACTAGTTCAATTTCTAATTCCGGATCCAACTTTTCAATTCTATATATAGATTTATTAGAAGTTTTCTCAATCTTCACTACAACTTGATGTTCCATATTCTCAATCGTCCATTCATATTTTTTAAAAGGACGAATAAAATCCGTATTCCCTTGACAGCAAAAATATTTTTTCCCATTCACAACAAAAAAATCACGTTCGTTTTTATTTTTTGAAAATCCGTAAAAAAAAGCTTCTCCGATTTTTTCTCCATCCTTACAAATTTTATATTTTAATTCTAGACAGAATGCTTTAACTGTGTTGATAATAGGAATATAATCCAACATCCTGTAATTTCTGTTTATTTGTTTCCATTCCCATAAATGTTCACCAGCAACTTTCCATTCATATTTTTCTGTCGTATCTCGATAATTAGTATATCCTAATATTTGGGGGTTCTCTTCCAAATAAAATATATGCTCATATCTTTTATTTATTTTTTCTTCTTTTCTTATCAATGTATACATATTTCTCCCTATAATTTAATAATTCCAAAATATTTCATTAATCACTACATTCTTCATCTTCCCACCGTATGGTTACACCTGCACCTACGCCTAAAGAAAGACCTAACTCTAGTTTCTTTTTTTCCACGTCCCAACCAGCTTTTGCTCCAAGAGAAAAAATATCCAAACTGCCCCCTATATATATTTTTTTACCAAAAATTTCTAAAATCCTCACTTCACCCGCTATTGTTACACATGTTCCTTGAGCTTTTGCTCCAACATAGTCATTTGAAGCTCCTAATTTTATATCCCCATGAACACATTCCATTCCATATTTTCCTTGCCAAAAACCTTTCGAATCCTTGTATCCAAATTTCCCCATACCTCCAGCTATATCTACTAGTTCAACACCGATATCTTTTTTACCTTTATTCTCAATTTCCCCATTAATGTAATCTGCTCCATAAAAATAATCCATTAACTGCAAATTAATATGAGGTCCTTCAATATTGCCATAAAAGGCCTCTGAATAATAACCATGATTGCATTCTTCTTCTACGGGAGTGTTAACAGATACAGGTTTTTTTCCATCAAGATCTTTGCATGAAAATGGTGAGTGATAACAGTATACATATCTATTAAACAACTCGGGTGCATTTATCCTTCCAGCAATCAAATCCTGCCCTGCAAACCTGCCTTTTCCAGACAGATATTCCCTCGCCTGGGCATAATACGTCCCGGCGATCTCATCCCTTTGGTATCCTGTATAGCCAAACGGCTGTTTCTCCCCCTGGTTCTGATATAAGTCTTCCCCAAAGGCTCCGTATCCATAGCTCTCTTTGAGGTTTCCAGCACTGTCTTCAATCCGAAGCGGACTTCCCAGTTCATCCTGAAGGTAATAGTTCCTTTCCCCGTTTTCTTCATACGCTGCCACGTTCCCATCCCAGAAGTATCTCTGGCTTCGGCTTTCCTCTGTCTTCTCCAGAAGGTTATGATACTGTCTGGTCAGGTCCAGGGTATAAGTAATCTGGCGACTGTTTCCAATCTCCATGCCGATCCTGCTTTGCGGATCCAGTTTCTCCAGTTTTTCTTTTGGTATAATGCCTTCCTGCTTTCCTACCCGGTGTCCCAGTCCGTTGTACTGGTATCTTGCCTGTTTGCCTGCCGCATCCACCGCTTCTTCCATGCGGTTCATCGCACCATAGACATACTGCTTCTTCCATGCCCCGTTTTCAAGGATGCTGGTTAAATTTCCTCTCTTATCATACCCATACTCTCTTCGGGTTTTCCCCTGTCTTTCGCTTACCATCTGGTTCAGGGCATTGTACTGATAGGAGGTTCTTTCTCCTTTCTCCTCTTTCCAAGTACGGTTTCCAAAGGCATCATAATCATACCGGGTCTGCATCTGCCCGTCCTTTTGGATCTCTGACAGCCTGCCCAGTGCGTCATAGCCATAGGTATAACTGCCACTCTCACGCTCCAGCCCTCTTCTTTCTTTTATAATTCCGATCTTGTTTCCTAAAAGGTCATACAGATAAGTATAACGGTCAAGGATACCCTCTTGGTCTTGATGTACCAGTTCTGTCAGCTGGTCTTTTCTATCATAACGGTATGTAGTCTTTGTTCCATTCGGGAACTGCTTTTCACACAGCCTTCCCACCGGATCATACCCATAGGTGATGATGCTGTCCCCTTCTTTTAATTCCGAAAGACGGAGCTGCTCGTCATAACCATAGAAGACCGTCTTTCCATCCGGACAGGTGATGCTTTTTCTTTCCCCTGCTTTTCCATAGGTATAGGATACTTCCCTTCCATCTGGATACTGCACCTTTTTCGCCCTTCCCAGTGCATCCGGGGTAATCTTTGTGCTGCCTAACCAGTCCTGTATTTCCAAAAGCTGCCGGAGCGGATTATAGGACAGTTTTACTTCCTTTCCGTCTGCATACTGGATACCGGATAAGTCTCCCTGTTTTGTATAAGCATATTTGGTCAGATACCCTTCCTTATCCAGCTTGCTAAGAAGCTGTCCCTTTTTATCATAGGTGTAAGTTTCCTTCTGTCCCAGTGCATCCTGGGTTTCTGTGACCTGTCCCCGCAGATCCCTGGTATAACGGGTGATCTGGCACAGCCGGTTCCTTCCATTCTGTCTCTCTGCTTCCAAAAATTCTGCATCCATACCGGATCTTTCTACTTCTTCCTTTAGGCTTCCCTCTGCGCCATACTGACGGATCTCAATAAGACGGTCACAGGCATCGTACTGGTATTCTGTTTCATTTCCCAGGGCATCCGTCACTTTTGCAAGCTGCCCGCTTAAGGTATAGGCATACCGGGTGGTGTTCCCTTCCCCGTCTGTCATGGAAGTCACGTTTCCAAGAGCATCGTAGGTATAAGATTTCTTTTCTCCTTCACTTCCCATGATTTCTACGATACGATCCATGCTGTCATATCCATAGGTCAGCACAAACCCGGTGGCAAGGGTATGGGTTTCCAGGTTTCCATTGGCATCATAGGTAAAGGCTTCCTCTGTCCCATCCGGGTGCTGGTTCCCTGCAAGCTGTCCTCCCGGAAAGTAACGGTAAACCGTCTTTCTTCCTGCCTCATCGGTGATACTCTCCACATCACCTAACGGGGTATAAGCATAACATCTCCTCTCTCCAAGAGCGTTGGTTTCTTTCACCAGATTTCCGTTTCCGTCGTATTCCATGGATACGGTATTCCCAAGGGCGTCTTCCGCCTCGATCAGGTTTTCCTTCCCCGTCATACCGATAAGCATAGTGGAGTCCTTCTTCCCCGTTTACTTCCACCACTCTTCCAAGGGCATCATAAACAAACGTGGTCTTTGCCCCGTTCTCATCCTCTTCCCCGATCCTGTTTCCATTGGCATCGTAAGTATAGCGTATTACGGCACCGTCTGCATATTTGATCCGGGATAACAGGTTTTCTTCGTTATAGAGATACGTGGTCCTTGCCCCGTCCGGTGTTGTCACCCTTGCAAGGTTCCACATACTGTCATAGGAAAGGAGGGTTTCCCTTCCCTCTTTATCCACGATCTTACTTGGGCGGTTTAAGACATTATATTCCCTTTGGATGCTTTCCCCGTCAAAGTCTGTTATCTTTGTTACTTTTCCACTTGCATTGTATTCATAGCTTTGGCAGTTTCCCTCCGCATTTTCCACACAGGTCACATTTCCCATCGCATCATACGCATACTTTGTGACATTCCCTTTTCCATCGGTACTTTCCACCATCCGGTTCAGGGTATCATACCCATACCGGGTCATATTTCCCTGTGCATCTTCGATCGCTGTGATGTTTCCCTTTGCATCATAGGAAAGTGTGATCCGGCTTTTGTCTGCCTGCAGGATGGTCTGCGGCCACCCTGCTTCCGTATAGGTGATCTCCACTTCATTTCCAAGGGCATCCCTGGTTTTTACAAGCCTTCCCTGTGCGTCGTATTCCCCGCACAGTTTATCTTTTCCATTTATCTTGATCCCGGTTGGCTGGTTCTTTTCCCCATACCGGATCTCTGTCTTATTCCCAAGGGCATCGATCACACGCACCAGGTTTCCTGCCGGGTCATAGGCATACTGGGTCTTATTTCCCAGGCGGTCCACATATAAGGTCTTCTGGTTGTTCCGGTTATAGGCAAAGCGTTCCTCCCCGTTGCTGTGGATATGCTTCACATCCCGGTACTTGTCATCATGGACATAGGTCACCCGGCTGCCATTCCGTTCCGTAAGTTCTACGGTTCTCTTTTCTTCGTCATATACATAGGACACATCTGTGTCCCGTCCGGGAACTTCTGTAAGGTGGTACGGTGTTCCTCATCAAAGAAGTTTTCTACCGTCACGATCCCCCTCGGGTTCTCCACCTGCTCCAGTTTTCCCTGCGGGGTATAACCGTAACGGAAAGTGTTCTCATCCGGCAGTGTCACCTCTTTCAAAAGTTCTCCCTGATATCGATATGCCACGCTTCTTCCCGTATGGTCTTCCACACGCTCCAGCTTTCCTTCTGCATCATAAGAAAAGGAAAAGAATTCCCCGGTGTCCTTTTCGGCTTTTACCAGACGGAAAGGGGATCCTTCTTCATAAGTAAATGTTATCAGGCTGCCCAAAAGGGTCTCCGTTTCCAGACACATTCCTTCCCTGTCAAAGCGGTAGACTTTTTGTTCCCTGGTACGGTATGCATATCCTTCCTCTGCTTTTTCTAAAACACCTTCACTGGCAAACAAAGAAAGATAGCGGTCCTTCTCCCAGAAAAAACGTTCCTCTTTCCCGTCTTCCCTGAGAAGCACCGCTTCCCCGTCTGTAAACTCCAGATGTACTTCATAATTATGGTTCCAGTCCCTTCCAAGCACACCCTCCCGGCCGTTGATGGCATTGTAAAAGCGGCGGAACACAAACGGCTCCCTTCCGCCAACCTCCAGATCAGTCCGGTCATAGATAAAGTTTCCGGTGCTTAGGTTTACCGGGTCTTTGGAAAAGGCATGGCAGATGGCTTCCGCTCCTTTAATGTTCGCCATCAGTTTCTCCACTACCTTTTCTGCATTTTCCGTTACCTTGTTCCATCTTGCCTGTACTTCCTCAAAGGCTTTTTTGAAGGCGGAATAATCGGTTGTAAGCGGAGTATGGATCAAAAACTGCTCCATTTCCTCCAAAAGTGTCTGCAGGTTTTTCGTGACCCCCATAAGCTCCCTGGTCTGGGCAGCATAGTCCGTATCGGCTGCCGGGATCAGCTCACAGGCTCTTTGTCTGCAGTTTTCCAGTTTGGTCAGTGCCTCTTCAATCTTTTCTGTTTTTAAGGCACTGCGAAGTTCGGAAACACTGTAAACTGCCCCATAATGACGCACTTCGCCAGGCACTTCTGCAAGTGCCTCATCTGCCTGCTCTGCATAAGTTTTCATGTTTGAAATATGGGTTTTGCACCCATTTAACAATGTTTTCAGTTCATTGCACAGCGTTGTGATCTCGCTTACCTGGAACACTCGTTTCATTCTATTCCCACCTTTCTTTCATAATGAATAACTTCTCCTTTGTTGATGATTTCTCCATATATTTACTTTTAAAGAGTTTTTTACTTTTCGTGATTTTTTCTTCATTTTACATGATTTTGCCCTAATTTTCAATATTTATAAAAGTTTTTTTGTGCATCATAACCTATCACTTCTCGATTTGAAAGCATCTAAGTTTTCGGGATAACATTTTCTCTGATAACAAAAAACTCCCTTGCATTCTGCTATACCAAAGATTGTCTTTCCTTCTATATAACAAAAACCACAAGAGAGTTTTAGCCACTTTTTTAGTTTTTTAAATTTTCCAAAAATTTAATTGCTTCTTGTACCGTTGTAAATGTACGTGATGATTGATATAACCATCGATTTCTTACATCAGAGTCTTCTAACGTAGGTAAACCTTCTATTTGCCCTAATACCCAATCTCCATTTATAGAAGCTTGTTTAAAATGATTCGCTATTTTCCTCGTTGTGTTAGAATCTCCTTTTACATAACCAGGACATTCATTCTGTAACAATCTTAGAACATTCTCTTTTTCCGCAACCGTTTGAATAGATGGAACCACTTTTTTATAGTGTAATAAAAACCAAAATTCAACGCAGCCTGTTGTCATTAACAATCTTACACGTATGTTCGGTTTCTTACGTAACTTTTTTAATGTAGAAACAATTTTCTGAATCCTATCCCAGCTTCCCGTCTGTCCGTCATCGACATCAAAGAAAAACCATATTTCATCTGTCACCTCTGCATTATTCCGATACTTCGCATCTTTTTTAAATTTTTTATCGGCTACTTCAAACAGACCTTTTACTGGTTTTTGAATCACTGCAACATCTTCAAATTTTTCTTTCAAATATTTAGTGTACTCGATTTCGCTTTCGCCTTCGCAAAAGACGTAAATAAGAGGTTTTATCTTTCGTGCCATTATTCAACCTCCATGGTATCTACATCTGGAACCGCACCATATTTTCCTACAAGATATGCTTTCCTGATATTATCATTTGTTCTTACTGGAAGTTCCGTTAAATTGAACAATTCCGAAACACCGTTTCTTTTGTTCTTATCAACAAAATATACCTGATCTTTTCTTAATATCTCCATATTCAATAATTCGGTATCATGTGTTGTAAAAATAATCTGTGCATGGCCTGGATTGGTTTCTGGACTTTGAAATTTAGAAATGATAAATTCGACTAATAATGGGTGCAATTCCCGATCAATCTCATCTACCATCAATATCCCACCTTTTTGTAACACACGTTCAATTCCTGGGGCAAGTGACATGAGTCTTCTTGTTCCATCAGATTCATCCGAAAGTTCCAATGTAAATAGTTCTTCCTCTCCTGCTTGATTTAATCCACGATGCATGGAGGAGGTTTTCACTTCTCCTATTTTTAAGTTCATTTCAGCAGCTTCTGAAGAATCCTTTAATGCCAGAGTAAATTGTTTTAACGCAGCAACAATTCCCTCCGGAAGATTATTAGGAAGCGAATCATTTGCAGATAATTCTTCATTTCTAATTTCAAAAGACATATCCTCTATCCCAACATCTGCCTGCTTTGCATAAGACACAATTGCTTTTAGCATATTCATATCTTCCACATGTTCCAATAATTGACTTGGTATATCTGTATAATCTTTTGAAAAATAAATACTTTCCCGAAACCATCTCATGGCATCAATACATGGCTGGTAATTCATTACACATGCAATGGAAAAAAATAATTGATTTGATGCAACTGCTTCTGCTATCATTTCCTTTTTCCTTTTTTCGCCATTTGAAGGGAATGAAAACTCCTGATAATTTCTTGAAAATATTTCTGCTTTTTGTCCTTTTGGTGCCGAATACAAATATTCTTTTACAATTTCTTTTTTTTGTGGCTGAAAATCCATAAATGTATTTGACACCATCCTGAATGTATTCATATTCAAATCCTGTTGGACACTGTTCCGAATAATCATTTAATGCAAAGGCACGCACTGGAATTTCTGCTTTTTCATGCTGCGTTTTTTGTGCATTTCTTATAAATTGCACACCCAACCAGAAAGCACGAATTACATTACTTTTTCCACCACCGTTTTTCCCAAAAATAGCTACAGCTGGAAGAACTCCTTTCTTTTTATACGGTAAAAGACAACTTTTATATTCTGCATTTCCTTTTGCTTCCATAGACAGAATGCTTTTGTCCCTAAATGAACGATAATTTTCAAATTCAAATTTAATCAGCATGTTATATCCCTCCTTGTATGATATAGTATATCCATAATCTGATAGAAATACAAGAAAAATAATTGCTATTTTAAATTATTTTCCTTGTATTTCTTTGTTTTATATCATACCATTTGTTTTTATATATACAAAACAGGATACTGCAACTTCATATCTGTATGCAATATCCTGTTTCTTTCTTACCCTTATGATATTCCTTTGTGCAGGATTAATTTCACTTTCCGATTAACTCCCGCATTGTGGTAATAACCAAATTCCACTTTCCGATTTTCTTCCCGGACTCCCGTATAACTAAACAGTAACTGGTCTTTAATATTTCCAAGAATTAAAACCTCTCTGCTTGCCAGAAGCATTTCTATGAACTTACTTCTTGTCATCTTCTTCACTTTAAATTCTGAAGTTACAAGGACATAAATACCATAACGGACAGCCTCTTCCAAAATATCAATCATGCTGTTATCTTCTTCTACATTCTCGTACAATTCCTGAAGCATATCTACCATGACATAAATTGGTGGAAGTGTTTTTGCAAAGTTTTCGATGCTTAAAGAAACATCATCCAATTTGGCTTCTTCATACGCTTCTTTTCTTTCAAAAATATCTTCCTCAATCTGCTTTAAGGCATCTGCAACCGTACTCTTATCACTTGCATAAACTACATTCTCTCTTGACTGGTAAGCAGCAAGTTCATGACTCTTATTATCAAAGAGATATACCTTTTCACCCGAAACCATAGAAAGCATATTTTTGATTACATTTGTTTTGCCTGTTTTTGCATTTCCAATTACAAAGGCTGGTGTCTGTTCCATGGAAAGATAGTACATCTGTAAAGTATCCGTATCCAATCCAATTGGTACTTTCCGGTTTGTCTTTTCATATCCTGGGTAGGATGGAAGCATTGACACCGTAAGTTCTTCCGGCATAACTGGAATTTCTTTTGCCTTTTCTTCCGAAGACTTCTGATCCAGTTCAAAAATAAGTGCTTTCAGTTTTTCATTGTATTCTTTTTCTGTTTCAAACACAACCGGGGTATATAGCTGCATCACATGGATGCTGTCTGTTTTTACAAGCGCCCTTCCTTTATGCTCTTCCGGCAGCTTATAGGAACTCCGTCCAACAAAAGAAGAAAGTTCACTTTCATCAAAATTGAAACCACCGATTCTCATTTTGAAATTGTTTCTGGCTGCACTTCTCATAGCCCCATCTCTGGAAGTCGTTACTGCCAAATAAATACCAAGCCCTGCCCCGTCTCTAGATACTTTTTGTATGAAAGATTCAACAGCTTCTCCCAGTTCTTTTACCACTTCATACTGGTCTATGACAATCACAATGGCTTTTAATGGTTCCGCCTGTGTTTCGTTGTAAACCGAAAAGTTCTGTACCATAGCACGTGCCAGTTTCTTCTTTCTCTCTTTGATTTCCTCTAAAATCAATTTTTGGAATTTTCCGATTTTTTTCTTCATGGTCTATATTCATATAGTCCGCAACATGGGGAAGCTGTTTTAATGGGATCATTCCACTGTTACCGAGATCCAAAATATAGAAATTCAGATTTTTCACTGCATTCTTTGCAGATAATCCTAAAATAATCTGCGTCAGCAGCATCGTTTTTCCATATCCGCTGGAAGACAGATATAAAAGATGTCCATTGTTTTCAAAGTCAAGAACATATTCCGTCTGTGCCTGTTCTTCAGGGATATCCATCATACCAATCCCTAATTTCAAATCAACCTTCTTGAAACCGGCACTGTCCTGAATTTCCATCAAATATGGAGATGCAATTTGAAATGCCAGAGATGGAAGCCAGGTCTTTTTCACTTTGACACAATGCTCTTCTTCGTAAGTTGCTGAAGGTGTTCTACTACAACATCCAACTGACTTTTCTTGAGCTGCTGGCTTTCCTTTCTGCCACTGAAATCCTTATTTAAGGCTTCTCCCTGTCCAAGCATATTCAGCAGATATACCCTGTCGTCTTCCTCTTTTTGTTCCTCTTTTGTTCCGTAGGAAGCGCCACTCCATGCGGACTGGAACAATTCATAAATCTCATTATTACCAACCTGTAAGTATCCACGTCCGGCCTGTGTGATGTTTGCAGCATCTGCCGTATGAAGCATTTCTTTACTGTCCGCTGCATTCTGTACTTTTAAGCACAAACGGAATGTTGAGTTACTCCAAATCTGATCATCTACTACTCCTGATGGTTTTTGTGTTGCCAGAATCAAATGCACTCCAAGGCTTCGTCCGATACGTGAAGTGGAATCCAGTTCTGCCATGAATTCCGGCTGTTCTTTCTTTAACTCTGCAAACTCATCACTGATGATAAACAGATGCGGAAGAGGTTCTTCTGCTTTTCCCATGCGGAATAATTTCTGATAATCATTAATATGGTTTACCCCATACTCCGCAAAAATACGCTGTCTGCGTGCCAGTTCACTCTTAATGGATGCCATTGCCCGCATACTCTCTGCTTTATCTAAGTTTGTAATTGTTCCCAAAAGATGCGGAAGATCTGCAAACAGGTTTGCCATTCCTCCACCTTTATAGTCAATCAAAAGAAAACCGACTTCATGGGGATGAAAATTCACAGCAAGAGAAAGTATATACGTCTGAATGGTTTCTGATTTACCGGAACCTGTTGTACCTGCCACAAGACCATGCGGTCCATGTGCCTTTTCATGCAGGTTCAGTTCGGTGAAATCATTCTCCGCTTTTGCACCAATCGGAACTGCCAGGCTTTTATAAGCACTATGAGACTCCCACCGTTTTTCTACTTCCAGTTGAGTCGGCGTATCGACACCATACATTTCAAAAAATGTCAGTTTATCAGGCACCTGAGAAGTAATCCCCTGCTCATGGATCAAAGGACTTAATGCCCTTGCCATTCTTTCTAGAGAAATTCCTTTTGTGTGTTGTACTTCAAACCGGAGGTTCTTCCTTTCCCCTTCCTCTAATAAAAGATGGGCTTCCTCTGAGTTGTCTAAAATACAGATTGTTCTGATGTTTTCAGGGAGATTTGATTTCTGATCGGTAGTATAAATCATACTAAATCCTAATTCCATTTCTCTGCTTTGCAGGTATTCCATAATCGCATGATTTAAAATCAGTTTTGGTTCATCAATGATAAACAGCAGATGTGGAAGGAAAATGTGTGCTTTTTTCTCTTCTTCCTGTTTTAGTTTTCTCTCTTTTAAAATCTGCTGGATACTTCCCAATATCTGATCCCTAATCTGCTCTGAATAAATTTCTCCGATTACATTGATAAATTCTAACCGCAGATGTGGATACCAGCGCATATACTGGAAATCTTCGGTATATGCTCCGCTATGGATAAAAACAATCTGTAACTCCCGGTAACTTTGGAAAAAAGTTAATTGGGCAAGCATATATTTTAACTGTTCATGGATATTCCGTTTATTTCCAACCAGACCTAAATGTGCTTTTTTCAGATCAATCTCTACGGGAATCTGTTCTACTTTTTTAAATTCTTTTGGAATTTTCTTGGCTCGCTCAATCAGTTCATCCTTTGTCATATCCAGTTCTTTATCTTCGTAAGAAACTTCTATCTGGGACTCGCCTTTCCGGTATCCTAAATTTACTTTTAAAAAGTCATCATCTAAGATGGAACGTTCATAAATACGGCTACTATATTCCAATACCATATCTTGCAGCATAGAAAGTGTCGGTGTCTGATAATCAATCGCTTCCCGTTCTTCTTCCCTCAACTTTTTGATTTCTTTTCGTTTCCGAAGAAGATATTCATCATACATCACTTCCCGATCTTTATTTTCCTGCTTGATATTCCGTTTTTCACTTACATATCTCTGAATAGAAAAAATTAGGGTAATAGCGGTCATTCCTGCCGTCATATACATATAAGGACCACGTTTCATCAATACGCCCATGGCAATCGTAAGTGCCATCATGCAAAGGGGCGGGATGATCAACTGTGCCAGACTCCCTTTTGACATCTCTTTTTTTCTTGGAGGAGCTTTAATTTCTACCTTCTCCTCTTTTCTCTGATATACAACTCTTGGAGAACGTTTATAAAAAGGGAATCCCTCAAAATATTCTTCTTCCTGGCGTTCCGGAAGTAGGGTTGTTTCAAAACATGTTGTATCTGCTAGAACTTCCAGTTTTTCTTTAAAAAACGTAATCATAAAATCTTCAATATGTATCTGATCCCCATTTTTGATGATTATCTGATTGCCATTTACAATCTGATTATTTAGAAATACTTTGATAGTTCCCTCTCTTTTTAAGTTCAAGGTTTCTCCATCCAAACACATCTGCAATGGAAGATGCCATACAAAGTCGTAAGAAAATGAATCCGCTTCTGTCCCAAACCAGATTTGCGGCTTTCTTTTGTATGTTCTGATGGATGTAGCTTTCCTTTCCATGTTTTCTCATCTCCTTTCGTATGGTGTCTTCCAATATCGTTTATAGAAATTAACTTTTACACTTATTACTAATATTTTTGATAACGATTTGTGGAAATTTTTCTAACTGACTTTTCATACATATTTTTCTAGTTAAATTTAAATTCTGTACTCCTAATTTTTACATTTTTCCAACCAATCTAATAACTTATCATAATTAACATACCATCGATTAATAATAATTTTTTTATGTATGTTTCTAAATATTAATTTCACTTTATTCTCAGAAATAATACTATACTCGACATCTCTTCTTTCAAAAAAATGTTCTTTATACCAAATCCCTTCTGATGTCACCCTAATCATTTTCTTTCTTAAACGCATCCAAAGAACAAACAAAAATATTGAACATCCTAATATAAAAGTAGTATACATCAAATTTTCAATATCTTTATCTGCCATAAAAATAGGAATACCAAGAGCAGCCAATATGCCCATAGGTATAAGAAAAAAATTAGCAATTCTTATCATTTTCATATAAGAATCATTCACAAAAATATTAATCTCTTGTGAATTTAATATGTTTTTTTTATTACTTTTCATAACTTTTTATCACAACTCCTGTCTTAGAATGTGGTAAGAATTTTACTTTTATAAAATCATCTTTACAAATACCATTTTCCCAATATAATTCTAGCTCATGTAAATGATTACTCTTTTTTTCTTGTACAACAACACTATAACATTCCAATTTATTTGAAGATTTTACATTATCCCCTTTTATGACAATACCTTCAAGTACTTCCACTTTTCCTGTTACCACAAGTGGTATATCTATTAATGCACTTAGACCAAAGCTACAACTTACAAAAACCATACTCACTATTACTATTAAATTGATTAAAAAATTAACGGTTTTTTTTCGTTTCCTAAGTACTTCTTTTAAACGACATTGTATCATTATTTCTGGATTAAATCGAATCCACCCTTTTCTTATATATCGCACTAATAGATATCCTACAAATATATAAATAAGCAAAACCTTTCCATAAAATATTAGTAGAAACAAATTCCAGTTCATCTTAATCTCCCTCCATGCACTGTTCTGTATAGTCATTGATTATATCGCCAATTTCTTGTGTAAGCATACTATATATCGCTTGTGGTGTTTTATATGCCATATATGACAAAATTATTCTTCGTAATGCCTGTTCTCCTCTAGCACCTAATTTTCCTAAATTATCAAATCCATTTTTATTTAGATTACGAAGTAATTTAGCCAAAGATGTCCCTTTTAATTTACTTCCTATTTTCCCACCTACACTTCCAAAAAACCAGCCAGATGCTATGCCTACTGTTGTATTTGCTAGAATTTCTTCCCTAGGTTTCCCTTTGAGTATAGATGATGTCATAGAAGCAGTTCCGCCTGCAAGCATTCCTGTGCCTGCTACACTAAGACCTTTACCTGGAATTAAGACATTAGTAACTCCTGCCAAGGCACCACCCACTCCATCTCCTACATAATCCTGCCACGATGAATCTTGACCCAATATAATATCAGTAGTTGCCCTTATTGACACGCCTGCCGCTGCCCCCGTTGTTGCACTCATAACAAGTGTTGCTCCCAATGTACCTACCCCACCAGTCGCAATAGTGACAGCTGCTACAGCTGCTGCAGATCCTGCAAGAATAGCCACTTGTTTCCAAGGAACTGCTTTTACACATTCAACAACTGTTTTCGTTGTTTTTTCAATTGCCGTTCCAATGCCGTTTACTACTTTATTAATACCTCTTCCAATATCACTCCAGCTCGGCAATGCACCATCTAAGTCTACCAATACCATTGGTGCATTATAACAGTAACTGTAACGGTTCATACTAAATGGCATATCCATAAAACCGGCAATCAAATCCTGTCCTGCGAACCTTCCGTTTTCCGCCAGATATTCCCTTGCCTGGGCATAATAGGTTCCCGCTGTCTCATCTCTCTGGTATCCCGTATAGCCAAACGGCTGTATCTTCCCCTGGTTCTGATACAGGTCTTCCCCGAAGGCTCCGTATCCATAACTCTCTTTGAGAATTCCGGCACTGTCTTCAATCCGAAGCGGACTTCCCAGTTCGTCCTGAAGGTAATAGTTCCGTTCCCCATTTTCTTCATACGCTGCCACGTTCCCGTCCCAGAAGTATCTCTGGTTTCGGTTTTCCTCTGTCCGCTCCAGGAGGTTATAATACTGTCTGGTCAGGTCCAGGGTATAGGTGATCTGCTGGCTGTTTCCGATTTCCATGCCAATCCTGCTTTGCGGATCCAGTTTCTCCAGCTTCTCTTTTGGAAGGACACCTTCCTGCTTTCCTACCCGGTGTCCCAGTCCGTTGTACTGATACCTTGCCTGTTTTCCTGCCGCATCCACCGCTTCTTCCAGACGGTTGATTGCACCATAGACATACTGTTTTTTCCATGCCCCATTTTCTTGGATGCCGGTTAGGTTTCCTCTCTTATCGTAGCTATATGCTTTTAAGAGCTCTCCATGTTTTTCGCTTACCATCTGGTTGATGACATTGTACTGGTAGGAAGTCCTTTCCCCGCTTTCTTCTTTCCATGTCCGGTTTCCAAAGGCATCATACCCATACCGGGTCTGCATCTGCCCGTCCTTTTGGATTTCTGCCAGCCTGCCCAGTGCATCATAACCATAGCGGTAGTGTCCGCTCTCACGCTCCAGCCCTCTTCTCTCTTTTGTAATGCCACTCTTGTTTCCCAAAAGGTCATACAGATAAGTATAACGGTCAATGACTCCTTCTTGGTCTTGATGTACCAGTTCTGTCAGCTGGTCTTTTCTGTCATAAGCATAGGTGGTCTTTGTTCCATTCGGGAACTGTTTTTCACACAGCCTTCCCAGAGGGTCATAGCCATAGTTGATGATGCTGTCCCCTTCTTTTAATTCTGAAAGACGGAGCTTGTTCATCATAACCATAGAAGACCGTCTTGCCATCCGGATAGGTCATGCTTCTTCTTTCTCCTGCTTTTCCATAGGTATAGGATACTTCCCTTCCGTCTGGGTACTGCACCTTTTGTGCTCTTCCCAGTGCATCCGGAGTGATCTTTGTATTTCCTAACCAGTCCTGTACCTCCATGAGCTGACGGAGTGGGTTGTAGGACAGTTTTACTTCCCTTCCGTCAGCATATTGGATACCGGATAAGTCTCCCTGCTTTGTATAAGCATACTTTGTCAGGTAGCCTTCTTTATCCAGCTTGCTAAGGAGCTGTCCTTTCTTATCATAAGTATAAACTTCCCTCTGCTTCAAGGCATCCATGGTTTCTGTGACCTGTCCCCGCAGATCCCTGGTATAACGGGTGACCTGGCACAGCCGGTTTCTTCCATTCTGTTTCTCTGCTTCCAGAAAGTCTGTATCCATACCGGATCCTTCTGTATCTTCCTTCAGGCTTCCCTCTGCACCATACTGGCGGATCTCGATGAGCCGGTCACAGGCATCATACTGGTATTCCGTTTCATTTCCAAGGGCATCCGTTACTTTTGCAAGCTGCCCGCTTAAGGTATAGGCATACCGGGTGGTGTTTCCCTCCCCGTCTGTCATGGAAGTCACATTTCCAAGGGCATCATAAGTATAGGATTTCTTCTCCCCTTCACTTCCTGTGATCTCCGTGATCCGGTCCATGCTGTCATATCCATAACGCAGCACAAACCCGGTGGCAAGGGTATGGGTTTCCAGGTTTCCGTTGGCATCATAGGTAAAGGCTTCTTCTGTACCATCTGAGTATTGGATTTTTTCTAATAGTCCGCCTTTTTGATACTGGTAACAAGTAGTACGCCCTGCCTCATCGGTGATGCTCTCCACATCGCCTAACGGGGTATAAGTATAATGTCTGCTCTCCCCAAGGGCGTTGGTTTCTTTCACCAGGTTCCCGTTTCCATCGTATTCCATGGATACGGTATTCCCCAGGGCATCTTCTGCCTCTATGAGATTTCCTTCCCCATCATACCGGTAGGCATAATGGAGTCCTTCTTCCCCGTTTACTTCCACCACTCTTCCAAGGGCATCATAAACAAACGTGGTCTTCGCCCCGTTTTCATCTTCTTCCCCGGTCCGGTTCCCGTTTGCATCGTAGGTATAGCGTACCACTGCCCCGTCTGCATATTTGATCCGGGATAACAGGTTTTCTTCATTATAAAGATAGGTAGTCCTTGCACCGTCCGGTGCTGTCACCCTTGCAAGGTTCCACATGCTGTCATAAGTCAGGAGGGTTTCCCTTCCTTCTTTATCAATGATCTTGCTTGGGCGGTTTAAGACATTGTATTCCCTTTGGATGCTCGCCCCGTCAAAGTCTGTCACCTTCGTTACTTTTCCACTTGCATTGTATTCATAGCTTTGGCAGTTTCCCTCCGCATTTTCCACACAGGTCACATTTCCCATCGCATCATACGCATACTTGTGACATTCCCTTTTCCATCGGTACTTTCCACCATCCGGTTCAGGGTATCATACCCATACCGGGTCATATTTCCCTGTGCATCTTCGATCGCTGTGATGTTTCCCTTTGCATCATAGGAAAGTGTGATCCGGCTTTTGTCTGCCTGCAGGATGGTCTGCGGCCACCCTGCTTCCGTATAGGTGATCTCCACTTCATTTCCAAGGGCATCCCTGGTTTTTACAAGCCTTCCCTGTGCGTCGTATTCCCCGCACAGTTTATCTTTTCCATTTATCTTGATCCCGGTTGGCTGGTTCTTTTCCCCATACCGGATCTCTGTCTTATTCCCAAGGGCATCGATCACACGCACCAGATTTCCAGCCGGGTCATAGGCGTACTGGGTCTTATTTCCAAGCCGGTCCACATACAGAGTTTTCTGGTTATTCTGGTTATAGGCAAAACGTTCCTCCCCGTTGCTGTGGATATGCTTCACATCCCGGTACTTGTCATCATGCACATAGATCACCCGGCTGCCATTCCGTTCCGTAAGTTCTACACTCTTCTTCTCTTCATCATATACATAAGACATCTGTGTCCCATCCGGGAACTTCTGTAAGGTGGTACGGTATTCCTCGTCAAAGAAGTTTTCCACCGTCACGATCCCCCTTGGGTTCTCCACATGCTCCAGTTTCCCCTGCGGGGTATAGCCGTAGCGGAAGGTGTTCCCATCCGGAAGCGTTACCTCTTTCAACAGTCCGCCCTGGTACTTGTAGGACAGGCTCCTTCCCGTATGGTCTTCCACACGCTCCAGCTTTCCTTCTGCATCATAAGAAAAAGGAAAAGAATTCCCCCGTATCCTTTTGTACTTTTACCAGACGGAAAGGTGCTTCCGTTTCATAAGTAAATGTTACCCGGCTGCCCAAAAGGGTCTCCGTTTCCAGACACATTCCTTCCCTGTCAAAGCGGTAGACTTTTTGTTCCCTGGTACGGTATGCATATCCTTCCTCTGCTTTTTCTAAAACACCTTCACTGGCAAACAAAGAAAGATAGCGGTCCTTCTCCCAGAAAAAACGTTCCTCTTTCCCGTCTTCCCTGAGAAGCACCGCTTCCCCGTCTGTAAACTCCAGATGTACTTCATAATTATGGTTCCAGTCCCTTCCAAGCACACCCTCCCGGCCGTTGATGGCATTGTAAAAGCGGCGGAACACAAACGGCTCCCTTCCGCCAACCTCCAGATCAGTCCGGTCATAGATAAAGTTTCCGGTGCTTAGGTTTACCGGGTCTTTGGAAAAAGCATGGCAGATGGCTTCCGCTCCTTTAATGTTCGCCATCAGTTTCTCCACTACCTTTTCTGCATTTTCCGTTACCTTGTTCCATCTTGCCTGTACTTCCTCAAAGGCTTTTTTGAAGGCGGAATAATCGGTTGTAAGCGGAGTATGGATCAAAAACTGCTCCATTTCCTCCAAAAGTGTCTGCAGGTTTTTCGTGACCCCCCATAAGCTCCCTGGTCTGGGCAGCATAGTCCGTATCGGCTGCCGGGATCAGCTCACAGGCTCTTACGCGGCAGTTTTCCAGCTTGGTCAGTGCGTCCTCGATTTTCTCTGTTTTTAAGGCACTGCGAAGTTCAGAAACACTGTAAACCGCCCCATAATGACGTACTTCGCCAGGCACTTCTGCAAGTGCCTCATCTGCCTGCTCTGCATAAGTTTTCATGTTTGAAATATGGGTTTTGCACCCGTTTAACAATGTTTTCAGTTCATTGCACAGCGTTGTGATCTCGCTTACCTGGAACACTCGTTTCATTCTATTCCACCTCTCTTTTTATTTATTTCCCATCTGACTAGCTCCTGTGGAATCCAGTTCTGTAAATTCAGAAGCAGCAAAACGGATACTGTTCGAAAATTTTGTCAAAGTATTACACAGCGCAATCGCTAAGTTATTTTCTGTTTCTAATTGTTCACGCAATGCATCCACTTCTTCGCCAGATGCATCGGATAATAAATCTATAAGTGATGAATATGCATCATTTACGTCCTCTTGTATATTTTCAATACCTTTTATTGTTGCACCCACAATGGATATAACACTATCCGAATTTACATGAATGTTGTTTGTCATTGTTTTCCCTCCTAACAACATGTATCCAAATCTGCAACCGCGGATTTAAAACTGGAAATAATGTCTGTATGTGCAGAATAGATTTCTTCCATAGATGATTTGGCATCATTTAATTCATCACACAAAAGTTGTACTTTAGGAGAGATAGAGTCCGTATAAAATTCGCCATCTCTTCTACTCAAATCTTGGAGTTGTTTTACAACATTTCCGACTAATTCAATTATACTTTTATGCTTTGCTATTAAATTCTCTTCTAATGAAGTAAAGTCCTCATCATTTATTGCAATTTTATTAGCCATCTCTCTACCTCCTTATATCAAACTTCTTTTATAGTCAATACTATTATTAAGGAAAGAAATTTTTTCATTTATTTTATCAATTTGTGTACCTAATTCTGTTACCAACTCCGCTGCTTTCTCAATGCCCTTATCATTTTCCTCTTTCGCATCGTCTATGTATGTTTCTAATTTGTTCGCCATCTCGCCTTCAAAAACATCCGGCTGCTTTATTTCTTTTTGCGCAAATTTTCCAACGGTTTCCTGCCAACTGGTAACCTCTGTATTACAATTAGCTTTTGCATTCTGTACTTTTTCTTTTGCGACCTCATATTCTTTTAGTTCTACTTCTAAATCTTGAATCTCTTTTTTGAGTCCGGCAATTCTGCGTTCTTCATCTCTTTTTTTCCTATCATCTGAAAGACTTCCCATACTTTTTCCTCCTGTAACATCTAGAACACACTACTGTGCAGTATCTGTGGTATCCTGTGTCTGCTGTTCTTCTATGGAAGTATCCTCCTGCACATTTTTATTAATATTCTCTACATTTTCTTCCTCTTGAGGCTCATATTTATCGCCAAGTTTTTCTATCTGCCCCTCTAATTCATCCAACCTCTGTTTCTTCTCTGAACCATCTATCTGTGTATTATTCTCTAAATCGTCTGCCTCTTTCATATATGCATAAATTAGTAATTTATCATCAGACAGCGATAGGGCAATTTCTTCCGCTTTTTTTGTTTCCAGCCTTCCTATCCGTATCCAATACTCTAAAATCTTCGAATTGCTACTTATCGACAGGTTATCAATAATATTTCTCATTTCATCCTGACGAAAGCTTTCCATATTGGCGTAAGAATATGCTAAAATATAAAGTGTATTCTTTTCCATTTCAGATGGTTCCACATTTCGTAAGCTATCCACGCAAGTTCTGTAATCTTTTTGAATAAAAGCCTCATTTGCTGCAAGCAATTGTTTCTGCTCGGGAACAGTTTTAATAGAAAGATATGTTGCATATCCACCACCAAGCAAGGTTCCGATCAATGTAATAATGGCTACAATTCTCCATATTGAATACGTAGATTTCTTTACATTCTGCATCTCCCGCTTTTGTTCTAAAAAATAATCTTCTCTCACTTTTCGCAAGATATCTGCAATCTCTTCTGATGTTTCACAACGATAGATGGGTTCAAACCACTTTTCTTCTCTGCAGATTTCAATCCCACTTTCCTGGATTTGTGTGACAGAATATTTACTTCCCAAAACACCTGCAACAAAGCTTTTATAGGCATTAACAAATTGTAGATCACTTGGTTTTTCGCCACGTCCATAAATGTCTCGTTCTTTCAGATATAATAATCCATTTTCATCATAATACAGATTATCTACAGTCAGTTTCAAAACAAAATCTGTCTGTAGCTCTTTCAGCAAGCAAAAGTTAATCAATACTTGATATTTTTTCTCTCGTGATTCTACTTTTACATCTTGAAAAGGACTCATTCTTTCTATATCATAATAAAAATATAAATCTTCTCTGTCCTCTTCATATTTACAAGGCAGAAGCCCCCTTCGATCCACACAAAGTTTTTTATAATCATAACTATCTTTTGCATGCATCGAAGACTTTTTAATTTCTTCCTTCAAATAGGTAGCCTTCTGCTGCGTCTCTTCACCTTTGGTCCCTGTTTTTTCATCCTTCTTTTTTCCCATCTTCATCAGTCCCTCTCTATTCTTTTTCTCTTTGTGAAATCACCACTATATCGCCTGTATAAATATGAGATTCTTCATAGGTGGATTCTAACTTCAAGTGCCGACTTGTCCGTTCAGACTGTACCGCCGGATTGGTTCCGATTCCATTCATGAACTCCGGGAGATTTTCGCTCATTACTTTCAATGTGGTTGCAATTTTTTGCCGATTATCCAGAGAAACATCATAAGATTTTCCATCTTGTTCATTTTTGATAGTTATGGTAATTTTCATTCCGTTTTCTCCTATATCTTTCTATTAAAAAGAGAACTGTTCCTGCCAGTATCGCTCCTAAGATTCCATAGGCTATATTTATATATGGATTACTGGTTGCCTTATTCTCATTATATTCTGCTTTAATTACTGCGGTTGTTTCAGCCTGTATGACTCTTTTGAATGCAGTATCTGTCATTTCCTTTTCTGGATTATTTAAAACATTGGAAAAAATCTCATCTTCTTTTTCTTGCTGTTTTTCTTGGTATCTTTTCTCATGTTCCATAAATTCCAATGTGTACATATGAATGCCAAAACGGTCACATAACGATGTGCTTATGTTTTCGTTTTTTTGCAATATTTCTGTATCTAAATTTAACCCTGGTTGGGACTGCATATTTTCCTGTCCTTCCATATGCATTTTCCTCCCTTCCTTTTAGAAAAGCCGCCATTTTTGGCGGCTTCCTCTTTTACTCTATTACTGATGTTACATTTGTCCAGCCATATCACTATCTGCCTGTGCAAAATTATCAGAAATTTTCTGCATCTGAATGGCCATATCTTCAATCATCTGTCTAACATTTCTAAGTCCCGGTTCTGCTTCTTGGAACTGTTCCACATAACGTTTACTTGTATCTGCTTCCCAAACATCTGGAAGTCCTTCGATCACTTGACGCATTCTGTCAATACATTCTTCAAAAATTGCTCCCTGATCCTGCAAAGTTTTTGAGCCAGCTGCTAATGCTTCATAATCCACACGTAACATATTTTTTTCCTCCTTTGAAAGTAATGAAAAACTATAAAGTTCAAAGAACTTTATGCCTTCAGGTCTAATGCGATTTTCGCAAGTATTTTTTTCTATATTTTACACTTTTTTCCTCTATTTGACAATATATTTTTAAAGATTTTTTGTGCAAATCAACTATTTTTTTGATATATTCAGCTCTTATTTCGTATCTTTTTCTTATGATTCCAAAAAACAACAGAATTTTACGTTCTTTTCCAATATATATAAAGGGCGCTACAAAATAGATAAACGAATCAAACATATTGGAAATGCCGAACAGTTCCGATACATCTCCAAACTTGAATATAGCTTATTCGTATCATAGCTTTCTCTAATGTACTGTAAATAGATATTTCCCCTTTGTTTATATATGTTGCGGAAACATTTTCGTCTTTATAACGTGTGATGAAACTAATTGATCATGTTTCAAAAATCCAGCTAGAACATACTGATTTACTGGAAAAAGTGGGTTCCCTGCAAATCAGAAAAGTATTAACCGATATCGCCTAACAAAAGAAAAGCAAGGAAAATGGCTCTATATATAAAGTAACCATCTTCCTTGCCTTTCCTGTTTGTACACTGCATAGCCAGGATCTGTTCTTGTGGCTGTTTCCTATTGCGTACTACAATCAACCTGTTTTTACATATTTATAAATGATCCTCTTGGGAATCACTATGTTTTTTTCTTAAAACTATATAGACTCCCACGCAAAGCAAAATAAGTACAATTGGAATCGCAATTACCATTACAGAAATATTTTTTTGTTCTGGTTTTTCCTTCTCCATCTTGCTCTCTGGTATATTATTGTTTACCTCTTCTGTTTCAATAGGATCATTTTTGACAACCGTTAAATCATTTACAGCCAACGGCTCTGACATAAACCGGTATGCCAAAATATTTTCCTGTGTTCCAAGTCTAGAATATGGCAGTATACCACCAATATCGTTTAGCATTCTTTTATTATCTTCATAACTTGTCTGTATTGAATTTTTTGCATTTGCAAGATTAGTCTCCAATTTTTCATTAGATGCTTTTTCCCCAGCTTCAATACTTTCTGCTTGTTTCTTTGTGTTTTCTTCAGATGTTGTGTAAACTTTTTCTACATAATCTTCATACTGTTTATTCTGAGTTTCTATTTTCTCTTGAATAGTATTTTGATTTTTACCTAAAGATTGTTGCAACCCCTGAATTATCTCGTTTTCTAAGTATTGACTTGGTGAATAATCATTAATTGATTTTTCCAAAGCACCTTGTGCAATAAGCATACTGCTATAGGCATTATCAAATGTACTTAATGATTCACGAACAGACGCATCCTTTTCGACCAACCGGTCTCTAGAGTTATTTATCTCTTGCATTCTTTTGTCTGTATATTTTTTAGAAGTACTTAATATACCATTAACATCATCCATGATTGTAGTCTGCTCTAAGTTTGGAAATTGAAGTGTGTCCCAATCAGGTTTTTCAATTCCTGCAGTATATCCAATTGCACGGAATGTAATTGGATTTAACGATACTGTTTCAGCAGGTGGAATCGGCTCTTCTTCTGGTAAATTAATCGAACTATCTACCATCACGTTCAATTCTTCGTCGCTTTTTGCAGGATATGTATCAGGGTCCAAAGCACTCAATTTTTTATACATATCAATCCAGGAGCCCTTATAATCAAGAAAACTTTCACTTAGCAGAAGACTATCATAATATTCTCGTAGCTTCTGGTTTGCATATGCAATTTTTGCCGCTTCTTGTCCCTGTAAAAAAGCATCCACATTTTGTTTGCTATAAACCTGGTATTCCGTCCAAGCAACTTTTCCTTCTTCTTCAGTCCATTCACGTACAATGGACTCTCTTAACTTCTCTTTTATCTCGTCATAAGAAGTTTGAATTTTGCCATTTTTCTCATCTGCCACAGACTGTTTTCCCTTTAGTTCATCGAAATCTTTCTTTAGTGCACTTATCTTTTCGATTTCATTCAAATTCTTTTGAATACTGTCAACATGACCTGAAACTTCAGTTTTTTCGGCTTCCGTATCATCCTCATATTTCGGGATTTCCATTTCCTGTCCATGCATTGTTAACATTTTTTCGTATTCTGCATTCACACCATCATCATTCTTTAGACTTGCTGTTAAACCATTAGACTGTGTCTTGATGGTATTGTTAAATTGTTCTTCTCCCTTTGACCAAGAATCTTGATAGGTTTTATCAATTTCAGCAAGAAGTTTATCTTCTTCCTCATAATGTGGAATAAGATCTAAGATTTCAATTTTTTTATCTACAGATGCTAGTTCTGGTAATTGAATTGCTTCTGTCAAATCATCTCCACTTACCTCCCCTAGAGCTTTTAAATCTCGAATATCATTCTCTTTAATTATGCCTGCAGCATCTTGTACTTTGTGCACTTCACTTAAAACGGAAGAAAGATATAATTCACTAATACCATTATTTAAGGTTGTAAAAGTATTTCCAACTGAATAAATAGCTTTTGCCTGAGCCTCTTGCGTGAGATTTTGAGCAATTGCATATTCTAAAACTGCTTTTTGTGGTGTTGTATTGATAGACTCAACAGATGCTGAAAATGTTCCAGGTAAAATCATGTATGCACTATATTTTCCATTTTCTAATCCTTGTTTTGCATCTTCAATACCTGTTATTTCATATGGGAGAGTTAATGTCCCTAGCAAAGACTGACTGTAACTTACCACTTTGTCCTCTTTTTGAATTCCTTCGTCAGCATTAACAATCGCAATTAAATTTGTATCGTATAATTTTTCTTTTACAGGTTTATCTTCTTTTACCACAGCAACAGGTTTTATATCATCAGAATTTGTTTGACTCCCTGCATAATAGCCTCCGCCCAAACAACATCCAAGAATCAGTATTCCTATTCCTGCTTTAACAATCTTATTTTTCACATGGGCTCCTCCTTCATTTGTTTTTCCAAGAAAAAATTTGTTCTATTTTTCTTAACTTATATACACCCTTACTCAATCAGAGCGCTAAAGTATCTTTCGTTATATTGTACACCGTCAATATGATATATGCAATATTTTTTGTGAAAAATCCCTTTTTTTCATCCACTTTTTTACTCAAGATATTATAGAATACAGATCACTTTTTGATAACTTTTATAGCAGGAAAAAATATCCTTAATTTTTCCAATAAAAAAGCACTACCGACTCAGCGATAATGCCTTCTTATAAGTTCATCAAATTTTCTACTATTATGTTATCATAATTCCGTATTAGGTATTTAGATTACACAACCACATTCAATTAATCTTTGCTGTCTGCCTGTTAAGCCTGTAAAATGAAGAAGTTCTATATCTTTACGCAAAAACTCACAAGCGTACTCTCTTAATTTACTCTTCTTTTCAATAAACAGTAAATTTGAATTTTCCATTTTCAAAAGAATTCCCATTAAAAAAGCCCTGAATAAACCGTTCTTCCGTATTCCCACTGTGTAATAGTTCATCAATCGTAACATACCCCAAATACTGTATATTACGAAGTGCTTCCTCCATTTCACTAAGAAAGTCAAAAGGAGGCTCGCTAGTTTTCATAACAATAAGTATATTATCTTCTACATTATTTAATTTAATAATCTCAAAGTTATTCATCTAACTTTCTCCTTTCTCTTTTTTACACTACTCATAATATTCATCAATAATTGCCAGTGCTCTTTTGATTTTATCATGTGCATCTTCGACACTTAATAATTTTGTAGTATCTAAAGGTCCTGTCGGATCATCCCAATGGAACAATACATGCCGGTTATTATGATAAAACGTATAAAGATTACCAATATACTTTGCTTTATCTTCAGTAGCCGTTCCATGTTGATCCATCTTTAGTTTGTATTTTGCTCCAAGCTTATCAAACATATTAAAGCCATTATCTTTAATATATTTTGCATCCGGAATAATTTCGTACTTCACCAATAAAATCTTCAAATGTGCTTCTACGACTCTCATTGCCGGATGCGCAAGGAATGTTCCATCAAACATCTTGCCATTTAATTTTAAGTTATACACTGCCTGGAGAAGCGCTTTTTCCATTTTAGATGAAAATTTGTCGAAAGAATTTGGCATATAGAATTGAAATTCTGAACAAACCTCATCTTTATCAATACTAACATTGTATGTATTATTGAATATTTTAGGAATTTCTTCGATATCTACCAACTCTGTAATATAACTTATGATTGTTGAAAAAGCAGTTGCGGTTTTCCCTGCATAACCACTGTATTGCTTTTGCTATAATGAGATACCACAACTCTATCTTTATTGCTGATCTTAAGAGATATGGATTTACCATGGGCTATGCTTTTTTCCTCTTCTGCTATCTTATCAGAACCTATCTCTTCTTTTACTAATCCAAGAACGGCAATCAAATCATCTTCTGTAATCCCTTCAACCGTAAACCAAAAATCACCACGTTTAATTTTAGGAATTCCTTTTCCTTCTGTCAATGCTGCTTTTGCCAGCTTATCAACTTCTTCATTATAAAAATCACCCGTATGAGCTTTTATTTTTGTAAATTTAATATTCAAATGTTTCTGATGTTCTTTCATAAACTCTGCATATTTTTGAGTTAATGTATTTTTTGCCTTCCATTCACCAGTTGCCCATTTCTCAATGCCTTCATAGTCATACCGTAAATCCAGACTGATATATCCATTTTTTATAGCCCATTTCACAGCATACATAGCACCAAGCATTTCGCCGGCAACATTTCGGATTGCTAATGATTCTGGATTATCACCATTTCCGGATTCTTTAATAGTCTCCCCATTTGGAGTAAGAATAATACATCCAAACGAATATTTTCCTATTTTTTCATCAAAACTGCCATCTACATATACAATTAATCCCTCTTCCAAAGTTTCATGAGTATTTGACGCAATCTTTGGCTGTTTCTTTACCCTCCAAATATGCTTTGGCCTCTTCTTCTGCAGAAAAGCCTTTGAATTCTGCCCCAGGATATCCATTGACCGACTCTTGGCATTCAGCCCAAGAATAAAACAAACCTGTTGTTTTTCCCCTTTTTACGGCAAAAACTTTCTTTTTAGCCATATGTCCTCCTCTAAGTTTCCGCATTTTATCACATAACTTTCTGTTTGTCAATAAAAACATAACACTGCTTCTGTGCAAAAAATAGTAGATTTATAACGCTTCTATCGCCGCATATGCATACTATTCTATGCTCATTATACCTTTTCCTGTGTTTTCCGTCAATAAATTTCCTAACTACGAAACTGCCAGAAAGGATTATTTTTCTTGCAGTTTGAAGAATTTTTATCAATTAGAAACAACCAATCACTTCATATGTTTCACCTAAAATCTGAAATTAAGATGATAACACTAAAATTTTTCGTTGTCTTTTTGACAAAGGACTTTTACTGCTGGAAGTATGGTTCCCAGTTGTGTTACCGTATATAAATTTTCTTTTTCTTTTCGTATGCCCCGATAGCCAAAAAACTCCAAATATTCTTCGTGTGATATCCCTTGAAAATCAAATTTTTCGGTATCAATTTCTATTAAATACACTTAGTGCCCTCCTTTTGTTATCTGTTTTTTCAAAATATCTTGCAGTTATTGTTTTAAATTATTTTTTCAAATCCGCTTTTATAACAATCCGGATATTTGCTTTTGCACTACAAGTAGACAATATGATTTCATTTTCCTTACTATCCTCAGCATATCCTCTTTCTATCTGATAAATCTCACTATCTGCCGGTACCTGTTCACAAGCTGTAATCTGATAGTTCAAAGTTCTTCCATCCGGTAAATAAACCTCCATATCCGTGTGCTCCTGAAAAAAATCAATATCCTGATAATTTCTCAATACATGAAACATACTGCCGTCTTTCATATTATGGCCATAGATAATATTCTTACTATCTGAAAAGTCTCGTTCATTCCGGTAATCTAAAAAAATACTGCCCGCAATATTGTAAGTTTTTTGCACCGTATGGTTTAAATAGTAGGAATTATCTTCCCCTCTCACTACTGGATATTCCAACACCCCCGGAATCCGAAGCCACGCTACAATATCTGGGTTAATTGCCTGCAGAGAAGCAAAATCCACCGTTACAGTTTCTTCCTGCTTTTCTCCTTCCTTATCATCTTCTGCAACATTTGGTTTCGTATTTTCCGGATCCCTTGTATTCTTCTCTACTTTTACATATTCTTGTAACTGTTCATATTCCCGTTCCGCTGTTTGATATTCACTAATAATCTGATAAATCCAGACTCCTGCTGCCAGCAAGATCACGCTTAATATCCCAAGTAAAAAGTATTCTTTTTTTCATCTGCTTACCTCCAACGTAAAAAAGCGGCAGCATACCAAAACTGATACGCTGCCGCCTGCACTTATGCCTCTTATTTTCTTAAATTACAGCAATCCAGTGGGTTTGGATTGATATGCTGTTTCCAATATTCATAATGTTCTGTGACATCTTCACAGACCGTCAACGGAAGATGAATTTTTTCCAATATCCTGATTTTTTCTTCCAATGGTAAATGCCAGTACCCACTCTGACGCAGAACATATTTCTGGTAATCCAAGTCCGGAAACCACTTTTTAATCCACCCATTCACCCGAAGAAATTCTACCAAAACTTTGTCTACCGGCAGCCTATTTAAGTAATCAAAATCCAAATACTCCTCAATCAGAGGGCTTAATCGTAATGTGACATCAAAGCCCTCTTCCTGTAATTTTAACAATGCCCTTAACCGCTTTGACGGACTACTTGCCTTTTCATAGGCAAGAGCCTTTTTATCATCAAAACAGGTAATGGTGATCTGGATATGTGCCAGCTTCGGATCATAAAGTTTCCGGTATCGTTCCTCTCCTGCCAGATGGGATTTTGTCACAATCAGATACCCAATACCATATTCATTTAACTGTTCTATGGTTTGATAGGTAATCTGTTCCTGACTTTCCATCGGCTGAAAGCAATCTGTCATGCCTCCAAGTCTTAAAATGGTTCCCGGTGGCACCTTTTCCAATTTTCTCCGGATTTTCTGGATATCTGCCACTCTTGGATTTTCTGCATTCCAAAGTCCGCGGAAATCCAAAAGGCTGCGTGCATAGCAGTAGGAACAATTATGCATACAGCCACAACCATAAGTATCCAATCTGGTCGGATACTTGCATTTTTCTGCTTCGTTGCCGCTTACACTTTTATAAAAACTTTTAAATTCTTTTCTTTTGCTTCAGCATCACCTTTCCTTTCACTTGCGGGGTCCGGTACCGCCCCGAAATCTTCTGGTAAAGCATCCAGAAATGTTCTTTACACCACCCCGCAGGTCTAGTGTTCCATCATCTCCAAATGCTTTTTATCTCTTTGTGCGTCTGATCCGCCAAAGGACAATACCAATACCAAAGGCCGCTACTACTGCAATACCGATTGGCAGCAGGAGCATGGTATTATCCCCGGTTTTTACGTCCTCTGGTTTTTCCGGTGTCTGCGGAAGTTTCTTATTCTGGATTTCTTTTACCACTTCAATAACCTTTGTTTTTGCGTCCACATAACTAAATGTGATTTCATAGGTTTCCGTATGCTCTTCATATCCTTCCAACGGTTTCGTTTCCGATAATACATAAGTAATCGGTCCTACTGCTTTTCCGTCTTCGTATGTGGCAATCGGCAGCAGTTCACTGGTTGCAACTCCATCTTTATCTGTAGTAAGTTTTCCAACCACTTCCTCAGTCTCTTTGTTTTTCAATTCAAATTCCACATTGGCAAGTGGTGTCTGATCTTCTGCATCTGTTTTCTTAATAATTAACTGCCCCATTGGTACTTCATCTTTCATGGAAACTTTCTGTACTTCTCCGGTTTCCTCTACAGTAAATTCTACATCTTCTGCAATCAAAAATCCTTCCGGTGCAGCTTCTTCATGAAGGATATATATTTTTCCCGGCTGTAGATACTCGATCCGGTAAGGTTCTTTGGTAGAGGTCCATTCTTCTATGATATTTCCCTCTTCGTCCAGTACCTGTAACTTGGCTCCTTCAATTTCCTGTTCTCCGGTGATATCCGTTTTTGTGATGTCTATCTTTGTATGATCGTCTTTCATGGAAACTTTCTGGATTTCTCCGGTTTCCTCTACGGTAAATTCCACATCTTCTGCTTTCACATATCCATTTTCTGTTGGAGCCTGTTCTTCGTGAAGTATGTACTTACCCGGTTTTAATGCATAAATGATATGCGATTCGTTTGTAGAAGTCCACTCTTCCACTACAGTTCCTTCTTCATCTTTAATCTGTAGTCTGGCACCTTCCACTTCCTTTTCTCCAGTAATGTCTGTTTTTGTAACTTCAACTTTCGTCGGCTGGTTCTCCACTTCTTTTTGTATAGAAATCACTTCCAATTCCGGATCCGTATAAGAAGCATCAATTTCAATCTTCTCTTCATATGGTAGATATCCTGGCAGACCTTCCAGTTCCTTCAGATAATATTTCCCGTGTGGAATGGTATCCGAGTACTTCAATTTTCCTTCTTGATCTGTTTTTTCAACTGCTACCAGTTCATCCTTTTTCACCACAACTTTTCCTGCTGCATTTACAATATCTTCTCCTGCATACAATCCAAATGAAACCCCTTCCAGTGGCTCTTTTGTGGCTTCCGATTTTTTCAGCACTTCAATTTCCACTTTCTGCCTCTGATTCTTGATTTCCTTTGTTACATAGTCAACTGCCACTTCTTGTCCTTTATAGGTGATTTCAAAATCCTGTTCGGCTGGATCTAGCACAAAGGAATCTCCCGTTTTTGTTTCTTTAATATAAAATTTTCCAATCGGAAGATTATTTAAAGTCCCTTTTCCTTTTTCATCTGTTACAATCGTTCCAACCAATGCGCCTTTTTCAAAACGTATGATCCGATTACCCTCACTGTCTACCTGTCCATCTGGTGAGTAAATGGTTTCCCTTGCATAAATAGAGAATTCTGCTCCTGCAAGTCCCTGTTCTTCATACGCAAACTCACATCCTTTTTCTGTTTCCATAACATCTTCTCCGGTAAACAGATTAGACACTTGGTTTACTGCCTTTGCCAGACCATTCTTTAATTTTGTCAGTATCTGCTCTGTTACTTTTTCAGCACCAACAAGCACTTCTCCTGTTTTCTGGATCGTCAGGCTTCCTACCGCTTCATCGTTCTTTACTTCTACCACTACAATATATTTTCCGGTTTCCTCTTCCACCTCATGTGCAGTATTGCTGTCCACTTTGATCGTAATGGATTCCCTTGGTGCTTTCTCATAAGTCCCTTCCTTTGTCACCTCATTTAACGGAAGGATTTCCTCTCCCTTTTTAAGTACCTGTTCAAATCCGGTCTGTACAAACAGTTCCGGGCTTTTTACTTCTTCAATCCGGTAAGTTCCCATTTTAAGCGGCTCCGGCGTCAACAGATAGCCTTCCTCATTTGTTTCAAAAACGTCAATTGTTTCTGGCTTCGGATACCGTACTTTCATAGTGACGTATTTCTTCTTCTCCACATCATAAATTTTATAGTGGGCACTGTTCTTTAAAATTGGAAGTTCCGTCTGTGCATCCTTTTTGATGATCTTAAAATAAAACTGCATCGGACGGTCATTAAAGACACGCCATGTCTGCGGTTCCCTGCTGTCTTCATCGATAGTCACCAAAAACGGCTGAATTCCTTCTACATTTTCCGGAATGGTACTTTCAATACACACATATTTTCCATATGGAAGTTCCGGGGAACACAGATACCCTTTTTTGTCGGTAAACATTTCTTCTGTCTGTATCTTTTCTCCATTTTCATAATAAGATGCAGTTTCCTCTTTACTGAAATCATATCCGATAAAATCCTGCGGTACATATTCGGTTCCATTCGATGGTTTTAAGGTACCATCCTTTACTTTAGAAAGTTCACTGATCAGGTACACTTTAAATCCGGCACCCTCCAGCAATTCTGTTTCCGTCTGGCTGCCATCATCACTGATTTTAATTAACTGGAATGCCTGTTTTTTTATGGTTTCCAAAACAGTCACATTTTTCTGCACAATTTCCACATCTTGCCCTTCATATGCAAGATCTACCGGGTATTTGGTTTGATCCAGCAAATATGCATTGGAAGGAGGTGCAGAAATTTCCTGTACATAGTATTTTCCAAGATATAAATCTTTGAAATTCAGAACACCTTTTTCGATCGTTCCCTGCACGACCAACTGATCCTTTTTATAAAGCAGTCCTGTCTTTCCATTTGGGTGTTGAATATCTTCTGCCGCATACAATCCATAGACAGCCCCGTTTAAATCTCCATCTCCCTGGCTTACAGAGTCCTGTGTATCTTTGTCTATTTTCTTGATATGGACTGCTCCCCGTACCTCTTTATTTTTAAAGGTATGTGCAAAGGTATACGTGTAGGTCGTATCATTTTTATATTCATAAAAGAACTCATAACTATCACTGCTCTGAACATAAAGAGGTGGTGCCTGTATTTCCTTTACTACATAATGGAAGCCAATTGGGATATCCGCAGTAAATGCAGCCTTCCCGTTTTCATTAGACTCCGCTTTCTGTATCAAAGTTCCCTTTGTAACCAGCACGGAACCGTCTGCACCGGTAATATCTTCATCTGCATACAGTCCAAAAATTGCCCCCTTCAATGCCGCATCATCATTACTTGATTTCTTCAGCACTTCCACAGATACCTTTGGTCTGGCATTTTCATATTGTGTTTCTTCCTCAACCACTTCTACTGTCTGCCCTGCATAAGAAAGGGTTACCATATGGGTACGCTCTTCCTCTGTCTTCCCTATTGTCAGGGAATCCGGAGCCTGCTGTTCTACCACCTTATAGGTTCCGAGATGAAGCATATCCGAAGAACAACTTCCGTCTTCTTTTGTCTCCAATTCTGCTGCCAAATCTCCTGCCTGATAGATTTTTGTCTGCTTATCCTGGCTGTAGATGTCTTCTGCTGCATAAATTTTATACTTTGCCCCTGCAAATGCAGCATTGGTATAAGGTAAATTGCAGATTTCCAGCCTCTCCAGATACTCCTGTCAGCTTTTCTCCCTGCTTTCGGATGATGATCTTCCCTTTTTGTTCCTCATTTTTTACAGTCAGTGTTTGTGTTTTTGCTACTTCCAGATTGACATTGTAAGCAGTTGTATTCAGTTTATACCCTTTCGGTGCAGTGATTTCCTTGATGTACACTGTATCCTGCGTCTTTGTCAGCTCCGCTTTAGTTGCTCCTTTTTCATCTGTTGGCGGCATCTCCAGAATCAAATCTGTACATGCCTGATCCCGATAAATCCCAAAAACAGCCCCTGCAAGTTTTACACTGCTTTTTGCATCTTCTTTGATGACTTCGATCCAGGAAATATCCATCCATTGAATCGAAAATGAAACCTTAGCACTTGGTTCCTCATAAAAATCCCCATAACCAACATCCTGATTGCCGGAACCGGTAGAAACCACCAGAGTTTTCCACTGAGCTCCTACCTGTCCGCCTAAATCTCCGCTATTCCAGGTACCATGTACGGTTTTTTCTGCAGTAAAGTAAAAAGTCGTACCACCATAAATCTTAATGGAATCTCCTTTCTGCTCCTTTCCGGCAGTATCATGGTAAGTCACACCTTCCGGTAAAGAAAGGGTAATATAATTTCTATGGTCTCCATTTAATGTGATATTTTTTGTTTTCTGCACATCTCCTTCCAAAAAAGCGGTTTCGTTTGTGGAAGAAAGGCTGATGGCAGCACTTGGCGGTGCTTCCTGCCCGCAAAGATAATTGATGTATTCCATGACACCATAGCGTTTCAGTCCGTCCTGCGTGCAGCCCACAAATGCCACTTCCTCTCCGCCATAACAGTAACTTGCTGCTAAATGTGTCAGGACATATTTGATATCATTGCTATAATTCTTTAGATATTCTCCGGTTAAATCCCCCGGCCCTCCATATCCATAATACAAAACTTTCTGTAAGTTTAAGTTGCTCTCATAAATTTCTGCCACGTAATCAGACGAAGGCGGTGACTGCAGATTTGATTCCAGACAGTATGCAATCCGTTCGTTGACGTAAAAATAGCAGGTACTGTAAGAACCTAAATCACTTGGGTATACAATCCTCTCCCCTTGCACCAAAGAAGCTTTTTCCCTTGCCTGTTCCATAGAAGAGGGGACAACGGAAAACAAAACACCCTCTTCTTCCTTTAATGCACTGGTATCAATGTTGGCACCATCAGGCTCTGCATCTTCCTCCCCACTTTTTATCTCTTTCTTCTGTTTCTTCTCTTTTTGCGGACTCTCTCCTTCCTTTCCCGCTTCCTTCACAATGATTTTCCGTGTAATCTCATAAGTATCTCCGGAAGGTTTTTGGACCTGGTAAATACAGTCATACCTTCCAGGTCTGTCTGCATCAAACAGCTTTCCTTCTTTATCTGCTGACAAAACAAGAGAAACCTTTTCTCCGTCTTTTACAGTAATACCGGTGAAATCGGATGCCGGATCAAAAGTTTCTCCCTGCTCAATCGTAATGTCTTCTGCCTGTGTTTCTTCTTTTACATCTGTCTGTTCTAATGGTGCTGCAAAAGCACTGCTCCCACCTGCAAGCAGAGAGGAACACCCTAATAAAACAGCTAAAAATCCTGCTGTACATCGTTTTTTCCATGTTGTTTTCAATAAACGCTCTCTCCTTTCACTTTATTGTTTTTTAGACGGGCAGTTCCATTTTCGGGAATATGCTGCACACCGGAAACTGCCCTGTTTCCCATTTCTTCTTAAGGTCTGTCCCGAATCATACATTGTTCTCCTTTCCCATGGCACTTTAAACCATGCAAAAAAGGAACTGCTTTCGCAATTCCTCTTTTGCACATTTTAAAAATGAATTATCTTGTGTTTTTCCTGATTTCCTTTGTCAGCCAGTCATCAATCCCTTTTTCATGTTCTGCCCACAGTCCGTCCTGATCTAAATCCCACTGGTTCCGATTACAGGATAAGGAAAGCTCCTCACAGATACGGTATGTATGATTACAGCCTTTTCGTATGGTATCCCGTTTTACTCTTTTTTTCGGGCATTCAAAGTAAGGATCGCCCTCTTTCTTTCTCTCTTCACATTCCTCACAGATTTCACTATACTTTTTGTCACATATAAGCCGTAACTGCTTATCCATGTCATAGACTTCTTCCACATGGGAGAGACCACGCTTTTTTAATGCTTGTAAAACCTCATACAAATCTCTCCAATTTCCAATTCCCGGATTCCCAAGGAACGTTTTTCCTGATACCTGATGGGCAATCTCTGCTTTTAAAATTCCTTCGGTCACATAAATCTCATTTCCTTCTGCTTTTCCCGATATCCCTACAATACTGCTGATCCCACACCCTTTCTTTTGATTTGCACTGGAAAGCCATACATATTTATTTTTTCCCTTTGGGTTGTCCAATCGTATCTGGAATCCTGCCAGATATCCGTCTACTGTATAAACAGGACAAAGATACCCGCTGTTTCCTTCATAGAAATTCAGATCCCAGTCTCCTTCCCGATTGATATAAAATCCGGGAACGCCTTCCAAGCGTAATCCCTGCTTTATCAGTCTCCTGGCAATCTGTTGAGATTCCTCCTTACTGGTACTTTTATATCCTTTTTCTTCCATACGCCGGATAATCTCTGCATTCACACCTCTTCTTTCCAAATCTTTGCGGTGATATTCCTTCAGTTTCAGATAAGAGAGCATTTTTTTATAAACATGATGCCGTTGTTCTGCATCCACAGGTTCTGCCATGCGTTCCTTCTGTTTCCTTGCCTGTTTTTTTATCCCCTGGCTTTCTTCCTGCATTGCTTCCCTTGTCTTTTTCTTTCTGCCGGGTTCCTCCTGCTTTCTTCTATAAATTTCCCGATATGCCTTTTTATACCGGTCCTTTCCCGTCAGATGACAAAGTTCTGCATAAAGTGTCAGCATATTATGACCAGTTCCACAATCAAAGCAATGGAAAACATTAATGATTTTCCCTTCTGCACAGACACAGATGCTTGCCTTCCCTCTTGCATCTCCACAAAATGGACAGACAACATTGGCTGCATTCTGGACATCCTTTACCTGATATCCATTTTTGCAGTTTTCCAAAAATTCCATATCCAGCATGTTTGCGACATCAAAAATAGTGAATGGGGCAACTGGATAAGAATCTGTACGCTTTCTTTTTTTCATATCCTTTTTACCTTTCTGGAAATATCCCCTTACAAAAGTCGGAAAAGGCATGGCCAGCACACCTCTTCCTAATAGTTAATCTTTTAAGCAGCTTTCTGTTCACAATCTTCCAGTAAAAGCTGAGCTGCTTCTTTCATTTTAAAATCAGAACCTCTGTATTCGTTTGCAAACCATTGTAACTGCCGATATCCCGCTTCTGTCCCAAGCATTTCACCAAATGACTTTCCTTCAAACAACGCATACGGACAGATTACCTTTTTTGCCGCTTCTACTGTCAGAGGTTTCTTCTCCGCTTCACTTTCCATATCTCTTTGTAACTGCAAGAAAAAGTCTTCTTCATCTATTTCTTCAAAGGGAACTTCTTCTTTCGCCTCTTCAAAATCTTCTGATGGAGCAGAAACGGAAGATTTCTCTTTCATTTCCTTTTCTTCCGCAATCTCCTGAGCTGTATCTGCTGCTTTTGTTTCACTGCTTTCTGTCTCTTGAACTTCTGCTTCCTTTGTCTGTTGTGCTGAAAAATCCAAAAGGTTCATCTGTCCAAAACCGTCCTCTTCCTTTTTCTTATGAGATTGCAAGCCCGACTCCTTCGGCCCTTTCTTCCCCTCTTTTGATTTTTCTTCCAGATTGTTTTCGTTTGGTTCCCTCTCCGGTTTTTCGTCTTTTAAATCTTCTATGGAAGAAGAATCTAAAATGTCTTTTCCCTCGTTTGTCAATGAATCTGGCTGAGTTTCCTCTAACAGTACTTCCTGTTCTGCTGTTTCCTGATGATGAACTACTTCTGCTGCTTCTGAAGATTGTTTTTCCAACCTCTTTGTTTCTTGCACTTTCATATCTTCCGCTGTTTCTGCCTCTTCACTTTCTTCTAAAAAAGCTGCAGGATCTGGGAAAAAATCTGCCTGTATTATAGTATCTTTGTTTCTTTTCTTATCTTCCTGCGGCGGTTGCGCTAAAGGACTGTCTGCAATTACATCAGAAGCCTTTTTTTCCGGTTTCTGTGGCTTTACCGGCACTTCGGATTTTTTATATTCCACCCTTTCCTTTGATTTATCAGGTCCATTTGGTGTCCCCTTCATATCCGGATCTTCCGTTTCCTGTTTCATACGGAATTTATACAGGAAGAAGTATTTAAACCCATACGTCCATGCTGCTCCTTTCGCCTTTGCAGGAGAGTCCAGATGGTCTCCCACCAGCTGAATACTTACTCGCTCTTTTTCCTCCAAACAGTCCGCATTGACAATAAAAAATGTAAGTTTTGCTGTATAAATCCAGCTGCCATCTACTTTACTGTAAGCTGCATCTGTCTCTTCTAATTCCTGCAAACAGATGTGGTGCTTCGTAAACGCCGGATTTAAAAGTTCAAAGATATCATCAATCTTTACAAAATCATAATCCACTTCGTCTGAATAATGCTTTTTTAACAGCTTTGGCATTTCGTTTGAAATTGCAATTAGTTTTTGCTGTAAATTCATTGTTTCTTTGTTTTCCATCCTATGTCCTCCTGTTCTTTCAATTAAGCAGCCTGTTTCTGTTCTGCCATGACATTGTAATACCAGATATCCCTTGCTCCTACCTGATAGATTTCTTCTACGTCCCATACCTTATTTGCCCCGTACTTTTCTTTCAGACGTTTCTTTTCTTGTCCAGATACCTGACTGAGTGGGTACTTTCCGGTTGTATTTTTTAATACCTCTGCATCGATGTGGAAATATTCAAAAACACCTTGTCTCCCTCTTACAACTACAATTACGGTATGATGCACCTGCTCCAACGATTTTCTCAGGGCTCTGATTTTTTCAATCCTCTCCGGTTGTTTCTTCATCAAAAACTTTGCTTTGTTGTTTACTTCTGTTTCAAAAATCTGACGCATGACTTCCCTGTTCTGCAGTTCTTTTGCCCAGTATCTTCCAAACCTGCGGATGACAGCCTTTCGGTTTCTTAAATAGCAAAAGTACATCCAATTGTCAAATACATACGTTTCTCCATCGAAAGCAAAGTCCTGTTGTGGGAGTAATCGGTCTGTTACAGAATTTTTTTCAAAAATCACATCTCCTGCTGTCTTTTCAATCAATTCCCGATATTTCCATGCGACTGCTGCTCTTTCAACTGCGGTGATCACAATATCCTTTTTTCCTTTCTCCAGTTTCTTTTGGGCATATTCCTGAACCTTCTGTTCCAGGCAGCGCATACATCCACGCTGGAACCGGAAATTTTTTCCTTCCGGAATATTTAACAAAGCACGCAAGGCGTAGGATACATCTGTAAATTCAAACGTCTTTTGGTTGAAAATCCCGACAAATTCCATCCCCTGATATAAATGACTGGCTCTGTTTTCAAGGTTTGTTCCCATATACACAAAGGTAAATTCTCTGTTGAAAGTCTTGGTAAACACATTCTCCCATGTCAAAAGGGCTGGCTTGTTCTTTCTCCTAAGCCACTTAAAAAAACGTTTTGCAAATGCATTTCCTTTCGTCCATTCTGGTACATTTCTCATATTCTTTTTCTCCTTTTCTTTTCATTTTTATGCAAATGGAAGACAGTATGAAGATGCCCAATACCGTATTCTTTCCATTGCCTGTTCTTTCCCACATGCTACCCACAGCCATTCCAATAAAAATTCTGTAAGTACCTGCTGTTTCTCTTTCTTCATAGTTACAAGTTCCAGCCAAAATGCTTTCATAAACTGATCTTTGTCGGAATCTGTTAGCTGTCTTAAAATTGCTTCCAGCCGTTTTTCTGGTTCTCCTTCTATCTTCCGGATTCTGAAAATATTCTTTCTGCTGCATGTTGGAAGTATCACAGGACAGGAGAACGCTTCTCTTGCCATATCTACTGCCCAAAGTTCTTCCTCTTCCCATGGTGTAAACAGTGACAATCTGTAAATCCAGTGTGTGACCAGATATGTCATATTTCTGCGGACTGTCCCACGCTTTTGTAAAGCGGAAAAGATTCCTTGTATTCCCGTCTTTCCTTTTCCTGTGTTCTTTGCAGAGATCTCTTCTGCAATGGAAACCAGCATATTTGCGTAATAAATTCCCAGTTCTTTCTTTCCTTTTTTATAATCCATATTCTTTTCTCTCCTATATATACGGTAACCCAAATTTAATTTTTCTGATCTTCCCCTAATAAGCAAGATCTCCGGGAATGTCATATTCTCTCCACTTCATACTCGTGCATTTGGCAACTTTTTCTTCCAGCTCCACCATAGTTCTGCCGGATATTCCCTTGCTCTGTGCCAGGAAAAGAATTTCCCCAATCCCACAATACACTTCGTATGCGGTGCAGGGTGCATCACCAAAGGTTGCTTTAAAGCGGTCTACGATCTCTGCAACATTCTTTTTCCCAAACCCTTGTTTTGTCATAATTCCAATCATGGTATTGACTGGATACTCAATAGAAATAGCACACAGTTTTTCCACCGTCCCTTTCAATGCATTTTTATAGCATTCAAAAGTTGAAAGCAGATTTTCCGTAAACTGTTGAAATTCCACAGAATTATTGTGCCGCATCCGCATATCCGTTCCTAATGCAATCTTTCGTTGTCCCTCCATCAGGCTGTAAAAAATATTGGCACCTGATGCTGCCACATCGGAAGATGTGATGCGTATGGTAGCTGTAAGTTTCTCTTTTACCTGCTTTCCATACTTTTCCATGATTTCCCCATACACTTCTTCCAGCCGATGATCTTCAATCTGCCAGATTGCCGATACCATAGTCTGGTCCGCATACCCTTCTAAAAAGGTACTCTTTTTATACTCTCCACGTATGTAAACACTGGCAAGCATAAAAACCTCCGGTAAGGGATATACCTGATACCCGTTTTTTTCTGCTGAATGCACTGCCCGAACCTTTCCTTCTGAAACACGGAGCAATGCTTTCCCTTTTGCGACTTTCAAACACTGATTCAGGATTTCCGCAAGTACCGCAGGCTCTACACTGGACAATGCCGCACCGCTGATTCTGGCCCTGCTTTCTAAAGTCGGGATTGCAGAACTCCCCAGTTGGTATGCTTCTGTCTGATTAGTTTTCAATAAAAGACGGGAATGGTTCTTTGTATCTCGTAATACTTCCATACAGATACGCTCTTCTTTACTCTCAGGCTTTTCCAGTATCTGTCCTGCTTCGTATACTCGTAATTCTTTACTTGGAACCTCAAACCATGTTGCCCGTTTTTCAACCTCTTCCAGATATTGATGCAATTCCACTTCTTTTAAAAATGATTTTGAGAAGTTATCTGCATACCATGTTCCCGTAGGTGTATTATGCAGCTTTAAACAAATCTTCCATCCACCTTCTACAGCACGAAACAGATAACCTTCCTGTTTCATTTTCTCCATCTCTTCCTTACTTGGCAGACTCCCTTCCCATAGAATACTTGTCTGCATAGGTTCGCCTCCTTCCATTTGGCAGATATACAAAAACTTTCCTTTCCTGTAGGAAGTACAGCCGGTAATCTTCCAGACAAAGAAATATATCAAGGCCTGTTTGTTCCTTGACTTCTTGCAATTGGTCTATTTCTTTCTCATGGTTCGAAATCTTCCTAGGGAAAAGATAAATTTCTCCTTTTTGCTCCACCCTTTTCCCCACAGGTAAAAAATGCAATCCCTGATAGAGCATGCACTTTTTTCGATTTGAAACCTCTCCTTTTTTCTGACTGAGAATCGTGATGATACACTTTTTTAGATACTCTTGTATCGTTACCCCTGTTAATACTTCGAAACAGGTTTCCACTGACTCACGGTCTTTACTGCCCTGATAAGTTTTTAAAAGGTCAGTTACAATTCCGGTAATTTCAAAATCGGCGCCCTCTAAAATATCTGCAAGTACCGTGTCAGCATCCCGAACGGCAGACTCATCTTCCATCTGCTTTTCTAAAAAAGTGAGCGTTTCAAACAGTTTTCTGGTTTTTCGCTGTTCGCTTAGCTTCTGTACATATTTCCTTTGGCACATTCTTTTCTCCTTCCTTTCCGTTTTTTTGCATGTTTTCCTCCTTTCACGCACAAAAAAAGACACAAAAAAGAGCCATTGTCTTTTTGTGTCTGTCTATCTATGCGTTTAAAACGGTTGTTAAAAGTTCTCTTCCGGAAACATAGCCGGAACTAAATTTGACTTATGGAAAGCAATATGCTGTTTCCATATAAAATAAAGTCACTTAAAGATTAACACAATATATAGTACATGTCAATCTTTCTATCCATGTATTTAGTAGCAAATACGGTTTTTTCACAATTCCACACATATTTACCAGAATTTTTTTAACCGGGGACAGAAGCATTTTTATCTGCCCCCTTCCAGTCGTTTATTCTTCTTCCGATGTTTCTTCTGAGATTGGAACAACACACTTTGCAATGCTTCGTCCCTTTTCATCTTCTTCAACCATAAAGGATACTTCCATATTGTTCCTCAAGGTTTTAAATCCTTCCGACTGGATCTCACTGTAATGTACAAAGTAATCAATGCCATCTGCATCCACAAGAAAGCCATATCCTCTCTTTGCACTAAACCATTTTACAGTTCCTTTCATTTCTTTTCCTGCCATAGTCATCTCTCCTTTTTATTATTATTTCGTGCATGTCGGCACGAAAGGAAGAGTGTGGGTTCGAACCACACTTTTTTCACCGTTCTTCCTGTGGGATTTCTTCTGCCCCGTAAAAAACCTCATACATAAGTTCCCCTATTTTTGCAGCTTTTCCCTCCACCCGTTCCACTTTTCCAAAATAGAACCGGTATGTTTTTCCAACCATGAGGTTTTTTTCTTTTTGCATCCGAATGCGGATCCGGCTTCCGTCTTTATCCTGTACAACTATCTGATACATTCTGCCCGGATAATGCTTTCCCTTGACTGCAAGAACCTGTGCTTCCATAATCTCATATTCTCCTGTTTTCCCAATCTTCAGAAACTTGAAAATCTGATAAAACGAAAACACTGCCAATATCCAGGTAAGTATCAAAAAACTCGCTTCCTCAAATTGCACCCCCATATATGTACCGATTACAGCAATAAAAAAAGACAAAAGCCCTGCTTTCAGCATTTTATCTTTAAATAAAAATGGGATTTCTTCTGTTCCATCTAAATTTTTGATCATATATTGTGTCATGCTTTCCCACTGCTTCCTCCACCTTTTTTTCATGTCCATCTCCATTTCTCTTTCTTACCTTTGGAACTACAAAAGCAGACACAGAACTGCTTTTGGTATAAGATAAAAAAGAAAGCCGGCAAATGCCGGCCCGACCCAATGTTTCTTTGCTTTCTGTTTCCATACAGTCTGTTTTTTTGTTCCAATAATCCGTACTTTTCCAGGAACCAGCCACCGCAGCTTTAGATAGAATTTCCGGAACGCTTCTTTGTCATACCCAAAAGAGCGCACCTGAAAAACAAGTGTTTCCCTTTCCTTCTTATCAAGCAGGATAAAACTCGTCTGTTCTGTCTCTTTCATTTTACGGATTACAATATAAAATTCCGGGATCCCCCTGCGGCTTCCCTCTACGATTTTTTCCATTTCTCTGTAAAAAATCCGGCAGACTTCATAATGCTCATTTTTGTATGGCTGACGAATTACCAGACAATCCTCTTCTAATTTCATATAACAGCCTTTCGTCTGCATAATCCTTCCATTTGCTTTCAGTGCTTCTTTTACCAAATAGAATCCCCAACTTGCTAAAATCAGGAATACACAGATACTCTCCCAAAAGCAATGGTTAAAAAGCAGGAAAAATCCCAGAAGTCCGGAAATTCCAAAACAGCTTCCCGCCCTTATCAGACATTTCTCTTTATAATCCAGAAGCCGATACATATCGTGTTCCGTGGCTTTCATTATCATGCGATTTTGTTTCTCCTTTCGGCTTTCCTTTTTGTTTCTTTTTTTCCATCTCTTTTCTCTCTTCTAACAATTCATTGGCTAAGCGTATGGTTTCCCTACAACGATAAGTACTAAACATGGCAACATGTGTCTCCTTTTCCGGAAGTGCCAGTTTTCCACTCAGCCAATGATATGTACTGTTTTTTGTCATATATCCCTGTGTCCAAATTTCTCTTAATGCACGATGTGTCTGTATCCGAAGGTTTCGAAGTTCCCCATCCGCCATAATTCCAAGCGGTCTGTGGTTTTTCTGGTTCGCTGAAACATAAGCATTGCAGTCCGGATAACCACTACACACATAAAACATTGTTTCCGGGGTGAAAATTCTCTTTTCTCCATATAGATAGGAAGCTGGTCTTAAAACTGCCTTTTTCCCACAATATGGGCAGATTACCTCTGGAAGTTGCTTTCTATTTTTCTTTTTCTTCATCGAATTTCCCCTTTCTGCTTTAGTCTATATCATTGCATTATAAAAAATTTGGCTTTCACGGTTCAATAGGTTTTCCAAATTTTTTTTATTTTTAAGAATATTTTTTAATCAGCCTTGTAATGATTCCCTCTGCCACCTCAGAAGTTTCATTGATTCGTGTTACAACAAAGCCAATTTTATCTCGTTTTCCTGGAAGGGAAGCCATGTTGCACTCATGGGCAATAGCATTTACTCCAAGATCTAAACGGATAAAGTACGTTCCCTTATAAACATCAACCACGATACCGGAATATTTTCCCTGGCGGTGGCATTTCTTTAAGTTGTCCTTATTGGTATTTTCCGTTGCTCCCTTCGCATCTACGGCTACTGTCATACTCTCAGCATCAGGCATTTCTATTTTGTTAACGCAGACCAACACTAAATCTCCCACCTGAAATTTTTCTGTTGCATCTGGCATCCATTCCCATGCCATGTCTCTCGCACGCACAGAGCACTCTACACCAAACACTTCCAGACGGACTGCCTTTGGTGCTACAGCAATGACTCTGGCCTCCACAATCCTTCCAGGATAAACCATTGGCTGCTCCTCTTCATTTTCTGTAAAATAGAAAATCTGTCGTTTCCGCAGCATCGCATCTTTTCGGGATGCCACTACGCTTCTGGAAGCCTCATCTAAATCTTTGATAATAAAATCAATATCTGCCCCAAGCATATTATTAGCAATCCTTACCTGGCGGTTCAATGTATCCGCATTTTCCCTTCCGTCTCCTTTTAAGTTAATCATCATTTCAGACATAGGGATTAAAATCCGGTAACCATTAAAATAAGTGACTGCTACTGTCCAGCCGCTTTCCAGTTTCTCAATACCACTTAACGGACCAGTCAGGATTTTCCGGGTTCGCTGGGCATTTAACAACTGATGCCATTTTGCCTCTTCTTTTTCCTGTGTACTTTCAATCGAAGCATCGACTTCAATCGTCAGGATTGAATTTTGTGTTACTGCTCTTGGAATTTCATTTTTTACTTCTTCTGTGATTGTTGTTTTCGTTTCTGCCATATACAGCCTCCTTTTCTTCATCAAAAAAGGCACAAAAAAACAGCCCTTTGGCTGCTTTCTGTGCCTGATTATTTACACTATCATCATAAAACATTCCGTTTTGCCTGTCAATTCCGATTGTGTTGCAATGTTATCGCAATTTCTTATTTTTGCAATCGCTTTTCAATTTTTCAACTTTTTTAAACCTTCTTCCCACCGGATACGGGAAAAATACCAGATTTTCCCCTGGATTCTCCGGCAGATTTGATTCTCCTCCAAATACTGGAAACTGCTCTGCTCTGGATTGTCTTTATCCCAGTTTGTCTTTTCATAGAATTCTTCCGGTGTATCATAAATCTCCACACACTGTTTTGCCAAGTCAGCCTTTTCTACTTCTGTTTCCCTGATGTAGATCCCAAATTCTCTTAAGAGCAATTTTAAAAAAGTATATTTTACCAGTGCATTTTTCTCCATATTCATACAGCCTTAATCTCCACCTCCATCTCCATCTGTACTTTTTTGAAACAAATCTTCTACTTTGTATACAGTTGTCTGCTTTTCATTTTTCCTTACAGACTTTTTCGGCGGTTCCCCTTGTAATGTCAGAGGTTCCGATTCCTGTTCTTCCCTGCTTTCTTCTGCCTGTTTTCTTTCAAAACGCTCAACCTCTTCCCTCTCCTGCGCCAATATCTGAAACTGATTTTTTTCTGCTTCCATTTCCCGATACCATTTCGGAATATGTTCATTTGTTTTTTCCAACTTCAGATGTTTTGCATCTGGATGTTCCGTATAATCCATTTTCCGAAGTTTTAGCACTTTCTGTCCACGGATAATCAAAAGCATCTGATCAATGGGAAAACGTAATACTTCATCAGGAAGCAGCAGCATTCTTTTTCCTACGGAAGAAGTCTCTGCGTATTCCGGCACATAATCTGTCATGCGTATAGTATAATAGCTTTTCCGCATAGATGCAACGGAAACCGTAATCTCTCCTGAACGGGAACTGTAATAAGTAGCAGTTGTCATATCATTGCACCCTAAAAATAAAGACATATCACAACCGCCAAGTATTTCTTCCCATTGTCCTTCCGGATATCGGTTCATCATCTGGGGGATATTCTGAAAGATAATACTCATGCCGATTCCCCTGCTTCGTGCGGTTGCCAATTTCTTTTTAAAATCCGGAATCACTCCGATGTTCGGAAATTCATCTAAGATAAAGCACATGGGAACCGGAAGTTTCCGATCTTCCATTCGATCTGCCAGTCTCACCAATTTGATGCTAAGAAATGAGGTAAACAGTGTTGCCAAAACATCATATGTAGAATCCTGATCTGATGTAATGCAAAAATAAGCACACTTTTGTTTTCCCGGAAGTGTCAGGTCAAAATCCCCATGACTGGTTATCTGCTGTACCAGTTTATTCTGCATAATCTGCAAACGGGTTCCAAGTCCCAATACCGCATTTCCTTTTACCTTTTCTGCCTTTGAAAAAAGCTGATATGGTCCTCTTGCCGGGTGTGTTGTCGGCAGACGTTCAAAGATAGCATCTAGCATTTCTACCGATTTATTCAGCAGCAGTTTATATGCTTCTGGAAATGTTTTTTTCCCCACTGGATATTCTTCATATACATACAGGCACAGCGCTTTCAGCAAATCCATTTCTACGTTATCATAAAAATGGTCAAATTTATCAGTTGTGTTCCGGATCACGACGTCAACAAACACATCTATCAGGCTTCCATCATCAATTTCCGCAAGACAGTCCCAGGCATCACTGTTTACAAGGTCTATCAGATTTAACTGTTTTACAATATAGCCCTCTTCCCGCAAATATCCTGCTAAATCTTCATACAACTCTGATTTTGGATCGGTAAGATACATGGACTCTCCACGACGCACGCACTGCAATGCCATATTTCTTGCAAATGCTCTTGATTTCATACTTCCCTGGCTGCCACAAACTGCTAGATTCCTATTCAGTCTGGAATCTATCGGAAGGCTTACGTATTCTCCATTTTCTAAATCCTTTCCAAAAATAATCCCCAGAACGTCTTGTAAGTTCTGGTCTGCGTTTAAAATTTCTTTTTGTTCCTCCGGCTTCATATATCCGGCTGTACCATAGGTTCCCTTTACCGAATAATCAAAGTTCCGTTCATCTGTTTCTGAAATATCCTTTTCCTTTCCTCTCCAGATAATGAGCATACCCAAAAGCAGCATACATAAAAATGCTACTACGGAACTTTGAAGTCCTGTTGCTGTTGTAAAGCCTCTCCAAATGCATACAAACGGGTTTAGTACTACAACTGAATGAGACAACCTTTCTAAAAAACCTCCAAAATAGACAGTTAATGTGGCAAGCAGAACACCAAAACCGATTTTCTTGCATCTGTCTCTCTGTTCTTTTTTCTCTTTCGTTCTATTCCTCCTCTCCTTTTTCTAATACACCGTATGATCTGTGGTAGTTATAGAGACTGCTATAGTAACTGGAAATCGTATTTACAGAATTATAGAGAGCAGTGATCAACATAGCCCGCATATTCGTAACTTTTGTTGTGTTTTTCTCCATACAGTTTAAAACAAACTGTATATGCTCCATTCCGATTTTTTGAAATTGTGCTTTTACAATCTCAGCTGGCTTGTCTTCCCGATTTACCCGAATCGTTTTTGCAGAACAGGTTTTCACATCTACCAGGATACCTACCAATTCATCTATCTGCATATTATAGGGATTATCATGTTTTAAAGCCCCATAAGAAATCTGTTCCCTGACTTCCTTTTCGATTTGAAACAAAGAGGAACTCTCTGTACTGAATTTTCTGTTTGTATTCTCTGTATTTGTCTCACCGATATAGGATACCTCTCTCTCCCAAAATGGAGACTCCATTCCCCCGGTATCCGTGATACCTGTCTCCTTTTTCAGGGAGGGGTATCCCCCATTTAAGTGACACCCCTGCTCGTGATCCGGATAGGTAAGGGCTTCCAATATGTCCACGTTCAAATCTAGAAACAATACATTTGGCACTTGCTGCCCATTTACATGAAGTGTCCGAAAAACACGTCTGATCACTTTCATTTTTTCCAGTTCTACTACCGCATTTGTTGCATCTCTTTTCGTAATCCCAAACTGGTCTGCAATCTGCTGATAACTTCGCTGCAAAAGATCTGCATGGAATTTCTTTTTCAATCCTACAAGTTCTCCTGTCATTTCATCACGCACTTCTGTCGGACGGTACCAATATACAATATCCGCCAAAATGATGATTGCATTTAAGTTGGGCTTTCCTGTTGATTTTCGAATGGTTTTATACCAGGTAACCGGTATGATATTTCCTGAAATATGTAGGCGGCTCATTCTATCCACAGTCACACTTCCAGTCCGAAATTGATCCTGCATGGTCTCCGTCACCTCCTATAGTGCTTCCATAGAAACCATACCTGCCTACACCTCCATAGCCAACAGATACTGCTTTACCTTTTCACAATCCAGTACCATTATCTCCACCCCCTCTCCATAATAATCTTTTAGCAGTTCCTGTTGATAATCAAAGCATACCGCCATACCCCTTCCGCGTCTTTCCATATCCTGTTTGACCATTTGAAGTTTTCTCAGTTCCAGTTCATATACAAAATAAACAGGAATTCCCTTTTTCAGCCCCGCATAAATCGGGAACTCGTTTCTTTCCACTTCGTCTAGTATGGTCTCTAAAAAAGTGGAAAAGGCATGACTTCTCTCCTTATCTGTAAGCAGCTCTATTTGAAGATAAGCCCCCTCCTTGTCTTGCGGCACAAAATAATATTGTTCATACACATCATCCGTCTGGAACAGCTCCTGTTTCACACCACCACTGCTAAGGAGTATCTTTCTCAATAATTTCATGGAGTCTCCGAACAAAATGGCTTTTCCTTGCCATGTAATTCCTGTCTTCAGCAAATTGCGTTCTACCCAACACCGCATAGCTGTTTCCATTTTCTTTGACCATTTCATCAGATTCCCCATACTGTTGTAAACCACAAAAACTTCCTCATTTTTCATGTAGAGGCCACAGGCTCTGGAACCCTTAACCTGATCCGTCCCCTGCTTTAATTCCTGACTCCCATAATAGGTCCCCAAAGATGTTTTCCCGTAACAATCCTGTGTAAAAATCTTAGGCTTCTCTGTTGCAAAAATCAGGTTCCCATGCATAAAAAAGTACCCCCATATCTGACTCATGCGGTGCAGGCGTAACCGCTTTTCCAATTCTGATTTCACATGGTTTGTCTCGCTTGCCCCTATAAGATAACTTCCAACCTCTTGACGATAATCCTGCAAAAGATAATTTTTCCCTTTCTTTCCCAGAACATATCCACGCAGTCCTTCTCTATACCGTAAAAGAAGATATCCTTTTTTCTTTAAGTCGGTAATCAGACTGGCTGTATAGGATTTAGAACCCACAATTTTCTCCGGCAAATTCGCCGGCATCTCTCCTGAAATTGCAATCATTTTCAGGAGTATATCGCCCTTTTTTCCCTTTCTTTCCAATGTCTCCCATTTATCCATCTCTGTACCCTATCCTTCTCATACCTGGGTATTTCCCACCTGCCTTTTCCACTTCCTTTTGCTTTAATTTACGGAAAAACCCGTCATATTATCTTATCGAAATTTCAGTATGTGTTCTCTGTCAATTTTTCGATACCAAATTTTGCTGTTTTTCGTAAAGCCACAACGGAAATTTTTCCGGTGTCAACAGATAAATCATTGTGCGTTCCACATCTTCCAACCGTGTTTCGTGATACACATTTGTATAGCATCCACTATCCGATGTCAGGAAGAAATTAGATATCACATCTAACACATGCTTCTCTTCAATATTGTCATGATCTCGTACCCTATATATCGGGCGTTTACAATCATAAATATGAGAAAAGCAGACGGTACATGCTCTGTATTCCGGTATCTCTTTATTCTGTTCTGCCCGTTCGATACACCAGTGTTGAAAAGCTGTATACAACGGTTTATAAATGTAATTTGTATACTCTGTTTTCCGGTGCGGTATCAGTGCTGGAAGGGAAATACTTAGAATATTCTCTTCATACGCAATCTCAATCCCATGTATCAATACCAGATCCGATTGGTATTGCTCATATTTTCTCTTATCAAGTGTCATCTGGAGAACAAGATTCCGCATCTTTTCTGTCAGGATTTCAGAGCTCTTTGCGGCTTCCAGCACCATATCATTCAAGTTCTCAAAATGAATATTGACGCACTTCCTGGCATACGCCTGTAATAGATTGCGTGCTTCTGCAAGCATGGATTCCACATATCCTGCCGTTTTCTGTCCCTCGTCCAATTGTTCTTTTAGTCTTTGTATTCCTTCTTTTTCGCTATTCCCTCCTATAATATTCCACCCCTCCTTCTTCTTCCTGCACCGTACAAAAACCTATCACATTTGGGATTTCTATCTGTGGAATTTCCTCCGGATTTTCCACAATAACAACATGTCCACACCCGTCCAGTTTCTGTCTGGAAAACAACTGATTTACCAGTTGGATCTCAGCTTCCGATATATAAAGAATATCGTAAATTTCCGCATTCCCCACAAATACAATACGAATTGGATACTCTTCCTTTTCTGCCAAGAAATGTCGTTCGATTTTTTTCTGTTCCATCAAAGAAAGAAGAACCCAGAATGCTTTTAATGTGCCTTTTTCCCGCAACTGATAGGCATCTTCATGTTGGGATACCGTTTTTGTGACTTCGTTTATATAAATCAAATGTTCTTTCAATAACGTGTGCAGTGCTTTTCCTACAAATTTCTCTTTTCCATCTACTGCAAAAAAAGCATAAATCTGCCTTTTATATAAGACATTATAAGTTTTAACAAGTTCCAGTATCTGACGTTCTACCTGTTTTTGATTTGTTACATGTTCCAAAATTTTTCTCCTTTCCATTTTAGGATTGCGTATAAATTACGTATTCTATCAACCTGAATTTCTGATTGCGTAATCTATACGCATTTTATGGTTACGATACCTCTACAATCATTTGGACATTCCCCCTTTCTCATAGGCTGTTTCCCCGTACTTCTCCAACCGTTCCTTAAGTTCCTTTAAGTCTTTCCGGTCTGTTGTAATCAAATCTTTTTCTAACCGGCTTGCCTTAAATTCTACTAACAAGTTGTTATTATTAGTGGAAATCAGTGCATTTCCTCTCTCAAATCGGGTAATAGCAAGCATCTCTGCTTCAGACAAATCCAATTCCTTTTTTACGACTTCTGCCTCCTTATGCTCCAGATTCAGAATAATCTTTGTCTTTGTGTTGTTTAAGACACCTTTTCCATACTTTCCGCCTTTTAAAGAGAAAAAGTCTTCCAAATCCTGACTGGCACATACCGCAGCGCCTCCATACCCACGTATCGTCTTAAAAATTTCAAGAATATAATTTGCCGTCAATTCGTTTGTTGATAAAAGTGCCCAACATTCATCAATAAAAATAGCCTTTTCTTTTGTACGGTCTTCTTTTGCTTTTGACCATACAAAATCCAAGGCCGTAAAGGTAGCAAGTCCCAAGTCGCTCTGCATTTCTGAAATATCCAGTATCATATATTTGTTATCAGAATCTATATTTGTCTGATGATTAAAGTTCGAAGAAGAACCATTTACCAGCCGGTTTAAAATATTTGCCATACGTCTGGTTTCTTCTTTTTCCAAAAGCACCTGATAAAGATCTCCCAAAATTGGCATTTCTTTATACTTCCCTGGTTGTTCCTGATTCCACAAGCTTGCATTATCATGAGTAATCCCTTTCTTCTGATATGTAATGATAAACGCCTCATCCAAGAGCTGACGCTCTTCATGGGTAATATCCGGAATTAAAATAGTAAAGAAAATATGCAGGCTCTGAATCTTCATAGCAAGTTCTGAACGCTCTGAAGCCTGTCCGTCTAAAATTACCCTTGCACTTTGATCACTTGGCCGTATCTCCATGATATTGATTCCATATTGGGAACCTGGGGCAATCTTCAAATATGCCCCACCTATATTTTTACATGCCCTTGCTAGTTCATGTCCTTTTTCCGGTGCAATAATAAATACCTGAATATTTTTCCTACGCATTCTCAAAGCCATAAGCTGCAGGCAAAATGTTTTTCCGGCACCACTGGTTCCCAGAATCGCAATATTCGCATTTTTGTAAATTTCACTGTTAAAAATATCAACGATTACAAGGGAATTGTTGGCTTTATTCACTCCCATTAATATCCCGTCCCGATCTGACATTTCATAACTTACAAAAGGATAACACGCTGCAACACCGGAAGTCAGAACATTTCGTTTTGATTTCTGGTATAAGTTTTTGTCCAGATTCAAAAGTGGAAGGGACGATAAAAATGCCTTTTCTTCAGAGAATGTACATTTTGCAGTTCCGATATCCTGTGAATTTAACAGTTTTGCCATTTCCCTCGCACGCCACTCCACTTCCTTTTCTGTATAACCGGTAATGGTAATCAGCATAGACATGTAATATAGTTCTTCATTTCCACTTAGCCCTTTTTTTAGGTAAAAACCGGCACGTATAGACTCTGACAGATCATCAAAATCGCTATTGGTGTCATAAGTTTCTTTTAATCTTGAGCGATTCAGACGTATCCTTCGTCCAATACGCTCCACACTTTTTCCTTTATCCTGCTTAAAGAAAAACACATCAACATCAATTCCTTCGCCCGCATTGATAATCAGAGAAATCCAGCCTGCCGGAACTCGCATTCGGTATTTTCCAGAAGGAATATACAAATAGGTATGATATACCCCATCAAATACCACACAGTTCCTGTGCTTAAAATTCAATGTCTTTGGGGCAAATAATTCGGTTACCGGAATATGGGGAAGACTCTCTTTTCCATTCTCCTCCTGATACCACTGGGTAACCAATTTTATCCGTTCTGAAAAAGGAACGGTTACACTTGTCCTTCTATTCAGCAACTGATAAAACAATTCTACACAAAAGCGGGATTCGTTTTCGTGTTCTAATACTACATTGCCACATATCGCCAGATATTTTTTTGCAGTCTGCACTGTTGTCCGCATATACTGGTACACTTCTTTTTCTTTTGGTTTACGGTTCCCATCATAAGACTGAAACTCAAAAATCAGAAAGAATCGTCTTGTAATCGCTTCTTTGGTACCTATAGAACGGATGAGACGTGCATAATCTTCTTGAAGGACCCTGCACTGTTCGTCTTCTTCTGCCTCAATCTCCTGCTGTATTTTTTCCAAATATTCCGAAATATCGGCCTTTTTGGAAATAACTTTAAACTGCAGCTTGACTGGTGCAATCTTTAAATAACTCAAAAAAGAAAATACAACGTTTCTCTGTTCGCTTGGAGAACGGAGCAGAAAGTTAATTGGCAGGACTTCTACAATTTTCACATACCGGTGATCTGCTGTATAAATAATCCCATCTTTTATTTTCTCAATCGGAAGATAAGAGGATGCCCATGTAACTGGAAGAAAATCCTGTTTTTCTTCTAACTCTTCTGATTTTTTCTTTCTCCGTATCTCTGACTGCGTATTTTCTCTTACTGGTTTTCCCGGATACTCTGCTTGATTAAGCTGCTTTTGCAGTTGATGTTCTTCTTTCTTCTGCTGTTTTCGTATCCTTTCCTCTTCCAATAACTGCCGCCTTTCAGCTTTCTTTTGTTCCGACTCCAAAATTTTCTTTTCTTTTTGCTGACGTTTTTCTTCCTTTCTTGCCTCTTTTAACCGTTCTTCCAGTTCCTTTATTTCCTGACTGATGATTATCTCCTCCTTTCTTACGGCGTTTATGCTCTCTTCTTTCTATCCGCCGTTTTCTCTCCAACTGATATCTCCCGCTTGGTGTTGTAAGAACTCTTCTATTTTTCAAAAAACATAAAATATGAAACAAATAGGCTGTCAATCGTTCTCCCTGCACACCTATCACAGCAAAAAATGACAACCGGAAGAATAAATATAATTCCCAGATAAATTTTGGTTCTGCCATCCACCGGTACTTGCAGCAAAATTTTTAATAAAATAAGCGACATCACTGCCGCTTCAACTACATTCCCCGCACTTACTCTTCCGGAAAACCATTTTCCTGATTCCGCAAAATTAGGCGGTATGGTATATGTATCTACTTTTTCTCGTTCTGACATTTTCTGCCTCCTATGTATATGGTTGCTTTTTCTTCCGCACAAACAGATATCCCCCAAGGGAAATAATCACTACAGGAATAATAAGTTTTCCTATAGTCTTTAACAGCTCTTCTGAAACTCCATCGGTTTCCATTTTTTCTGTCTGTGGCGCATTTGCAGATGATCGCATATCTTCTGTGTCTGTTGCCATTCCAATACATTCCCCTGTTACCTGAAGGTTTTCAATTTTTACTTCTGCTTCTTGCATACTAAATTTCGCTTCGTCATATAGTACTCTATACAGACGCTCCTTCTCCACTGCATCTACAGATAAGTGATAATCTCCAGGTGCCAGTTCTAAGTTTGTACTATACTGATTGGCTTCACACAGTTCAAACAAATATTCTATTCCGCTTTTCTCCTTTACACTCCCCTTCACGGTTCCTGAAAATTCCTCATATACTTCCGCACGTATTGCCAAGATTCCCGTATTTTGGTTTGTCACTGTAAAGTTTTCACTTATTTGCTCTTTCTTTTTCCAATCCTCTGATTTTTTTAACACTTCTCCATTCTTCCCAAACAGGACATATCTTCCGGCTTCATGGACAGAATCATACGCCCATGTATCTTCCAGACGATTTCCTTTTTCATCATAACCGTTTCCATTTTCCCATTTGGTGATAACGGGAAGTTCCACTATAGATACCGCCATGACCGGAACAGAAAACATCATCCAAAAAATTGTACATATAAGCACAAAAACAATTCTTTTACTCATTTTGTTCCTACTTTCCAATAATCCAAAAAGCTCCTTCCGACAAATCCCTTCCATAACTTTTTATGGTTTCTACGCTATAAAGTTTTCCAGTTCTTTCTCTGCTTGCACAATCAGCGATCGTGATATGTCCATCTGTGGTCACTCCGGTAAGTACAATAAAGTGTCCACTACTTCCTCCGGTAATCGTATAAGCTTCACAGATTTCAACAACCAGTTTTCCTTCTTTTAAGGATTCCACCACATAATCCATACGGTCTTTTCCTACCCGTTCACAAGTCAACCCCCAGTGAGTTGCCGCATTTTTCACAAAAGAATGACTGGTGCCTACATTGGGTACATATTCTCCATTTTGCTCTGCAAAAGTTTTCGTGATTTCCGGTGTTACATTCTGGCCGGTAAAAGTGGAAATTACAATCGCCAGAGAAGTTGGTCCGCACCCGGCAGCACCAACATTGCTTGTTCCATAAGGAAGGCTTGCCCACGGTTCTTCTGTCTGATTAAAATAAGTGACTTCTTTCACACAGTTTTCAACCGTATCATATCGGATTTTATCTCCGGTAACATCAATATTTCCAATCAATGAATCATCAACCCCACCTCCTGTCACAAAATCCGTCCATGAAAATAGGGAAAATATTGCTTCCTTTAGCGCATCAACTCCATCCTGCATAATCTGAAGAACCCGTAAGACCAACTCAAATGTCCCCTGATCCAGTACATACTTATACTCATACTTGTTTCCGTTTTGAGATAACTGTGAACTCAATAGTAAAGCCAATGTATATTCCACCGTTTTTTCACCTACTTCTTGCTCTTCCATCTGCACATTCTGTCCACTTTCCTTTAAAGTCAGATAAGTTTCTTTTGTAATCTCTGTCTTTCCAGCTTCTGTTATCACATAATAGACTGTTTTTACAGATGACTGCTCTCCCGTATTGCTTACAGACCATGAAAAGAATTGCGGCACATATTCTGTCACCGCATTTTTTAACAGTTGGTATGACTTTTCCAATTCCTCTGGACTCCCTTCGGTATCAGAGGAACTTCCCGTTCCACTGGGCTGTTCCAGTATTTGAATATATCCCATTACCTTTTTTACATGGTTCTGGGTTTCTGTATATGGTGGAATTTGATATCCGGCATTGATGACTGCCTGCGGACCTGCATTATATCCAGCAATAACCAATTCCAAAGCATTTTCATATCCCTGAAACATTTCCATAAGCTCTGCAACGTATTTTGCGCCCCCCATGATATTCTGTCTAGGATCATACGGATCTGTTACTCCCAGTGAAGCAGCAGTTCCAGGCATTAACTGCATAATGCCAATTGCACCTGCACCAGATACTACATTAGGATCAAAGTTTGACTCTACTTTCCCCATTGCAATCAAAAGTGCTACCGGCACATTATAGGTATTTGCCGCTTCCTCAAAAAAGGCATCATATGGACTGCTCAAATCTGTATCCAAGTTCATGTCCAGACCACCAGAATATCCGAGAAAAGATTTTCGCGTGGTGCTGTCCCACTTTTGCATCAGTAAAATCCCCACATAATAAGATAGGTTATCTTTTAATCTTGTCTCATATTCATCCACGATTGTCAGTTTATGTTCTCTATACTTTGCCTGATAATCTGCCTGTATTTCCTGCAGCTTCATATCATGTTCCTGAGAAATAATAGATAGCAGCTCTGTTTGGTATGCTTCTACTTCCAGCACCTGTTCAATCCTGCTTCTTATTGCTGCAAGTTCTTTTGACTGCGCTTCATTTGCAAAAGAATTAGCATCCATAAATCCAAGATAGGAAAACAGAATACCAATGAAATTCACAATGATGAATAGGAACAGTAAAATTGCCGCCATAATTGCTGCAACTACTTTTTGGAACGTCTTATTTGTCACTAAAAATCCAACAACCGTTCCAAGAGGTCCTGCAATTGCTGTTCCAATGGTACTTCCAGCCACACTGCCTCCTGCCGCTGTTGCCGTAGAGTAAGCTGCCTGAGCACCTTTTGCTGCATTTTTTGCATTTTTTATGCCATCTGCAACCTGTTTTGCCTGCTTTGCTGTCTGGATAGCAGCATTAACTGTATTGTCAAGAGGTGATGTATCATGCCTTTCTTCTGCCATTTTACACCTCCCTACCAGTCTTTACGCTCATCATATCCCTGTCGCAATTCACGTCTGGATTTTGGAACTTCTGGAATCCCATCTTCTAGTTTCAAACTTCTTTCTGCCTCGTTTGGGAGAACACTTTCTCTTAAATTCTGTCCTTGTATCAGCATCTCTCGTCCTAAAACATCGCTAGTTTCCATTTCCCCTGTTGTCGGAACATCTGAAATTCTTCTTTCTGCCCCTTGTCCAAACTCATTTTGACTGGAGAGATAATCACCTGTTGGATGTTCCCTTGTTTCCTCTGAAAACTTTGGAATTACGGACTCTCCTTTAGAAGTCGAAACACCACTTTCTCCAATTTCGTTTAAAATGCCAGATCCAGAAGTCTCCATTCCGCCTGAAACTTCCTGTGCAGAATATTCCCTTCCAGCACTGCCGCTTGTGACCCCTTCCAAATCCATTTCACTTTCACCAATGGTTCCCATCCATCCATACCACGATGTAGCTGTTCCTCTTCTTGGATAATCTAAAGCTCATCTGCTTCTGTCAGTACCTCTTGTCCATTTTCAGATTCTACTGGAATACTATCTGTATCCAACATACCTTCTGCATAACTGCTTCCAGTATTTTCTGCTTCCATAGCAGGAACTTCTGATACCGAATTTTCCTTCAGGTCAGAAAGATTTCCTTGTTCCTGTGTAGGTTCAATTTCTTCTCCTTTTACCAATTCACCGCCTTCTCCAAGTCCATAATTTTCTGTACTAGCTTCTGGATTTTTCATATCTTCTTGCTGTGAAGTAATTCCCATTTCGTCCAGAATATTTTCCTGATCTGAAACTGTGTCTGCTGTTTTACCATCATCTGCATTGTCCGCATACCCCTCTTCCAACGGATTTCCTGATACGTAATCTTCTCCCATTTCTTCCATATCCATAGGATTTCCAGTACTCATTGGTATTGGCCCTGCACCATCTCCCATTCCGGAAGAAGTTCCCATTGCTTCACTATTTCCTGTATGTTCTCCATTTTCCATACTCTCAGTTGTACTATGACTGCTATGTCCGAATGAGAATAATCTGCTGGCTGCCATCATTAACCCAAAAGCGCCCATTCCATTCGACATTCTTCCAAGATTAATTCCAAGTGAAGCCATATAAGAATCCATTTTAAAGCACACTTTTGAAAATCCAATCAAACATAAGGTTGCAATAAAAAACTTTGTAAAACCATAGTGGCTTGCGGTCAAATTTCCATACCCGCTTAAAAACATTTTCATACACCACGCATTCATAATGATTAAAACAACTTGTCCACCAAACATCTTGCTCCAGGATGCTAATACATTATTCGTTGCCTTAGAGCAACCTGTCGAAAATGCCAAAGGTGCAGTATAGGAAAAAACGCCCAACAGAACATACCGTTCTGCAATGATAAACAGCATTTTAAAGTAATTCCATGCAACGACAAACTGCATAATCAGTAATAGTATGGAAATGCTCAATCCATCAATTCCAAGACTTGCCGATGCCTGATCCAGAGAAGATACAAAATCAGAAAAACTTTTTACTTCAATTTCTGTTCCTGCTACCCACTGATAAGGAGTACCAGCCACTTCCAAAATATAATTTGCTACTGGTCTGGCAAAGAGCAACATAAATAAACATAAAAAGCTCCTGCAGACCAACTCCACCGGATCTTCCGCTGCAACACCGCCTCTTCCAAACATGGTTTTGAATAACTGCCAGATTAAAATCAGCAATAGGATTGCAATCCCCATAGGAAGAATAGCATTTTTATACAAATCTTTTACTACTGTAAATAAGTCTTCAAATAAACTCAAATTGCAGGATAGTAAATCTGTGAACATTCCGGTAATGAGGTCCATCATGTCTACTAAAAACTGTGAACAAATTTCCCGGATTCCTTCAATCAATAATTCTAATAACCAGCCCAACTAACTTCATCAACCTCCTTTTCCCGGGAGGGCTCCGGTATATTGTGTTTTTTAACCAGTAAAGTTCTGCTGTGGAACGAGAACTTCCATGTAGTTTACAATCGCTCCAAGTACCATTAACACTGCCCAACAAATGACAATGCGTTTCAGCCACGTTCTTGACTCATCCACTGTTTTTCCGCTTTTTGAAAAATTCATCAAAAACAAACACACTGCTGAACACACAACTGCTGCAACAGTAGCAATTCCTACTACATCGTTATACACTTTCTGCATAGCGTCTTTTGCCATAGAAAAGATGTCCGCAGCATATACTGGCTGTGTAAACCACGCCAGCATGGTAATCATGAAAAATCCCATAAACATAAATTGAGGAATCCAGGCAGTCTTCATTTTAAACTGTGGTTTCCTCAATTTCTCTACGATATGCACTTGTAATTTTTTATGAAACAAACATCATCCTCCCTTCCTCTTTATTTCAGGGCAACAAAAAAAGCAACCATTTCTGATTGCTTTTTTCCCTGATTATTCAGTTTTGCGGCCCTCCATGTAGATACTCACATGCACAAAACTTTACGTTATCATTGTAAAACTTTAAGAATCCGATGTCAATTTCAGAGAGGTCGCAATGTTATAGGAAACCAGTCTTATTTTTGTATCACTTATAAAAACATATACACAGTAAGTATCGTAATGACATTTTTGAAAAATCTATTCCAAAAAATCCATTTAACAATATTTTAATAGAATAAAGAATCTAGTTTTTACAAACCTATGATATTTTAATACTGAAATCTAAAATAAACTATTTAGGAGGTATCATAATGAAGAAAAAAATACTCACATTATTATTAACAGTCACAGCTTTAGGTGTAATTCCTTTTTCAGTTTATGCTAGTGACACCGACACTGCCAAAGAGAATGAATGCAACGAAGTGATTACAAATCAAAAAATTATTAATGAGAAAAATCCAGACGGCACAATTACACAGGCTGGATTAGTAACATTTGAATATCAGCCAAGCTCATCTGACTTAAAAGCAGGAGGATGTTCATCTGGCCATCACACCAATATCGTCAACAATGGAACACCAGACACTACACGCATCCACGGAAAAACACACCCTGGATATTGCCAAGTAAAAACAACAACCTATTGGAGATGCACAAATTGCAACACAACCGGTCATGATGATAAATATACACTTGTCTGGTGTCCAAGTGCAGATATAAGTGGTGATGAACCTGGCAATGAACCTGGCTTACAATAAACAAATTTTATAGGATCTCAATAATTTTACATAGAAAAAGAGTGGTTCATTTAGATTGTATCAACTATTTAATAAATATAAAATCCAGTGTATTTGTGAACTCTAATTTTGAACTATGAAATAGTATAATTATGGTAATTACATTTCCAGTTCAAAATGTAACACACAAAAAAAGGAGTACCAGAAATTCGAGAGCATTTCCTCATTGCTCCGACTCTGTGTACCCCTTTTTTAATAAATTGGTTAGTCTTCTATTTCTATTAGGTACTTATACATTTGCCGCTTTATATCATGACTGCGTTGTTATCTTTCTCCTAAAATCCCTTTTATAATTTTCTTTTTTTCTATATCCTGATGATTGTTTCCTTACATTCGTTTTATATTCCTGATAATGTTCTTTCTTATGATAATTCCAACAGTTATTTCTCCATTTTTGAGCGAGAACAGAATCCGTAGAACTTAGCAGTAATAAAATTTCCATTGGGCACTGACATTCCTGCGGTAGTTCCCCTTCATATTGCTCATTGCATAACAGATTGTAATACATTCCTTTCTGGATGCAAAGTGGCAAAACTGCTGCGTATACAAAACTTTTACCAAATCGGTCCGTTGTCCTGACTGCAGCATAATATACCCCTTCTACAATATAAGACAAAATTACTTCTTTCTCCGGTATCCATCTTCCTCTTTCTTCGTATCCCCTTTGCCTGAAAAGTTTATCACACTCTACTCTTATTTCTTCTGAAACTGCAGCTTTTAATAATCTTTCATTTTCTATATGAAAACATATCCAACTCATTCTATTCACCTCTTCTTATTCTTTTGAAAAAGCAGGAACAAGAATTTTAATCCCCTTCTTGATCCTGCCCTTTTTCTACGCTGCTGCTTTTAAACTTTCTGCTTCATCTGCAAAAAACTGTATATAATAGGTCTTTTCTTCTCCTTCTACTACAATATGATTTGCATCCAAAGCAATAATTTTTTTAACTACTTCTGTTTGGAATTTGTTACCTTTCCAGTAATAGTGTAGTGGTCTACCCGTAATAACTGGAAATACCACCCAGCCATGCGTCCATATCATTTTTTTGATTTTCTTGCTTTTTACCATCCTTGTTCCTCCTTTTCAACATAAAAAAGGCACTGACTGTCCAATAACAATCAATGCCATTCTTTTTCTTGTGGATATATCCCTATCCCAAATTTTTCTCCTATTTAAAATAGGACTATACCTTTGTGATGTCAGTCTATACTGATATCATAAATAATTACACAATCATCATATCACAATATCTTGTGTATATCAATACTTAATGTACAAATTATTGTGTTCTTCTGTTTTCATAGGAAATTTTATAATACTTTTTAAAACTGCACATACCAATTCCTGGTATAAGTCCTCATCAAATTTCCCATTACTTTTTGCGTATTTTAACAACAAAGGACGGTACATTTCTATAATTTCAAATACTGCTTTTTTATCCTTATTTCGTGCTTTCCATAATAATTCTTCAAATTCTCTTTCCTGCATCTTTTCCTTCTCCTAATTCCCTGCGAATTTTTTTAATTACGTTGTAATAGGTATTTTCAGCCTTTTTTCCAGATATTCCTATAGCCATTCCTATTTCATCAAATGTCTTTTCGTACAATATTCGCAGACAGAGAACCTTTATATGCAATGCCGAAAAACTTTTCAGTATATGTAAAAGTTTATTATCTGTCACCTGAGCAAACAATTTTTCCGGATCAATCTTTCCCCAAAAAATATCGTGTGCTTCCATCATTTCATTCCATTCTATTCCCCTTCCTTCTACATTTTCCAAATCCTCTTCTAAAGTAATCTCATGCTCTTTGATCTTACTTTTATCGTTCATATAGTTAATAGTGGTATTTCTTACTGCACTCTGTAGGTATGCACTAAATTCATCTATAGTAGTTCGTTTTTGTTTATCCATAAATCTCCTCCTGAAATCTGTTTTTAATCTATAATCCGTTTCCAGGCGGAGAGTTTTACTTCTATGTTACTATTACTTGCTTTTAAGTAATAATTACAAAAAAGCTGTTAGAATTCTTCTAACAGCATAATGTTCCTTTAATACTCTAATTATGTTTTTGCATCAAAAGACAGCATAAATAAACTTATATATTTTTCACATTATGTATATATCTTTCAATCATGCATTCTTCTATTTCCTCCATTCTGTCTGTCGAATTTTCTAACTGATCAAACTCTTCAATTTCCTCTTGATCCAAAGCATCTTCAATCATTTCTGTTAAATCTTCTTTTTTACATCCAGGTTTGAATATGTGTCCACAATTAGGACAAATACGATACCAAATAATAATCTCAATTCCACATTTCGGGCAAAACTTTTTTTGATATCTCTTTCTCACTAAAAGAAGAATAAGAACCATTTCCTGCAAAAGTAACAATAATGTCAACAGCAGAAATGCCCATTTCTTTCCATTCCATGCCATCCCCACAAGCAGTCCTTGTAAAATTGTCATTCCTCCTAAAATATACTCTACTCTATTCCGCATTTTTCCTCTCTTTCTAAAGTTCTTCTTTATAGAAACTTTTATTTTCCTCTAATTCCTCTTTCTCCATTTCCTGAAGCAATTCTTTATTTTTCTGTATCATGAGAATATCCTCCTCTTGCAGTGTTGGAAGAAATTCATCTTGTAATTGTACGACTCTGTTTTTCTTTGGTATATCCAGCTTCTTGTCTATCACCGCCTGCTCTTTTGAAAATTTTCCTTCTATGTTTTCATGATATGCAAGAACCGCCTTTACAACAAACTTTGCTTTTCTATGCCCTAACTGGTTTAGTATTCTTGCAACTTCCTGATGATCCGGGTCCTCTTCATCAAATCCCAAGGAAAATCTGTACGGATTTTGTTTTGCCATACGTCCTCCCCTTAATATCCCGCTTTTTCTGCCATATATTGTTTGATAAAGCCTTTTACATTTGCTCTCGGATCATCAACAACATAATATGTTGAATGATATCTTTTCCAAACTTCATCAATAATATCCTTTAAAAGAACCGTTCCACCTCCCACAAAAACAGTCACTGTTGTTCGAAAATCAATACCAAATTCTAAAAAAGAACCTAATAAATCACTCATATATTCTGCAGCAATTTCAAATGTCCTTCGAATAACCAATTCTGAATATGGCGTTTTCCTTTTAAAAAGAATATTATCAATGTCTATTTCTTCGAGATAAAGATTAAAACGCTGCCTTATTCCTACCATAATTCTTTTATAGAGCATAATAATCCCTTCTGGAAGGGAATCAATTCTTGTCCTGTCTACTACTCCATACCGGACTAACAGATAATCTACTGTAAATCCTCCAATGTCTATCAGCAAAACCTTTGGCTGCTCTTGTAAATGAAGCTGATTTGCCACTAAAATATACGCAGAATATCCCTGCATATATACCTTTACACTTTCATATCGTATTCTGTATGGTTTCCCTTTATAAGAAAAATAAACTGTTTTTCCTTGTCGCCAAAAATATTCCCGAAATTTCCGGATTTGTTTTCCATAATCTCCCGGCGGAAGTCCAACTAATAACTGGATTGGAATTGTTCCCCCTTCATGAATACCAGTTTCTATCCCTTCTTTTTCCAGTTCTTTTGCCACTCCAAGTAATGTCAAAATATAGTACCTATCATCAATTGTTTTATCTTCCAAATAGGAAATTCTCTGATTACTCTCCAAATAGTTGATCCCTTTAAAAAAAATTCCTTCTTCTCCAGGAAGGATTTTTTGTTCTTTTCTTTTTATTCCCGAATGAAAAATAAAATGGTTAGTTTTCATCATTTTATTGCCTGTATCTATACTCATAACAAATCCCATATTTCTCCTTTCCAGCCCTTCTGGCTATTTTACTTATTCCTGATAATTCTGGTTTACCTGTTTCAATATTTGCTGATTTTTTGCTTCATATCCCCACAAGATGTTACTGACTGCCTCAAAAGCTTTGTCCCTCCATCTAAAATAAGTGGCTCTGTGTATTCTTGGTATCCGTGGAAAATGCGGTTCTAATTTATCCAGAATTTCATCTGTATTCTCTGCCCTATAAGCAGACATGTAGGTATAATAAAGTACCCAATAATACTTTTCTCCTTGTGGGTGATATTTCCGCATTAACTCTACTGCCTCATCAATCAGTTTCAGATACTTATTCGCCTGATTGATGGATTCGATTCTCTCTCTCATATCTTCCATATCCAGATTGATATCCATTCCTGCCTGGTAAACACTATCTAAAAATTCATCTACATCGGTGCCATATTCTGTATGAAAGCATTGCTTTACTTGATTGATTTTAATCTGCATTTTCCAATTTACAGATCTGTATATTTTAAATAGAGATATAATATCATGGTAAACTTCATTATCTTTTCCTTTTACATCTTTTGATACCACACCCGATTTTCTCATATAATTCTACCCTCTCTTCTGTTCCTTAAAATATCTTTCTATACTCTCATCTGCTCTCTTGCCTGCTATAACAGACGTACATAAGATGCAAGCAATCATACTGATTGTTATAATACATAAAATGATAACTGCTATTTTAATCATTTTCATTCTCCTTATGTCCCTCATCTTTTAAATCTTCCACCTGGAAATTGATGGATCACTGCTATTATTCTTGACAGAATTAAATTTACTCTATGAAATTATCAAGGTGCTCCTACTATATACCAACTAAAAATTCATGGATTTTCTGTAAAAAAGGCAAAAAAAAACGATACAGCACATAAATCTGTATCGTTTATACCTCAATTTGTGTTTTTATTGCTCCTAGCCTCTTTATTCAAATCTAATTCTCTATAAATACATTTCTAAAGTAATATTAGAACAAAATGATTTTCTAGTCTACACAATATTAGGATACCTTTTATTAATCCAAGTTCTAATAAACGATAATTGATGTATACCAATTACTACTCGGATCAACTTGCTTTCTATAATCTCTTATCTTTTATTCTGCTCATTCCCCTCATAGTTATCAAGCGCATATCGACAACATTGTAAAACTAATTGATTAAAAGAAACATCTTCCGAAGTAGAAATTCTCAATAAATCATTAAATATATCCTCTGTAAAACGTATGGTTCTCGCTATATTAGATTTTGATAGTTTTTTATCTACACTAAACATTTTCTTTCCTCCTGCTATTTTTTCAATTGTAACCTTGCTATGACTCAAATAATATAACCAATTTTGTAACCATTTTATTCAGCAGGATATCTCTAATGATTTATAATGAAACTATTTTGGTATTATAAAATTGTTCAATTGTATTCAAAAATTCTCTCTTTCTCTTTTTACTTATAGGTATAATCTCTCCATCTCTCAGTGTTATTGTATTCCCCGTAATATTTCTTATATACTCCAAATTTACTATATAACTGGAATGCACTTGAACAAATCCACTGTTGTGAAGCCTTTCTATATGTTCTTTCATCGTTGTTCCACTTATGTATTTTCCATTTATCGTGCTTATTAAGGTTTTCCTTTGATAAGTTTCTATCCACTTAATTTCAAAGTAAGCGCTTAATTTTTGGGTAACTACAAATTTATCCTTTTTTCATTCATAATGATAGAAAATAGTTTTTTACTCCATCATCTTGATAGGAAGTAGATTTTTACTACAATTGGAGGTTTCATTATGAATGGTAAACGTACTCCAGGCCGTTCCCTGGATGAATGGCTAGAACTGGTGACATCCTGCCGGCAAAGCGGTCTTACCGATGCTGCCTGGTGTCATGAAAATGGGATTTCTCCCAGCTGTTTTTACAATGCTGTCAGCAGGCTTCGCAAAAGAGCCTGTGAGATACCAGAACCATCTGGAAAAGCAAGCACTCTCGATTTTACATCCCATAAACAGGATGTAGTCCGGATTGCTATAGAGCCGGAACATACTCCGGCAGAACTAGTTTCAATGAAAAAAAACTGTTCTCTGTACCTTGACAATTCACATACGATTGAAATCGAAGCAAATGGACTTCGGATCCGCATAAGCAATGATATCCAGCCGGTTTTATTAAAAACTCTGATGGCTGTGCTCAGGGAGTCCACATGCTAGCGGATATCTCGAATGTCGATGCAATCTACCTTGTCTGTGGAAGAACAGATATGAGAAAGTCCATTGATGGTCTTTGTGCCATCATCCAGGATCAGTTTTCTATGGAAATCGACCATGCACTCTATCTCTTCTGCGGTAGAAAATGTGACCGGATCAAAGCAATCTTGAAGGAACCGGATGGGATCGTCATGATCTATAAAAGATTGACGGTTCAGGGGTCTTACCGGTGGCCACGAGATAAATCAGAGGTACGAAATCTTACCTGGAGAGAGTTTGACTGGCTGATGTCCGGCATCGATATCGAGCAGCCAAAAGCAATCCGAACATCTTAAAAAGCTAGCTTAAATCTGCACACAAAAGTGCCGGATTTCCTGGTATTTTCGGCACTTTTCAGGCTTTTACACACCTTGTTTTTCTATGAAAATCCTCTGTTTTCTGGTATAATAGAAGCATCAGAAAAGGGAGGAAAAAGCAGTGGCTAACAGTTCCAAAGACCTTCAGCTGCGTGAGCTGAAAGATATGATCACAGAGCTTAGAAACATGATAAAGACACTTCAGGCAACTGTGGATGCTGCCAGCAAACGGGAAGAAGTTCTTATTCAGGAGAGAGACAACCTGAAAGACGAGATTAGCCTTCTCCGTAAGAAGCTTTTTGGTTCCTCAAGTGAAAAACGTGTGATTGATTTTCCGGGTCAGTTAAACCTTTTTAATGAAGCAGAACTGGAACAGGATCCCTCGATTGCGGAGACAGAAGAACTTGCTGCAATACTTCCGGAGGAGACTCCTAAAAAGAGAAAAACCAGAGCAACAGATGCAGAGCGCTTTAAAGGGATACCAGTAATAAAAAAATATATCGATATCCCGGAAGAGGATAAAACATGCCCTGTTTGTAGTACTCCGTTGGTTAAGATTGGCGAAGAGTTTGTCCGTCGTGAACTGGTCTTTATTCCTGCCAAACTGAAAGTCGTTGAAATCTACAGTTTTAATTACAGCTGTCCGGAATGCAGTAAACGGGATATCCCTGTCATTAAAAAAGGGAAAAGACGGAAAGCCTCATATGCTTTATGGTATGGCCTCAGCTGGTACCGTTGCCTGGGTCATGTATCAGAAGTTTTGCAACAGTCTCCCATACTGTCGCCAGGAAAAAGACTGGAAACAGTACGGAGCTGCGATCACCCGTGCAACTATGGCAAACTGGGTAATCCGTAATTCTGAGGCATTTTTCCGCCCGATGTATGAATATTTTCATCGGAAGCTTTTGGAAAGAAACTTCCTAATGGCTGATGAGACGCCTCTTCAGGTTTTGCATGAAGAAGGACGTCGTGCTCAGACAAAGTCCTATATGTGGCTGTTCCGTAGCGGAGAAGACGGTGGTATCCCGATCATTCTCTACAAGTATTCACCAACCCGCGCCGGAGACAATGCCGTTGAATTCCTTCAGGAATTTAACGGATATCTGATGTGTGATGGTTATAGCGGATACAATAAAGTATCCAATGCAAAGCGGACAGCCTGCTGGGCACATATCAGAAGATACCTGACAGATGCCATTCCAAAAGGAAAGCAGCTGGATTATACCCAGCCTTCCGTACAGGGCATGATGTATATCAATCAGCTCTTTCATCTGGAAGATGTCATTAAGGCAGAGCACTCATCCTTCGATGCTATCAAAAAGGCTAGACTTGAAAAAGAAAAGCCGATAGTGGAAGGCTTTTTGTCGTGGCTTGATAAACAGAACCCTGTCAGAGGTTCGAGGATGGATAAGGCTGTAACATATATCCAGAACCGGAGAGACTATCTTATGACCTATCTGGAAGATGGACGATGCAGTTTCTCTAACAACCTCAGTGAAAATGCGATCCGTCCATTTACAGTCGGCCGCAAAAATTGGCTGTTCTGCGATACACCTCATGGTGCCCAGGCCAGTGCTATAGTATATACGATGGTAGAAATGGCCAAGGCAAATGGAGTAAATGTCTATCACTATTTAACCTATCTTCTGGAAAAGCTACCAGATGATAGTATGAGTGACAATGAATTAGATCAACTTGCTCCATGGAATGAAAAGGTAAAAATTGAGATAGAGCGTCGAGCAAAAAACTCAAATCAATCATAAATCATATGTGAATTGTCAAGGTATTCCGGTTACCGAAAAGTAGCCGGATATTTTTCTATCAACGGCTGAAATTTAAGCGCTTACATTTCAAAATAATAAATTTTATCTACTCTTTCACCACTTTTATTCCAAAAAAATTTTGTATGCATTGATAAAACATTGTTTATAGATTTATTGAGTATATATTGTAATACTTGATTTTGTATTGGTTTGAGCAAATAATACGATGCATTTACCGAGTATCCTTTAACAGCCATTTTTGTTGTCTTTCCTAAGAAAATAATTTCTACTTTCTTATCCAATTTTCTCAGTTCTTTTGCAACATCATATCCACTCTTCATCTCTACATTTAAAAGAATAATATCTATGTCTCTATACCTGCTGTAATAAGCCAACATATCGAATGGATTTTCATATGACAAAATTTTAAATGGTTGATCTCCTAAAGTATCTGTATCTGCTACAAAGTTCTTAATTAGTTCCAATGTCCTCAATTCAAAATCACATATTGCTATCTTCATGTATTTCACTTTCCTTTTCCTTGCATCTATATTAAGTGGTTACAAAAGTATAACCATTTTTGTAACATAGCAAAAGCCAAGCTACATCATGTAGTTGGCCTTTTGCTTTATTCAGGTACAAATTCAAATATACCCTCTCCTATATTTTCTTTCATTTCGTGATCGAAAATAACATCATCTTTCGACTCTTCATTTTCTTCATTTGTTTCTATTTTTGTATCGCTCCGTTCTTCATTTGTTTCTTTTTTTTCAGAAGTACAGCCTACCATCGATATAATAATGGCTATGCAACATAAAATGCACAGTTTCCTTTTCATATATTCAATCCCTCCTTATTTCTAACTTACCATCTGTCATTTCTAAAATAACATCACCATATTTTGCAATTTCTTCAGAATGGGTGACAACAATAACACATTTTTCATATTTATGAGCTGCTTCTCCGAGAAGTTCTGCTATTGCTATTGCATTTCTTTTATCCAAATTCCCTGTTGGTTCATCTGCCAATAGCAATGAACTATGTGAAAGTAATGCTCTTGCAACTGCAACGCGTTGCTGCTGTCCCCCTGAAAGTTTTAAAATATTTCTATTCATCTCATTTTTGTCAAATCCTAATTTTTCTAATATATTATAAGCTGATTCCTTAGAAACAATTTCTACATTTTCTTTTGCATTTAAAAAATCTATTAAATTATAATTCTGAAAAATGATTGATACATTATGTTTACGATAATTTGTCAACTCCTTTCTATCTATTACTTTATTTTTAAAATAAAGCCTTCCCTGAGTAGGAAAATCTAAACCTGCCAATAAAGAAAGCAAAGTAGTTTTCCCACATCCTGATTCGCCTAAAATACAATATATTTTCCCCTGTTCAAAGTCCATATTCACATCTTCAAATATGTTTTCTTTTCCGTCATAAGAATATGTAATATTTTCTAATTTTAAAAAATTCATTATGTTTTCCCCCTAACTCATTTTTGTTAATAGTTCTCGCGGTTTTAGATGCATTATAGAAAAAGTTGATATAGTCGTAGCAATGATAATAATAGCAACACCAATTATATACACCATAACAATCTCCTCAATACTAATTTCCACATCTATTTCCCCTTCCTCTATACCTATTTCTGTAGAGGTTTCACGCATAGCAACTCCCTGTTCTGTTTCTGGATGTTTCATTAAATAATCACTTAATTGATCTGATACTACCCTGCCAGGGAAATATGCAACAATAAATGCAAACATTGCCACAATGAGTACTTCTAGAATATACTGTCCTATAATTTGAACCTTTTCTAATCCTAAAGCTAAATATACTCCGGTTTCATGAATTCTACTCCTACCCCACATATTCAAAATCAATGATAAAATGATAATACTTACGATAACTACTACCAGTAAAAAAATATTAATAAAATTTTCCACTTTTTTTAAAGACATCTCTGCTCTTTCAAAAGTTTCATTATTTATATTTATGGAAAATGCCTTTTTATCCCATTCAAATTCATCTATTTTTTTTATCTCTTCCACAATCTGATTCATCTTTGCAGGATCTTCTATTTGTGCATGGATTGTCGTAAAGCCAGTAATATAAGGAGATTCCTCAATTGCCATAATTGTTTGAATATTGGTAAAAATCTTATTCTGTATCTTTTCATATGAAGTTACTTTTTCTTCAATACTTTCCACTTCTTTTTGCTGAAATATACCTACAATAGTAATTTCAATTTTGTTCCCTTTTGTATTAGTAACTGCAAGTTGATCTCCAACCTTTAAATGGTTCAATTCTGCCAAATCTTTCGATATAATAATCTCCGGATTTCCATTATCTGAATTTATATTTTTTCCTTCTATCAATTTAACTTTTCCTGATTGAAAATAATCATTAGTTTCTGTAGAATACGTTCCAACTACTGTTGTCATATTTTTAAATTCTTCCTCTATAGGAATATTTCCTGAAAAAAAGTCTATATCATCAATTTGACAAAGTGTGTCAACTGATGCCTCACAAGAACGCATTCCTGAAATTTTCATTACCTTTTCTACCATATCGACCGTCATTTGCTTAGAAGAATATATAATTCTACCATCTTCAAATTTTTCTTCTTTGTAATAAGGATTTTCATCTGAATAATTTACATCAATAGTAAGTTCTCCCCCCATTGTCTTTCTCAGAGAATCTTGTGATATATCTCCTGCCCTCTTTATTGAAATTCCGGATAACACCAAAATTCCTATTGTTAGAAAAAGCATAAATAGTATTAGCGTTTTTCCTCTTTTTCTTATCACATATTTAAACGCCCTTTTTAATGTGTCCATAAAAATACCTCCATATAGAATTTAGTATATATTTAATATACCAATTCTATATGGAGGTCATATAAAACCAATATGGAATTAATATGAAATTTTAAATCGGTAAATGGATTTTAAATTCCATGCAGGTATTCTGTGGGTTCGGTAAAAACGTATATGAAATATTCAACGCAGATAGTATCGTATCTACAATATAGAGTCCCAGTCCATTACCACCATATTCTCTAGAACGACTAGTATCTACTCTAAAAAAAGGTCTAAATATTTGTTGTAATGTTTTTTCATCTAATACATCACACTCATTACTAACAATAATACAGTTTTTCTTCAGCGATAACTCAACCTTCTTCTGCTGCTCTGTATAAAGGATTGCATTAGACAAGATGTTTGATATAGCTTTTTTTAATAATAATTCATTTGTAAATGAAACTATCTCTTCATCTAAATCAACAATAAAATCTATCTCTTTCGTTTTTGCTATAATTTTATACGGTACTATGATTTCATCCAAAAGTTGATTTATATTGACTCTATTTTTCACTATTTGAGCAGATGTATTTTGAAGTTTTGACATATCTAAAATATCCCGTATCATCGTAGCCATTTCATCCAACATACTTTTACAAGTCGGAAGATATTTTTCATAATTCTGATATTTTCCAATTTTTAAAATCATATTTTCTATAATAGCGTTGCAAGCAGAGATTGGTGTCTTTAATTCATGAGATGCCGCATAAAGAAAATCTGTTTTCGATTGCTCTGTTTTTTTTACTTCCTGAATTTGTTCTTTTAATTCTTTTATTGTAATAAACAAATCTGTGTAAAGACTATTTATATTACTCGACAACTCTTGGAACTCATCACCAGTATGCAGCACACACTTCACATTAGGCTCTAATTCTGACATTCTTTTTGTTGTTTCAACAATATATTTTATTGGTTTTACAGTAACTTTCGCCCATATATAAGAAAATGCAGATGCAATTATAATACACAACAAAATAGAAATGGGTAGTGCTTTCATAGCAATGTCTTCCATTACAACATTATTGTTCAATTCACTCACAATTAAACTGCTTTCTTCCATATTTCCCCCTGGTTGAACAGATACCATTGGCAAAACAAACCACATAATTCCGTGTGCAATAAAAATCATAAAGCATAACATAATAAATGAATACAAAAAAGTTTTTCGAAATACACCCATTCGCTTCATATCTACATATTCCTTTCCAAACGATATCCTACACCTTTTACTGTTGTAATCGTATGAATTCCCAATTTTTTTCTTATATTCTTAATATAAGTATCTATTGTCCGATCTAAAATCGGTGCATCAATTCCCCATAAGCAATCCACCATTTGTTTCCGTGTCAAAACTCTTCCTTGATATTCAAACAGCATTTTCACTAATTCTAATTCTTTTGCTGTGATGTCTATTTTTTGACCATGAATAAATGCAGTATACGCATCAAAATCAATTGTAGTTTCCCCAAAAGAAACAATGCTGCTTTCTTCTTGTTTGACCCTTCTTTTTAAAAGTGCAGCAACTCGTTTCCCCAAAATAATCATAGAAAACGGTTTTGTCATATAATCATCTGCGTCACCGTCAAAGCTCATAATCTGCATATACTCATCACAAACTGCTGTCAACATCAATATAGGAATATCACTCTTCTCTCTTATTTTTGCCAAAACAGAAATTCCATTTATCTCAGGTAGCATAATATCTAGTACAACTAAATCGACTGCAACATTGAAAAAAATTTGAAGTGCCTCTTTACCATCATAGGCACTCCGTACATTATAGCCCAATGAACACAAATATTCAGATATGGCTTCATTTGTATCTCTATCATCCTCTACTACTAAAATTTCTGCCATATTTTTTCCTCCTTTTGTGTTATCATATCATATAAATATGGAATGTATATGAAATCTCTGAAAATTATTTATAATAATCCGCCTGTAAACTATACAAATTATAATATATTCCTTTCTTTAACATCAAATCTTCATGAGAACCAAATTCAACAACTTTTCCCTCCTGCATAACAAATATTTGATCGACTATCCTTACATTAGAAAATCTGTGAGTAATCATGATACTCATTTTGTCTCTCATTAACATTTTCATTTTTTCAAACATTTCATATTCTGATTTGGGATCAAGAGCTGAAGAGGGTTCATCTAAAATTAATATTCCTGAGTTTCTAAGAACCGACCGAGATATTGCTATTTTTTGCCATTGACCAATCGATAATTCACTTCCATTATCCCATTCCTTTTGAAGCAATGTGTCATAACCGTTTTTCAATTTTTCTATAAAATCATCAGCTCCGGATACTTTTGCTGCTTTTTCTATATTTTTTAATTTATTCATTTCCTCCACATTACCTATACCTATATTTTCTCTTGCGGTTAAAGGATATTTAATAAAATCTTGGAATATCACACCAATATTTTTATATATACTTTTAAGTGAGTATTCTTTTATGCTAACACCATCAATAAGTATCTCTCCCTTTTGCGGATCATATAATCTCATGAGTAATTTTATAAATGTTGTTTTTCCAGAACCGTTACTACCTACCAATGCATATGTTTTTCCATTTTCAAACTTGATGGATAAATCTTTTAATACATAAGTATCAGTGTATGGATATTTAAATGATACATTCTGAAATTCTATTGTTTTAAAATCAGAGCTGAGTTCTCTCTTTCCCGTATCTTCCATTCCACTTCTCATATTGTCCAATTCTACTAAATTATCTATGTAAAGATTATCACTATACAAAGAAGCTACTGAGTCTAATATAGTTCTTATTGAATTTTCAAGACTATCTAATGCTGAGATATACATTGTCAAATCCCCTATAGTGCCTTTTTCTGTTATGACTTTAAAAACTGTATAGATTTTGATAATTGTTGAAAAAATGTATTGCAATATATCTGTTCCAGTTAATTCATATAAAAATCTTTTCTTATACTTTTTATCTTCAGCAATATATTTTTCATAAATGCAAACTATTTTATTTTTTAAAAAAATAATTGCATTATAAATTTTTAATTCTTTGATATTTTCATATTTTAAACTAATCTCTTTAAGATAATCTGCTAATCTTACATTCTGAACTCTTTCAGAGTATATATTATATTGGCGCAGCGCAATACTAATACTCACATAAAAAATAGGAATCATCGTAATGCACATTAATGCTGCAATAGTATTACTTAGAGAAATAATCACAATTATAATTCCTATAAAAGTAGTCAAATATCTAAGCAATGTAACTAACATCACAATAATACTAATACAGCGAGCAACAGACTCATTACTAACTTTTTCAACTGCATCATAAACTTTAGGATTATCAAAATGTTCCATATTCAGTTCATCTATTTTTCCCATAATAATATTAGCCACTTTGCAGTTCATATATTCCTGCCCTATTTCTCTGTAATAAGTACTAAGTTTGGTTAACAAATTAACAACCCCCGTACAAACAGCCAAAGAAATTAACCAGAATGCCGGTGCTCCTATTTTACCACTTTCCAATGAAATTACAGCAGTGTCTACAAAATATTTCCATATATACACATTAAAAGAAACAAGTATTCCCAAAAAAATATTGCATATAATCATTTTTGTTGTAATCCCTGGTGCTGCCTGAAACACAATTTTTATTATATAACATATATTTTTTAAAAACTTTCCTATCTGTCTTATGTTTTTCATTTTACACATCCTTATATGCCAAAATGTGGGGTATATATCACATACCCCACATCTGGATTTTCGTGTTTATTATCTGTTTACAGATTTACACCTACATTTTTTGCAGATGATGAATTGCTACTTGTTGTGCAACCGCATGCACAACCATAGTCCCTTGCACTGGAAAGCAAGCTTCCTGGATTACATCCACATCCTCTTGGTTCAATGTAGTTTGCTTTTGGCTCTAAATTTTTTTTACCTTCATTTGCAATCTTCATACTTCATTCTCCTTTCTTATACATTTTTTCCAGCAGTTTTTGCAGAGTTCAGAACCCCTGAACTTCCACATGCACATGTACATACAGAATCTCTTGTCATTGATCTAACAGATGAAGTTGCACAGCCACATCCTCCGCGCGGATCAATAAAGTTTGCCTTTGCCTCTAAATTCTTTTTACCTTCATTTGCGATGAACATATGAATGTCCTCCTTTCATTTTGTTTTTTATGTAAAACTTGGTTAATATCCAAGATTACATACCTTCATTTTTCATAATCATTTCTACAATACTTTTAATAGAAAAACTAAATGGTATTTGACTCAGAAATTTCCTTGTGATAAGTCCTGTATTTATTCCATATAAGAAATCCATTTTTCCCTTATCTTCAAAATTCATATTCTGATATTTTTCAAAAACTATTTCTTTCGATTTTTCCAATGTTAGCATATCCAAGTCACATTCCAAACTATATATTTCTTCTAATGCTGTTTCCACAAGTAATGTAATCTCATCAATATCAAATTCTTTATTGACACACACAAATTCATATGAATAAATTGACACTCCTTTTACGATTTGGTTTTCATAAAGTGTAGCACCCACATTATTTCCAACTAATTTGGTTAAATAGGAATCAAACTTTAGAAAGAAATAGTTTTTTTGCACTTCTTGTGAAATAAATTCACGCAAATCCGCAAATGAATTTTTAAAAGAAAAATATATGATATTCTTTTTTAAATTCTCTTCATAATACAATTGTGCAACATCCCACCAAATACTTAACTTTACATCAGGAATTAAGATGCATGTACTTTCTAACTGATTTTTATAATTAATCTTATCATTTTCAAAAAACAATTCCTCTACGTCATATTTACACTTAGAAAAAACAGCTATATTCTCGAAAGAATAATTATCTTCTTGATATTTCACTATATCTGTGTATGAGATTTTTTTTATATCAAAAATATTTCCTACTGGCATTTTTTCTCTCAGACTATCTGGCAGTATTTTGGGAAGCAAAAGATTTCTCATGGAAAAAAAGGAATTTTCTCTTTGCTCCAATATCTCTTCTATTACATCATTTTGGGCTCCGCTAAGATTGCTTTCCAAAAGTTCCTTTCCTTCTATAATATTTTTCAGCTTCTCAATCACTTTTTTTACATCACTCAAAGAGTTTTTGCATTTAATGCAATATTGTGTATACTCATATGTTGTATAGCCCGATACATTTATCCAATGACTTGTCTGCTTTGCGAAAGCTAAATTCATGTGTTCTAATAAATGTGATATTCCAATCTGACCACTCTTTTCGTCTTTACTGCCACAAAAAACTACCAAGTTAAATTCTGCATTTTTTGAATTTTGTATCTGCTGATATATTTTCACCTGAATAATCCCTATTTTCTATTTCACTGTTATACTGTCTAAATGATCCATCGCATGAATATCATTTTCCAATGCCTCAAAGTACGCCTTTAAACTCCTCAAACAACTAGCCTTTCTTTCTTCACACATTTCTGTTTTTTTACCAAGATCAAACTTCTCTCCTGTATAACAACCACAATAGCAAATTGAACATATCCTTGCATACCAGCAAGATGAACATTTTTTCATTGACTCATTTCTATAGCCATCAATATATATTTTTCTTCACCTTGTCAATATCAATGCCATTCTCTATATTTCCGATTGTAGGAATATTTCCTACTCTTTCACATATTCTAAATTCACCGTTTACTGTAACATAAAGTTTTCTTTGTCCTGGAACACAACAACCATTCATGCGTATACTGTCCATGACTACATCAAAAATAGCCCTTTTACGTATTGGCAAATAAGAATCTGTCATTAATTTCTCCGTAAACATTCCCGGCTGTTTTTCATGTTTATGACTATAATCGCTTAACGAAAAATCAAGTTCTGTGTTCCCCCACTTTGCAGCTTCAAGTAACTGATTTTTCTGCAAATATTTGTAAATAGTATCCATGCTTTCTTCATCTGGGTATGTAATAAATTTTACACACTCTGACGGTAACCATTTTAATTCCTCAAAAAAATTTCTGTGTTTCTTCTAATCTCTCTTCTGAATATGGAGGAGCATATACCATACTGAACAAAATATTCTCTTTTGCTCTATCATATCCAAAAGCATCAACTAAATTTTTTATTCCCTGTAACGTCTGATGAAAACTACCATCTCCATGCATATTTCTTCTATAGAAATCATGCCATTTCTCAGGTCCATCTAAGCTAACAGTAACACTCAGGTTCGGAATTTCGGCCAATTCTTTACATTTATCTTTTGTAAGTAACACAGCATTTGTCGTGAAAGCGAAGTGAAGTTTTCTATTTTTCATGGTTTCCAAAGCATAGCGCATAGATTTTATCATAACCGGATAGTTTATCAATGGCTCTCCACCATAATATCCAATATGCAACGTATCAGTTTTTCCAGAATGTGTTTTTGCATAGTCAATCGCTTTTAATGCCGTTTCCTCATCCATATCCTTATCGCCAAAGTCTCTGTTCTTTTCACAAGCTTCGTTGTAAATACAATATCCACAACGCAAATTGCATTTTTCCGTTAATTCTAATGTGAGCTGTTCCAACTGGTTCTGAATTAAATCTTCATATTCTCCAAAATCTACCATTTTTTCGAATTTGGATAAAGCGAAAATTTTTTCATGTTCAATAACGTTAATAATATTTCTTATACTCTCAATAAGATTTTCTGACTCTGACAATTGCACTATTTCATTAACCTTACCATCTAAAATTTTTTCTACAATTTGATATGCCAAATCATCGCAGGTAATTATCTTGCCAGTCACTGTATCATAATAGTATTTCTTTTCTTCAGTAGAAAAAGTAATTCCTATTGGTCGTCCATCTGGCAACTTTTTTTGTAATTCTTTTATCATCTCTTGTAATATCTGATTATTTTCTCCCATAATGTCTTCTCCTTTGTTTTGTATACCCTAACTTTTATACATATAATACCTTTTCTGATTGAAATTTCAATATTTTAGGTATAATAGGTCTTTTATCGTGCGTATTGTGTCGATAACTTCTTATAGTGCAATATTTTTAGATATATACGCACAAATTTTTATATCATTCTGAAAAATCCATTTTAAAATATACTTTCACTTGTTTTAATGTTATTACTGCTTTTGCAGCAAAAGATATAAGATATTTGGCACAAATATCTTTTCGTTCTAACTCCATTCTATATCAAAATCCCACCATTCAAATTCTTCGAAAATCCAATCTTTCTGTATTTCTAAATCAAGCAAAATAAAAAGCACAAAAGTAGAACCCATCCCAACTTCCACTCTCGTGCTTTATCTTTTTATTAAAATATCTATCTTCAATTTCTAAATTTAAGCCTTTTCATAGAACTTTTTAACTCACCTCTAAATGTTCTCATAAAAAGAAGCATCTTTTGTCCCAAAATTAGTTTTATCATACAGCCTTTCCTTCAGAAGATTTCAATACATATCTCTTATTTGGCAGAATATAACTTGCACCTTCATCTAATACATTTTTATAAAATGGAAATACCTGCTTCGATTTTTGGTATATATTTTATATTCATAACGGTACAAGAAAATAAAGCTTTCTCTGTCTTTCATCTAAATATCTAGCAGACAAGAATCCTCTATTTTTCCCACCATGATTTCCGATACTCACTTGGTGTCTGATTATACCTTAGTTGAAATGCCCGGTTAAAGGTTCTTTGGCTCTCAAATCCTGCCTCCAGAAAAATATCTGTAATCCTTCTATCCGTATTTTCCAACAAAGAGGTCACATAATTTAAACGAATTTCATTTAAGTATTGATTGAAATTTGTATGAAAGATACCTGAAAAGATTTTTGATAGGGCAAACTTATTGGTTCCCAGAGCTGATGCCACTTTCCCAAGTGTAAGTTCCTCCTGAAAATGTGATAACAGATAGCTCATCGCTGCATATATCAGATCATTACTCCCCACACTGTCTTTTTCTATGAACCGGAATGTTTCCCTGCAACGGTATAATATAATCTGTAAATAAGCTTGCCCCACAACCTCACTGACTTTTTGATCTTTTATCAGACAACTCAGGGCGTTTTTAACTTCCCCATGTAAATCTGCGTTGGCAATCACCGGATTTTCCGGACATTTCTTCTGAAGAAGTGCCATAAACGGACCACTTAGTTCCAAAGAAGCATAAAACTGGTACACCTCATTCTTTCCCTTTGAAAACACCTGATAATGATGAATCAAATCTGGAAAAACAATAGCAAAATCCCCCTTTTCCATGTGATACAACTCATATCCAATGCCAAGTTCCAGCTCCCCCTTTGTTACATATACCAGTTCTATGGCATTGTGAAGGTGAGGGGGAACATGATGTGGTTTTTTCCTTATCATACTGAACTTTTCTTTTTTCTCTTCGTAAGACGGCTGCATGATGTTTCCTCCCCCTCTCAAGAATTGGCTACATTTCTTTTTGATTTGGCACGCAGATTTTCTGCCCATCCGATATAATAAACTCAGAAATCAGGAAAGGAGGAAAACCAGAATGAAAAAACTGATGAATTACTTACAGGAAGTCATGAATTTTTATGCGGTTTACTTCAATCATGCATACCGTCTTTCATAGACTTTTCCTGTAAAAGTTTTTCATTTGCCTTCTCTACATTCATCTTTGCCATAATAATGGTAATGATAAGTGTGATTACTACCGGAATCCATAAATACATGATCTGCAGCATCTGGATACAGGAATCAGACTGTACAGCCAGTGTGCCGTCAAAGCCACTAAGATCCAGAAGCCAGCCGGTAATGGCAATTCCAATTCCACCGCCCAGCTTAATACCAAGAGAGGTACAAGAATACATGGTTCCATCTACTCTCTTATGCTTTGTCAAGTAAGTATATTCGGAACAGGAAGCAATGACTGCATTCATATCCCCCTGCCATGGTCCCATACCAAAAGCTGCAATACCGGTAAATAAAAGCATCAATGGCACACTTCCTAGATAACCGGCTACTACAACCAGAGCTCTTCCAATCGTTCCGATCACATATCCTGTAAGATTTAATTTATACATTCCTCTCCACTTTTCCACCAGCATCGGTGTAATGAGCAATGCAATAATCAGAGGAATATTAATGGACCAGGAAAACACACCATAAAGTTTCTCATTGAAAAGGATATACGTCATATAGTAAATCCCCATATTCAGCATCGCTGTATAAATCTGCTGTAAAATATACGTAGCACAGATCATAACATAATACTTATTTGTAAATAACAGTTTTCCGGCATCAATCAGAGAATACCTTTCTTCGGTTCCGGCTTCTTTCCCATCATTTAACTCTTCTTCCGGTAATTCCTTTACAGAAAGTACAGAAATCGTATTAACAATCAATCCGATTACTGCATAGATAATCGCAACGGTCCTCCATCCAGCTGCTCCGCCGCCCATCCATTCTACAAATCCAATGGTTAAAGACTGAATCAACAGACTGGTAGAAAAAGCAAAAATGAAGCGGTAAGACCCCATCTGTACACGTTCCTTACTATTCTTTGTTACCAGGGCTGTCAGTGCAGAATACGCAATATTATTCGCTGTATAAAATACTGCATTTAACAGCGTATACGCAATAAAAAACCAGGCATACTGTGCAAATTCCCCCATAGTTGTAGGTATGGCAAAAATAGCGACTAAAGTTACGGTACATCCGATATAGCCATAGAGCATCCAGGGTCTTGCTTTTCCCATTTTACTCTTTGTCTTATCAATCAGAGTTCCAAAGAAAACATCCGTAATTCCATCAAACAACTTGGATACGGCAATCAGAGTTCCAATAATTCCGGGATTTAATCCTACTGTATTGGTAAGATAAATCATGACAAAAGAAGATAGAAATGCGTAAACTACATTTCCAGCAATGTCCCCGGAACCATATCCTACCTTGTTATACCATTTTAAATATTTTTTCTCATTCATGTATTTCTACTCTTCCTTCCTGAATAAAAGCTTTATCTCAAAAACAAAAGTTTCCTCATCCACCTGGTATTCATCCCTTAGTTCAGGACCACAACTGTTGGAACCAATCCCATTCTGTGCATAATCCAGGCAGACAATGGTGTTCCCTGATTTCTCCAATTCATAATTATGTGCCTTCCTGGCCAGCTCTTCCTGTGTATAATAGGACACATTAAATGAAAATGGTTTGGGTGACACTGCTATAACAGTCTGGTTTTCTTTTTCTATCATCACATAATCACAATCTGTATGACTTCCATTTTCCTGCGGACGGATATAATCTTCATGCTGCTCTTCCACTGTTGCATCATACAGCCCATGACTGCAGGACTTACATTTATCTCGATAACTTTCATGTGGCCCCAATCCATAATATTTCAGATTTTCATATTCCTCTTTCAGAAACAGACGGATACCAAATCTAGGAAGCTGCGGAAATTCCATATTCTTTTTCACCTGCATTTTTACTGAAATTGCTCCCCTGTTAGAAATTTCCCAGACAGCTTTTATATCCAGAACTCTCTGAAGTGCTACTGCCGCTACAGACATGGTGCTGTAAATTCTGACACATTTCCCCTCTCGTTTCCATTGAACGTCATAGGCTCTGGCTTTACTCCGGTCATATCCGGCATCCATCCATTCTTGCTTGATCTTTCGGTCATTATCCGTAGGTGCTCTCCAGATATTTAGTTCCATAGGAGTTTCCAGAAGTTCCTCCCCATCTATGCTTAATTGTTCAAATAAACCCGAAAGTTTATTGTAAACATAGAAGAATGTATCTGACCGGATGGAAAGAAAACGATCTGTTTCAGAAACTTGTGCCTCTGCTTCTTTCTGTTCCTGGTTTTCCAATAAGGCGATTGTCTGTTGGTTTCTTCCATCCCGATTTTCCAAAAGGATTTCGTCAAATCCCATCATACTCCCTTGTGCCATAAGGCTGGTTCTATGTTTTAAATGGTAAGATACTTTTAAATAACATTTTCCGCAATCTGGAACAGTAATATCCAACAAAATGGTTCCTCTCTGATGAGGCCATACAGAATCCTGCAAAGTCAACGGTTTCTTCTCCAATAGCTTTCCGTCACAGTTCACTTCGTATACCAAATCGATATAATCCTTTAAATCCACATAGTTCATATAGTTTTCCAGACACAGCTCCCCTGTTTTCTGGCAGAAAGACATCACTCTTGCCGGACGGTACACATTCTGGTATTCCAAAAGCCCTGTATGGGGTGTTCTGTCCGGATATACCAGTCCGTCCATACAGAAATTCCCATCATGGACTTCTTCTCCAAAGTCACCTCCATAAAGGTACTTTTCCTTTCCATTTGCTGCCTGCCCCTGATATACTGCATGATCGCACCATTCCCATACAAAGCCACCGCAGAGTACATCATATTGATAAATCATTTGAAAATAGTCTTCTAAATCTCCCGGTCCGTTTCCCATGGCATGACAATATTCAATCAGAAGGAAGGGTTTGTCCGGCTTTTTGTCCACATATTCCTGAATTTCTTCCAGGGAAGGATACATCCGGCTGAAAATATCAATGTTACTGTAATCATATTTTCTTCTGTCGCTGCGATAAAAAGAACTTTCATAACAGGTAAGCCTTGTAGGATCAAACCCTTTTGTCCATTTTAAAGCTTCCTCAAAAGTACAGCCATAACCACATTCATTTCCCATGGACCAAATTACAATACAAGGGCGGTTCTTCTCCCTGTGCACACAAAGTCTTGTACGATCCAGAGTCGCCGGGATAAATTCCGGATTATCCGAGATTCGTTCATTCCATCTTCGGCTTACATTTTCCCAGCTGGAATCTTTTAAATACTGGGATTGGGTTCCATGACTTTCATTATCCGCCTCTGCAATCACAAAAAATCCATATTCATCACAAAGCTGATAAAAATAAGGCACATTGGGATAATGACTGCTTCGGACGGCATTGAAGTTACTCTCCTTCATCATCTGCAGATCCTTTTTCATCTGTTCCAGCCCGATCACAAACCCCGTCACCGGATCGGAGTCATGACGGTTCACGCCTTTGAATTTGATGGCAGTTCCATTTATATAGAGAACAGCATCTTTTACACTGATTTCCCGGATTCCAATCCGGTCTGTGATCACTTCCCCTTCTGTTTCTAAAACCAGGGTATATAAATACGGCTGTTCTGGGTTCCATAGATTTGGTTCTTTTACAACAAATACTGTTTTATGCGTATATGCAGTACCTGTATTTTCCTGAAATACCTGAGAAGCAACCTCCCTATGTTCTGCATCATACAAAGTAAATTTTGTTGGCACTGCCTTTCCCCGGTAACTGGCCTGTACTGTAATGACTGCCTGTTCCTCCTGGATTTCGGTAGTTGTAAAGTAGTCATAGACCACGTTTTCCGGACGGTTCAGAAGATATACATCCCGGAAAATCCCACTCATGCGGAATTTATCCTGGTCTTCCAGATAAGTCCCATCACACCATTTCAGAACCAGTACCGCTAAGGTATTTTCTCCATCTGTCAAAACATTCGTCACATCAAATTCACTTGTGGCATGGGAAACCTGGCTATAGCCCACATACGTTCCATTTACCCAGACATAAAAACAGGAATCCACACCTTCAAAATTCAAATATGCCTTCGGAGCCTTTTCCTGCTTCTGGTACATAAACTTCCTAATATAAGCTCCGCATGGATTTTCCTGTGGCACATACGGTGGATCAAGAGGAATCGGATATCTCACGTTGGTATACTGATGGCTGTCATACCCATAATTCTGCCATACTCCTGGCACCTCTACCTGTGTAAAGTTGCTGCAGTCATATACCTGTTCATAAAATTTTTCCTGTAAATCATAGATGCTCTCAAAATACTGAAACTGCCATGTCCCGTTCAGACAGATCACCCGGTCTGAAGAAAAACGGTTCTCTACCAGTGCTCCCATCTCATGGGAAGCCGGTATATAATAAGCTCTGCAAGGCATGGTGTTTTCATGCATTATTTTTAAGTCTTCGTAATGTCTTGGCACGATCACAATATTTTCCCCCTTTATTTTTATGATTTTTCCTTTGTTTTATCCTTATTTTACGCTCTTTTTACATGATTCGTCCATAAACTCTATTGGACAAAACATGCACGAAATGATACAATTACTAAAACCCTCACCGGTTGAGTACAAAAATAAAAGACCGGCATACCTGAAATGTTCCAGATATATCGGTCTTATGTTCACCTGTTTGTTTTTTTATTTCATTACCGTTCTATTTTCCATAACAATGGGATCTAGTTCTGTTTCATCTCCATACAAATCCGGTCTTGCCAGCAGATAGTCTTTTAGTTCTGCCCGATCCTTAAAATACGTTGCCTGGAAAGGGGCAAGGGCACTATACTTTTCCACAAAAAGCAGACCTTCTTTTGTTTCTGCCAGAACACCTGTATGCCCTACAAAACGTGCCTGATCCTCCGGTGCGTGCAGATACACACTGATCAGAGAAAGCTTATCCCCACTGATCTGAATATCCCGTTCATTCCATGCCTCCTGGATTTTTTCCTCATGCTCTTCTAAAGTTTTGGTTCCTTCCACAGACACCTGGTTAAAAAGTGTCAGAAAACCTGCCCGTTCCTCTTTGGTCAACTGATATTCCGGCATGGTATCAATAGCCTCAATATCAAACATCAGCCACAAGTCCGTATCATTCCCGGTTCCTGCTGTTGTCAACTGGTTCTTGATCAGATTAAAAGCGGTCAGACGACAGTTTGATGCCTGCAGATACGAATAGGACTCAGCAGAATCATCCATCAGAATGGAGCTGTAATCCATCCCGCTTTCCGGCAAAGCCGTAAATCCTTTTGGATATGAGTATGACTTAGCAGTGATCTCGTGATAATCCTCTGCCCATTTTTCCAATGTGGCAGTCTGTTCTTTTGTTACACCGCATGCCTCCAGTTCTCCCACAACGGATTTTCTGGACTCTTTATCTGCCAGGTTTGTATATTCTCCTGCCTGTCCGGTTTCTTTCTTCCCACATCCAGACAGTGCCAACATACCGGCAGCCATAACGGTTGCCCATACCAAAATTGTTTTCTTCATTTAAAACTCTCCTCTTTGCTTTTCCCTTATTTCCCTGTTACACTGCCTATTTTACTCCTTTTTTCCTATTCCATCCATAAACTCTATTGGACAAAATATACACGAAATGATACACTATCTTTAACAAAAGCCTGCTTATTAAAGGAGGTGCGAGATGCATCATGTATATCAATTCTGGCTATCTGCATAATTCATTATTGGATTTTAAAGATAAGAGCAAACCATTAGTAGTTGGAAGCTGTGGGACATATCGGCTGATCCACCAGCCCAAGCTTCCCACGTATCGCCCCCGGGGAAGGATTGACTATCAATTGCTTTATATTGCTGCAGGGAAAGGTCATTTCTTTTTAAATGGCAAGGAAGAGATTATAGAGGCCGGACATATGATTTTGTACAAGCCACGTGAAATGCAAAGATATGTTTATTATGGGACAGACCAGACAGAAGTTTACTGGGTTCATTTTACCGGTAATAATGTAAAGAATATTTTAAGAGAATACCATTTGTTTGAATCTGGGCAGATTATCCAGACTGGAAACTCTACGGAATATCATCAGATTTTCCGAAAAATGATTCAAGAACTCCAACTTACTCGTCCTCATTATGAAGAATACTTATCTCTTCTGCTCAGGGAAATGTTCCTTCTCATCAGCCGGTCGGCTCCTATCGGCATCTCTTCCCAGAACCGGATGCTGCAAAAAGAAATGGAAGAAGCCACACAGTATTTTAATGAACATTTTACAGAAGAAATCTCCATTGAACAATACGCCATGGACAAACACCTTAGTACGAGCTGGTTTATCCGCAGCTTTAAACGCTACAACGGTGTAACTCCCATGCAGTATATATTAAATCTACGGATTACAAATGCAAAGACACTGCTCCGAACCACCACGTATTCTGTTGCTGAAGTTGCGTCAATTGTTGGGGTATGATAACCCACTATATTTCAGCAGACTGTTCAAAAAGCAAACGGGACTCCCACCATCTGAGTTCCGGAATACAGAAACAATGTTTTTCATATAAAATAAAATATTGCCATCCAAAAAGTAGAGGGCGTATATAACTATATATACACCGTAAGCGCCTAATTGAGCGTTTACAAGGTGTCGCTCTTTTGCAACACCCTCGCTCTATTTATATCGTTCAAAACTAATACCCTGATGTTAGAATATAAATAGTACAAGCCAAAATGAGAAATCCCAAAATACACATAAGCATGGTACAATAGAGACATGCTGAAGGAGGATCTCATATGGCAAGACAACATGACAAACAGTTTAAACTTGATGCAATCCAGTACTACGAAGATCATAAGGATTTAGGTGTACGTGGATGTGCGGAAAATCTCGGAATCGGATACAGCACTTTAACAAAGTGACTGAAAGATTTCCGGGAATCTGGCAATATCTCTGTTCGTGGTTCCGGTAATTATGCTTCTGATGAACAGAAAGAAATCGCTCGTCTCAGGTGTGAATTACGTAACGCCCAAGATTCGCTTGATGTATAAAAAAGCCATCAACATTCTAGGAAAATGACAGAAGCCATTTTTCTCGAAGTTTCTGAGAAGACGGAAGCTGCCAAGAAGGCTGGACGCCGGGTTTCCGTCTCCGGAATGTTGAAATTTTTAGGTATCTCTCGTTCAGGATATCATGCATGGCTCCACCACGTACCTTCTGATACAGAAATACGTCGTGAAACTGTAAAAGCCAAAATACAGGATATTTATGATGATTCTAAGCAGAACTATGGTGCTCCGAAAATCACTGTAGAGCTGCATAAAACCAATGAAGTTATTTCTGCTATTTAAACTCTATAATTTTATCACATATATTTAAGATTGCTTTTCTATGAGTAATGATGATACACGTTCTATTTTTCAAATATTTCCGAAGCATAGTTATCATCTTTTCTTCACTCTCCAAGTCCAAGGCTGAAGTTGGCTCATCAAAAATATAAATTTGTTTTTGTTCTAAAAGTAGCTTAATAAAAGCAAGCTTTTGTAGTTCTCCACCAGATAAAGAAATTTTATTCTCACCAATCCTACTATTCATTCCTTTGGAAAATTTCCTAAGTGGTATACCCAAATCGTTCATCATCTTTTCCGCATTTTCAACATTATTTTTACCAAAAAAATCTTCTAATGTCCAATCCGGTAAATAATTTTCTTGTAACATAAACCCTATTTCTTCTTCTAAAAAATGCTCACAATAATTACTTATTTCAACATCATCTAACAAAATACTACCCGACTCCGCTTTACACACTCGTGCAAACAAACGTAATAGTGAAGTCTTTCCTGTACCATTTTTTCCTACAATTCCTATTTTTTCTCCTGATCTTATACTTAAAGAAAAATCATCTAAAATATAGTTTGCTCCATCACTATATTTAAACTTAACATTATTAATCAAGATGTTTCCAGATAAATGTGTTTTAGGAGTGTATTTTCCGTCAGCAATTTCATTTGTATTATTAAGTATTTCAAGCAATTTACTAACTATAGGACTAAAACTCTGCAAAGAAACATAAACATTCCCCAATCCTATAATAGGATTATAAAGCCTTTGTAAATACATAGTTAAACTAAACAAAAATCCTATAGATAATCTATTTTGTAAAACTTCCATCGCCCCAAAAATCATAATAATAAATAGTCCTATTGCAGTAAAAGCCATTCCTGTCGATTGCACATGATTTAAAATTAAGACTTGCTTTATATATTGTTTTTTATAATCCCGTAAATTCCTACAATAATCATCAATAATATCCTTTGAAATCCCCAGCATTTTAATAGGTAGAACATTATTTACTATATTGTTAGTATGTATTGAAATATTCCCCACTGTTTCTCTCAATTTGGTCATTCCTCTTTTTGCGACATTTCCAATTCTTCTTTGAAATGTTGCAAACAAGAATGCCAATAAAATTACTACAACTCCGATAAACATATTTATATAAATCATATATATAGATACACTTAAAACAACAAAAACATTTGTAATTCCATTGCTAAAAATTGATAGCAGTAAATTTTCTAATTGATTGACATCTTTTTCTATTACGGTATAGACATCTCCAGACTTATGCTGTTTCCAAAAAAGGTAGTTAGTTCGTGAGATTTTCTGAATTAAAGTTTTTTTTATATCAATAATGATTTCCTGTGATAAACTTGCAAAACTTAATTTCTGCAAATATTGAAAAAGGATCATCAATCCACCCAGCACCAGTAACCCCATTGACTCTTTTATAACTTTCGAAAAATCATTTAAAGCAATGCCATTATCTATAATCATTCCTACCATACTTGGAAAAATCAAAGCAACAATAGTATATGCACAAGCCCACAGCAAACACTTTAAATAGCTAAAAATAAATTGTTTTAATGATATTTTCATTTTATTTATTAGTTGTATAAAATCTCCCACATCTACTCCCTTTGCAAATAGCTTCTTTTTAAACTATCATCAATTTTGTTAAAATTGATAATTTGTGCAACAATTATATAAATCAGTAATATAATACTTACTGCCAGAAATGGAACCATTATTCCGTTTACATATCCGTTCCCTTGAAAATATACGTTTACTCTTTTCCCAAAACGCATAAAGAACGTTTTTTGTATTATATAGAAATTGAAAATACTGATAAAATAAGGTACAAAATAGAAAAATAAATTTTCTTTCAAATTTAAATATTTTATGCTTTTTGATGACATCCCAATCTGCTTCATTAATTGATAATTATCAATGTCAGAGCTACATTCTATTATATTCTTTATAGATACCATAGCCATACAGATAACCATAAAAATAATTCCTATATAAATTCCTAACATTTTAGTAACTATCACCATGAATGATATATCGTTTTCTTCAATACTAATAAAGCGCATAGGTCCAATAAAATCAATAGCCTTATTTCCATTCTCTCCATATTGAGTATAAAGATAAGAATATGTTTGTCTAAATGTCGTATATATCTCTTTTTCGGAATTTTTGCAATCTTGATATCTTCCATCACCTCGCAAATTAGCAAAATAACTTTTTTTTGCCAATTTCAACTCAGCACAAACTTCATCTGGGAAAACCAATAAATCATCAGTATTCGTATTATATATATAATCTCCTAGATTCTCCGCTATTACAAATTTCTCTTTAGATGGCTTCAATCTACTATTTCCCACCTTAAGTGAACGTTCCAACTTTAATGCATCTTCAAATTGGCTTATATCCACATCATTTTTTACTTGATAAATAAATTCATCCTTTTCCAATTCAATCTTTTCTAATTCTGCCATTTCCCTCAATTTGTTATAGTCACTAATACTAATAGCTAATCTCGGCATATCATACTTATTTTTTCTTCCTGAAGGCCCAGAAAAATCTTTTTCCCATACAAAGTATTCTTCTAATATGCATTCATCTTTAACAGAAAGATCATTTTCTTCCAAAATTTCCTTAGCAAACTGATAATCTATATCAGGTATATCTTCTTGTCTTTCTATATTATCATAATTAAATGGAATATTAACGTCAAATACCATACGTTGTTCCATATACTCTTTAGAAAACTCTGCCAAAATAGGAATTAATGAAAAACCACACAAAGATAGCGTTAATACTATTGTGACCAAAAACATATTCCTAACATTACTTCTCATTCTAAATGCTAACTTTCCCACGATAAACATGCTTTCACCATATCGCAAGATTTTTTTCTTCGTAATAGCAATTAATAAATAGGCAATTATTTTTATTGTTAAAAAGATCGCAAGTATAATTGCTGCAAATATTGCTACTTGAAATTTATTACTCTCATAATCAGGAATATTCCCCTGATAATTTCTCCCTAATGAAAAATAGACTTTTAAATTATATGCAATAAAAATATAGCTAACAAGTAAGACAATAATTTCACTTACTATTCTAAATTTAGAGTTTCTTTTACTATCTATTACTTTATGATTATTTAACAATTCTAAAGGACTTTTCTTTAAAACTTTTATAACGTTGATAAAGGTAATTCCACAATATATAACTGCAAAAAATATACACGTTTCAACAAATGATTGTACATAGAACAAACGATTATCAACTATATTTTTATATGCAATCAAAGATAGAACACCATTAATAACATAAGAACATATGATTCCACCAAAAATACCTATGACAAATGCCACTATACTAACGGTAAGCATTTCTTCTGAATACCATATTGCAATTTTGCTCCGCTTCATTCCTAATGTAATTAGTACAGAAATATCTTTTAATTTTTCTTTAAACATATATAAATTGACGTAACTTACTAATATAAATAAAGATATTGAAACAACATATATGCAATATCGAATCATTGGTGCATACATTGAAAAATCGTATTTTTCATTTCCTTGGACCAACGGATTGTAAGGATCTCCCAGGGATATAAATCCATAAAACAGAGCAATACAAATAACCAACGTTACAAAATAAATAATATTAGATTTAATACTACTCCTTAATTTATACCATTCAATTTTGTACATCTTCTTTCTCCTGACAAATTACATGTTGTAGTTTTGAATTACATTTTACAATTTTTTCATAAAAAATGTTATTATCACTTATTTCTCTATTTAACATGTTAGTAATTCTCCCATCTTTCAAGAAGATTACTTTATCACAATAACTTGCACTCATAGGATCATGTGTCACCATTAAAATGGTTGCCCCTAATTCAATATTTATTTTCTTTAATAATATCATAATATTTCGTGCATTATTGGAGTCCAAAGCCCCCGTTGGTTCATCTGCCAATATTAATTCCGGTTCCGAAATAATCGCTCTTGCACAAGCTGTTCTTTGTTTTTCTCCACCAGAAATCTGATAAGGATATTTTTCTGCCAACCTTCCAATGTCCAAAATTCTCATAATTTCATTTACTTTTTTCTCTATTTCATCCCTTTTTCTTTTTTGAATAACTAACGGCATTCCTATATTTTCTGAAATCATCAAAGAATCCAATAATCTAAAATCCTGAAAAATAAATCCTAATTTCTCACGTCTAAATTTATCAGCTTTTTTAATATTTAATTTCGTTATGTTAGTATCATTTATTATAATATTTCCTTCCGTTGCATAATCTATAGTAGAAATCAAGTTTAATAGTGTTGATTTTCCAGATCCAGATGCACCCATTATTCCAATAAATTTACCTTTTTCTACAGTAAAACTAATATTTTTTAGAGCTTGTACTGAGGCTTTTCCTTTTCCATAACATTTACTTACTCCACTCACATTTAATATATCCATACAAAAATCATCCCTTTGTCTTTAAATAAAAATGCTTTCTTTTTGCTTTTCACTTAGCCTTAAATAAATATGAATTAGTTCTGAATATATAGTTTTACACTCAATACACTGCCTTTCATAAATATTTCTAATATTACCAGTCTCTATATAATTCTCATATGGACAACCGCCACTACACAAAAGCCTTAAATAGCATTTATTACATTTTTCATGATTATCAATATCACATTCTTCTATAAACTGTTTTCTCTCATCTTCACTCTCATATATATTCCCCAAAATATATTCTTTGTTTGATACAAAACGATGGCATGGAAACAAATTTCCATGAATGTCAACTGCTACACCATTTATACCTGCACCACATGCTGTATTTTGACACCCACCACCATGTATTCTCTTAAATGCTTTCCATAGAACCTTAATTCTCTTAGCCTTATTTATATCTCGTTTTAATAACTCTTCAAAATAATTACACAACTTTTCTAATTCAACTACATATCTTTCAAAATCTTCGTTTGACATTAAATTGTAAGCTGGTGCCATTGGTACATTTGAAAAACCTTCTACATTTAAGTGTTCAAAAACAGACTCTAGATTAATATTAGTCGCTGTTATTGTTGCTCTTGCGGACAAATATCCCATTTTTCTTAAAGCATCGGTTTTATCCATCACCTCATCATAACTTCCATTTCCCATTTTATCAAATCTATTTGCATTATGCTGTTTTTTATTTCCATCTATACTAATCATGGTTCCTATTTTATTTTGAATAATAAATTTATTAATTTCTTCATTCAATAACGTTCCATTTGTTGTCATATTATAGAAAAAATTTTTTCCTGTAGCTTTTTCACGTTCTTTACAATATGCCACAACTTTTTTTATCACATCAAAACATAATAAAGGCTCTCCGCCAAAAAAAGTCACATATAGATTTCTTTCATTTCCAGATGCTTTGATTAAATAATCAATCGCATCTAATGCTATTTTTTCACTCATTTTCCCACGATCAGCATACTCTCCTTCTGAGCCAAAACAATATTTACATGCTAAATTACATGCCTGAACCAACATTAAAGTTAATCCTTTTATAGTTGATGCTTTTTTATTATTCTTATTATTTTCGATTAAAAATCCACTTTCTTTAAAATTATCAATTAGCTCATCAAACTGTTCTCTGGTTATATAATTTTTCAAGTTTTCATAGGCTGTTTGAACCTTTTCTCCTTCTTGATCGAGAAGTTTCAAAACCAGTTCATCAATTTTATAAATTGCTGCATTCCCAGCGTCAAACAAATATAATTGTCCACTTTCATTAAAAATTTGATATACTTGATACGTTAATACTTCATTTTCAATATTTCTCTTAATCATAATTCAAATTCCGATTATCGCAAATCTATTCCTCTCAAAAATTTTCAAACAATTTATTATATTATATGAATAAAGACTATTTGACCTTTTTACCTAGGTCAAATAGTCTTAGCTTCGCATTACATTTCTTTACTTAGATAATATCATCTTTATTACCATCGCAGAAGACACATCCTAAATTTGCACATGTATCATTTGGTGCATCACACCACATACACGGCTGCCATGATTCCTTTTTTGCTTCTGTAGTTGCCGCATTCACTTTTTGAAACATTTTTATTTCTCCTTTCTATATAACACTTTTGTTTAAAATCCCCAAAACAGAATTCTAAACAACTTAATGTAAGTTCATGAACTGTTTATTATTTCCTAGGTAATATATATTTTACTTCCAATTCTAAGCAATGTCAATAATCGGTTTGTTATTTTTCTATCATATCTATAGTTTTTTTACTAATTATTTTTCTATACTTTTCCTCTTCCAATTCTAAATATTCCTGTGCGATGAAATCGCACTTCCGGAAATTATCTTATGCAAGTTTACTCACATAACGTTTTGTCTAAGCTATAGACCCTTCCTCACTACTACACCCCAATCTGCCCCCATGACTGCATTGGTACTCTTATCTTACGGTTCTTCCGCTTGATATACTCCCTTAACATCAGCCCTTGGGTTCCCACGTTCCGTACAGACGCCTGTATTAAGTTCATGTCACCTTTATGCCGCCCACCGTCTGGGCAGTAAACAGGTTTCCCCCAGACTTATCCCAAGTTAACGACTACCCCCTGGTTTTGATGGGGTCTCTACGCTTTCGAAATTTTCGTCAGTGGTTCACTTGGTCATTCATCTCCTTAATACGCACTTGACAGTTTTTCACTGCCTTTTCCTTAGCGCTCAATACCATGGCTTTTGTCCACAGCACCTTAAGGTAGTTTGAAACCTCCACCTGTATGGCGATTTCGGCGGGCCCACCGCCATCATCTGTACAGCATGGTTGTCTTCAAGTAGCTACGCTACTTGGACACACCTTCGTGGCGCACCATCATCGGCATATTTTATTAAATGTACCTTTTTATCATTATTCTTAATACTAATAGTTCCTTTGGTATTGTTCCAATACTTTCGTTTAATGAGATTTTCCATTTCGTCAAGCGTCATATTCGCCAAATTCGGTGAGATGATTCCTCCTTGTGGAGTTCCATCGGTAGTAGGATACAATTCTTTATCATATACATATCCACATTTCATGAATTGCTTGAGTATTTTAACATCCATCGGAATGTTTTCCTCTAGCCATTTGTGTTGTCAAAACATCCTTTTATATCACCCTCAAGTATCCATTGTGGTGAATCTTTTCGGCATAGAATACTAAATCCATACTCCATCGCATCCTGAGCACCTCTGTATTTTCGGAATCCGAATGATATTGTATCTGCAAGTGTTTCTGCAACTGGTTCCAATCCCAACAACTGCACCGCCTGCATTGCCCTATCTTTCATAGTAGGAATTCCTAGTGAACGTTTCTCCTTTTTTCCAAACTTTTCTATATAGATTCTTCGCAATGCTGATGCTCTGTAACCATTAGTTTGCAATGTTATAATTGCATCCATTTTTTCTTTGTCTGTTTTCCACACTTTTCCATCAATGCCTGGCGTATTCTTTCCCTTGTTTGAAATCACACGTTTGACTGCTAACGCCTTTCCATAGAATGAATGTGTAATCAAGTATTGTAATCTTCTGACTAATCGCCATTTGTTCTCTTGCACAGCCTTTACAATCCGAATCTGCAATCTATTAATGTATGTTTCCACTTGATCCCAGTTTATCTGTTTCCATTTGGTTTTTTGCATTAGTATCGTCCTCACTTACGTGTCATTGAACCTAATACTTTCATAAATATCAGATTTTTCATGTAATTAAATACGTGCTGGAAGTCTGCCACCTTTCGGTCGGGACAAATCTTGAATCCCTATTTCATACATTACATACGAACTTTCGCTTTTTCCAACATCCTCTTACTCCTATGTAGTGTATCTTTCTCACGATTAAACCTACCCGTAAAGGGAACGTATGAGGTTTACCTTGTTTCGCTACTTTAATAATTACGATGTACTTAGATTCTGTCTATAAACCGGAGGTTCTCTGTCTTTCTCTCTGTAGCACCATAGTAATTACCACAGCCCTGACCTCACGCCTTTTGGCTCAGGTGTGTCAACCACTTTCACCTGTTCATGAGTGACGACCCTTACAACAGTTCACGCTTGTTAATCATATACATCTTTCCCTCGCAATAGAGCAGACGTGGTTTCCACTTTTCTCACTTTGTTTCGGTTGCTTCACACCGTTCATTTCTTACTAGGCATTTACCGATAGGGATACTACGAGAAAGAAGTAGTAGCATTTCTGCAATTAAAGTAGCGACTTTCAAGTCGCACACTATGACATCATCTGACTCCCTCTCCAAACCTTTTTCGACCATACCGTTCGGTATGTGAGTAGGGTCTCCCGAGGTAAGACACTAATCTTTCGTTCCACAACCTCTTGATTTACAACTTCGGTTTACGTTTACCTTTCGGGCTTCAGTTTGTTATGCAGCTTTACCCACCTAATCGCCTTATCAAGTTTCTGTACGTAGGCTCAAGAACTTTGCTACACCACTTCCTTCATCCATACCATTACTGGCACCGACTTGTGGTTCACTACACTTGGTGGTAAATACCCGTGACTGGACTTTCACCAGTAAGATTAGTGCCATGCTCGGCACAATCGAGTAGGAGGCGGTGATTAACCGCCGTCCTCTCACACCACCGTGCGTACCGTTCGGTACACGGCGGTTTCAATAGTTGACGTGCAGAGACTGATACGCTGTGGCTATATCATAGTAGCCCCAGTTTATCAGTCTTTCTTTCGTTAATGCTCTTTTGACCACACCTGTATTAGACATCCTCCAATAGGATTTTCTACTGTATGCCCCTTCACAGGCAACCCACTCTGGCATTCCCAGACCCATTAGTTTTCTTTTCCGGGTCTTTGGCAGTTTCCACTGCTTCCAGATACACATCCTTATTCGGCGGTACAGCCATCCGTTCATGCTTTCGATGTTGTTCTTCATGTCCGCTATTCCATAGTAATTCAGCCATCCTCGCATATAAACTTTTATCCTTTCCATAGCTCGGATGATACTCCCACATTTGCTCCGGGAAGTGAGCTGTCGCAGTTTCTCCTTGGCTTTCTTCCATGACTTTCCATGGACACGGATATAAATTCCTTTTCCGTTCTTCCCAAAACAAAAGCCAAGGAACTTAAATTTTCGGATTGCCAACACGCTGACTGTCCTGCTCTTTTCCCGGTTCACTTTTAGCTTTAATGTTTCTTCCAGATATTTCGTACTGCTCTCCAACAGTCGTTCCGCCGCCCGTTCACTCTTCGCCAACAGTACGATATCATCTGCATAGCGAATACACGGTACGCCCCGTCTGTGAAACTCCCAGTCGAATTCATTCAGATACACATTTGCTAAGAGTGGGGATAGATTCCCTCCCTGCGGGGAGCCTTCTTCTGTCTCTGTTTCAACACCGTTTTCCATCACTCCGCCTTTCAGGTATCGCTTTACCATCTGTATGACCCTCTCGTCTTTTACCTGCTTTCTCAGCAGATTTAAGAGGATTGTGTGGTTCAGCGTGTCGAAGTACCTTGACAAGTCGAGGACGACTGCCCTTATGTAGCCTTGTTCGATGTACTCTTTTATCCTGTAAATGGCGTCTTTTGCCCCTCTTCCCGGACGATAGCCAAAGCTGTCATCCGAAAACAGCGGCTCATAGATTGGCATAAGCTGTTGGAGCATTGCCTGTTGAATGATGCGGTCGATGACGGTCGGGATGCCGAGTTTCCGCTTTCCTCCGTCTGGCTTCGGGATTTCCACTCGTCTGACAGGAGTAGGGGTATATTTTCCCCTTCGTATTCTCTCTGTCAGTTTCTGGTTATGCTCCTTTAGCCACGGCAGTGCCGCTTCAATGGTCATTCCATCTACTCCCGGCGCTCCCTTGTTTGCCTTTACTCTTTTGTAAGCCCGGTTCAGGTTGTCCCTGTCCAGTATCTTACCTAAGAGGTCCGGCTCTGCACTGTCCCTTTCCTTCCATATCCGGTTGAATGAGCGGTGCGCTCTCACATACCCTTTGCGTTCCGCGCTATCTCTTTGCGAGCAGCTTTCTATGTTTTCTGTACCCATCTGCCCATTCCCCCTTTCCCTGTCGTACTAAAGACTCCTATTGATTCAGCCCTTCGCCGAAAAAAAAACTTCCAGCTACTGTGGCCTCTGCTGACTTCTGTACGTTCAGCGTTACCTTCCGGTAACGGTTACTCTTTTCAGAGCGTTCCGTACAGACCTCCCTGGGTACCACACGTTTCTTTCCCTCCATCCATCTGCCGCATTTACTGCACATGATTCCGTGTAGCTATCGGGCTTCATCTTGTGTGGCAGACTTACCCTCATGTACAGCCTTATATACGATTTCTTTCCGTCAGACCGGAGGTTTGCCCGTAGGTTAGTTGGTTCCCCACATCCGGCTTCCTTCAGATTCCACCTCACGATGGACACCCTTGCCTTCGGCTATATCCTTCCCGCTACCGGGCGGATTGTAAACGCAAAATAGCGAGTACCTTGACATTTTTAGGCGGCTGCTTTGCAGCCACCGATATTTAAGCTTTGCGAATCCCTGCCGGAAGTTTTTCTGACCAGGGCAGAAGATCTTCCAGAAAAGAACAGTCCTTATCATTCATGTGTTTCGGAATCTCTTCCAAGAGATGCTGCACATAATCAAAAGGTTTCAGATTATTGGCTTTTGCAGTTTCTACAATACTGTAAATAATTGCGGAAGATTTGGCTCCATGAATCGTATCGATCATCTGCCAATTCTTCTTTCCAATACAAAAACCTCGGATTGCCCTTTCGGATGCATTATTATCAATCGGAACATCTCCGTCTGTAAGAAATACCCGGAGATATTTTTCCTGATTTCGTGCATATCTAACGGCATCACCAAATTTGTCCTTTTTGGACACATTTATGGTTTTCAGGTACGCAAAAAAAGCATCCACAAGAGGTTTGATAACCGCCTGTCGCTGTTTCAGTCGTTCATCAGAAGAAAGGTCATTCAATTTCCCTTCTTCCCGATAGATTGCCTGAATCTGTTTCATCAGCAGAAATGCATTGGATTCCTTTTGGGATGGTTTGGGAATCAGCTTCAAAGCTTCATCAAATCTGCGGCGACAGTGCACCCAGCATCCAGCAATGGTCAGTTCTTCCAATTCTTTTTCTAAAGTATGGTAGACCTGATAACCATCTGTTACACAGATGCCATCGTATCCTTTCAGGAATTCCCGTGGATGGGATGCATTTCTTGTCTGCTGGTATTCATACAGGACAATCTGCCGGTCTTGATACAGATGACCAGAACGGTATACCCACATCCAGCTTTTGCTTCCGGCTTTGCGTCCGTCATGGTTTACAAGCACCGGCGTCTCGTCTGCCTGGATCACATGATAGAAATACAATTCTTCATGAAGATGATCATAAAGGATCGATAGATATTCCTCTGCCAAACGTATGCACCAGTTTGCCATGTTCTGCCTTGTGATCTGCAGGCCATAACGCTGGAATTCCTGCTCTAACCGATAGAGAGGAACTGCATTCACATACTTTCCATTGATGATCGCAGCTCCAAGAGATGGTGATACCAAACTTCCATGCAGTAATGCTTTTGGATGGTCTGCTTTGACCATGTGCTCATCTGTTTTGCTGGCATACACACCGATGTGATGTTCTTCTACCTCTACCCTCGCAGGTACAAAATGATATTTTTTGGAAATGGCATCCGGTAACTGTTTCCACCCATTGACACCGAATTCTATTTCCAATTCCTCCTCTGACAGATAATGGTCAATCCGTCTGACCGTAAGTCCGGAAAGATCTGATTCTTTCTTTCCCTTACGCTTTGGCTGTTTTGGAGATTTGAGTTCCAGCTCATCAGGTTCTTTTTCATTGAGATCGTAGACAGCTTCCGCTTCATTGAAAAAAACAATAGTGCCGTCTACTTCTTGAAAACAGATCTGGCTGGTATCTTCCATTTTTTCAGATGACCTTCCAAAACGGTTCTGCTTACCAAGGATTACCTGTTCCATCAGAAGCTGCATTTTTTCATTCGATGCGTGAAGCTCCTTTGTTATGGCTTCCAATTGTTCCTGCTGTTGTAAAAGAAGCTGGATAAGAAACGACTTATCAACACTATTTAATTGTTCCTCCGTATACTTAACTGCCATAACCAAACCTCACTTTCCTGAGTGCTATTATAGCAGAACCAACGGTTTTTGGCTATTTTTGAATTCTGTCACCTTCGTCATTTTGACAGTGGATAACAGTCATGAATACCTGAAAATAAAAGCCTGAATTTCAGATATTTATGACTGTTATCCACAATCTGAAAAGTTTTGGAATCAGGAGTATATAGAAACTCACAGAAAACTTTCAGGATGTGAATAACTTTAAATTTTATATTGCACAGGGTGATTTATCATGGATGAAAGCAATTTTATTTTCTACGTTTTGCACAAATCACAAGGAGAATTCTGGACAGGAGATTTCTTCTATGGGATGTCTGGCAACGATTTCCAGACCTTGCATTAACATTTGATACTGGTCTGCACTAATTTCCAGTGCTTCTTCTTGTGTACGGGGCCAGCGGAAGTTTCCGTTTTCAATCCGCTTGTACAGAAGTAGAAATCCATCGCCCTCCCAGATAAGCCCTTTTATCCGATCTGTACGTTTGCCGCAAAATAAGAATAATGTATTCTTATCGTAAGGATCAAGCTGGAACTGAAAACGTATGATTCTGGTCAAGCCATCGATCCCTCTGCGCAGATCCGTAAATCCAGTCGCCAGATATACTTTTTTGAACCCGGAGCCATCATTGAGCATTGCCGAGCACTCCCAAAAGTGTTTTTAGAAATGAATCAGATGCCTGTTCGGTAATTTCCAGAGTGAGGTTGTTTCTGCCTCTAATCAAGGCAATGATTTTATACTCCGCTGCCATATTTACCGGCTGGATTGCAGAAGAGGGAACTTCTACAAATGTTTGTGTATGATCCGCTGTTTTCAGATAAGCCTCACGAACTTTCCGGAGTCTCCAGTAATAACTTGCTTTTGTAATGTCGTGTAGTTGACACCATTCATCGATTTTCATTCCTTGCGGACGGTTTTGGCAGTCCCTGACCATGTCAGCCCATTCACTCAGACGGGTTTGCTGTGCAACTAAACTTGTATGAGATTTCATAACTCACCTCCTGTAGCAAAGTCAAAAAAGTTGAGTACTAAACTATTTGGACTTTGTAGTGATGAGTCTATTATCTCACATTGGATGATTTTGAACAGGTACTCGCTATTTTGCGTTTACGGCGGATTCGGGACTTTCACCCGTTAGAAACGTGCGCCGCCAGGCGCACCATAAAAAAACGGCATTGGATTTTACCTTTCCAATGCCATTTTTTACTTTGAAGAATCTGATATTTAAGGCAATTCACATTAACTACTAAGTTAGTGCAAAATTGTTAATAGTGTCAGGTTTTTCACAAATTAGAATTCTGAGTTAATTATTCCAATTTTTAACATATGTACATGTCAAAATCACATTACTACCTGTATGAAAACTTCTCCTTTTTAATTTTTTCATATTTATATTAACGCTATCTGCATTCTTTTTTTGTTTCTTCAACAAATACTTTTGAGGTATTATAATAATATCTATTTTACTTGCATAATCAATTATAAATGCATAAGTTGGAATGTATTCGTTTATAATTGATTCTTTATTAATTTTATCAACATCTTCAATTCTCAAATTCATTAAATTATCATTCCCATGTTTTATAACAATACCGTATTTCTTATTCTCCTTACAACAAATATAATCAATTTCTGGCGTTTTAGCTACGTCAACACTGTAATTCATGTTATGAAGAAGTGATTTGATTAACATTTGACTTTTCTCATTCTGGTTTTGCTTTCTACTAGAAAATCTTTCTATTTGTATTTTTTTCAATTTTAGAATCATTTTTACATGGATTTTTTTAATCGGGATCAATTGTACAGCTCCCGAAAACGTACCAAATATAATAAGCGTTACAACAGAAATTATTACTGATATTTTGATCATTCCCCAATAGGCTTGTAGTTTAACAACTTCCATTTGTTCACTAGATACTTGTTCAAAGATTTTTTGAACAAAAATAAATATCCATAACGAAGAAAACTGCTTAAACAACTCTGCAAGGAATCCCCCAATACTGTAAAACTCAAATTGGTTTAAGTTGTTTTCTAACTTTTCCAAATTATTATTTGAATATATTTCACTAAATTCTTTCTTTTTTTTTAGGATTTGTTTTACAGAAGAATATAAAAATGGATATAAATAAAACAATATAATGAGTAATGACCAAATTACATTTTTGTCCTTCTTCCACAAAGACAGCCAATCGTAATAAAAATTTATGACTATGCAAATTAACATAAATACCAGTGCAGCACCTAAAACTGTGAGTGTGCTCCGCTTAAAAAATTTTTGATAAATACATTCACTCATATGAATATTCTCCTTCCTATAGCTCAATATTTCCTATTGTTTCTCAATTTTTATTCTCTTATTATTTTTGTCTAGTTTATCTATGTTGGAAGATTGTGGATATAATAGTAATGACCTGATATTCTCAAAATCGAAATCGTTTTCAAAAATTTTAAATCAGACTATTACAACTAATTCAATAGAAAATACAAAATCAATACATATCTCCAAAAATTAAAAATACTTGGCTTGAAGTTCCTGGAATTGCCACCTAAGCCTTCCAGAAAAGTTCAAAATAACACAATAGGCTTAATAGGGCAAGTTTACACTTTGTATCTATCAGAAAATTTATGTTTCATAGTAAAGTTCAATTTTGTATTCTATGGATACATATGAATTTGATAAAATTTTCAGGTCTCATATACAATTTTTACCTATGCATAAATGTACATACACTCTCTCAGAGCGACTTTTCATCAACTAAATTACAATTACATTTTTGGAATTTTCCTTACTCTTCTTCTCAATCCCCTCTGGCGAATACAAAAATAACCATCTCTATGTACGAATCAGGTCACCCGTCCATCTATTTTTATCTATTTCATCTAGTGTTATTCTGTCCGTACAGTCCGCAGAAACAGCGTAAAAACGCACAAAACAGCACTCAATACCACTCATTTTCCGCCTTATAAATAGTAGCTCACGAAATATTTCACTCTCGTAACTGGTCCAAAGCTTTTCTTAGCATCAATTATTCTTTCCACAACATTTTTTATATTTCTTTCCTGAACCACATGGACACGGATCATTTGGATATATTTTCTTTTCTACTCGTATTGGTTCCCCGTTCAGCCCGATCGGAAACATTGTTGTTTGAATAACATCTGTATTTCCATTTAAGTCAACCGGCACCCCCATAGCCTGCAACTGCGGTGCAGCATCCTTTAAAATTGCAGCTGCATTAGAACTTGCCGGAACAATTGTTGGCATTTTATCGACAGATTTTTTTCTTACCATTTCACTTGGTTTGTACCCTCTGTTCTCTTTCATTCGGGTATTGTTATGTGCCGTCACAAGTAACTCTAGCAATTCATTTATCATTTTCTCTTCAAATTCAATATTGGCTTCCGTCATTTTATTGATAATTTTTGATGGTGATTCTCCTTCATAACTATTTGCCCACACCTGCAGACACCACGTCACTGCCTGCTCATAAGAAAACTTCAATTTCTTAATAAAAAAAGATTCCAGTTTTTTATATGCAGACGAACTTGCCTCATATCCATTTCTACATATCTCATCTATCTGCTGTGCTGAGGGGATATAAAAATCTTTATCCATCTGCTGTCGAAGCAAATAATCAAATTCTTCATTTTCAAACAACTGTAAGTGAACAAATATTCCTTTTTCTGAGTATAACGGGTTCTCTTTTGGCCATCCTTCCATCCCAAGTTTATCCATTGTAAAAAGACACGATTCCACAATATCAACCGGCATTTCCCACAGTATTTCTATCATTTCATCTATAGAGTCCTTCACTTTCTGCCTATACATTTCATAGATAACTTCGATTGGTGCTATTCCATAATATTGTATAAAGAAATGTATGCACTTTACCAGCCAGCCTTTTCTGCATTGCTTCAATTGAAATGCTTTATCATCTATTTTAGAAAGGGCAACAGCAACATCTTCAAATACGCAAAATCTATCAGTTGGATCTTCAAAATATCCAATCCAATATCTGTAAAGCTGCATCGCATCTACCACTTCATTTACAGAAACAGCGGTAGGGGAAATACAAGCTTTCCGAAATAAGTCCATCTGTTCTTTTGTAAGGCATGCCAATCTGCTTCTAAGCATTTCCTCGGCACAAAAAGTATCAACAATTCTATCTATTAAATCAGCTTTTCGAAGTCCCGAGCACTTTTTGATTTCAAAACTTCTTGCCTGATCTAACAGTTCTTCTTTTGTATATTTTGTCAAATATTCTCTTAAAAACATTTCTGCTCCCTATCTATAATAACTTATCTTCTATAACGAAATCCATATTCTTCTTTTAATCTCTCATATATTTCAAATGCAATCGGACAGACTTCTACTGTTTCCAATACACTGTACAAACTATGTAACCTCTCTGGCTGATCCGTATATGGATATTTCCTGCAATTCTCAGGTTTATATTCTCCCAGCTTACAGTTTCCGTCTTCCTCCAGAAAATCACACGGATGATGCTTGGTTACATACGTATTTTCACTTTCTTTTTTTATCAAATAAGAATTTATAAGTTCTTCTTTAGTAAGTCCTAAATATTCTGCATCTTTCTCCAAATCTTCTTCTGGAATACTTCCGCAGTACATCTTACAACAGTTCCTACATCTGCTGCAGTCATATTTTGCAAACAACTCTTCGTGAAGTTTTTTGAACTGCTCATCCAATTCTTTTTCATCTGCATTACATTTTAAAAATGTACGGAATTCAATATTTTCATTTCCCTTTTTCTTCGCTTCAAATTTTACTTTTCTTGGTGTAATCATATTATCACCTCATTTTTCTCATCTTTTGCTGACACTGAGCCTTTTCTCACCCAACTCTGTCCCGTCAAATTTATCCTTTACATATTGACAGGTTGCAAAATAATAATCCTGATTTCCTTTCCATCAAAACTCCTGTTAAAATTTGTTTCAAAAGCATGCCTGTCTTTTATAATTTTTTCTTTGTCGTAGATATAAAAGAATATATAATCCGCCTTATAATGTACAATATCAGCTTCTATTTCTTCTGTTAGCTTTTTTAAGTTTGTTGATGTTCTTGTACACTTTGCTTCTATGATTGTATTTAAAGAAAGAATTTTTATATCGCTTCTAACTGTTCCAACTCCCGAATCATCATTTACCTCTCTTCTGGCGTCTGGACATAGTGGTTTTATAACTGCATAAAGCAAATGCTGTAAATCATATTCATTTTCAATCTGTATTTTTTGCAAATTTTCTGTGGTAAGTGATGCTCTCTTATCCGGTTTTGCTTCCCTAAACGCTTCTAAAAAGAAATAAAAATTCCTCAGAAATCTCTCAAGCTCCCTTTGAATAAATTGTGATGATTTCTCATACTCTTCACACAAAATACTATCCAAATAGATTAACAGATTTTCTTTTGCTTTTAACATATTTTCACGGGTAGATTCTTTCGAAAATTTGTTTACCATATATTTCTGCTTATTCCTGATATTTTGAACAATATCATTCTTATATGTTTCTTGTTTCATCATCTGGTGCAGCTTCGATATAAATGCCTCATATTCCTCTACAGTATCTACTGATTTCAACTTTTCGATATACTCTTTCAGCATATTATCCATTCATTCTCCCCCATCTCAGATAAAACAAAAATAATGGATCCAAAACATACACTTTTCCGTCTTTCCATTCTATTGCTTTATAAATTTCTTCTTTTTCTTTTAGGATTGTTTGTAAATTATTTAAATGACTTTTTACAGAATTTCTATCCGGTTTTCCTTCTGTTTTAGGAATAAGGTTTATGATTCTGTCATAAACTGTGTCAAAATCTAATTCCATAATCGGAGGATTTTTGGCTAACGATTCCACGATCAGTCCATACAAATCCAATTCTTTTCCATCTAATGTTTTGTATAAATTTCTTTTCTTTCCACGCGGATTTGGACCTTTAGACATTACATTTACCACATCGTAATAGTTAAAGTTAACCGTTGTAAATTTATATGCCATTTCCAACATATCAAAATTTACAATATGCTCATTTTTGTCTTCCAACAATGTGCAAATGCTCAGACAAATATACTGCATTAACTGTGGTGATGTAAGACATTCAACTGCCAACTGTTCTGCAACTTCATCTGTTATCTTAATGTCAAGTTGTTTAAATCCTTTTAAAGCAATCTCTTTTAAATCCTTTTTTTCCCACGCTTCAATATTAATTAAACTCAATCTTCCCGATAAATCTGCATTCTGTCGAATTGCATCGTCTGCCCTATGCGGAAGAGAAACTACGACTACCTTTAATTCTCTTCTAATTGCATCTTTGAGCTGTTGTGCCATTTTTGTCTGCATCTCTTTTGAAGCATAATGAAAATCATCAATTACTAATACTTTATCGTGCTCTTTATAATATTGAATAACGGTATCTTTCGCTAGAACATACTTTTCGCTTTTACTATCTGTTTCCTTACTATTTCCTTCATTAACCTCTCTTTCTGTTGTCAATTCTCCTTTATAAGGCAACCCCACTTTTGCAGCAACAATTGCCCAAAAATCTGTGTTGCTGTTAAAATCCGCACCAGAAATTTCAACAATGTTGTCAAATCCAATTACCTTCTCGCATAAGATTGTCTTTCCCATTTTTGATGGTCCAATTAATGATGTAAGGCAACCCGCTGTTCTCAATGCCTGCTTTAAACGTAATTCATATGATATACCTGTATTTTCATAATTCCTGGAGACATATGTATATTCCGGATACGCTCCAGGTTTAAATACATTTTCTGCTTTTAGTCTCATATTAGCACCTCCAAATATTAATTACTCTAATTATAACACATTTTATTACTTTTTAAACATTTTATTACTTTTTATTGGTCTAAATATCATTTGACCATAATATAACTTCATTGTTATACTCCAGCACAAATGATTTTATTCTCTAGCATACTTAATAGAAAACAAAAAGGCTGAAGCCCATGATGCGACTCCAACCCTTTAATTTCTCTCGACAAAAGAAAACATATAACCCTTGCATTTATATTTAATTATTCTGAATGATATTCACTCCAAATTACCATTTTTGCGTAACAAATTCAATTTCGTAACAATATCATTCTTTCATTTTCAGTTTCGTTTAGTTTCATCCAATCCATACATCTTGTGCTTTAAATCACAGAATAACACTATATATTGTTCTTTAGTACTGCTACATTATAGCACTTCAGAAACATCCAGAAACAAAATACTCTATCTAAAATTGTGTATTATACTGTTTTACTTCCATGTTACACTTTTATCTACTAGACTACTTTCCAATCAATCATTTCAAGCACTCTCTAGGATTTCAAATGATATATTTTTGATGTAAATTCTCACTTTCAATTTTAAATCCCCTTATAAATTAAGGTTTTTTCAAATATGTTTGTCTGCTGCCGTGGCAAATAAATAATACTCTAATCATCTATGTAAAACTCCTTGAATTTACTGTATTTCCTTGATGTATCGGCATTTTCTTTCGCTTGCTGTTTCCTCTCATTCGTGGCATATCGTAGCATAAATTAGCACATCTTTTACCTCAAAAGTAGTACAAAAAGTAGTAAATTAAGGGCTGAATACTCATTTTACTACTCGCCATTTACTACCCGTTTCAGTTCCTCTTTCGCGTCGTCATAGCCTATATGTGTATAAGTATTTAACGTGACGCTAATATCAGAATGTCCCATGAGGTACTGTAAAGTTTTAGGGTTCATGCCGCTTTTAGCCATATTAGAACAAAAAGTGTGACGGCAAACGTGTGGCGTAACCTTTGGCATTTGCACTCTATAAATACTATTATACTTCTCGCAAATATGCTGAAAGTATTTTTCCCAGTGCAAGGCTACCATAGGCATATCGTTTTTATCCAAATATAAGAAGCCACATTTACCTCCTACAATAGGTTCAACCCTCGGTTTCTTTCTACTGGAAATAATACGTTGAAAGCACTTATAAACTTCATCTGTCATAGGGATTTCTCTTGTGCCACAAGAAGTCTTTGTATCTTCAATTACATACTCCATATTCCGTTTTCTTTGTAACTGATGATTGACACTAATTTTTCTATTCTGCATATCCAAATCTGATAATGTCAATCCCACAAACTCTGAAATACGAAGCCCTGTTTTGAATAAGATAAAAATCCCCTCATAATATCTGCAAAAGTGCTTATCATTTGCCACAAATTCAAGAAATGCTCGTTCTTGCTTTCTTGTAATTGCTTCTCTTGTTACGCTGTCGTTTACAACAACCGTAGCAAGCTGAAATTCAAACGGATTTTTGCGTATCAAATCATCATCTACCGCCATTTGAAAAGCTGGTCTTACAACACCTCTGATAGAATGAATAGAGCTATACCCGCGCCCGTCCTGCTGTAACTTTATCAGCCAACATTTTGCGTCGGACAGTTTCACTTTATCTATCCGCTTTTTACCAAAGTCCTCTTTCTTAATAATATTGAGAACAAAATTGTAATTTGCTTCTGTGTTATGCCGTACTCCCGTTTTTTGTAAAAGATATTTCTTTACCAGTTCTAAAACGGTCATTTCCCCACCACGCGGGACGATTTCATCATCAATCGCTTTCATTATCTGCTTTTTCCTTTTCCCTTAATGAAAGGTCGTCGCGCTTTCCCTGTGGTGTCTTATCTGTCTTTTCTAATTTCCAACTATAAACAAACTGCGGTTTACCTGTTGTATCAATATATTTGAACGCATATCGTCCGTCCCGGCGTTGGCTCTCTCCATTGCGAAGAATACGATTTTTGCTATCTCGTCTTTTTCCGCTCATGTCTATGCTCCTTTCGTACAAAAAGAGCCTCGCCACGATATATTAAATTATATCATAAGCACAAAGCCCTTTTTCTATCCTTTTATCAAGCAGCACTCAAAGCGGAAAGACTATATAGCCTATCCGATATGGCTACTGATTATCCTATATTTATTAAATTGCTGTCAGGTCATTCAGAAAATCTTCAAATCGTTTCCTTTTGATAAGAAACTTCACTCCATTTTGAATAATAAAACCGGAGTCCAAATTATCTGAAACAAGTTTTCTTAATTTCTTTTCTCCAATATTAAAATAAATTACTGCTTCATCAATCGTTAAACAAAACTTATTTTGTATCTGTACCTGTGTTTCATTATTCATTTATTCTCTCCCCTTTCTTGAACTATAAAACTATTGTAAAATTATAAAGGCTCATCAGACGGTTTTAGCAAACCTCACAAGAATTTCACTTCCGCATGGTTCTCATGCAGCTCTACCCGTTGTCTGCGACGCTTCTAACGCTCGGACTACGGCGGTAAAGGAGTATCATTATACCGATATATGGATTGTGGCGACAGAGTTGCTAAATCTGCTTTGGAACGCTGATAGTTTTCGCTCGTTTTGTCCCTCCTTTCGGTCATGGCGTATCAGCCCAACGGCTCCCCATACATCGAATGTATCTGATTTGCCTTATACTGCGTCGCCGTTCTATTGCACCGCTTTCTTTGTCAAAGAGCAGAGGGCTGTTCTGCGATATGGAACGGAAAAGGGGGAAGCGTTCCAATACCTTGTTGGTTTATTCAGCCCTAAATGTGAGGATTGCCCTCATTAGTTTTGCTTGCAGCCTTTCGCGTATTTCTTCGTCTACTCCAAAATAAACATTTCCTCGCTCATCATAGAGCTTTCGCATGGAAAGACTTGCTATGTAGCCGCTGAAATGCTGCAATACAATCTTCATTGCGTCCGGGTCGCCTTTGCTCGCCGCCAAAATAACAGGATAAGGAACAAGGGCATTTTCCGGGTACTCGGTCGGTTTACCATTCAATCCATTCATCAGCGTTTTCCTCCAAATATTTTTTTAACTGCTCAAAGGAGCTTGTCCGGCGATACTGTACCGTACTTCTTGAGATATTGAGCTGCTTTGCGATTTCTATATCAGTCAATCCCTCAAAGTAATACAGCAGTACAATTTTGCGCCGTTCTTCGGGTAAAGCCCGGATAGCTTCAAGTAGCAGTTTTGGGGTTATTTCTTTTCCTGCCATTTGATAGGACGGCTCTGCTTTTTCGTCTTGAAAATACTTATCGACGGTATAAAGCTGCCGTTCCTCATGCAAGGCAAGGTTGGAAAAAGTAACCTCCCGAACTCTGCGCCGACGAATTTCCTCATGGGTGTTGCACGCTTCATTGTGAAGTACTGATTTACAGAACTTTTGAAACGCACATTGCTTTTCAAATTCCCTGCGATTAGGTGTCATGGTGTTCACCTCCTTTCTGCCGAAAGGCGGTAGTACCTCCCCTTTTCGCGGGATAATACAGGCGACTTTTTGCTTTGCCAAAAAGAGGGCAAAGTTTTTGAAAAATCTTCTGTAAAATGCGAAATGCGCCTGCCTGCAAAATGCAGACAGACGCATAGGAAATAACAGCAGTATTTAATTGATTTGATAGTTCATCTACATAGCCGGAATACCCCGTCGGTGGATAATGGCTTTTTTTGATAGTAACCCATTAGGGTATAGAAAAAAGGACATGGCGATACCTCCTTGATACCGTCGTGTCCCCGAATAGCAGGATTTTAATATGCCCTCTGTTTTAGATTTTCAAAAGAAAACGACGGTTTTGATTGTTATTTCAAAACCGCCGTTAAAATGGCATGAGAACTTTCTATTTCATAAGCGGTTTTTTTTATTTCATGCTTATGAAGTAGAGAATTTTTACCTTATCGTAAATTCGCAAGATAAATTATATGTATCGTAATCCCAATCTCTTTCACTTTCAAAGAACGCAAATTGTTTAATCAAACGATAGTGTCCAGCAGGCAATTCTCCATAAAAACTTTTAACATCAATTTCTAATGTTAATCGTTCGTTAGGCTTAATAAAACAATCCTTTTCATTGCTCTTTGAAGGGTCATCAAGCTGTTCAAGTTGATACCAAGTGCCGGATTGTTCAGTTTCTATTTCAAAATAATTTGGTGAATATCGGTATTCTTTATCAGAAGTATTTTCTATTAGAAATGAAAGGTGCTTTAAGTCTAAATCCTTTTCTGCACTCATTGAAATCTTCAAATCGTCCAAAGTGTCAAGTGCTTCTTCACTTCCATAAGGAGAAACCTCATATTCTTCGGAATAATCTTGTACTACATGAATATCACTGTCCTTTGTTTGACTACACCCAACAATACACACCAATAGCAATAAAGTTAGAAACATACATATTATTTTTTTCATTTGTCATTATCTCCTTTCTTTTAAATTTATAATAGCAATAAAATGTCTATTTTCAATCAACTTTCATTGCAATTTATTTTCACTGTAACACATGCTCCCCCTGCTTTATTATTAGCAATTTGGATATTTCCACCATGTCTTTCACTTAAAATCTTACTAATATTCAGCCCTAACCCCAAATGTTCAGTAGATATATCTTTCGATGATTTATAAAATGGTAATGTTGCTTTTTCAATCTCAATATTTTTAAACCCGCAACCATCGTCTGAAACAGATATAACCAAATTATTATTCTCTATTACTACGCTAATAGCAATATCACTTTTTGCATATCTAATACTATTAGAGAGTAAATTTTCATAAATCTGCATGACTGTATCTAAATTGATAAACAAGGTTATATTATCACCGCTTGCAGTAATTGAAAAATGTTTGTCATAACAAAGTGCTTCCGCTGTGTTATTAAAATTATCAATAAGTGAATGAAATGTAATCTGTTGTCGTGGAATATCAATATCCTCTAACCTGTATAAGTTCGTCATAGCATTTACATATTTTTCAAGACGTGAAATATTTTTTGACATTACTGATATTTCGTCTAATATTTCTTCTTGTGATACTAAGCCTTTGGGAATAAAGGAAAGCAACATAGTAGCATGACCCTTTAGTAAAGTCAAAGGAGTGCGTAAGTCATGTGAAAAAGCAGCATTCAAACGGCGCTGTTCAGCAAATTGTCTAAACATAGTTTCATTATTTTTCGACAAACAATCTTTCATTTTTTCAAAGGCGTGACAGAGTTTCCCCATTTCATCATTTAATGGATATGATAATGTAAAATCTAAGTCATTTGCTTCAATTTTATGATACGCATTAGTTAATAGCTTAATGGGTTTTGATAATTTTTTTTTATAAAAAAATGTTACACAACATATCATACTAATAGATAATACGATAGGAATAATTGCAATATTTAATGAACCTAAAGCACTGTCAATAAGCCTATCCCGGCTTGTAAAATTAGGTAAAACTTCGATATATGAAACATGGTTCGGATAGACATATTCGTGTACTGGGCGTTCTTTTTGATAATCAACATTGAACTTGCATATCTCGTTTCCTTTCGTGTCAAATATTGTATATTTTGTTTGGTCATTACTATAAGTGGCGGTAAATGAGCCATTTTCCGGTATATCATACCTTGTTGACATATTTTCATACTTATAGTTTAAATTTATTCTGTATCTGTCAACCATTGAAATTAAAAATATACAAATAATTATTCCAATCAACAACGAAAACAAAGCATAAAGAACAAAGGACATTCTAATACTCATGCTATTTAACCGATTGAACCATCTGCTTCTCTTTAATTTTTCCATTTATATCCGCACCCCCAAACAGTTTCAATGTAAGGTCTATCGCCTAAAGATAAAAATTTTGCCCTAATACGTCTGATATGTTCTGTAACAACTGTATTATCACCAATGCCGTCTAATCCCCAAACTTTTTCATAAATAGTTTCCCGGTCAAAAACAATTCCTTTGTTTTGCGAAAGGAAAGATATTATATCAAATTCTTTTTTGGTAAAAGCCATATCCTTATTATGATAAAACACAATACGTGAGGAATAATCTATAACCATATCTTCATCAAATTGCACCTTTGAAGATGTATTGTGTCTTTTTTCTCTGCGAAGATGTGCTGCAATGCGAGCTTCTAATTCATCAACAGAAAATGGTTTTATTACATAGTCGTCTGCGCCAATAGAAAATCCTTTTATTTTATCACTATCTTCAATGCGTGCTGTTAAAAAAATTATAGGGCATGAAACATAATCCCGTATTCTTTCACAAACAGTAAATCCATCAATATCTGGCATATTAACGTCTAACAAAATAATGTCAGGTTTTTTTTCTACTTCTTTTAATGCAGCATTTCCTGCTGTTGCAGTATATACCGTATATCCAAGTTTGCTGAAATAGCAATACAGCATTGATACAATTTCTTTTTCATCGTCTACAATTAAAATACTCTGCGCCATAAATATACCTCCCTTGTAAATATCTGATTTAAGATTATCAAACAAAAATCTATTTCTAATCAATTTCTTTAATTTTCGATGTCATTAGATATTATATATGGCAGTATGAGTGATAGCAACCTTACTCTGCATGTTTTATGCTCTATTACTATCAATATCAAGCAGAACATAGACAGCATTTTGCGGCAGGGCAAAGAACAGGAACGGGAGAAAGGAAAGGAACGGGAATAATTATGAAAATTGTTGACATTACAACGTGTATCAAAATAATAGAAGAAAATGATATGTACGGCATAGAAAGGTATCTTGATATAGGCAGTAAAATCAAAATCACATTTAACAGCTGAAATACACTTACAGGATATGTGCAGTATTTGGATTACGGACATTATCCCGGAGAGAATGTATTGCTCGTCTTAAAAACAGATGAAGATACATTACTCGGCGCAATGGTATGTTTCATATCGAATATAGAAGTATTGTAGACAAAAAAAGAACGGACGCAGCAGCCATGTAATCATAGCCGCCGCGCCCGTTTTTTGTGGGTGCAGATGATTTGATATGTTACGCAGTAGAACCCCGATTTTAAGGGAAAAGGTATTCCGTATCGCTTATGCAAGTTTCGTGTCTGTTATGCCCTGTAAATCAAGACTTTTTTAACCCCTACTGCGTAACAAGGGCGCGTCGTTTCCTCATACGCTCCGCTGCCTGTCTGCGGGTAATACGCTTCCGGCAGTCCGGGCAGTATTTGACGCTGTTAGAGGTGGACGCAAAAGAAGCTCCGCACTCGGTACAACGCTTTTTATCCTCGGTCTTGAAAATCTCTGCATACAGCAGCTTATCAAGGGGAAGTACGGCGGTCTGAAACCATTTGCAAAGAAGCGAATAGGAAATAAGCTGCGGGCAGACACATTCCTCCCCGTCGTCCAGTAAAATACAGTGTCCGTTATCGCAGTTGCAGCACTCCTTTTTTACAAGGCTGTTGACTTTCCGGCTTTGGGGCGGCGTAAGCCGCTTAACCCCGGTCATACTTCATCAGCGGCGAAAATGGCAAGCTCCACATACTCATTTTCTGTCAGAGGTGCGATTTTCGCAAGGGTACGTTTCGCAAGTTCCTGCATATCCTCGTCCATGAACGGCAGCGCAGCATTGATGTTTTCCGTAAGCCCACGCTTGCCGCCCTCATTGTAAATGCTCAACAGGTTTGTTTCTTCAACGGTCAGTCTAATCATGTTCATACCTCCAATTCGTGATTTTTTGATTTTGCCGCTTTTTTCTGTGCGGTCTTTTCTTTGTCTGCTCTAAGCTGCGCCCGGATAGAGGGCTTCTTTTCCATTTTCACCGCTTTGCCGCGTTCCTTGTCAGCCTTGACAGCTTCCGCAAGGTCAACAAGGGAAATGGTTTCTCCTGCCTTTACCTTTGCTTCCAGTTCTGCGGTGGTCGGGGTGTTGTTTATCTGTCCGTCAATCATATTGTAGTTTTGTTCGGTGGTCTGCTCGGCAGCTTTCAGATAGTTTTCCGGCTGAACGGGAACAGTAAAAGCCCTTGTACCGTTCCCCATAATCAGATATTTTCCGTCGTCGGACTGGTGGTGCAATCCATATCCGGCAGCTTCCATTTGCTCGCGGCTCATGGCGGTTACATAGAAAGTCCCCCTCGGTGTTTTGATTGTTTCGCCTGTTTCCAAGTCGTCGGGAATGAGGGCTTTTTCCTGTTCCTTGAAAAATTCCGGCACGTCCTTATAACCAAAGCTGTCTACATAGTGGGCGGTGTCCTGCCCGTTCTGATGAAGTACCACCACGTCGGAAACGGAAAGGCTGTGTCCCTTAAAATCTTTCGGGTGGTCGATATTGAACCGGGTGTAAATATCTTCAAGGGAAGTCCCCGGCGTAAGCTCTGCGGAATAGACAAGGGCATAGTTTTTTGGGTCTACCCTGTGTCCTGTGGCAATCAGACGGTCGTAAGGCTCAAAACGCAAGTCCCTTGTTTCGTCCCCGCCCCTTATCTGATAAATGGAAAAAGTGTCTTTATCTTGTGGGGCTTTCTGTTCCGGCTGCTCCTGTGCGGGTTGTTCCTGTGCAGCTACCTTTTGCTGCCGGATATGCGCCCGCTGTATCTCGGTCGGCTTTTCCCCGGTAAGGGGTGCAATGGCTTTCACATAATCAGCCGCATAATAGGCGTTACTGGTAAGCTGCCGCTGCCATGCCCCTGCTTTTGGCGACCAACGGAAGCCGTTACTTTTTAAGGCTTCCCGCGTGGCTTCGTCCGGCTTATCCTCAAAGAAGATTTGCAGTCGGTTCGCTTCGGTGTTTGCTTCCACCTTGCCGCCGTCAAATTCCCAACCCACAAAACCGATTTCTTTTTGCTGTGAAAGGGATTTGATACGGTCTTTCACGCGCCGGATTTCTGCGCTGTTGTTGGATAACGCCCAAGTCGCAAAGGGCTTGTCCTCCAAATGCCAACTGCTCGCCATGTCTGCTTTCAGTTTTTCCAGTTCCTCCGGCGGTAAATGCGGGCAGCCGTTAAGGGTCTTATGCTTGCGGTAATAGGCGTTTACGGCTTTCATGGTTTCCTGTGATTTTTCAAGGCTTTCCAGTTTCTTTTCTAATTTCTGTACTGCCTGCGGGTCGTCTGCGCTGATACCGCCCATGCCAGTGCTGCGGATTTTATCAAGAAGCCCTTGTATGTCCTGCCATTCCCGATAATTGCTGTCGCGGGCTGCGTTCTGCTTTTCTTTCTTCCTTGTGGGAAAGTTAGAGCCGCCCGCAATCAGGATAGAGGGAACACGCGCGTCAATCTCATAGCCTTTGTTCATGTTCGCCGCCAGTTTCCGGGCGTAGGTGTCAAGCAGGCTGTCGATTTTCTCATGGTACATCGGGTCTACCCGCTGTTTCTGCCGTTCTGCAAGCTGTACGGCTTCATCTACATAATGCCTGTATTCAGCCGTCGCGCTGCCTTGCTTATAATCGGAAAAGCTGTTCATATCCTTTGCACGTTTGGCGGCAGCTTCATTGATAGTGTAATAAGGGGCGGGTGCAGCCTGTTCCGGCTGTGCTTCTTTTTCCTGTACTGTGGCTGTTTCTTCGGGAAGCTCCGGCGCGTCTGCTTCTGCTTCGGGCTGTTTGGCAGCTTCCTGTGCGGGCTGCGCCTGTTCGGTGGTCTGTTCCTTATCCTGTGCCTTTTGGATTTCTGCAAAATGCCCGTCTATGGTATCAATCAGCTTTGCGGCGGTGCTGCGGATTGTTTCAAGAGAGCCTTTCAATTCTGCAAGTTCTTTTCCGCTACTCCACCCGGCGATATACCCAAAAGAATAGTCCGACGTATCAAGCCCGTAATGTTGGCAGACCGCATAGGCGACGCTTTCTGCCTGTACCTCGCGGGTGCGGCGGTCGGGGCGTTCCGGCGCGTCTTTGTCTGTGTCATGGAGTGTCGCATGGGCGATTTCATGGATTGCGGTCTTGATATTCTGCAATTCGTCCATACCCTCATTGATGATGATACGCTTTTCCTCATAATTGCAGCGTCCTTTTGCGCCGCCGCTTAGTGCTTCAAATCCCATAGCAAAGGGGGAAGTCTTTTCAAGGGCAGCGAAAAAATCCTTGTATTGTTCCACGTTGCCCGTCAGCTCATAGGTAAGGGCAGGAAGCTCCTTTCCCTCGGTCTGTGAAATATCAAAGACAGATACTACACGAAAGGCGGGTATCTTGATTTCCTTTTCCTCGGTAACAGGTTTCCCCTCCTTATCGAAAACAGGCTTTTGGGTGTCCGGGTCGATTTTTTCCACCTGTTTCTTGACGGTAAACGGGGACGGCGCAAGTATCTTGATAGCTTTTTCTCCGGGCTTTACATGGCGGTCAAATTCCTTTTCCCATTGCTTATAGCCTTTCACAAGATTGCCGCCTTGCATGGCGATAAGGATTGTATTGTTAAAGCTGTAATTGTGAAACTTTGACATGGTACGCAGATAATCGGCGTAGCGGTCGCTTTCATAAATCCCCAAAATGCCCTGTTCCAGTCGGTCGGTAATCTCTTTCATTTTATCGGCGGGCTTTTCAGAAGATAGGATAATCGGGAGAACCGGGGGCTGCTCTGTGGCAAATGCAGGCTGTGCGGCAGCAGCGTCAAGGTCTGCCTGTTCCTTTTCCTGTACTGGCGGCTGCGGCGTTACCCGGTATTCCTCCGGCACGTCCCGCCCGTCGTACCACTGTGTAAAGGTGTTGCGGTTGTTGTAGATATAGCCCTGCTCGGTAAATCTGCCCCCGTCATTCATAGCAGCGTCCCGCCCGTATTCCTCATACATGAAATATTTTTTTGCTTCTTCGGGCAGCTCCAACTCGTCCAGTTCTTCAATCAGATAATGCCCGTAATCTTCCTCACTCTGTACGGACGGATAAAGCCAGTAACAATCAAGGTTTTGTGCAAGGTTGATGATGTCCTGCAAATTCCTTGTATGGTCGCCGTATGCCATAGCTGCGACAAATTTTTCCCGGTCGTCGTCAAACTGCATTTTCAAAAGTTCGCCCAAATAGTTCAACTCGTCAAGGCTTTCAAGCTCTGTCAATTTCCCTGCCAGTCCCGCAATAGAGGACTGGTATTCTGTGATATGTAGCTCCCCGTAGTTTTTGCCGTCTATCCCGATACGGTCAAAGATTTCTTTCAAATGCTCGGCAGTCGTGGGGAATGATACCCATTCGCCCGCAGGTCTGCCCTCGGTGTACTTCCCAAGATTAGAAAGATACCCGCTTAAAATCGTTTCTTCCATGCGTTCACTCCTTTCGTTTTCAATCATGCGGTGCATAAGCTCGTAGTCCTCCATGCTCATGCTCCCGTCAAATAGATAGGGGTCGGGTTCTTCGCCGTCCCGGTAGGCTTTTTCAGAAAAAGGCAGCCCCGCAGCGTGGGCGGCGGCTCTTGCTTCCTCGATAAGCTCCGGCGGCAGCCTGTCGTCGTGGGCTTCGATAAATTCCCCGATATTGCTATATCCGTTTTCGTAGTGGCGACGCACCCCGGCGGTTAGTTCGTCAAGGTTCCTATCCTCGCCAAGATAGCCGGAATAATACCCGTTTACCACAACGGCGGCAGGGTCAGCCTGCTTGATTTCTTCCATGCGGCTTCTGTCCTCCGGGTAGAGGTAGTCGCCCATTTCAAGGTGGAAATATTCAGCGTTCCAAGAACGTCCCATTTTCCAAAACGCCACCCAAGCGATACCGTCCCGTAATTCTTCTTGATAGTCCTTTACGGTGTCCCGTAAACTTGCCATGTGTAACCTCCTTTCCAAACGGCAGCGCGGACGCTGTATGTTCCGGTTTCATCATTCAGTACCCCGCGCCCGCGTTTTTGCCAAAGAGTTTAGATATTTTTTCAAGATTTCAGAGGGTAAAACCCTCTACAAAACAGAGGGTTTGGGACACTTCCCAACAAGCAAAAATCCCCGCCGTTCTCGGTAGAGAAAGCAGGGATTTTACGGAAAAGGGTACTCTTTTCCTATGCTTGCTATTCAGTTATTTCTTCTTCGACAGTTCAATGCGGTAGTTGATGTATTTTCCGCCCGTATCAGCTAATACGATAGTTCCGTCATAGGTTTTGCCCGTCTTTGGGGAATAGAGCTTTTTCACATTTACCTTGCCGGATTGTAAGAGTGCAGCGGCAATCTTCGGGGTAAAGGTTACTTTTCGTTCTTCAAAGAAACGGTCATTTTTCCACATGGTAAAGATACATTCCTTGTTGCTGCAATAGTAATTCTTCTTGCCCTCATAGACAGGAGAACCGCAGCGGGGGCAGCTTCCCAATGCTTCCCGTTCCGGCTTGAACATCTGCGCTTTATCATCAGAAAGAAACGGATAGGTCTTTACCAGTTCCCGTGCCATATCCTCGATACCCTCCATAAATGCGGCGGGGTCTGCCTTGCCTTTTGCAATCTGCGTCAGATTGTTTTCCCATTCTGCGGTAAGCTGCGGGCTTGTCAAGGTGTTCGGCAGGACGCACACAAGGTTGATACCGTCTTTTGTGGGAAGTAGCTGCTTGCCTTTTCGCTCCACAAAGCCGCCCTTTACCAGTTTTTCAATGACAGCGGCGCGGGTGGCGGGCGTTCCAAGCCCTTTGCGTTCTGCGTCCGGGTCGGTGTCCTCACTTCCGGCGCGCTCCATAGCAGAGAGCAGCGACGCTTCGTTGTGAGGTTTTGGCGGTGTTGTGTCATGCTCCGTTACCTTTGCCGTCGGATTTTCAAAGGTCTGTCCCTCGGTAAACTGTGGCAGGGTATTTTCTGTGTCGCTGTCTGCGTCGTCCGTTTCGGGTTTGTTCTTTAAGGCTGCCCTGTATCTTCGGTCAATCTCTTTCCACCCGTCAGACAGTACCGTTTTTCCCCTTGCGGTAAAAGACTGTCCGGCACATTCAAAAACTGCTGTAACCGCTTCAAAGGTATGCCCGATAGTGTCAAGGTCATAGCGGTATTCATCATAGCCGCTGTGGGTGCTTTCAATATTGTCAATTTCCTGTTGCAGCTCATTTTCCATTGCAGCATAGCTCTGTTCCGTTGCCACAAGGTCGCTGTCCTCGGACGTGTAGGAAGTCCCTAACACGCTGTTCATGCTGCCGGAAAACATTGCCCCGCAAGAGGAAAGCCCTACGGATACCATGATGAACAGAAGCAGCGCGGCGATAGCGATTATCACGCCTGCCGGGTGTCGTCCTGCAAAGGCAGCCGCTTTCTTTGCTGCTGTTTGGGACGCTCCGGAGGCAGCTTTGGCGGTAGCTGCGCCGCTTTTCTTTACGGTTTTTGCATACTGGCGTTTGATTTTCTGTTTCTGCATGAAACGGGAAGAGGGATTGCTTGTAAGCTGCGGGTTTTCATGCAAGGCTTTGTGATACTGGAAGTTGACGTTTGCCTTAAACGCTGCCTGTTCTGCCTTTGCCGCTTCCCGGTAGGGTTTCAGCTTATGGCTGCGGTAGCCCTGTTTTAATTTTCTTGTCCCGTACCTTGCGCCGCGCTCGGCAAGTTCCTCCGATTTGTGCGCGCCCTCCACGCCGGAATTATCTTTCTCGACGCTATGGATTTTGTTGTGAACAAAAATACCCGCTTCCTGCGCGGGGCGGGATAACGGGTTACTGTGGGCTTTGCCGCCGGGTATCGGCTTTTCCTGTTCCTCAAAGTAAAGCCGGGTCTTTGCCTTTCCGGTAGTTTCCTCAAAGGTGCGCTCTTTTACAAGTTTCTTCTGCTTCGGGAGAGCTGCCTTTGCCGCGTCCAGTTTGTCGGCTGCTTTTTCCGATTTTTTAATGTAGGGTTGCAGTTTTGGCGTTTCCCGTTCCTCGTCGGTAAACTGCAAGCGGGAAGTGGAAGTACGCAAAACAGCCGCTTCCTGCGCTTTCTTGACTGCCTTTTTACTTGCCTTTCGGGTATGGGCTGCTTTGCAAGGATAGCCCGGTCGCCCTGTGCCTGATTGAGCATGAGGACAAAATCAGAGTTTTCAAAGATATTTTCTACCTCGCGGCTTGCCAAAAGGTCTTTGATATTCTGTGTAATGGCTGTCGGTATGCCGCCCCATTTACGGAAACGCTTCCAAATCTCCACACTGTAAGCTGCGGTCTGTTCCTCTTTTAAGAGCAGATGAAATTCGTCCATATAGTAGCGGGTAGATTTCTTTTCTGCCCGGTTAATGGTAACGCGGTTCCATATCTGGTCTTGCACAATGAGCATCTGCCTTGTCGCAAAGCAGATTGAAAAGCTGCGTGTAAAGAATACTCACAACAAAGTTAAATGTATCGTCGGTGTCGGAAATGATAACAAACAGGGCGGTCTTGCGGTCGCCTATGGTGTCAAGCTCCATTTCGTCAGTTTCCATAAGGTCGCGCAGCTCCTTAATGTCAAAGGGGGCAAGCCGCGCACCGCAGGAAATGAGGATAGAGCTTCTTGTCTTTCCCGCAGACAGCAGGAATTTTTTATACTGCCGGACGGCAAAGTGTTCCGGGTCTTTTTCCTCCAACCGTTCAAACATGAGGTCAACGGGGGACTGAAATTCCGGGTCGTCCTCGCGGGCTTCCGACGCATTTATCATTTCAAGCAGCGTCGTGAAGTTCTTTTCTTCCTCCGGGGCTTCGTACCAAATGTAGCCGATAAGGGCGCAGTAAAAGAGCCGTTCCGATTTTACCCAAAAATCCTCCCCGGCTTTTTCCCCGTCCCCTTTGGTGTTGGCAATCAAGGTATTTACCAGTTTCAAAATGTCTTTCTCGCTGCGGAGATAGGCAAAAGGATTGTATTTCATGCTTTTTTTGAAGTTAATCGTGTTCAGCACTTTTATCCGGTAGCCGCCCCGCTGTAAGAGCTTCCCGCACTCGACTAAAACCGTTCCTTTCGGGTCGGTTACAACGTATGAGCTGTGCATTTGCATTAAATTCGGCTTTACAAAAAATCTCGTCTTGCCGCTGCCGCTTCCCCCGATAACAAGGATATTTTTATTCCTTGCATACTTCGGCTGCTTCGGGCGGCTGTTCATGGTAAGCCGTTCCGTTTGTGTCAGCAGCACGTTATTCTGAAATACCGGGTCGGTGTAGGGACGTATATCTTCGGCAGTTCCCCAACGGGCAGAGCCGTATTCTACACCTTTGCGGTATTTCTTTGCGTTCTTGCCTTTGACATAGACAATCAGCCGGATAAGCACCGCGCCGAAAATCCCTATCAGTAAATCCATAGGGGCAAGGCTCGGAAGCGGATTTGCAAAAGCCATAGAAAAGCCCTCCCCAAGCGACAGCACCTTGCCGGACAGGTCAGCCCCCGGCGCAAGGCGTACCGCCTGCCCGACTTTATCAAAAAGATACACAAAGAGCAGATAGGGAATGTTGGGAAGCAGCAGCTTTTTCCAGTTGATAGCGTTCATCTTGCAATCCCCCTGTCTTTGTTTTTTACTTTGTCCCGCTGTGCGTTCAGAGCCGCCGCCTTATCTTTCAGAGTGGAAAGCAGCTTGCGGATAGAGGGCTTTTGTTCCTGCGTCAGCTTCTTTGCGGAAAACTCCTTGAAAGCTGCGGTCAGTGCGTCCGCGTCCCGTCCCTTGAAAAACACAAGATAACGGGGCGGGGTTTCGGTGCTGTCTTTCTTTAGGGCAAAGTCAATCCCGTATTTTTTCGCCGTACTCTCAAAGGCTTTGATATTGTCCTTTGTGATTTCAATGTTGGAAACACCCGCGTTCTGCTTCATAAGCTGCTTTAGGGTCTGCTTTCCATGCGGGATTTTCTGTTTGTCATGCTGCTTTTTCATCTGTGCAAGCAGGGCTTTCATAGCCTTTTGGAGCTGCTGTGCCGTCAGTTTCCCGGTTTTGATGTAAAGGGCTATGGTCTTTTCGTTGGTTTCCTCCTGCAATGGGTGTCCTCCTTTCATGTTCTATGGTGGTATGCCCGCCGCCGGGAAGCGGGGCGGGCATGAAAAAAGAGCGTCCGTTTTCACGCCGCCCTGTTAAATCCGTACCCGCAGCCCGGAAAGGTCTGCCGCCCGAATACCCACAAGATACCAGTTGTCCCCGTACTCCATACGGGTAGGCTTCCATTTGCCCCGCACAAAGACCTCCATGCAGTCGCCGCAATGTAAGCCCCCGTAGTAGTCGTTTACGTCAAAGCGAATGTCGTAGCGGTCAGCGGTTTCATCAAAAATCAAAGCTCCTGTTTTCTGTGTCATAATCAAATCCTCCTTTGGGTTGGTTTACAGGCTTTCGCCCTCGTTGCAGGTGTAATCGGGTATGCCCTTGCTTTTTGCCGACTGGATAGTGCGCCCGCCGTACATATCGTGAGATACAAGGGACGTGTAATAGCTGCCAATCGTAGACGGGGCATTGAAAAGAGCAGCTTTCATGTACTGCTTGATGTTGCGGATTTTGGTGGTGTTTTCCTGCATACAGTCAAGTACAAAGCGGATATGTTCGCTGTTCAGTTTCATAAATTTTGCTTTTACAAGCTCTGCCGGGTGGTCGTCCCCGGCGATACGGATTGTTCTTCGTTTGGTGCAGACAGTTTCAAGAATAAGGGCAAGGATTTCCTCTATCCTGTCCCGGTCAAGGTATCTGTCCTGTATCAGATAGTCGTACTCGATATTGTCCTTGATGATTTCCTCATACACGCTATATGCGTCTGTCGCATGCGCAGCTTGGTACCCGTTCATAATGCGGTGCTGTTCTAAGTAGGTTTCCAATCTCCTGTGCCAGTTTCGGTTTCTGCTTCGATTCCAATGTAAATCTGATTTCATTCTTCATAATATGTACCCGCCTTTCTTATTCGGTAATACATATATCACTCTGACGGCACAGAATAGCAAGACAATTCGGATTATATTTCTGCCAAAATGTACGCAGAAAAACTGTGATTTTTATGCTGCTTTTTACACGTTTTTTCTGCGTATTTCGGTACTATCCGGCAAAACAAAATCGACTTTAGCGATGATATTCTGCGGATATTTTCACATCAACCGACCTTAGCGGGTATCCCCCCTGTTTAATTCTGCGAAAATTCGCACGAAGGGGGCCATCGGTCTTCAGTAAAAAAGGCTGTAGAGATTTGGATACCCCCAGCTATCCAAAATAATTTTATATTTTATCAACTACCGATTCACTCTATTAAATGTTTTTATTTTCTGATATAATAATATGTGATTTAAATAGATTTATATACTTTATTTCCGCATGTATACTCATGGCTTTATACAGCCAATGATCATTCAAATAACAGGAGGAAACTTATAATGGGATTAAAAGAGAACGCTTCAGCCAAACTTAATGCCGCATATGTCGATGCTCAACGGACTATCAATTCAACATGTGCCCACAAGGATTTTATTGATTTTGTAATTGATAATACCCATCTTACATATAAATATGTGTTATTTACAGCTATACTTGCAAAAGCAACAGATGAAAGTATTAATACTTTATGTTTACAAAAAAAATCCGAATTGCCAGGTGCATATGATGCAAGAACAATTTGCCATAAAGTAATTGTGCCTTTTGAAATGGAGGTACTCGACAAGGCATTAGGTGGCTCAAATGAACCATTTTTAAATAAACCTGCTCGTTTTCCAGAACTTTCAAAAACAAACGCTGTAAGGCGCGGCAATGATCAGACTATCCTTAATTCTCTTTGTGACAACCTTCCTCTTATTACTACATCAACAGATGCTTACGAATGTTTAATATATTTACTTTCGAAGCTAATAAATATAAAAAATTCAAAATCAACTATGACAACTTTCACTATAGAAAAAAATGCAAATCTCCCTGCGCATCTTATGGCATATATGGAAAAAGCCCTAGAGCACAGTTATGAAGGGGAAATCCTTACCCTTCTCGTTGCCGGAACATATCATCTCATGTACAACGAACCAAACGCTACCGTTGAGGTACACCCTGTTAATCAAAGCGGTGCATCAGGTCGTGAAATCAGTGATTTAGATATATATGTTGACGGTTCTTTAGTTGCATCTAATGAGTTAAAAGATAAGGACTATGCCGAAACAGATGTCCGTCACGCGGCAGATAAGGTTCTTTCTGCTGGCGGTACAAAAATGCTTTTTATAGAAGGGCCAAGAGCCAATGCTCAAGGGGATTTCATAAATAATATTGAACATGAATATCTTAATAAAAATTTTTTACTTCGAGTTATATCATATGAAAATCTTTTATCTTCAATGATTGGTTCAATTGATAAAATTGATAGCGAAGAATTTATGCATTTTATAATCGAAACTGCCCAAAATACTAAGTTCAAAGATGAAACCATAGCCTATCTTATGAAATTAGCAGATGAATTTTTCGATCTAAATCATTCCAAAAACAAAGATGACTCTACTAAGTAGTTCTACAACAGCGAGCAAATATCAATTTACTCGCTGTTGCGATTTTATACATACTTTTTTTGATATTCAATTACTGCCCTAGCCACAGCTTCTGCTAATTTACATGGTACGGCATTTCCTATTTGTGTGTAGACCTTGCCTTTTATTTCCACAGAAAATATAATTGTCTGGGAAAGTCTGTATCTTTGCTGCTTCCTTTATTGTAATTCTTCGTAATCGACTAGGTGCATCTTTAAATTCCGGCACTATTCTTCCATCAATTAACCCCTGATGGTAATCTACAACCCAATCACATTCTGCATTTCCATACAAATACTCTTCATCCACAAATGGTGTCTTATTTCCACCCATAGATGCTGGTAAAGTATTTGAATACCCATCTACATTAATTGGTCTTCCTTGTCCATTAAAATACATCCCCGCATATGGTGATTTTCTCATCACTGGATGTGCCGCAAATGTTATCTTTGCTGTACAAGTATTGGGATTAATATCTGTTCCAGCTTTTCCTAATGATTGTAACAAATCACGAATGACGGGAGCCTTGTTTTTCTGCTGCTCTATCATACCCATCATATGGTGTTCAAAAAAAGGATCAAGACCTGATTTGATTCCTATAAAAAAATACTCTTTCTCTTTTTTGCGATACCCCATACTCTGATGCATTTAAAATAAACGGCATACATTGATATCCCATTTTTGTAGCTCTTTCTAAATATTTCTTTCTAGTTGGTTCCCACTTTTCTAATACACCTAATGCTTTTACATTCTCCATTACAAATGCCTTGGGTTGAACTTTTTCAACTACATCTAAAAAGGTAAATATCAATTTACTTCGTTCATCGTTTGGATCCATTTTGCCAGCAACCGAAAAACCTTGACAAGGTGGTCCCCCAAAAACAAAGTCTGCACCTTCATATTTAGCCATATCATTAATTACATTGTTTATATCATCATTAATCATCACACAATTAGAATGGTTTGTTTTATATGTTTCGGCTGCTTCTTTTACTAATTCATTTGCAACCACGACTTTAACACCCGCATTCTCAAATCCAATATCCATACCGCCAGCACCTGTAAAGAGTGATACTCCTGTTACGGTATCAGCCATCATTACGCACCTCCATTTTCATCGTGAATTCTAAAAACCAACGACTGATTTTCTGAATCCAAATATATATCAAATTTTGTTTCTCCTTTTTTCACATTAAGATTCGACAACACTGCTTTTGGTAAGCGTATTCTCATATCCTGCTGAACAACATATGTATCAAGATAAATACATGAATCTGCCATATTGACGCCTCCTCTTTTTTAGTCTAATTATACCCTGTTTTTAGTCTAACTTCAACCTGAACATAAATTTTCTTGGTACTAATGTTAACATTAATTCTGTCAAATCCCTTTATCCCACAATCGCAATACTCAAATTCTCACAATCACAAAAAGAGCTTGGAGAAAACTTATAATATTTACTCCAAACGCTCGAGTTTCCTTTGCTTTAAAGCAATTTGTAATATTTCTGAAAAATATAATATTAAAATTATCAAATTTTCCCGTTTACTCTCTATTTTTTTTCATTATTTCTTTTCAGGATTTCATCATCGATGAAATCCTGAAATATTGCATAATCTCTTATCCCATTACCGACCTTTTTCATTTTTTCAAGGATTTTATTTTTCTGATTATCAGAGAGGTTAGTCTTGGCATTTTCTGCTTCATTCATCCAATGTTGAATTTCTTGTCCTACTACGCTTTTAATTCCTTGATTCTCGGCAACAATTGTTCCCCTGCCATTCAAAATCTGTGTGTTTGTCCACTCTTCCTGTTCTTCCATTGAATAAAATGTTACAATCATAATTCCTAGCAGATTAGATATCGTGAATGAAGTTTTTCCATTATAAGCAGAATACGAAGTAATACTCCTATGCATAGCTACACTTGGATTTTTTTCAAAATCATAATTACTTGCACTTTCAATTCTATCAAAGAAAAACATATGATTCTGAATATCTGAAACATCTTGTCTCTTACCCAAAAGATAATCTCTCATGATGTTCTCAGCTCTTAACATTGTCAGTAGTATTTCCTTATCAAAAGTCGCATCACAAGAGTACTCTTCCAAATCTAAATATAAACTTCTCCAGCTTAGTGAAACTATAAAATAAGTTAAATTCTCGTCATAACTGAATTCTCGCTGCTTATGATCTTGCCACGGATTAAAAATATTACTTGCAAACCAACGTTCCTTGGCACTAAATAGTTCCTCGCAGTCATGGCACAGCATATAATGTTTTTCTATATCCTGTGCTACTTTATTGGGTTCATTTGTTACTCGAATATTACCAAGTGCTGTCTTTATCATTTTTCGTCCTACAAAACGCGGAACAATATGACTAAGTTGAAGTTCCTTATTTTGCCTACACAAAGCACATTGGCCATATACTATTTTCTCCTTTCCCACCTCAATATTCCTCCATACATTTTTCTATTGCTTCTAAGTAGTCCACTACTACTAAGGATTTCTCCCAACACGTTTGCATTTATCCCGATTCCGCTCATGAGCCTTAGTAGTCGAAACCGTAGTAATTCCAAGGCTTTCTACCATATATTCTGCCCTGTGTTGCCCCAGTCTACGAAGATATGCATTATCATAAAACTGGAGTGCCGTGGCAGATGAATAGTATTTTAATCATGTTCTTATATCTCCTTAAATCGTCGTTTTTCCTTGTATTTAAAGGGTTTTTGCAACTTTCATTTTTCTTGTAGTTTCTGTATCTTCTTATAAATTCTCATGTTTTGGCAGTCAAAAGTTGTAAAATAAATAGTATTTTATTTTATAAAAACTTACTAAATTTCTGATTATCTTTTCATAAGTTGGTAAATGCCGATATATCCCGTATTTTAGGGCTTTATCGGTATTTTCTTTTTGGAAGATACCTTGCATAAGCTGGCATTTACCAGCATGAAAATGCAACCAAAAGTAGTAAATGAGTAGTAAATATAAGCTCCGATATTAACAAGCCAGTCTTTCCAGTTCCGCTTTTGCAGATTGAAATGTACCGTGTGCGTAATAACCAAGTGTCATGGTTATGTTAGCGTGTCCCATGAGATATTGCAGAGTGTTTGGGTTCATTCCTTTGTTTGCCATATTCGTACAATAAGTATGTCGGAATGAATGTGGCGTAATGTTTGGTAACTTATCTGTGTGATACTTGTTATACTTCTTAATCAGTCCTCGCACCATGCCCTCATAGTTTCCTGCAACTTTAGGCAAGCCCTCACGGTTTAAGAATAGGAAATTGCTGTAACCACCTACAATCAACGGTTGTGCTTTTCCTCTGTTCTTTAGTATCCTTTGGATTGCTTGATAAGCCCGTTCTGTCAATGGAAGTTCCCGTTTTCCGTTTTGGGTCTTTGGTGTTTCAATATAGTAGCCGATTTTGCTGTCTTTCAATAGCTGGTGGTCTATATTGAGTATTCTGTTCTGCATATCAATATGTGTCGTCAGTCCGCAAAATTCAGAAATACGAAGTCCCGTTTCCAGCAGAAGCACAACCTCATCATAATACTTACTGTAAATTTTATCTGTTTCCATAAAGGCAAGCAGGCGTTCTTCCTGCTCTGGTGTAAGGATAACTTTCTGCTCCGTATCATCTTCCAGAACATCACTTAGCTTAAATTCAAACGGGTTCTTTCTGATACAGTCGTCTTGTATTGCCATGTAAAATGACGCTTTCAAGGAACGCTTATAGTTATCAATCGTTTTATAGGCATATCCTTTTTCACTCATTCTGATAGCCCATTCTTTAGCGTCCGACTGTTTGACGGTATCAATCGCCCTCATACCCAACGGGTCATTTTTTAGAGCGTTCATAAGATACTGTCGTCCTTTTTCAGTAGCCCTTTTGATGTTCTTTCTTTGGCTGTTCTTCTTGTCGCAGAGCTGGCAGACTGTCATTTTACCGCCTGCTGTGTCGATACCGTCGTTAAGGTCTTTTTTTATCTGTGTTTCTTTTTCCCTCAACGATATATCATCACGTTTTCCAGCAGGTGTCTTGTCTGTCGGTACAAGTTTCCAAGAATAAATAAATTGTGGCTTTCCGTATATATCGGTATATTTATAAACGTATCTTCCGTCTTTTCGCTGGCTCTCTCCATTACGCAAATTGCGATTTTTACTGTCTTTTCGTTTCACATTAGACATAGTGTAAAGCTCCTTTCCGTCATGGAATGAGCCGTGATACGCTACATTTATTATACCATATCTACGGCTCAATGACATTAGATTTCGTCCAATGTATCTATGATTTTTTCAAATTGTTTTCGCTTAATCTGAATACGGTTACCGTTCACGATAACCCAGCCAGCGTCAATGTTTTCTTCGGCTAATTTACGCAATTTCTTTTCGCCAATGCGGAAGTATTTGGACGCTTCTTCAATCGTCAGCGTATATTTTTCCCAGATAGGCACATCAGTATTGTTCATAATCTATGCACCCCCTTTACTGTGTGTCATTTTTTTCAAGCAGGCAGACGGCTTTGGAAAGCTCCGTTAGTATCTCAACTATTCCCATTCTTGTGGGCAGAACCGCACCATGCGGACGTATCATTATTCTGTGAGGATAGGTCGTGGCAAAACGACTTTTCCAACAGTCGCTCTCGGATCACTGCGTGGGTCGCTCGCTTTCTTTTGAAAAGGTCGTGGCGTACAGTCCCCGTGGCTCGCTATCTCACAAACGTATCTGTCTGCTTTATTCAGTTGTCAAAGAGCTGTGGCGAAAACGGTTTACGACCTGTGGTATCGTCAGATTGTTGTTGTCGTTGTCCTCGATTTCTGTTTTCACGACTTCTTCTCTGGTTTTCCCGTCCTCGTCCTCTGGGCTTGCCGATACAAGAGCTTCTACACGGTCTGTCCCGATTTCCTCTGCGTTGCTGTTACCGAATTGAAGTAAGAGCCACGGCTGTTCCACTTGAATAGAAAATAAGCTGTCCCGTATCAAGTCCACGCTGTCCTTGCCCTCACTTTCAGAGTTGGGGAGCATGATTTTTGTTCCCAAGTCAAGTGAAGCGGTACTGATGTCTGATGAAAATTCATTTATCTTCTTGATGTAGTCGGGAGCGTAAGCAATAAATGAAGCGGACAATACGAACACCACAAGAAAATTGATAACCGCTTGAACCGCTTTGCTGGTTTCTCTTTTTATCAGTCCCGTATAGGCAATATAAATACCAATGATTAAAATTATCAGTAATAGAGAACCTACATAAAATCCCGTACTCCCGAAGCCATTCTCGGTAACGCCTGCAAGGGTCTGTATGCTCTTTCCGATACTGTCTGCCATATCGTTAATAAAATCAAGTTTCTTTGTGATAGAAATAGGGACTTTCTCAATCTCACTTGCCCATAAGGGAACAATGCCATAGTTGGAGGCTGCCAAAGGAAATACACCAATCCCATCAAACAAACTCCCTAATGTAATTGCCATAATTTAGTCCTCTTTCTTACGATACTTTTTCCAAAGATATGTACCGCCAAGCATACCGGCAGAAGTAAGCAACATCACAACAAACGCCATCACATTTGTGTTATCTCCGGTTTTCGGACTGTCTGTTGGGTATGTCGGTTTCTCTGGTGTTTTTGGTTCTTCCGGCTTTTCCGGCACCTCTGGAATTTCCTTGATGGTAACCGTCTGTCCATCGTCCTCAATATCCTTGTGTTCCGCTACTTTTTTAGGTTCGTCAGGATTTGACAAGTCATACAATTCTTCAAAAGTTACAAGTTGTTTCCCACCAAGAGTAGACGCGTCAAATGTAAATGCAATTTCTACTGTCATGTTTTCCTTATCTGCGATAAAGGTATAGTCTTTTTCTACACGCTTTCCATCAATGATAAGTTCTGCATTTTCTTCTTTTACCATCTGCCAGCCCTTTAACTGATATTTTGTACCGACTTCCAAGCCCTCTAAAGTAACCGTATCAATAATAGTCACTTCTTTATCTGCCTGAATTTCCTTGTTACCGTCTAGATCAGCAGCCGTTGTATGAATATTGATAATACGCTCTGTAATGAAAACAGTTTGCCCGTCATCATTGATGTCCTTATGTTCAGCAACCTTGACCGGTTCTTTTGGATTGCTTAAATCATACAATTCTTCAAAGGTAACAAGGTTCTTGCCACCTAAAGCAGACGCATTGAATGTATAGGCAATTTCCACTTTCATTTCTTCATCATCAGCAATAAAGGTATAATCGTTTTCAACACGTTTTCCATCAATCACAAGTTCCGCATTTTCTTCTTTTACCATCTGCCAGCCTTTTAACTGATACTTTGTACCTTTCACAAGACCATCTAATTTCACGGTATCTACAATCGTAATTTCTTTACCGGCAAGAATAGTCTTTTCGCCGTCTTTACCTGCTGCACTTGTTTGGATAGTGATTTTTTTTTCGTATTCATCAGTAAGTGTGCCTAAATCAATCACATGGTTATTTCTTGATACGACAATCTCAAATGGAGGAATAAGTTTGAAGCCTTTGTTGCTTTCACATCTTAATTCTTCAATGATGTAAGTATCGTAAGGAAGCGCGCCTTTGCTGTCGTCCGGCTCAGAAGTTCCAAACCACACACCGTCCTCACTTATCTGTCCTTTGTTGGTATTGTGTTTATGGCTAGCCCAATCTGATGAAGTAGAAAACTGTCCGTTATCATCAGTTACAACAACATGACTTTCGCCTGTGGTCTTACTTGTAATTTTGAACGGAAACATCAGCCAAGCGTTTATGTGTACCTGCATCAATCTTGACACCCTCAATATCGCCGCGCTTGATTTGATTGTAGATAGAATGGTCTTTATCTGTTAAATCCACAATTTTACCGTTTTCTGTAATTTCAAATTCAATCTCTTTTGCACCATCAGTCAAATATCCCTCTGGTGATTTCTGTTCAAAAATCTTATATTTTCCATAAGGAAGTAGGTTATCCGAAGTCATGGCAACACCGGAAATATCCGTATGAATGGTTTTTACAACTTCATTTTTCTTATGCAATTTTCCCTCAACCAATACCGCATTTTCATTTAAGGAAATGATGTCAAAAGCAGTATCTTTTAACGTGGCACTTCCTTGTGGTTTGATGTCGCCTGTTTCTAAATCTCGTTTTTGAATTTTTACACCACCGCGAATGACTTTATCCGATACAGAAAACTGGTTCGCACCTGTCAATACGGCAAGGTCGCCGTCCTCTGTAATCTGTGTAAGATAGACACCTTTTATCTGTTCTTCACTACCATTTGCCTGCATATAAGCACCCTCTAATAAATATCCTGTTGGACTTTTCACTTCCTCAACAGTCAGTGTTCCAAGAGGAAGAACAGCCTTTCCATTCTGCATATAGAACGCGTCGCCGGATACTTTGTATGCGTCCGCTAATTTTGTGATGTAATGAACATTTCCTTGCATATCTTTTTCTTCAACCGTTCTTGTTGTCCAAGTGCGTGTTGGCTCTGATGGAAGATTATCTTTTGCATAGAAACCGTCATAATATTTCCACTCAAACTCTGCGCCTGCTAAAGAAGCCGTTCCCTGTGGATTGTCTTTTTGTGTTTCCATATCAATCTTGAAAAGTTCAATCAAGGTATCCGTTACTTTTGGTATATCTGATACTTTCAAAGTCACTGTCTTTCCAGCTTCAACCTTTAAGGAATATACAGTTTTATCCGCTTTATATCCTACTGGTGCAGAAAGTTCCTTGATATAGACAGTTCCAGCCGTTACCTCTACAACATCTGTATTTCCGTTTTCATCAGTCGTAAGGGTGGCAAGTTGTTTTTGGCACTCTTTATCAGCAAAGACACCATAAGTCGCACCGGCAAGAGAATAGTTGGCGTTGCCATCGGTAATACCGGTATTACTGGAAACTTTTTGAAGTTTTGCATTTCCAACATTCAACTTCGCCCAAAACTGTCCAAGTTCCTGACCCTCGCCGGAATAAATATATCCACCACATTCATAGCGCCCTTTATTTTCTTTCACAAAGGCTTTGGCTCCGGCAAACACTTCCTCTTGTGTAGCCTTTGGAATTTCACTATATGCCGCACGCACGTTGTCGCACTGCCAACCCAAATGCACACTCAATCTCTGCCAAACAACAACCTGTTCTAATAGATAGACTTGTTTGTAATTTAATTCCTTATGTGTTTCTGCATACTGTTTCACATATTCAATAGATAAAGCCACATCAGAAATTTTGTCTGCACTCATACGCGTACTTGCGTCTGCTCGTGTCTTGTAGCCATTTTTGAAAGCCGTGTTGATGTCGATACAATAGGCAGTTTCTCCCTCGACTTTCATATAGCCCTCATTAAATGTTGCTTTGATAGAACCGTCATTCATTACCTGTTCTATAATGCCGACACGCTCGGCACTTTCAGTCCAGTATTGTTTTTCTGCTGCATGAGCCGTTGTTGCCGGCAAGGTAGTGATTACCGTTGCCAATGCGAGAAATCCCGTGCAAACTCGTTTTAATATGTTCTTCATTCTTAAATGCTCCTTTCATTTTGGGTAAAAAAATAGACGCTCAATTTTGAACGTCCTACATTGAAAAGGGATACTTTTTTAATAAGTACCCCTCAAATTTAGTATTTAATTGTTTGTGTTCCCACACTCTATATCAACAACTACTGAAACATTGATATAGTTCTTTATCTCTTTATTTCTGATTTTATCGCCCTCGCTCGTAAAGACGATATGCTTGAAAAAGTGCCTAAAATTAAGGATTTCTACATAGTTCTTCGTTGTAGCAACACACAAGTCTCAACGGTACTTTCATTGACCCAACAAAGTTCCTGTGTTTCCCTGTCTCCAAAATACACCGGAAAATGGAACTTTATGTGCTTCAGGAATTTGCCATCTGGCTGCTCCTGCTCATAAATATCCACCTGTTCTACAAAACTGTTAAGAAATTCTTTCTTCTCCACACCTTCAATCTCATCATACAAACGGTATAACCTTGTCTACATATCCTGATATTTCTTCTGTATCTATTCTTGAACCGATTTTATTCAGAATTGTCTATTTTCAGTTGGAACTGCGGCAGACACCGAACAAGGATATGCGCCGATATGAACGCCCTCATATCAACGAAGTCTGGTGTGGAGACAGCAGTACCGATCCCCGCCTTACAGATTCGGATGGAAAAAACACCGGGACTATATCATTGCCCTGATCGATGATGCCAGCCGGTTCATTACCGGGATCGATGTGTTCTACAATGATAACTTTATCAATCTGATGTCCGTTATGAGAGCAGCCATAGCAAAGTATGCCCGCCCTTGATATGCGGGATTTCCATTCACTGGAAGAGCTGAGGAGAAGTCTGTACGCTTTTGTCCAACAATACAACCAATCCCCCCATTCTTCCCTCCGTGGACTGTCCCCACAGGACCGTTTCTTTTCAGAACCGGAGCAGATACGCCGACTTTCTGAGGAAGACATCCGTCAAAATTTCCTGAGAAGACGAAATCCGAAGTTATAAGATTTAAATTATCCATTTTCAAAACAAGCCACCGGGCATTATCCCTATGTGGCTTGTTTCATCTATGATTATTTCCATTATAAAGTTTAGGTTTCATGTACAATCGACAGCCCAACTTAACTATCTGCTTTCTACTATTGTATATGTTCCTGATTCAAAATTTACATATAATGTTGCAAATGCACTATTATATTCCCAGCGGATTTCCAGAGACCTCTCCCCTCCGGAGATTGCTACCTCTGCGCCTTCCGAAAATGCCTTATGGGTATTTCGCATGCGGATTAACGCAAGCTGTTTTTGAACCACATCTTTTTTCAACCCTTCCGTGATCTGATCAGTAGAAAGATTTGTCCGGTTGATTTCCTTATGTCCGGATTCTCCCGCGCGCCGCACCGCTTCATGGTCATTTTTTCCGGCAAACAAATCCAGATACCAGACCTGCGGTTTGCCCGGCATAAACATCTGTATAGCACGCGCCAGAAGCATTTTTTCGTCCGACGCCCCCAATGCACTGTAATATGTGGCATTTACCTGATAATACAGATTCTTTTGTCCATGTAAATTTTTGACCATGCCTCCGCGGGATACGATCCGTTCAATTAACGACTGGATTTCCTCTTCCGGAAGCAGCCCCTTTAAGTCCAGAAGCGGGATGCCATCATGACAGCCGAGCATGTTGACCGTGGAGATCTTCTTTTCCACAATCTCCTTCGCCCATGCCGCAAGGTACGTTCCCCGCCGGTTCTCGATCGCATCAATGACCAGTCCCGGCAGGAAAAAGTCATAGGTTGCATAGCCTTTTTCTGCAAGTGTCTCATATATTTTTTCATCATACGCTGCGTGTATCTCCGGCAAAAGCGTAAGTCCCAAAGGTTCTGCCAGCGCATGGATCTTCTGTAAAAGTTCCCACGTTTCCGGATCATTGAGAAAGTTTTTCTTTCCCGGTGCTTTCGGCGCATAGGCAAAGGCATCCAGTCGCACAATCGCCGCGCCGTAAGAGGCTATTTTTTCCAGGGTTTCACGATAAAACTCCCACACTTTTGGTGACTGGATGTTTACATCCATCTGTCCGAGATACTGTCTGCCATGCACTTCCTGATAAAAGGTATTCCAGTACGGCACTTTTTTTCCATTCGGAAATTCCACCATCAGGATCGGCAGCCCGGGTTTGCGGAAAAACATCTGCTTCAGGCAGCTTTCATCCGGCTGGATATAGCCTTCCTCCGTCATGGTTCCATGCCCTTCCCAGAAATGGTTCCAATCGATGAAAAAATCGCGGTACACAGAAGCCTCCCCTTTTTCCACAAGATCCTGAAACTGCGGGGACTGTGCGGAAGCATGGTTTAAAATAAAATCGAGTTTCAGATCGATTCCCATATTCTTTAACTGGTCAAGGCCTTCCCGGTCGGCAAGCTGCTCATTCAGGTCATAGTCGATCACGGAAAATCCCCGGTCGAGATCGGAATGGTACAGGCTCGGCAGAATGTAAAAAGAAGAAAATACATTCTGCAAAGCCTCCGTTTTCAGCAATGTTACGATATCCCCAAGATTTCTTCCAAGACTGTCTGGATATGCATTGAGCATCGGTTTACTGTTCATAAATACTTCCGTCCTTTCCCACGATCAATCCTGCATTTTTGCGCTGCACTTCGAGTTTTTCCTGTTCCAGTTCCACCACACGACAGATAAACGGGCTTGCGGCATTCTCGTCGCGGTTTCTGCGGATGCGCCGCTCCTTTGTCTCCTCCGGGGAACTTTCCAGAAAGACGGATAGATCCACACCATGTAAATCGTCACTGCCTCCGTGCGTCCACTCCAGAAGCAATACAGATATTCCGGAAAAATCGGTTTCTTCTGATGAAATCTCGCCATCTTCCCGTCCCAAATGCCGCAACGTGATCGTATCTTTTCCCTCATGAAATGCCGCAAGCACTTCATTGATCCGGGCGAAATCAATCTCTTTCTTTGTTCCGAGATATCCACGCAGTCCGTCTTCCCCTGCTTCTTTATACACACGCAGCCGTTCTTCGTCGTTGCGTTTTGGAATCCGGTGTGGATAATCATCGCCCGAGAGCAGATAACATCCGGTTCCGTCATTTAAAAAGTACTGCTGCAATGCCGTTGCAAGCGTTGTTTTTCCGGAACCGGAGCCACCGTAAATGCTGATGACCACCCGGTTTTCGGCATTCCCGTCACACCATTTCTGCACTTTTTCATATAATCTTCCCGCCTCTTTCAGTTCGGTAAAGGCAAACTGATACGCCTCATATTCCTCGGTAAACGGCGGAAGCGGAATTCCCGCATGCATCAGTGCCGCACCGGAATACTGTCTGCCGCTTTGTTCTTCCAGATACACAGCATCCGGTTTTAACCCACGCAGGCGGACATAAACGGTCGCCTGATTTGCCTCAGCCATAAGACGCACCACACTTACCAGTGCATGATCCTGTTCCTCTGATACCGACATCCATGCCGCAATTTCATCTGTAAACGGATCAGACAGCCGCCAGTAGGTTCCCTCGTTAATGAGCATTTCGTACTTCTTATACGTTTTGATCTGCTCCCGGATCTGCTGCTTTTCCTCATCGGATAAAAGCGCTGGGTTTAATTCGTAACCGAAGGTTCCCGCCATCGCCGTCACCCCGCGGGTGTGGAAACTTGTCACCCGTCCGGTCTGGTGGTTCGGCACCGCCGAAACGTGCGCTCCCATCGCGGAAACCGGATAGAAAAACGACGTTCCGTACTGGATTCTTGTGCGGTTGATCGCATCGGTATTGTCACTGCACCAGATCTGTTGGGAATAATAAAGTATTCCTGCGTCAAATCTGCCGCCGCCACCGCTGCATCCTTCCAGCAAAAGATCCGGATACCGGCTGCACAAACGCTCCATAAAATCATAGACACCAAGGACGTAATCATGGGAAAGATTTCCGGCATAGACATCTGCCATACTGCGGTTCATATCCCACTTGACATAATCAATTTTTCCCTGATCCAGCACGGCACAAATCTGATCAAATACACAGTCGCGCACTTCTTTTCTGGAAAAATCAAGCAGTAACTGGTTTCTCGAGCGCACCGGCTTTTTCCCCGGAATCTGAATTGCCCAGTCTGGATGTGCCCGGTAAAGGTCGCTGTCTTCATTGACCATCTCCGGCTCAATCCAAATACCAAATTTCACCCCCTGATTATGCACACGGGTAATAAGCTCTGCCAGGCTTCCCCCCAGTTTCTTTTCATTGACCTGCCAGTCCCCAAGGGAAGAATTATCATCGTTTCTTTTCCCAAACCAGCCGTCATCCATCACTACCATATCAATTCCAAGGGAAGCAGCTTCTTTTGCCAGATCCACGATCGTATCTCCCGTAAAATCGAAATATGCTGCCTCCCAGCTGTTAATCAGCACCGGACGCTGCATATGGACATATTTGCTGCGGCACACATGGTTGCGGATGCAGTTATGATATTGCTGCGACAGTGCAGACAATCCGTCTGCCGAATAAGACAAAATAACTTCCGGCACCGTAAAGGTTTCTCCCGACGCAAGCGGATAGGAAAACAGTTCTTCATTTAATCCGAGAAGCAGGCGCGTCTGGTTGAACTGGTCTTTTTCTGCCTCACAGGAGAAATTCCCGCTGTATACAAACAGCATTCCATAGCAGCTGCCTGCGGTCTCCGTTGTCCCTTTTTCTGCCAGAATCACGGCAGGATTATACTGATGGCTGGATGTTCCCCTGCGGCTACCAAACGCAATGGTTCCATGTCCCAGCGGCGTACGCTCCAGATTGCGCTCCATGGCATGTTTTCCATAAAACCGCAGGACATCAAACTCTCCCTGTACAAAATCCAGACAGGCTGCCGCTGCCTTTTCGATCGTAATCTGCCCGGTTCCTGTATTTTTAATCCGGACACTTCTTGTAATGACATCGTTTTCTTCCAAAACACCGTACAGCAGATGTACTTCAACCTGTGCGTTTTCATCTGCGAGGACAATTTCCAGTGTCTGCGCTTCCTTTTCGTCTGCCCAGACAGCCGGAAGTCCCTGCAACCGGTATTTACCGTTTCGGATTTCATAGCTTTTAAAAAGCAGATCCGCACTTTCCACCCCTTTTTCATTTTTGATATTCAGTGCAATATTGCGGTAATCTCCGGTGCCAAGGGACGGATATTCCTGTGGTAGCGCATCCAGCGAATAGGTGCGGTCCATACCGGCTGCATAAGGATTTCCGGAAAATCCGCGGTCTGCATAGGTTAGGACATAGTCCATGGAACTGTTTGTTTTTTCTCCGTAGTACAAATGCAACAGATATCCCAGTGGATCAACCTGCATCTGATAAGTTGTATGCGCCGTATGCAGGGTAAATATTTTTTTATTTGGATTGTATATAATTGCCATAGAAGTCACCTCGTTTTATTTTTATCCTTTGACTGCACCGTTTGCCACACCGTTTAAAATCTGTTTCTGACAAATCACATAGAAAATAAGGATTGGAATCAGTGCCATAATATAGGAAGCAAATGCCAGATTGTAATTGGTTCCAAACTGTGTCTGGAAATTAAGCTGTGCAAGCGGCAACGTATTCTGTCCGGTTCCAGACATAATCACAAGCGGTGTCATAACATCATTCCACGTTCCAAGAGCTGTCAGGATTGCAACTGTTGCATGCATTGGCATCATCATTGGAAAGACCACTTTCCAGTAAGTAGTCCATGTGCTTGCTCCGTCAATATCTGCCGCCTCTTCCAGCGCTATCGGAATATTTTTTAAGTACCCACTGTAAAGAAGGATGTTCATTGGCATATAAAATACCAGATACAACAGAATGACACCCGCGCGGTTTCCAAGTCCCATATGCGCCGTCTGCTTTACCAGAGGCATCATTAAGATGGAAAACGGAACAAACATTCCGCTGACAATATACAGATAGATAAATCGGAAACTTTTTCTTCTTGCCATGCCGCGTCCGATCACGTAGCCTGCAATTGAGTGGATCAGGATTGCCAGTACGATTGTTACCAGTGTGATCAGTAAACTGTTTCCAAGAGAGTGCCAGAAATCGGTCACTTCCATTGCCTGACGGAAATTTTCAAAACTCCACTGTTTCGGGAAAGAAAGTGCACCCGCCACATCGTTTGTCATCTCACTCGGTTTCTTAAACGCAATAATCACTGCCATATACAGCGGAAAAAATACCGTAACCGTCCCCAAAATCAGAACAATCGTAAGTACCCAGTTTGTTTTCTTTTTTTCTTTCATCATAGCTGCTCCTCCTTCCTATTCATGACTGTCATCTGGAAAAGTGAAATCGCCACGATCACAATAAAGAAAATGACTGCATTTGCACTCTGGAATCCAAACTGTCCGCCATCCATACCATTTTTATAAATCAGATAAGAGATGGATTCGGTGCTCTGTGCCGGACCTCCCTTGGTCAATGACATGATCTGGTCGAATACCATGAGGAAATTCTTTGTGCTCAGTACCAGATTAATCGTCACAAACGGCATTACCAGTGGAAATGTTACTTTCCAGAACTGCTTCCATTTACTGGCTCCGTCAAGCATGCTCGCCTCGTAGACTTCCTCCGGTACAGTCTGCAGACCGGAAATATAGATGATGGTATTCATGGCAACTGCCTGCCATACACCAACAATCAGCACACCAATCCATGCGTATTTTTCACTTGCAAGAATACTGTTCTGTAAAAATCCAATATGGAACACATTTCCCACAGTTGGAAGAATGTAAGTAAAAATAAAACTGAAAATATAGCCGATGACAAGTCCTCCTAAAATATTCGGTACAAAATAAATACCGCGCAGTGCACTTTTAAAACGGATTGCACTGTTTAATCCAACTGCCATGATCAGACTTAGCACATTTACCAGTATCGTTCCTGCCAGTGCATATTTAAACGTAAACAAATAGCTTTTTCCCACGCGGGAATCCGTAAACAGATCTGCATAGTTCCGGAACCCGACATAATCGTAAGTTCCGTATCCTTTATAATTGGTAAAACTGTAAATCACACCTTTGATCATTGGAAGTGTATTGAATGCAAAAAATAGGATTACAACCGGTATGATAACCGCCCAGAATGTTTTGTCCCTGTTTGACATTTTCTTTTTCATTGTGCATCCCCCTGTTCTTTCTGATAATCCTGTACTTTCCGAATCAGATCCCGGTTGTAGCGCTTCCAGTCGGAATCAAATTTTTTCAAAAACTTTTCCTGTGCATTGTCGCTTGTATCCAGCAGGAACGTCTGGATCATGGCATCCACACTCATCTCACTCGGATAATGGTGATCCTGATAATCTGCCATGCGGTTGTTTTCAATGTAAGGACGCATATCCTCGAGTGTTTCCGGAATTGCGAAATCCCCATCCTTGCAGGCAATTCCGCCCTGATCATCCAGATAAATCTGAATGGTTTCATCTTCATACAGATATTTTAAAACTTCATATGCTGCTTCTTTGTTTTTGCATGCTTTCATCACAGAAAACTGTAAATCAATTCCTGAATTTAATACATTGTCTGATTCCTCATCATTTGCAGGAAATGTAAAAGAGCCGATATTCATATCCGGATTGACCGATTTGATCTGCGGGATTGCATAGCTTCCGATTGGATACATGGCAGATTCCCCGCGGGCAAATGCTGTACAGGCATCGTTATAACCATATGCATACGGATTTTTTTCGGCGTAATCCAAAAGCGCACGCATCTTTTCTGCTACCGGTCCATACGTATCGGAAAATGTGGTATTTCCCATATTTACCTGATTGCAGGTATCCGAATCGGTAAGTCCGACTGCCAGCGCATTCCACGGAGCCAGACAGGTCCAGGTATCTTTAAAGCCCAGATACAGCGGAAGTGTTCCGCTCTGTTTTATTTCATCACACAGTGCCGTAAATTCCTGCCAGGTAGTCGGAACTTTCCAGCCATTTTCCTCAAACAGATCTTTGTTATATAAAATTCCTGCCGCGTTTGCCACATATGGAAGTGCATACGTGCCATCCTTTGGAATAAACTCCAGTTCCTTATCCATATCCAGATATGCCTGTTTTACGGTCTGGACTTCATCCAGATCGGAAATATCATCAAACAAATCTGCATCTAAAAAGTTGGAATAGTTGATGTCTCCTCCGATTGCGATGATATCCGGATAATCCTCCCGGATAAAACGTGTCTTTAAAATGGTCATTGCTTCGTTTGGAGATGAAATCGTCAGATGGATGTCATCATGTGTTTCATTGAACCGCTTTTCAATCTTTTCAAATGCCTTAACTGCTTCCGGTTTGTAGGAAACCACTTCGATTTCTGTTTTCCCGTCTGCCCTTTTTTCACTTCCGCATCCAGCAAGACCCGTCATACACATGCCAAATGCAAGCACCGCCGCAACACTGCGGAAAATATTTCTTTTTGCCATATTCCTCTCTCCTTTTTTGCAATATATCCGTTTACCTTTTTGATAATCTGATTATAACATACCTTTATGCATCCTTAAATATCTACATTTTTTCAGTTTTATACCGAAATGCAATATTTTATGCTATAATAGATATTGATGTCGCATTTTGATATATAAGGAGTATTTTATGAGCAATACATTTTTTAATATTTTTCCAAATGAAAATTTTATCGATCTGTGCATGTATCAGTTTGGATATGAACAGTGTGATCCCGGCCATTCATTCGGGCCTGCAACACGCAACCACTACCTGTTTCACTACGTTCTTTCCGGAACCGGAACACTCATGGCAAACAATTCCAAAGGAGAAACACGGACCTATTCTGTAAAAAGCGGACAGGGGTTTATGATTTTTCCCGGCCAGATCAACACTTACATTGCCGATGAACAGCTTCCGTGGAAATATATGTGGATTGAATTTGACGGATTACGTGTAAAAGAGGCTTTAAGTGTCACAGATTTGTGCAAAGACGCGCCCGTTTATCATTCCCACTCCAAAGAATTGCGGGAAAAACTTGCCGATGAAATGCTTTATATTGTCAATCATCCACAGGAATCTTCCTTCCATCTCATCGGGCATCTGTATCTGTTTTTAGACTATCTGCTGCAGTCAGCAAAATCGACAAAGCTGGTCTCCAGCGGACGCATGCGTGATTATTACATAAAAGAAGCGATCAATTATATTGAACAGAATTTTCAGAATAATATTTCGATTGAAGATATCGCTGCGGTATGCGGCATCAACCGGAGTTATTTCGGAAAAATCTTCCGCAACTCGATCGGCCGCTCCCCGCAGGAATTTCTTATGAACTACCGCATGGTAAAGGCTACGGAATTATTAAAGCTGACTTCCTTATCCATTGCAGATGTCGGCTCTGCTGTCGGATACGAAAATCAGCTTCATTTTTCCCGTGCTTTTAAAAATATTTATGGTGTTTCTCCGCGGGAATGGAAAAACCAGAACAAGTAACAATAGATAGGATAGAGTAAACGCAAAATAGCGAGTACCTGTTCAAAATCATCCGATGTGAGATAATAGACTCATCACTACAAAGTCCAAATAGTTTAGTACTCAACTTTTTTGACTTTGCTACAGGAGGTGAAGTTTGAAACAAAGAGGTAGTGGTTAGAGAAAAATAAAATTGCATAGCAAACAAACCATCCTTAGGGTGGTTTCAAAAAAAGTAAATATAGACACGACACTTAATTCATGGCAGGTGTGAGATTGCAGTAAAGATTAAATGCCATGCGGACAATCCGTAAACTTCCACTGGTCTGCCATCCTTCTTGCAGGCATTCCGTTTTTACACATCCAGTTTTAAAATTATAGATTTTATTCACATTTTCTCTTGTGTCTCTGTCGATGCCCAGGCAATAAACCAGAGCCTGATGATAGACATCCTGATATCTGCATTTTTCCAGATATTCCTCATAAAATTTTTCGTGTTCCTTGCCCTTGAAAGTAATTGTGCGAGAATTGCTATTCCCTGCTCTTAACGCTGTGTTTGTCATTTTTTGTTTTCCTCCTAAATTTTAATAAAAAAGACACTCCATTTCTGAAATGCCCTATAAAAAATAGGGACACCCGCTTTTAACAAGTATCCCTATAATCTATCAATGATCTGATAGCTCTCTATTCATTTTCATATTCAAGATTCTTTGTGTTCCCCGTCCCGAGGTCTAACGCAACAACAACGGTTACTTTCTTCACAAGGCTCTTTTCTTTGTGATTTTCACCTATTTTTCTGAAACTGAAAAACTCTACAAAGTGCGTAAATTCAAGGATTTCTACATATTCTCCCTTTGTAGCAACACCACAGACTCAACGGTACTTTCGTTGTCCCAACAAAGTTCCTGTGTCTCCCTGTCTCCAAAATACACCGGAAAACGGAACTTTATGTGCTTCAGGAATCTGCCATCTGGCTGCTCCTGCTCGTAAATGTCCACCTGTTCCACAAAGCTGTTAAGAAATTCTTTCTTCTCCAGGTCGGTGAACTTATCATATAGTTTATCAAAATATAAAAGAAATTGATAGACGTTTTCTTCTGATATTTTCTGTTGCTGAATATTCAGCAGGCGGTTCTTGACTTCCTCTATACTGTTCTCCACGCCTTCAATCTCATCATACAAACGGTATAACCTTGTCTCCATATCCTGATATTTCTTCTCATAAAATTTATCCATGATATCCAGATTGTCCATCTGCTGTCCAAGTCTTGCTTTTGCTCCGGTCAACTGCTTGTGCTGCTTTTCCAATCCTTCAATCTCTTTTTCTATTTCTTCTGTATCAATTCTTGAACCGATTTTATTCAGAATTGCTTCTTCAAATTTAGGATTCTTCACCAGCTTCCGGATAACTTCTTCCACTGCATTGTTAATCTTCTCCTCGCTCCATTGTTTACGATATCCACATTTATGACCGTCTACCAGACGACGATGTTTACAGGCATAATAGAAATAATCTTTATATAAGGTTCCGTCTTTCTTTTTCTTTCGGTTCACGTTCCCATACATACCGCTTCCACATAACGGACATCTCAATATTCCAGATAAGATATGCTCATGATCCAGACTATGCGTTTTTTCATATTTCACACCTGTTTTTTCCCGTTTTTGATGTGCCAGCTCCCAATCTGTTTCTGAAATAATCCCTTCGTGGATACCATCATGCAGCATATAATTTTCCTGTTTTACAATGCGATATTCATTTCTTGTACCAGAAACTTTCTCGTTTTTTCTTCGTCCATAAGCCAGCTTTCCACAGTATACCGGATTATCCAGAACGCCTTTTATAAAGGAAGAGGCAAATGCGTCCAGTGTATTATTCTGTCGTTTTTTCTTTTTATATCCATGCTGGTTCAGCCATGCAGCAATCGCAGAGATTCCCATATTTGTATGAATAAATTTGTCATAAATCAGACGAATAATCTCCGCTTCGTCCTCTGCAATCTGTAATTCTCCATTTACCAATTCATAACCATATGGAGCGAATCCTCCGTTCCATTTTCCTTCCCTGGCTTTCTGCTTACGTCCTTCCATTGTCTGAACAAGGATATTCTCTCGTTCAATCTCTGCCACCGCAGACAGAACAGAAATCATCAGCTTTCCACTATCTTTTGAGCTGTCAATTCCATCTTCTACACAAATCAGATTCACTCCAAAATCCTGCATCCTCTGCAAAGAATTTAATACATCTGCCGCATTACGACCGAATCTGGAAAGCTTGAACACCAGTACAAACTGTACCTCATCTGTTCCATTCTCAATATTATCCAACATTCTCTGAAATTCCGGTCTGCCCTCTACGCTCTTTCCAGACTTACCTTCATCGGAATACTCATTTACAATTTCCATATTCTGAAATTCCGCATATCTCTTGAGTTTTTCTTTCTGAGCATCCAGACTGTAGCCATCTACCTGCATGGTTGTGGATACTCTGGTATATATATCGCATTTAATCTTTTTATTCTTCATAATCTTCCTCGCAGTATAACTCTGTTTTATTGTCCCAACCTTATTTTAGTACTTGTTCCAACTATTTTCAATACTTATTTTCCGTATTGACGCATTTCTTCGCCAATCGTATAATTAAGTTAGATACAGAGCATTTCTGTTATCAAAATATTGCCCGCCCACCATTGGCGACTTATAAATGATTGGCTCGAAAATATTGTTCGCTTACCGGAAGCGTCTAATAAATGTCCGGCTTGAAAATTATTTAGAAATAATTTCTGTTTTTGATATTGTGTTTTTATCACACATTGCATATACTATAAATACACAAAAAAGCCAAAAAAGAGGAGGTGTTAGTATGGCTACTTCAAGTATTACTCATAATTTTGTCGTATCCAATCCAAATAGCGTAAAGCGTTTTGTCGCAGCAATTGACGAAGCCGACCGTGACCGCACACCAAAGCAGACACTTCCCGGACGTCAGTTAACGAACCCACAGGAAATCTTAGCTTTAATGTCAAAAAGGAAGAAAAAACATGTCTGATAAATATTTTACCGTTAATATTCGGGCATATTTGGATAAAGACGAACCGACATATATCGGAGAGGAAAGTCTTTACGACTTACTCTCCGATTTTTCTTGTCCCAAAAATCCCGATGTGGAATACTTTTTATTACATAATGCGATTGAGTTTACCAAAAAAGATCAATCTATCACTTATCTGGTATTTGATGCTGAAGATGCTTCACTGGTTGGTTATTTTTCACTTACAATAAAACCAATCTCTGTCCGTGCTTCAAATATCAGCAAGACAATGGCAAAAAAACTGTCCCGTGTCAGTATTTTGGATGAAGAAACACAATCCTATACTACCGCAGCTTACCTGATCGCCCAGTTGGGAAAGAACTATTCTCTTCCAAAGGAAAAACGAATTCCTGGAAATATTCTACTGGGATTTGCACTGGAAACCATATCCAGTCTCAAATATTCCGTAGGTGGCGTTATGGAGTTTCTTGAATGCGAAGATAATGAATTTCTTCTGAGCTTTTATACGCAGAATCATTTCAAGCCATTTGATACGCGTATTACCGCTTCTCAGAATAATGAGCCACACACTCTGCATCAGCTTTTAAAATTTATTTGATTTAAAAATGCATGAAAAAAGCGACAGTCTGATTTACATTTTGTATTTCAGGAAACTGCCGCTTCTTTTTCTTCCTTATTCTGTTTTTTTTCCTCCAACTCCCGGAGGACTTCAGCGCCGTACTTATCAATCATCCGTACCAGAAAATCAATGCACCGCTCAAATTCAATATTCTGTTGCATAAGCTCCTCCCGTTATTGTTTTGATCTGAGCTTATTTTACAGAACCTGCCGGAAAACCACATTGAATAGAAATTGATTGTAAATTGACACAATCAATTTAAAAATATCCGCATTTTCTTGAATCGAATATATGTTCGTGTTATGATAGATATACTTAATCTTAACTACGAAAGGGGAATTTCTATTGAATCGATGCGATTTTTCTTCTATTAGCACTTGCTTAAAAAATCATATCAGCGAAAGTAATCAAATGAGTCAGCCTGATTTTTTATACGAATTATTTGAAGATTTTATGGATGATCCGGTAAATCAGGATTTTTCAATGGACAACGGTCTGGTTTGCCGCTGGATGACTGGTCAGGCTAAAATCAGTCCTAAAATATCCGCTTACTATTCCAAGCCATCCAATCAGGAAAAATTAGCCCATACCATCCACCAAAATCTTCTTCCACTGATGTCTGACTGTAATATGGCTATACAAGATATTTACACTTTATTCATTCAGGATGACAGCATCTCAGATGCAAAAAAGAAAAATCTGACTCCCTTATATAAACCAGCCAGTTCAAGACTGCTGTTTCTTGCAAAACTGATTTCTTTTAGCATGGAACGCCAATTCATCAAACGTAATACCAAAAATCAGAAACTGCTCGCCGGAGGCGCTTTATCCCCCATTGTGCTGGATTATATTATGGACAGTGAGGTTCCGAAACCATGCCGTCATTTTATCGGAAGAGATAAAGAACTGGAAGAATTATATACCGTGCTTGAGGAAAACCGTCATGTTTTCCTTTGCGGAATCGCCGGAATCGGAAAAAGTGAACTTGCCAAAGCCTACGCAAAGCGGTACATAAAGCAATACACCAATATACTTTATATAGAATATACCGGCAATCTTCATCAGGATATTACTGACATGGATTTTATTGACGATCCGCCGGAAAGCACTGACCAGGAACGGTTTCAAAGACATAACCGTTTTCTGCGTTCCCTGAAATCTGATACTCTGCTTATCATAGATAATTTTAATGTCACTGCGACACAGGACAGCTTTCTGTCAGTAGTATTAAAATATCGCTGCCAGATTTTGTTTACAACCCGAAGCAAACTGGATGAATACTGTACTCTGCCATTAAAAGAAATAGAGGATATGAACGCTCTCTTCCAGCTGGCATCAGTATTTTATTCAGAGGCAGACACGTACCGGGCAACAGTTGAAAAGATCATCGAAACTGTTCACTCTCATACTTTTGCCGTGGAACTGGCAGCAAAACTTCTGGAAAATGGAATCTCAACTCCAGACCAGTTATTAACAAGACTTCAGGTGGAAAAAGCATCTTTCCATAACGAAGATAAAATTAAAATAATCAAAGATGGACAAAGCAGCAAAGCCACCTATTACAGTCATATCCATACGCTGTTTTCTTTATACACTTTATCTCTTGAACAGCAGGATATCATGTGTAATATGTGCTTTCTTCCTTCCACCGGTATTTCTGCCCGTATATTTGCCAAATGGCTGGAAATGCCCACACTAAATGAAATCAACGATTTAATTGAGACTGGTTTCGTTCAGACAACAACACGTCGCACCATCTCTCTGCATCCGATGATTCAGGAAATCACCCTTTCAGAGACAAAACCATCTGTAAGTAGCTGTCACATATTACTGGATTCTTTACAGAAAATATGTTTAATGCATGGAATTGAAGTCGATTATTACAAGAAGCTGTTTCAGACAGCAGGAAACATCATAGAATTGATTGAAAAAGATGATATACCAAAATATCTACTTTTTCTGGAAAATGTTTTTCCATATATGGATAATTATAATTACCAGAAAGGTATGAAAGCAATCATTCAGGAATTGAAAAATTTTTTGAAGCGTAAAGACATTGGCACCGATTCTGACCGGGCATTGTTACTGGATTTTCAGGCTACTCTTGAAATCAAGCCAGAAAAAGCAATAAAACTGGAAAAGGATGCACTTGCCCAGATAGAAAATATCACTGCTGACAATGCTCGCCTTGTTTCCAACCTTCATGCCAATCTCGGTGGACTTTACCGCATGAACGGTCATCCCGATCTTGCAAGAGAACACATGGAAAAAAGTATCTCACTGCTTGACCAATTTAACCTGCTTCATATAAATGACAGCATACCTCAGATTGCCAATTATGCAATGTTCCTGACAGAACAGCAGGAACCCGAAAGAGGCATCTCTGAATTGCAAAAATTATCCGGCATCATCAAGGAATACCATTCCGATGACTGTCTGGATTATGCCAAAGTACAGGAAACCCTTGGAACCATTTATCTGATGACTGCCAATCTTCCGCAAGCCAAAACACATTTTAAAAGAGCTTTCAAAATATATGAAAAGATCTGGGCTGATGAACCAGAAATGATTGAAGCAAAATATCAGGAAATTCAGGAGTTATATCCACAGATTGGATTTTGCATTGGAAAAAATCTATCCGGTCTTTTAACAAAATAAGCATAATTTACGGCGGGCAACTTGCCCGCCGTTATATTCAACTATTCGTCAAATAAATATATGCATCTTCCAAAGTGATATCATTATCCAGGACACAATTCTCATTTGGCTTTCCTTTGCTTAATACTTTCATATGAATTCCATTTTCTACATACTGCTTAGATGATATAGAATAATTGGCTTCTAACAAACGGGCTTCTTCTGCGTTTTGTACCGTACAATTCCAAACACAGCCCTTTGCATTTTCCAGCAACCCTCTCACGCTTCCAGAATATAAAAAACTTCCCTTTTTCATAATGGCAAGCTGTGTACAGGTTGCTGCTAAATCTTCTACTACATGAGTGGAAAACAGCACAGTTCTATCCTTTGAAAAATCAACCAAAAGATTGCGGATCCTGATTCTTTCTTCCGGATCTAACCCGGTGGTAGGTTCATCAATAATCAAAAAATCCGGATTATTAAGAAGTGCCTGTATGAGTCCGACACGTCTCTTCATACCACCAGATAATTGCCGCATTTTTTTATTCTGATGCTCTGTAAGAGAAGTCTTTTCCAGATAATAGGTAATTCTTTGTTCGAGGTCATTTCTGGCTACTCCTGACAGTCCCCCCATATATACAAGACATTCTTTCACCGTAAGATTCGGATATAAGTCGATTTCCTGTGGAAGATAACCAATCTTTTTCTGTATTTTCTCATAATTTCCCTCGTTATACAGAATTCCATCAAGGGAAACCATTCCTTCCGTTTGTTTTAAAACAGTTGTAAGAACCCTCATCAAAGTGGTTTTTCCGGCACCATTCTCACCCAAAAGTCCGTAAATTCCCTTAGGTATTTCAAGAGATGCCTTATTTACTGCAACTACACCATTTTTAAATCTAACTGTTAAATCATTTATTCTAATACTCATAATCTATCCTCTTTTCTTTAAAGTCATTGGTAATACTGCAAATAAAAACAGCCCCGCTATAAAAGACACAAGCGTTCCATAAATCCAACTCTCGGACATTAATTGAGTAGGTTCACAAAAGCTGAAAGAAAACAATCCCAGATTTCCGAAAAATGAACTTCCCGCTTTTGATATAAGTCCAATGACAATTCCAAATAAACATCCAATACCTGCCCACATATTTCGAAGCAATGTACACAAAATCAAAGAGCATATACTCCAAAGCCAGATAGTTCCAAACATTGCAATGAAATATAAAAGAAATATCTGAATACCCGAAATGCCTTCGTTTACACTGCCCGGTTTTTGCCAGAAAAACAAAACATATCCAACACAGGAAAGTATTAATAAATATAATATTTGAACGCCCACTCTCTGCGATATTACTTTTAACTGCTTTTTTTGATCATACAAATGAAATACATCGGCACGCTTAGTTTTTACTTCCATCAAATATGTGTCACTACAAAAAATAATTGTTAAAAATGCTATTGGCGACTGAATCGCTGAACCGATTTCTTCATAGTATATAATCGGATGAATAGCACACAATATCAGTATAAATGCACATGAATAAAAAATCTTATATAACGACAGGCAGTTTTTTAGTTCCGTTTTCAATGAACCCTCCTCCTTTTCCAGATTGTAACAGAAATACATACTAATATAACTGATGAAATTACAAGAATAATCTGATTTATGTTTGACATTTTGGCTACATGTGTTTCAAAAAATCTGCCAGGGAATCGCACCATAATAGAGAACGGTCTCATATAATAAATATCATTCTTCATGGTCAGCATATTTGAATATATAATGTGTAAAAACAAGATTGGTGCTGCCGGAAGCGGATTTTTAAATATTAATGTTGTAATTGTATAGACACAACATATCATCAAAAGATTCGGAACAATATAGATCAGAGAATTCACGCAAAAATCAATTGGTGTTACTGGAAAGCCCGATTCTAAAGACGTTTTCAAACACAGCATAAAGAATATAACATTCAAAATCACTAATACTCCCAGCATACTAATGAATCCGCTTATTACTTTCCCACATATATATTGGATTGCCGTAACAGGCTTTGTATGTAATAATTCATAGGTACTTTTTCGTGTATCCTGAATAAATAAAAATGATAGCAAGACTGTTGCAAAAAAGGCCATATGCAATCCTGCAAAATCCGTAAATTTTTTGGCAAAGTACCAGGAAAAAGAATGTTCGGATAATTTCCGCTCGATATAATGATTGATTTCTTCTGCTGTCCCCTTATGAATTTCAAGGTCCTCATAAGCATATATTGCATTATAATAGCCATATTGGGATTCCAAAAACTCAGAAGCAGTCTTTACATCCATATTCTGAATTTCTTTCATTACATGATCTGCTTCCTGCCTGCTAAATCCAAAATCATTTTTGGAGGTGTCCATTAACGTCTCTTTGATCGTATCTTCCCACTCCCTTCTTCTTTCTTTATCATCAGATGTGGGAATGTACCCATCCATGACATCAGCATCTTCCAATGCTACGTCATTTTGTGTGATCTGTTCATTCTGTTTGATATAATGAATTTGCAAATACGATGACAGACATTGATACATACTGGCAACTATAATAATCAAGCCAATCCACAAAACAGGGTTCTTTAAATAATCAAGTATACTTCTTTTTATGATTGTTTTCATTGTATCTCTTCCTTTCTTTATTTCTTTAACAACATCATACAAATCAATTCTCAATAAATTCACAACAAAAAAGACTAAAACCACTTTATTTGTGATTTCAGCCTTATAAAGTATTTTTATTCAGCTTTGAAAAGAGCTTCTACATGAGCACCGCCTTGTCTGGCATTATATATTTTCAAATTTCCTCCATGCTTTTCACAGAAAATACGAGAAATATACATACCAAGGCCAAAATGCTTTAAATTATCTTGTGGATTCTTATGATAAAATGGCTCTGTTACTTTTTCCTCAGTATCCACAAATCCTATTCCATCATCTTCAACAGAAATTATAAGAAAACCATCCTTTTTCTTTATCTGCAAAGCAATACTTTTTTGTGCATATCGAACCGCATTTTCCAGTAAGTTGTCTGTCACTTCCATGACAAGTTCCTCATCCACTTTCACAATGTTTTGTTCCTGCACTCTTTCTACCTTACATAATTTACTTTCCTTCTTGGACAGCATGGCAGCTTCTGCCTCAATCTTTTTTGCCAGTTCCGATAACTCTATCTCTGAGCATTGCAGTTCCCTCTGTTCTAAATGGGACATTTTTCTCATGTTTTCCGTGAAATGCTCTATACGGTCAATCTGATACATGCCTGTTTGTAAGATATCAATAACATCCTCTGTTTTTATACTCTCGGCAGAAACAAACTCTAAGAGCATTTCCTGATACCCACGCAATATGGAAAGTGGAGAACGTATATCATGTGCAATTGCATTCCGCAAAGCCTTCTCGTCATCAATCATTCGCCACATCTTTCTGTTGTTATCTGCTAAATCACTTCGCATCATTTCAAATTCTTTACACAAAGTTCCCATCTCATCTTTATTTTCATAGGACACATGAAAATCCAGTTCATTATCTGCAATCATTTGTGAGGCATCTTTTAGTTCCTGTAGAGGTGTCTTTAACTTATTTTTATAAAAAAAGAATACCGCAACAACACTCCCAACAATCGAAAAAATCAGTACCGAATATGTTTCCATAAAGTCACACATTTCCGAAAGATGATAGTCCAAACGATTCATCTGCGATTGATTAGGTCTTGATATCTCAATCTCGTATTTCTTTCCATATTGCTGAAACACGTCCGTATAATCTGCATAATCAATATATTTTTCCCATATTTTATTCTGCATATTTCCTGCAAAATGAACTGTAAATCCAGATAACAGAAATGCTGCCGTTAAGCTGATCACAAAATAAAGCAGAATTGTTTTTTTCAGTGACAAGTTTCTTATTTTTTCCATCGGTATCCAATCCCCCATACAGTTTCTATGTATTCTTTTTCTGAATAATCCGCTATTTTTTTCCTTATACGCCGTACTAATTCCGTTATCGTTCTACTGTCCCCTTCCGCATCATATCCACAGACTTGTGCATATATACGTTCTTTATCAAACACCTGCCCTGGATGCATGGATAAGAATTCAATAATCTGATATTCAATTTTTGTGAACTCCATCCTGTGTCCGGCTATAGCTACTATTTTTTCAGAATAATCAATCAGCATTTCATCCATGAAACGGTATTCCGTTTTTTGTTGATGCCTTTCTTCTCTCTTTATGTTTGTGACAATCCTTGCTTCCAACTCCCGAAGACTAAATGGTTTCGTAATATAGTCATCCCCACCCGAAAGCAACCCATTAATTTTATCATCTTCATCAACTCTTGCTGTTAGAAACAAAATCGGGCATAACACTTTACTGCGTATCAGACGACATACTTCAATCCCATCCATGCGTGGCATATTGATATCCAACAAAATAATATCCGGTTTCATTTTTATTTTATTTAATGCTTCCATTCCGTCTGTAGCCGTAATGGTTTCATATTGTTTCATATTAAAATAACTACAAAGCATTTTCACCAATTCTTTATCATCATCGACAACTAAAATCTTGTATTTCATCCAAACCACCTCCAGTATCCATATTATACGATAAAAAACAATGAAATCACAACAAGAGTACATGAAGAATGTACGCACAATATATCTTTTTTCTCAATTCCAGCTCAATTTCCACTCAATGTCTTTTACCTCCGATTTTCGTATGCTTATCTCACAGCAAAGCAGTACCACACCGGTATGACCTGCTGAATCAATCAATACGAAAACGGAGGTATTTTTTATGCGAGAACTCAAAAACACAAAAATCATCGCTGTAGATCATGGCTATGGCAATATGAAAACAGCAAACACCGTCACACCAACCGGAATCAAAGCCTATGAAACCGAACCAATCTTCACCGGGAATATTCTGGAATATAACGGCATTTACTACCGGATTGGCGAAGGACACAAAGAATTTATCCCGGATAAAGCTATGGACGAAGAATATTATCTTCTGACGCTAATGGCTATTGCAAGGGAACTGAATGTCTTTTCCATCCGTGAAGCAGATGTTCATCTGGCTGCCGGACTTCCTCTGACATGGATCAGAAATCAAAGAGAAGCTTTTCGTTCCTATCTGCTCCAGAATCCAGAAGTCCATTACCGTTTCAACGGCAAAGAATATCATCTCCACTTTGCGGGATGTAGCCTTTACCCACAGGGATATCCGGCTATTGTAAACCACCTTGGAAATTTCAAGGGAACTAATCTCCTTGCAGATATCGGAAACGGAACCATGAACATTCTGTATATTAACAATAAGAAAGCTCAGGAGAGCCGATGCTGGACAGAAAAACTTGGTGTAAACCAGTGCATGATTGCCGCAAAGAACGCTGTTCTGGACAAATTCGGAGTGAAAATTGAAGAATCCACAGTAGAACAGATTCTGCGGTTTGGAACAGCTGACATTTCAGCACCATATCTGGATTGTATCAGTTCTATTGCCAGACAGTATGTGGCAGAACTTTTTTCCACGCTCCGCAAATATGAATATAATCCTGACCTGATGCGCCTGTATGTGGTTGGCGGCGGTGGATGCCTGATCCGTAACTTCGGAACGTATGACAAATCACGAGTCACAATCATTGATGACATCTGCGCCACTGCCAAAGGTTACGAATCTCTGGCTTATATGAGCCTGAAAAGGAGGGGATAAACCATGCAGAACAATATCCGCAACACAAACCTGCGCTTTAATCTGGACAAAGAACAACAGCGGAGAGCCTGGGAATATTTACAGACGATGGACAGGCAGGATTTTAAATCTTACAGTCAGGTAATCTCTCTTGCACTGGTAGATTATTTTGACCGCTACTACCGCACACAGGCTGATCCTTATCTGGAAACAAGAGAACGGGAAGAACTTTTTGTGAAACAGATTGTAGATGCAGTGGAAAACAGTCTGAAACAGGAATTGCCACTTTTTCTTTCCGGACTGACTGTAGGCATGGCGCAAAGGGAGCCCCAAATCAGTAATGTCATTAACTTAAGAAAATTTTGATTATTGCAATAAGTGTTCAGATTAGCTTTTTTTAAAAATCACAAGATTTAGGCATAACAAATAAACAAACCAAAAGTCTGTTTTTTGCCAGCTATATTCATTTGAATAATTTTTATCCCATACGATATGCAAAACTAACCCATCGTTTCTTTATTACTCGACGCTGATATTGTCGGTGCGGTCTTTGGGGCGATAGTTCTTTCTTGATCAGACCTTCAACATCTATCGTTACAAATGTCTGACGCAGATAATGCCTGCATATTTGAATCGCCATTGTGTAGTTTAATTGGTATGTGTACTTACGGTTTCTTTCTTCCAGTATGACATTTGCTGAAATAATTTCACAAAACTTATACAGGATCAATTTTGCGTAAATTTCCTGACAGATATATTCCACATTTTTAGAGTGAAGATTTGTCAGACCAATCGTATATTTCAGCTCACGGAAAGAAGTTTCGATTCCCCACCGCATATGATAAAGTTCTTTGATCTTTTCAAGTGGAAATTCGTCTCTATCCAGGTTGCTGGCTATACATTCATAAACTCCATTTTCCAGCTGAAACTGTGTGAGTCTGAGATGAAGTGTATAAAACAAATTCTCAGAATCAAGAAAGTCAAATGGCGATGAATTTGAGAGATATTTATAACCTTTCGTTTTATAAAACTTTTGTTTACGTGTCAGAATCAGTTCGATTTCTTCGTCAAATTCACAGGATACCGGCAAGGAAAGGCTTCCGGAAATGCCGCCTTTTTTCGAGGTATCTTTAATCCGGATCAGATAAAAGAGACCACGTTCCTGAACATTTGCAAAAATGTTATAAGTTTCGTATCCACGATCTGCCATAATGATAGTCTTCTGATTTGCAGTCAGTTTTTTAACCATTTCAATCATGGCAGAGGATTCATTTTCTTCATAAGGCTCCTGAATCAGAGCATCGACATATCGCCTGCTTTGGAGGTCATACAAGGCATTAAGATGCAGTTGATTAAAACCAAAAGTTCCTTCTTTACCAGCAAAATACGTGTGTGGATTTAGTGGATCACGAAATATATTCAAGTCAGAACCATCACAGGCAAGTAACTGATAGCCTTGGTATTTTTTGTTACATAATATCTGCTCATGAAATTTGTGAAATAAATGTTCCATGGTATCTGGCTTCAATTTGTTCCTTTGCTTTATGAAACCAGAACGGGTTATTTGATTCAGATCATAATTAAAATATTTATGTAATTCTGAGTTAAGTGAACCACCTTCCATAGTAAGTAGAAAGTTTATTGTCGAGGTAAAGTTCATCTTCCGATTTCTGGTAAAATCATGCCCGGGATTTTTGACGTAATCTTCTATCTGACTGGACATGCTGGAAATGGCAGCGTTGAGTTTGTTGCGGACATAATCAGCGTAAAAGTTCATTAGCAATTCCTCCTAAAATGTATTCATTCAAGGAGGCTTCGCCACATTTTTTCTGACATTTGTCAAGACCTTTTTCTGTTTTATTTTTATAAACTATAAATGAGCAAATATTGAAATTTGCACAAAACTACCCTACCAGTTTCAAAACAGCTTCAAGTGACGCGCCATTTTTTATGAACTGGTGCAGATTACCGATTCGCTCTGTTTTGACTTGATCTTGAAAATACCGGTATCCTTCCTCGAAGGTATTGTATTTCCCAGAATGCATACAGCACATGTAATGAACCAATGACATGATCAGCCAATACCGCTCGATTCCCTGCCGTGAGCGGATCTGACATTTGTCCAGCGCAAGTTTGTTTTTGCTCTGACGGAAAAATAATTCGATTGGCCACCGTTCTGTATATGTGTCAAGGATTTCCTGTGTGGATATTCCGGCATTTGTGGATATAAATACCCTCAGCGATTTCGGATTTCCAAAAGCTTCCCGGGGATAGCTGATAATAACCACCGCGTTTGGAATATCATTGAGTTCTCCTTCGTAGCGATACACATAGAATTCACGGCCGCCAACGGTCACAAGGCTGACAGCACGGTCTGTTTTTCTCAAATGAAGGGCAAACTCACTGACTTTCTGGCGGATTCCGCATGGATAGATGACCCGGTTGGTCTTCAGCGCTCCAATCGTATAAAATCCTTTCCGGATAAAACTCTCCATTACCTTTACGGAGGTATACCAGCTGTCGCATAGGAAATAGGAAATCACCGGTGCCACAGGAAGTTCATCCGCAATCTCCTGGACAATCTGTATCTTTGACTTTGATTTGTCATACAGGATGTCGGCATAATTCAGTATGAGCCCATTACAGGAAAGCATGACAGAAACAATCTGATGCCCATAATCCTGACAGCCCTTTAAATGGGATTGATGAAAGTACGCCGCTTCAATTGGATGCCCGGCCTGTAACGAAGGCCTGGTATGCGAAGCAATCGTATCATCCACAATACAGAAAACAGGCTGTCCTGAGCGTTGCGCTTCCAGATAAATAACCTGTATGACGGCATTTTTCAAAGTATCCTGGAGAGCGGAATCATTCCACTTGCCGTGGTTCAGGAAATAGGCGGTTGTGGTTCTATGCTGGTTACTTACTTCGGCGAAATCTACAGTTTTCCCCCTGTAACCACGGAGGAAAACGGAAACAATGATAGTCATCAGATGGTTTAGGTACACATCGGATAAAAATAAGCCGAGTTTTAAGGTTTTAAAGTAATTGTAAATACTGTTAGAATGATGTATACTGTTTGCAACGGGCACCCCCTTGTTGTTTGAGTATGTTGTTTGTTGGTACTTCAATTATACATCATTCAACAGCGGGTGTCTTTATTTTGTGCAATATTTGGTATTTACTCATTTATAGTTATAAATTTTCTTAAGTTAATGACATTACCCAAATCAGGGCGTCCTTTCCAACACCTGAAAATTCACAGCCGGATAATGATGTAGACTGGGATTTTCTTGGAGAATAACTGATTGGAGGTGAACACATGACGGACTTTCTGACAGCAGACACCAACCTGCCATCTTATATGATGTTTCCCCGTTTCCTTCTGGACATGGAAATAAACGAAACTGCCAAAATGCTTTATATTATCCTGCTCGACCGGGCAAGGCTTTCCCAGAAAAATGAGGGCTGGTCAGATATCGATGGTCATGTGTTCATTTACTTTACAATTGAAGCACTGGCAGAAGTTCTCCACAAAAGCCAGATGACGATTAAAACTGCTCTGGCAGTACTGGAAAAACAGGAGCTTATCTTCCGAAAACGGCAGGGACCCGGACAGCCCAATCGAATTTATGTAAAACTCCCAAAAGAAACCATCCACTATACAGACAGATTTCTTTCCCTAAGACAGACAGAAAACTGTCCTATTGACAGACAGGATTCTTTCCCTGATACAGACAGAAAACTGTCTGGTAATAAGAAAGAGATAAAAAAGAACAATTTAGCAATAAGAGGGAGTAAGGAGCCACTCTCACCCTATGGAAAATTTCAAAATGTTTTTCTGTCAGAAAAAGAGCTTGAAGATATCCGGCAGACAATCCCTGACTGGAAGGATTATATTGAACGCTTATCCGGTTATATGGCTTCTACCGGAAAACAATATCAGAACCATGCAGCTACCATCATCAGTTGGGCAAGACAGGATCATCCTGCTTCCCGGCAAAGAAATTACGAAAGTGAGGAATACGAAACACTATGACAAGATTTACAGGAAAAGCAACCGCTATAACACCAAACAGGAGAGCTTCAGCCTGATGAATATTTTAACGAAACAGACCACCTGATCTACTGTTCCAAATGCAATACGCCAAGACAATGCCGGCATGAATTACAGGGAAAGGTGCTTATTCCTTCCATTCGCTGTAAATGCCAGCAGGAAATCTTTGAGCAGGAAGAAACCCAGAGAAAACTTCATGAAAAACAAATGGAAATAGAGCATCTTAAAACCAGCGGCTTACAGGACAAAGCACTCTATGACTACACTTTTTCCAAGGATAACGGCATCAATCCGGAAATAAAACTGGCACACAATTATGTAAGCAACTGGGAAGAGATGAAAGCAAACGCCTCCGGACTTCTCATCTGGGGTGATGTCGGTACTGGAAAATCTTTTTTTGCAGGCTGCATTGCCAATGCCCTGCTGGAAAAAGGCGTTCCTGTACTGATGACCAACTTTTCCCAGATTCTGAATACCCTTACCGGAATGCATTTTGAAGACAGAAACCAGTTCATCAACAGCTTAAACCGCTACAGTCTTCTGATTATTGATGATCTCGGAATTGAGCGGAACTCTGACTTTGCACTGGAACAGGTATTCAATGTGATCGACAGTCGTTACCGCAGTAAAAAGCCCCTGATCATAACGACCAATCTCACTTTATCAGAGCTGAATAATGCCGCTGATATCGCACACAAACGAATTTATGACCGTATTCTGGAGAGATGTATTCCTGTCCGTATCAATAACCGGAATATCCGTCAGGACAATGCAACAGATAATTTAAAACGGGCGAAAAAAATCCTGTTGAACAATCATGCTCCGAACCAGAATTTGACTCAAAGAAGTATAACGCAATGATTATTTTTCACTGACAGTGGTACTACTATCTTTCCTTATTTTTCACCAAGAACATGCCACTGTCAGTTATCTAAAACCATAGTACCAAACCAAAAGATTTTAAAACCAAAACTGCCCGGATACGGGCATAAAAAGGAGGTGCCAGGTATGGCAGATAAAAGAATCATGACACCGGAAGAAAAAGCACTTTTACAGGCAAGACACCGCCAGGAAGAAGCTGAAGCAAGAAATCGCAAAAAAGAACGTGATGCCAGAACACACCGATTAGTCCAGGAAGGAGCCATTCTGGAAAGTATTGTTCCCCATATTAAAGAAATGGATTTAGATTCCCTAAAACGGGAGCTGATGATCCGGCTACGGGGAATGTAAACGCACAAGTTCTACTCCCGAAGGGCCCGAAGGGCGCACTTACTCACCACCTGATAAATCAGGCAGTGGTATCCCCTTCGGGGCTCGTGCGCTCTGCCGAGGGCTTTATCCGCTGTTGCAGGCAACATCGAAAGGAGGTGCCAGATATGGCAATTTATCATATGCAAGCCAAAGTCGTCAGCCGTGGTTCCGGTCGGTCTGCCGTTGCTGCTTCTGCTTATATGAGCTGTAGCCGCATGTACAATGATTATGACGGCATCCAGCATGACTATACCAGAAAGCAGGGGCTGATCTATCAGGAGGTGATGCTTCCTCCAATGGCTCCATTGGAATGGAATGACCGGGAACAACTCTGGAATGCTGTGGAAGAAACCGAAAAGACCAAAGACAGCCGACTTGCAAGAGAATTTGTTGTCGCACTCCCCGTTGAGTTGGATAAAGACAGCAATATTTCTCTTCTTCAAGATTTTATTAAAAAGAATTTTGTAGATATGGGGATGTGTGCTGATTTTGCCATTCACGATACAGATGGTCACAATCCCCATGCACACATTCTTCTTACTGTCCGACCATTAAATGAAAATGGAACATGGCAGTATAAAACAGAAAAAGAATATCTCTGTATCAAAGATGGGGAAGAAAAAGGGGTTTACTGCTTCTGAATTTAAAACTGCTCAGAAACAGGGATGGGAAAAGCAATATCGCTATAAAGTTGGAAAAAAGAAAGAATATCTGACTTCCTCTGTTGCACAGGAAAAAGGATATGAACGGATTGATAAACACCCCAAGAGCAGCCGATATGGCAGACAGAATCCTATTTCCCAACAATGGAACAGTGATGAACAACTTTGTATCTGGCGGGCAAACTGGGCAGATGCCGTAAATAAAATGCTTGCACGTAATCAGATAAATGCTACCATTGATCACCGCAGCTTTGCAGATCAGGGAATCACCGAACAGCCAACCATCCATGAAGGCTACATTGCCCAGAATATGGAAAAGAAAGGCATGATAGCAGACCACTGTGAAATCAACCGTCAGATTCGTGCGGATAACAAAATGCTCCGAGAATTAAAAGCAAAGGTAGCAAAACTGGCTGAAGCTGTAGAAAAGTCTATTCCAATAATAGCTGAAACGTTAGAAGCGATCCGCAATCATATGATTTTTACACAGTATCATTTGCTCCACAATGAGATGCAAAAAGAAGTGATCCATGACTGGATGAATCATTTTAATCCAATACTGAATAAATACAACACCATTAAAAAGAAACTCAAAGCTAAAGTTACAGAGCGGAAAGAACTGAATGTGAAAAAAGAGAAAACCAGTATTTTGAATCCCATCCAGCATATAAAATTGAATCAGCAGCTTACCACTGTTACCGAAGAAATTGAAGAACTGAAATCAAGGAAAGAGCAGCTAATCTTCCAGGCACAATGCTCTACCGATAAAGATATGACAAATCTATCCAAGAAATATGACCAAATGAATAACAATCTTGATATCCTAGATTCTCAGGACATCTCGCTCAAAAAACAGCTTGAAAAAGATGCCGCCGCTTTCCGGGAAGAAAAATTTCATCCTGAACCAGAACAATATACCGAGTTACTGGATACCAGAATCCAGATACGTCCTGATTTCCGGGATAAGCTGATCGAGCAGCTCAAAGGTACTTTTGGTAAGTATTATGACTATCACCGTCGTGATATTGCAGCCGATGAGGTGGATTATCTCAATGTGGAAGACCCTGATGTTTTCTCCCATCGTGCATGGGAACTTAAATATCAGAGAGAACAGGAAATGCGGCGAAATCAGTCTGCTCGGACTAAGAAAAGGTCACATGATATGGAATTGTAATCATCTAAAGTATTGTCCTGGCACCATAAATGGTGCCGAGACAATGAATAATATTCACACATTATTATTTTAATATTCCAACTATTTACTTTTATTTGAAATCTAAGTCATAGTCTAGCATTTTCAATGCCTATACTATCAACATTCTTTTTCTTCGATTAAATAGACACTGTCTGCTAAAACAATCAAGCTACAACGATTTTACTGTTCAATCTTTTTCTGTATGAAATGTTCAATAACATTATTGAACATAATGTCATCAAATTTTTCTCCTGAAAATACGTTATCACAAATTTCTATTAACCAATCGACATCTTTGACCGGAAGCTTGTTCTTCAATAAACAAAGCATTTCCGTAATGTTGAGCTGAATATCTTGCGTTTGAGCTGCAAGATAACACGCATCTTCTGGTTCCGTCAACAACTCCACAGATTTAGAATATATCCATAGTTCTTCTGCAATATATCCTATTGGAAGTTCATCGACATCGGTGACTTTTTTTTCAGGCAAATCATATTTTTCACTAAAGCAGTCAAGCATTTGTGCTGTCACATTCACAGGATATGGAGGCACCAGTTTATCAAGCAATGAATGATTTTCTGATTCGATTGCCTTCTTGACGTCAACGAGCATCCGTCGAGGGAACTGTAAAGCAGTAGAATCTATTTCTTTGGACTCGTTTGCAGATAATATGACTAGGTAATCAAAGGGAGCATCAGCAAATGCGATACAGCCCAGAAGCCATTCGGTTAAATTGCTTTCCGATGCCATATCAAAATTACCAACTATGATGGGATAATAGCTCAACATGTCAATGGTGTAAATCTGATCAGGAAAATGAATCGAATACTTTGATTCTAATTCCGACAATCCGTCTTCTACTATCTTTCTCTCATCCCGACAATGCCCGTCATACCAATTGCTAATTTGATATTTATTAAAATACTTATTTGGCGAATGTGTCTGGTAGTAGCTACAGCACATTATTAGTCGCTCTATGTTTTGTGTTTCCATAACACAAAGAGTCAACTGTCTTTCCTGAAAGCTAAAATCAATTGCAATTTCTGCAAAGTAATTCTGCATTGTCACAAGAGCACTTTGAGCTATTGTGAGGTTAACCATAGCCAATCTTTGTTTTTGTTCATTCTTAATGAGGAACCCTGCAAACTGATTCATAAAGTTTTGTATGCTTTGAAAGTATTTACTCTTTATTTTTCCTAACCTCTCGGGCACTGTAGCTTTTTCTTCAAAAGGACGATCTTCTTTAGGATATCGCTTTTCACCAGTAGTAATTAGGGCAAATTCTTCACGAAGTTGATCTACCTCCCCGGCCAAACTCCCTAATGGTTTTCCGCCAAGGAGTTTGTAAATACAGGCACAGCACTTATCTGCAAGCAAACATATATGTTCTCTCACATCAAACCAGTAATTTAACCATTCTGTCGCGGTATCAAATTCGTAATTGCTCATAATGGTCTTGTTCCATAGCGACGTAAGATTCTGATGGAACATGATTACAATATTTTTAATGGGCATTTCTTTATGTGCATCGTCGGGAACAGGATAAGCCGAGAGCAAATCAACTGTCGGCTTGAGAGCATCCGCGCAATACAAATCAAAAATAGGCAAGGCTTTACAAAGGAATTTCAGCCTTGAGACGCTCTGCTCATTTCCCGTTTTAATATTGTGCAATCGAAGGATATATTCAATGTGAATCGCTTTTTTTTCGGAATCAATAAATACCCTATGTGATCTGGTCCACTGCTTAAGGTACGTAAGAATACTCTTAAGATTTCGTTCCACAAATTCCATATATTTCTCTCTGTTCCCGCAGTAGGAGAGATACATCAGCGTAGAAACGCACTCCAGCGTCAATTTTTCTGGCTTGCTCCAAAGATCGTCCAGAGAAAATCCGGCAGATACATTCCACTCTGGATTGATGTTATAGATCCACTCAGAAATGGAGGTATAGGACGTGATGTCCTTTATTCCGTCAAAACGAAAGGTACGCATTTTCCTATATAAACAATCGCAGAAAATATAGACATACGTTTCCTGCAAACAGCAGGTGGGAATACGCTCCCGTAATCGGCAAAGATATTCTATATTCTTATTATCCGGAAATGTTTCCCGCATTTTGTCCAGCGTATCCATCGACACACCGAAATCCTCGAATACAGCAAAGGGGCACATTTCGGTCGATAGAAGAAAAAGACCGCCGTGGGCATCTGCATCGTCAAACGCAGCCCGGTTAGAAAGGAAATACTGCATCACACTCCCTGAAAAAAGCCCCTGTATTGCAGAAGTATAGTTTGAAAGGTCTTTTTCATCCCATAGACTCTCGACCGCATCGCGGAAAAACGTTTCTTTGTTCAGGGTAAACTCCGGCAGATGAGAAAACAGTATCGATAGGTCCGCTTTGTCCGCCATTTTCATAACTGAAATGGCGGTATTGTCAATTGGCAGGAATTCATGCAGCCTCTTAACAACGTGCTTTGACCGAATGGGATGTAGCCCCTCAATATACCCACTCTCTTCATTTACATGCACAAGGAACTCCGATTCCATACCTTTTAAAAGCTCCCCAAAATCCGAGCCAGAGTCTTCTGATTGACTCGCAGAAAGTTTGATAGCAGAAAGCCTGACTCCGCAAAGATCTGCAAAACATACTTTGCGTAAGATTTCACATTTTGCTTTGCCAGAAGATGATTGTCCTATTTCGGATATTTGTGAGGCTATTCTTTCTGATAACATCTCACCATGAGTAAGCAAGTAGACATACTCTATAAGTAGTTGCCTTTCTGCAATCTTATTCCATGCTCTTTGCCAGCTTGTTATGCTTGGGTGAAGTTGCTTAGCCTCTCTGAATAGATTGAATATCTCTATTGCTTCCTTTTCTTCTAAAACCGGCTTAATTACTTTCAAAGACTGGATATTGCTCAAGTCACCACTATAATTATACCAATCCATCTCTCGCGATGTGATGAGCAACTTATAATGACAATGCAATTCGGATTGTAAGAGCTGAACAAGATAATTCCATTTGCTGAGATGGTTATCCAGATTGTCAATTAAGATAAGAATCTTTTCACCAAGCTGCATTCTTGCTTTGAAATATTGGACAATATTCCCAATTTCTTTTATCTCATCACACCATAGTAACTGATATGGTATATATTCATTTTGGAGAATATAAGCTGCCCGCAAAGCCAGCGTGGTTTTTCCTTGCCCACTAGAAGCTTTAATTACAGTAACCATGTTTTCGCAAATAGAATTAATAACATCTTTTTCTAAACTCGGTCGTTTGATTGGAAACCCACTTACTATATCTGCTGGTGTTGCTTTTTTCCCTTCGTAAAAACTACACCCTTCATCAATGCTAGGCTTAGAGTAGTCCAGTTTACGAATCCAACTATGAGCTGGATTTTGAGGACCCTTACTGATATCTATTTTGACAGATTGGATTTTGGAATCTAATTCTGCTTTTGTCACATAGGCCCGCTGCTCCATTTTTTCAAAGCAAAGAATTTTTATGCTATTTGCAAATAATGAAACATTGTCTGTGTTAATCTCATAAATTCTAATTAAGGTTTTTTCAATTTCAGTAGCAAGTATAGATTTTTCAATCTTCTCAAATGACAGATGTGAAATAAATTTATCGAAATCATAAACAGACCAATTCCAAGAAGGATTGTTTTTCTTGATATTTGAAATCACGCCAGCCCAATGGGTGCGTGATTTTTCGTCTAACTTAGATGCAAATATCTTACTTAGATGGCCTTTTGCAACAGGGAAATCGTAAACAAGCTTAAAAAATCTATTTTGATCCAGCAAATATGCTTCAAGAAAATTTTTGAGCACATCAGTTAAAAAGCTGGCATCCTGTTTGTTGACAGAATATTTCAACTGTATATGAGTAATATCATTACTACCATTTTTCTGCATGATACAATCAATATCTTCAATCCCCTCAAGCTGGAAAAAATTGCTTGGATTTGATGACGAAAGAATTAAATAACACGAATACAAAAATTGATATGAATACCCCCTGAGTGCAATTTGTCCGCCATCCCTAGAAATACTTAATTCCTGAATATTTGCTTTTGGAGCTGTAATCTTTTTGTTTTTCTTCTTTGTGCTTTTTCCCATATTTTTCCTTTCGTTCTCTTATTACATCTACACGTGCTCTAATCTGTACTTATCAAATTTTCCAATTCAGAATATCGAACGATTCTATTTCTATTAGGAAGTTTAATGGCATTCATCAATTCCATTTCCTTGTAATGAATAAAACATTTTAGATACTATAATAAAAAAATCCCGTTGCTTTAATAATACCATCTTCTTAACCCATTTTCTATATAATCTCTTCCAAACAGCGAAAAGCTCCCGAAGGAGCTTTCCATTACCTTAAATATACACTAATTCTTTTAACACAATCTCTTCTGCAGCATTCCGGATATTGTTTACCGCTCTGACCCATTCCATCTGATCACGAGCTTTCAATTCTTCCGTAATGCCCTGCTGCTCCATCATCTGACGTACCAGAATATCCATTCTCTCCTGTGCTTCATCGTCCACAAGATTCAGATGTTCCACCAGTCTGTCTTCCAACATATACAGTGAATACATTGCCAGACGATGCTCTTTCAGATATGTTTTCCGCATCATTCCATATTTCCCATAATGCGGTTCTTCATCTGTACTGACAAGATTCGGATAGTAAATTCCGTCTGCGCCAAGTGTGTAGGTTCCACCCATTTTTTCAAATGTGCTTTTCATGTGTTATTCCTCCTTGAAATCAGCGATGTCCTTAGATCATCGCAAAATATTTCAGGGCAGCCTTGATAGCTTCTTCCTTCTCTTTCGGGCATTGTGGAACTCTTGCATTTTCTGATTTTGGAAGATTATAGTTTTCTCCCACTCCAATTCCACATTTGCGTTTTACCTGAGAAATATATAAACTTGAAACCTTCAAGCCAAATTCTTTCAGCACATAATCTTTGATTTCCTGATAGGTTGCTTTCAACTCGGCACTGGTAGCATCCAGCTCGTCCAGGTCTAAGTCGATCTCTATCGTGTCATCCGGCTTCTGTTGGGACAAAAGAACAACTGTCTCCACATGCTCCGTCATCGGAAACAAGTCCACCCCCTGTATCCGTTCCACCTTCCACCTCAGCTTCACCAATATCTCCAAATCTCTCTGCAGAGTTTCCGGATTACAGGAAATATACACCAGCTTTTCCGGCTTCATTCGGCTTACAGCCTGCAAAAATTCCGGGGTGCTGCCGGCTCTGGGCGGATCCATAAATACTACGTTCACCTGCTCTGCTCTTGCCGCCATTTTCTGTATAAAACCTTGTCGCATCTCCGCATAAAAAGCGGGCATTTTTCAAATGGTTTGCTTTTGCATTTTCTATAGCACACTGCACAGCACTTTTGTTTAACTCCACTCCCAGCACATTTTTTGCATGTTTTGCAGCAGTCAGTCCAATGGTTCCTACACCGCAGTAAGCATCAAGCACCGTCTGTTTTCCGTTAAGTCCCGCTGCCTCAATGGCTTTTTTGTATAAAATCTCTGTCTGTTTGGGGTTTACCTGATAAAAACTGGAAGCCGCAATACGGAACCTTACGCCGCAAAGACTGTCTGTAATAAATCCTTTTCCATACAGGATTTTCTCCCTGTCCCCCAACACCGCACTGGTGGAGCGGGCATTTACATTCTGCACAATAGTCGTAATATTCGGACAAAGCTCCCGTACCTTTTTTACAAATGCCTTTGCTCCTGGCAAAACAGGAGAGGCCGTCACCAGCACAGCCATAACCTCATCTGTAGTAAGACTGTGCCTTACCAGTACATGCCGGATAAGCCCTGTTCTCCTATCTTCATCATAAGGCTGATATTTACAGTCTGACACCGCTCTTCGCACAGCTTCCACTGCTTTATCCAGAATCGGCTGATGCAAAAAACAGGTTTTTACAGGAAGAACTCTGTGGCTTCCCTGAGCATAGATTCCGCTCTCCAGATTCTTCCCTTTTCCTTTTGCAAAAGTCGAAATCACCTTTATTTCTGTAATTCCAGGGATTTTCCATACCCAGGATTGGCTGTACCTTCCCGAATTTTCCAAGAAGCTGTTCCAGTCTTTTCTGCTTCTTTTTTAATTGCTTCCTATATGGCATGGACAGCATACTGCAGCCGCCACAGCCTTTTCTCTCCAATTCACAGCTTCTCTTTTGCTCTTCCATGTTTCGTCCTCCCAAAACTGCCTCTTTTTGCAGATAATCTGCTTTATTATATCACCCCTTACTTTTTTCGTCATGTCTTTTTTCTGTTTTTCAGATTTCTTTTAACAAATTTTAATTACCCCTTTTACAATTTCTGCCTTATTATGGATACTGTAATCCATTGCTTTCTGCACCTCGTCCAAATCAAAAATATCCGTTACAATGCCCTTTAAATTAACTTTTCCGGAAGCTACCGCATCAATTGCCATGGGATAAATATGGCGATATCGGAATACAGTTTTAAAGGTCAGTTCCTTATCCAGCGCAAGGCTCATAGGTAGTGTAATTTCTCCGCTCTTGCTGTATCCTACCAGCACAATAGCTGCGCCTTTCTTTGTAATCTGCACAGCCTGTCTTGTGGTAATTTCACTTCCTGCTGTTTCAATAACCAAATCAACGCCTTTTCCCTCTGTCAGCTCTCTGATGCGCTTTACAACATCTTCCTTTGCGCCGTTAATGACTCCTGATGCACCTAATTCCGTAGCTTTTTCCAAACGTTTGTCCATAATATCTACCACATAAACCTCTGTGACCCCTCTTGCCTTTAATGCCATCATAGATACCAGACCAATGCAGCCAGCCCCCATAACCACTGCCTTTTGTCCAAGATGCGCATCACCCTGAATGGCTGCATGGAAACCAACAGCCAGCGGTTCAATTAAAGCTCCTTCCAGGGTGCTTACATTCTCCGGAAGCTTGAAGCAAAGCCCTGCCTCATGTGCCACATATTCCTGAAAAACTCCATCGACAGGGGGTGTGGCAAAGAACTCCACGTCCGGACAGAGATTGTATTTTCCTTCTCTACAGAATTCGCAGTGTCCACAGGTTTTGCCCGGTTCTAAAGCCACCCGATCCCCCACTTTTAAGTGTGTTACATTTTTTCCAACTTCCACAACCGTACCACCCGGTTCATGCCCCAGCACAAATGGCGGCTTTACCACAAAATCTCCGATTGCTCCGGATTCATAATAATGCAAATCGCTGCCACAGATGCCCACATATTCCAACTTTACCAAAACCTCGTTATCCTTTGGTGTGGGAATTTCTCTTTCCTCAAATCCCATTTTTCCAATGTCCAGCATGACAGCTGTTTTCATTTTACCCTTCATGATTTTTCCTCCGCTTCTCTTTGTTTTGCACTTAATTAAATAGTTTTACTATGTGTTTATATTATAACGTTCAGGAAAAAAAGTCAAGAAAAAATGCTGATGCACAAAGCGCTTTTTACGCTTCCATGCATCAGCATCTAAATCGAATACAAAGAAAGGCCAACTTCTCTTGTCCTTACAACGTCTTGTTTCAGATAAAGAACAATACTGGCTTACACAGTTTCCAAAAAATTTTCTATCACTCTCAGACCTGCCCCCAGAGCTGCCGCCCCTTTTTTATAGCGGCATGCTTTTACAAAAGGCATGCTCTCCCCAAAGGTATTCCTCTCATAAATTTTTTTCCAGAGCATATCCAGATAGGGTTCCAGATAGCTGCCCACATAGCCGCCCAGTACAATATCACAATCTAAAATCATATGAAGATTATTCACAGCCAGAGCCAGCTTCTCTGTATAATCTTCCCAGAGCGCTTCGCCTTCCGCCTCTTCCGTCTTTAAAGCGCAGAAAAACTCCTCCAACTTTCCGCCTTTGCTATCAGCCAGACGCTTCGCAGAACAATACGCGTCCAGACACCCTTTCTTTCCGCAATAACATAAATCCCCCTCAGGAACAAGCGTCATATGTCCCGCCTCTCCGCAGCGAAAATTTTTTCCCTGAGAAAGTTCTCCCTTTGCAAACAAAGCGCCTCCCACAGTATTGCTGAGAGAAAGATAAAAAAATTCTTCTCCGTCTTCCGCCTGCAGTCCCTCTGCATAAGCCCCTGCATTGGCATCGTTTAAGAAAAAACAGGGATAGGGAAAACTGCTGCTGACCTCTTCCAGGGGCAGCCACTCTACGCCCAGAACATGGGAATAGGTAATGGCATTTTTCTGAAAATTCACAATCCCCGGGAAAGAAATTCCAAGTCCCAGAAACCGTTCTCTTTCCACATTGTTTTTATCCAGAAATTGTTCCAGCATATCTGCCAGTTCCAGATAATACCCCTTCCCTTTTTCATAGGACTTTGAAAACCGTACAAAATCCAGAATCTTTCCCTGCAAATCCAAAAGAAGCATGCTCACATGATTTCCTGTAATATCCATTCCTGCTGCAAGACGGAAGTCCGCGCAGACTTTTAAACCCTTTGCCCGTCTTCCCCCGGTGGAAGCCAGCTCTCCCACTTCCTGCAAAATTCCCCTTTCCAAAAATTCTTTTGTATTCTGAGTAACTGTAGGAAGACTCATTTGCAGTTGATAGGCAATATCCGGATTGGAAACTATCCCATTTTTCAGAATATAACGAAAAATTCTGTTTCGATTATTCTTTTTTACTTCTATATTCGTTATCTGCTTTTTTGTCATTTTAATCTCCATTCCTCCGCCTTTCAGTCGGCGGCACAAATAGTAATGAAAAATTTTCAACGTCCTTACTCTGTGCGATAATAGTTTCAAGAAGCTATACTACAAAACACGGGAAGGGGTACTACGAGTCCGTACACTAAGAATTGTTTAAGCGCCTTCGTTTAATTGTGTGGCAGTTCAGTCAATGGCTTCTTATCTTTTACGAAAGGAGCCTGACTTATGAAAGTTACTTATCCAACCTGTTGTGGTGTCGATGTCCACAAATCTTTTCTCATCGCCACAATTATTAGAACTACCAATGGTTTTGAACCTTCTTATCAAAAGAAACGCTTCTCTACTTTCAACAACTCTATTTTACAATTCAAGAACTGGCTTCTTGAAAACAACTGTTATGATGTCTGCATGGAATCTACTGGTAAATACTGGATTCCTGTCTTTAATCTTCCGGAAGACGACATCAATCAATCGCTAACCCTAAATGGATAAAAGCTGTCAAAGGTAATAAAGACGATACGAAAGATTCTAAATGGATTGGAGATTTGTTCCGCCTTGGACTTGTTCGCGGCAGTTATATCCCTTGTAAAAAGATTCGTATTCTCTGAGAATACACAAGGTATCGTTATAAACTCGTTTTCTGCCGTTCAAGTGAAAAAAATCAATATCAGAATGCGCTTACTGTTTGCAATCTGCCTTTACAGACGTTATTTATGCACGGATTTTACAAAAAATCACCCAGCCAAACAGCACAGCTCCAAATATCAACAGTAACAAAACACTTATATCCATGCCCTCTTCTCCTTTTTCAAGTATAACATCTACGCGCTTCTGTGTCATGCTTTCTTTCATAAAATAAGGACACAAAAGTAAAAAAAGGACTGCCTTATACCCCGGGAAAGTTTCATTCCCTTCCCGGATTTTATAAAACAGTCCCTCTGTATGTTCCTATTGCCTATCTCTCATTCCCACTCTGCCGCAAATCGATCATGTACGACCCGCATAGCTGCCTCTGCCTCATCTTCTGCAATCACAGCCGTGATGCGGATTTCAGAAGTGGTAATCATATCTGTATTAATCCCCGCATCAGAAAGCGCTTCAAACATTTTTGCCGCCACGCCCGGATTAGAGCTGACGCCTGCGCCTACCACGGAAACCTTTGCCACGTCTTCTTCACAACTGATATCTACCCTGCCCAGCACATCTCCATGCTGCTTTAAAAGCTCTGCTGCCATGAGCATATCCGGTCTTGCAATGGTAAAGGTCAGGGTTTTTGTTCCGTCCTTTTCCAAAGACTGAATCATCACATCAATATTCATTCCATGCTTTGCCAGAAGATTTAAAAGACGGAAGGTGCTTTCCGGATCGTCTTTCATACCTGCCACTGTAATTTTCGCAATATTTTTGTCTGTTGCCACACCGCTTATGAGCATTTTTTCCATTTTTGTACTCTCCTTTACAACTGTTCCCTCTTCCTCACTCATACTGGATTTTACTACCAGTTTCACATTGTACCTTCTTGCCATTTCTACACAGCGGTTATGCAGTACCTTTGCCCCAAGAGAAGCAAACTCCAGCATTTCCTCGTAGGTCACTTCGTCCATTTTTCTGGCATTCGGAACAATTCGGGGGTCTGCGCTGTATACGCCGTCCACATCTGTATAAATCTCACAGACATCTGCGTTCATAGCTGCTGCAAGGGCAACGGCTGTGGTATCTGAACCGCCTCTTCCAAGAGTTGTTACATCATCATATTTATTGATTCCCTGAAAGCCGGTCACCACTACAATTTTATTGGAATCCAGCTCTTTTTGAATACGCTCTGTGTCAATTCTCTTTAATTTTGCATTCTGATAAGCAGATGTTGTATGCATAGCCACCTGCCAGGCATTTAAAGAAATCGCCGGCACACCCATTTTGAGCATGGTCATGGCCATAAGGGACACGGATACCTGTTCTCCTGTGGACAGCAGCATATCCATTTCTCTTCTGGAGGGCATATCTGCAATCTGGTGTGCCTGACCAATCAGCCCGTCTGTGGTCTTTCCCATAGCAGAAAGCACTACGATAACCTGATTTCCTTCCTTCCACTTCTTAATACATCGTTCTGCCACATTTCTGATTTTCTCTAAATCTGCCACAGAACTTCCGCCGAATTTCATTACTGCAAGCATAAGTTCTTCTCCTCTGTCTGTATTTCTGAACTTCATTATAGCACTAAGAAGTGGTAAAGTCACCTGTTTCTTTTACTCATTCCGCAGCCGTTCCACCAGGCTCTGCTTCTCCAGATTTCTGAAACAGAAATACGGCACTGCCACTGCAAAAGCCACCAGAAGAGGGGTACATATTACCAATGGAAACAGGGTAAAATGAAAGCTTGTCATGCCTCCCTGCGTCATGCCGCGAATAACAATTCCAACCACAAGGCTGCTGAAAAGATAGGAAGCGGTTAGCGTCAGTCCTGCATAATAGAGTCCTTCCAAAACCAGCATTTTCCGCAGCTGTTTTTTGCCCATACCCACGCTTTGAATCATGGCAAATTCTTTTCTGCGGCTGACTACAGAGGTTACCATGCTGTTGATAAAGTTCAGAATCCCCACAATAGCAATGATAATACTGATGGCATTTCCCATCACAGCCGAGGATCTGGTTTCTTTTTCATATTGCTGCGCTATGGTATTTTTAGAGGTGAGATTAGAGGAATTTCCGGTTTCCCTCAGATACGCCTGCACCTGTTCTTCTGCTTCCAGTACCTTCTCTGTGTCTACATTTACATAGAATTTTCTCACGGTACTGTCCGGCCAGAGTCCGGAAAATACATCTGCAGGCAGCAGAAATTTCATACTGTATCCGTTTTTATTTCCTTTCTCGCTGGCTCCCTCTGTTACAGATACCAACGGCGCAGTCACAGCCATAACTTCAAAGGTTTCTCCCTGAATTTCTACCTTTTCTCCTACCGAATAAGTCGGCATGGTAACTCCCTTTTCTTCTGTGCCCGGCCCCTCTGCCAGAATATATTTTCCTGTGGCAAATTTGTCTTTGTCAAAAGTTCCGTTTAAAAGATAGGATTCCTTTGTCTGGCTTTCCAGAGGAATCCCCTCAATTCCCCAGATTTCTGCTCTTACTTCTTTTGTTTCCATGGCCTGCTCACAGCCCTCTGCCCCTGCCTTGTCATAGGAAGCCCATTCCTGCAGAACTTCCGCGGTATAATAATTTTTCATGTTTTTTACTGCATTGTCGCTAAGCGTCATGGAAATTTCCCGTGAATAAGCCCGCCCTTCCCCTGTTTTACCGGGAAGCTTCCGCAGCTTTTCCAAAAGCGCTTCATCAACGGTACTTTCAAGCGGGTCATATCCGTTTACCCGCTCCTCACTGTCAGCATCGTCAAACTGAAAATCTGCAATCGCCAGCTCTTCCAGATATATATTCATATCAAAAGCCGCATTTTTGGCATAAAAGGCAGACAGCAGAACCAGCGCCAGGGTCAGCGAAAGCAGTACGGTTACGGTTCGTTTTTTGTTCCTCCAAAGATTCGCCCATGCCATCTGTGCAACTGTTACGGTTTGAGGACGTTTTTTCTTCTTCTTTTTTGTCCTGGTTTCTGCGTCGCAATAACGAAGGGCTTCTACAGGAGAAATTTTACCTGCAATTCTTGCCGGACGCAGACAGGAAATCATAACCGTAAGCCAGGCAAACACAGCGGAGCCAAGGAAAATTAAGGGATTTACAGAAACCACTGCCGTCCCCTCTGCCCAGCTTATCAGAGCCGGTACCAGTTTCTTGCCCAAAAGCCAGCCTAAAAGCAGCCCCAGAGGAATTCCTATCAGACAAAGACGGTTGGCCTGTCCGTAAATCAGCTTCTTAATCTGTTTTTTCGTGGTTCCCAGAGTTTTCAGTTTTCCGTAGAATTGGATATCTGCGGAAACGGAAATTTGGAAAATATTGTAAATAATCAGATATCCTGCCACAAATACCAGAAGCATGCTCGCATACATGGGAAGACTCTCCTGTACCGCCTGTACACCCATTTCCGGAGAATAGGCCAGGTTTACCCCATATTCCAGATTTTCCAGACCTGTATCTCCTAAAATCCTGTTCATGGTATCTTCTATGTTTTTCGTGCTTTTTAAATGCACCTGTGCCATACGCGTTCCCAATATCTGGTCCTTGGGATTCTCCACGCCTTTTATCATTTCCTGTGCAAATTCTTTGCTCACCCAGGCATAGCTGGCATAAGAGGACATATTGTCGTCCCAGAATCCGCAGAGCGTAAAGGTGCTTTCTGTTACCTCAAAGCTTTGAAGGTCCTTACGCCACTGCAGCGTCACCTTTTCTCCCAGTTTATGAGGGATTCCCAGTCTGTCCAGCACCTCCACGCCCACTGCCACCTCGTTTTCCTTTTCCGGCATATGCCCGGTTACTGGCGCAGCAAAAGAATGAGAAGCGTACAACTCATCTGCCCAGCGGATTTCCACCTGACGTCCTGCCAGCTTTTCATTTTCTGCCAGTCCCAGCACAAGACTCTCTCCCACTTCTTTGACCTCTTCATGGTTTTTGATTTTCTTTACTTCCTCTTCTGTAATCTGTTTAAAAGAGGCCTGTGCATCGTACCCGGACTGCCGGAAATTCATAACCACCATATTTTCACTGATGCTTTGTGCCAGCACAAATAGAGTTGTGAACATCAGGGTGGTTAAAAGAATGGCAAAAACCGCTACAAAATTGCGCCCCTTATTTTGACGAAAGACCCGATTGGTCAGGGTTTTCATAAGACTGTTTTTCTTCATAATGCCCTCCTCTACTGCTGTACCAGCTTTCCGTCTTCTATACGGACAATGCAATCCGCCATTTGCGCAATTTCCGGATTGTGGGTAATCATCACAATGGTCTGGTGAAACTCTTTTCCCGTCATTTTCAAAAGTCCGATTACATCGTCACTGGTCTTCGTGTCTAAGTTTCCGGTAGGCTCATCGGCTAAGACAATAGAGGGCTTAGAAGCCAGCGCCCGTGCAATGGCCACTCTCTGCTGCTGTCCTCCGGAAAGCTGATTCGGCATACCGTCCAGCTTTTTTTCCAATCCCAGAAGCTTCACTACCTGCATAATAAATTTTTTGTCCGGTTTTTTTCCGTCTATGGCAACCGGAAAAATAATATTCTCCCACACATTTAACACCGGCACCAGATTGTAATTCTGGAAGACAAAGCCTATCTGCTGACGGCGAAACACGGTGGCTTCCTCGCTGTTTAACTCGGAAAGCTCCGTATGTCCCACTTTAATGCTTCCTGAAGTGGGGCGGTCCAGACCGCCCAGCATATTTAAAAGGGTGCTTTTTCCGCTGCCTGAGCTTCCGATAATTGCGGTAAATTTTCCTGCCTCTATATCCAGATTCACTCCGTCCAAAGCCTTTACCAGAGTATCTCCTTTTCCGTAATATTTTTTCAGATTTCGCACCTGTAAAATAGCTTCCATATGTTTTTCCTCCTTTTTTTGATACTTACAGTCTAACAGACGCAAATCTCAATCAAAGCACAAAAAAGGCACATTTTTGTAACATTTCCCATTACAAAAATATGCCTTTTTTTCTTTTACTCCGGACTTCGCAGCCGCTCTGTGATACTTTCTTTTTCCATTCCTGTAAGACAAGCCTGCGGCAGGAAAACAGAAAGAAACAGCAAAAGTATTCCGATAAAGAGCAGCGGCAGCACTGAAAATTCGTAGCTGACCGCCCAATCTATGGAATGGACATAGGCTGCGTCTGATTCATAATACTTGGGCATGATATACTGCAAAAACAAAGCCACTGCCGGAAAAACGCTGAGCATGGAGCCGATGCTGTAGAAAAGCCCCTCATACAGCACCATGCGTCTTACCCCGGAGGCGCTCATGCCAAGCCCCTGATACAGGGCAAAGGATTTTTTTCGCAGTATCATACGACTGAGCATCACATTCCCATAATTCAGGACAGCAATTAAAAGCAAAAAAAGCCCAATAACCAACTGCACAGAAATTGCCACGAACGTATCTCTTGAAAATTCTCTTACCCTCTCTGTTCTCCGCTCTACAAAAATTTCTCCCTGCTCTTCATAAGGCTTTAACACTTCTTCCACTGCTTTCCGGTATTCTTTTGGCAGGTTAAAATTGATTTGCCGAACGGGAATATCCGGAAATAAGGCTCTAAGCGCCTGAGGCGGCATAAGATAATTCAAAGAAAAGGCTGTATCCTTACTGTTTCTTCCTCTTAAAAACAAACCGGGGTCCTGCACAGTCATCAGCACGGTAAAAGTTTTATCTCCTATGTCAATCCGACTTCCTGCAGGCGCTGCGGAAATCCATGCCTCTGCAGAAGCTCCCACGGCTATAACATAATCCCCGGAAGCATATTTTTCTGCATCAAAGGTTCCGTCCAAAACATAATGGGGCATGGTCATAAAGTCCAGCGCATACCCCTCTGTCCCGTACAGCACACTTGTATATGTCTTTTCTTTTTCAAATTTCTCAAACCCTTCTGTCCAGGCAAAATCTCCTGCCATACTCTCTTTACGGCTCATGGTTTCGTCCCACTCACAGGGGCCATGATAAAACCTTGTAATGGTCTGATACAGGGTTTCATCTGCAGTAAGTTCTACTTCATGGGACAGACTTTCTCCAAAATCTTCCACTCCCGGAAGCCCTTGCAGCTTTTGAGAAAGCTCTTTTTTCAGATCGCCTGCCCCCTCATTATACCTCTGGATTTCCGAAGAACAGGACGGGTCTGCAATGGTATAATCACTGACTGCCATTTCCTCCAGATAATAGTCTGCATCATAACTGATATAACGAATATAGGTCCCGCAAAGCAGCAAAGACGCCAAAAACAGCAAAAGCACCGAAACCAGAAAACCGCCCTTTCCTTCCCGGACAGACACCCATGCCATACGCAAAAGGCTTACCTGTTTCCAGGATTTCCGTTTCCCTCTTCTGCTGCTTCCATGCTCCAGAATCTGTACCGGGGTGAGAAAAAACAGCTTTCGATAATCATAAAGAACAGCAATCCCTGCAGTCAAAATGCCCAGTATACCGCCCTTTAAAACAGAAAAACCAGAAAATCCGGAAAGCTGAGGATTGCTTTTTGTAAGTACCTCCAGCAAAGTATTTCCCACTCCCTGAAACAAAATCCCTCCTGCCAGACACCCCAGAGGAATTCCTGCCGCACAAACCCAGAGCATATGCCCCATACTGAAATACAGGGTCTGTCGGGGCGTCATACCAAGGGACTTCATGGAAGCCAGGTTCTCCTCTCTCTCCTGTCTGGATATAAGGAAAATACTGTGTAACATCAAAAAACCCGCTGCAAAAGCAAAGCAGATAAATATCAGATAAGAACTGAGTTTTTCTTTTATCTTTTCTATGTTTTGTTCATGGTGGTCTGCATTTATCTGCAGCTGTTCCCGGGAAATCCCTGCTGCCTCTGCCATTAAGTCTGCCCTTTTTGACAGGCTGCGGGGATTAAAAATATCCATTCCCACAATCTGATTTCCTGCTTGTGTTTCTCTGTATCCGGGGACAAGTGCTTCTGCCATATCCTCTGAAATCCAGGCATAGGCTTCTCCCTGGATAACCTCCCCTTTCCAAAAGCCGCACAGCGTAAACTCAGTCTTTTGCGTTTCCTCTTCTCCCCACTTTGTCCATTCTGCCGTAAACACAGTTCCGAGTTCATGGGGTAATCCCAGAGAATCCAGAGTTATAGTATCCAGTGCAATTTCCCCCGCCTTTTGCGGCATACGTCCTGTTTCCGGCATGGCAAAAACCGATTCCGCATATCCACTGTCCTCAGCAGCCAGGAAAGGCTGTCTGTATTCCAGTATTTCTCCTCCAAAATACCCGGCAGGCTGCAGCCGGACAAGATTTTTGATGTTTTCCTGCTCTTCCAGCAAATCCGCCTGCTCCTTTGTCAGATTCCGGTATACAATCTGGCTTTTTGAACCAAATTCCTTCTGATATTTTAAATGATAAGCCTGCTCCTCTCCACTCTGAAACTGAAACAGCAGGGTATAGACCATACTAATCAAAAAAACCGTAAGAACCGACAAGATACTGATTTTTTTATGGGTTTTTATCTGGCAGAAAACCAGCTTCCGGCAAATATTTAAATTGTTGTTTTCCATTGCATTCTGCCCGTCCTTTCCAGAATCTGTCCGTCCTCCATGCGAACAACCCGGTCCGCCATCTGAGCAATATCCAGATTGTGGGTAATCATAACCAGAGTCTGACGATACGTCTGCGCCGCGGATTTCAAAAGCCCCAGCACTTCCTGACTGGTGCAGGAATCTAAATTTCCGGTTGGCTCATCAGCCAGGACAATCCCACTTTTTAACATCAGCGCTCGGGCAATACTCACCCGCTGTTGCCCTCCGCCGGAAAGCTGTCCGGGATACGCGTCCAGACGGTTTTCCAGCTTTAAAAATCCCGTAATTTCCCGGAAAAATTCTTTATCTACAGCCTGTTTTCCCAGATTTACCGAAAACAAAATATTCTCTTTTATGGTCAGAGAGGGAATCAGATTATAATTCTGGTAAATAAACCCAATTTTGCTGCGCCGAAAAACAGCCAACTGCTTTTCCTTCATATCCTTTAATTCAATATTATCCACCACTACGCTTCCGCTGTCCGGATAATCCAGACCGCCAATCATGTTGAAAAGCGTGGTCTTTCCACTGCCTGAACTTCCTGTAATAACAGTAAATTTTCCTTTTTCAATATTCAGATTCACACCGTTTAAGGCTTTTACCTGACTTTCTCCTTTTCCATAAAATTTTTTCAAATCTCTTACTTTAATAATGCTTTCCATGTCTTCCTCTTCTGTCCTGTTTCTGTCTTTTCTATGATAATAAATATACAGAGAAGGTGCTTCCCTCTCCCTGCTTTGATTTCACTGTAATATAACCTCTTTGTTTGTTTAAAATCATCTGGGCAAGATACAGACCAAGCCCTACCCCTTCCTTTGCAGCAACCTCTTCTGCCCTGTAAAAGCGCTTGAAAATGTCATTATAATGCTCTTTTGCAATACCGATTCCTGTATCAGAAATATCCACCCTTGTATAAAACTGCCAGGGGTGAACGCTGATTTGAATGTTTCCACCCTCAGGGGTGTATTTTACTGCATTGGTCAGCAGATTTTCCATTGCCTCCAGAGTCCATTTTTCATCATATTTTGCACGGATATCCAGATCGCAGTCCAGGTTTATTTTCAGGTTCTTTTTTTCTGCCTCCTGCCATACGTCCTGCACAGCCTGCACCAGAGTATGATACAGATTTTGCCCCTCCATATGAAGTACAAAGGTTCCGGTTTCCAGCCGGGACATTTTAATCAGGGACTGCAAAAGAAACTCCAGCTTATCTACCTGGAATTCCAGTGTATGGGAAAATTCCTCTCTCTGTCCGCAGCTCAGGTTTTCCTGCTTCAAAATGTTGGAAAACAGCCTGATATTTGCCATTGGCGTCTTAATCTGATGAGAAATATCGGAAATAATTTCCTGTAGTTTCTGCTTTTCTGCCCGGTTTTCCTTTCTGTCCTCCTGCAGAATATTTCCGTACTGCAAAAGCTTTCCCTGTACCTTATCCGCCAGAGAATCATCAAAGGTCTGCTGTCTTTGTACTTCTCTCCCGGAAATCAAATCGTCCAGGCTTTCGCAGATATTATCCGTCAGTTTCCCTGCCCTGTATTTTTCATACCAGATCCGCGCCAGACACACTGCCACAAGGCTGATATCAAGAACCAACATAAGAATCCTTACCTCTTCTATAGGAACAAAAAGCCAAATCAGATATCCCATGCCAGCACCGAAAAATCCCAAAATCCCATATAAAAGTCCAGAAATCCATGTTTCTGCTTTTTTCATTCTTTTCTCTCCCTGCTTCATGACTGCTTTTCGTTCCACGCATAGCCGATTCCACGAATGGTCTGAATATACGCCTTATCCTTTCCTTCCAACTTAGTCCGCAGCCGGTTAATCACCACAGTAAGGGTGTGGTCATTAATAAAGCACCCGTCATTCCCCCAGAGCTGCTCCAACATTCTCTCTCTGGTGAGAATCTGTCCGCTGTTTGCAAGCAAAAGCCTTAAAATTTTATATTCATTTGGTGTAAGGGACAGCTTTTCTCCGTTGCAGACCACCTCCAGGGTTTCCAAATCAATCCGCAGAAAACCATCGTCAAAGCCCTGGAAGTTCTTCTCTGCTTCCAGATCTTTCTCCGAATTTCGCCGCAGCGCAACTTCGATTCTCCGCAAAAGCACAGAGGTGTGAAAAGGCTTTGTCACATAATCTTCTGCTCCCAAATCAAACCCTGTAAGCTCGTCCTCCTCCAGGTCATTGGCAGTAAGAAAAATCACGGGAAGATTCGGACGCAGCCTTTTCGCCTCCTGACATACAGAAAAACCACTGCCGTCCGGCAGATTTACGTCTAAAATTGCCAAATCCAATTTATCATGCTGCAGCACCTGCATTGCTTTTGCACAGTTGTAAGCGCTTATACTACAGTATCCTGCATTATCCAGTTCAAAACAAAGACCTGCATTTAAAGCCAAATCATCTTCCAGTACCAAAATTCGTTTCAACTTCCTGTTCCCCTCTTTTGTCCTTTTTTGCAGACTTATTTTACCATATCCCGTCCATGAAAAAAAGAGGTAAATTCTCCGGCTCTTTTTCCCTTATCGTTTCTAAATATAAGAAGCAGAATACTATCACTGGTACAGCCCAACCCAAACAAAAACCCTTCAGAAAAACAGGACTTTAAACCTGCACTCAAAACGTTTATAATAAGAGAAAAGAAAAAAACAGGAGGTATCTATCATGAATACATCAGAAGTAATTCGAAACCGACACAGTATCCGAAAGTATAAAAAGGGAGTCCAGATTCCCCGAAAAGATATTGAAACCATGCTGGAGGCTGCCATGTTTGCACCCAGCGCATGCAACACCAGACCCTGGGAATTTGTAGTCATAGAAAATGAAGATATACGGAAAAAAATCATGGAAATCAGTTCTCATACCAAAATGCTCCAGACCGCCAGTCTTGCTATTGTTGTCTGTGCCAGACCGGATCTGCAGGAAGGAAAATGCGCCGAATTTTATCCTCAGGACTGCGGCGCTGCCATTCAAAATCTGCTTTTGCAGGCTGCAGAACTGGGATACGGAACCTGCTGGTGCGGCTTTTATCCAGTTATGGAAAGAGTAGAAAAGCTGCAGGATTTACTGAAGGTTTCCAGCCTTCCTCTGGCTGTCATTGCTGTAGGTGAAGCAGATGAAGAACCCAAAACCAGAGGATTTTTTGACAAAGAGCGCGTAACTTATCTCTGATGAGGAGTTTTCATATATGAAAAGTATAAAAGAATTATTTGAAACTGCCAAAGCAGCCATGGAAAACAAAAAAGATTTTGTATTTGTCACTGTGATTGCCAGCTCAGGCTCCACCCCAAGAGGCGCCGGCTCTAAAATGCTGGTACTTCCGGACGGCACCTCTTTTGGAACCATAGGAGGCGGCAATGTGGAACACACTGCCGTTTTAGAATCACAAAATCTTTTAAAAGCCAAAAAATCCGCCTGCCAGGCTTATCGTCTTCAGGAGAATCAGGCAGCGGATTTAGGTATGATCTGCGGCGGAGATGTTTCCCTTTATTTCCAGTATCTTTCCTGGGACAATGATGCCTTTTATAAGCTTTGCTGTCAACTTTTAAAGGACTGGGATAAAAATGAAAATGCCTGGCTGATTCTGGACATTACAGAAGAAGCTGTGTGGCAATGTGGTTATTATCAGGAAAAAAGCGGCCTGATTGGTCTGTCTGTTTCAGAGCCCTCCTCTCTTTTAAAGCAACATGCCGTACAAGCCACCATTTCCGGACGGCGTTATTATAGCGAGCCTCTGATTCGAAAGGGCATGGTCTATATTTTCGGCGGCGGTCATGTGGCTCAGGAACTGGTTCCCCTTCTGGCACATCTGGATTTCTCCTGCACGGTGTTTGATGACCGGAAGCAGTTTAGCAATCCCAAACTCTTTCCTGATGCTTCCAGATGCATCAGGGGAGAGTTTTCGCAGCTTTCTGACTATCTGGAAATCACGGCTGAAGATTATGTCTGCATTATGACAAGAGGACACCAATACGATTATCTGGTGCAGCAGCAGATTTTAAAGACGCCCGCAAAATATATTGGGGTTATGGGAAGCAGAAGAAAAAAAGCCATGATTTGGGACAAACTGTTAAACGACGGATTTACACCGAAAGAACTGAAACGGATTCAAACGCCCATCGGACTGGATATCCGGGCGGAAACCCCTGCGGAAATCGCAGTGAGCATTGCAGGGGAACTGATACAGGTACGCGCTGCAGAGGAAAAACAGCAGTAACAGATTTTTATGTAACGATTTTCATATAAAAAGCAGATGCTGAGGAACTATCGCACAAAGCAGAAATGATATACCTGCTGCGACAGGTTCTTTCAGCACCTGTTTTTCTTTTCACAAAAGTTTTGGATCTGTCCTTTTCTTTTATTCTCCCAGCGTTTCCATAGACAGCCCATTTAACTCACACAGCGTATTTACCACTGCAAAAATAAGGACTGCCCCCAGCTTTGCGGTTGTATTATCCTGGTCAAAACGGGGAGAAATCTCACAGATATCAAACCCACGAATCTTCCGTGTCCGCAAAATATGCTTGATAATCGGAAGCACCACCTCCGGATCCAGCCCAAGAGCCTGTGTTGCACTTACCCCCGGCGCAAAAGCGGCAGAAAACACATCCGTACAAATGGTAAGATAGGCGGAATTACATTTATACAAAAAGGTATCCACCTTTTCCAGAACTGTAGAAAAATTAGAATTTTGAATTTCTTTTGCCAAAATATAGTTTACCCCCAAAGCTCTGGCATATTTAAAAAGACTGACCGTATTGCTGTGTTCCTGGATTCCCAGAGGAAGATAACGGTATTCTGCCCCCTCTTTTTTATAAATGTCCGCAATCTGCCGGAACATAGAGCCTGAAGACGGCCCGTTATCATAAGGACGAAGGTCAAAATGAGCGTCAAAGTTAATGATTCCCATGTCTAAAGGCTTCCCTTTTTTCTGCAAATCTGCTCGATGTCCCTGAAAATGTCCAAATGTTGTTTCATGTCCTCCACCTAATACAATGGGAAACAGATGCAGCTCTAAAAGCCTCTCTACTGCAAGTCCCAGCAATCTCTGCCCTTCTTCCATGGAGATTTCGTCACAGAGGATATTTCCTGCATCGTAAAACTGCACTTCTCTGGAAAAGGTACAGGGAAGATTGGACATCTGACCTCTGATAAAATCCGGCGCCAGAGCCGTTCCTACACGCCCTTTATTCCGTTTGACACCCTGTTCACTGCAAAACCCGATAAAAGCAAACCCCAGTCTGTTTTCCGGCATTTCTTCCTGAATATTTAAGTCCAGAGGTTGCACCCACTGATGCCAGCGAAACGCATCATAATCTGTGGTGCTGTCTATCCGACCGTTCCAGTATTCCATTGCACTTACATAATTTGTCAATAACATGGTTTTACCCTCTCCCTTCATTCTACCCCATTTCTCGCACAGATATCTCTCAGACAGCAGTCCTCACAATGGGGCTTTGTCCTGGCTGTACAGACATCTCTTCCATGATAAACCAGACGATGGCAAAAATCACTGCCTTCCTCAGGGGGAATGATTTTCCAGAGCGCCAGTTCCACTTTTTTCGGATCCTTGATCTGATCCACCAGTCCCATACGGTTTACCAGACGGATACAATGGGTATCTGTAACAATGGCAGGCTTTTGGAAAACATCTCCCATAATCAGATTTGCACTTTTTCTGCCTATCCCTGGTAGGTTTAAAAGTGCGTCAAAATCTTCCGGCACCTTGCCCCCATATTGATCCCAGAGAATTTTCATGCAGGCGCTGATATCCCGCGCCTTGCTTTTACCAAGTCCGCAGGGACGGACAATGGTTTCTATGTCTTCCGGTTCTGCCTGTGCCAGAGCCTGTACATCAGGATATTTTTTATACAAATCCTCCACAACCACATTGACTCTGGCATCTGTGCACTGGGCAGCCAAACGGACACTGACCAACAATTTCCATGCCTGGTCATAATCCAGGGTACACCCTGCGTCTGGATATTCTTCCTTTAACCGCTGAATAATCTCCAGCGCCAGTTCCTGTTTCTTTTCTTCTGTATAAGTTGTCATAATCCATTCCTCTTCTTTCTATACAGCCTATTATAAAATCTCTCCATAGGAAAAGCAATGGATTCTTTCTATTTCTGATTGGCCGGCTCCACAGCAATGGATTTCCCTTTAATTTTTACATTTTTCATAGCATGGAGTACAGATCTTGCATATTCTGTGGGTACTTCCACAAAGGTATATTTATCAAACATATCAATAGTTCCAATAAGTTTTCCCGGCATACCGCTCTCTCCGGCCAAAGCTCCCAGAATATCTCCCGGCTTTGCTTTATGTTTTTTTCCGATATTAATGAACAGGCGCACCATGCCCGGTTCTTCTGCTCCGGTATCCCCGAAATCCTCTCCTTCCTCTTCTGCACTGTCTGCCATTCCTGCCTGCATCTTTAAAAACGCTGCCGCCATATCCATGGCAGTATAATCGGAATAATTCAGCTTATCCTGTATAGCATCAATCATGGAAGTCAGATCCTCCTCTGCAATCATGGTTTCCACATGATCCAGAATATTTTCGATTTTAGTGTTTGCCACATCATTTAAAGATGGCACTTTCTGGGCATAAATCTTAGTCTTGCAGTAACGCTGAATCTCCTTTAACTTATAAACTTCTTTTCCGGAAACAAAGGAAAAGGAACGTCCAATCCGTCCTGCACGTCCGGTTCTGCCAATACGATGTACATAGTATTCATCGTCCTGAGGCAAATCATAGTTAAAGACCGCCTCCACCTCGTCTACATCAATTCCCCTGGCTGCCACATCGGTTGCCACCAGAATGTCTGTCTTTCCGCTTCGGAAGCCCTGCATTACCCGATCTCTCTGCTCCTGCTTCATATCACCGTGAAGTCCCGCGGCAAAATAACCTCTTCCCAGAAGGGCGGTTACCAGCAAATCCACCTGTTTTTTTGTATTGCAGAAAATAACGGAAAGTTTTGGTGTATAAATATCCAGAAGACGGGTCAGTACCTCTTCCTTGTTTTTGGGCTTTACTTCATAGTAAAACTGCTCAATATTGGGAACAGTGAGTTCTTTTTTTGTCACCTTGATAACCTTTGCGTTTTTCTGGAATTTTTTCGTGATTTCCATAATAGCTTTTGGCATGGTGGCAGAAAATAAAATGGTCTGCCTTTCTTCCGGTACTCCCTTTAAAATGGTTTCAATATCGTCCCGGAATCCCATATTCAACATTTCATCTGCCTCGTCCAGAACAACGGTGTGAATCTGATCCATTTTTACTGTTTTTCTCCGCATATGATCCATCACACGCCCGGGTGTTCCTACGATAATCTGCACTCCGCTTTTCAGGGAGCGAATCTGCTTTACAATCTCCTGCCCTCCATATACCGGAAGCACCTTGATTCCATGCATATATTTCGCCAGACTGCGGATTTCCTCTGCAACCTGAATAGCCAGTTCTCTTGTTGGACACAACACAATGCTCTGGGGTTTCTTTTCTTTTGGATTGATTTTCTGCAGAAGGGGAATTCCGAATGCAGCGGTCTTTCCTGTACCGGTCTGCGCCTGCCCGATAATATCTTTCCCTTCTATAATAATAGGAATGGCCTGCGCCTGAATGGGAGAAGCCTCTTCAAAACCCATATATTTCACAGCCTTTAAAATTTCCGGATATAGCTGCAGATTTTCAAATTTTACATTTTCCATATTTTATATTTACCTCTTCTTTCTGGCTGCTCAAAAAAAGAGAGCTGTTGCACCGCACATTTTCGACATGCAATCAATGCAACAACTCCATAAATAAGCAATCGTTTTTTATCATACCAGAACTGTATCTAATTGTCAAACAGCAGGTGCGTCACCGAAAACTGCCCGGACACAGTTGGCTGCCGGAAAATCCTTTTTTCCCATTCCATATCCGATTTTTTCCATCTTCATTTCCTGCATTCTTCCATAAGCAGAAGCATAGTATCTGAGAATCGCCGCACCGGTAGGCGTACACAATTCTCCCTCGATTCTGCCTGCGCTGCATGGAATACCTTCCAGAATTCTGGCAGTAGCTGGCGCAGGCACAGGAAGAATTCCATGGGCGCAGCGAACCTGTCCAAAGCCCGTAGTCACAGGCGATACCAAAACCTGAGTTGCTCCCAGCTTGTGAAACAGCATGGCGCAGCCTGTAATATCAGCCAATGCGTCCGCAGTCCCAACCTCATGAAAATGTATGTCTTTAATCTCACAGCCGTGCACCTGACCTTCTGCCTGGGCTATGATATGATAAATATTTCTGATATCCGCCTTCACCGCCGGGTTCAGGTTCAATGCTTCTATCTGTTCCGCAATATCCTTCATACCTGCATGGTGATGCGTATGGTGGACATGAGAATGAAAAAGCGAATCCCCATGTGCATGCGGCTCATGGGAGTGAATGTGCGCTTGCGTGTGAGCATGCTCACCTCTTTCTCTCTCCTTCTCCTGCTCATAACTGTGAAAAGCTTCTACTTCTTTTTCTATATCCAGACTTTCCTCTTCTTCCCCATGAATGCTCACACGCATATGGGTTCCTGTAATACCACACTTTACTGACGGCTCTGCCGTTACCTTTAGATGGGGAATCCCGGCATGATTCAATTCTTCTAAAAATTCTTCTTTTTCTTTTGGGGAAAGCAATTCCAGAAGCGCACCCATAAGCATATCTCCGGCTGCTCCCATATTACATTCTAAATATAAGGTCTTCATTCCTTCCTGCCCTCCAGATGGTTAATCATACTCGCCAGATATCCTGCTCCAAAACCATTGTCAATATTTACTACACTGACGCCGCTGGCACAGGAATTGAGCATAGACAGAAGTGCAGACAGACCCCCAAAGTTTGCCCCGTATCCCACGCTGGTTGGTACTGCAATCACTGGACAGTCTGCCATGCCGCCAATCACACTGGCAAGCGCCCCTTCCATACCTGCAATAGCCACAATGACTCTGGCGCTCATAATCTCTTCAATATGATCCATAAGCCTGTGCATGCCTGCAACACCTACATCATAGAGGCGTACCACTTCATTACCGTACACCTCTGCAGTCAGGGCTGCTTCCTCTGCTACAGCCATGTCGCTGGTTCCTCCGGTTGCCACGACGATTTTTCCCACGCCGTCCGGCTTGGGAATCTGCCCTACCATACCGGTTCTGGAAATTTCATCATAATGCAAGTCCAAAAATTCCCCTACATAGTCTGCCGCCTCTTTGCTCATTCTGGTAATCAACACGGTCTTTTCTTTTTCTTCTACCATAGCCTGGGCAATTTTTACAATCTGTTCCTTGGTCTTTCCTGCACCATAAATAACCTCTGCCATACCCTGACGGATACCCCGGTGTGTGTCCAGCTTGGCAAATCCCATATCTTTATAAGGTTCTGTCTTTATCTGCAGCAGGGCAGCCTCTGGTTTTACCTGTCCCTCAGCTACCTGCTCCAGCAAATTTTGCAACTCTTTTTTGTCCATGTAATTCAGGCTCCTTTTCTGTTTGCTTACTCTTATCATACTCCCAACCCCCTACCCCAGGGCAAGCATTTTTTGCTCAAAGGTTTGCGTCAAACGTTTGAGTTCTACACTGTCTTCTATTGTACTGGAACCTGTATTTCCTGTCAATGTAAACCTGCTGGTCTGTAACTCTGGGTTTTTATAAACAGGTATTTCTTAACTGTTCGCAGACTTCTGCTGCATCCAGAATATGTTTTGGCTCTGTGTCATGAGTGCCCGACGCCCCTGCTGTTATCAGGATATACTTCTTTCCATTTATACTTATAAGACTTCCAAGACAAAGACCTGCCTGTGAGGTATATCCTGTTTTACCTCCCAAAATCCCCTCCTCTGTTATCTGATTTCTTTCCATTTCCTGTCCCATGGTACTGTACACAGTGAATCCTCCCGGCTGTGAGGTTGTTGGCGCCATGGTATGGCTCTTTGAGGTGAAAATTTCGTAAAACTCCGGATTTTTCAGTGCATAAGATAAGAGCCGGGACAAATCCTCTGCTGTTGTATAATGATTTTTATTATGCAACCCTGTGGCATTGGTAAAATGCGTGTGCTTCATTTCCAATTCCTCTGCCTTCTCATTCATGCTTTCTGCAAATGCTGCCTCAGTTCCTTCGCAAACCCTTGCCAGAGCTTCACAGCACTCTGCTCCTGAGGGCAGCATTGCACCATAAAACAAATCCCTGTAGGACACCTGGTCCCCAGGGGCAAACCCTGCCATAGAAGCGCCCTCTGCATATAATTCAGGAAATATATCACTCTCAAGAACTGTTGTATGTTCCAGATTTCCCAGCTTTTCCATAGCCAGAACAACAGTCATTATTTTCGTGAGAGATGCGGGATAAATCCTTTTGTCTTCTTCTTTTCTTCCCAAAACTTTTCCGCTGTCCAGTTCCCTCAAAATTGCTGCTTTGCTGTTCAGCTTATTTAGCTCTATTTCCGGTTTTCCTATGGAAGTTTCCAGACTGCTAAATTTCTTTCCAAAATATCCGCCTACCCAGGTAACTCCTGCAAGCAGCCCATAAGCAATGGTCAAAAATAGGAGAAATCCCCATAAAATATGTTTTCTTCTTTTTCTTCTTCGTTTTTTCTGCATAAAAATACCTTCCTTTTCTTTTGCCTGTACAGCTTTTATGTGTACTTAAATATAGCAAATCAAAAAGAAAGGTCTTTTAAAATTCTCTTTTTTATTTCCTAATTTTATCTTAAGATTTTCCCGGAAGTATAACCTGAAAAACCGTTTTCTCCTGTTGGCTTTCTGCTGTAATCGTTCCTCCATGAAGCTCGGCAATTTCCTTTGCAATGGCAAGACCAAGACCTGCTCCCCCGGTATTGCTTTTCCGCGCCTCGTCCATGCGGAAAAACTTCTGAAAAATCAAATCCAACTTTTGTCTGGGAATGGTTTTTCCGTAATCTTCAAAGGAGATCACCACCTGATTTTCCTGCTGTTCTCCCCTTACTACAATCTCTGTATCTGGATAACTGTAGGCAATGGCATTTTTTAACAGGTTATTAAACACACGCGCCAGCTTTTGAGGGTCTGCATACACGGTAAGCTCCTGAGGGAGTTCCAGACGAACCGTATTGTTTTTCGCTGACAAAAGGGGATAAAATTCTTCTGTCATCTGCATCATCATATAGGATACGTCCAGCTCCTCCTTTTCCAGTATCATTTCCTGCAGATTATAGCGGGTAATTTCAAAAAATTCTTCAATCAGACTGTCCAGACGCTCTGCCTTATCACAGGCAATGTGAACATACTTCTCTCTTTGTACCGCAGACATATCCGGCGCTTCCTTCAGAAGGGTCAGATATCCAAGCACAGAGGTCAGCGGCGTCTTCAAATCATGAGCCAGATAGGCGATCAAATCACTTTTCTTCCGTGCTTCGTCTTTCAGGCTTTGCTCTTTTTTTTCGATATCTGCCTTTATCTGCACCATTCTGGTACTGATTTGTGCATACTCCGGCGGAAAAATCTCTTCTGCCTCAAGCTCGCTGTGCATATACTGATGCAACTTTTCTCCTGCCTCTTTAATAACCTTCTGCGCCCTTCTTTTTCCGCCCAAATGAAAAGCTCCTATCAGAGAAAATACAAAAATCCACGCGAAAAGCAGACTGGCCTTTCCGAGAAACGCCTTCAAAGCCTTCCAGTCAATAGACTGTTCCACATAGGCCAGTCCTCCCTCTTCATTGTAAATCGTCTGTTCATAAACAAACTGATGAGAAAACCAGTCTACAAAAACGCCATTTAAAAATACATCTGCAAAATAGTTCAAAGCATAACAAACCAAAGGCACCAAAATACCTGCCAACAACAACTTCAGATAGAAAACACGTTTAGCTTTCAAGCTTATATCCACACCCCCAGACTGTTTTGATATACTTGGGTTTTTCAAAGGAATCCTGCATCTTTTCTCTCAAATGCCGAATATGAACCGTAATGGTATTATTATTTTTACTGTAATATTCGTCCTTCCAGATATGATGAAACAATTCCTCAGAACTGACAACTTCCCCTTTTTTCTCGCAGAGAAACGCCAGAATTTCAAATTCTGTAGGTGTTAGCGATAAGGGACGTTCATTTAAAATGCATTCCCTGGTTTTCTTATTCAGTACCAGTCCCTTGTGGGTCAGCACCTCCTCAGTTTCCTGAACGGACGGGCTGTTATAGCGCTTGTATCTGCGAAGCTGCGCTTTAATCCTCGCCACCAGTTCCAGCGGCAGAAAGGGCTTTGTCATATAATCATCAGCCCCCAACGCCAGCCCATTGATTTTATCCATTTCCTCTCCCTTTGCTGTAAGCATAATAATGGGATAATGGTACTTTTCCCGTATTTTCCGGCACAGAGTCAGACCGCTGATTCCCGGCATCATAATGTCCAGAACTGCCAAGTCCACAGGCTCTTTTTCAATACAGGAAAGAGCTTCCTGAGCATCATAAAATTTCAGCACCCGAAAGCCCTCATTCTGTAAATATACCTCTATTAAATCTGCAATTTCCTGTTCATCATCTGCAATTAATATTCTGTCATTCATAGCAATCCTTTTGTTCCAGTTCCTTTAAAAGCTGCATCATAGTTTTTCCAAGCAGCGGGTGCCTCTTATAAGGAGCAATGTCACACATAGGTTTTAAAACAAAATCCCGAAGAGGCATCTCTACATGAGGAATAACCAAATCCTCTGTTTCCAGAATTTCATCATCATACAGAAGAATATCCAGATCCAGAGTTCTGGGACCCCAGTGAATCAACCGTTCTCTGTGTGCATGCTGCTCAATCTCATGAAGTCTGTCCAGCAGTTCATGGGGAGAAAGCAGGGTTTTCAGCCGCAGACAAGCATTTAAGAAATCGTCCTGCTCTACGCCGCCGTATGGCTCTGTCACCAGATAAGGAGAAACTTTTTCCACCTGACAGTCCCTTCCGTTATCCAATTCTTTGATTGCCTGATTCAGATAGCCCTCTTTATCTCCCAGATTGGATCCAAGTCCCAAGTAAGCTGTGTGCCAGAAGCGGGTTACCTTTACGGAAACCGTTTCCAGAGGAAGTCCCACCGGCGCCCACGGCTTTTTCAGTTCCAGAGTCACGCCTTTTAAAAGGGGATAATGAAGCAAAACCTCTTCCGCCAAATCCTCTGCTGCCGCCTCAATCAACTTACGGGGGTGTTCCTTTGTATAGGCAGTCATAAAACTGCTGACTTCTCCGTAATGTACGGATTCTTCCAGGCAGTCGCTTTTTCCTGCTTTTCTGGTATTGGTATACATGGTAAGGGAAATCACAAATTTCTGTCCCAGACTGGTTTCTTCCGGAAATACGCCATGATTGGCGAAGACCTCCAGATTTTCAACGTGAATTTCATCGTATGGCAGATTTCTCATGGCTTACTTCCCTTCTCTTAAAATGGCCTGCGTCATGCGAATGGCTCTCAGATTTTCTTTTACATCATGTACACGGACAAACGCCGCCTTTTTCTGAACACCCAAAACCGTAGTCACTATTGTTCCTTCCACTCTCTCATCAGAAGGCAAATCCAGTGCGGTTCCAATTACAGATTTTCTGGAAGTAGCCAGTAAAACAGGATATCCCAGTTCTGCCAGGCGCTCCAGATGATGAATGATTATGAGATTATGCTCGTAAGTTTTTCCAAAGCCCACACCCGGGTCTAAAATAATTTTGTCATCTGCAATCCCTGCTTTTTTTGCAATGGCAAGAGAATCCCGCATATCCTGACACAAATCATCTAAGAAATTATCGTATTCGGCTTTTTCCCTATTGTGCATCAGACAACAAGGCACCTGATACCGGGCAATCAGTTCTGCCACTCTCTCGTCATATTTCAGCCCCCAGATATCATTTACAAGGTCTGCTCCCGCTTTCAGGGCTGCCTCTACCACATCGCCCTTGTAGCTGTCAATGGACACCGGAATATCAAACTCCCTTTTCACCATTTCAATCATTGGAACAACCCGGTCGATTTCCTCCTGAATGGAAATCTGGACATGTCCGGGACGGGTAGATTCTCCGCCGATATCAATAATAGACGCGCCCTCTGCAATCATATCTGCTGTATGTTTTTTTGCCTTTTCTATATCATTCCATTTTCCGCCGTCTGAGAAAGAATCCGGGGTTACATTGAGAATCCCCATAACAGAACAGTCATGCTCCACGTCAAACATACGGTTTCCGATTTTCATCATACAAACTTCCTCCTGTGCTTACACCTCTAAGGTAAGATTTTTCTTTTCTGTACTCCACTTGCACGTTCCCTGCGCTTTGCAAAAAAGACAGGCTCTGGACTTTTTATCTGCACGATATAAAAGCCCGGATAAAGAATTTTCTGACAGAATATCGGCTTTTCTGTGGCTGGAAATCGCTGCCAGAATTTCTCTCTCCTCTTCCTTGGTAAAGCCGCATTCCGGCAAAATTTTTTCAGCCAGAAGCACACTGCCCTTATCATGTGGAATCTGCTCGGTATATTCCAAAACTCTGCCAATATCATGCAAAAGCGCTGCTGCATAGAGAAGTTCTTTCTCTATTCCCAGCCCTTTTTCCAGATTTTCAATATAGGCAAGTCGCGCCACGTCCAGAAAATGCTCTGTATTGTGTCTGCAGAACACCCGCTTTTCCTCTAACTGAGAAATCTCTTCTACAGCCTGTTTCCAAAGCTTATGTTCGCAGATTTTATTGACCCGTTCCATACTTACCGTCTTTCCAGCATACGATAAAAGGTGTTCTGCAAGCTCTCGTTGTCATCAAACACACCTCTTGTCACAACAGTTACCGTCTTTGTCCCCGGCTTTTTAATGCCACGCATGGTCATACACATATGTTCTGCCTCAATCAGCACCATAACACCCTGGGGATTTAACTCCTCCATAAAAGCATCTGCCACCTGAGCAGTCAGACGCTCCTGAAGCTGAAAACGCTTTGCAAAAACCTCTACCGTTCTCGCCATTTTACTCAATCCCACAACCTCACCGTTTGGAATATAGGCAATGGCTGCTGTACCATAGAAAGGCAGCATATGATGTTCACAGAAGGAATAAAAGTGAATATCCTTTTCCAGAACCATATCATTATTATCTACATGAAACCTTTTTTTCAGATGCTTTGCCGCATCATCGGTATAGCCTGCTGCCAGTTCTTTATACATTCTGGCAATCCGATCCGGAGTTTCCAGAAGCCCCTCCCTGTTAATATCCTCTCCGATTCCCTCCAGAATCAGTCTTACACCCTGTTCAATTTTTTCTTTATCCATTTTATTCTTATTCATTTTCTTTACCCTCACCTGAAATTGCATTTACTGCGTCCTTTAAGAAGGACAGAGAACCAAAAATAATCACTGCATCGTCTTTCCCTGCATACTCCAGACTCTTTTTTACCGCTGCTGTAACACTGTCTGCCGCCTCTGCTGACGGATTGACTTTTTTCACGGCTGCACACAGCTCCTTTGCCGGCAACGCTCTTGGATTTCCCGGTGTTTCCACGGTTATAATGTGTTTTGCATAAGGCGCTGTCAGTTCAATAATCTTCTGATAATCCTTATCCCTAAACACACCAAAAACATAATACAAATTTTTCCCTTTAAAATATAACTCTATGGAACGCTGCAATTCCAGGGCTGCCGCAGGATTATGGGCGCCGTCAATAATCACGTCCGGTTCCTTTGCAACCCACGTAAATCTGCCTCTCCAGCAGGCCTTTTTCATTCCCGCATAGACCTGCGCATCAGAAAGGGAAAAGCCCAGTTTCCGTAAAGCCTCCACTGCCTCAAGAGCCAGCGCTGCGTTTTTCACCTGATAGCTTCCGGAAAGCGAAATTACCACCTCTTTCCATTTTCCATAGGTAAATCGCTGTTCTCCCAGTCCGTAGGAAACCTCTGTAATTCGATTTTCCCTGACGGTTCGCAAAGAACATTCCCGTGCCTTGCAGGCTTCTTCAATCACTCTTGCTGCCTCTTCCTTCTGACAGGCACTGACCACCTGGGTATGAGGTTTGATAATACCGGCTTTCTGGACAGCAATTTCTCCCAGTGTATTTCCCAGAAATTCCATATGATCCATACTAATGGAAGCAATGACCTCCAAAAGCGTGGTGGTAATCACATTGGTTGCATCTAAGGCTCCTCCAAGCCCGGTTTCCAACACTACCACATCACAATTTTTCTCTCTAAAATAGAGAAAAGCCAACGCAGTTTCCACTTCAAAAAGCGTAGGGGTTCCTGCATGGCGCTCTTCCATGTCCTTTACAGCCTGTGAAATTGCTGTAACATGACGGGCAAGCGCATCTTTTTCAATTTCTTTCTCATCGACCTGAATCCTCTCTCGATAAGAAAACAGTGTAGGGGATATGTATCTTCCTGTGCGATATCCCGCGCCGGACAGTATTGTTGAAAGATATGCCAGCACAGACCCTTTCCCATTTGTTCCGGAAATGTGAATAAACTTTAAATCCTCCTGGGGATTGCCGAGTCTGACCAGCAGCTCTCTCATATTCTCCAAGCCAAGTACACTTCCGTATTTGGAAATCTCGTCCAAATATACTCTTGCTTCTTCGTAATTCATATTACTCCTATCCGAGAAGGTTTCCCACCTCTTACTCTATTACATTCCCTATTATATCTCTTTTTTCCCCATATCTCAACGGGATATTTCAGCAAGTGCCTTTTTAAACTGATGGGCAAACAAAATCACAGTAAAGGTCACGGCAAGAATATCAGCAACCGGCTCTGCCATGTACACAGCTTTTGTCTTATCTGCGGTAAAAATCTGAGGCATCAGATAAATCAGAGGGATAAGAAGGACAAATTTTCTCATAACAGCTACAATGATAGAAGCTTTGGCATTTCCAATGGACATAAAAGTCATCTGACATGCCATTTGGATACCGAAGATAAACAGAGCAGCTACATAAATCCGCAGTGCGCTCTCTGTGAAATCCATAAGCGCTGTATCAGAGGTAAACAAACCGGCAAAGGCTCGCGGAAATAGCATAACCATTGCCCACAAAAGCACAGAATAGAGCAGGCTGACCTTCAAAAGCAATCCATATGCAGACTTCACACGTTTTTTATTCCGGGCGCCATAGTTGTAGCTAATAATGGGTTGCGCTCCCTGGCCAAGTCCCTGCAACGGCAACATGGCAAACTGCATAACACTGGTGAGAATGGTCATAGCGCCTACGGCAATATCTCCTCCGTAACCCTGCAAGGAAGAGTTAAAGCAGATAGAAATAATACTTTCACTTGCCTGCATAACAAAAACAGAAGAACCCAGGGCAATACATGGGAAAATAATGCTGCCCTTCAGCTTCAGATTCTTTGTCTGAATCCGCAGAAAGGTTTTTTTCCCAAAAAGGAAATGTAAAACCCAAACACAGGATAAACTCTGAGAAATAATGGTTGCAAGAGCTGCGCCTCTTACTCCCATGTTCATGCCAAAAATAAAAATCGGGTCTAATACAATATTTGCAACTGCACCAATCAGAACAGAAAGCATACCGGTTTTCGCAAACCCCTGTGCGGTAATAAAGGCATTCATCCCAAGGGTCAGCTGTACGAAAATCGTACCCACTGCGTAAATATTCATATAGCTGACTCCGTACTCAATGGTATCCTCACTCGCACCAAAGGCCATGAGAAAATCCCGGTTCCAAATCAGCAGCACGGCTGTCAGAATTACAGAAATAACAATTTGCAAAGTAAAACAGTTGCCCAGAATTTTTTCTGCAGATTCATTATCTCCTTTTCCCATAGCAATAGAAGCTCTTGGAGAACCGCCGTTTCCCACAAGGGCTGCAAAAGCCGCCACAATCATAATCAGGGGCATACACACACCCACCCCGGTCAGCGCCATGGCCCCTGCTTTTGGAATGTGTCCGATGTAAATACGGTCTACAATATTATACAGCATGTTAATAAGCTGTGCGGTAACGGTAGGAAGCGCCAGATTCAAAAGCAGCTTTCCCACCGGCTGCGTTCCCAGAAAATCCTTATCATTTTTCATCAAAATTCATTCCTTTCTCTATGTTCTTCATAAGCTGTCTGTTGATTTTTTCGTAAGTTTCTTTTTCCTGTTGGGTAAGACCCTGCAAAAGCTGTTCTTTAAAACTTTGATTTACTTTTTCAATCTCATTGCAGAGAGGAATTGCTGTTTCCTCCAGGGATAAATGAACCTTCCTGCGGTCTGTCCTGTCCGTATTTCGCCTCAGAAATCCCTTTTTCACCAGAAGCTCTACTCCCTGGGATACATTTCCCTTTGGGAGCATACGAAGTTCTACAATCTCAGCCGCTGTGTCTTTTCCCGGATTGTTGTACAGAAACCCGATAATCGTAATCTCTATCTGGGACAGTCCGTATTTTCCCCGAATACGCTCCAGATACTGCTCATACAGCTTTGTGATACCGCGCATAAGCAGACGCATATCCGTCGCTTCCAATTCCATTTTTTCATCTCCTTTCTCATTTTAATAGTTCTAAAAAAAACTGTTCTCCAAAGAACCATTATAGGCAATTTTCCTCCTTTGTCAAGAGGGGGACCGTCACATACAACAGCCCCCCTCTTTCAATAATTTTTATTCTTTTACAGTACGTTTAAATAAAATCCATGTAGCCACAAAATAGCACAGAAAAATCAATGCCATAACCGCAAAAACGGCTGCCACTTGTCCAAACAAAGTCAAAAAACCGATATAAGCCCGGATTTCTGTCTGATATGCCAGAAAAAGATAAGCGGAAAAAATCCCGGATACCAAAACAGCCATCCCTACCGGCAGTCCAAACCAAAGGCCCAACTGCTTTAAAATCAGGCTGTGTATACGCTTCCTTTCCACTCCCAGATTCCGCAGCACCTGAAAGCGAAAAGCATACTGTCCTGCATCGGAAAGCTGTAAAAGAGAGAGTATGGTAAAACAAATAACCAACAGCACCACGGCTCCATAAGTCATACCTGCCTGCAGTACGAAATTATAGCCTGTGATAACACCCGCCTCTTTTGTATTGGAATCCAGGTCAAAATGCATGCTCTCCTCTGCTTCCGGATACTGGTGATAAAACATCTTTTCCAGCTCCACCGCCACATCAAAGGGCAGAGGCTTTTCTGTCTGTATGACCCGAAATCCACTGACTTCTAATAATTGCCCGCAGATTTTATCCGGCAAAACATAAAGATAATCTGTATAGAGATTATAGACAGCTTCCCCCATGGAACGATGATAAATTCCTCCTGGTTTTAAGGAAAGAGTACCTCCATCTGTTTCAAGACGGGTCTGGTTTTTCAAAACTTCCGGCAGATTTTCTTCTCTGGAATTTTCCTGATACTGCACGGCAAACTCTCCCTCTTTTAAAGAAATTTCCTCTGCTCCCAGAATCCTACACAAATGATTGTAATCGGAAAGAGAAATCGCCGTTTCCGGAAACCCATATTTATTTCGATTGGAAAAATCTCCTCTTCTCGGCAAATAGGTGGAGAAGATGCAGTCATCTTTCACGAAAACGTCATGTTCCTTAAGAAAAGAGTCCACACAATCATACTCTTCTATCTGGAGTTCCGAAACCTCTGCGATGTCATGGTAGGTACTTGAAATTTCAATATCATAGACAGAACGCATGTGTAAATATCCTTCTGCCCAGCCCACCAGAAACGGAACCAGCAAAAACAAAATTACAGACGCCATCAAGGTAATAGAAATCAGGGTCAATGTAGCCGTTGTGCTTTTTAATCTGGATAATACCTGCCCAAAATAAAAAAGATTTTCTCCCTTATAACGAAGTTTCATAGATTTTTCTTTCAAAGCTGCAATGGCTCTGCCTATAAGATAAAAAAAGCTACCGATAAAGAAAATCAAATCCCAAATCAGAGAAAGCATATAAAAATTAAAGGCTTCTGCAGCTATGGGCATCAAAAATTTCATCTTCATCACAGGTAGACTGGCATACAAAACTACGCTTAAAAAAGTCAGAAACATCTGCAGCCCAAGAGTCTTCAGGAAATTCCTTTTCTTCCTTTGGAAAAACCACACCATCCACAAAAGGACACAGGCTCCCGGAACAAGGATACCGCTCCAGTAAACCACATGCAAAACCCAGGAATACCGACGGTCAAAATAATAATACATCTGTCGGATTCCATGTGTGGTAAGCCCTGTCTGCACCGCAAAATTGATTCCTGCCAAAACGTAAATCCATCTGCTTTTCGTCACCTTCTCCTCGTTTTTCCGCTGCGCTTTCAACATATCAATAATCTTAATTTTCCGTATAATCCGCACTTGAAAAAAACCGGTTAAGACAAAACAGAGAAGGAAAAAAACCACCGTAATTCCAATGGTATCGGGAAACAAAAGCCATGTGAACCGATATTCTTTCCCAAAAGCATTCATCAACATGGCGGTGATAAACTGGGAACACACTGCGCCTGCCAAAATTCCAAGTACCAGAGAACACAGTCCCATAATCAACGTTTCTCCGAAAAATAACCATGCAGTCACCCTCTGCTCCATGCCCATAATGGTCTGTACTGCAAATTCCTTCTGCCTGCGGCGTATCATAAAACGATTTACATACTGTATCAGTACCAAAAGCAACAAGGTGAGGGTAAAAACTGCCAGCTTCATTCCGTCGCTGACAATATCCAGATTATATTCTACACCTATATCCGGTTGATAATACTGACTACTTATGGAAAGAAAAGAGTAAAACATAGTGACACATAAGGTCAGGGTTACCATATAGATAAGATAGTCCTTAAAAGATCGTCTGGCGTTTCTCCAAATCAGCTTAATATACATCATGGTGACCGCCTCCCATCATGGTAAGTACACTTAAAATCTTCTCAAAAAAGTTCTGTCTGCCCACCTCTCCTCTGCGGATTTCTGTAAAGATTTCTCCGTCCCGCAAAAATAAAATCCTCTGTGCATAGCTGGCAGAAAAAGCGTCATGAGTTACCATAAGCACGGTAGTCTGAAGCTGTGTATGAATTCTTTCTATGGTTGCCAGAAGCATCTGCGCGGAGTGACTGTCAAGGCTCCCCGTAGGCTCATCGGCAAGAAGCAACTTGGGATTATTGACAATGGCTCTGGCACAGGCACAGCGCTGCTGCTGTCCTCCCGATACCTCATAGGGATACTTTGTCAGGATATCCTGAATGTTCAAAGCTTCTGCAATCTGTTGTACCTTCCCGTCTACCTTTAAGGCAGGAATCCGATTAATGGTAAGGGCAAGGGCAATATTTTCCCCAATGGTTAAGGTATCTAACAGGTTAAAATCCTGAAAAATAAAGCCCAGATTTTCCCTTCTGAAACGGGCAATTTCCTTTTCCTTAAGCTCTGTCACATCTGTTTTGTCCAGATAAATATGCCCTGCACTGACGGTATCTACTGTAGAAATGCAGTTTAAAAGTGTGGTTTTCCCGGAACCGCTGGCACCCATAATTCCTACAAACTCTCCCACCTCCACGGTAAAACTGATATCCCGGATTGCCTTTGTCAGATTTCCCTGATTTCCGTAGTATTTCTGGATATGATCCAATTTTAACAATTCTCTCATCATTCATCACCTCTCCTGTATTCTTTCCTTATTGTAGAGAAAAGTCCTTCTTTTTTGTATGTACTTCTCTTACAAAGTTCTAACAGAATTGTAAGAATTCTGAGGAATATAATCGTTTTTATGAAATCCGAAACTGATGTCTGTCCCCTCCTTATTGGAAGCCACAGACAGGGAAATATCCAGCTTTTCACACAGTCTTTTGCACAAATACAATCCGATTCCGGTGGCGTTTTGCCGCTCCCGCCCGTTTTTTCCTGTAAAACCTTTTTGAAAAATCCTGGGCAAATCCTCCGGCAAAATTCCGATTCCGTTATCCCTGATGTGCAAACTGACTCCGTCCTTTTCCGGTATGGTATAAAAAGAAATGATACAGGTTCTCTCCCTGCTTTTATATTTTACGGCATTGATAAGCAGTTGGCTTAGCATAAAACAGAGCCACTTCTCATCAGAAAAGACAAGACAAGATTCTCCCTCTACCTGTATCTGTACACGATTTTCCAATAGCAGATATTTGTTGTCCCCCACAGCCTTATGTACCACATCAAACACATTGATTTCCCGTATGGAATAATCCTGCTGTGTATACTCGCTTCTGGCATAATAAAGCGCCTCCTCCGTATAGCCCTGTACCCTCTCCAACTCCTTTAGAAGCTCCCGTTCTACCCTGGAACGATTGTTTTCACAGAGAAGCTTCATGGCAGTAATGGGAGTTTTCACCTCATGAATCCACTGTTCAATATACTCCCTGTATTCCCTTCTCTCTCTTTTTACCAGCCCAATCTCTTCCAACATAGACTTTTCCGCCAGCTTTAAAATCCGGTAATAGACAGCCTCCTCTGCCTTCTGGGGTCTGTCCATTATCTCCGGAAGCAAATACCGCTCTTTCATCTTTTCCGCCATGGAAAGAAGTCGGTCTGCCCTTCTCTTTTTCTGACAAAAGGTAAGAAGACTGCCTCCCAAAAGCATAAAACTCCAGACAAAAAGAATGAAAAAGATGGTATCATCTGTATTTCGATTGATCTTCAAAAAGAGTGCCAAAGCCGTCATGCCCACTGCATTTACAAGAAAAAAAGGAATTCTGTTTTTCCAGTATTGTATGGTATTCATATCTTATATCCCTGCCTGTGTCTGGTAACGATAAAATCCCGGAGTCCAAGCCCGGAGAGTTTTTCCCGGATACGGTTAATATTGACGCTTAAGGCATTGTCGTCCACATACAAACGGTTATCCCAAAGATATTCCACAATATCTGCTCTGGAACAGATTGCCCCTGCATGCTGAAACAGATAGTATAGAATTTTCAGTTCATTTTTTGTAAGTTCTGTCTTTTCTCCCTGCCAGGAAATACTGCTGTCCTCCAGATGAAGTGTAACTCCCTTATGGGTAAAGCAGGTTTCCTTCTCTCCTGCGTACGACCTTTTTAAAAGAGAATCTATCTTTGCCAGCAATATGGCTGTATTATACGGCTTTGTAAGAAAAGCATCCCCACCCAGAAGAATACTGTTGAGCTCGTCCATATCCGTACTGCAGCTTGTGACAAACACAATAGGAACCGATGAAAAACTGCGGATTTTTGCACAAATGGAAAATCCTCCTTCTGTCGGCAATTTAATATCCAGAAGGATTAAATGAGGCGAAAAATCCTTTACCAAATCCAGAGTGTGTCCAAAGTCTTCCACTGCCTGCACCTCATAGCCGTGCCCTGTTAAAAGCGCCTTTAATTCCTTTTGTATCACAGCGTCGTCTTCCACAATTAAAATTTTATACTTCATGCTTCTTCTCCTTTAAATTCTGATTTTTATTTTATCATTATGTCCCGGAAAATTGAAGCGTCTTTTTCCTGCCGGAATCCAAAAACACACAGGAAGCAGCCCTGTTTTTTGCATTTCCTGTGTGTTTTTTATATCATATCTTCTGTTTTTATTTTTCGCTTTAATTTTCCGGAAGCACAGCCTCCTGTGCTTCCCCTGCTTTTTCTCTCTTTTTATCAAGGCTTGCAAAAAATCCGGCAATTAAGGTTCCTGAAATAGAATGCCATACACAGGACACTGCACAAATAACTGCAGACTGCGGCGCACTGGCAAACTGGGCGGTTGTAGTTGCAAGGTTTGTGGCAAGACCTGCATTCTGCATACCTACTTCAATCGAAATGGTTCTCTTCTTGGCAGTGTTCATACCGGTCAGCTTTCCTGCACCATATCCCAACAGATAGCCCAATCCGTTATGAAGGAGTACTGCTGCAAAAATCACAACGCCTGAAGTAAAGAAATTTGCACCCTGAGAAGAAATCACACCGCCAACTACACAGGCCAGACCTAAAACCGCCACGCCCGGCATAATCTTCTGTATATTCTGAAAGGTCTTTTTCTTTCCCCAGAGATAATTAAGGAAAAATCCCACTGCAATGGGCAGAATCACTGTTTCGATAATGGATACAAACATAGGCAACCCTTTGATGCTGATTTTTGTTCCACTTGCTAAAAAAGAAACCAGAAGCGGGGTCATAATCGGAGAAAGCAGGGTAGATACTGTGGTCATTCCCACGGAAAATGCCACATCACCTCCGCACAGGTAGGACATAATATTTGAGGAAACTCCTCCCGGGCAGCAGCCTACTAAAATCAAGCCAAGGGCAATGGCATCCGGCAGATTTAAAACCCGGCTGATTCCAAATGCCAAAAACGGCATAATCAGATACTGTGCAACCGCACCAATGCAGATATCCAGTGGACGCTGCGCCAGGATTTTAAAATCCTGAGTGGTAAGGGTCAGTCCCATGCTGAACATAATGATTCCGATAATCATAGACTGACTGGTAAACTTATTTCCCACCATGTCCGTGAACAGCTGGTAATTCACCCAGCCCATAAGTCCGGGCAAAAGAAAGGTGACCACTGCAATGGCAATGACTACTGCCGAGGTGTAATCTGACAAAAATTTGCTGGCTTTTTGTAATGCTTTCATAAAGCTCCTCCTTCTTCTGTGCAAACACCTGAAAAAGTCTGTTCTACGACAAAAAGCCCCTTCCGGCTCTTGCCGAAAGGGACGAATAAAATCCGCGGTACCACCCTGATTCTGCAAATCTCTCTGCAGCGCTCACATACTTCATATGTTTTCCCTTTAACGGAGGATTCCGGCTGGACTTACTGTTGTTTCAGTCAGCTCCTTTGGGAGGATATTCACATTTCCCGCTATATCTGCTTTCACCAAACGCAGACTCTCTGAAATACCGTTCTGAAATATGACCTTGTTCCCTTCATTGGATTTTGGTGTTTTATCACATTAATTTGTTGTAATTGATTTAATTAATATTATAATCATGATTTTTCAAAAGTCAAGCACTTCTTACATTTTTTCTCTTTTAAAATTCTTTTTTCTCCATAATTTTTACGCTGATGCCATAGGAGATTCCGAGAAGCAGCAAAGAAACCAGGACACCGCCCAGAATATAGCCCCAAAGAGGAATTTGCGCCAATATGCCCAAAATACTTTTGATTATTTTGGAATCTACCGAAAGTCCGGTCAAACGGCTGACCAGAACTGCCAGCCCCATAATCGCTATAAACACCACAAAAGTAAAAATCCTGCCTTTTTCGGTTCCAAATTTCAGTTGTATGGGAAGAATGACAGAAAGAAACAAAACAATCACCCCGGCAATGGCCGCTCCCTGTAAAAAATAGACTTCCGCTATAAAATCTGACATAAAAAATCCTGCTGCCAGACCCAAAAGCTGACAAAGCACCAGAGTTCCCAGTCCCAAAAGCAAACCGCAGACATATTTTTCTTTGGCATAGTCTTTTCTGCTAACCGGCAATGTCATTAAAAAAGAAATACTGTTGTCAATTTCATCGTAGCTTACGGTAGAAATGGTAAAAAAGCAGATAACAAAAGGCAGGTAGGTAGTTAAAAACCCAATGTTTCCTGAAGTCAAAACAGGAACTGCCGCAATCAGAATCACCAGCAGCAAAAATTTCTTCTGACCCTTCATAAGCGCCAAATCCTTTAATAACAATCCTCTCATATTTTTTCTCCTTTCACAAGCATGGTAATCACCTCGTCTACACTGCCTTTTTCCAGAGTCAGTTCCGGATAATTTTCCAGATAAAACTGCTTTTCCTTTGTCAGGCAGCGATATCCGTAGTTTTCCTCTATTTTCCCCAAAAGATACTGCTTTTCCATGGCATCAAACTGGCTTTTTGTCACCTTTAAAATTCCATACTGTCCAAGCAGGATATCCATTTCTTCATGCAGCACAATGTGCCCTTTTTCTATCATATATAAATCGTCACACAGTCCTTCTAAATCTGTAGAAATATGAGAACTGATTAAAATACTTCTCTCCTCGTTTTCTTCCATATAGGAGCGAAGCATATCCAGAAGTTCCTCTCTGGCAAGCACATCAAGCCCTGTGGTCGGTTCGTCCAAAAGCAGCAAATCCGCTTTATGAGTAATGGCAGCCAGAATCTTTGTCTTTGCCAGCATACCTGTGGAAAATTCCTTCAGTTTTTTATCCAAAGGCAGATGATAGCGGCTGCAGTATTCCCGGAACATCTCTCTGTCAAACCGGGTATACATACGGGAAAGGACCCCTTCCATATCCCGGAGGGTCAAATAAGTGTTAAAGCCTGCATTTGCCAGAACAACTCCCAGCTTCTCCCTGTCTTTTGCCTCCCATGTGCAAATGTCCTTTCCACAGACTTCTACAGAGCCTTTCTCTGTGGTAATCAGACCTAAAATGGCTTTAAAGGTCGTGCTTTTCCCTGCTCCATTGGAACCAACCAGGCCGGTAATACAGCCTGCCGGAACTTCCAGGGACAGATTCAGTTCAAAATTGCCATAGGATTTTCTTAAATCTTTGATTTTCAGCATGTATTATTCCTCCATAATCAAGTCAAAAACAACCCGGATATCTTCCTCTGCCATACCGTATCTCCTTGCTTTGCCAATGACACGCTCAAACTCTGCTTCTATCTCCTTTTGCTGTTCCTGCAGCTTGGCGTCACGATTGGCTTCTGCCACATATGTGCCTTTTCCATGTACAGTAATGGTGAAACCTTCTGCTTCCAGAGCATCGTATGCTTTTTTTACAGTCAGTGCGCTGATTTTCAATTCCTTTGCCAGAACGCGTACAGAGGGAAGTCCTTCTCCCGGTTTTAACTCTTCATTTAAAATCATTGTTTTTATCTGGTCCACGAGCTGCTCATAAATGGGAACCATAGATGAGTGGTTGATTATAATCTGCATGGTTTTCCTCCTCTTGCAAACAGTATATAACAGCATAAAACTGTTGTCAACTGTTTTATGCTGTTATATACTGTTTTTTCAACAACCTAAAAAGAAAACCGCTGCAAGACAGCTTCCTGTCTGTACAGCGGTTTTCCCTGCAAAGTCTGCAGTTCTGTTTTATTCGTCATTCGCTGAAGCGGATTCTTTCAATCAGAGATTCCTTTTTCATGGACTTTCCAATAACTGTGCTGAGAATCACCTGGAAGAGTACCATAACTGTAATCAACACCAGAACAGCCGGTGTGGGATAGTGAAAATACTGGATTCCCATAATATGATTTTCCCTTGCATAAAGGAAGAATGCATATCCTCCCAGACTTCCCAGGCTGACGGAGCAAAACAGAGTTCCCAGAGTATAAAACATACCCTCCAGATTCAGCATTTTTACAAGCTGCCGTTCTGACAGACCGATTGCCTGCATCATACCAAGCTCCTTTTTTCGCACATGGATACTGTTTATCATGGTATTTACCATATTCATCATACAGATAATACCTAAGATTCCCAGAAAGAGATAAACTGCGATATACATAAAAGAAATCGCTGTCACATATTCCTCATAACCCTTCTGCCAGGTATCGCTGACTTCCATGCCGCCTGCCTTCTGACAGATTGCTTCCAGTGCTTTTTCCAGTGTTTCATCATAATCCTTTTCTGCAAAAACACTTACGATATCGTATACATTGTACTGACTCATCTTCTGTACAGCTTCATCTGCGGTCAGAAATGTACTGTAATCCTGGATTCCTTCTGAATAGTTTCCAATTGCAGCAATTTCCAGGGTCTTTTCCCTCACAACATCTCCGTCCTTATAGGAAAACAGAATTTTATCTCCCACCTTTAACTCAGGATACCAGTGAAGAGCAGTTTTACTTAATATCACCTTGTCGCCTTTTTTCAATTCTTCATAGGTTACTTTCCCCTCTACCAGTCCTTTCTCCAAAATTTCTGCATAGTTCTCGGAATATCCTACTACCTGCATAAAATCCTCATATTCCTCTGCCTTAAGGGAAATCGAAGATTTCACCTCTACTTTCGCAACACCGTCCAGCTTTTCTATCTCCTTTACAACTTCCGGAGTCAGAGGATTGTGCTGCTGTACCTGATTCCATTCCAACTCTGGGTGCTCCTTATTCCCAGATTCTGTAATAACTCTCAAAAGATACTGCCCGTCTATGCTGGCATTTGCAGATTCTCTGGGTGCGGAACAGGACAGCCCGGCAGATACTGTTACAAAAAGGATTCCAGTAAAGGCCATAGAAACAATGGTAATCACCGTTCTCTTTTTATTCCTTGCCAGGTTTGAACAGGTCAGACGGAACAGATTCAGACTTTCGTAGCCCTTTCTCGTTCCCTTTCCATGATTTTCTTCTCCGTTATAACGAAGCGCTTCTATAGGGGAAATTCTGGAAGCAATTCTCATGGGCTTCAAAAGAGAGAGATATACGGTAAGCAAAGCAACTCCTGCTGCCAGAAGATACAGCCAGATATGCAGATACTGCACCTCATGGCCTTCCACTAACTCTTTAATTGCCATATTCATGGTATTTTCTGTATCAATATCCAGAAAATGATAGATTATCGGGAAAGCAGCCTCTACAATCCCTGTACCGGCCAAAAGCCCTACCGGAATGGCAAATACTGCCACAAAAAAGCCTTCCTTTAAGACAATTTGGCGAATCTGATGTCTGGTAGCTCCGATTGCCTTTAATCTTCCATATTCCTGTACCCTGTGAATCATAGATACATAGTAAATACTGTATATGGTAATAACACCTGCCAACACCACTACCAGCATAATCATGACAATAGCGGGAACGACAGAGGGATCCACATAATTTGCAGCCAGATATTCTGTATTTTCCCGATAATTATCCTCGTCAATGCCAAAATCTGCCGCAATATCCTTCATCTCTTCTTCCATGCCATCTGTGGTTCCTGCTGTCTGTGCCGGAATACGGAAATACACGCGATAAAACAACTCCTCGGCCGGAAGAATCTGTTTGGCAAATGCTTTGGAGACAAGAGCCGTGTAGTTTTTCCTTTCCTCGTTCGCTTTGGTATCCTCCATCATACCGCAGATAACAAAATCCTTTTCACTGCCAAAATCCAGTCCATCCTTTGTCATGCGCTGATAGGGAATATGAATGGTATCTCCGATTTTTCCTTCCAGACCCATGACCTTTAAAATGCCTTTAGATACCACAATTTCGTTTTCCCGCTCCGGGAAATTGCCCTCAGCAAGTTCAAACTTATTCAGATCGGCGCAAACCTTATCTACAAACAGCATGCTAATGGAATATTCATCATTCATCATAACTGCTGGATCACAGCGAAGCCCTATAGTTTCCAGACGGTTAGAGGCCTGTAATTCCTGTACGGTTTCCGGCTTTACATCACGGTACAATCCATGAAAGGTGGGATATGCCTTATTCACGGCTGCAAATTCCAAATTTACAATTCCAAAGCCAATCCCCGGTATCACAAACAGCAAAAGTGTGGTCAAAAATATAGCAATGCCTATAAGAATATTTCTGTTCTTATTTGTCCTGATATTGGAAAAGGCAGTTCTTGTTACTATTTTCATCCTTCTGTCACCACCTTACCGTCTTCAATGACAATGACCTCATCTGCCATCTGGGCAATGGTTTCATCATGGGTAATCATAACTAATGTCTGTCCGTATTTGGTGACACAGGCTTTTAAAAGGGCAATGACCTCCAGTTCTGTCTTGGAATCCAAATTTCCGGTCGGCTCATCTGCAAGAATAATAGCAGGCCGGGAAGCCAAGGCTCTTGCAATGGCTACCCGCTGCTTCTGACCTCCTGACAGAGCATTGGGAAGATTTTTCAGCTTATCTTCAATCCCAATATTTTTTACAATTTCCATAATATAAGCATGGTCGACTCTCTGATTATCCAGCCCTATGGGAAGCACAATATTTTCCCATACATTCAGAGAGGGAATCAGATTATAATCCTGAAAAATAAATCCGATTTTCTTTCTCCGAAAGACAGCCAGGGCTTCGTCCTTCAGCTTAAAAATATTCTCTCCGTCTATGCGTACGCTTCCCTTATCCGGTCTGTCCAGACCGCCGATTAAATGGAGAAGAGTACTTTTTCCGGAACCGGAACGCCCCACAATTGCCGTAAACTTTTCCTCTTTCTATATCCAAGTCTGTATGGTCTACCGCTTTTACCAGATTTTCCCCTTTTCCGTAATATTTCTTTAGATTTCTCACTTCTACCATTGGTTTCATTTCTCCTGCTCCCTTCTGTTTTAAATGTTCTGCTCTTTACTATGCATGATACAACAGAAGGCTTGCAATTTCCTGACAGAAACCTTACAGTTTTGTAATTTTAACGGATAAAGTTGGTTTTTATCTTTTCTTCCGGTGTCGGCATCTGTACCCCTGCCTTTTTTCCGGCTTCCATACACTTTAACACCCATGCCATGTTTTTTCCCAGAACTCGCATAATCTGCAGCCCTTCCTCGTCCTGCAATACTTCTTCCGGTGTATTGCCATGTACCATATTCCAATAATTAGAGGAAATCACCGGCATCTGATGAAATGCAAAATATTTTGTCAGTACATCCAAGGTTGCTGTCGTTCCCGCTCTTCTTGCAGAAGCAACTGCTGCTGCCGGCTTATAAAGCATATCTTTTCCTGCAAGGGAACAGAGCTTATCCATAAATTCAATAATCTGTCCTGTAGGAGATGCCCAATATACCGGAGAGCCTACAATTAAGCCGTCTGCTTCCTTCAGCTTTAATGCAGCCTCTTTTATGCTCTCTTTTTCCGGATTTCCTGCCTGAAAAATCTCTGTTTCAATACCGTTTTCTTCCAACGCTTTGGCTACTGTGCTAAGAGCGGTAAAAGTACAACCTGCTTTTCTTGGACTTCCATTTAATAACAATACTTTCATGATGTTCCTGCCTTTCTCTCTTCATTTATTTTTACACTCTTTATTATACTCCGGTAATTTCTGTTTTTCTATTTTATTTTTTCGTTTAAAAGACCTGTCAGTTCATGCTCGCCTAACAAATACAGTTCATGTAAGGCTCTGGTAATCGCTACATACAAAAGCTTGGCTTCCTTTATATTCTCTCCGTAGCGTTCTTTATCCGGCTGCCACAACACTACGGCATCAAATTCCAGTCCTTTGGTAAGCGCCACCGGAAGTACCATAATGCCATTGCAAAAGCCCTCCTGTTTTTCTATTCCCAGAATTCTTCGTACTTCCTCTGTATCTCTCTCATCTCGACAGATTACGGCAATGGTTTCAAACCTCTTCTGTATTTTGCTGATAAGGGTCGTTAGCTGCTCTGCCAGATGTTCCTTTTCTCCCCTCTTCACACAGACCGGACTTCCATGGCGGATAACAGGTTGAATCTTATAGCCTCCCAGGGACGCCTTCTCCAATACACGGCCTGCATACTCGGAAATTTCAATGGTATTTCGATAGCTTTTTGCCAGAAGATAGAAACTGTCCTTCCCCTCTCTTAAAAGAATTTTCTTTAAAATCTCCCAGTTATTCAGTCCTGTTTCATAACGGATATTCTGGGATACATCGCCCATAATGGTGAAATAACATTTGGGAAGTACCTGCTTTAACACATAATATACAGACTCTCCAAAGTCCTGTGCTTCGTCCAGAATTATCTGACTGAATTCGTCAGTTTCTTTTTTCAGAAAAATTCTCTTTCGAATCAGACACAGGGCTGCTGCATCATACAGGTCAAATTCTCCTTTTCCCACGCGAATTATGGTATCCTCATAACTGTTGCCCAGCACCTTTCTCTCTTCCAGAAAGGACAGATACACCCCGGCCTCTGTCCACTTGTTTTTAGAAGAACAGAACCAGTTTTTGTATTCCTGTAATTTTTCCCTGCAAAAGCTTTCTTCTCTTTCTGTACATAAAAACTGTATCCTCTTTCGAATTCTCTGATGAAATAGCTTTTCCAACTGAAAAAGGGAAAGCTCCGGATTTCTCATCTTCGTATCCTGCATATTATCCTCAGACAGAATAAGCCCCAGGTCTTTATCCCGGATATCCTTGAGTTGTAAATATCTGTCTATCCACGCTTTTAGAAAGTCTTCCAAGGCAGAGATAAATTCTAATCTGCTTTTCCCCTGTGCATCCTGGTTTCCTTCCACGATTTTATATTTCTTTTTCCAGGATTTTTCTAAAAGATAGGGCAAAAACATATCCATACGCATTTGCCGCACATGATTCACGTCCAACTCTGGCAGTCCGCTGCTGATATAATTTAAAAGCATATCACTGCTGCCTATGATACAAAATTCCGAGGGCTTATACACTTCCCCATAATTATACAGGATATAAGAAATCCTGTGCAGCGCCACCGTAGTTTTTCCACTGCCTGCCACTCCCTGTACAATCATATTTTTATAGGGTGTGGTACGAATAATCTCATTCTGTTCCTTCTGAATCGTAGCGATAATATCGCCTAAGACCGCTTCTTTATGCTGGGACAGATACTTTACCAGAAGGTCATCGTTCGCTGCCGTATCATTGTCATAAAATCCCTGCAGCTTTTCTCCCTGCAAATCATAGGTTCTCTTTTTAAAAAGAGAAATTTCCACCGGCTCGCTTCCCGGCACCTCATAGCTGCCTTCTCCCAGTTCATTTTCATAATACACGCTGGAAACCGGCGCTCTCCAGTCTACAATAACCACTTCATTGGAATTTCGTGTAACTCCGTTTTTTCCGATATAACGGCTTTCTGTTACACCATAAGATTTGTCTTCATAGTCAATTCTCCCGAAATATGCCTTTTTCAAAGCCGCCCTGTTTTTCCGCAGGGAATTCTGTATATGCTCCAGAATATTTTTCTCTGCTTCCAGCAAACCAAAGGAATCGCCTTCTCCCTTTTTTACAGCCTGAAAAAGCTGCGTAACTTCTTTTTTACTGGCTTTCTCTTTTTCCTCATATTCCCGGATATTTTTCTGAATAATTTCCAGACACGACAACAAATGCTGCCTTTCTGACAGCATATCCTGATTTTTTTTCATTCTTCTTTCCCTCACTATTTGCAAATTTCACTCTAAAATCTGACTCGGACACTGTTTTCTCTTTGTTTTACAGCACCCTCCAGTTTAGGCGGTCTATCATTATATCATAAGTATGAAAAAAGCACCAGAATTTTTTGATATATTTTATCTCATATTTTATCTCATATTTTATCTCATATTTTTATTTATCATCAATGGCAAAGAGGTAGCATCATACAAAAACAGCTTCCTGTTTTGCAGCTTTGCTCTTTTACACAAATGGTTCCTCCCTGCTGTTCCAAAATCTGTCTTGCAAGATAAAGCCCCACGCCTGCGCCGTCCCGTTCCATTTCTTTTGCCTGCTCTCCCCGGTAAAATCTCTGAAAAATTTTATTTTTCTCTTTTGAAGAAATACCAATTCCCTGGTCTGAAATTTCAAGCATGACATAGGAGGTCAACTGATTCAGATGTATTTCTATCCTGCTTCCCGGCATAGAATACTTCACAGCATTGTCCAACACATTAATAACCGCTTCCTGCGTCCATCTGAAATCATGCTTTGTCATACAATCCTTCATATCCGCAGAAATCTCTATATTTTTATCCACAGCCTTCATAATTACTGTATTTACAGCCCCTAAAACAGTTTCTTTCAAATTTCGCATCTGAGGCTTTAAGCGAATCATATTTCCTTCTAACCTGGACATATTCAGCAAAAGCTGGATAAGCTTTTCCAGGTTGCCCAACTCCTGAAGTCCCTGTGCATAAAATTCCTCTCGTTCCTCTTTTGTAAGCGTATCCTCCTGCAGCATTTCATAAGACAGTTTAAAAGCCGCAAAAGGTGTTTTTAGCTGATGGGATATATCTGTAATCAGCGCCTTTGTACTGTTTTCCTCCTGTTCCAGACGCTCCTTCATATTCTCTATAAAGTTTCCCAACTTTTGCACCTTATCTCCCAATCCCTGAAGTTCCAAAGCTTCCAGGTTACGCAATCTGTCTGTATCAAAATCCCCCTCTATAAAACACTCCATACAGCGCTCCAGCTTTCGTATCTGTTCTTTTGTTTTCTCCTCTTCTTCCTTTTCCCTTTTTCTGAGAAAATATAAAAATAAACTCAGTATCACTCCGCTTAACAACAGTTCTGCTGCCAAAAGAAGAAGGATTTCCCGGCTCTCTCTTGCAGACCAAACAGAATATCCGTATTTTTCCCGAAGTTCCTTTTCTTTTGCATGTTCTTCTTCTGAGAAAAACGTTCTGTCCCTTTCCCGAATCTCTATCCAAATACTTTCAGCAGAAGGTACCTGCAAAGCCAGCTCTGCTGCCATCTCATTACTTCTGTTGTATCCATATCCCAGATAAGAAACCATCAGTAGAACCATTCCTGCCAGCACACAGAGGACTGCCATGATAATTCTTTTTATTTCTTTGTTACCGTACCTGTCCATATATATCCCAATCCCCTTATATTTTCGATTGCATTGGTATCCAACTTGTTTTTTAACCGGCTGATATTTACGGTCACAGTATTGTCATCTACAAACTGCCCGTCTTTATCCCATACCCTTTCCAGAATCTGTTCCTTTGTCAAAACCGTTCCCGCGTGTTCCATAAGACAGATTAAAAGCTGAATCTCTTTTTTACTCAACACAATGGCATCTCTGTTTCTGTATACCTGCATAGTATGACAATGTACCTCCAAATCTCCGGAAATCAAAATCTGTCCACTCTGCTTCTCTGTTCTTCGCATACATGCATTTACTTTGGAAATCAGCACCAGAAGGCTGAAGGGCTTTGTTAATATAATCATCTGCACCACAATCATATCCGTTCACAATGTCTACCTCCTGGTCTAAAGCAGTAAGAAAAATAATGTATACATCACTCCTTTTTCGCACTTCTCTGCAAAAATCCATACCATTGCCGTCAGGAAGCGTAATATCACTGATAATCAAATCCAGTTTTCCCTTCTGGAACTGTTCTTCGGCTTCTTTTACGGAAAAAGCAGATAAGACCTCATAGCCCTCCTTTTCCAGCTTTAAAGAAATACCTCTGTTCAATGCCCTGTCATCTTCCAGTAATAATATCCGTTTCATCGTCCACACTCCTAATCTTTACTTCCATAACAGTCTACCACTGGCTTTTCTGTTCAACAAGAAGATATTTTTAAAATTTTTCTTTACTTTTGGAAAAAATCTGATATACTGAGTTTCTGTAGTTAGTCTTCGCTAATTTCCGGAATATTGTGATAATAACATAATGCAAAACAATAAGACAATTATAGAAATGAGGTATCTGACATATGATTCTTTTCAGTCAAGTAACTGCTGTGTTTTCCTGCTTCCTCTTCATACTGTGTATGCTGCAGATGGTGCGAAAAAGCAAAAGGATAAACCACTATATTCTGATTCAAAAAATATTTGCACACCACAAACTTTGGGCAATTCTGCTTCTCCTATGCTCTCTTTTACATGGCATTCCTGTAGTAAGAGAAACCGGAAGTATCAGCGGAAAGATATCCTGGATTTTCCTTTTGATTTTCTCTTTTAACTGCAGTGCCTGGAAGAAAAAGAAATCAAAAATGGCTGAGATTCCACAGAGGAATCAGTTTTGTTTTCTGCATTCTTCTCAGCATTCATATTTTAGCAGCGCTTTGTCTGTAAAACCGTAGAAAGGATTATGGAAGAGATTGTTCTTACAAAGAGGCTCCGCGCCATTCGTACAGCAATCTCTTTCCCACCTTCCTTTTCCTGTTCTTATTTTTGATTTCTATTTATATTTCATTACCGGGGAATCTGGGAATTCCTGCAAACCCCTGTTGTAATTCTTCATTTGTAGGAATGTAATCCGTCATTTCACCATTATTAAATTTCTCATAGGCATACATATCAAAATATCCCGTGCCTGTAAGTCCAAATACAATCGTTTTCTCTTCCCCTGTTTCTCTGCACTTTATAGCTTCATCTAAGGCCACACGAATGGCATGAGCACTTTCCGGAGCAGGAAGAATACCTTCCACTCTTGCAAACTGCTCTGCTGCTTCAAAAACAGATGTCTGTTCTACAGAACGCGCTTCCATATAGCCGTCATGGTAAAGCTGAGAAAGAATAGAACTCATTCCATGATAGCGCAATCCTCCTGCATGGTTCGCAGAAGGTATAAAGTTACTTCCCAATGTATACATTTTCTGTAAAGGAGTCACCATTCCCGTATCACAGAAGTCATAGACAAACTTCCCTCTGGTAAGGCTTGGACAGGAAGCCGGTTCTACTGCAATAATCTGGTAGTCCCGCTCACCACGCAGTTTTTCACCTACAAAAGGAGAAATTAATCCCCCCAGATTTGAACCGCCTCCGGCACAACCAATAATCATATCTGCTTGAATTCCATATTTATCCAGAGCTGTTTTTGTTTCCAGACCGATTACCGTCTGATGCAATAACACCTGATTCAAAACACTCCCGAGGACATAGCGGTATCCTTCCTGCTCTACGGCTCTCTCCACGGCTTCCGAAATTGCACATCCAAGACTTCCTGATGTTCCTGGGTGTTCCTCTAAAATCTTTCGTCCTACCCTTGTTGTATCAGAAGGAGAAGGTGTCACCGCTGCTCCATAGGTTCTCATAACCTCTCTTCTAAAGGGCTTCTGTTCATAGGAACATTTCACCATATATACCTGACAATCCAGGTCAAAATAGGCACATGCCATAGAAAGGGCGGTTCCCCACTGTCCTGCTCCTGTTTCTGTTGTTACACCTTTTAATCCCTGCTTCTTTGCATAATAAGCCTGCGCAATAGCAGAATTTAATTTGTGGCTTCCGCTGGTATTATTCCCCTCAAATTTATAATAAATTTTTGCCGGAGTCTGCAGTTTTTCTTCCAAACAATAAGCTCTTACCAAAGGAGATGGACGGTACATTTTATAGAAATTTCTGATTTCCTCTGGAATCTCAATATATGGTGTTGTAGTATCCAGCTCCTGCTGCACCAGTTCTTCGCAAAAAACCTCTCCAAGCTCTACTGCTGTCATAGGCTTTAAGGTTTTAGGGTTTAAAAGAGGCGCAGGCTTATTTTTCATATCTGCCCGGACATTATACCATTCCTTTGGCATTTCACTTTCTTCCAGATAAATTTTATATGGTATCTCTTTTTTTACGCTTGGCATAGGCTTATTTCCTTTCATTGCTTTTTATGTACAGTTACTGTATAGCTCTGATGAAAGCTTTTTCCTGCTTCCAGAGAAACAACATCTGGTTTTTCTGAAATATCCCCCTCAAATCCATAATCATCACAGCGTCCCTGCCATGGCTCCAGGCAGATATAAGGTGCTCCCGGAAGACTCCATATACCAAAGTTTGTAAACCCCTCACAATCCATAGTAATATAGGGTGTACTGTCCGGATAGGCAATCCCCGCGCAGGTAACCTGACTACCATCAAAAATCAAAGCGTCATGATCAAACATATGCTCTGTAATCGCACAACCGCTATATGTTCCAAAAGGTTCAAGTGGCAACTCATAGCTTTTTTCCATATCTGTATTTCCGCTATTTTCATGCACCAAATGATATTCCAAAGAATCTTGTTTATTAAACAGCAGCTTATAATCTGTCTGCTCTGTTCCTTCCAGAATGGGAACATTAAAGCCCGGATGTCCTCCTATTGTGAAATACATTTTTTCTGCATTATTGTTTTCTACTTCCCATAAAACCTCCAGACTTCTGCTCTGCAATCTGTAAGAAACCGTTAAAACAAAGGTATATGGAAAATACGCTCTGGTTTCTTCCGTATCCTTCAGACAAAAACTCAGGAAATTTTCCTCCTGTTTGATACATACAAATTCAGAACTTCTGGCAAATCCATGTAAATCTGTGTCAAAACACTTCCCATTATAATAACAACGGTTTTTGTAATGACGTCCTACGTTGGGAAATAAGAGAGGAGAGCGCCTTGCCCAGAATTTTTCATCTCCATACCATAAAATCTCTTTATCCATCTCTTTGTCATAAATGCTCTGCAACTCTGCTCCCATAGAATCCACACAAACTTTTAAATACTGATTTTCTATTGTATACATTTGGTAAAAACTCCCTTTCCGACCTGTATCCGGTCTTTTTATTTTCTTATAGTTTATCACAGCAAAGCATCGGACACAAGAAAGTCTTTCCAAAATATTGTTATTTTAACCAAAGACGCTTTATCTGTAAAGCTCTTCTTCCAGCTTTTTGCCAAACTTCTCCTGAAGCTGAAAATCAAACAGTATCTGAAGAAGTCCGAAACGATTTCTCAAATCCTTGGCGTAATATATCCCTTTTTTGAAAATTTCCGGTGAAACACCTATCTCTTTCGGTAAAACCGGTGCTTTCATGGATTTTAAAACATCCGCAACTGTATCTGTTTTTGGAAGATGTTCCAAAATCTTTCCGATTTCTTCCTGCTTTTCTTCCCATGCCTTTTGTCTTCTTAAAACCTCTTTATCCGAATTTTTCTCTACTTCCTGTTCCAATTGCAGTACACCAGACGCGGCCGATCCATATGCTGCCTCTATTTCTTTTGCCCACACATCATAAGAAAATGCTTTTGCCTTTACTGCTTCGCTTTTCAGTTCTGTTTCCTTCAACATTTCATACAAACGGAGAGCTGCTATGGTCGCTACTCCTACCTTTGTTCCATGCAACGGATCCGGTTCCTGATTCAACAGAAACATCATCTCCCAATAATGGGACATATGATGTTCACTTCCGGAAGCCGGACGGGAATTTCCTATATAACTCATCGCAATTCCGCTCAATACCAGCCCTTCCATAATGGCCGCAATAGCTTCTTTTTCTCTTCCTGCTGCTGCCTGGGCATGTTCTGTAACCTTTTGTATAGATTCCTGCACCATCTTTACTACCTCAGGACAGAGATACTCACCGTTTATCTGATGCGCCAACTGCCAATCAGCCAGACATACATATTTCCCGATGATATCTCCTACTCCGGCTGCAATCATATGCATGGGTGCTTTGCAAAGTACATCTAAATCACCAATAATCACTCTTGCCGTCTTTGCTGTATACGTTGTTTTTAAATGTCGTATAATCAAAGGAGATACATTCGATGCATAACCATCCATGGAGGGCGCTGTTCCCACAATATAATAATCTATTTTCATCTTATAGCTGACATAGCGACACAAATCGTTAATGGTTCCGCTTCCCACTCCTATAATTAAATCACAATCCTGAGGTACCTGAGTAAAAAGATAGATTAAGGCATCTTCGTTTGGAATCAGCTCCGGCTCATGATAAAGTACCTTTGAAAACTCATAGCCATGTCCGGCAAGCGCTTCATAGACCTGAAAGCCGGCTGCTACTTCTGTATGCTCATCACACACAACACAAAGTTTTTTGTATGTATGACGTCCTAAAATTTCTGGCAAACGTCTGATTCCATGTTCTTCGAGCACAATTTCCTCAATATCACAAAAATGACTCTTCCCACAGGAGCAGGCTCTCTCCTTCTGCAGATACCTCTTCCAATCTGTTTTTTCCATAATACTTCCGTCCTTTCCTCTACAATCTCGACTTTGAAAACCCTTTATGAAATCACAGTAACACGAGAATAAGAATGCAGTCAAACCCACTTTCAAACTATTAATTCATGCAATTACTAATAATTTAAAATATTAGTAATTGCATGAATCAAAGCTTCTTTGGATAGGATGTGCTTCCTCTTACAATCAGACAGGGTTCATACTCTATGTGATGAATCATCCCTTTCTCTTTCGCCCGTTTTTCCCTTTTTTCTTCTATCTTTTCTAATAACAAAAGACAGGCATCTTCTCCTTTCCTGGGTGCAAAATGCTCTACCGTAGTCAAATCAATTCCTCTCATACCAGAAATTAATAAATTGTCACAACCTGCCACAGAAATTTCCTCCGGGATTTTATAGTGAAAATCTATAAGTGCATCATGAATGCCCAGCGCTACCATATCGCTGCTTCCTGCCATGGCAGTCAAATCAGGAATTTCCCGAATCACTTCTGACGCCAATTCATAACCGGTTCTGTATTCCATATCTATCTCCTGAAAAAGAGTATCCATCTGTTCCGGAAGACTTCTGACATATACACTGTCTTGGTATCCTGCCCTTTGAAAGGTTTCGTAAAACCCCTTCATTCTGGCTCTTCTGGCAGACTGCCGCTGCGTCAGGGGAGTGGAGAGATAAGCAGCTTTTCTGTGTCCCAAATCCAGTAAATGCTGCGCCACAAGTTCTCCCGTTTTTTTACTATTTAATTCCACAGTATCCAAACCTTTTAAAGTATCCTTTTCTCCAATCAGCACAACCGGTATTTTTTCAGCAATTTTTTGAATAAGTTCTGTAAAAACAGGAGTAAATGTACAGATAATACCGGAAGGATTCAGTTTTTCTATTTTTTTCAGATATTTTTCTTCTGTGTGATCATCTCTTCTTGTATTACACAAAAATACATCATATTTGTTTTTCTGCGCAGTTTTTTCAATTCCCTGCAAAAGAGAACAATAGTAGGGATTAGACAAATTGGGATACATCACAAAAATAGTTCCCCTCATGGATACTCCTGTTTTCGTATTTTTCTTCTCATTGGTATATCCCAGAATCCGGGCAGCTTCTTCTACCCGCTCTATGGTTTCTCTGGAAAAAGAAACATTATACTTTTTATTTAAAATCATGGATACAGCAGACTGAGATACTCCTGCTTTTTTTGCTACATCTGTAGATGTTACTTTCTTACGGTTCATGAAAGCTTTTCCTTTCGTAATAAAAACTGTCCTTTCTTATTTTAGCACAGAGAAAATGCTTTGCAAGAACCTGTCCTGCTTATTTACTCTCTGAAGAATAATAGGGAATGCATAAATAAGAACCTGCATAAATCACATCACCTGTCATATGATTAATTTCTTTCACCTCTTTGATATAATCCTCAACAGACGTATATTCCACTGTCTGATATTCTCTGGCAATATCCCAAAGGCTGGTTCCTTCCTGTATTTCTATACTGGTAAAATATTTCGTTCGTACAGAGTCTTTTGTCCCTGCACTGGCAATATCTGAAGTGGCAAAGATTACGCCGATCAGTACAACAGCCAATACTGCTACAAAATAAAAAATACGCTTTCCATTACTTTTTTTCTTAGTTCTCATCTCTTATATCCTCCATAAATCCGCAAAAATATGTTCGCGAACATCTGTTTGTCTAACTAGATTCAGCATACTACAGGAACACATGTTTGTCAATAGCTTTTTCGAACATATTTTCGTTTTGCGAACAAATTTTCCGAATATTTGTTTGCATTCTTTTCAAAGCTGTGGTATGATAAACACATAGAATTCGTCGATTCGGAGGTACCTGATTATGTCATATGGAAAAATAAGCAAAAAACAATCTGAGATTTTAGAATATATGAAAAATGAAATTTTAAACAGAGGATTCCCCCCTTCTGTACGGGAAATCTGTGAGGCCGTAAATTTAAAATCCACCTCTTCCGTCCACTCTCACCTGGAAACCCTGGAGAAAAATGGTTATATCCGCAGGGATCCTACAAAGCCTCGGGCAATTGAAATTGTTGATGACAATTTTAATCTGGTCAGAAGAGAAACTGTAAATGTTCCGATTGTGGGAAAAGTAGCTGCCGGTCAACCTCTTCTCGCTGTAGAAAACATTGAAGGCTATTTCCCCATTCCTTCTGAATTTATGCCAAATAACAAAACTTTTATGCTGGTCGTGGAAGGGGACAGCATGATAAACGCGGGAATTTTTAATGGGGATTACGTTATCGTGGAACAGCAGAATACTGCTGAAAATGGACAGAAGGTGGTTGCACTGGTAGACGATTCTGCCACAGTAAAAACCTTTTATAAAGAAAAAGACCACATTCGTCTTCAGCCTGAGAATGATTCCATGGCGCCTATTCTCGTAGGTGCCGATCAGTTTTTTCAGATTCTCGGAAAGGTAATCGGTGTTTTTCGCCTCATGCGTTAAGCCCAATCCCTATCAAAAGAAAAAAGCCTCACAGAAAATGTCTGTAAAAGGACACTTTCTGTCCTTCAGCATTTCCTGTGAAGCTCTTTTTTATATATCTAAATTTTATACATCTAAATCGGTTCTTTCCACCAATGTTCCATCTCTCCAGATACGCTCTAAATCATAAAATAAGCGGTTTTCTTCATCAAAAATATGAATTACCACATCTCTGTAATCCATCAGAATCCAGTTTGCATTCTGATATCCTTCCATTTGCTTTGGCTCTATACCGGCTCTTCCCAGTGTTTCATTTACATTATCCGCCATAGCCTGTACCTGACTGCGGTTTGTACCGCTGGCAATAATAAAATAATCTGCCAAGGTGGAAATATTTCCAATCTCAATAATTTTAATATCCTGAGCTTTTTTATCTTCCATGGCCTCGCATGCCATACGTGCGATTTCTTTACTGTTCATGGTCTATCTTCTCCTTTCTTTTTTTCTGGTGCAGGGCTTCATAATAATGAAAAGCCTTTTCTGTAGCAGGGTCTATCAGCTTTGCGCTGGTATCCAGATAAGAAAGACTGTCCTTTAATATATAGTACATACCTTCATCTAAATCCATGAAAGCCACTTTTCTTATCCAGGACAGATTAGGTGCTTTATCCCTGCCCGGTTCAATATAATCTGCAATATAGATAATTTTTTCCAAATTTGTCATATTCTCTTTTCCGGTTGTATGCCAGCGGATAGCAGACAAAACTCCCAGGTCATGAATATCATATTTTTCTTTTGCAATATGAACGCCCAGTTTTGCATGAATCAAATAAGGATTCTGTTTCTCAAAAGTACTTAGTTCAATCCCGTGTTTTCTGCAGATTTTCAATTTCTTCTTGTTTGAAATGCACTTTGCACAATCATGAAGCAAACCGGCAAGACGAGCCTGTTCCACATCACTGTCATGTGCCATAGCAAGCGCTGCTGCTGTATACATAACACCCTGTGTATGAACAAAACGGTCTTTATCCAGATATTTTTTCAGTTTTTTTTCGATTTCTGAGAAATCATATTTCATCTTTATCACAACCCCTGTATATGTTATTCTCTCTGATATAAGCAATGACTTCTTCCGGCACATAATATGCCAGAGAACGCTGCTGCTGTATCCAGCAGCGGATTTGCTTTGAAGAAATATCAATATTTAATGAATTCAACTTTTCTATTTTTCCCTGGTACTTTTCCTCCAATTCAGCGATTTTTTCATCTAAACGCTGACTGCTGGTGTGATTTCTGGTTGCCACTAAAACTGTACATGCACCCAGAATCCGGGAGGGTTCCTTCCAGGTTTCAAGATCATACAGGGAATCTGCACCCAGAATAAAGAAATATTCCGTATCCGGATTCTGACTTTTCAGATTTTCCAGCGTTCTGTAAGTATAGGTATAACCATGCTGTCCCATCTCCTCCATAGATAATTCAAAGTGGGGATTGGAGGCTATTGCCTTTCTTACCATTTCTGTACGCTGCTCATCGCTGGCACGGTCTTTTCTCTCTTTCTTATGCGGAGGATTTCCAGCAGGCATAAACAATACCTTATCCAGTTGAAACTGTTCATATGCTGTTTCTCCCAGAATCAGATGCCCTATATGAACAGGGTCAAACGTACCTCCCATGATACCGATTCTTTTTTTTCTTTCCCGCATAACACGTTCCTCTTTTACCGCTTTTATTTTTCTTTATGGCAGAAATATTTTCTTTTTATTCTCTTTTCCCTCTTTATACAGGACAATTTTTTTACCGATAACCTGTACTACCTGAGAATGTGTACGCTCTGCAAGTACTGCCGCAATCTCTCTTGGGTCGTCCATGCAATTTTGAAGCACACTGATTTTTATCAGTTCTCTTGCCGCCAGAGCCTCTGCAACAGCCGCTGTATTTTCCGGTGTCAGGCTGGATTTTCCAATCTGAAAAATCGGTTCCATGGTCATTGCAAGCCCTTTTAAATAAGCTCTCTGTTTGCTTGTCATGCTTTATCTCCTGTTTTTTTACTTATAATAATCAAAATCAAAGCCATACATGCGAACCGTATCCCCTTCCTGAATACCTGCTTTTTCTAAATCCTCCAAAATACCGCTCTCTTTTAAGAATTTCTGGAAGAACAAGAAACCCTTTTCGGAATCCAGATTGGTATAACCCAGCATTTTCTCGATTTTCGGTCCTTCGATCATAAAGATATGCTCGTCTTCTTCGTCCTGTGCAACTGTGTATGGCAAGTTTTCTGTAATCAACGCATCTTCCGGGAAAAATTCCTGTTCAAAAATCACAGGCTCTTTATCTATGGTGTCCAAAAGCTGCTTTACATAGTATAAAAGTTCTTTTAAACCTTTTCCGCTTACCGCTGAAATAGCAAAGACCTTCATGCCCTGAGGTTCAAACTCTTCCCGGATTTTCTGCACCGGATCCTCGTCCCCTTCATATACTGCATCAATTTTATTGGCAGCAATCACCTGAGGTCGTTTCATAAGCTCCGGATCATAAGCTTCCAGTTCCTTATTGATTTTATAAATATCCTCAATAGGATCTCGCCCCTCTGTAGAAGCAGCGTCCACCAGATGAATCAGAACGCGGGTTCTCTCAATATGACGTAAAAACTGATGTCCAAGTCCCACACCTTCTGATGCCCCTTCGATCAGTCCCGGAATATCTGCAATGACAAATCCATTGCATTCATCTAAATCTACCACACCCAAATGAGGATTTAAAGTTGTAAAATGGTAATTGGCAATCTGAGGTCTGGCATTGCTGACTCTGGAAAGAAGAGTTGATTTTCCGACATTTGGAAAACCGATAAGTCCCACATCTGCAATCACCTTTAATTCTAACTGTACCTCTAATTCCTGAGCCGGCTGCCCTGGCTGTGCGTATTTAGGTACCTGCATGGTCGCTGTTGCATAATGCTGATTTCCTTTTCCGCCTCTGCCGCCTTTTAAGACAATCTGTCTTGTATTGCCGCCGGACATATCTGCAATCACCTTTCCACTTACCGCTTCCTTAATAACGGTTCCCTCCGGCACTTTTAAGACAATATCTTTTCCATTGGCGCCATGGCAGCGTTTCTTACCGCCCTCTTCTCCGTTTCCTGCGGCATATTTACTTTTATGACGGTAATCGGTCAATGCATTCAGACCTTTATCCACTTCAAAGATCACATCTCCGCCTTTTCCTCCGTCACCCCCGTCAGGGCCGCCGTTGGGAACGTAGAGTTCTCTTCTGAAGCTGACATGTCCGTCACCGCCTTTTCCTGAACGGATATATATTTTTGCTCTGTCTGCGAACATATTAACCTCTTTCTTTATTGAAAAAAAGTGGCTTCAAACCCCTGAAAGATTTGAAGCCGCCTTGTTATCGTGAATTACTCTTCAGTAGCCACTGGAACTACAGAAACCTGTTTTTTGTCCCTGCCTTTTCTTTCGAAACGAACAACACCGTCCACTAATGCGAATAAAGTGTCATCTCCGCCTCTGCCTACATTAACACCTGGGTGAATTTTTGTTCCACGCTGTCTGTAAAGGATATTTCCAGCTTTTACAAACTGTCCGTCAGCTCTTTTAGCACCAAGTCTTTTAGACTCAGAGTCACGACCGTTCTTTGTAGAACCAACACCTTTTTTATGAGCAAATAACTGAAGGTTCATTTTTAACATGTCTTTACACCTCCTCGAATATTACATCGATATATTCCATGTATTCTTCTTCTATCCCCTGTAAACCAAGGATAAGCGAATCCAACAGCAAAGCCGTTTCTTTGGAATACCCCGGCTCCAACTTCAGCTTCAGTTCTCCCACCTCTTCGTCTACGTCCACAGTAAAACTGTCCTCTGTAAAGCGTTCAATGGAATTTACTGTATTCTGTGCCAGTACCGATACAGCCGCACATACAACATCACTGCCGTTCTCGGCATAACCTGCATGTCCCTGTAGGGTAAAACCCGAAATTTCCTGCTTTGAATTCTGATAAATCGTCACCTTAATCATATGAAATTAAGCATTGATTTTTTCAATTTTAACTTTTGTAAACTGCTGTCTGTGACCGTTTTTCTTGTGGTATCCGGTTTTTCTCTTATATTTGTAAACGATAACTTTTTTTGCTTTACCGTTTTCAACTACAGATGCAGTTACACTTGCGTTCGCTACGTCTTCGCCAACTTTTAAACCATCGTTGCTTACAGCAAGTACCTGGTCAAATGTAACAGTTTCACCAGCTTCTGCTCCAAGCTTTTCTACTCTGATAACATCGCCTTCGGCTACTTTGTACTGTTTACCACCTGTTGCAATAATTGCGTACATATGGCACCTCCTATTATCATTACTCGCCAAATATGGTGACCGTTTCCACGGTACTTCTACCTCTTTGTGCGGCATACGCTAATATATTAACAGCAATCCTTCTATTCGTCAAGATAAAATTGAAAAATTCTCAAAAAAGATTCCGTAAAAAAACACAAACATACCGAGAAGAATGGGAAGCACTGTCAAGACCACCAAAAACACCAGCGCTTTATCCGAAGTCAGATACTTCTGTATCTTCCCTTCCTCTCCTTTTCTCAAGAGATAAGCGCCCGTATAAAATCCAAAGGGAACCACACACGCCATGGCAATATAAATTCCCAGAAATACCAAAGGAAAACCATTTTGCATCAGGACTGCCGTTACTTGTTCTGTCTGGGCAGAAGTTCCGGAAGAACCTGCCAACAAACCAGGCATAAAATTATTAATAAAATGAAACAGCGCCGGATAAATCATATTTTCAGTTTTTACCATAAGATAAGTCAACACACCGCCCAACAGCGCTGTTGGCAAAAATCTCCAGATACTGCCGTGAAACAAACCAAAAAGAATTCCCATTGCTCCACATAAAATCCAGGGATTTTTCCACTTGGTCTGGAAACTCTTCAAAATAAATCCTCTGTGCATTGCCTCCTCACAAACTGCCGGCATTACACAACTGATGAATACAGACACAAGAGGCGGCACACTGGTAATAAAGCTGTTTAAATCCCCGCTGACAGAAAACATCTGCTTTGGAAAAAGCCATGCCATCATCATCGTAATGGGAATCAGCAAAGCATAAGAAGAACCCCACATCAGAAATACGGCAAAAATTTTCTTCCATTGCGGACGTTTCACAGGAAAAATCTCACGCAAAGAAGAACCGGTAAACTTTGCCGCCAGAACACTCAGCGCCAGAAGGTATAACTCCGTCAGCGCCAGTCCGTACATGCCCCATTTCATCTGCGCCCAGGCAATAATGGTATAGAAAGATACCATTACTGCCAGAAACAGTAAAATTCCATGAAAAGGCTTTAAGCGCCTTTTTTCACCGTCTTCATAAATCCAATGCTCTTCCATCTAAAACCGCCTCTTTCAGTTCGTCCTCTACATAAGAAAGCTTTAAGGAAAAGAAGGGGCGATTCTCCTCTAAAAGGCGAAAGAAGATTTTATCCCCTTCCCAAAGCTTCAGGTTGGACAGTTCTTTTTTATCCACCCATTCCAGCACACCCTCATTACACTCCGTCAGCTCTCCTTCATAGCCATCGGCTGTGTACAGGCACATATACTCTGTTTCCGAAAAACTTTTGTCTGCCTTTTCAAAATGAAAGGTTACAAGCCCTCGGAAGCGGTAGGAGATAAGCTTCAGCCCCGTTTCCTCCCACACTTCTCTCAAAAGACAGTCCTCCGGACTTTCATTTTCTTCAAAATGTCCTCCTACACCAATCCACTTATCCTTGTTTACATCATTTTTCTTTGAAACTCTGTGCAGCATCAGGTATTTTTCCGAGGTTTCAATATAACACAGAGTTGTAAGCTGTGATTTTTCTCTCAAAGGAACGCCTCCTTTATCAGTTCCCGCATTTCCTCCTGCAAGGGCCTGCGTACCTTTTTTCTGGTTACTTCTACAATATTTAAAGAAGTCATATCCACCACGGTTCCTTTTACCGGATCCCGGTTTAAATAAGCCTGCAGATTTTCCAGAAGTTCCTTTTTATGATTCTGGTCTTTCATATTGATAAAATCAATCAGTATGATACCGGAGAGATTCCGAAGTCTTAGCTGCACTGCAATTTCTGCTGCTGCCTCCTGGTTCATCTTCCGGAAAGTTTCCTCCATTTCTTTATTGGAGGTATATTTTCCCGTATTGACATCAATGCACACAAAAGCCTCTGTCTGCTGAATCACCAGAAAACCTCCTGATTTCAGCCAGACCCGCTCATGCAGAGCATGCTCAAGGACACTTTCCAGACTGTACAGCTTATACAACGGGAGCAGCTTATCTTCATACAGACGAATGGCTGTATTCTCAGGGAAAGCTGTTCTGGCGTACTGAGAAATCCGTTCATACAGATTTCTGTCATCTGTAACAATTTCTTCCAAATTCTGAGTATAAACATTTTGAAGAATCTGCATATATTCCGGTATGCTCTCTTCTAAAAGAGAAAAGCAAACCCGGGAACTTCCCTTTTGCAGAACCATTTCATAGCGCTCCTTCAATTCCTCCAGTTCTTTTAAAATCTCTTCCGCTTTTGCTCCTCTGCAGTTTGTCCGTACAATAATCCCCGCATTCAAAGGCATATATTCTTCCAGAAGCTGACGAAACTGCTGCTTCTCTGCTTTTGTCAGCTTACCGGAAAAGCCAAGTTCCCTTCTGTGAGAAGTTAAAACCAGGTAATGTCCGGTAAAATTCAGATTTCCCGTAACATAAGGGAGTTTTGTCTTCATTCCTTCTCTGGCAACCTGTACTACCAGCTCATCTCCCGGTTTTACTTTCTCATGTTTTCCGGGACTGGCAAAAACAGGCAGTTCTTTTTCGTCCATGGAATAATAACACATCTGACCGTCTGCAATTTCTACAAAGGCAGCGTGGATATTTTTGACAATATTTTTCACTTTTCCAATATAGATATTTCCCAGAATACACTTTCCAGACATTCCCATAGGATTTATCTGGCAAATACGTCCATTTTCTTCCAGCGCAGCAGTCAGCATAGACACTCCCTTATATTCCATGGACGTCAATATCAGCCTACTCAAGCTCTTCTCCCAGGTTTTCCAGAGAAATCAGATGGCGCGTATTTTCCTCCCCTTTATCTGCATAAACCTCCAGACGGTGGATTTTAAGAGCAAAACTGTCAAAAGGCTTTTTGCAGAACCCATAGAACGCCTCTAATACCAGTTCCGGCTTGGTATTTTTCACACTTCCGGCTGCAAGCTGAAGAAAAATCCCCTCTTCACTGACATGCATATCATAAATATACGGCTTAATATCTACTTCTTTTTCATTCTTTTTTGTCTTTTTTACAATACGGATTTCCGGCTGTTCCATAAATGTCCGTACAAGTTCTTTCCAATTCCCCACTGGCTCCATATTTTCCCGGAAAGTCACCTGATAATCCGCTGCTGCTACCAGAGCCATGGCTGCGTTTGCCTTTCCATCCGGTATTTTTCGAAAGCTCAGCACTTCCATGCCCTCTGCCATGGTATCATTCAGACGCTTCACTGCTTCTTTTGAAGACATGGGAGTCTGAATTTCCATATCAAAATATTCTGCTGTGCTGGTAACACCTACGCCTAAAGGCGCTGCAAAGGACATAATCATATGAGGACTGAATCCCTCTGAATATGCTACGTCAATACCGGCTCTGCGGACAGCCTTTTGAAAATACCGCATAATATCCAGATGTCCGATAAATTTCATGGCGCCCTGTTTTGCAAATTTTACTCTAACCTTCAATGCAGACACCTCCTTTGTAAGCTGCTGCTCCACAGCCGGAGCATTTCATTCTGCAGTTTGGCGTAATCTCTCCCTTGTGCGCACGTTCCCATTCTTTTTCCAGGAATTTTCTGCTCACGCCAATGGAAATAAAATCCCATGGAAAAATTTCGTCCAGCGGACGTTCTCTCAATGTATAAAATTCCGGATCCAGTCCCGCTTCTTCAAAAGCTTCCAGCCACAAATCATAGCGGAAATATTCTGACCATGCATCAAAAATGGCACCTTTTTTGTAAACAGTTTCCAAAGCCTCAGCTACCCGTCTGTCGCCTCGTGCTAAAATTCCTTCCAGAACTGTTACATCTGCTTCGTGATAATTATACTTAATACTCTTCTGGTTTAACTGTGCCTTAATCTCTTCTTTTACAATTTTTGCCTTTTCCAGATAATCCTCTTTTCTGAACATTCCTGCCCACTGGAAAGGAGTAAATGGCTTTGGCACAAAGAAAGAAGTGCTGACTACAATCTGACATTTTCCATGTCTTTGATCCTTTGGAATTTCATAATATCTCTTAGCAATAGCCTCTGCCAAATGGGCTATTCCCTTCATATCTTCTTCCGTTTCTGTAGGCAGCCCCAGCATAAAATACAGCTTGACTCTGCTCCAGCCTCCTTCAAAGGCCTTTCCTGCTCCCTCTAAAATCACTTCCTCTGTCAGCCCTTTGTTAATAACATCGCGCATTCTCTGAGTACCTGCCTCCGGAGCAAAGGTCAAACTGCTCTTCTTAATATCCTGTACCTTACTCATAACGTCCAGAGAGAAGGAATCAATACGCAGGGACGGAAGAGAAATATTTACTTTTCTTTCCGAACAGTCCTCTATAAGGTATTCCAGTAGTTCCTTTAATTTAGAATAGTCACTGGTGCTTAAAGAACTGAGAGAAATTTCCTCATATCCTGTACTGTCCAGCATGGATTTTGCCGTATTCTTCAGAAATTCCACATCTCTTTCTCTGGTTGGACGATACAGCATACCTGCCTGACAAAAACGACAGCCGCGAATACAGCCCCTTTGTACTTCCAGGGTTACTCTGTCCTGGGTCGCCTTAATAAAAGGCACCACCGGTTTGTCCGGATAATAGGTGTTTGTCACGTCCATGACAACCTGCTTTTCAATTTTTTCTTTTGCATGAGGATTATTGGGTCTAAAAGAGGCAATGGTGCCATCTTCTTTATATGCAGTATCATAAAAACACGGCACATAAATTCCCGGAATCTCTGCTGCTCTTTCCAAAAATTCTTTTTTACTCTTTCCGGCTTTTTTGTATTCTTTATAAGCGTCCAGAAGCTCATAAAAGACTGTTTCTCCCTCTCCGATGTAAAACAGGTCAAAAAACGGTGCCAGAGGCTCTGGATTATAAGTACATGGACCGCCGCCCATAACCAACGGAAAGCTCTCGCCACGATCTGCTGCCCTTAAAGGGATTCCGCTTAAATCTAACACCTGCAGAATATTGGTGTAGCACATTTCATACTGAATGGTAATGCCCAGAAAATCAAAATCCCGGATAGGATCCTGAGATTCCAGTGCAAACAGGGGCAGGTTTTTCTCCCTCATCACCTTGTCCAAATCTGGCCAGGGAGAGTATACTCTTTCACACCAGGTATCCTTTCTGCGGTTAAACATATCATAAAGAATCTGGATTCCCAGATGGGACATACCGATTTCATACACATCGGGAAAGCACATGGCGAACCTAATATCCACTTTTTCCGGGTCTTTCATGACACTATTGACTTCATTCCCGATATACCGGGCGGGTTTCTCGATTTTTAGTAATATTTCATCATTTAATGCAAGTTTTCTCATATATTTCCTTTCTGTTTTTGTATATATTTCACAAATTCTTTCGAACCTGTTTTTGACTTTCCAAGGTGAAAAATCGATATTTTTTATGTTGTTTTTCGTATGTAAATTTTACTGATTTTACGTGTTTTTCGCTCAAAAATCCGGTTTGGTCATTTTTCTCATATTTCCCTTACTATTTATCACTGGAAAACACCATGTATAATTATACAACATGATACAACATTACAGAAGCATCTGCTATGTGATTGACTCATCCAATCTACACTATTATATACATTTTAGGGAAGAACTTCAAGCAAATATCTTTCGTCAAGCGGAATCAATTGTGCGGCGTTATTCTTAGGCAAAACTTCTAGAGCAAAGGCGATTATTTCGCAGTCGGCATTGTATACAACTCTTTCCGTATTAACATATATTTCTTGGGTAAAATCGGCTGAATAATGCCCGGGAGTTTGACAGTTGAATAATCAAAAATCACCTTGCATGCCTTATAAAACCTGCATTTTTTATGTCAAATTTTATGTTTTGATATGTACTTGTTTGTAATAGTGTGGTATACTAGAAGAAAAAAGGATTTTTTTATCATGTACATAGCAATCACAGGCAGCAAAAATAATAAAGATGTATATATTTATCGTTCCTTCCGCAAAGAAAACGGAAAAGCCTCTTCATGTATTTACAAAAAACTTGGGAAGTACAATGCTCTTTTGGAACAGTTCGATGGAAATGAAGACAAACTGATGACATGGGCAAAAGAACAGGCTGCTAAGGAAACCGAACTTTATAAGCAGCATACCGGAAAAGTTTCTGTAGAGTTTTCCAAAGCTGCAGCTATCCCTATGAATGAACGCCGTTCTTTCAATGTAGGTTATCTGTTCCTTCAGAAACTATGCACGCAGCTCCGTTTAGATAAAGTCTGCCGGACAATTAAAAGCAGGCATAAATTTAAATATGATCTCAATGCAATACTCACAGATCTTGTCTATGCGAGGATTCTTTCCCCTGCCAGCAAACTGGCCAGCTACGAGTACTGCCAGTCTTTGTTGGAACCGCCTAAATACAGTCTCCAGGACGTTTATCGCTCTCTTTCTGTGATTGCAGGGGAGTCTGATTTCATACAAAGTGAGCTATATAAAAACTCAAACTTCATTCATCCACGAAATAATAGAATCCTTTATTATGACTGTACGAATTATTACTTTGAAATTGAAGAGGAAGATGATTTCCGGCGTTACGGAAAAAGCAAAGAAAACCGTCCTAATCCAATCGTAACTATGGGATTATTTATGGACGCAGACGGTCTTCCCCTTGCCTTTGATATTTTCCCTGGAAACCAGAATGAACAGACAACTCTGAAGCCGTTAGAATCCAAAATTCTTCAGGATTTTAACTGCAGTGAATTCATATACTGTTCTGATTCCGGACTTGGCAGTTCAAGTAACCGAAGATTCAATTCTTTAGGAAATGGGGCTTATATCATCACGCATTCTCTGAAAAAAATGAAAAAGGAAGATCGTGAGATTGCTCTGAACCCGACTCAGTTCCGCAGAATTGGATCCGATCAATTTATAGATATCCGTACACTGGACGAATCGGATGAAGAGATCTATAACACAATCTACTACAAGGAAGTGCCTGTTGTTACAGGTGACATGGATGAGACTTTAGTTGTCACCTATTCCCCTAAGTACAAAGCCTACCAGAGAAAAATCCGTGCCCGGCAGATTGAACGGGCTGAAAGGATAATCACAGCACCTGGACGCAAAAGAAAAGGGAAAAATCAAAACGATCCTATGCGCTTCGTAAAAAAGACTTCCGTTACTACTGATGGTGAGATTGCCGAAAAACAAGTTTATGATCTTGATGAAGAACAAATCCAAAAAGAAGAATTGTATGATGGTTTTTATGCAGTTATCACAAACCTGGAAGGAGATATTTCAGAGATCATAAGGATCAACAGACAACGTTGGGAAATCGAAGAAAACTTTCGGATCATGAAAACAGAATTCGAAGCAAGACCTATATATGTCAGAAGAGAAGACCGGATAAAAGCCCATTTCATGACCTGCTATATCAGCCTTCTGCTCTATCGTTTACTGGAAAAGGAACTTGGAAATATTTATACAGCAGATCAGATATTGGAAACATTACGCTCAATGCAAATGACACTGCTGAACACAGCGAGTGGATATATCCCCTCTTATACAAGAACCGAATTAACCGATACATTACATAAAACATTTGATTTTAGAACGGATTATGAATTCATTACCAAAACAGATATGCGAACTCTTATCAAAGATACAAAGCAAATAAAATCAAAACTGAAATAATATAGTACATATCGCTGCAAAAAGGAAAACGGCTACAGTGCCCATATTTACTGGGTTTGTAGCCATTTTGTCACCTTATAACTGTCAAAGATGGGAGTTTATCATGTTTTCAAACTATTTTCACAGTGATTTTGTATTTTCCAATACAGTTCCCTCTATCGGCTTATATATAAATAGAATTTTTATAAAAGGAGATTTTATACTATGGCAAGACCAAAAAAAGAAAAATCATTACGGCATACACATCAAATTATGCTGCGTCTTACTGATACAGAACACGAAATTATATCTTCTCAGGCAAAAGCCGCAAATCTGCCTTTGGCGGAATTTGCCCGTAGACAAATTATGAACAAAAGAACAATTCTAAAATATGAACTGGTGGCTGATCTGCCGGAATTAAAAAAATTGATTGCCGAGTTTGGAAAAATAGGAAGCAATCTAAATCAGATTGCCCGGTACTTCAATAGCGGCGGTATTCATTCACAGGAAGTACAAAAATCACTCCAGCAGAGTCTTTCTAAAATCTATGAAATGAAATACGAAGTCTTAAAACTTGCCGGAAACTTTTCTGCCCAAAATACATCCGCTCCCACTCATTCAAGAGGTAATGAATATGGCAATTCTTAAGCATATTGCAATTAAAAATACGGACTACGGAGAAGCACAACGTTATCTTCTGTTTCAACATGATGAACATACGAAAAAGCCAATTCTTGATGAAAATGGAGAACTCATTCCAAGAAAGGAATATTACATTGACGGTATCAACTGCGATCCCTTCTCTTTTGATTTGGAATGTAAAGAGTTAAACGCACAATATCATAAAAACCAAAATTTTGATGAAATCAAATCTCATCACTATATTCTAAGCTTTGATCCGAAAGATACCGAAGATCATGGATTAACCGGAGAAAAGGCACAACGACTCGGATTAGAGTATGCTCAAAAAAATTTTCCGGGACATCAGGCTCTTGTATGTACCCATACAGACGGAAATAATGAAAGTGGAAACATTCATGTACATATTGTAATCAACAGCCTAAGAAAATATGATGTAGAGCGCCAGACATTTATGGAACGTCCCTGCGATGCCCGTGCCGGATACAAGCATCATCTAACACCGACTTATCTTATTTATTTAAAACGCTCACTTATGGATATTTGCCATAGAGAACATTTACATCAGGTGGATTTACTTTCTCCGGCAGAGAAAAAAATCACAGACAGAGAGTATCGTGCAAAGCACACCGGACAGAAAAAACTGGATGCTCTGAATAAAGAAATGTTATCCAAAGGAATTGCCCCACGCAAAACTGTTTTTCAAACGCAAAAGGAATATCTGAGAACCGCTATTGAATACGCCGCTGCTTCTTCCTGCAATATCGAAGAATTTCAAGCGACGCTTTTGAAAAACTATCAGATTACTTTAAAAGTAAGCAGAGGACGTTTCAGCTATCTGCACCCGGAACGAAGCAAGTTCATTACTGGAAGAACACTAGGTTCCCATTACACAGAAGATTATCTGCTTTCCATTTGGGAAAAGAGGAAAGAACCCCAAATGCAATCTCACACTGGCTCAGAACTTTTCACTACTCATTCTGCTTCTACTGTTACGGAAGAAAAAGAAACTCCAGACTTCTGTTTTATAAAATCAGACCTGCGGCTTGTCATAGATCTGCAGCAACGTGTCAAAGCGCAGAATAATCCGGTTTATGCCAGAAAAGTAAAGCTTTCCAATTTACAGCAAATGGCAAAAACCATTGCTTATGTACAGGAACGTGGCTATTCTACGGAAAAAGATTTGATGACTGCACTGACCACATCACAGTCGGAAACTGCCAACTGCCGAAAGAACCTCCGTTCCACACAGCAGGAATTGAAAAGGATCAATGAACAAATTCATTACACCGGACAATATCTTGCAAATAAATCTGTTTATAGGGAATTTTTACACGCAAAAAATAAGAAACAATTCCGACAAGAACATCTGTCAGAAATTACGCTTTATGAAACTGCCCGGAATTTCTTAAAGCAACACTCAGAAAATGAAACATTGCTTTCTATGAAATCATTAAAATCTGAAAAAGAAAAACTGCTTTCCATAAAAAATATGCAGCGTCAGGAATATCAAAAAAGAAAACAATACGAAAAAGAATTGCAGACTGTATGTAAAAATGTCGAGATGATTCTTCATGGAAAGTCTGATTTTGAAAAGAATTCTGAAAAGGATATACCACCACGCTAACCCTTCTGCTCCAAAATTTCTTTCTATTTTTGTTGTATTCTTTTGTTATCTGTTTTATACTAAAGGCAAGATAGAAAAGGTGGTGATTTAGTGGAACTGGAAACAACGCTATCGCAAACAATTCGTACTGCAGGAAGCAATTCGGATTATGACTCTGCTTGTAAACGGCTACTTTCTGAAAAAATCATTCTTGCTTGGATTATGAAGAATTGTTTAGAAGAATATCGGGAATGCAGCATTTCAGAAATCATTGAAAAATATATTGAAGGTGAACCGCAAGTCGCAGAAGTTCCGGTTCTGCCTGATCAGACCAATCCCTCTTTAATCAAGGGAGAACGCACAGAAGATAAAACCATTACGGAGGGAACGATTACCTACGATATTCGTTTCACAGCAACTGCACCAAAGTCTGGTGAGTTCATCCGTTTAATTATCAATGTAGAAGCACAAAACAATTTTTATCCCGGTTATCCGTTGCTTAAACGCAGCATATACTATTGCAGTCGTATGATTTCTGCTCAATATGGTACTGTATTTTCATCTGCACAGTACGATAAAATTCGCAAAGTCTACTCCATCTGGATTTGTATGAACCCACCAAAATCCAGAGAAAATACTATTACCCAATATTACATTGCAGAAAAATCGCTTGTGGGGCATGTTACCGAAAAAGTGGAAAATTATGATTTGATGTCTGCTGTTATAATTTGCCTCGGCAAACCGGACAGTGAGAATTATCACGGAGTTTTAAAATTATTAAATGTTCTGCTTTCTTCAGAAACAACGCCGAAGGAAAAAAGAAAGAATTCTCCATGATGATTTTGATATTGCAATGACGCAGAATTTGAAAAGGGAGGTGTCGCTGATGTGTAACTTAAGTCAGGGAATTGTTGAAAGCACTACTGAACGAAATACTTTAGACAGTATCCGCAATCTAATGGAAACACTAAACTTGACTACCGAAGAGGCTATGGCAGCTCTGAAAATTCCAGAAGCAGAGCGCCCAAAATATGCCTCCATATTAAAAGAACTATAAAAAGAACAAGGGGAGCCTGAATACACAAATTCAAGTTTCCCTTCTTTTTATTTCCTTTTCCGCTCTCTCTCATTCTCCATAACCGATTGTGGCAAGTTCTTCGCATTTAAAGCTGCCTGTTTTAAATGCAGACGGTCTAACAGAAGTTCGTGTTCCGATCTTACGGGGCTTTGTTGGCAGATTATTCATTCTTCCATCAATCATATTATAATTTTGTTCTTCTGTAATCTCTGCACTTCTTAAATATTCTCCATTTTCATAGGATTTCTGCCAGCTTTCCAACACAGGTTTCCCTCTTTTTTCCTGTGTTTCTTGCGGGTGCAGATAGGAAACAATCTGTTCTTTGACGGTTTCGTCAAATCCCGCCGTAACCTGATCCACGATTAACTTTCCAGTTCCATCTACCACTACCCAAGCAGCATTTTTTCCGTATGTCGTATGCTCCATTAGAAAAAATTCTTTTCCTTCCACCACCAGATTATCGAAAGCAAGCCATCTTCCTTCTTTCCCTTCAAGCTGAAAATTAGTAGTGGCAAGAGAAATCAACGTATTGGAAGAACCATTCCAAATAAAATCATCTAAAACAGTAAAGCCCTCTTTTTCCAAATAATAGGCTGCCGCTTCCCCATTCTTATCTAAAATCAGCACATCCCCAATACTTAGGGCATGTCCGGAAAATTTTTTCGGTAACTGCTTTTCCAAACGGTTTCGGATATTATCCGGTATTTCATCGTACCGCATCCAGCTTCTATATACTTGTTTATAATCTGTATAGCGTATCTGGATATGTTCTTTTTGTAATTCTGCATAAGAGCGAAAACGCTTTTTTCTGTTTTCGGGGATTTCTCTAAGCTGATACACTGCAAATTGATTACCTGCCATAACCGTTTCTCTGTATTTCCATTTTTTCATTACAATTCTGCTTCTTTCTTACGAGTATGGGACGTTTCTTCTTTTTTCTCCTGTTTCTTTAACAGTTCCTTACGCTCCTTTAAGGCTTTTAGCACAGAAACTTTTCTTCCCATTGTTCCCTCTGTTTTTGTCTGCTCCGCTGTATTTTCCCGTTGTTTTTCTGCCAAGATTCTTTCTAAATCTTGCATTGCTTTTTTTACCAACGGGCTTTCTTTATAATGGGGGACTAAGTCAATCAAGTCTTTGGAAATTTTCCCTCCAGACATCAATTCGTATTCTCCATCATAAATGCTGCCGTCTTTCAGGCAAAATCCAATTCCTTTTATCCCATGAATGCGGTCTGCCGGAATCGTTTTGTATTTTTCTACGGCTTCTTCCAATGTCAGATTTTCATAATATTCCCCCATAGCTTTAACTTTTAGGGTGCTTTTAAATATTCCAGTAATTTGTGTAAACTTCGCTGAAGATTGTGGATATATATTTTACTCGATTTGCATGTTGTGCAATACTCAATTTGATGTGATTTTAGACGGTTTTAGACGGTCTTTAATGATATATTGCCCTTTTTCTCTTTGGCAATAAAAAAAGCCCTGAAAACCTTATAAACACTTGGAAATAGTGTGTTTACAAGGCTCTCAGAGCCTATAAAACTCTAATTAAATTTCAGATTGAAAACTTTGCTTAATTGCCCATCTGTTTTGCAACTTCAGCAGCGAAGTCTTCTTCTTTCTTTTCGATACCTTCGCCTGTTTCGAAACGAACAAAACCTTTGATTGTAATGTTAGCGCCGGTTGCTTTTGCAACTTCTTCTACATACTTCGCTACGTTCTGTTTTCCGTCTTCTGCTTTTACATAAACCTGATCCAACAGACAGATTTCTTTTAATTCTTTATTGATACGTCCGTTAATCATACCCTGAATAACCTTTTCCGGTTTCTGAGATTCTTTCGGGTCGTTCATAATCTGAGCAAGCAGAATTTCTTTTTCATGTGCAATATATTCTGCACTTACTTCAGAGCTGTTTGTGTACTGTGGTTTTAAAGCCGCAATCTGCATAGCTACGTTTCTAGCCATTTCTTTTACAGCATCGTTTACAACATCTGTTTCAACGTCTACCAGAACACCTATTTTTCCGCCCATATGTGTGTAAGAAGCAACGAATCCGTTTTCTTCTGCCACTTTAGCGAATCTTCTGATGTTCATGTTCTCGCCGATAACAGCAATCTGAGCAGCCAGTGCTTCGTTTACTGTTTTTGTTGTGTCGAATTTCCATGTAGAAGCCAGGAATTCTTCTGTTGTAGCAGCTTCTGTTTCCATAGCAGCTTCAGCAACCTGAGCAACATAACCCTGGAAAGTATCGTTCTTTGCAACAAAGTCTGTTTCTGCATTTACTTCAACAACAACTGCGTATTTTTCATCTGCAGATACTAAAGTCTGGCAAAGACCTTCTGCTGCAATACGTCCAGCTTTTTTCTGAGCAGTTGCGAGACCTTTTTCTCTTAAGAATTCAACTGCTTTATCCATATCGCCTTCTGTAGCTGTAAGAGCTTTCTTACAGTCCATCATACCAGCGCCTGTCATTTCTCTTAATTCTTTTACCATTCCTGCTGTAATAGCCATTTTCATTTCCTCCTGTATAATAGAAAAAATTATTCTTCTACAGCCTCTTCTGCTTCTTCTGTGAAGATTTCTTCAGCGTCAGCAGCTTCGCCCTGATTTGCTTCGATAACAGCATCTGCCATTTTAGAAACAATTAATTTTACGGCTCTGATTGCATCGTCGTTTCCTGGAATTACATAATCTAATTCTTCCGGATCACAGTTTGTATCAGCAATACCGATAAGTGGAATACCTAATGTATGAGCTTCCTGTACGCAAATTCTTTCTTTTTTCGGATCTACAATAAAGATAGCGTCCGGAAGTTTTTTCATTTCTTTGATTCCGCCAAGGTTTTTCTGTAATTTAGCCAGTTCTTTCTTCAGGTTGATAACTTCTTTCTTAGGAAGAACATCAAATGTTCCATCAGCTTCCATAGCTTCGATTTCTTTTAATCTTGCGATTCTGCTCTGGATTGTCTTGAAGTTTGTCAGCATACCGCCTAACCATCTTTCATTTACATAGAACATACCGCATCTTTCAGCTTCTGTCTGGATAGCGTCCTGAGCCTGTTTCTTTGTACCTACGAACAGAATTGTACCGCCATCAGCAGCGATGTCAGCGATTGCTTTGTAAGCATCGTCAACCATACCTACAGATTTCTGTAAATCGATGATGTAGATACCATTTCTTTCTGTGTAGATGTACGGAGCCATTTTAGGGTTCCATCTTCTTGTCTGATGTCCGAAATGAACACCTGCTTCCAGTAACTGTTTCATTGAAATAACGCTCATTTTTTTCTCTCCTTTTGGTTTACACTTCCACCTGCTTCTTCACCTCCGGGACTTTTTAAGCACCGTCCATTGGTATTCACAGGCGTGGTTATTTTCTTCATTGCGCTCGGCAATGCCTGTATTATAGCATATCTATTCTGCATATTGCAAGGATTTTTTTTCTTATAAGCCATAATTTTCCAGAATCCAGTCCCGTAAAAGAGAAAACCAGCTTTTGCAGCTTTTTTCTGTGCCGCTTCCATCTTTTCTTTTTATGCTTTCCGTTGCCAGAGATAAGCCGTGGATTCCTTTGGGATAAAGATGATATTCCAGCGAAATTCCTGCTTTCCCAAGCGCCTGTGCAAAGCGAAAAGAATTCCAGAAGGGCACGGTTTCGTCCTCCACGGTATGCCACATAAAGGTTCGCGGTACCTGTTCTCCCACCTGGTTTTCCAGAGATACCTGTTCTCTTTTTTCATCATAGGAAACGCCCAAAAGGTTTTGGATACTGGGAATGTGGGAAATTTTTTCATCTGTACTGATAACAGGATAGCAGAGAATCAACCCATTTGGACGAAGAAGCTCCGTGGAACACCCCACTGCCTCTTTTACAAAATTCCTATTCCAAAATACACCATAGCTGGCTGCCAGATGTCCTCCTGCGGAAAATCCCATAATGAGAATTTTATCCACATCTACGCCCCATTCTTCCCCATGCTCCCGGATAAGTTTTACACTTTCTGCCACCTCCAGAAGAGCGGCGGGGTACACGGCCGGAGCACAGGAATACCGCAAAATCGCTGCGTGATACCCCATGGCATTAAACTGCAGCGCCACAGGTTCCGCCTCCCGGTTGGAAGTCATGGCATAAGCCCCACCGGGGCAGATGAGCACCAAAGGCCGCCTGTCATTCTCTGCCTGATCAAGATAATTTCCTAAAATATAGGTAGTCAGATGTGTACCCGGCACAGAACCCTGTACCTGTATTTTTATTTCTTCGTGTTTCATAGTTTTTCTATCAGCAAACCTGCCCTGTATGCCTCTAAAAGCTCCTCCAGTTCTGCTATCCTTTCTTTTTAATTTCATGCCAATATCGGTTTCTCCCACGGTTTTTCGCTTCACCACCCGTTTTACCAGAATACTGTCTGAAAGAATATCACTTTCCTTTGTAATGGCGTCTGTGGCAGAAGTAAATGGCTCGTGAGCCGCCAGAATCATGCCCCAGGAATTATAAATCAGTGTATACCCGGCAATTCCCGTTTCCTTTTGATATGCCCTGGAAAATCCGCCGTCAATAATCAACAGCTTTCCCCTGCATTTTATGGGGCTTTCCCCTTCTCCATGATGTACAGGAACATGACCGTTTACAATATGCGCTTCTTCACCGGTTACATGAAATTCCTGTAAGATTTTCTCTACAATCTCCTGATTTTCCAAAAACCTATAATAGGCGTTCTTTGTTTCTTCATGGGTTTCCTTCTCTGCCAGAAAATACCGCTCAAAGGTTGCCATTTTGTTTTTACCGAACAACGGCGAGGAGGGACTGCTCCAGATAAACCACAAAATATCTTTTCCCCTTTCTCTCTCCTGTCCGTCCATTGCCACAAAAGCCTTTCTCACATAGGTTTCCAGCACATCATACAAGGCTTTCCCCTTATATACCTTGTCATATACCTGTACTTCTTTAAAAGTACCGTCCTCATTTAAAGGGATACAGCCATGGTATAAAAGATTTTGATTGTATATTTTATACATACTGCCCTTTTTCAGCAAAAGCTTCATATGCCTTTGCAGCTTTTCACAGTTTACAAAAGCAAAAACAAGCCGGTCTATCACTTCCTTTTCTTCTCTGGAAAGTTCATAGGGATTTTCCGGATCAATAGTAGGAAAAGAACAATCCAGAAGCGGATAGGTTTTACGGTTTAGCGTAATCGTTCCTTCCGTATAATCAATATCGTCCAGAAGCGCCCTGTCTGCCATGCCAAATTCCCTTCGCTTCATAAGAAGCTGCCCCTCCAGTTTGAACTGAATCATGGAAATCGCTTTATGCATTTTCATGTTTAAATCCTGCTCTACCGGATTCAACGTATTATGTCCCTTAATTTTAAAACAGGAGCAGGGGTCATCTTTGTAATAAGTAAGGGCAAAGGTTGCCAGGGGCAAAAGATTAATACCATATCCGTCTTCCAAAATATCCAGATTGGCATAACGGGCACAAATCCGAACTACCGTTGCCACACAACACGCCTGTCCTGCCGCTGCCCCCAGCCAGAGAATATCGTGATTTCCCCACTGGATATCCAGAGAATGATAGTGTTCCAGACGGTCCATAATCTGGTGCGGCCCCGGTCCCCGGTCATAAATATCTCCCAGAATGTGCAGATGATCTACCACCAGTCTTTGAATCAGCTCCGCCAATGCCACAATAAACTCCTCTGCTCTCCCAATTTCAATGATGGTTTGAATAATCTGCTCATAGTAGGACTCCTTGTCCACAATATCAGGACGCTCTGTAATCAGCTCTTCTATCACATAGGCAAAATCCTCCGGCAGAGCTTTGTGCACCTTAGATCTGGTATATTTGGACGCTGTTTTTTTACACACCTCAATCAGGCGGTACAAGGTAATTTTATACCATTCCCTCTGGTCACTTTCCTGCATTTTCATCAGATTCATCTTTTCCCTTGGATAATAAATCAGCGTAGCAAGGCTTCTCTTTTCCTTTTTGCTCATGGTATGCCCAAATACGGTGTCGATTTTTCTCCTCACAGAACCGGAGCCATTCTTTAACACATGAGAAAATGCTTCATATTCCCCGTGTATGTCTGTGAGAAAATGCTCTGTACCTTTTGGCAGATTCAAAATTGCCTGAAGATTGATAATCTCGGTAGACGCTTTAGCTATAGTGGGATAAAGTTCTGCCATTTTTTCCAGGTATTTCAGTTTCATATTTTCCATTTGGCTTTCCTCTTTGATACCTTCCGCTTATTTTTATAATTTTATTCTAACATAGTTTCTATGGAACGAAAACCGAATTCTTTTCCTTTTCCTTATAATTTCCTTAAAAATCTCTGCTACGGTAAGTTTATCAAAAAGAAAGAGAGGCGTTTCTCATGTATGATTTTGTCATAGAAACCAATCGGCTTACCAAAGCCTATTCAAATCAGCTTGCCGTAAACAACGTAAATCTCCATTTAAAAGAAAGACAGATTTATGGACTAATCGGAAGAAACGGAGCAGGAAAAACTACCCTTATGAAATTGCTTTTGGGGCTGCTTCCCGCCACAAAAGGAGAGGTCCGTGTATTTGGAAAATCTATAAAAGGAAATGAAAAACTGCTTTATCCCCATATCGGCGCCATGATTGAGAATCCGGGCTTTTATCCCAATCTCACCGGAAAGGAAAATCTGGAGATTTTCGCCAAACTCCGGGGGCTTACTGACAAAACTGCAGTAAAAAAGGCTCTGGAAAAAGCAGAACTGCCCTATGAAAGCAAAAAAATTTTTGCCAACTATTCTCTGGGCATGAAACAGCGCCTTGGAATTGCCAACGCACTTTTGCACAATCCCGCCCTGCTGATTCTGGACGAGCCTACCAATGGGCTTGACCCTGTGGGGATTTCAAAGCTGCGAACCTTTTTAAAAACCTTAAGCACAGACTGCCGCACCACTATACTGGTGTCCAGCCACATTCTGTCTGAAGTTTCTCTGCTGGCAGACCATATCGGGATTCTTCATCAGGGAAACCTTGTAGAAGAATGCTCTATGGCAGCTTTAAAGGAAAAGCACAAGGACCTGTGGCTTAAGGAAAATGCTTTGGAACAATATTTTAAAACACTTACCGGAGGATCTGAAATTGTTTAACTTTCTTTTGCTTCTTCAAACAGAATTTCAAAAACTGCGCAGAAAGCCTGTTATCTGGCTTATGCTTTTGGCAGCCTTTGTCATGCCCTTTTTTGCTGCTGTCTATTTTCGTGCTTTGGGAAACCTTCCTGTTTCTCCCCCGCTGTTTTACCGATGGGCAGCCTTTGGATTTACCCTGTTTCTTCTTCTGCCCTTTATCCTCGGACTCCTCTGCACCATACTGGTACACGATGAAAGACAGTCCCGTATCCTTCTGCAGCTCTGGCTTGTACCAATCAGCAAAAAAAGCTATTTTCTGGGAAAATTTTTCATAGTTTTGCTCTATTCCCTGTGCTTCATGCTGCTTACAGCCATAGCCACCTTTGGATTTGGCATCAGCTCTGGCTGTATTTCTTTTCAGTGGAACAGTTTTTTCTTTCTCTTGGAGAAATCCATGGAACTTGCTGTCCTTGCTGCTTTTGCCATACTTCCCATTCTGGCTGTTTCCGGACTGCAAAAAGGCTATCTGTTTCCTGTGTCCCTGAATCTGCTCTATCTCTTTCTCGGATTTTTTCTTACACCGGTAAATCCGTATCTGCACCCTTTGTCTGCAGCTTCAGTTCTCCTTGCCGGAAATGGAGAGATTCCGGGATTTCCGGTGCAGGAATTTTCTGTTTTCCCGGCTGTTTTGTGTATTTGCCTCTGGGATACTCTGGCTCTCCTTGTGGCAGCACGCTCTCTTAAGAAAGGATAAGGTGATTCTATGAAAACATTACTTTGGGCAGAATGCAGGAAGCTTCGCCGCTGCCGCTTTCTCCTCCTTGCTCTGCTTTGTACCACCGGTGTCACAGCCATTGTGTTCCTGGGAGGAAACCCTGCCCGTAGCAGCCTTTCCTCCCAGCCCCTTTCCTGCTGGTATCTTAATATAGCCCAGCCCTGGGCAACACTTTTTGTTCTCCCCGCCATGATTGCTCTCTTCGGAAGCTATCTGATTTGCCGGGAAGAGGAAGAGGGTACTTTAAACGCTCTGCTGCTGATTCCTGTGCGTAAAATAAAACTGATTTCCGCCAAAATGCTCCTGACTTTTATACTGAGTCTGCTGCTTTACCTCCTTTTATTTCTTCAAAACCTGTTTTTAGAGCTTTTTTCTGCTTCCGAGCTGTCGGCAGGACTGGCGGCAGAATTTCTCAAGACCTATCTTTTAGAAGGAATCGGCGTGTTTCTGGCTGTATCTCCTATGATTGTTCTGGTGTCCTGCTGCAAAAAGAACTATTGGCTGGCTCTGGCGCTTACAGAACTGTACTCCTTCGCCGGCCTATTTATGAGCATCTCGGATACCCTTCGCTCTTTTTATCCCATAACTGCAGTTCTGGGCATTGCCGGATACTATGAAACCACCCCGCAAAACCGGCTGCAAAGCTGTTTTATCTTGGTTCTCTGTGCCTGTGTAACCATTTTTGTTTTAAAAATCATGGATTCAAAAAAGAGAGCAGGGATTTGAAAAATATGCTATGATGAAAAGAGAGCTATCTAAAAAATATGCAGGCAGTTTTTTATGCTGTCAGGAAACAGGAGGAACTTTAAAATGGCAAAAATTTTAGTGGTGGACGATGATGCAGATATGCGAAATCTGGTCTATACAGCCCTAACAAGGGACGGACACCAGGTGGACCGGGAAGAAAACAGCACACAGCTTTCTCCTGCCTGCTGCCGCCAGTATGATTTGCTTCTGCTGGACGTAATGATGCCCGGGGAAGACGGTTTTTCTCTGTGCAGACGGATTCGCCGGGAAGTGGACTGCCCCATTTTATTTTTAACGGCAAAGACAGAGGAAACTGCTCTGGTACAGGGGTTTGGCCTGGGCGCAGATGACTATATCAAAAAGCCTTTCAGCCTTGCAGAGCTTCGAGCAAGGGTGAACGCCCATCTGCGGCGGGAAATGCGGCAGCCGATACACACTTTACATCGAGGCGGCGTCTGCTTTGACTTACAGGCAAAAACAGCTTCTGTAAAAGACCAGCCCCTGTCCTTTACCAAAGGAGAATATGCCATCTGTGAATACCTGGCGCTTCATGCAGGACAGGTATTTACCAAAGAACTGCTTTACGAAGCTGTTTTCGGCTTTGATGCAGAAGGAAATGCCTCTGCCATTGCCGAACACATAAAAAATATACGCGCAAAGTTAAAAATCAGGGACTTAAATCCCATTGAAACCGTCTGGGGGGTGGGTTATAAATGGCAAAAAGAAAATCTGATATAAGCCTGTCCTTTGTCCTGCTGCGCTTTGCCTTTGTCCTGCTGGGCAGTATGCTTCTGTGCCTGGTGGCTTTTCTTGCCTTGCAAACCGGACTGGAGCGGGCCGGTCTGATTTACCATGGCTCTGTGTCTAATCAGCAGGCTGAAGCCTTTCTGGCAGAAAAGCCCCAAGAGTTTCTTACGCCGGGAGAGGATTTCCTCCCTTTTTATGCACTTTTTGATTCCGAGGGACAGATACTGGAAACCAATGCCTCTTTGAAAGAACAAAAACAGTTAAAAACCGTTTTCTCTCAGGGCTCTGAGGACGTAGATTTTCTTTCCTACGTTTATCCTGACAGCGATACTCTAATTCTCCACTGGTATTACCGAAGAGAATTTATAAATCCTGCTCTGCGCCATCTTCCTTTTTCCTTTGAAGCCCTTTGGTGGACAGCGCTTTGCATTTCCTGGATTTTATGTCTTTTTCTCCATACGCTGCATCTGAAACGCTATCTGACCGACCGTCTTAGGCTCTTTGCCCAAGTCAGCCGTAAAATCAGTGTCAGAGAACTGGACTTTCCCATTCCTCATGCAGGAATCCGGGAATATGACCAGGCGCTTCTTGCCATGGAACACATGAGAGATGCCTTATACACCTCTTTGTCCTCCCAGTGGAGCGCTCAACAGGAACGGGAAACAGAAATGGCTGCCCTTGCCCATGATTTAAAAACCCCTCTTACCCTTATCGGAGGCAATGCTGAGCTGTTATTAGAAGAAAATCTTTCTCAGACAGAACGCAACATGGCAGAAACCATTCTTTCTGCCAATACCCGCGCTGTGCAATATGTAACCAGTCTTTTAGAACTTTCCAAAGGCGCGGAGGAATCCTTTTCTCCTGTAGAGCTTTCCGCCCTTTTTGAGGAGCTTTGCCAAAATGCCCGCACACTGGCAGAATCCAAAGGTGTCTATCTAAAAACAGAAAGCAATCTGAAGGGACAGGCGGTAATCCAAAAAGAGCGTTTGCTCAGAGCCTTTCTAAACACAGTTTTAAATGCTGTGGAACACACGCCCAGAGGAAAAACCGTATCCCTGACAGGCTGCATGACAGGCGAAGGCTGGGAGTTGTGTATTTATGACCAGGGAAAGGGCTTCAGTCAGGAAGCGCTTCTTCACGGGACGGAACGGCTCTGGCAGGGGGATTCCTCCAGAAGCAGCGCTTCTCATCATGGTCTTGGACTCTGGTTTGCTGCGCAGGCAGCAAAAAATCACGGCGGAACCGTTCTCCTTAGAAACGGAAACCTGGGAGGCATTGTAACCTTCTCCTTTTGCCAACATCAGATTTAAAAATCAAAAAAGGGCATGCCGCAGCACCGATAAGCCTGCTGTACAAAAAGCTTGTACAACGGCTGATTTTTCGGTTTAAGCGACAGCCCTTTTCTTTTCACGACTGTTTTATCCTTTGTTTTTTAACTGTTTTTCACAAACTCAGCACCACACTTCGGACAGCGGACACTGATTTTCCCCTTTCCTTTTGGAATTCGAATCTTCTGTTTGCACTGAGGACAGGTATAAATATGAAAATCTTTTCTCTGCTCCTGTATGTATTTCCTTTTCCCGAAAAAACGTTTTACTTTATTTTCCAGATTCAGGTATTTCTGATTCTCTGCATAACGCTTCTGAATATTTCTGGAAAACATACGGTAATAAATCAGAATAATCAGAAGTAACTCCCAGGAACTTAACAGCATGCTGAAATAGCCGTTTCGCAAAAAAAGATTGATTCCCGCACATACCAGCAATATCACCAGCAAAAACATATTCAGCTTATCGCTTCCATATCTGCCATACATAAATTTTGCCAGCTTTTCTCTTAATTTATTCATCATCTTGCGCTTCCCTCTCCAGTCTTTCATAAATTTCTTTCACAAAGCTTTTGGCTCCCTGCAAATCCTCATTGTCCGGGTGCAGCATTGCCATATCAAAATTTCGTATCATGGCATTTACCATTTTTTCATTCTCTGCATTTTTCATACGACTGTATTTATCTCTTACAGATATGGGCATCTTTCCCTGGCACAGATAAGCACCCAGGTATTCATTATCATCTTCAATAAAAACTTTGATATTTTCTTCAATTTTCCTGTAATATTCAGGGTTATTTCCCATACCGCAGGTTCCAAAAAGAGCAATTTTCTTTCCCTGCAGACTTCCCAGATAATCTAGAACCTCCACACTGGCGCTGCCCCTGTCTGTCCAGAAGCCAATAAAATAAACATCTCCCATATCATAGTCCGTTTGCCCGTCTAAAGGGGTAATATCCTTACACTGTCCGGGAATGGCTTCAAAAATCGCTTTTGCCAGCTTTTCCGTATTTCCGGTTCTGCTTTTGTACAACACCTGGGTTTTCATCTCCATCAGTCCTTCCATTTCTGTTATAGTGTTATTGTAGCACTAAACCAATGGAAAAAATATTTCTTGATTCTTAAATTTTCTAAAGACTCTATAAAATCATTGCTCTTTAATATGCACGTCCAGCTGTGGAAAGGGAATTTCCACGCCCGCCTCATCAAATGCCAGCTTGATTTCTTCGTTCAGACGCCACTTTGTTGCCCAGTATTCCTCGGTCTTCACCCAGGCGCGCAACCCCAGAATCACGCTGTCTGCTGCCAGCTCATCTACAAATACCTGCATCTCCTCATCAGACATAATGCTTTTATCCTCATGGAGCAAATCCTGTAAAATCTGCTTTGCCCTCTTCAAATCTGCCTGATAGGAAATTCCTACTTTAATTTCCAGTTTTCTGTTGTCCTTTGCTGTTACATTTACAATACTGGAATTGGTAAGCGTTCCGTTCGGGACTGTAATTCTCCGGTTATCCACTGTGGACAGCGTTGTGTAAAACAAGTCAATTTTTACAACCGTACCTTCCTGATTTCCTGAATTTTCAATAATATAATCTCCAATGGTAAAGGGACGCAGAATCAAAATAATCACGCCGCCTGCCAGGTTGGAAAGACCGCCCTGCAATGCAAGACCAATGGCAACACCACTGGAAGCCAAAAGTGCGGCAATGGACGATTCTTTCACCCCAAAGCTGGTGGCGATACTGACAATTAAAAGAAAATACAACGCCGCCTTTACAAAGGAAGACACAAACTGTATGACGCCGGTGTCCGCATTGGCACGGTTCATAGACGCTACAATCAGCCTGCATATTTTATGAATCAGCTTACTTGCAATAATATAGACCAGAATTGCCAAAAGTACCCGCCCTGCAAAGTTTCCAATCAGGGGCAGCTTTTTCTCCCAGTAATCCCAGGTCAGATATTGCTTAAAAAAAGCTTCCAGACTTTGAATTTCCAGAGGCTCTGTCAATGCATCTGCTAAAAATATTTTCATACATTCCACCTTTTTTGTATATTGCAGCAGGGCTGCCCCATGAAAACCTTGGAAAACCGGAAATCCTCTGCTTCCAATACTCGCTTCATGTGGCAGCTCTGCCTTTTATTTTTTCGTTTTCTTCTTTCTTTTAGAAGCTGGTTTTGCCAAGTCCCTATCTGCTGTTTCCAGCTTTGGCACCTCTGTCTTTGTCGTTTCCAGCTTTAGAGCTTCCGTTTTGTCTGTCTTTAGTTTTAACGGCTCTGTCTTTGCAGTTTCTAATTTTAGGGCTTCCTTTTTCTCTGTATTCAGCTTTAACGGCTCCGTCTTTGCAGTTTCCAGTTTTAGGGATTCTTTCTTATCTGTTTCCAGCTTTAACGGTTCCTTCTTTGTGGTTTCTAATTTGGGGGCTTCTGCACTTTTCTTTGTTGCATCAGGCTTCACCTCTTCTGTTATCTGCTTTCCGGCTGCGTCGGCTTTCTCCCATTCCTCCTCCATTACCTTCTGGAGCTTTTTCTGCACCTTGGACACCGGTACTTTTTTCACAGCTTCTGTCTTTTTCCCTGCTTTTTTCGGTTCCGGCTTTGTATAGGAGAAAATCTGTACTGCCAGAGGCGCTACATGAATCACAATGGAGTGTTCCCGTTCATCACATTCTGCCTTTTTTGCAGTTTTTACTCTTGAATTGCGTACATCGCTGCCTCCGTAAGCTTCTGCGTCACTGTTAAAAATTTCCTTGTATTTGCCCGGATACGGTACACCCATTTGATATTTATCATAATCCAGTGCAGAAAAATTGCATACAACTACCAGCGTATCCTCCTTTTTCTTTCCTTTTCGGATAAGGGTCAGCATATTTCTCTCAGAGTCCATATGATTAATCCAGGAAAATCCTTCTGGTTCATAATCCTCTTCATACAAAGCAGGCTGTTCTTTATACAATTTCCAAAGGGCTTTTACATAATCCTGCATCTGCTTATGCTCTTTTTCCTCCAACAGGCTCCAATCCAGTTCTCTTTGCTCCGACCATTCTCTCTCCTGTGCAAATTCCTGTCCCATAAAGAGGAGTTTTTTGCCTGGATGTACCAGCATAAAGCCATAGGCTGCCCGGAGATTTGCCAGCTTCTTTTCCTTATCTCCTGGCATTTTATTTAGGAGAGAACCTTTTCCATGCACCACCTCGTCATGAGAAAGGCTTAACAGAAATTTCTCGCTGTAAGCATAAACCATACTAAATGTCAGCTCATCATGGACTCCGGCTCTGAAAATCGGATCCTTCTGCATATAATCGATAAAGTCGTTCATCCAGCCCATGTTCCATTTGTAATCAAATCCCAGTCCGTCCGCTTCTACCTTTCCAGTGATCTGCGGCCAGGCAGTAGATTCCTCTGCAATCAGCAGTACGTCCGGGTGTTTTTTCTTAAAAATGGAATTCAAGTGCTTCAAAAATTCCACAGCTTCCAGATTTTCATTGCCGCCGTATATATTTGCAATCCATTCCCCGTCATTCTTTCCATAATCCAGATACAACATGGAAGCCACTGCATCCATGCGGATTCCGTCTGCATGATATTTTTCTGCCCAAAACAGCGCATTTGCAATCAGGAAATTCTTCACCTGAGGCCGTCCGTAGTTGTAGATAAGGGTTCCCCAGTGTGGGTGCATACCCTGTCTTGGATCCAGATGCTCATAAAGGCAGGTTCCATCAAAATTAGACATTCCAAAGGTATCCTTGGGAAAATGAGCCGGCACCCAGTCCAAAATCACACCAATCCCCTGCTGATGCAAATAATCTACAAAATACATGAAGTCCTCACAGCTTCCATATCGGCTGGTAGGCGCATAATATCCGGTTACCTGATAACCCCAGGATTCATCTAAAGGGTGTTCCATCACCGGCATCAGTTCCACATGAGTATAACCCATCTCTTTTACATACTCTGCCACCATGGGTGCCAGTTCTCTGTAGCTGTAAAACAGTCTGCCCTCTTCCTCAGGCTTTCTCCAGGATCCCAGATGCATTTCATAGACAGCAAGAGGTCTGTCCTGCCTGTTTATCTGCTTTCTCTCCTTTAACCACTGGCTGTCCTGCCAGGTGTACTGGCTTAAATCCGCCACAACAGAAGCCGTTTTCGGGCGCAGCTCTGCCTGATTCCCATAAGGATCTGCCTTTAAATATACCAGAGAGCCTTTTGCCTTGATTTCGTATTTATATAATGCCCCTGGCTTCAGTCCCGGAATAAAGAGTTCAAAGATTCCAGATACATTCAAACGGTTCATCTGATGTACTCTGCCATCCCATTTATTGAAATCTCCCACAACACTGACGCGCATGGCATTTGGCGCCCATACGGCAAAATATACGCCCTCTACACCGTGAAGTGTCATGGGGTGTGCTCCCAGCTTTTCGTAAATATCATAGCAAATTCCTGCTGCAAACTGCTGCTCCTGCTCTACACTAATCTGTTTTTCAAAAGCGTACGGGTCATAAAATTTTTTCCTTTTTCCGTCCCCATACACAGCTTCATACTTATATTTTGGTATCTTGCTGCCCGGAATCAGCACAGAAAAAAATCCTGCCTCGTCCTGCAGTTCCATTTCATACTCCGGCTTTCCTCTTCCCAGAAGCACCTTCACCTGTTTTGCTCCAGGCAAAAAGCACTGGATCAGAATTCCTTCCTCTGTTTTTCTGGGTCCTAAAATATTCTTTGGTTCACTTTCTTCTGAATATACTACAGCCTCTATTTCCGGCCAATCCATCATATCATATAATTTTTCAGACATATGCCGCCCTCCTTTTTTTTATTTTATCATCAAACCATTCCCTTGTAAAGTTTAAGAATAGTGCATAATTTTTTATTTTTTGCCGAAAAATGATTGTACATTTTTCACATATAAGATATAATACAAATAACTTCGCTTATATATTTTGGCGGTGTATTGACTATGTGTGAGGAGGTATGTAATCATGCTCGACCAAAGCTACTATGAAAAAACTGACGAGATCATTGAATTCTATGGCCGAAAAGCAAGTTCTTTAATTCCCATTATGCAGGATATCCAGGCAGAATACCGTTATCTTCCCGGTGAATTACTGACTTATGTGGCAAAAGAAATCGGGGTTCGTGAGGCTAAGGCTTACAGCGTAGCCACTTTTTATGAAAACTTTTCTTTTGAACCAAAGGGAAAATATATCATAAAGGTCTGCGATGGAACTGCCTGTCATGTCCGCAAATCCATTCCTATTCTGGAAGCGCTCCAGAAAGAACTGGGACTCAGCAAGAAAAAACACACCACTGACGACATGCTCTTTACCGTGGAAACGGTATCCTGTCTTGGCGCCTGTGGACTTGCGCCTACCATGACAGTCAACAACGAAGTCTACCCATCTATGACGCCGGAAAAGGCGCTGGAATTAATTGCCAAGCTGCGAGGTGATAATGTATGATGATTGAAAACAGAGATGCCTTATTAAAAGAACGAGAAATTGCCAAAAAAGAAATCGACTCTTACAAATGCAGGATTCTCGTATGTGCCGGAACCGGCTGCGTTGCCTCCGGCTCTGAAAAAATATACAACAAAATGTTGGAACTGTGCCATGATTTAGAGGGTGTAACCGTAGAATTTCAAAAAGACGTTCCTCATGTGGGCACTGTCAAAACCGGGTGTCAGGGTATCTGCGAACTGGGACCTCTGGTAAGAATCGAGCCTTACCATTATCAGTATGTAAAGGTTCAGGAGGAGGACTGTCAGGAAATTTTCCAGCGTACCGTTTTAAATGCCGAACCTGTAGAACGGCTGTTCTATAAGAAAAGCGGTGAATCCTACGCAACTCCCGATGAAATTCCTTTTATTGCAAAACAAACCAGAATCGTCTTGGAAAAACTGCGGAAAATTCGATGCGGAATCCCTGGATGAATACATAGCTTCCGGAGGCTACGATGCCCTTGCCAAGGCTCTTTTTGACATGACACCGGAAGATGTATTAGAAGAAGTAGACCAGTCCAAGCTTCGCGGAAGAGGAGGCGGCGGCTTCCCTGCCGGAAGAAAGTGGAAACAGGTGGCTGCACACAAAGAAGTGCCGGAACATTTTGTAGTATGTAACGGTGATGAAGGCGACCCGGGTGCATTTATGGACGGCAGTGTGATGGAAGGTGACCCTTATCGTCTGATTGAAGGTATGACCATTGCCGCTTATGCAACCGGCGCACAGAACGGTTATATCTATGTTCGTGCAGAGTACCCTCTCTCTGTTGCCCGTCTGCGCCACGCAATCCGCCAGGCAGAGGAAAAGGGACTTTTAGGCGAACACATTCTGGGGACGGATTTCTCCTTCCATATGCACATTAACCGGGGCGCAGGCGCATTTGTATGCGGTGAAGGTTCTGCCCTGACTGCTTCTATTGAAGGGGACAGAGGTATGCCAAGAACCAAACCTCCGAGAACTGTTGACCAGGGTCTGTGGGCAAAACCTACGGTATTAAACAATGTAGAAACCTTTGCCAACGTTCCCGGCATTATTTTAAAGGGTGCTCAGTGGTTTAAAACCATTGGCACAGAGGGAAGCCCTGGAACAAAAACCTTTTCCATCACCGGCGCGATTGAAAATACCGGCCTGATTGAAGTTCCAATGGGAACAACTTTAAGGGAAATCATCTACGATATCGGCGGCGGGCATTAAGGGCGGCGGAGATTTTAAAGCTATTCAGATCGGTGGTCCCTCCGGCGGCTGTCTGACCAGTGAACAATTAGACGTTGGACTGGATTTTGACAGTGTAAAAAAATACAATGCCATTATGGGCTCCGGGGGTCTGGTTGTTATGGACGAAAATACCTGTATGGTAGAGGTTGCCCGTTTCTTTATGAGCTTTACACAGAGAGAATCCTGCGGAAAGTGTGTTCCCTGTCGGGAAGGTACCAAGCGTATGCTGGAAATTCTGGAACGCATTGTAAACGGAGAAGGCAAACTGGAGGATTTGGATACTCTGGAAGAGCTGGCTGCCATGGTAAAAAGCATGGCACTTTGCGGTCTTGGAAAGAGTGCACCTCTGCCTGTAATCAGTACTTTAAAGACCTTCCGCAAGGAATATGAGGAACATATTACAGAGCATAAATGCGTTGCGAAAAACTGTACCGCTATGCGACGCTATGTCATCAACCCTGAATTCTGTAAGGGCTGCGGAAAATGTGCGAAAAACTGTCCTGTGGGTGCTATTACCGGTGTCCGTAAGGAAGCCTACAGCATTAATCCGGATCTTTGTATCAAGTGTGATTCCTGTCGGGAAAACTGTGCATTTGATGCAGTTTATGTTGAATATTAGGAGGGACAATTATGGGATTTATGACAATAGACGGCAGAAAGGTAGAATTTACCGATGAAAAAAATGTCCTTTCTGTTATCCGCAATGCTGGTATTGATTTGCCAACACTTTGCTACCATTCGGAATTATCTGTTTTCGGTGCCTGTCGTTTGTGTACCGTGGAAGATGACCGGGGCCGCACTTTTGCCTCCTGCTCTGAGGAACCAAGGGACGGCATGGTGATTTACACCAATTCCGGGAAAATTAAAAAATACCGAAAAATGATTGTAGAGCTTCTGCTCTCTGCTCACTGCCGCGACTGTACCACCTGCGTGAAGAGCGGCGAATGTGTACTGCAGGATTTAGCGCACCGCATGAATATTACTTCTGTGCGCTTCCAGAACACCAGAGAAGAAAGACCTCTGGATACCAGTTCTCCTGCTCTTGTCCGCGACCCGAACAAATGCATTCTCTGTGGCGATTGTGTCCGCGCCTGCAGTGAGCTTCAGGGGCTTGGTGTACTGGGCTTTGCTCACAGAGGTACTGACGCTATGGTTATGCCTGCCTTTGACAAGCCTTTATCTGCTACAGACTGCGTAAGCTGCGGTCAGTGCCGTGTCTTCTGCCCAACAGGCGCAATCAGCATCAAAACTCATATGGACGAGGTATGGGACGCCATTGCAGACCCAAATACCCGCGTTGTAGCACAAGTAGCTCCTGCTGTCCGGGTTGCAGTAGGCGATGCCTTTGGTCTGACAAAGGGACACAGCGTAATGGGCAAATTAGTTGCCGTTCTGCATCGCATGGGCTTTGATGAGGTATATGATACCGCCTTTGCCGCAGACCTTACCATTATGGAAGAATCCAAAGAATTTTTAGACCGGGTAGAAAAAGGCGAAAAGCTGCCGCTCTTTACCTCTTGCTGTCCTGCATGGGTAAAATATCTCTGCGACCAGTATCCTGAATATAAAGATAATCTTTCTACCTGCCGTTCTCCTCAGGGTATGTTCTCTGCTGTTATGAAGGAATATTACCGTGACCCGGAGAAAAACCAGGGTAAAAAAACTTTTGTGGTATCTATTATGCCATGTACGGCAAAGAAAATGGAAATTCTCCGCCCCAACAGCTTTACCAAAGGAGAACAGGATACGGACGTGGTTATCACCACCACAGAGCTTATCCGTATGATTCGTAACTCCGGTATTGAATTTTCCACTCTGGCTACAGAGGCCTGTGACATGCCCTTTGGCTTTGGTTCAGGTGCCGGCGTTATCTTTGGCGTAACCGGCGGTGTAACAGAGGCTATGCTGCGCCGCTTTGCAGACCGCCATGACAAGGCAACCATGGACAGTGTTGCAGAAGCCGGCGCAAGAGGCGAGGCGGGCATTAAAGAATTTACTGTTACTTATAAGGGGACTCCATTAAACGTCTGTGTTGTCAGTGGACTTGCCAATGCACATACGGTTATGGAAAATATCAAGAGAGGAAAAAAACAATACCACATTGTAGAAGTTATGGCATGCCGCAGAGGCTGCATCATGGGAGGAGGACAGCCGCCAAGAGCAGGCAACCGTACCAAGACAGCCAGAACAGAAGGACTTTACCAGGCAGACAGTGTAACCAGTATCCGGAAGGCTGATGAAAATCCATTGATTGTATCTCTTTATGACGGACTTCTGAAGGGAAAAGTACATGAGCTGCTGCATGTAGATGAATATTAAGCCAGGCAGAAAATGGTATAACGTATAATGGATAAAAGAAAATGGATACATTTCCATAGCAGTTAAAACCACTGTTGTGGAGAAATGTATCCATTTCCTATCTTTTAGACGCTTTTATCACAATGCTATAATTTTTGCCCCAAGGGCTTCTGCTTCTTCTCTTTCGTGGGTAATGCAAAGCACAGTCTTTTCCCTGAATCTTTCCTGCACAAAGGCCAGCACACACTCCCTGGTTTCCCTGTCCAATCCCTTAAAGGGTTCATCTAAAAGCAGCACGTCCCAGTCTGCATATATGGCTCTCAAAAGTGCCACCCGCCGCTTCATACCTCCAGACAGCTCCTTTACCTGACGCTTCCCACAGTCCTTAAGTCCCACTGCCAAAAGTCCTTCTTCTACCTGTTGTAAAAACTCCTGACTTTTACCCTTTTTTCCCTTCTGAACAAGACGGATATTGGCTTCTGCAGTGAGATTTTCGCACAACCTATCCTCTTGAAAAACAGCCCGAAGCTGACGGTTTTCAAGTCCTTTTATTACTCCGCTGTCTGCTTCTTCCAAGCCCAGAAGGATTCTGAAAAGCGTGGTTTTTCCTTTTCCCGAAGGAGCCATAATACAGGTTGTCACCCCTTCCGGAATTTCTGCGCAAAAGTGATCCAGCACCTTCTGTCCGTTGTATGTCTTGCATAAATTTCTTATTTGAATTCCCATATCTGTCACCTCTCCAGCCTCTTCACAACCCAATCTATGACACTTAAAAAGATTTTTTCAAAAAACAGGCTGATAACAATAATCACTACTGTCCAGGCAAATAAATCTGGAGTTTCCAAATACACTTTTGACTGGTACAAATGCTCTCCAATAGAACCTTTTGGTATTCCGATAACTTCTGCCGCCACCCCTGCCTTCCAGCAAAGTCCCAATGCCACAGAACAGCCGGAGCGGAAAAAAGGCAGCACCTGAGATAAATAAATATACCGAATCCTTCTGATTCCTGTCACCTGAAACACCTGTGCCATTTCCAGTAGATTTTGGTCCACACGCTCCATACCTTGTTGTACATTGGTATAAACCACAGGAAACACCATAAAAAAGGAAATAAAAACGGACAGATTCTCAGAAGGTATCCAAATAAGCGCCAAAATGACAAAAGACGCTACCGGAATGGATTTCATAGTCAACACCAGAGGTGCAAAAAGTTCTTTTTATTCTGTCAAAACCTGCTGAAATTCCACCCAAAAGAACGCCGAATCCCATACCTAATAAAAAACCGCCGGCTATGCGGGAAAGAGAAAATCCCACTGAAGCCCAAAATTCCTTTTTCCAAATCAATTCCCCCAGCCTTTGTAAAACAGCAACAGGAGATACCAGAAGTATCTCCTGCCCGATTGCCATACTTGCCACCTGCCATACCAGGAGCCAGAAGGCTACTGCCCAAAACCTGATTTTTCTTTTCTTTTTATTCTGTGTAATAGAAATCATCTTGCGGCACTACGCCTCCTACTGCCTGTGGATTCTGATTTTTCAGCACCTCCAGATAACCGGAAAGTTGTTCTTTCATATCTTCTCCATCTATGTATACAATGTTACATTCCGGCAGCGCTTTTTGTGCAATCTGCGGTGGTACAATGTCATACTTTCCTACCAACTGAGCTGCCTCCTCTGTATTTCCGTTTACATACTCTACTGAGTCCTCATAATGCTCCAAAAAATGCTCCACCGCCTCAGGATTTTCCTTTACAAAATCTGTACGAGCTACCACTACACCGGTAATCATACTGCTTTTTTTCTCTTCCTTTTCCTGTACCTTTTCCCACTCCTCTGTCAAATCCAGAGCTATACGAATAGATGGATTTTTTGTCTGAACTGTGGTAACAAAAGGCTGCGGCAACATGGCAATACTATTTTCCCCTGTCAGAATTGCTGCTACACATTCTGAATGTTCACTCTTCCATTCAATAGTCACATCTTTTTCCGGGTCAATGTTGTTTTGCCGAAGAATATAATCCAGCGCATATTCCGGGGTAGAACCTTTGCCGCTGGCATAAATAGTTTTTCCCTTTAAGTCTGCCGCTGACTGTACACTGTTCCCGTTTTCCACCAGATACAACACGCCTAGCGTATTAACTGCCAGAACCTGTACCTGACCATTGGTTTTATTGTACAGCACAGAGGCCAAATTTGCCGGAACTGCTGCAACGTCTGTTTTTCCCTGCACCAGCTTTGGCGTCACCTCATCGGCAGAGGCAGAAATGGAAAAATGATAGTTTTCATCTGTGAGTGCACCCTGCTCTGCCTGATCCATGAACTGCACCATACCCATAGCAGTTGGGCCCTTTAAAGCTGTAATATTCATATCTACAGGCTCTGAATTCTCCTCAGATTCGCTTTTTGCTTTCTCAGCTGTTTCCTGTTCTTCCTGAATAACCTCTTTTTGCCCTTTCTTTGCCTCTTCCCTGCTACCACATCCGGCTATAGATACAACTGCCATAGTCACTGCCAGAAACAGCGCTGCTGCTTTCCTCTTCATGTCTGTCTTTCCTTTCTCATGAGAATTTCCTGCTTATCTGCTGTGCAAGCCCGAAAATCCTTCTGCGGTTTCTTTTCAATGAAGAAGCCAGCCTCCTTATCTTTCGGACTGCATACAGCCTCTTCTTCCAGATTCTTGCTTTTCTTTTCCTGCTCATATGCTTCTTCCTGTTATTTTACAACCCGGACTCTGTAAACATGCTCAATATTTCTTAACGCCTCTGCCACCTGGCTGTCAATAGGAGAGGTTACGTCCAGCATGGTATAGGCATAATCTCCCTTACTTTTGTTGGTCATGTTTGCAATGTTCACCCCTGCATCACCCAGCGTTTTGGTAAACTGAGAAATCATATTGGGCACATTTTTATGGTTAATGGTAATTCTGCCTGCGTCCACACATTTGCCTGCATCACAATCCGGATAATTCACAGAATTTTTAATGTTTCCATTCTCCAGATAATCCATAATCTGCTTTACTGCCATAACAGCACAGTTATCTTCAGATTCCTCTGTAGATGCTCCCAGATGGGGCGTTACCAGTGTATTCGGCGCTTTTGCTACTACGGGATTGGCAAAATCTGTCACATACTTCTTCACCTTGCCTGTTTCCAGGGCTTCACACAGAGCTTCCTCATCTACCAGCAAATCTCTGGCAAAGTTTAAAAGCACCACGCCGTCCTTCATGTGAGAGATTTCTTCTTTTCCAATCATCTTTTTCGTAGTTTTCAGAAGCGGCACGTGAATCGTAATATAATCACAGTCCCGATAAATTTCTGCAATATCATTGATATGATGAATGCTTCTGGAGAGATTCCATGCAGCATCTACGGAAATAAAGGGATCATATCCATAAACTTCCATACCCAGATGCACAGCAGCATTTGCTACCTTAACCCCAATGGCTCCAAGACCGATAATTCCCAGCTTTTTACCGCTGATTTCACAGCCTGCAAATTTTTTCTTTTCCTTTTCTGCCTTTTTCGCAAGATCCTCTGCCGGCTCCTGGCTCTTCAGCCATTCAATGCCTCCCACAATATCTCTGGAAGCAAGCAGCATACCAGCCAGCACCATTTCCTTTACGCCATTGGCATTGGCACCCGGCGTATTAAACACCACTACACCTTTTTTCGCCAGTTGTTCCAGGGGAATGTTATTTACCCCGGCTCCGGCTCTTGCCACTGCTGCTACCCCCGGCGCCAGCTCTGTCTGATGCATATCTGCGCTTCTTACCAGTATGGCATCTGCTTTCTCCGCCAGCTCCGCTTGTTCATATTTCTTTGAAAACTCTTTCAATCCCACCTGAGAAATAGGATTCAGACAATAATAACCATACATATCAGACATTCTCCTTCTCAAATTTCTTCATAAATGCCACCAGCGCCTCCACGCCCTCTACCGGCATGGCATTGTAAATGCTGGCTCTCATACCGCCTACACTTCTGTGTCCCTTCAGATTTTCAAGTCCTGCTTCTTTTGCCTCTTTCACAAATTTAGCGTCCAGTTCCGGATTTCCGGTGACAAAAGGCACATTCATAAGAGAACGGTCTTTTGGCACAACCGTGCCTTTAAACAAATGGCTTTTGTCAAGAAAATCATATAAAAGGGCTGCCTTTTTCTCATTTCTTTCCTTCATCACAGACAAACCGCCCATGTTCTTCAGCCACTTAAACACCTTGCCGCACATATAAATACAGTAGCTGTTCGGAGTGTTATAAAGTGAACCGGCGTCTGCATGGGTTTTAAAATTCAGCATGGTAGGTGTTCCCTCCAGCACGTCACCGGTAATCAAATCCTCCCGGATAATGGAAATTACCATACCTGCAGGTCCGATGTTTTTCTGCACACCGCCGTAAAGGACTCCGTATTTGCTTACATCCACAGGTTCAGACAGAAAACAGGAGGATACGTCTGCCACCAGAGTCTTTCCCTTGGTGTTTGGCAGTTCCCTGAATTTCGTTCCGTAAATCGTATTATTTTCGCAAATATATACATAATCCGCATTTGGACTGATATCCAAATCTGAGCAATCCGGTATATAGGAAAAGGTCTTATCCTCAGAAGAGGCTATCTTATTTGCTTTTCCATATTTCTGTGCTTCCTGCCATGCTTTTTTTGCCCACTGCCCAGTAACAATATAGTCTGCCTCCCGGTTTTTCATCAGATTCATAGGAATCATGGCAAACTGCTGACTGGCGCCGCCCTGAAGAAAAAGCACCTTATAGTTTTCAGGTATCTGCAGCAAATCCCGCAAATCCTCCTCTGCCTCGTTTATAATTGTTTCGAACATACCGGATCGGTGACTCATCTCCATAACGGACATTCCACAGCCTCTGTAATCTAACATTTCTTCTGCTGCTTCTTTTAACACTTCCTCCGGCAGCACTGCCGGACCTGCTGAAAAATTGTAAACTCTGCTCATGATGCTTCCTCCTCTGATTTTGTTATTTTTGCTTTTTTGCCAAATCTGCCTCGTCAAAGGCGTCCTCAATATTGGCTCCTGCCGGAACCATTGGGAATACCTTATCGTCGCTGTCAATGATACAGTCCAGAACCACTGTGGTATTTAAACGAATGGCCTCCTGAATGGCTCCCGGCAAGTCTTCCTTTTTTGTAACCCGAATTCCCACAGCGCCCATGGCCTCTGCCAGCTTTACGAAATCCACCTTATCTCTTAACACTGTATTAGAATACCTGCTTTCGTAGAACAAAGTCTGCCACTGCCGAACCATTCCCAGCACCTGATTATTTACCACCACCTGAATCAGAGGCAGATTGTTTCTGGTAGCTGTGGCAATCTCATTCATATTCATGCGGAAACAGCCATCCCCTGCCACATTGATAACTACCTTGTCAGGATTTCCCATTTTTGCCCCAATGGCAGCCCCAAGTCCATATCCCATGGTTCCAAGACCACCAGAGGACAAAAAGGTACGGGGCATAGTATATTTATAATACTGAGCCGCCCACATCTGATGCTGTCCTACCTCTGTTACAATAATCGCCTCTCCGTCCGTCTGTCTGTACAGTTCTTCAATAATAGCAGGTCCTGTAAGCCCTTCCTGATGGTACGCCAGCGGATATTTGGCTTTCAGTTCTTCTATGGTTTCCATCCATTCCCTGTGTTCTGTTTCTGGTATCATCTGATTCAGCTTCTTTAACACTTCTTTAGCATCCCCGATTATACTACAGTCCACCAGCACATTTTTATTAATCTCTGCTGCATCTACATCTATATGAAGAATCCTTGCATTTCTTGCAAAATTTCTGGCATTTCCAATGACACGGTCAGAAAATCTGGATCCAATGGCAATCAAAAGGTCGCACTTTGTCACCCCAAGATTAGAGGCCTTTGTTCCGTGCATACCCAACATACCTGTATAGTAAGGGTCTGTGCCGGAAAATACACCTTTTCCCATAAGGGAATCCGTCACCGGACTCTGAATCTTATGTGCCAGTTCCCGCACCTCTTCCCAGGCATTGGCTGCCACAGCGCCGCCACCTACAAAGATAAAAGGACGTTTGGCTTCCTGAATCATCTGCGCCGCCTTTTCCAGACTTTTCTGCTCAATTTCCTCTGTATATGGTTTTACAGGCTTTGGCACATAGGGCGTAAACTCTGTCTTATTGGCAGTTACGTCCTTTGTAATATCCACAAGCACAGGCCCCGGTCTGCCGCTTTTGGCAATCACAAAAGCACGGCGAATGGTTTTCGCCAATTTTGTCACATCTTTCACAATAAAACTGTGCTTTGTAATGGGCATCACCACGCCCGCAATATCCACCTCCTGGAAGCTGTCCTTTCCAAGAAGAGGCAGACCCACGTTACAGGTAATTGCCACAATGGGAATGGAATCCATATGAGCTGTAGCGATTCCTGTGACCAGGTTTGTTGCCCCCGGACCGCTGGTTGCCAGACAGACTCCTACCTTTCCCGTAGAACGGGCATAGCCGTCTGCTGCATGGGCTGCTCCCTGTTCATGGGAAGTCAGCACATGGTGAATTTCCTCCTGATGCTTGTATAACTCATCATATATATTCAGTATTGTACCGCCCGGATAACCGAACACTGTATCAACACCCTGTTCTTTCAGACATTCAATAACAATCTGCGCGCCTGTCAGTTCCATAGACCAATCCCCCTCTGTTTATTTTTGGATTTCCAGTACAGCTCCTCTGTTTCCGCTGGTTACCATAGACGCATATCTTGCCAGATATCCGGTAGTCACTTTTGCCTCTCTGGGCTGCCACTTTGCTCTTCTCTTTTCCAGCTCTTCCTCAGATACTGCCAGCTCCAGCTTTGTTTCCGGAATGTTAATGCGAATGATATCTCCTTCTTCTACCAGGGCAATGGGACCGCCTACTGCAGCCTCCGGTGAAATATGTCCAATGGAAGCCCCTCTGGAAGCGCCTGAGAAACGTCCGTCCGTAATCAGCGCCACACTGGAACCAAGACCCATACCTGCAATGGCAGAAGTCGGGTTTAACATCTCTCTCATACCCGGACCGCCTTTTGGTCCTTCGTAACGAATTACTACCACATCGCCTGCCACGATTTTGCCGCCTTTAATAGCTGCAATGGCGTCCTCCTCGCAGTCAAAGACTCTTGCCGGGCCTTCATGCACCATCATTTCCTCACACACAGCGCTTCTCTTTACCACGCCGCCGTCCGGTGCCAGATTTCCGGTAAGCACTGCAAGCCCTCCTGTCTGGCTGTATGGATTCTCCAGCGGACGGATAACTTCAGGATTTTTATTGACGCAGTTTGCAATGTTCTCTCCCACGGTCTTTCCGGTAACGGTCATGCAGTCCAGATTCAGAAGGTCTTTCTTTGTCAGCTCCTTCATCACTGCCCACACGCCGCCTGCCTCATTTAAGTCCTCCATATAAGTTGGACCTGCCGGCGCCAGATGACACAGATTGGGAGTTCTTGCACTGATTTCATTTGCAAAAGTAATATCAAAGTCCCAGCCGATTTCATGTGCAATGGCAGGAAGATGAAGCATACTGTTGGTAGAGCAGCCAAGAGCCATGTCCACAGTCAGAGCATTCATTAAAGCGTCCTTTGTCATAATATCTCTTGGACGGATATTTCTTCTGTACATTTCCATAACCTGCATGCCCGCATGTTTTGCCAGCTTAATACGCTCAGAATATACCGCAGGAATGGTTCCGTTGCCTCTTAATCCCATACCCAGCACCTCGGTCAGGCAGTTCATGCTGTTTGCTGTATACATACCGGAACAGGAACCGCAGGTAGGACATACATTGTTTTCAAATTCTTCCACGTCTTCTTCTGTCATGGTTCCGGCACTGTAGGAGCCCACTGCCTCAAACATGGAAGACAGACTTCTTTTCTGTCCGTGCACCTTTCCCGCCAGCATGGGGCCGCCGCTGACAAAAACTGTGGGGACATTGATTCTGGCTGCTGCCATTAAAAGTCCCGGTACATTTTTATCACAGTTTGGCACCATAACCAGAGCGTCAAACTGATGTGCCATAGCCATAGCCTCTGTGGAATCTGCAATCAAATCTCTGGTAACAAGGGAATATTTCATACCTACATGTCCCATGGCAATACCGTCGCAGACTGCGATAGCCGGAAATACCACCGGAGTTCCTCCTGCCATGGCAACTCCTAATTTTACGGCATTTACGATTTTATCCAGGTTCATATGCCCCGGCACAATTTCATTATAAGAGCTGACAATTCCCACCAGCGGTTTATCCATTTCTTCCTTTGTCATACCAAGGGCATGAAACAGGGAGCGGTGAGGCGCCTGTTGCATTCCTTTTTTTACTGCATCACTTTTCATGTATTTTTACCTTTGACCTTTCGTTTTCTATAAACCTTTTATCTGATTTTTTCCGCAATAAGGGTTCCCATTTCTTCAGTTCCTGCCTTTTTCATACCATCTGAGAAAATATCCGGGGTACGGAAGCCCTCTTTTAACACCTCTGCTACAGCTTTTTCCACTGCGTCTGCCTCTTTGTCCAGATCCAGAGAGAATCTCAGAAGCATGGCAGCGGACAAAATGGTGGCAATGGGATTTGCAATGCCCTTTCCCGCAATATCCGGGGCAGAGCCGTGACTTGGCTCATACAACCCGAAACCTGTTTCGTTTAAACTGGCAGAGGACAACATGCCAATAGAACCGGTCACCATGCTTGCCTCATCAGACAAGATATCTCCAAACATGTTTTCCGTAAGAATTACATCAAACTGTCCCGGATTATGTACCAGCTGCATGGCGCAGTTGTCTACCAACATATGCTCCAAAATAATATCCGGATAGTCTGCTGCCACCTCTTCCACCACGCTTCTCCAGAGTCTGGAAGAATCCAGCACATTTGCCTTATCTACACTGGTAACCTTTTTCCTTCTCTTTTTTGCAATCTCAAAAGCCTGAATGGCAATTCTGCGAATCTCCTCTTCATTATAAGAAAGGGTGTCCACAGCTGTCCGAATCCCGTTTTCCTCTGTGGTTCTGCGTTCTCCGAAGTACAGACCTCCTGTTAATTCTCTGACAATAATCAGATCAAAGCCGTCCCCAATGACCTCTTCCTTTAAAGGACAGGCAGCCTTTAATTCCTCATACAAATAAGCAGGTCTTAAATTGGCAAAAAGGTTCAGAGCCTTTCGGATACCCAGAAGACCTGCTTCCGGTCTTTTGGACGGCTCCAGCTGATACCACGAAGAGGTCTTTGCATCTCCTCCGATAGAGCCCATCAGCACTGCATCAGAAGACTTTGCCTTTTCTATGGTTTCCTGCGTCAGCGGAACGCCGTGTGCGTCAATAGAAGCGCCCCCTAAAAGCAGCTCTTCATATACAAATTCATGTCCGTATACCTCACAGACCTTATCCAGAACCTTTTTTGCCTCTTTTACAATTTCCGGACCGATTCCGTCGCCGGGAATTAATGCTATTTTTCTTTTCATACTGTCACCCTTTCCCCAGTCTTTTTATTTTGTCATTCTTTTATCATTCATGGAATGTAATTAGTAATATGATAATCCTTTTCCTTCCATAATTCAAGCAATAATCCCTCCCGTACTATATCTTTTCGTTATGGTTTCCATTCCCTGAAATCTTTCCTTTAAAAAGAGGCTGTTGCATTTCCTGATATACACCAGAATACAACAGCCTCTTTTCCTATACCTTTTCTCTTGTAAACCCTTTTCCCAGCACTTCCCTTACGTCCGTCACAATAACAAATGCTTCCGGGTCTGTTTCCTCCACAAGCTCTTTCAGCTTCACAATCTCCTTTTTTCCAACCACGCAGAACAGCATTTTTCTGTCCTTTTGGGAATAAATACCCTGAGAATAGATTCCCGTAAGTCCCCGGTTCAATTCCTGCATAATCTTTTTGGAAACCAGGTCCTCTTTATCTGTAATCACATATGCACCCTTTGCAAAATGCAGACCCTCCATAAAGCGGTCCGCTGTCCAGGAAGTAATAAAAATTGCGACCACAGCGTACAATGCCTTATGGATTCCAAAGACTAATACACCCAAAAGCACAATGCTGCCGTCTATAAACTGCAGAATCTGAGGAATGGAATAACACCGCAGCTTATGCTGAATCAGGGCAGCCGCCATATCCGTACCTCCGGTGGTTCCCTGTCCCAGAAAAATACAGCCAATGCCCACGCCCATAATCACGCCGGCAGCAAGAGCTGCCAGCAGCATGTCGTCCTGAATCAATGGCACCGGCGGAATCAGATAAAGCCAAAAGGAAAGGCACAGTGCGCCAAACACAGATTTTTTTGTAAATTCCCAGCCCTTTATCCAGATTCCCAGCAAAAACAGCGGAATATTCAATACCATATTGGTGATCCAAAGAGGAATTCCGCCCTCTATCCAGACCTGACTCAGACTTTTTATCACAATGCCCAGACCGGAAAATCCTCCGGTCACCATCTGCATGGCATCGTAAATAGAATTAATGGCAAGGGACATAATGCCCGTTCCCAGTATAATCAGTAAATAAGAACGATATCTTTTCTCTCGTTGTGTCTTTCTCACGCTTCTTTTCCTCCGAAAATTTCACAGGTTCGTTTACACGCAGACGCAGTCCCCGCACAGCCGCCAAGGGCACTTTCTCTAAGTTCAAAGGGAAGGCTTCTTCCCACATGGTACATGGCGCCCGCCATTTCATCAAAGGGAATCATGTGGACAATCCCTGCAAGGGCCTGCTCTGCACACACAAGAGCATTGGCTGCTCCCATGGAATTTCTGGTCTGACAGGGCGCTTCCACCAGCCCTGCCACCGGGTCGCACACCAGCCCCAGGAGGTTGGAAAGCGCTGTTGCCGCTGCGTTTAAACACATATCCGGAGTTCCGCCCATCACTTCCACAGCTGCTGCTGCCGCCATAGCGGAAGCTGCCCCTACCTCTGCCTGGCAGCCCGCTTCCGCCCCTGCCACAGAAGCGTTTCGCATAAGCAGATAGCCCACTGCCCCTGCTGTATAGAGCCCGTTTAAAATACGCCCGTCGTCCAGTTCGTATTCCTCCTGCAGTGCCAGCAACACGCCGGGAACCACACCGGAGGAGCCGGCAGTAGGCGCTGCCACAATGACCCCCATAGAGGCATTGACTTCTAAAACCGCCATAGCATAGGTCATTGCCTTTGAAAGCATGGTTCCGCATATAGATTTTCCCATACGGCGATGTTCTTCCAGTTTTTTTGCCTCTCCTCCGATTAAACCGCCTACAGATTTCACAGGCTGGATTAAAGGCTCTTTCACGGAATTTTTCATAATTTTCAGAGCCTTTTTCATCTTATCCTCTACTTCCTGTTCTGTTGTTTGAAAAAGTTCTGCTTCCCGCTTTTTCATCACCTGGGATATGGAAAGTTCCTGTTCCTTACACAGCTTTAAAAGCTCTGCTGCGTGATTAAAATCCATCTTTTCGTCCTCCTGTACCTGTATTTAAAGCTGTACCAGCATAATATCTGATACCAGCGGGTTTTCTCTGATTTTTCCCAGTACCTTTTGAGGGATTTTTTCATCAGACTCTACAATGGTATACGCTGCCGCGCCTTTCTCTTCCCGGAACAGCCGCATAAAAGCAATGTTTACCCCTTCTTCACTTAAAATTCTGGTAATATGCGCCACTACGCCGGGCTTATCGGTCTGACTGACAATCAAGGTGCTGTATTCTCCCGTAAAGTCTACCTCTATCTGATTCAGCTTCACAATCTTAACCTTACCTCCCCCTAAAGAAACGCCCCGGACAAAAAGATGCTCTCCTTTTGTCCCGTAAATATCCATGTCCGCTGTATTAGGGTGTATATCGTCCGGCTCTTTTTCCGCTGTTGAAAAGCGATATGAAATCCCTTCCTCCTTTGCCAAAGTAAGGGAATCCCGAATGCGTAAATCATCGGTTTCAAAGCCCATAATCCCGCCCAGAAGCGCCCTGTCGGTGCCATGTCCCCGATAAGTTCTGGCAAAGGAGCCGTACAACGTAAAATCCACTCTCTGAATTCTGCCGGGAAACAGCCTTCTTGCCAGCAATGCCATAGACGCTGCGCCTGCCGTATGAGAACTGGAGGGTCCCACCATATTCGGTCCGATTACTTCAAATAAACTGATACCTGCCATCTCTATCTCCTTATCTTATTCTTTTATTCCATATTTTTTATAAAAGAGAAGAAAAGGGACTGTCGCACTAACAGTCCCTTTTATCCTCATCTTATTCTGCAGCTCCGTCACTTGCTTTTTCTACTTCAGCAATGGCGCTTTTTCTCATAGGAATTCTGCAGTTTCTGTTGTTTCCAAATTCTACAATGACATCTTCTTCTGTAATATCAATTAAGATACCGTAGAAACCGCTTGTTGTAACAACGCTGTCCCCAACCTCCATGGCTGCCAGCATCGCTTTTACTCTCTGCTGCTCTTTTTTCTGCGGACGCATAATCATAAAATACATTAACAGAAAAAATACGACCAGCGGTAAAAATAAAGTAATCATACTTCCTGCACCGCTTGCTGCTGTTGATAATAACATCTTGCTTCCTCCTGAAACTTAAACTTTGTCTGTCAGACAGATAGACATTATTGTCATAATACACAATTTTTCCGGTTTCTTCAAGTATTTTCTCCGGTTTTTTCAAATTTAATAGATTTTTTATGAGTATTTTCTACTTCTGCGCGCCTGATGCCATGCTCTCCAGCTTCTTTGCCTTATATTCCTCATAGCAACCCTTGTCCAGAGCATCTCTGATTTCTTCCATCATAGTGTTGTAGAAATACAGGTTGTGCAGCACACAGAGGCGCATACCCAGCATTTCTTTTGCCTTTAAAAGATGGCGGATATAAGCTCTGCTGTAATGACGGCACGCCGGACACTGACAGCCCTCTTCAATTGGTCTGGAATCCAGCTCATATTTTGCATTGAAAAGATTTATTTTTCCAAAATTGGTGTATACATGTCCATGGCGTCCGTTTCGGCTTGGATATACACAGTCAAAGAAATCCACGCCTCTTGACACTGCCTCCAGAATATTGGCAGGAGTTCCTACCCCCATAAGATACGTTGGCTTATTCACCGGCAGGTGAGGTACTACGCTGTCTAAAATGCGATACATCTCTTCATGGGTTTCCCCCACAGCCAGACCGCCCACTGCATATCCGTCCAGATCCATTTTGGAAATGGTTTCTGCATGAGCAATGCGGATATCGTCATAAATAGCGCCCTGATTAATGCCAAACAAAAGCTGATGGGGATTTACGGTATCGGGAAGACTGTTCAGTCTTGCCATTTCATCTTTACATCTCTGGAGCCATCTGGTGGTACGGTCTACAGAGTTCTGTACATATTCCCTGCTGGCTACACTGGACGGACATTCATCAAAAGCCATGGCAATGGTGGAGCCCAGATTGGACTGAATCTGCATACTCTCTTCCGGTCCCATGAAAATTTTTCTTCCGTCCACATGAGAGTTAAAATACACGCCCTCTTCTTTTATTTTTCTCAGCTTTGACAGAGAAAATACCTGAAAGCCGCCGGAATCTGTTAAAATCGGACGGTCCCAGTTCATAAATTTGTGCAGTCCTCCCAGTTGTTTCACAATGTGGTCGCCGGGGCGCACATGGAGATGATAGGTATTGGATAATTCCACCTGGGTTTTAATTTCATGCAAATCCGTGGTCGCTACAGCCCCTTTAATAGCGGCTGCTGTACCTACGTTCATAAACACGGGAGTTTCAATGGTTCCGTGTACGGTTTCCAGACGGGCTCTCTTCGCCCTGCCTTCCTGCTTCAGTACGGTATACATAAATTTATTTTCCTCTTCTTCCTGTCTTTTCTCTATGTTTTACATGATACAAGAGAATGTTGTTTCTCTTTTTATGGAATCTGACCAAAAATAGTCATATTTCTTTTTGGCTACGAAGATTATTTTATCATATTGCCTGTTTAAACGCAATCCACAAAAATATTAGTAATTGTTTTTTTCGATTTTTTGTCGTATAATGTAGCTTGATTTTTTATGAACATATAATAAATAAGTAGAGATACCTATAAAGAAGGAGGTTTCTGACTATGTCAGAGCAAAAAAATATTACAGACACCCCAATACCTTCTGGGCATTGACATTGGCTCTACCACTGTCAAAATTGCCATTTTAGACCGGGAACATCACTTACTGTTTTCGGATTATAAGCGTCATTTTGCAGATATTCAGAATACGCTGGCAGACCTTTTAGATGAGGCGTCCCACTCCCTTGGGAAAATTTCTGTACTTCCTGTGATTACCGGTTCCGGAGGACTGACCCTTGCCAACCACCTGGAGATTCCTTTTGTCCAGGAGGTCATTGCTGTTTCCACATCTCTTGAAGAGCTGGCTCCCAAAACAGACGTTGCCATTGAGCTGGGTGGAGAAGATGCGAAAATCATTTACTTTGAGGGGGGAAATGTCGAACAGCGTATGAATGGCATTTGTGCCGGAGGAACCGGTTCTTTTATTGACCAGATGGCTTCTCTTTTGCAGACCGATGCGCCGGGTCTAAATGAATATGCAAAAAACTACAAGGCGCTCTATCCCATTGCTGCCAGATGCGGTGTATTTGCCAAAACTGATATTCAGCCCCTGATTAATGAAGGCGCCACAAAGGAAGACCTGTCCGCTTCTATTTTTCAGGCAGTAGTAAACCAAACCATCAGCGGTCTTGCCTGCGGAAAACCCATTCGCGGACATGTAGCCTTTTTGGGCGGTCCTTTGCACTTTCTGTCCGAATTAAAGGCAGCCTTTATCCGTACCCTGAAGCTGGACGAGGAACACACCATTGTTCCTGAAAATTCTCATCTTTTTGCAGCTATTGGTTCTGCCTTAAATGCAAAAAAAGAGGCAGAGCCTGTGGACTTAATCTCCATGCGCGACCGGCTTCGCGCTGCTATCCAGATGGAATTTGAAGTAGACCGTATGGAACCCCTCTTTGCATCGAAAAAAGATTATCGTGCCTTTCACGAACGTCAAAGCCAATATAATGTAAGAACAGGAGAGCTTTCCTCCTACCGTGGCAACTGCTATCTGGGCATTGACGCAGGCTCAACCACCACAAAAGCTGCGCTGGTAGGGGAAGACGGTTCTCTTTTGTATTCGTTTTACAGCAACAACAACGGAAATCCCCTTGCCACCTCTATCCGGGCAATCCAGGAAATTTATGAACAGCTTCCAAAGGGAGCCAGAATTGCCTATTCCTGTTCCACCGGATACGGCGAGGCTCTGATAAAGGCTGCCCTGCTGCTGGACGATGGCGAGGTAGAAACTGTTTCCCATTACTATGCGGCAGCCTTCTTTGACCCTGAGGTAGACTGTATCCTGGACATCGGCGGTCAGGATATGAAATGTATTAAAATCAAAGACCAGACCGTGGACAGCGTACAGTTAAATGAAGCCTGCTCTTCCGGCTGCGGATCCTTTATTGAAACTTTTGCAAAATCCTTAAATTACAGTGTGCAGGACTTTGCAAAAGCCGCGCTGTTTGCCGAACACCCTATTGACCTTGGCACCCGCTGTACCGTGTTTATGAACTCCAAGGTAAAACAGGCGCAAAAGGAAGGCGCTTCTGTGGCAGACATTTCCGCCGGACTGGCTTACTCTGTTATTAAAAACGCCCTTTACAAGGTTATTAAGGTTTCTGACGCCTCTGAACTTGGAAAACACATTGTGGTACAGGGTGGTACCTTTTACAATGACGCGGTTTTGCGCAGCTTTGAAAAAATTGCAGACTGTGAAGCAATCCGTCCGGATATTGCCGGCATTATGGGGGCTTTCGGCGCTGCCTTGATTGCAAGGGAACGGTATGATAAGGATAAAACCTCTACCATGCTGCCCATTGAGAAAATCAATACCCTGGAATACAAAACCACTATGGCAAACTGTAAGGGCTGTACCAACAACTGCCGTCTGACCATTAATAAATTTTCCGGCGGACGCCAGTATATTTCCGGCAATCGCTGCGAAAGGGGCATTGGAAAGGAGAAAAACAAGGACCATATCCCCAATTTATACGAATACAAGTATAAAAAGCTGTTTTCCTATGTGCCCCTTACCCCTGACAAAGCTCCCAGAGGACAGGTGGGAATCCCCCGTGTCCTGAACATGTTTGAAAACTATCCTTTCTGGTATACCTTTTTTACCAATTTAGGGTATCAGGTTGTCCTGTCCCCCACCTCTACCAGAAAGATTTATGAACTGGGCATTGAGTCCATTCCCAGCGAATCCGAATGTTATCCTGCAAAGCTGGCTCACGGACACGTTTCCTGGCTGTTAAAGCAGGGCGTGAAATACATTTTTTATCCCTGTATTCCTTATGAAAGACAGGAGTTCCCGGATTCCGTAAACCATTTCAACTGCCCGATTGTAACCTCTTATGCAGAGAATATTAAAAACAATGTAGATGAGCTAAAAGACCCGTCTGTCCGGTTTCACAATCCTTTCCTATCTCTTACCAGTGAGGAAATTGTAACCGAAAGACTGGTGCAAGAATTCCCGGACATTCCTTCCGCAGAAGTGCAGAAAGCAGCTCACCTTGCCTGGGAAGAGCTGAACGCATGCCGGGAAGATATCAAACGAAAAGGAGAGGAAACTCTGGCGTATCTGGAAAACACCGGACGCCGTGGAATTGTCCTGGCAGGTCGGCCTTATCACATTGACCCGGAAATCCACCACGGTATCCCGGATTTGATTACTTCCTACGGACTTGCGGTACTGACAGAGGATTCTGTTTCCCATCTGGCGCCTATTGAGCGGCCTCTCCGGGTAAATGACCAGTGGACTTATCATACACGGCTTTATGCTGCTGCCAACTTTGTAAAAAAACAGGAGAATCTGGATCTGATTCAACTAAATTCCTTTGGCTGCGGTCTGGACGCGGTAACCACAGACCAGGTAAATGAAATTCTTTCCCACAGCGGAAAAATCTATACTTGTCTGAAAATCGACGAAGTAAACAACCTGGGGGCTGCCCGTATCCGTGTACGCTCTCTCATTGCTGCAATTAAGGTAAAGGAACAGCAGAACATACAGAGAAACATTGTTCCTTCCTCTATACAGAGAGTTGTCTTTACAGAGGAAATGCGGAAAAATTACACAATTTTATGTCCACAGCTCTCTCCGATTCATTTTAACATTCTTCAGGCAGCCTTTGGCGCCAGCGGATACAATCTGGAAGTGCTGCCAAATGACAACAAAGAAGCCGTGGACGTAGGGCTGAAATATGTAAATAACGATGCCTGCTACCCTTCTCTTATGGTGGTAGGACAGATTATGCAGGCGCTTTTATCCGGAAAATACGACTTACATAAGGTGGCAATCATTATGTCACAGACAGGCGGCGGCTGCCGGGCTTCTAATTATATCGGCTTTATCCGCCGGGCGCTTGCCAAGGCAGATATGTCCTATATTCCGGTTATCTCCATTAACCTGAGCGGTCTGGAGAGTAATCCGGGCTTTAAGATTACACCAAAACTTGCCACACGCCTGGCATATGGCGCGGTATTCGGGGATATCCTGATGAAATGTATTTACCGTATGCGTCCCTATGAGGTTGTGAAAGGCTCTGCCAATGCTCTGCACCGCAAATGGGAAAAACGCTGCATTTCCTTCCTGACAGGCAGACACACCGGGTTCGCTTCCTTTAACCGCATCTGCCGGGAAATGATTCAGGAGTTTGACGCTCTGCCTATTACCGATGAAAAGAAGCCGCGTGTTGGAATTGTAGGAGAAATTCTGGTGAAATTCCTGCCTGCTGCCAACAATCATCTGGCAGAACTTCTGGAGGCAGAGGGTGCTGAACCGGTATGCCCGGATTTGATTGACTTTATGTGCTACTGCTTTTACAACCTGAATTTCAAATCCGACTACCTGGGCTTTAAAAAGTCCCTGGCCAAAAAAGGAAACCTGGGGATTTCCGCCATTGAGTTTATCCGCAGCGCTGCCAATAGGGAATTTGAAAAGAGCCGGCACTTTACCCCTTCTGCCAAAATTGAAGATTTGGCAAAAATGGCAGAACCTATTGTTTCCCTTGGAAACCAGACAGGTGAGGGCTGGTTTTTAACCGGAGAAATGATGGAACTGATTCACGGGAATGTTCCGAACATTGTATGCATTCAGCCCTTCGGCTGTTTGCCAAACCACATTGTAGGAAAAGGTGTCATCAAGGCCATTCGTAAGGATTATCCGGATGCCAATATTGTAGCAGTGGACTATGACCCCGGCGCCAGCGAAGTCAACCAGTTAAACCGTATTAAGCTTATGCTTTCTACTGCGTTTAAAAAACTTTCGTAAATATAAAACAAAGCTTCCTATTATATACAAAAAGCTGCTGGGACATGAAACATACATCATTTCATGCCCCAGCAGCTTTTTCTTTCTTCTATTTCATCAAATGCAGCTTTCGGCTGACCTTTACCAGATGACTTCCTCCCGGTAAGCCTGCCAAAGTCTGCGCTTTTGGCTTTGCCGCTATAAGATATACCATAAAATTACACCCCTGCTGCCAATACAATGGCTGGAATCAACGCAAGGAAATTGGACTTCAGCACTGCGTACAGCATCCGGTACACTATAAATGCCACCATTCCCATAGGAATAGAAGCCAGAAGCGGCGGCAAATATGCATCTCTCCAGGGATTTTTATACCCCAATTCCCGCTTCATGGCACGATGATTCAGCACACACATAACCAGGGCATAGACAATCATAGCGATTACCACATTGTAGATACCGAAATCGGTTGCAAACATCAGCACCGTCACAGTGATAATATCAACTATCAGTGCAATGGCTGCGTGAAGCATGGGCAAGTTTGCCTTTCCAATACTCTGCAGCACGCCATTGGAAATGTTGGACATACCATTCATAATTACAGTAATAACACCCAACATCATCAAATACCCTGCGGTTCCGTCTGTTGTGGAAAACAGCAACCTTGTAATCGGACCTGCCAGAGCAAAAAGTCCCACACTACAGGGAATGGAAATAAACATACTGAGCCAGGTTGCCTTGTTAATTTTCTCCTTTACCCACAGCAATATTTCCCATTGCATAGGCTCCGGATACCTCCGGCATCATGGATGTAGGCGCTGTACTGGAAAGAGTCAGAGGGATATTGATAATGGTGAGGAAAAAACCACATTCTGCATAAAGCCCTTCCACCACACTATTTTTTATTCCCTTTACTCCGGAAACTGTGGTGTAAATCATACTGTTGATATACCCATTTACATTGTATAAAAATGCGCTGAGCAGAATAGGCGCTACAATCAAAATAATAATTTTCATTACATGGCGGTAACTTTCGTTTACAGACACTTTATCCCTGGCAATCTTCTTCTGAATCCGCTTCCGGTTCACCTGATAGACAAACACCATAAATAAAAGAGCGGTAAACACACCTGCTCCGGTACCAATCGTAGCTCCTGCCGCACTCCAACTGCGCAGTGTATCTTCCGGCGCATCAGCAAAGTGATGTACCATAAAATTGGCCATAACGAGCGCTACCACCGCAACAGCTATCTGCTCTACAATCTGGGAAATAGAGGTTGGCAACATGTTTCGATATGCCTGAAAATATCCTCTGAACACACCCAAAATTCCTGAAAGAAAAATGGTAGGCGCCAGAAACTGCAGAGCAAGCCTTGCATTTGACATACGCTCCGGCACCAGAATCGGCGCACCTGCAACACAGAAAATTGAAATCGCCCCTCCTACTACGACTGCATACAAAAGAGCGCCTTTAAAAATTCTCTGGGCATCTCGATATCTTTTAAATGCCAAACGCTCTGCCATAATCTTGGACACTGCCTGGGGAATGCTGAAAGAAGCTATCATCAATAAAATAAAATATACATTCTGTGCAAACTGAAAGCAGCCAAAGCTCTCCTTTCCCATGGTATTGGAAAGAGGACTTTTGTAAATCAGTCCGATAATCTTGGAAATCAGGGCTGCAATCATCAGAAAGGAAGCATTTTTTACTAAAGTATTATCATTCTTTTTGCTCATCTGTTCTCTGTCCCCTGCCTGTTTTCTATTTGCCAGTCAATGGGTTCTAAGCCTTTGCTGACTAAAAATTCATTGGTTTTGCTGAAATGTCTGCACCCGAAAAAGCCTCTGTAGGCTGACAAAGGACTGGGGTGCGGCGCTTCCAAAATCAGGTGTGCCGGATTTGTGAGCATACTGCGCTTCATCTGTGCCGGACGTCCCCACAAAAGAAAAACAATAGGTCTGTCCTGCTCATTCAACACCCGAATAGCAGCATCTGTAAACTCCTCCCAGCCAATCCCTCTATGCGAATTTGCCTGGTGGGCGCGAACCGTAAGAACCGTATTTAAAAGCAGCACACCCTGGCGCGCCCATTTTTCCAGATATCCATTGTCCGGAATAAAACACCCACAGTCCTCATGAAGCTCCTGATAAATATTTACCAGAGAGGGGGGGATATCCACCTCCGGCTTTACGGAAAAGCAAAGACCGTGTGCCTGTCCGTCGTTGTGATAAGGATCCTGTCCTAAAATCACAACTTTCACCTGGTCCAGCGGTGTAAAATGAAAGGCATTGAAAATATCATCTGGTGCAGGAAAAATTTTTCTTGTCTTATACTCCTGCCCTACTTTGTCAAATAATTCTTTATAATAGGCTTTCTTAAATTCCGGCTTTAAAGCCTCAAGCCATTGTCCCTGTAAAGGCGGCATCTGTATTCCTCCTTTGTTTTTTCTACATCTTTTTAGTTTATCAGAATACTTTTTAAAATGCAAATCTATGTCAGCAATTTTTACATTTTCTGACATTCTGTTTTCTTCCCCTCTGCCAGGGAAAGCTCAAACCAGAACTCCACACCATTGCTGTAGTTTTTCACTCCACATTTCTGATGCATGCTGTCCATAATCGCCTTGACAATGGAAAGACCAATGCCACTGCCGCCATATTCTCTGGTTCTGGCCTTGTCCACCTTGTAAAACTTCACCCACACTTTATCCAAATCAGCCTCTGGTATAGTATCTCCTGTATTAAAGACCGAAATTCTTACCACATCATTACGGATTTCTGTCTTAATTTCAATTTTTTTTTCATAATCCACATGATTTAAGGCATTGGACACATAATTGGTCACCACTTCCTCAATTTTAAACTCATCTCCCCATACATAAACTGGTTCTGTGAGAGCAAAATGAAGCTTTGCCTCCTTCTGGTCTGCCAGAAGCTGCACAGACTGCACCACGCCTCTGACCAGCTCTGTCAAATCAAAGCGTTCCATGGTTATGGTATCATTGCCGAATTCCAATTGGTTTAAAGTCAGTAGCTTTTTCACCATGTTGTTCATTTTTCCCGCCTCGTCTATAATAACGTCACAGTAAAACTCCCGGCTCTGGGCATCGTCATTAATGCATTCCTGCAGCCCTTCTGCATATCCCTGAATCAATGCAATCGGGGTCTTCAGTTCATGAGACACATTTGCCAGAAATTCCTTACGCATTTCATCAATTTCCTCTTTTTTGGCAATATCCTGCTGCAGCTCATTGTTAGCTGTCTTTAATTCTGAAATGGTCTTTTCCAAATCCTCAGAAAGTTTATTCAGATTATTCCCTAAAACGCTGATTTCGTCCTGTCCCGCACTTTCATATTTTACATCAAAATTTAAATCTGCCATTTCCCTGGAAATATTGCTGAGAGTCTGTAACGGCTTTGTAATACGTCGGGACATAATCCAGATAAGAATTGAACTTATCAAAATTGTGGCAAGTCCGATATAAAGATAAAAAAGATTGGAAATCTGTGCGCTGTCCCGAATACTCTGAATAGGCGTACGAACCATAAAGCTACTTCTGTCATCCAGCGTTCCATACATGCACACCACGTCCATGGTGTTGGCATCACCTGTGATTTTTGTCACTACATAATTGTCTTTTTCCTCCATAATCTCCCGCTGTCCTCTGGAGAACTGAGCTTCAAACTGCATATATGCCAGCATTTCTCCTTCGTCCTTTGTGGTACTGTAACGGTTTCCAAAGGGGTCTACTACAATCAAGAGGAAATTTTTCTCTGCCAGATATTTCTTAAAGCCACTGTCTTCATTCAAGGCACTGTATTGATATCCGTCTACATTATTTAATGCCTCATATACTTTTTTCAAACTTTCTTTCTTTCTTTCCACATAATATTTTTCCAGAAACAGGGAATTCATTGCCAGCATGGCAGCCAGAGAAATACACATAATCCCAATATAAGTCACTGCCAGTCTGATTTTAATTGATTTTTTCATTCAGACACCTCAAATTTATATCCCATACCCCAGATAGTTTTAATATACTCTCCCTTTTTTCCCATTTTGCTCCTCAGCTTTTTCACATGGGTGTCAATGGTTCTGGCGTCCCCAAAATAATCATAATTCCAAACCGAATTGAGAATCTTTTCTCTGGAAAGGGCAATGCCCTGATTTTCCAGAAAATAGCTGAGCAGCTCAAACTCCTTATAGCTCAGTTCCATGAGTTCCCCATCAATAGTAGCAATATGGGCGGTTTTGTTGATTTCAATTCCTCCGGCGCTTAAAAGCTCATCTACGCCAATGGAACTGGTACGCCGTAAAATTGCCTCCACTCTGGCAACCAGAATTTTGGGACTGAAAGGCTTGGAAATATATTCGTCCACTCCCAGCTCAAAGCCCAAAAGCTCATCTCTCTCGTCCCCTCTGGCTGTCAGCATAATAATCGGTACCTTAGAATCCTTCCGAATGGCCCGGCAGACTTCCCAGCCGTCCATCTTGGGCATCATAACGTCCAGAATCAACAGGGAAATATCCCTGTTTGCATAAAATATATCAAGAGCCTCTTCCCCGTCCTGTGCTTCCAGCACCTCAAAATTCTGCTTTACGAGGAAGTCCCGTACCAGCTTTCTCATTCTGCTCTCATCATCTACAACCAGTATTCTGCATTTTTCCATTTTGTTCTCCTCCTTTTGTTGTGTATCTAATATAGCAAATAAATTTGTCAAAAATGTGAATTTATCAGTTTCCTATAAAGTAAAAAAGGAATTCGCACTAATCACTTAGAACGAACTCCTTTCTCTATGGACCTGAGGGGAATCGAACCCCTGTCCGAAAGTCTATCCCTTGCGGCATCTCCCATCACAGTTATTCTTTTGACATTCCCTTACACAGACGCCGAATAACAGGCTTCTGTACTTAGTAGCTTCATAAAATCTTCCATTTTCTCAAAGCTTTGAAAACGAAGTGCCCCGCAAGGTCGATGCCAGATTCTCAGGCAGCGGGTGACCTGAGGCTGACAAGCTGCAATTAGGCAGCTAACGCTACGTTATCGTTTGCGTTTATATTTAGTTTCCAGGTTGGTATGCAGTCCCGGAGTCTGCAGATGGCTTCCTCAACTTCAAAACCCCCGTCGAAACCAGTACAAGCCCTTATACACATAAGTTCTGCATGGTGCACAAACGAACGAGTTTCACGTTTCCCGGGTTTTACTAAAACAGTGAAATCCGGAAACTTTCTTTATCTTATACGCTCCTGTCATTTTTGTCAAGGGCTTCTTTAAAAATTGCAGGGAAAAGACGGCAATGCTGTCTTTTCTCAGGGAAACAGGACTTCCCCGCAAAACAGTTCTGCCGTCTTTTTTATCTTTTGTTTTCCTATATAAAATTATTTATGCAAATGACAGGCAACAAAATGTCCCGGACGAACCTCTTTAAGCTTTGGAGATTCTGTTTTGCATCGCTCTGTTGCATGCTTGCAGCGATTTGCAAACGGACAGCCTGGTTTTGGATTAATCGGGCTTGGCACATCTCCTGAAAGTACACTTGCTTCTTTCTGGGCTTCCTTATCCGGATCCGGAATCGGCACAGATGCCAGAAGTGCCTGGCTGTATGGGTGCAGAGTATGTGCATAAATTTCATCACTGTCTGCCAACTCAACCAGATTTCCCAGATACATAACTGCAATACGATCTGAAATATATTTGACAATATTTAAGTCATGAGCAATGAACATATAGGTAAATCCATGTTCTGCCTGCAAATCTTTTAACAGATTGATAATCTGGCTCTGAATGGATACATCAAGAGCAGAAATCGGCTCATCACACACAATAAATTCCGGTTCTACTGCCAGAGCACGGGCGATTCCGATACGCTGACGCTGTCCGCCGGAAAACTCATGAGGAAAACGGTTCGCATGCTCTTTGTTCAATCCAACTGTTTCCAGAAGCTCGTATACACGCTGCATACGTTTTTCCTTGTCATACATATTATGAATTTCCATACCCTCTGCAATAATGCTTCCCACAGTCATACGGGGATTCAAAGATGCATACGGATCCTGGAAAATAATCTGTGCTTTTCTGGAATATTCATAACGGTCTTTGGTGTGCTTTAAGCTCACAACCTTGCCGTTATATTTCATAGTTCCCTTGGTGGTATTGTAAATACCCATAACCATACGTCCCAATGTAGACTTTCCACAGCCGGACTCTCCAACCACACCTAATGTTTCACCTTTGTATATATCTAATGTTACATCATTTACTGCTACCAGTGTCTGGTTTTTTCCCACATGGAAATGTTTTGACACATGATCCAAAGTAATCAGTTTATCCATCTGCCTAGTCCTCCTTCTTTCCCGGGAAATCAGGGTGTAATCTCCAACAGGAAGCTGTATGTCCTTCGCCCACTTCAAATACCGGCGGCTGATTTACCTGACAGATTTTCATACAATGCTCACATCTGCTGGCAAAACCACAGCCCTGAGGCGGAGCATACAAATCCGGAGGAGTACCTGGAATAGACACAAGCTGTTCTTCCTTCTTTGTATCAATAGTAGGCAGACTCTTTAAGAGCGCCTTTGTATATGGGTGTCCCGGTTTGTAGAAAATATCTCTTGCAGTACCTTTTTCCACAACTTTGCCGGCATACATAACAGCTACCTTATCCGCCAGATTTGCCACTACGCCCAGATCATGGGTAATCAGGATAATAGCTGTCTTTGTTTCGTCCTTGATTTTTCCCATAAGCTGAATAATCTGTGCCTGAATAGTTACATCAAGGGCAGTAGTCGGCTCGTCGGCAATCAAAAGCTTTGGATTGCAGGCCAAAGCCATGGCAATCATGGCTCTCTGACGCATACCACCGGAAAACTCATGAGGATACTGCTTTGCCCTCTGTTCTGCATTTGGAATCTGAACCATTTTCAAAAGGCGGACAGCTTCCTTTTCAGCCTCTGCTCTGCTAATTTTTTTCTTCTTTACCAGAGTTTCTGTAAGCTGTTTACCCACACGCATGGTAGGGTTCATACAGGTCATAGGATCCTGGAAAATCATGCTGACTTCCTGTCCACGGATATCCTGCATTTCCTTTTCGCTTGCAGCTACAATATCTCTTCCGCAAAGAGTGATGCTTCCTTCTTTAATTCTTGCAGGCGGCATGGGATTCAACTTCATAATCGTCTGAGCGGTAACACTCTTTCCGCAGCCGGATTCTCCTACAATGGCAAGAACCTCGCCCTCTTTTACATCTAATGTAACACCACGAACTGCATGTACCTCTCCTGCATAGCTGTCGAAGGAAACATGGAGATTTTCAATTTTTAAAACTTCTTCCATCGCTTTCTTACCTCCTTAATTTCGGGTCAAACGCATCACGGAGCTGGTCACCTAACAGGTTAAAGGACAACATAGTGATACAGATAAACAATGCCGGAATAACAAGTTCTGTTGGATAACTCTGGAACACGGCAATACCGGAGTTTGCCAGAATACCCCAGGACGCCTTTGGCGGCGCAATACCAAGTCCTAACATGGATAAGAACGCTTCTGTAAAAATAACGTTTGGAATATCCAGTGTAATGTTGACAATAATAACACTTAATACATTTGGTACAAGATGCAGTCCGATAATGCGGGATGGCTTTGCACCCATGGATTTTGCAGCAATAACGAATTCCTGTTCATTTAAAGCCACAACCTGTCCGCGGACAAGACGCGCCATACCGGTCCATCCGGTGAGGGAATAAGCCACGATAATGGTACCGATACCTCTCTCTAATACAGTCATCAGAAGGATAACGATAATCAGGTATGGAATACCGCTGATGATTTCTACAATACGCATCATGATATTGTCCACAATACCGCCGAAGTATCCGGAAATACCACCGTAAACAACACCTACCAGACAATCAATGAGCGCAACCACAATGGCTACGGTCAGAGAAACTCTGGCGCCACACCACATACGGACAAAAATGTCACGTCCCAGTTCGTCCGTACCGAAAATATGAACGGCTCCGCTTACCGGGTCTTTAAAGAACATAGGCTGATGTGTATAAGCCACGTTCTGATCGGAATAATTAAAAGGGCTGAACATCGGAATAAAGATTGCACCGATGACCAAAAGTCCCAGAAAAATCATACAGATTACTGCTACTTTACTTTTTTTGATACGATTAAATGCGTCCCTTCCGAAGCTGATGGAAGGACGTACAATAGATTCCATGCTGGACTCATCTGTACCTACTATTTCAAATGCGTCTGCACTGATATGTCCGCTTACGTCATATGCAGGCTTCTTTTCTCTTACTGCACTTTTCTTTGCTTTCTTACTGAACATTTTTCTACTCCTTTCCACCAGTCAGTTTTACTCTTGGGTCAATCAAGCCGTAAATCAGGTCTACAACCAGGTTGGCAAGAATTAAAAAGGTACCATAGAAAATGGTAGTTCCGGCGATAACAGAGTAGTTATTAGCCTGTACAGACTGTACAAAGTATTTACCCATACCAGGAATAGAGAAAATATTTTCTACTACGAAAGCGCCTGTAAGAACAGCGGCAACCAAAGGTCCCATAACGGTAACAACCGGCATAATGGCATTTCTTACTGCATGCTTCCAGATAATGGCTTTCTGACTTAAGCCTTTTGCTTTTGCTGTCTTAATGTAATCCTGTCCCAAAACGTCCAGCATACTGGTTCTCATCAAACGGCTGATGGTTGCCATGGAACCAAAAGCAAGAGCGAATGCCGGTAAAATTTTTGCATTTGCGCCGTTCCAGCCCATAATAGCAAAAACCTGTGTACCGGTCGCCTGATACAACTTCAGTCCCAGAAAATACTGCAAAAGGGAACCAATGATAAAGGAAGGTACGGATACACCGATTAATGCAAAGAACATAGCTGCACTGTCCCATACAGTTCCTCTCTTAATAGCAGCCAGAACCCCCAAAAGAATACCCATAATAAAGGCAAAAATAAGAGCTCTGACACCTAATTCCAGAGAAACAGGAAATGCCTGGGCAATAATATCGGTAATCTGACGTCCGTCCGGTACAGATACACCCAAGTCACCTCTTAATACGTTTCCGATATAGATGAAGAACTGTTCCATAATCGGCTTGTCCAGACCGTATTTGGCATTTAATGCCTCCATAGTTGCTTCCGGAATTGCCTTACCGCCTGAGAAAGGGTTACCCGGCAGCATGTGCATCAGTGTAAAAGTGATGGCAATTAACAGAAAAATTGTAATGACAGAATATATACGATTCGTTTCAGAATGTATTTCAATTGATTAGACAATTTTTTCACTCCTTTGTATTTTTATTTCTTTCTCTTTTCCATTGCTTATGTAAAGCGCAAAATTAGAAACCTGCACTTTTATGTGTAATAACTTTACAGTTTTAACTTTGCGATTTACATCAGCAAACAAAAGAAGTCTCTGCCGGTATAAACCGACAGAGGCTGCTTTCTGCTCCTGTCTTATCGCAAATAACAGGTATTGTTACAACATTATTTTACGATTTCAGCTCCGTCTGTGAAGTCGAATTCCTGGAAACCAGTACGAGTCATGCCCTGAAGTTTTCCAGACGCAACATATGCCTTTGCACTGAAGTACAGCGGGAATACCGGTGCATCTGTTTTAACCAGAAGTGTTTCTGCCTGAATCAGTAAGTCCTGACGTTTTGCAGGGTCTACTTCTTTCATAGCATCTGCAATCAGTTTGTCGTATTCTGCACTTTCATATTTACCGTAGTTGTTTCCATTTGTGGAAGTAAATAAGTCAAGATAGGTCATTGCATCGTTGTAGTCTGGTGACCAGCCTGCAAATACAATGTCAAAGTTTCCGTCCTGCATTGCCTGCAGACGAGCTTTAAATGGCATTGGTGTAATTTCTACCTGGATACCTAAAGCCTGTTTCCACTGTTCCTGATAGAACGCTGCTTCTTTCTGAGCCGCTGTTGTATCGTCCATAAGCAGAGTCCATTTTACATCGCTTGCTTTTAATCCAGATTCTTTTAATCCTTCGTCGAAAAGCTTCTTTGCTTCTTCTACGTTGTACTCTACCAATTCGCCCGCTGCATCACGATATTTTGCATCGTTTGCACCGCTGATTCCTGTCGGAACAACGCCAGTTGCCGGAACAGAACCATCTTTACGAACGTTTTCACATAAGCTGTTCAGGTCAATTGCCATACCTAAAGCACGGCGGATTTTTGCGTTGTCAAGACCTTTTGTCTTTGTGTTGTACTGGAAGTACCAGTTTCCATTATCCACATAAGAGCTTGTTTTTACGCCTTCTGCTTCTAACTGTTTGACCTGATCTCCGTCTAATTCGATACAGTCAACTTCGCCGCCTTTGAATGCGTTCATACGAGCGTTTGTATCTTTCATCATGACATATTTGATTTTTTCAATCTTAATATCATCTGCATTGTAGTAGTCCGGATTCTTTTCCAGTGTGATGTGATCATCATGTACCCATTCGGAAATTGTGTAAGGACCGTTTACTACAATCTTATCTGCGTCTTTTGCATAGCTGTCAGCACCGATTTCTTCGTATGCTTTCTGGTTTACCGGATAGTAAGATGCAAAAGAGAATAAGTGTTTTGCATATGGAATCGGGTTGATGAAGGTAACTTCCAGAGTATAATCATCAATTGCCTTTACACCCAATTCAGACGGATCTTTTGTTCCATCATATACTTCTTTACCATTTACCAGGTTATCATATACAATAAATGCATAAGTAGATGCTGTTTCAGGGTTACAGATCATCTGATAGGAATATACGAAGTCTTTTGCTGTTACAGGTTCTCCGTTAGACCACTTTGCATCCTGACGAAGTTTTAAAGTATAAGTACGTCCATCTTCGCTTACCTGTGTATCCTCTGCCAGATCCGGCTGTGGAACATCGTTTTCATCCAGCTTGTAAAGACCTGAAATCACCTCACGAAGAATATCTCCTGAAGCAACGTCTGTTGTCTTCATAGAGTTTAATTCAGGCGGTTCCGCTCTCAAGTCTACAGTTACCATGTTGTCATCAGGAGTTCCCGGATAACTTGTTCCTGTTGCTTCTGTTTTAGTGCCGTCATCAGAAGTACCTTTTGCAGTGTCTGCATTACCGGAACCTCCACACGCGCCTAAAGACAGAACCATTGCTCCGGCAAGCGCCAGTGCCAATACTTTCTTCATCTTCATATTGATTTCCTTCCTCTCGTTAGAATTTCATCTCGAAAACTTTAATGCTTTGTTTTCTTAATGTTGTGAATCAATCTTCTTTATTATAATAAATTATGAAGTTTTGTCAACTGTTTCTGGCAAAATTCTCGCATTTGTGTTTTTTTCACAAAGACAAATATCTTTCTGCCTGAAACTTTTTAAGCTATTTTTTTGAGATTTTCCACAATTTTACTGATAACTCCGTCCTTAAAGGGAGACTCTATGCCACTTTGCTGTAACAAATCAGTATGAAACTCAGAAGCGGAAATCCTGCATAATTTTAAATAGCTTTCCCATGCAGATTGACGGTCTTTATCCATCCAGATCTTATATTCAAAGGCACAGAGCTGGGCAATGACATAATCAATATAGTACAGTGGGAAACTGTAAATATGATGCTGCTTTTGCCAAAAACAGCCGCGTTCAAAGAAATCCAGGCCTGCATAATCCATGTGCGGCTTATATTCTTTCTCCAACTTTTTCCACATCTCTTTTCGCTCCATAGGAGTCATATCCGGACGGTCATAAACCTCATGCTGAAATTCGTCCACCATACAGCCATATGGTACGAAAATCACAGCGTCTTCCAGATGCATATCCGTATAAGCTGCTGTCTTTTCTTCGCCAAAGAACAGCCCATACCAGGGTTCTGTAAAAAATTCCATTGACATAGAATGGATTTCTGCTGTTTCCATCCCTATATCCGCATGTTCCCGAATGGGGTCCTCGGCTGCCAGATATCCCTGAAATGCATGTCCACACTCATGAGTCATAACGTCCACATCTCCGCTGGTACCGTTAAAGTTGGCAAAAATAAACGGCGCCTTATAGTCCGGCAAATAAGTCATATAGCCCCCTACTGCCTTTGTCTTTCTTCCAAATACGTCCAAAAGCTCATTTTCCATCATAAAGTCAAAAAACTCTTTCGTTTCCGGGGAGAGTTCTTCATACATTTTCTGTCCCGCTGCCAGGATTTCTTCCGGGGTTCCTTCCGGCTGGGGATTTCCCTCCGATCCGTACACCTGCTCATCTGTATAGGTGAGGGTTTCAAGTCCCAGACGCTCTTTTCTCTTTTCAAAGATGCTCTCTGCAAAGGGTACCCACACTTCTTTGACCTGACGTCTTAAATTTTCTATTTCCTTCCTGCCATAACAGTTTCTCTGCATACGCAGATAGCCCAGAGGCGTATAGGTTTCAAATCCCAGCTTTTTCGCCTGTTCCGTCCGATTCTTTACCAGCTTGTCATACAACTCGTCTAACTGGTCTGCAATACTGTCAAAAAATGCATTCTGCTTCTCGGCAGCTTTTCTTCTCACTTCCGGGTCTTTGCTCTTTAAATAAGGAGTCAGAAGGGACAGATTCAAAATTTCCCCTTCCCAGTCAATCTTTGCGCTGGCGAGAAGTTTTTCGTATTCTGTCACCAGAGCGTTTTCCTCCTGCATCAGAGGAATTACTTCTTCAGATACTGCTTTCATGGCAATTTCCATGTTTTTAAAAGCCACTGATCCGATTTTTTCTTCCAGTACCTTTCTGTAGGGAGATGCAAACAGCAGCTTCTGGTATTCCACACACAGATTGGAATATTCCGGCACCTGCTCATCATAATAATTCTGTTCTTTTTCATAAAATCCATCTGTAGTATCAATGGTATGACGAATGGAACAAAGAGTAACCTGGGTCTGTACCCGATCGTTCAGTTTGTAAAACTTTCTGTGAATCTCAAACTGCTCCTCTCCGCTTTTTGCCTCTGAAAGCTCTGTCATTAATCCTTTTAGCTGTTCCTTTACCTGTACAAAGTCAATTCTTTCATACGGCATGTCTTTGAATTTCATCATATGGCTTTTCTCCTTTTCTCCCTGCTCTAATACAGGTTTTTTACTTTAAATTCCCTCTCTGTTTCTCTTCTCTGGTCCTTTTTGGCAATATCCTGCCGTTTGTCATAGAGCTTTTTCCCTTTTGCCACGCCCATTTCTACCTTTACCAGGCTACCTTTGAAATAGACCTTTAACGGCACCAACGTATATCCCTTTTCCCTGATTTTTCCCTCTATTTTCCGAATTTCGTAGGTATGCAGCAAAAGTTTCCGCACTCTTAAAGGGTCTTTGTTAAAAATATTTCCTCTCTCATAAGGACTGATGTGCATACCATAGATGAACACCTCTCCTCTCTCGATTTGAATAAAAGACTCCTTAATGCTGCACTTTCCCATACGCAGAGATTTTACCTCTGTTCCCGCCAGTTCAATTCCTGCCTCATAGGTATCTTCAATAAAATAATCATGGTATGCTTTTTTGTTGTTCGCAATCAGACGAATCCCTGATTCTTTTGCCATGAACTTAATCCTCCTTTTCCAAACTGAAATCCACGGTCTTTGCAGCAATATCTGCCTGCTCTACTCTGACTCTTACCTTCTGCCCCATAGCATAGACCTTTTTGGTCATATCGCCCACAAACCGGTAATGTTCTCTGTCATAGGTATAGTAATCGTCCCGCATGGAATTCACATGTACCAGACCCTCCACGGTATTGGGAAGCTCCACATAAAGTCCCCACTCCGTCACACCGGAAATGGTTCCTTCCATCACCTCCACCAATGTGCTGTTTCATAAATTCTGCTTTTTTCATTTTTACGGTTTCCCGCTCCACCTCTTCGGCTCTTCGTTCCATGGTGCTGGACTGCCCTGCTACTTCTTCCAGTATTTCTGTATAATGGCGGATTTTTGCCTCTGTCATTCTGCCCCGCAGATGTTCCTTGATAATTCTGTGAATCTGCAAATCCGGATATCTGCGGATAGGGGAGGTAAAATGGCAGTAGTATTTTGCTGCAAGACCAAAATGCCCACTGCACTGGGTCGTATATTTTGCCTGCTTCATGGAACGCAGAATCAGACGGGCAAAGAAAGGCTCACATTCCATGCCCTCCAGCTCTTTTAAGATTTTCTGCACTTCCTTTGGACTGATTTCTTGTTTTGCTTTTTTCACTTTTATGCCTGCCTGATGTACCAGCTCCAGTACACCCTCCATTTTTTCCATATCCGGAGTATCATGGGTTCGATACACAAAAGGCAGCCCCATAAGGGCATATTCTTCAGCCACGGTTTCATTGGCAGCCAGCATAAAGTCTTCAATGAGCCGGGTTGCCACATTCTGCTCATAAGGATAAATATCCACCGGCTTCCCATTTTCGTCCAGACGGATTTTACTTTCCGGAAAGTCAAAGTCAATGGCTCCTCTTTTCTTTCTTCGTTTGCGAAGCAGTACAGAAAGCTCTCCCATTTCCAGAAACATAGGAAACCAGTTCTTTATATCTTTCCAGCACCTCTTCGTCCTCTTTTAAAAGAATTTTCTTCACGTCTGTGTAGGTCATTCTTTCATTTACGCAGATAACCGATTCTGTAATGCGATGAGAAATAATCTTTCCTTTCTCATTGATATCCATAAGACAGCTCAATGCCAATCTGTCCTCTTTTGCATTCAAAGAGCAGACTCCATTGGAAAGCTTTTTGGGCAACATGGGAATTACCCGGTCTACCAGATAAACACTGGTGCCTCTTTTTAATGCCTCCTTATCCAAAGCACTGCTGTACTGTACATAGTTGCTTACATCTGCAATGTGTACGCCCAGATGATAGATGCCATTTTCCTTTATGAGAGAAACTGCATCGTCCAAATCCTTGGCGTCCTCTCCATCAATAGTCACCATCACCACATCTCTTAAATCCTCTCTTCCGTAAAAATCCCCTTCATTCAAGGTTTCCTTTACACGCTCTGCCTGATTTGCCACCTTTTCTGGAAATTCCATTGGCAGGTCATAGCTTTTTGCCACACAGAGGACGTCCACACCCCTTTCTCCCGGTTTTCCCAGAATTTCAGTTATCTTTCCTTCCGGAGATTTTCCGCCTCGTCCGTAATCTTTAATCTTAACCAGTACCTTATCCCCGTCTTCCGCGTCCATGGCTTTTCCCTGAGGTATAAAAATATCTCTGGAAAACCGCTGATTATCCGGCACCACAAACCAAAGCCGGCAGACTGCTCATAAGTACCTACCATTTCTTCAATGCCGTGTTCCAAAACTCTGGTAATCATTCCCTCGCAACGGCGGCCTTCTTTTTCCTCTCTCTGCACCGTGACCTGCACAGTATCTCCATGAAGCGCCCTGCCGACCTGATCCTCAGGAATAAAAATATCCTGTTTCTCCTCTTCTCCCGGTATTTCCACAAAGCCGAAGCCTCTGGGGTGGCTGATAAAAGTGCCTGTATAGCTATGTCCCTTTTTATAGCCCTTATAACCTTTTTCCTTAAGCTCCTTCTCTCTCTTTTCGTGACTTCTCTCCTGCTTTTTCTCAGGATTTCTCACTGCCTCATATTTTCCGCGTTTGCTGATGGTGATTTTTCCTTCTGCAAGAAGCAAATCCAGAATTTTGTGCAGTTCCTCCCTCTTTCCCGAAGGAATCTGCAAAAGCACTGCCAGATCCCTGGCTCTCATGGGTTCATATTCTTTACAGCACATCAGTTCGTATAAAATTTTCTTTCTTTTTTTAAGCTGCTGATTTTTCTTCAAAGTTTCTCCTTTTCCTGTGATTCATTGATTAAAAAGATGACACCCTTGCAAAGCAAGAGTGTCATAATTAAAAGTTCAGATTTAATACCAATGCCAGCACAAAAAATAAAACACCCATTATCTTGGTTGCTCTTACCAATGCGCCTTCCATGGAGCGTCCCTTATTTTTTCCCCAGTAAGTATCTGCCATTCCGGCAATACTTCCCAGTCCCTGGGACTTTCCCTCCTGCATCAGAATAATAACAGATAATCCTATACAATCTATAACGAAAAGTACGGTTAATACAGTTCTTAAAATTTCCACCTTCACACCTCCTAATTGCTAAACAACTAAAGTTTAACACAGGAGTGCCTTGATTTCAACTGTTATTTTTAGAGATTGCCATTTATTCCCTGCCACCTGTAGACAGCTGTTTCTCCCAACTGGTCTTCAATAGCAAGAAGCCTGTTATACTTTGCCGTACGTTCTCCTCTGCAGGGAGCGCCTGCCTTTATCTGTCCGCTGCCTGATGCCACTGCCAGGTCTGCCAGAAACGTATCCTCACTCTCTCCTGAACGATGAGAAAGAATGGTTCGATATCCTGCCCTGTGCGCCAGTTCCACTGCCTGACGCGCTTCTGTCAGACTTCCTATCTGATTTACTTTTATCAACACTGCATTGCCGGCTTTTTCTTCTATTCCCTTTGCTATCCGTTCGGTATTCGTTACAAACAAATCATCTCCCACCAGTTGTACCTTATTTCCCAGCCTCTTTGTCAGAAGACTCCAGCCTGTCCAATCCTCCTGATCCAACCCGTCCTCAATGGATACCACAGGAAATTCTTTTACCAGTTCTTCATAATAAGAAATCATCTCCTCTGCTGTACGCAGTACCTCTGTCCCTGTCATAAAGGATTCCCCCGGAAAATAATATCCCTGTTTTTCTTCCTGATACAATTCGCTTGCTGCCGCATCAATGGCAAAGCAGATATCTTTCCCGGGCTGCAGACCTGCTGCCTGAACTGCCTCTGTCATCATGGCAAGAACCTCTCCTGCACTTTTCAGATTCGGTGCAAAACCGCCTTCATCTCCCACTGCCACAGACAATTTTCTGTCCTTTAAAATCTTTCTTAAACAATGGTAAACCTCTGTTCCCATACGAAGCCCTTCTTTAAAGCAGCAGGCGCCTACCGGCAAAATCATAAATTCCTGGAAATCCACTGTATTCTCCGCATGCTTTCCGCCATTTAAAATATTCATCATGGGAACCGGCATGGTCACTGCATTACAGCCGCCCAGATACTGATAGAGAGGCAGACGCATTGCCTTTGCCGCTGCATCTGCTACTGCCAGAGATACTGCCAGTATGGCATTGGCGCCCATACGCTCCTTTGTTTCTGTACCGTCTGCTTCCAGAAGAAGTCTGTCAATCCGGTTCTGGCAAAGGGCATTTTCTCCCAGCACTGCGTCTGCCAGGTGAGTGTTTACATGTTCTACTGCCTTTTTTACTCCCATTCCCTGATAGCGTTCTTCTTTGTCCCGCAACTCCAGCGCTTCAAATTTTCCGGTAGAGGCACCGGAAGGCACAATCGCCCTTCCGGTATATCCCTCTTTTCCCACAATTCCTTCTCCCACAGTAACCTCTGCTTCCACAGTTGGATTGCCTCTGGAATCCAACACTTCTCTTGCGTAAACCTTTCTGACAGGCAAATAACGGTTCATAGTAAATACCTCCTGACTTTTAATGCTTTCTGTTACTACTGTCCTTCTTTTTTCTGCCCTTGGCTGCCGCCAGAAATACACCTGCGCCTCCTGCACCCAAAAGCAAAAACAGCACACTTCTGCTTTCGTCTTCGGTTTTTACAGTTTTCGTTTTTTCCGGTTTTGGTTTCTCTGTCTTTGGCTGTTCCTTTGCCACTGCAGGCTTATTCTCCAGCTTCAGAACTTTTCTTTTTTCTTTGTTAATAAGTCCCTGTTCATCTACTTCTGCCCGATATACGGTTTTATCCAGTATATAGCCTTCTCTTGTTTTTACCTCTGTCAGAAAATAAGCTTTCCCATGCTTTAATTTTGACAAACAAATCTTTCCTTCCTTGTCTGTTGTCCTTCGGATTCCTTTTTCCAGTACCTCTTCCCTGCTCATTTCTTTTTGGGTTCTATCTGCCTCCGCAAAGGCAAATTCCACCTGTTCCATGGGCGCTTTTTTCACAGAATCCGTCTTTTCCAGCATCAGCTTTGTCTTTTCATTATAAATTGTAAGCGCACAGTCTTTCCCTGTATTTTCTTTGGTTATTTGTATAACAGCATCGTATTTTTCCTGTTCTACTGCATAATATTCCCCGGATATCTTTTCATAAACCTGATATTTTCCTGGAAATAAATCTCTTGCACAGGCAATTCCTGATTCATCTGTAGAAAATTCCTGCACGAAATCCCCCTTTTTCCATACGGTTTTTCCCTCCGGTGTACAAATATCCTCTGCCGCTGTCAGGACAAACACAAATCCTGCGCCTAATGTTTCCTTATTTTCTTTGTCTTTTTTGGTAATCTGCAGATTTCCCTTTAAATATTCATCTTTCATTTCTTCTTTCTGAATCTCAGGAGTATCTTTTATTTCCAGCCGCATCTCTGCTGCCGTTTTATATCCCTTCGGCGCTTTTTCTTCCCTTAATATATAGTTGCCCGGCTTTAAATATTTTATGACATGAGGCTTTTCTTTTGTTGTCCAGGATTCTTTTTTCGTACCGTCTTCTTCTGTAAGAACCAATTCTGCACCCTGCAGTTCTGTGTTTTCCTTCTGTCCTTTTTTGGATATCTCTAAAGTAATAGGATAATTTTCCAATTCCACTCTGAAAGTATCCTGTCCTTCTATATATCCTTTTTCGTCCACTGCAAACTTGTACAATTCTTTACTTCTTGCATATCCCTCCGGCGCCTTTGTTTCTGCCAGATAATAAACGGTATTGTGCTTTAAATTCACAGCATCACACAATCCCTTCTCATCTGTAATTAAAACCTGTTCCCCTTCCTGTGGCAACTCTTGGCTTCCTGTAATCTGTTCCTTTGTCAACTGTTCTTCTCTGTACAAGGTAAACTCTGTGCCTTTTAAAAATTTTTCCTTTTCTCCTGCCTCTGTCTTGACTATTTCTACTCTGGTCTTTTTATTGTCTGCCTCAAGTTCTGTCAGAAAAATCTCTTCCTTGCTCTCTGCCTCTACTTTTGCCTCATATATCTTCCGACTTTCTGCATAATACTCCCCAGCCTGTTCTTCCTTCACCAGATATTTCCCCGGATATAAAAGTCCCGTTTCTGCTGTTCCGTCCTCTCCTGTGGTAATCCGCGCGGCTTCTTCCCCTTTTTTCATGCGCAATGTTTTATCTCCTGTATAAATATCCTCCCCGGCTATCACAGAAAATACAAAACCTGCCCCCAGAACTTCTCCTGTATCCCCGTCCCTTTTTACAAGGCGGATTTTTCCCTGCTGAGGCTTATCTGCAAACAGTATCTCCAGATTTTTCCCCTGATCCATACCGTTTTTTATAGTAAATTCCACAGGAACCGGATTCAACGCATAACCCTTTGGCGGCTCTACCTCGACTACCCGGTACTGTCCTGCTTTCAGCTTCTGAGGCAAATGGAAACTGCCGCTTTCATCTGTTTCAAAAATTGTCTGTCTGGTTTCCTGCGGATACATGGAAACCAAAAATTCCTGGTCTTCCCAGCCCTTTTCTGTTTTTTTCTGAATTTTAAATCTGGCTCCTTGCTTTGCAATGACCTTTCCTGTATCTGCCGCTGTTTTTACAACTTTTACCGGACACAGAATCGCATCATTTTCCAGAATATAATACAAGGTTTGATGCTTTTCCTTAATCGTAATCTCAAAAGGCGCCACCGGCGTGTAGCCTTCCGGAACATTGGACTCTTTTACCTCATACGTCCCATAAAGCAGTCTTCCCTCCGTATATTTTTTATCCTTTGTAGAAGCATATCCGTTTTTATCTGTTGTAATTGTCACCTGATTCTTTTCATTCCCCTTTTCCGTAAATGTAAAGGAAATTCCCTCTCCCGGTTTTTTAAAACTACTGTCCTCCTGTTCTTCTTTTAAAAACTTTGTAATAGACACATCACCCCGAATGGGCTTTTCCTTACTGTTAATGAGGATTTTCAGCTGTGTACTGCCCTCCTCTGCCTCAGGGATTACTACCTTATATTCTTTTTCATCTGTCAGATACCCCTCCGGGGCAGACAATTCTTTTACCAGATAAGCGCCGCAGAAAAGATTTTCCGCTTTTCCGTATCCTTTGCTGTCTGTTACAATTTCTGTAACCTTTTCGCCTTTTTTCATATTTCCGATATCTTCCTGTGCATAAACACCGTAAACAGCACCTTTAAAAACCGCACCAGTCACCTGTGGTTTCTTTTCCCCTGTTTCTGCGTCCTGCTTCTGCAGCTCAACCAGACCCCTTACCGGTTTTTCTCTGCTGGTGATCAGTTCTTCTTTTTTCTCTCCGTCTAGAGGAAAACTCACTTCATATCTGGTATCATCTAAAAAATATTTCTCAGATGCCTTTGTTTCCTTAATATAATATTTTCCTGGAAGAAGATTTTCCAGAGTTCCCTTTCCCTGCTCATCTGTTACAATTATTCCCACAGCGCTGTCCTTTTTCATGCTGCCAATGTTTTCGGCTGCATAAACCGTATATTCTGCGCCTTTTAACACCCCGTTCCCCTGAGGCAGGGGCTTTCCTGTTTCATCATCAATTTTCTGCAGCTTTATCCGCACCTTTATGGGCTGCTCTTTAGAAAGAATTTTCACAGAGGTGCTTCCGTCTTTCCCCGGCACAGTTACAGTATAGGTTTCTGTATCCAATTCATAACCTGCCGGCGCTTTTGTTTCTTTTATGGTGTATGTTCCCGCCTTTACCTTCTCTAATCTTCCGTATCCCTTTTCATCTGTTTCTATGGTTCCCGCTTCCTGTCCGTCGCAGAAGACACTGTAAACAGCGCCTTTTAAACTTCCATTCCCCTGAGGCGCCGCCTCCTGGGTTTCTGCATCGGTTTTCTGTATTTCTAAATCTCCCAGGGTTGTCCACTGTACCTGGAATTCTACAGGCTCTGTATTTTCAGCACTAAAGCAGCCATATCCTGATGTCTGAGCATCTCCTTTGGACGGCAACACCACGGCTTCCCATCTTCCGTCTTTTTCCCCCTGTAATTTTCCGGATTTCCAGATTTCTCCTGCCTTTACACTGATATCAAGAGGTGCGGAAAAATAAAAGCTCTCTCCTGCCCTTACACTGACAATTCCTGCCTTTTCCTCTCCTGTTGTTTCGTTATGCAATATCACACCTTCCGGACAGGTAAAGGAAATTCTGTTTTCCTGATTTTCAGAAAGATATTGTATACTTTCCGTTCTCTGATAATCTGCTCCTTTTTCGTAATACGCGGTCAGAACATCTTTTGAAAACCGGGAGGAAACCGTTGGAATTTCTCTCCCCTGCAGCCATTCAATAAATTCCCATACACCGGAATTTTGCACATCTCCTTCGTCCATATTGTGAAAAGCATTTTCCTTATCAAAAAAATAAGAAACAGCCAAATGCGTCCGTACATACTTTGCGTCCTCTAAAGGACATTCTCCCAGATTTTCATAGGCAGAATTATCAATGTACTCCCCCTGTCCCGGACCTCCATAACCATAGTAAAGCGCTGCCCGCAGACCATCGTTATCCGGCTGCAATTCAGGCTCATACTCTCCCGGCGGCACAAAATTTTTATCAGGTTCCAGACAATAGGCAGTATAATCCCCCTGGTTCGTATGCGCTGTGTAAAAATAAGTTCCGTGAGCGCCCCAAAAACGAGGATATTCCACCCACCTTCCTCTCTCCATGGTTACCTTTCCAAGTTCTGCTGCCTGTATAAGACCACACATACATAAAAATACGGCAAATACTGCTCCCCATAGGCGCACTTTTTGTTTTCGGTTTTTACTCATAATGTCCCCTTTCCGGGAAATCCAGAAGGGACAAATACATCAATTCAGACACTACAAAACCACTGTCCCTGTCCGTTTCCCCATATTCAATTTTGTTGTTTTGGATTGTCTGACCGACCGGTCATGATGATTTAGATTTCTTTTGAAATGTGACTTTATCATAGCACCCGGGTTGTAAAAATACAACCCGGAATACTATACAAAATCTTCTCGATTCTCTCGGAGAAAATTTTGGTTACTTTTTTTATTTTTTAATAAGCAGAGATTTACCTGTCATTTCTTCAGGCTGCTCCATTCCCATTAATTCAATGAGTGTCGGCGCAATATCTGCCAGGCAGCCTCCCTCTCTTAAACCATAAGAAGGATCTGCATTTACCAGGATAAACGGAACCGGATTTGTGGTATGTGCAGTAAACGGTGCGCCTGTTTCATAATCTACTAACTGCTCTGCATTTCCGTGGTCTGCACAGATAAACATCTGTCCGTCTACTTCTTTTAAAGCTTCTACTGCTTTTCCCACACATTCGTCAACAGCTTCAATTGCCTTGATAGCGGCTGCTTCCACACCTGTATGTCCGACCATATCCGGGTTTGCAAAGTTAATGATAATCACATCGTATTTATCAGATTTGATTGCCTCTACCAGCTTGTCGCATACTTCGTAAGCACTCATTTCCGGTTTTAAATCATAGGTTGCAACCTTTGGTGATTTAACCAAAATTCTGTCTTCTCCTTCGTTTGGCTCTTCCACACCACCGTTAAAGAAAAATGTAACGTGTGCATATTTTTCTGTTTCTGCAATACGAGCCTGTTTCAGGCCGTTTGCTGCTAAAAATTCCCCAAAAGTATTTGTAATGGATACTTTATGGAAAGCAACCTCTTTGTTTGGAATGGTTGGGTCGTATTCTGTAAAGCATACATAGGTCAAATCCAGTCTTTTTTCTCTTGCAAAGCCTGTAAATTCATCATCACAGAAAGCTCTTGTAATCTCTCTTGCACGGTCCGGACGGAAGTTAAAGAAGATAACTGAGTCCTTATCTTTGATGGCTCCCACCGGAGCGCCGTCTTTTACAATCACTGTAGGAAGAACAAACTCATCAGTCTTTTCTTCATCATAGGAAGCCTGAATGGCATCTACAGCAGATTCTGCCTGTACGCCTTCACCCTTTGTCATAGCATTGAAAGCCAGCTCTACACGATCCCAACGGTTATCACGATCCATAGCATAGTAGCGACCCATAACAGATGCAACCTGTCCTACTCCTAATTCTTCCATTTTTGCAGTAAGCTGCTCTACATAGCCCTTTCCGCCAGTAGGAGGAGTATCTCTTCCGTCTAAGAAGCAGTGAACAAACACCTTGGAAAGCCCTTCTCTTTTTGCCAGCTCCAGAAGACCGAATACATGAGTCAGATGACTGTGTACACCGCCGTCTGACATTAAGCCAAACAGGTGCAGTGCGCTGTCCTGTTCTTTTGCGTTTCTTACTGCCTTTAACAACGCCTCGTTTTTAAAGAAATCTCCGTCTTCAATTTCTTTTGTGATTCTTGTCAGTTCCTGATATACAATACGACCTGCACCCATATTCAGATGTCCCACTTCTGAGTTTCCCATCTGTCCTTCCGGAAGTCCTACTGCCATACCGCTGGCATTACCTTTTACAAATGGGCACTGTGCTTTTAACTGATCCATAACCGGTGTTTTGCCTTCGCATACAGCGTTTGCTTCACACTTGTCATTTAATCCATATCCGTCCAGAATCATTAATACGGTTGGTTTTTTACTCATGGTATTTTCTCCTTTATATAAAAATTTAATGAATTAACTCTTTACTCGTTTATATTTTAACAGAAATCCCAGATTTTTCAATCCCAAGATTTCCATTTTTACAAAAGGATAAAACTCTATGTAAAACAAAAAATCTGCTGCATGAAACACATATTACTTCAGATGCAGCAGATTCCTTTTCTTACAACACTTTTGATAAAAATTCCTTTAAACGCGGGTTTTTCGGATTACTGAAAAACTCCTGGGGTTCCGCGTCTTCCTGTATATTTCCGCCGTCCACAAACAGAACTCTATTGGCCACCTCTCTTGCAAATCCCATTTCATGGGTAACAACCACCATAGTCATGCCTGTATGTGCCAGTTCCTTCATAATCTCCAGAACTTCTCCTACCATCTCCGGGTCAAGAGCTGAGGTGGGCTCGTCAAACAGCATCACGTCCGGATTCATTGCCAGAGCCCTTGCAATAGCAATACGCTGCTTCTGTCCACCGGAAAGACGACCCGGATATGCATTTGCTTTATCCGGCAGTCCCACTCTCTCCAAAAGCTCGTCAGCCTTTTGGGACGCCTCTTCCCGGCTCATCAGCTTTAAGGTCACCGGCGCCAGCATAATGTTTTCCTTTACAGTCTTGTGTGGAAACAGGTTAAACTGCTGAAATACCATACCAATTTTCTGTCGGTGACGGTTAATGTCTATCTTGGGATCTGTAATATCTACATTTTCAAACAAAATTTTTCCGTCTGTGGGTTCTTCCATCAAATTCAGAGAACGCAGAAATGTAGATTTACCGGAACCAGAAGGACCGATAACAGCAACAACTTCTCCTTTGTGAATTTCTGTGGAAATCCCGTCCAAAACCACATGTCCGTCAAAGGATTTCTGAAGATTCTGTACCTGAATCAAAACCTCTCCTTTAGTGTTCACTCTTACGCAGCCTCCTTTCCAGCTTACCCATAAAGTGGGTCAGCAGCATAACCAGCACCAGATAGAAAACTGCCGCTGAAATCAGAGGCACAAAGGCACTGTAGGTACGGCTCTGTACCAGCGTTGCTGCTTTTGTAATATCTGTTGTACCGATATAACCGATAATCGCTGTTTCTTTTAATAATACAATCAATTCATTAATTAAAGCAGGCAGCACATTTTTAAATGCCTGGGGCATAATAATCAGCCACAGTGTCTGTACTGCGGAAAGTCCCAGACTTCTTCCGGCCTCTGTCTGCCCCTTATCAATGGACATAATACCGGAACGGACAATTTCTGCCACATATGCGCCGGAATTAATACCAAAGGCAATCCCGCCGATAATAATATTATTCAGGTTCACACTGGCAAAAACCACGGAGTAAAAAATCAAAATCTGAATCATGGACGGTGTACCGCGAATCACTGTCAGGTAAACCTTTGCAATCAGGTTTAATACTTTCAGTTTTCCGGTCTGTTCATGGGTTGTACGGATAATTGCAACAAGAAATCCCAACACCACACCAATGCAGAGAGCCAGAAGCGTAACCAGTACCGTTGTCTTCAAGCCCTCCAGCCACCAGGAGGTTGCGCCGTTATCCACGAAATACCGTTCAAACCATGCCTGTAAATTTTCCAACATTTTTTCTCTCCTTATTATTTCTTAACAATCACGACCTGAGTTGCTTCTGCGTATGTATCTGTAAAATCTACACTCTTTTCACGCTCTGCGTTTACTGTCATGCCTGCTGCTCCGAAATCTGCCTTTCCGGTATCTACCGTAGCCAGAATCATCTCAAAAGCCATATCCTCGATTTTCAATTCATATCCCATTTTGTCGCAAACTGCCTTTGCAATATCGGCATCAATTCCAACCACTTCGTCGCCTTCCTTATATTCCCATGGTTCAAACTCCGCATTGGTTGCCATAGTCAGAGTTCCTTTAGAGTGGTCTGCATCTTCCGGAGATTCGTAGGGGTGCTTGCCAATTTCATCTCCAATGTAATTGCTCTGAATCTGGTCTAAGGTTCCGTCCTCTTTTAACTCTTTAAGCGCCTGATTCATTTCTTCCTTTAATTCTGTATTTCCTTTTTTCAGACAAATCGCATACTCTTCCTTATCAAAAATACCGTCCACGATTTTCAAGTCATCGTTTGCTTCTACAAACTTTTCAGCAGGAAGGGAATCAATGACAACGCAGTCAATCTTACCGTTTTTTAATGCCTGAATGGCATCAGCACCTTTGTTAAAACGGTTTACCTGCTTATCCTCTTTTACCGCTTCACTTGCCTGACTGTCCCCTGTAGTTCCAATCTGCACACCGATTTTTAAATCTGCTAAATCCTCTTTGGAAGAAATTTCTACCGGTTCTGCTGCTTTTTTCTCTCCACAGCCTGCTGCTGCCAAAACAGATGCCATAAGTGCCATTACTAAAATTTTCTTTTTCATAATCCGCTCTCCTTTATTCATACATTATTCATTTATTCTGTATATAATGTATATTTATTCAACTGTTATGCATTATATCAGCTTTTCTTTCATTTTGCAAGGAAAAAATACAACAAAAACTGCTGTACATTTCCAATCTGTAATATGAAATATATACATATCAGTTGTACAGCAGTTCTTTAAAATTAGTACACCACCACAGGCGTATTGACTTCTATATTTTCGTAAATCACACGCACCTGGTCAAGGGGTGTATTAATACAGCCGTGAGAACCATTGTATAGATAAATATCCCCGCCAAATGCAGTTCTTTTGGTCAGGTCGTGAATCCCGACACCGCCGTTAAATGGCAGCCAGTAATTGACCGGTTCTTCATAATCAATGCTTCCGTCTGGCTTTTTACCCACTAGGGTAAAGGGACTTGCCTTATCCTTTAATCTCCACACGCCTCCTGCCGGAGTTCCGTTCCCCTTGTTGGGATTTCCTGTAACTACAGGGGTATCCACCAGACAGGCATGGTCTTTATAAAACCACATACGCTGTTCACTGATAGAAATTTCCACATAAGTTCCGTCAATATCATTTCCACCATGGCTCTGTCCCTTATACAGCCAGGTCGCTTCCAGTTCCTGGCTCTTTCCTTCATTTAAAATTGGCATAAGGGCTTCTGTGGTTTTATCCTGCCAAACTCTCCAGCCATAATCCCCTCCGGTCAGATGCACAGTCGCACCTCCTGAAGTCTGAAAATCTCTTGGCTTTCCATAGGTGTTGTACTTTTCAGACCACCCAATCACCGTGGCTTTTACCAGTCCTTCATCAAAGCTATAGTTCCCGTCCTCTCCTTTTTTCAGCCAGGATTTCATCATATCTCTGGTAATGGTTTCTTTTCCGCTTCCAAAATTCACGCTGATTTGCGCGCCAGTCAAAGCATTTAACCTGTCTGCTTCCTTCTTTAAAGCCTCGTCTGTCTGCACTACCGTAGGCTTCAGATAGCAGTCTGCCTCCTCCAGGGAAAGCGTTTCCTTTCTGGTATCCACAGCCTCTTTAATAGCTGCCTTTGTTTTCTCCTTATCTAAAGCCGTTCCCAATACTTCCGGGACAATTACATAAGAAGTTCCGTTATCCTGAATCTGGGCGTTCTGAGGCTGTGTCGTATTGGCGTCCTGCATACAGGCAAGCTGTCCTACCACCTGCTCCAGACTTGCCTCGTCATAAGAACTGTTCATACTGACCTCATATTCCTTATCCTGAAATATCTGCACCGGCCAAAGCCAGGAGTTTTGCCTTTCTTTCGTCTTCTCCAGACTTTTATCATCTTGATACGTCAGACCAATGGCATCTCCGCTAATGGTTTCCTGTTTGTTTTCCTTTCCCTGCAAGGTAAGGGTATAGGTTTCTGAAGTTTTTTTAATGTCTTCTTTCATCTCTGCAACTGTTTTTCCACTACAGGATATCCCGTTAATTTTTGTACCGGGATAAAATTTATTTTGATAGTAGATGGCTCCCGCCACATAGCCCACTGCCAGGATACCGGCAACTGCTGCCGCTGCTCCTATGGCAATCCTCTTGCCAGACCCCTTTTTCTTCTTTCTCTTTCCTCCGAGTTTCCTCTCTTTTTTTAATCTCTCATCTGCTTTTTTCAGGTTTTTCAGTTTTTCTTTCTTACTGTCTTTTTTTTCTGACATGAATTTAAGCTTCCTTTTCCCTACGTTTCAAATCTTCAAGTTACACACATGCTATTTTACCCCAAAAAAAGGCAAAAAGAAAGCCTTTTCCAGCTTTTTCTTGAAATCTCGCTAAAATTTTTATATGATAGGAGCAAATTCCACACATTTTTCTATGGAAAGGAGTATCTGCATTTATGACAAATCATTCTGAATACGCGCTTCCTGATACTGCGTCCTGTCAGCTTTGTCCCAGAAACTGCAAAGTAAACCGCAACCTCACTGCAGGCTATTGCGGCTGTTTCTCCACAATCCGGGCTGCCAGGGCTGCACTGCACTTTTGGGAAGAACCTTGCATCAGCGGCACCAGAGGAAGCGGCGCCATCTTTTTCTCCGGTTGTACTTTAAAATGCTGCTTTTGCCAGAATCATACCATCAGCAGAGGTGGCGTTGGAAAAGAACTCTCTTCTCAGCAGCTCGGTGAAATTTTCCTTTCTCTTCAGGAGCGGGGCGCACACAATCTGAATCTGGTAACTGCCACCCAGTTTCTCCCTCAGATTCTTCCTGCCCTGGACGCTGTAAAAAATCGTCTGACTATACCTGTGGTATACAATAGCAGCGGATACGAAAAACCGGAAACCATTGCTTTATTAAAAGACTATGTAGATATCTGGCTGCCGGATTTAAAATATTACGACTCAGACCTCTCTCTTCGCTATTCCAAAGCCAGAGATTACTTTACCTTTGCCAGCCGGGCGATTCAGACCATGGTACAGCAATGCCCTGCTCCTGTCTTTGACAAAGAAGGCATGCTGCAAAGGGGAGTGCTGATACGTCATATGGTGCTTCCAGGCTGCAAGGAAGATTCTTTTAAGCTTTTAACCTGGCTAAAAGAATCCCTTCCCAAAAACAGCTTTCTTCTCAGCCTGCTAAGCCAGTATACGCCCTCCTATAAAAGCAGCGATTATCCTGAAATCAACCGCCGCGTTACTACCTATGAATACCGGAAAGTGGTGGACAAAGCCATTGCTCTTGGACTTACCAACGGGTTTATGCAGGAACGAACCAGCGCAAAATCCAGCTATACGCCCTCCTTTCATCTGGAGGGATTATAAAGAACTGTATCGGACTTATCGGCTTAACAAACCATCTAATATTCAAACCATTGACAATTAACTTATTTTCCAGGGGGAACAAATTCATGTTAGAACTTTCAATAGGAGAACTTTTATATCAATTAAGAACTACAAAACATTATACCAAAAAAAGAGTGGCAAACGGACTGTGTAGTATTACGGCACTCTCAAGATATGAAGACGGTTTAAGAATTCCTGATAAGTTTTTATTAACATACTTATTACAAAGACTTGGGTGTGATTCAAACCAATATGAAATGATTATCAACAATGATGAATATACACTATCTCAGCTACAGGCAACTATTACATCTTCTATTGAAAACAAAAAATACGATGACGCTCTGAATGCTATATCTGACTATAAAAAATTAAAATCTTCTAAATCCCCTAAAATACATGAACAATTCTGTCTATATAGCCACGGTTTAATTATGAAAAATATGGGGAATCATGAACAGGCAATAGCCTTTTTTTGCAATCATTAGAAAAAACAAAAATATATATTGACGATAAAGGATTCCACCATAATTTGCTGTCATTAACTGAATTGCAAATAATATATTACCTGGCAGTTTCCTATGAAGAAAAAGCTGAACTGAAAAATGCACATGTTCTTTATACAAAACTGGACTCTTCCATAAGGAACGAATCTTCAAATTGTTTAGGCATTCGATATATCTATTTAAATGTATTATATAAACTAGCTTTAATAAACTATACACAAAATAATTTTGGTATAGCATATTCTTATATTCAACAATCCTTTGACGGGCTTATAGCAAATTATTTCTTTTATCCTTTGCAAGAAGTAATTACTTTAAAAAAGCAGCTGGAAGAAAAACTATTTTCTATTACTCCTGAACAACAATCAGAATATGAAAATCAAATTTCTATTTTAGATTTTTTGAAGAAAAAATATGCTCATTGTCTTTATATTAATGCAGTAAGTATGTCTGATTATAATAAAGCCTCATTAATCACTTATTATCGTATTAAAAAAAATATGACTCAAGAAGAATTATCTGAAAATATATGTGATTCTTATACCTTAACTCGATATGAAAATGGCTCTCTAAATCCTTCTGAAGAAAACTATAGTAAAATCATGAAAAAGCTGGGAATACCAGAAGATACTATTATCTTTCATTATCAAACAGAAGATATTGGAACCTTAGCACTACACGATAAGTTACTCTATTATTTCGAAAATCGACTATACGATAAAGCTCAAGCCGAAATAAACAATATAATCAGCAAAAATCTTTTACCCTTGACATATGCTGAAAACTGCCAATTTATAAATCGAGTTCAATACACAATAGATTATGAAAATGGTTGTCTTAGTTTATCGGAATATATTTTAAAACTGGAAACTTTATTAAAATTATCATTCAAAGAATACTCTCCAGAAAGTTTTCATTCAAAACCTTTTTTTACAGAAAATGAATTACTTATTTTAAATAATCTCGCTATTGCTTATGAAGAAACAGGTGACTTCGAAACTTCAAATAGATTGTTTTACAATATGTATGAATACTTTGAAAACGATATCCATAATTACACAAAATCCTATCATTTATTTTTACTAAATTATTCTAATCTATTGGGAAAATCGGGAAAATATGAAGAAAGTATTAACATAAGCCGCCAAGGTATCTCTTGGCTTATGAATCATAACAAGGGAAATTATCTTTACTACTTTGTATATAATATAGGTTGGAATTATATTGAAAAACACAAAATCACTCACTGCACAGAAGAAAAAAATCATGGTATCAAGTATATCCAAATTGCTTACAATTTATGTTGCCTCTATCCCGAGAGCAAAGAAAACTTAGAAATTATCAGCAATTATTATGACAAAATAAACTCCTAAAAGGATTACCCCAGCAGCCTTTTGAACATCTCTCTATTCATTGACATCGTTCCAGGTATTACTGAAGAACAATGTCAATGAATGAACCTTTAAAATTTCAGTAAGCGCTTACTATCTAGCTTTGCTCCTTTTGAACTCAAAAATATTTATTTTTCATTTTTTTAATTGTTGGTAGATGAAAAGCAATCATACTCCCTACTGCCCCCAAGATACCTGTACATAAAAACATTACTGCCATTCCACTTCCCTGTTCATTCCCTACCAAACTTCCTAATACAGAAGCAATCATGCCTTTTTGAAGCATAAATGGTTCAAAAATATAATCTGCTAACAAACCGCCAAGTAAAATCCCAATCGGAATACTACTAAATTGAATGGCATTTCTGACAGCAAAAATTCTTCCTTGAATATTCCGGGGAACCACCCTATATAGTATTATACGTTGACCTGCAAAAATAAATGGAATAGGGAAACTTGCGGCGATACCTGCTATACACCATATTATTGTATTATTTCCAATCCCCATTAATAAATCTCCGCAAAAAAAAGAAAAAATCATGGGAATATAAATCATAGAAACAGCATCTATCTTTTTTGTGAGTGCCGTAACAAATATTCCCCCTATGATACCAGCTCCTCCTATAGCTGCATTAACAATTCCCAGGCTTATTTCTGAACCTCCACTTCGCGCTAATATCATAGGGGACAAAATATTTTCGTATGTCAGTCTTGAGAAAAAATTTATAAATGACATCGTTATAATAATACACCAAATTTCTTTATGCTTTTGTAAAAAGGAAAGTCCTTCTTTAAACCCTCGAAATGCTCCGCTTTCTTCTGTAACTTCTATATCCTCTGTTACATGAACCATAAAAATCAAAGAAAAAATAGCAAAAGCAAATGTAAGTAAATCAAACACAACTACAATGCCAATGTTCCAAATACTAACTAAAGCTGTTGCCAACATAGGAGATACAATTGTGATTAGATTAGACGAAAAAGAATCTAAGCCACTGGCTTGTTTAAGTTTATCTTTTGGTATTAGAAGTCCTATCACTACAGATTCTGCCGGAGATTGAAATGCGTTCATAAATCCAATAATCATGTTGAGTATATATACATATTCAATCTTTAGCATATGACAACTAAACAATACAAAAATAATTACCGAACAACATGCTGCACATGTATCTGCAATAGCTAATATTCTCTTTTTATTTGCTCTGTCAATAAAAGTACCGGCAAATATACTAACTATAATATATGGAACATATGTAAACAAGGATAATAAAGAAACACTCAGGGCTGCTCCTGTTTGTTCATATGTCCATATAATAAGGGCAAAACTTGTCATTGCGCTTCCAAGTTGCGAAAAAGATTGTGTTGCCCAAAATATGATATAATTCTTAAATATTGTATTCATGATAACCGCCTCACTTACTGAATTTTTTTTACAACAATCATAATAGATACTATTCCAGTATCTCTACTCATGTAAATATATATCATTTCTTTTCTTTTTTTAATGGAGAAATCAGTAAATATATGTTAACCGAATACGTTGTATGATTATGACATTTTTTGCAAACAAAAACGGCTGCCGCTTTACGATTTTTTCAATCGCCAAAACGGTAGCCGCTTTTTCCGCTACGACATATTTAAAAATTAGTAATTTACAATAGAACCGAAATCCGGTTTCAGGGCAGCGCCGCCAACCAGTCCGCCGTCAATATCCGGCTGAACAAATAAGTCCGGAGCTGTCTTTGCATTTACAGAACCGCCGTACTGAATACGGATTGCTTCTGCAGTTGCTTCATCGTAAACTTCTGCAATACATTCACGAATCGCTTTGCATACTTCCTGAGCCTGTTCAGTAGTAGCTGTTTTGCCGGTTCCGATAGCCCAGATTGGCTCGTAAGCAATAACTGCTTCTTTTGCCTGCTCTGCAGTAATTCCCTGGAAACCAACCTTTACCTGCTGACGGATAAAGTCCATTGTCACGCCCTGTTCTCTCTGTTCCAGAGTTTCGCCACAGCACATAATTGGAGTTAAGCCGTGTTCAAATGCCTTGTGCATTTTTTTGTTGATATCTTCGTTTGTTTCTCCGAAATATTCTCTTCTTTCAGAATGTCCTAAGATAACATATTTTACTCCGGCATCAACTAACATATTTGGAGAAATTTCGCCTGTGTAAGCGCCCTTTTCTTCAAAATACATGTTTTCTGCACCAACCTGAATGTTGCTGCCTTTTACAGCTTCTACAACAGGTACAATATCAATTGCAGGAACACAGAATACTACATCTACATTTTCATTTGCCACCAGTGGCTTTAATGTGTTTACTAATTCAACTGCTTCACTTGGAGTCATGTTCATCTTCCAGTTACCAGCAATAATTTTTCTTCTTGCCATGGATTTATCCTTCTTTCTACAATTTTCTTCGCCGTTGGCTCGCTTTCGCTAAGTTGCTTTACGGGTATCTTCTCTCAACTAAGCTCGCACACATGCTCGCTAAGGTTCGAGAAGGGCCTCGCACTAACCTCAAGCTTCGCCGTTGGCTCGCTTTCGCTAAGTTGCTTTCGGCCTACTTATCGTTTGCTGCTGCAACACCTGGGAGTTCTTTGCCTTCCAGGAATTCTAAGGAAGCGCCGCCGCCTGTGGAAATGTGAGTCATTTTGTCACCATATCCCAGAATATTAACTGCCGCTGCAGAATCACCACCGCCAATAATGGTAGTAGCATCTGTATCAGCCAGTGCTTTTGCAACGGCTGCTGTACCATGTGCAAAGTTAGGCATTTCGAAGCAGCCCATTGGTCCGTTCCATACAACTGTTTTTGCATCTTTTACAGCTTCGCTGAAGATTTTCTCTGTTTCAGGTCCGATGTCCATACCTTCCCAGCCTTCCGGAATTTCACCGCTCTTTACAATCTGGATATTGCAGTCATTGGAGAATGCGTCACCGATTCTGTGGTCTACAGGAAGAAGAAGTTTTACGCCTTTTTCTGCTGCTTTCTTTTTCATTTCCAATGCATATTCCAGATAATCATCTTCGCATAAGGAAATACCGATATTTCCGCCTGCTGCTTTAGAGAAGGTATAAGCCATTCCACCGCCGATGATTAAAGTATCTACTTTGTCAAGGAGGTTATTGATAACGGAAATTTTGCTGGATACCTTTGCTCCGCCAAGGATAGCAACAAATGGTCTTTCCGGGTTGTTTACTGCATTTCCCAGGAAGTCGATTTCTTTCTGCATTAAGTATCCTACAACTGCTGTGTCTACGAACTGTGTAACACCTACGTTAGAGCAGTGTGCACGGTGTGCGGTACCGAATGCATCGTTTACGAATACATCACAAAGAGAAGCCAGTTCTTTGGAGAACGCTTCGCCGTTCTTTGTTTCTTCGGCTCTGTAACGTGTATTTTCCAGTAAAATAACTTCGCCGTCCTTCATAGCTTCTACTGCTGCTTTTGCATTTGGTCCTACAACTTCCGGATCTGCTGCAAATTTTACTTCCTGTCCTAATAATTCAGACAGACGTACCGCAACAGGTGCAAGAGATAATTCCGGTTTTGCTTCTCCCTTTGGCTTGCCAAGGTGAGAACAGAGAATTACTTTTCCGCCGTCAGCAATTAATTTTTTGATAGTAGGAAGCGCTGCAACCAGACGGTTTTCGTCTGTAATCTTACCTTCCTGTAATGGTACGTTAAAATCACAGCGAACCAGTACTTTTTTTCCGTTTACATTAATATCATCTACTGATTTTTTATTGAGCATTGTAAAATGCCTCCTTTACATTATTTTACGGCTCTGAAAAGACGAAAAGAGCCCGGTCCACAATAGACCGGACCCCTTTCTGAGCCTTTATAAATACCTTAAAATTATTTGTTTAATAATTTTCCGAAGTATTTGATTGTTCTAACCATCTGGCTTGTGTAAGAGTTTTCGTTGTCATACCATGATACAACCTGAACTTCTGTTGTGCCGTTGTCTAATGGAAGAACCATTGTCTGTGTAGCATCGAACAGAGAACCATATCTCATACCAACGATATCGCTGGATACGATTTCATCTGTGTTGTATCCGAAAGATTCTGTAGCTGCTGCTTTCATAGCATCGTTAATCTGTTCTTTTGTAACGTTTCCTTTTACAACTGCTGTTAAGATTGTTGTAGAACCTGTAGGTGTTGGTACACGCTGAGCAGCTCCGATTAATTTTCCGTTTAATTCAGGAATAACTAATCCGATAGCTTTTGCAGCACCTGTACTGTTTGGAACAATGTTTACTGCTGCTGCACGAGATCTTCTTAAATCACCTTTTCTCTGTGGTCCGTCCAGTGTCATCTGATCGCCTGTGTAAGCGTGGATTGTACACATAATACCGGACTGGATTTCAGCTAAGTCATTTAATGCTTTTGCCATAGGAGCTAAGCAGTTTGTTGTACAGGAAGCTGCAGAAATGATGTTGTCATTTTCTGTTAATGTTTCGTGGTTTACATTGTAAACGATTGTAGGAAGGTCGTTTCCAGCCGGAGCGGAAATAACAACTTTCTTAGCACCAGCATCGATATGAGCCTGTGCTTTTTCTTTTGATGTGTAGAATCCTGTACATTCCAGAACTACGTCTACACCGATTTCTCCCCAAGGAAGTTCTGCTGCATTAGCTTTTGCGTAAATTTTGATTTCTTTTCCGTCAACTGTGATGGAATCTTCACCTGCTGTTACTTTATCAGCTAATTCATATCTACCCTGAGTAGAATCATATTTCAGTAAGTGAGCTAACATAGCTGGAGATGTTAAATCGTTGATTGCTACGATTTCAAATCCTTCTGCTCCGAACATCTGTCTGAATGCAAGACGTCCAATACGTCCAAAACCATTAATTGCTACTTTTACTGCCATGATTTTCATTCCTCCTAAAAGTGATTGATTTATATGGGAGTTCTTCAACAAACGTAAAACTTTGTTAAAGAAACATCAACCTTGTCCATATTGTACCTGTTTTTATCCAAAAATTCAAGCCCATTTTCAAAATTCCTGTTTATTTAAATAGCAATTTCCTGTAATAATACTTGAAACCCCTGCTCATAAGCATTTATAATGAAAAAAAATCTTTTTTTACAGCAAAGGAGTTTTGCCATGTATTACGACTTTCATTTACATACCTCCTTTTCCAGTGACAGCAATGCGCCCATGGAACGTATGATTTTGCAGGGTATTTCTCTGGGGCTTCCCGGAATCTGCTTTACTGAACACATGGATTTGGATTTTCCCCCGGGGAATTTTTCTTTTCTTGTGAATTTGCCTGCTTATAAGAAAACCTGCCTGGAATTAAAAGAAAAATATGCCGGTTTGATTTCTGTTTTCTTTGGTCTGGAAATGGGTCTGCAGCCACATTTAAAGAAAGAAATTCCTGCACTCGCCGATTCAGAGAATTTTGATTTTCTCATAGGCTCTACTCACATTGTGGACAGACTTGACCCATACAATCCTGAATTTTACGAAAACAGGACTCAAAAAAGAAGCCTATCAGCGATATTTTGAAGTTGTTCTGGAAAACCTGAGAACCTTTTCCTGCTTTGATACCTGCGGACATATCGACTATGTGGTTCGCTACGGTCCCGAGAAAAACAAAGGCTATTCCTATCAGACTTATGCAGATATTCTGGACGAGATTTTAAAAACTCTGATTGAGAAGGGAATCGGGCTGGAGTGCAACAGCGCCGGCTTTAAATACGGACTGGGGCACCCCAACCCACCACAGAAGATATCCTTCTGCGATACCGGGAATTGGGAGGCGAACTTTTAACACTGGGATCTGACGGCCATGCACCGGAACATATGGCTTATGACTTTCTAAAGACAGGCGAACTTTTAAAGGCATGTGGATTCCGCTATTATACGATTTTCCGAAAAAGAAAACCGGAATTTATAAAACTCTAAGGATACAGCTTGATAAGACAAAAGACTGCAGTATCAGACTTTTCCTGACACTACAGTCTTTTTCTATGCCCTCCCGAGAATAATGCCGCCGCCTGCCACATATTCTCCCTGATAGAACACCACGGCCTGTCCCGGCGTAATGGCTCTTTGGGGTTCTGTAAAGGTTACCTTCACTTTTCCATTTCCCGCGTCCTCCAGGGTACAGGGGGCTCCTGCATGATTATAACGGATTTTTGCCATGAGATTCATACCGTCCTCCAGCTTCTCAATAGCCATAAAATTCACTCTGTCGCAAAGGAGGCTATGCACAAACAAATCCTCATTTTCCCCGATGACTACCTCATTGCTTTCCGGTCGGATTTCCGTCACAAATACCGGGCGTCCCATAGCCAGATTCAATCCCTTTCTCTGCCCGATGGTATAGTGGATAATCCCCTCATGCTGCCCGATAACCGTACCGTCCTTTTGCACATAATTACCCTTTTCTATGTGCTTTCCTGTATGCTCTTCAATAAATCCCGCATAATCGTTATCCGGCACAAAACAGATTTCCTGACTGTCCTTTTTATGCGCCACAGGAAGTCCTGCTTCTTCCGCCATACAACGAATCTCGTCTTTTGTATAATCTCCTACCGGCATCAGGGTTCTGGAAAGTTGCTCCTGAGTAAGATTATACAACGCATAAGTCTGGTCTTTTCTGGCTGTGACGGAATTGCGGATAGCATATCTGCCGTTTGGAAGCTGTTCCACTCTGGCATAATGCCCGGTGGCAATATAATCTGCGCCAATATCCAGGCTTCTCTTTAAAAGAGATTCCCATTTTACATACCGATTACAGGCAATACACGGGTTCGGCGTTCTGCCTTCCAGGTATTCCCGGGTAAAATAATCAATGACATTCTCCTGAAATTCTTTTCTGAAATTCATTACATAGTAGGGAATGTCCAGCATCTGCGCCACTCTTCTGGCGTCGTCTACTGCGCTTAATCCGCAGCAGCCGCCATTCTCTTCCTGAAATTCCCGGTTTTCTTCCTGCCAAATCTGCATGGTAACGCCGATAACTTCATATCCCTGCTGTTTCAAAAGTAAAGCAGCTACCGAAGAATCCACGCCTCCGGATAGCCCTACTACTACCTTTTTCTTTGCCATTAATACTCTTCCTCCTCTTCTTCCTCTTCACCCTCGTGAATGTCAGATTTTGGTTTCGTCAGTCCTTCGATTTTAATACCATGTTTTTCTGCATAGTCCCACAGCGCTGCATGAATAGCTTCTTCTGCTAAAAGAGAGCAGTGTACTTTCACTGGTGGAAGTCCGTCCAGGGCTTCCATAACTGCCTTATTGGTTACCTGCAGGGCTTCCTGAATGGTTTTCCCTTTGACCAGCTCTGTTGCCATACTGCTGGTTGCCACTGCTGCGCCGCAGCCAAAGGTTTTAAATTTACAGTCTTTGATAATCTGGTTTTCATCAATATCCAGATAAATACGCATAATATCTCCACACTTTGCATTGCCTACAGTTCCCACACCACTGGCATTCTCAATTTCTCCTACGTTTCTTGGATTCTGAAAATGATCCATAACTTTTTCGCTGTACATAACAAATTCCTCCGTTCATTTCAAGTTTTTTCTTGTTTTCAATTTTCCCATTAATTTTTACTGTTTTTCTGTTTTCTCACAAAATCTTCGTATAAAGGAGAAAGCTCGCGCAGCCTTCCCACAATTTCCTTAATCTGTTCCAGTGTGTAATCCAAATCCTCTTTTGTAATGTCTTCTCCAAGCGTCAGGCGCAGAGAACCATGTGCAATCTCATGAGGAAGTCCAATAGACAGAAGCACATGAGAAGGGTCTAAGGAACCTGATGTACAGGCAGAACCGCTGGAGCCTGCAATTCCCTTCATATCCAGCATAATCAGCAGGGACTCACCTTCAATAAAGCGGAAGCTGAAATTCATATTGTTTGGAAGACGTTTTACAGGGTCCCCGTTTAATTTTGTATAAGGAACTTCCTCCAAAACTCTCTGAATAAAGTAATCTCTTAATTCTCTCTCTTTTTTTGTTCTCTCTTCCATGGTTTCTGCCGCTCTTTTGGCAGCTACGCCATATCCCACGATTCCCGGTACGTTTTCTGTTCCTGCTCTTCTCTTTCTCTCCTGTGCACCACCGTGTACAAAGGAACGGATTTTCACGCCCTTACGGATATAGAGGAAACCAATTCCCTTTGGTCCGTTGATTTTGTGAGCGCTGGAACTTAACATATCAATGTTCATATCGTCCACGTCAATGGGTACCTGTCCGAAGGCCTGTACCGCATCTGTATGGAACAGCACGCCATGCTCTTTCGCAATCATACCGATTTCTTTTATTGGCTCAATGGTTCCGATTTCGTTATTGGCAAACATAATAGAAATCAGGATAGTTTCCGGACAAATCGCCTTCTGAAGTTCTTCCAAATCCACCAGACCGTTTTCATCTACGTCCAGATAAGTAATTCTGGCACCTTTTTTCTCCAGATATTCACAAGTGTGTAAAATGGCGTGATGCTCGATTTTGGTTGTAATAATATGATTTCCTTTTCCTTCATATGCCTCAAAAGTAGCCTTTAACGCCCAGTTGTCTGCCTCGCTTCCGCCTGCCGTAAAGTAAATCTCTTCTGTCTTGGCGCCAATTACCTGAGCAATCTGTTCACGCGCCTTGGTAATCGCTTCCCTGCTTCTCTGACCAATTTCATAAATACTGGAAGCATTTCCATAATCCTCCGTAAAATAAGGAAGCATTGCGTCTACAACCTCCTGAGAGGTTTTTGTAGTTGCTGCATTATCCAGATAAATTCTTGTTTTCATACTCTTCATCTCCTATTGATTAATCACATTTTTGCACTTTGATCTGTCCTTTATCCCGCGCTTTGCGGCTTTCTTCTACCAGTTGATTTATCATAATAGAGTCTACGGTTTCCTGTATACTCCGGTTAATTCTCTGCCACACATATCGGGTAACGCATAAATCCTCACCCTGACAGTGCTCATTATTGCCTGCTCCGCAGGAAACAGCCTCCAGACTGCCTTCCAGCGCCCTCAGCACATCTCCCACCGAGATTTCCTCTGCAGGTCTTGCCAGCTTATAACCGCCCTGGGCTCCCCGGACACTGACCACCAGACCTTCTTTTTTCAGCTTGCGTACAAGCTGTTCCAGATAATTATCTGAAATATTCTGTCTGGCAGAAATGCTTTGTATGGATACCGCTTCTTCATCACTATAAAGCGCCAGGTCAATCATTGCCCGCAAACCATACCTGCCTTTTGTGGAAAGCTTCAATTTATCGCCTCTTTTCAATTCCTACTATTTTAGTCGGATTTCTAATCTGGAAGTAGAATATCATCTTTCCCCTGTTCTGTCAAGCATCTTTGCGGAATATATTTAGGAAAAAGAAAAATTCGGTGAAACTATGAACAATAGGCAGCTTCTTTTAAAAGGAACCCTTGTTTTAACACTCTCAGGTTTTCTGACGAAAATTATGGGATTTATTTATAGAATATTCCTCTCACAGGCAATCGGTGCCAGAGGCATGGGAATCTATCAGCTTATTTTTCCAATTCAAACCCTGTGTTTTGCTCTGTCTGTAGGCGGTATCCAGACAGCCATTTCCAGATTTACCGCAGCCCGGGCAGCTTTAAAAGACGAGCAGGGCGCCAGAGATGTTTTTTTAATTTCCACGATCCTTTCTGTCTGCACTGCCATTCTGGTTTCTTTTTTCCTGTACCGTCACGCAGCCTGGTTTGCTCTGCATATTTTATTGGAGGAAAGCTGTACTCCGCTTTTAAAGATTATGGCGCTTTCCATTCCTTTAGGTACTTTCCACGCCTGTGTAAGCGGCTACTGCTTTGCCCGAAAAAAAATGGCTGTACCTGCCCTTGCACAGCTTCTGGAGCAAACTTCTCGCATTGGCACCTCTTATCTTTTGTTCCTTATCCAAACCGAGCAGGGTATTTCTCCCACGCCATCTTTGGCCGTCAGCGGACTTTTGGGTGGAGAGCTGGTTTCCATGCTCTTCTCCGGTTTTTTTATTCTTCTGGATTATAAAAAAAAATCACTATATGCTGCGACATATGAAGGCTCCTCTGGCTGATTTAAAAGCAATTCTGAGCCTTTCCCTTCCTCTGACCTGCAACCGCCTTCTGGTGAATCTTCTCCACAGCATTGAAACCGTACTCATACCGGGACACCTGCGGCTTTACGGACTGGACAATGCCTCTGCTCTTTCCATATACGGAATTTTGACTGGAATGGCTCTTCCCCTTATTCTCTTTCCCTCTGCCATTACCAACGCTGTATCCACGGTTTTGCTGCCTTCTGTGGCAGAACATCAGGCAGTGGGCAACCGCAGGCATATCCGGCACAGCATTTTCCTGTCCATGAAATACGGTCTGCTTCTGGGGCTTCTGTCTACCGCTTTCTTCTATTTTGCCGGTGATTTTCTAGGTCTTGTGTTATTTAAAAATGAATTTGCCGGAACCTTTATTAAAACACTGTCCTTTATCTGTCCCTGTCTTTATGTATCTGGGACTCTTAGCGGCATCTTAAACGGACTTGGACTGGCAAACCAGAGCTTTCTCTTAAACACCTCCGGACTGGGGCTTCGTCTTCTCTTTGTCTGTCTGGTTATTCCCAGATATGGTATTGTGGGATATCTTTGGGGTCTAATTGCCAGCGAGCTGTTATCCACCCTTTTGTCCGTTTACTTTCTTCGTGATTATTTTCGCACATAGTCACTTTAAAGTTCTGAAGTGTTTTCATGAAAAACTATCGACAAGGTACTTTTCTTGTATTATAATTTGTTTTTGAACAATACTGATTACGAAATACAAAGGAGATTGCCATGAGTTTTAAATTCGTCAAACAACTTCCCACCCCAGATGAAGTGAAGGAACAAATCCCTGTTTCCGAAAAACTGAAAAAAGTAAAGGCTGCCAGGGATATCATGATTCAGGATATATTTACCGGAAAATCAGATAAATTTCTGGTTATTGTAGGTCCCTGCTCTGCTGATAATGAAGAATCTGTCTGTGAATACACCAACCGTCTTGCCCGTCTTCAGGAAAAGGTAGAAGAGCGCCTGGTTCTGGTTCCCCGTATTTATACCAACAAGCCCCGTACCACAGGTGAGGGATATAAGGGTATGCTGCACCAGCCAGACCCGGAAGCGAAGCCGGACGTTTTGGCAGGTATCCTGGCTATCCGCAACATGCACCTGCGCTCCCTTGCCGAAACAGGCTTAAGTTCTGCTGATGAAATGCTCTACCCGGACAACTGGCACTATCTTTCTGATTTGCTCTCCTATGTTGCCATTGGCGCCCGTTCTGTGGAAAACCAGGAGCATCGGCTTATGGTCAGCGGTCTGGAGATTCCCGCAGGTATGAAAAATCCCACCAGCGGAGATTTCTCTGTCATGATGAACTCTGTAATTGCAGCCCAGGCGGGACACGATTTTATTTCCAGGGGCTGGGAAGTAGCCACTACCGGAAATCCTCTGACCCATACGATTCTGAGGGGTGCAGTAAGTAAACATGGAAACACCATTCCTAACTATCACTACGAAGATTTACAGCGTCTTTTAGATATGTACAATGAAAAGAATCTGGCAAATCCGGCTGCCATTATTGATGCCAATCACTCCAACTCCGGCAAAAAATATAAAGAGCAGATTCGTATTGTAAAGGAAGTGCTGCACAGCCGCCTGGTTTCTCCTGATATCCGCAACCTGGTAAAGGGTGTAATGATTGAAAGCTATCTTGTGGAAGGGAACCAGAAAATCGGCCCGAATCATATATACGGCAAATCCATTACAGACCCTTGTCTTGGCTGGGAGGATACTGAAAAACTGATTTATACCATTGCCGAACTGTGCTGATTGTTCCGTTAGGAGCCAACAGAAAAGAAAGCAGACAAAACATTTATACTATGTTTTGTGCTGCTTCCTTTTGTTTTAAAAATTCTTTTTTCATTCTTATCGTCTGGGGTGTGCTTTCATATACACATCTCGGATTTTATTTATGTTCATATTCATGTAAATCTGCGTAGTGGAAATATCTGCATGTCCCATCATTTCCTGTACGCTTTTTAAATCCGCACCATTCTGCACCAGATGCGCTGCAAAGGAATGGCGCAAAGTATGGGGAGTGATATCCTGCTGGATCCCCGCTGCTTCTGCATAGCTTTTTAAAACCTTCCAGAATCCCTGGCGGCTCATGGATTTTCCGGAGCAATTCAAAAACAACATTTCACTCTCCTGCCCTCCCAAAAGCTCTGTTCTGGCGCCTTCCATATAATGTTCGACCCATCTTTTTGCAGCGCTTCCAAAAGGTATCACGCGTTCTTTTTCTTTGTGACTGCAGGTAATATATCCCAGTTTTAAATTAATATCTTTTATAGTAAGACTGATTAACTCGCTTACTCTGATACCAGTGGCATACAAAAGCTCCAGCATAGCTCTGTCCCGGATTCCTTTTGCCGTGTTTTCCTTGGGCTGCTTTAACAGCAAATCCACCTCTTCTATGGTCAGAACCCCAGGCAGCCTTTTTTCGATTTTAGGTGCTTTTAAGTTTTCTGCCGGATTTTCCTTCCAGCCTCTTTCTCTGCACAAAAAATAAAAAAAAGCTCTTATAGAGGCAATGCTTCTGGATATGGAAGAGGCAGCAAAATTCTGCCGCTCCATATGCATGACATAAGAATTTAAAAGTGTGGCATTTATCTGCTCCACATTTTTAATTCCTTCCTCGGTCAAAAACTTCTCCAATTTTTTCAAATCACGTTCATATGAAACTTCTGTATTTCTGGAAGTGCCTCTGGTATTATGTAAATAACCGATAAACTCTTCTATTTCGCACTTCATATTTCATTCCCCTTCTGTAGGCATAATTCGATTATATATCATTTATTATACAAAAATCAAACCCAAATTTAACAGGAATTCCTGCTTTTTCAAGGCTTTTCGTATTTTCCACAAGATATCGAAACAACATTTCCAGAGCAATACCACATCTGGTAAATTATAAAATATTAATTTTTTATGAACTCAGTTCCATTTCCCCCATATCGCATTTAAAAAGGTTTGATTAACATAACTTTCCTGCCAGATACCCAGAAGAATACACACGGCTGCACCGGAGAGAAAGAAAAAATAGGCACGGTAATCTGCTTTTTCCTTCTTTTTGCTTCCCCAGGCTTTCTGCGCCATCTGCATGACAGAAAAGAAAAACAACAGCCAACCTGGAAGGTAAAAAAAGAACTGCGGCAGAAAAGACAGCATCCCCAGAAAAATCCCCTTTATTCCATAATCCAACAAAAACACTGTCATCAGACTCCCTGCCAGAAACCCAAACCAGACAAGACTGACAGAAACCATTGGAACGCCTAAAGGCGTCAGACCACAGACTGCCCCAAATAAAAAGAAACCGCCCCTCTTCACCAGCAATTCCCCAAATAGCCCAGGTTTTCCCTTTTCCCTCTGCACAGCGTCTGCCAGATATAAGGACAAAAGACTGGTCTGATAACCTGTTTCTTTAATAAACAGATTGGTACAAAAAATTCCGCCTGTAAAACCAACTAAAAATAATATGGAAAACATTCTGCTATATTTTTTCATTCTCTCACCCTTTACAGTCTATGTTTTTCCAAAAGAAAAAAGACCCCTTCCTGCTTTCGCATAGGGTCTTTTTATTCTCTTTTCAGTCGATTTTATTACTTGGCATAATCCACAACTCTTGATTCGCGGATTACATTTACTTTAATCTGTCCCGGATATTCCAGTTCTGCTTCAATCTGTTTGGAAATATCTCTTGCCAGCAGTACCATATCTGCATCTGTAACATGCTCCGGCACTACCATGACACGAATTTCCCTTCCTGCCTGAATAGCAAAAGATTTATCTACTCCCTTAAAGGAGTTTGTAATATCTTCTAATTGTTTTAATCTGTTGGTATAGGTTTCTAAGGTTTCTCTTCTTGCGCCTGGCCTTGCTGCTGAAATCGCATCAGCTGCCTGTACAATACAAGCTACCAGGGAGGTAGGCTCCACATCACCGTGATGAGATTCTACCGCATTAATCACAATCTGTGATTCTTTATATTTTCTACATAAGTCAGCACCAATCTGAATATGGGAGCCCTCCACCTCGTGGTCAATAGACTTACCTATATCATGGAGCAGACCTGCTCTTTTCGCCATTCGTATATCTGTTCCCACTTCACCTGCCAGCAGACCTGCCAGTTGAGCTACTTCAATGGAATGCTTCAGTGCATTCTGTCCGTAACTTGAGCGGAACTTCATGCGGCCCAGAAGACGAATCAGTTCAGGATGAATACCATGTACGCCAACCTCCAGCGCAGCAGCTTCTCCTTCTTCCCTCATCATGGATTCCACTTCTCTTTGAGCCTTTTCAACCATTTCCTCAATTCTTGCCGGGTGAATACGCCCGTCTACAATCAATTTCTCCAAAGCAATTCTGGCGACTTCTCTTCGGATAGGGTCAAATCCTGATAAAACAACTGCTTCCGGAGTGTCATCAATAATCAAATCCACGCCTGTCAGTGTTTCCAACGTACGGATATTACGTCCCTCACGTCCGATAATACGTCCTTTCATTTCATCGCTTGGAAGCTGTACAACAGAGATCGTAGCTTCTGCTACATGGTCTGCTGCACATTTCTGAATAGCAGTTACCACATATTCTTTTGCCTTTTTGTCAGCTTCTTCTTTTGCCTTACTCTCCAATTCTTTGTAAAGTTTGGCAGTGTCAATTTTCACTTCATCTTCAACAGTTTTCAACAGATAATCTTTTGCCTGTTCGGAGGTCAGACCTGAAATTCTCTCCAGTTCCTGTACTCTCTGTCCTTGTAATTCATCGACTTTCTTTTCTTTCTTCTTTAATTCTGCTTCCTTTGCTGTGTACTCGGCTTCTCTTCTTTCCAAAGCATCTGCTTTTTTATCAAGAGCCTCTTCTTTTGACAAAACACGTTTTTCATACTTCTGAAGTTCGTTTCTTCTCTCTTTTGTTTCCTTCTCCAATTCATTTTTGGTTCGGAGATTTTCTTCTTTTGCCTCTAAGAGAGCTTCACGTTTCTTTGTTTCAGCAGTCTTCAATGCTTCATCTATAATGCTTCTTGCTTTCACTTCTGCTGTTCCGATAGTTTCTGCATCTTTTTCCATTTTTTTCTTCACAGAAAGATTGGCAGTCACAGGAATTGCTACCAGCAGGGTAACAGCTACAGCAACAATTGCAATTATTACATAGATTGCCACAGGAGCACCTCCTTATTTAGTTTTCATTGTACGGATACAACAGTATAATTTTATACTGAATTTTGAAAAAAGTCAACAGAAAACCAACAAGTAGCAACCGTATTTCTGTGTAATTTCACAGTTCCCGAAAAACTGCCAGAATATCTGAGGAAGAGAATCCCCTCCGCATAAAAAAGCCGTATAAACGCTGTTTTTCCTTCTCCTCCAATGGTCCCTGAATCTTTCTTTTTTTCTCCAGCATCTCCCGTATAACATCTCTGGAATCTGTCTTTTCCTCAGTTTCTTCAAGCACCTGCTGCAGAATCTCCGGTGCTATCCCCTTTTGTATCAGTTCCATGCGAATCCTTGCCATTCCTTTTTTATTCTTCTGATTTTCCATATACATGGCAGCATATCTGGCATCATCAATATAATGAAAGGATTCTACATAAGAAAGAGCAGTTTCGATTGCCTGTGCTGGATAGCCATTCTGCTGTAATTTTCTCTCCAGCTCTGCTCTTGTTCGATCCATCTTCTGAAGGAGGTGCATGGCGCGCAGTTTTGCCCGCTTTGTCAGTACCTCCTCTACCAACTCTGTATAAACTTCATCTGATATTTCTCTGTCTTTTTCAATCCCGTAACGACTCAGCTCTCCTTTGTACAAAACAAAGGCAAACTGTCCGTCAATTTCCACCTGATATTTCTGCTTTGTTACAGCTTTTATTTCTGTAACGGTCATGGAGAAGTTCCCCCTTAATCTTCTTTTTCACCGTCTGCTGCACCTGCAGACTCTGCTGCTTTCTTCTCTTCTTTTCCTGCTTCCTGTGTGTCTGCACCTTCTTCTTTTGAAACCAGACCGTAAAATTCCCGTACTTTTTTCTCGATTTCCTCTGAAATTTCCGGATTTTCCTTCAGATATTTTTTGGCATTTTCACGACCCTGTCCGATTTTGCCGTCCTTATATGCATACCATGCGCCGCTTTTATTCACAATGCCAATATTGGCTGCCAGATCCAAAATATCTCCTTCTCTGGAAATTCCTTCACCGAACATAATATCAAACTCTGCCTCTTTAAACGGAGGAGCAATCTTATTTTTCACCACTTTAATTCTGGTACGGTTTCCTACCATTTCTCCGCCCTGCTTTAAGGTTTCGATTCTGCGGACGTCCATACGAATAGAAGAATAGAATTTCAAAGCGCGTCCGCCTGTTGTTACCTCCGGATTTCCAAACATTACACCAACCTTTTCACGAAGCTGGTTAATAAAAATCACCACACAATTGGATTTGCTGATGTGTGCGGTCAGCTTTCTAAGCGCCTGTGACATAAGACGAGCCTGAAGACCCACATGAGAATCTCCCATATCTCCTTCAATTTCTGCCTTTGGAACCAAAGCAGCTACAGAGTCCACAATAATAATGTCCACAGCCCCGGAGCGCACCATGGTTTCTGTAATTTCCAGAGCCTGCTCTCCATTATCCGGCTGTGAAATATACAGATTGTCAATATCCACACCTATCTTCTTTGCATATGCAGGGTCCAGAGCATGCTCTGCATCAATGAAGCCGGCAATTCCGCCTCTCTTCTGCACTTCTGCCACCATATGAAGAGCTACAGTTGTTTTACCACTGGATTCCGGTCCATACACCTCTATAATTCTTCCTTTTGGGATACCGCCCAATCCAAGGGCAATATCCAGACTCAAGGCACCTGTAGGAACGGTTTCTACATTCATATTGGCAGTGGAATCTCCCAATTTCATAACAGAACCCTTTCCAAACTGCTTCTCAATCTGTGCCAATGCTCCGTCCAGAGCCTTTAATTTATCTTCTTTGACCATCTGCGCCATATTTTATTCTCCTTTTTATCACTGCCATTTTACGAACTTATGTTCGTTCATGTATTTCATAATAGTACACTTTCCCATAGTTGTCAACTGTTTTTCATGGAAATCACCCGCCATTTTTTTATTTTACTGTGTGAATTTTGCAGTGAACACTGCCCGGAATCAAGATATGGAACTGCCGCAAGCACCTATGCTTCCTATGTACTGCAGGGCGGCTGCACAATACGGCAAAACCACAAAATATTTAAGATGTTTTCAGTATGAACTTTTTTCCTGTATCTGTCAAGAAAAATACGCGAAAAGGAAACATTTTATTTTGCAAATGACCTTCCGCTTCGAATCCGAATCAACCAAAGAACATTTTGAAAAATGTCCTCCCTGTCTTCCAAATCAATCATAAGCCAACGCTGTCCATTCCCTTCTTTTGTCCGGTAATAAAGTTCCTGTATTGCGGGCGTCATTTCACCCAAACAGGACTCCACTTCTTCTTTTTCTTTTTTCCCAATTACCACTAACACCGTAAAAAAACCATTCTTGGATAGATGGTACAAAGGGTCTTTCCCGCCTTTTTAAACTTTATATTCCAGCCTTTTTCCCAACTGCAGGAACTGAACTCTATCTTTTCCCTGCACCCATATTCCCTTTTTATCTCTTCGCAAAATTCCCCGAAAACGGGATTTCTTACATACTCTTCGATTTCTTCTAATGTAGGGCAATACGTTTTCTCTTCTAAAGATATCATAACTCCTCCTCTTCTTTTCGTATTCTTCTCATATAAAGTAAAGGATACGGCTGCCCCTGCTCATCACATTCTGTTCTCTTATATACCTGAAATCCCATATGTTCATAAAAACCCACTGCAAGAGGATTCTGCTCGTTCACAGCGACTTCCCAAATTTGTTCCTTACGGATTCCATAAGTAATCAATTCTTTGCCTGTTCCTTTTCCCCGTTCTTTGTCCGATACAAAAAGCATTTCCAGCTTCTGTCCTTCAATTCCCATAAATGCCATGGGGGATTTTTCTTCGTTTAGGGCAATGAACAAATAAGATACGGCTTTTAACGCCTGCGGAACATACTTTTTGATATGTATAATCTCCTCTTCTGATAAAAACAAATGTGTCGCTCTCACAGAAGACTCCCATACCTCCAATAATTTCTGTATCAATGCATCATTTCGTTCTTTTACTTCTACTATTTTCATTTCTTTTGTCTATTCCTTTCCGGTGAATTTACACTTGAACCTTTACCATTTTCCTGATTTATTCATTGCAAAATAAGCTATCACCATATTGATTCATAAGCATGGGCGCAGACTAAGCACAAATGTTATTGATAAAGCGATTTTCTTTTTCAGAGCCTTACGCTCCGTCAACTTCAAACTTATCCTTTGATATACAAATTTAAAGTTATATATCCCCTTTTAATCGAATCAATGATTTTTTTGTTTCAAATCCGTCTGGATATCTTTTCTTTAACTTATCAATATTCGCTTGAAAAATATCCTCAAGTGACATATCCAATGCTGTAGCAGCTTCAGCTAAATACCATGCAATATCTCCAAATTCTTTTGCTAAATGTTCCTTGTCTAACTCGTGCCCTTGTGCCAGCCATTTTTTCACAATATCGATTGCCTCTCCCGATTCACCACACAATCCCATTACACTATTGATTAAAACCTCCTTCTTATTGAGTTCCGGGTTCAATGTTGTCATTGCTAATTCTTGATATTCATTCACTTTCATTTTCAACATACCTCATTATCTTATAAATTCTATCGTTTCCTTCTAAACTGATATGCATATACCTACCTGTTACAGTTCCTTTACCATTTGCATTTCTTTCATTTGCATATCTAAAAATGTGTACTCAATCTCTTTGATTTCTTTAAAACCAATAGAAGCATACATTTTGCGTGCAACTGTATTTTCCAAGGAAACACTGATATACAGTCTGTCAGCATTGTGTTTGTTTTTAAAATAATCAATAAAATCCAACACCGCTTGTTTCCCATAACCTTTTCCCTGAAATTGCTTTCCAATCATAAAACGGCTCATAGACCAGCCTGGAAAAGTATCTCACTGTTCGACATACAAACCAGAATTTTTCAAAAGCACGCTCTTTTGAAATTTCTCAATCAGATTATGTGGAATATTCAATCCATCGCACAGAAATGTGTCTATATCTCTATATTGCTCATGTATCGCTAAAAAGACCTCATTTAAATATTCCTCTTTTGCCAAAAAAATATCCCGTATCTTTTCAGCTTCTGTTTCGGTTTTACCTGCCAGAAGAATCATCTGATAATACTTTTCCACTTTTACCTTATTTATCTCATTTGTCAGCATATAGTCTTCCATAATCGTGCCGTACTCTATGCCAAGTGCAGAAAGCAAGACTGCCGACAGCAATCCGCACCGGTCTTTTCCTTCTGTGCAATGCCATAATACACCACCTTTTGAAAAATCATGTTCCATTACATTCCGTACTGCTTCCCCTAAATTTTTCCTGCACAATTCATTTGTTACCATTTGACGATACAGATATTCCAATTTAGGTACAGAACCAAGAACCTGTTCTTCGTTTAGACCCTTTTCGTGTGAAATACCTGCCATGCTTTCATCAAAAATTGGATTGGACTGATAGTCTGCATTTGGTATGATTACGTCTGGTTTTTCTTTTCTCTCAGTTTCTGTACGCAAATCAATAATCTTTACAATATGATACTGTTTCTGCAAAATTCTCTTATCTGTTTCCGTTGCATCTGCCAGGCTTGCGGAACGGAGCAAAAGCCCCGGAGAAATGGTATCTCCATGAACCGTCCGTAATCCGCCCATATCTCTGGCATTAAATATTTTCTCAAATTTAATACTTCTACTACCCATTTTTATCACCCTTATCAATTCAAATCCGGAAGTTGCGAATCAGCATAGCATTTACTGAAACTTAATAGTAATCAAAATATTATCAAGATTTTCTTCACCCTTGTCATAGGGCCTATCCAGTTTTAAGTCCTGAAAGATTATCCCATAATCATTACTAATTGGATATAATCGGTAAAACTGTTCCTCATGAATATCTTTTACTTCAAAGGTTTGGAACGAATGAATCTGCCCATCAAATCCATCAACCATAAAGTCATATGTATCTATATCCTCAGTATAATAAGATTCCGTATTCTCTGTTTTCTCAACACGATTCTCTTCTGAAGTAATCGTTATATGATTTTTTGTACCTTCCACTCTCACATCAACGAAATGTTTTTTCTCCGGTGAGCATGAAAATGTTTTCAAGTGTTCCCATTTATGGTTTTCCGTATTCGAATGATAAACATTAAACTCAACGCTCTCATTATCTGAACAACCTGAAAAAGTAAAAATCAATGCAAAGGTCAAAACAATTGCTATACCTTTTTTCATGCAACCATCTCCGTTAATTCTAAGTCATTGTTCCACATACAAGGTGGATTTTGCAGATTACTCATAAGGACAATTATGCTCAGATTTTGATTGAAATTCTTTTAGGTTAACAATTTTCATATTTTCATCAAATTCAATAATAGATACTCCGTCAAACCCGCCAATTTCATTGTTATAATCACATTCAAAATACCATTCTACAGCTGTAAACATACCTTGGTGAATAAATCTTTTTATTTTCCACTTCAAAACTGTGCCATTTATATTCCAGTCTGAAAACCATTTTAAGATTTGAGGTAATCCATGATATTCCGAACCATAGCACTCACTATAAATAACATCATCAGAAAAAATGTTTTCTAATGGTTCGATGTTTTTATCAAGCCATGATTGGAAATAACTTTTAACAATATCTTCTCTTTGCATTTAATCACCTCCCCAATTCCCAAATTGCACCTATTTCTTCATATCCATATTATAACAATTCCATATACCTGTCACAATAAAATTTATGATGACCTTGTTATTTTTTAGATAATATAAGTAGACATTATATATGAATTTGCATCACACTTTTATTTCATATCCAAATTCATGTAATACAAAGCCATCATCGAACACCTCATCATAAATGCCTTTAGCCTTTAAAAAATTATTTTTATGATAAAGTTGAATAGCCGGTTCATTGATATCTACTACAAAAAGCCTTAGATATTTTACATCTAATGCTCTTGCAATTTCCTTTGCCTTAGCAAGCATCAGGCTGCCTATTCCTTTTTTGGAATATTTAATATTTACGGCCAATCGGTCAATATATATGGCTTTGGCATGGTTATCGTTCCACTCAACTGCATTTTCACCTATATTTGTATCGCACAAAGCAAACGCTGCCACAATTTCTCTATTATCTGTCAAAATATAAAGCTGACTATTTTTTATATCTTCCTCAAAAAACTCGCAAGGATAAATATTATCCCAAATCTGAATACCATTTTATTACCTTCCCTTTACGGCAATTCAATCTCATAATCCTCGTCTATCCAGACATACGGATACCCATATTCTTTACACAACCAAAATATTTTACCCCAACTATTGACATAAAGCCAAAAAACAGGGCTTTGCCAAAACTTCGCCTCAGAAATTTTCCTGACTGCTGTTTTGCCAAAGCCCTGCTCTGTTTTCTTATCTTCTTATTTTCTTACATACCCGGCTGTGTCAGTACGGAACGTACATGAGCCACCTCTTCCGGTTTGGCGCATGCTGCCGGAACATAATAACTTTTCGCTCTGGCAATCTGATAAATCTCCTCCTGGGACATTTCACACTGATTCCGCATCTGCTTTAACGTCTGTTTTAACTGCTGGTTTTCTGTCTGGGTAATCATTTCCCCATAACGAACCAGTTCTCCGTTAATTCCTGCCAGGGTATCTGCCACCATTGTCTTATCTGTCATTTTCTTTCCCTCCTGCTACTGTAAAAACTGCATTAACTGTTGCTTGCTTTCCATTGCGCTCTGCGCAGACTTCTGGAAAAACTGTTTTACCTGCACGTCCTGTGCCTCGCGGGCATATTCCTGCATTTTGCAGTGGGTAGTTTCGAAACCGCCGATTAAATGGCGCAGATTCTGTAAATCAAGTACCGAGATTTCTGTCATGGCTTTTTCCTCCTGAATGTTTTTTGTTCACACTCTTAGTATGGCAGAATTCTCATTTTCTATAACAGGATTCTTTTTCTATTCTCAATATATCCGATTAACCAGTTGTACATTTCTTCGTACTGCTTTGCTGAATTTGCCCAGGAGAAATCCTTTGCCATGGCTCTGTCTACCAGTTTGTTCCACTCACGTTTTTTGTCATAGTAAACAGATTCTGCATAGCGAATCGTAGCCAGCATTTCATGGGCATTGTAATTAGTAAAGCTGAATCCTGTTCCTGTGCTTTCGTATTCATTGTATGGTTCCACGGTATCCTTTAAGCCGCCGGTTTCTCTGACAATGGGAAGCGTTCCATAACGAAGGCTCATAAGCTGGCTCAATCCGCACGGTTCAAATAAGGAAGGCATGAGGAAGGCATCGCAGGAAGCATAAATCCGGTGTGACAGTCCGTTGTCATAGAAGATATTTGCAGATACCTTGCCCTGGTATTTCCATGCAAAATGGCGGAACATGTTCTCATAGCGTTCCTCGCCGGTTCCCAGTACAACAAGCTGAATACTGTCCTGACACAGCTCGTCCATCACATAATTGACTAAATCAAAGCCCTTCTGGTCTGTAAGACGGGAAACCACACCTATCATCATAACCTTGGGATCCTCTGCCAGTCCCAGCTCTCTTTGCAGCGCCAGTTTGTTTTTCACTTTTTCTTTTCGGAAGTTCTTTGCATTGTAATTCTTGGCAATCAGCTTATCTGTATCCGGGTCATATTCCCCGTAGTCAATACCGTTTACAATTCCTCTTAAATCATGGGATCTGGCTCTTAAAAGGCCCTCCAAATGCTCTCCGTAAAATTCTGTTTTTAATCTCTTCTGCATAAGTGTTACTCACTGTGGTAATGGCATCAGCATAAACCAACCCTCCCTTTAACAGATTGGCGTCTTTATAAGCTTCCAGTTTATCCGGGGTAAAATAATACGCCGGCAATCCGGTAAGTTCACGAATGGTCTTAATATCCCAGGTTCCCTGGAATTTCAGATTATGTATGGTCATAACCGTCTTGATACCCTGATAGAAGGGTCCTCCCTGAAAGCTGTCCTTTAAATATACCGGAATCAGACCTGTCTGCCAGTCATGACAGTGAATTAAATCCGGACGGAAATCAATAACCGGAAGAATGGACAGCGCTGCCTTTGAGAAAAAGGCAAACTTTTCAATATCAAAACGAATATCTCCGTATGGCTGATAACCGGAAAAATAATACTCATTGTCAATAAAATAATACTGGATTCCTTCATACACCAACTGCATAATTCCTACATATTCCCGTCTGTAACCAATATCCATATAAAAATGGGTTACATACTGCAGTTGGTTTTTGTACTCTTCCTTCATACACAAATATTTGGGAATAATTACACGCACATCATACTGATTTTTATCAAAGCATTTTGGCAGCGCACCTACTACGTCCGCTAATCCCCCTGTTTTAATAAAAGGCACTGCCTCTGATGCTACAAACAATATTTTTTTCACTATTACACCCTCCTTGCAAATCAAAAGCTTTATTGACATTATACCCCATTTTTCATGCAAAGAAAAGTTATTTTTCCCTTCTGTTCCAACTAATTTTCCCCTATTTTTTGTATTCCAGACGTATCTTATCTGCAATCAATGCAATAAATTCTGAATTGGTGGGTTTTCCCTTTCCCGTGCTTACTGTATAACCAAACAGCTCGTCAATGGTATCCATTTTTCCTCTGCTCCAGGCAACCTCAATGGCATGGCGTATAGCTCTCTCTACCCGGCTGGGCGTGGTCTGATGCTTTTTGGCAATAGTGGGATAGAGAATTTTGGTAATTGAATTTAACATTTCCATATCATTGACAGACAGAATAATAGCATCTCTTAAATACTGGTAACCTTTAATGTGCGCCGGCACACCGATTTCATGAATGATATTAGTTACATCTGCTTCCAGATTTCTCTCATAATAGCTGCTGTCGCTTTCGTATGCATTAATTTTCCGAAAATCTCTTCTGCGTCTGTCCCTTGCCTGTCTTACATGCTTGATTCTGGACAGCAGCATGTCGTTGTCAAAGGGTTTTAAGATATAGTAATTTGCTCCCAGTTGAAATGCGTCCTCTGTTATCTGTTCCTGTCCTACAGCAGATACAATAATAAATGCGGGGTGTTTTTTCAGATTGGTGTCTTTGCTGACCTTTTCCATAACGGTTAATCCGTCAACCTTTGGCATAATAATGTCCAAAAGTACAACGTCCGGTTCTTTTTCTTTTATAATATCGTAAATTTCGGCGCCGTTATTAGCGTGTCCTACTAATTCCAGCTCTTTGTCCTCGTTAATAAGATTCCCCAATAAGTCCAACATTTTTTCATTGTCATCTGCTATAGCGACATTTAACTTCTCCATTACTTATCCTCCATCTGTTTTGTTCCAACTCTATTCTCCAGCATATGACGGGCGCCCTTTTGAATCGCCACACCTGAAGACTATTAGTATTATATTATCACTTCTTTTCAGAATCAAGCTAAATCATCTTACAACTTATGTTGTATTCTGATACTTTTCATACTTATTCGACATTTTTTCATTTTTTCCCATTATTTTCAACAGTTTACCACAGCATATTCTCGATGAAAATTCCGTATCCTTTGGTAGAATCCTGTACAAAAACATGGGTTACTGCGCCTATAAGCTTTCCGTCCTGTAAAATGGGACTGCCACTCATTCCCTGAACAATCCCTCCTGTGCCTGCCAAAAGCTCCGGATCTGTGACACGAAGAGCAAATGCCTTGTTGGTATCTGCCCGTTCCTTATAAATATCAGTTATCTCAATTTCATAAGATTTTACCTCATTTTCCAGGCAGGTCAGAAGCTCTGCTTTTCCCTTCCTTACTTCCTGCTTATACCCAATTTCCGCCTCCTGCAACTGCAGCCTTTGAGGCTGATCCACTCTTCCGAAAATCCCGATATCTGTGTTCTTTTCTATGGTACCGATTTTCTTATCCTTCTGATATTCAATATATCCGGACAGCTCTCCCGGTGTCCCTTTCACCCCTTTTACAATGGATAAAATCTGCGCCTGATACAGCTCACCCTCCTCAATCTTCAAAAGTTCTCCTGTGTCCGTATCGCTGATGCCGTGTCCCAAGGCACCGAATTTTCCTTTTTTATCCATATAAGTCATGGTGCCAATTCCCTGGGTATTATCTCGCACCCAGATGCCCAACTTATAGCTGTCATCCTCTGCCAGCACAGGAGTCAGGGATAGGGGTATCTTCTCGCCCTCCCGGTTTACCAAAAGTTCCATAGGCTTTCCTTCGCTTTTATGAATCTGCTCAATCAACTCTTTTTTTCCGGATACAGCGCTTCCGTTTACCTTTAAAATATAATCCCCCGCCTTTGCAATATTAGCGGCTGGCTGGCAGGAAATGCCGTCTTTTTTTACAATTTCTCCGGTATCTACCACCAGAACTCCCTCTGTTTCCATGTATAGGCCTACAGGCACACCACAGACTGCCACGGTTTTCTCTTCCACGGTCTGCACCTGGACTTCTTTTACCGGAAGAATTCCCAGAAGTGAGCAGGAAATCCGATAGGTGCTGGCTTCTGAGGCGCCAATAGTATCTGTCCAGGTCAAAAGGGGATTATCCAGAACTTTGGAAAGCTCTTCCTCCTCTCCCGGGCGGATATAAATGGTATCCGGCACAGTATCCTTCAGATGTCCAAAGCTCAGAATACCTGCCGAAAAAATATCCGCTACTAATAATACGATAAGAAACCGCCGATAATTACGTTTCCTTGACAAAAAATCACAACCTTTCTGTTTTTCGGGAAGTAAAACTCCTTGCGGAGCGTTTTTTCACAGAATGGATTTTCCTGTGAAAAGAAAAAAAGATACACCGCAGTGTACCTTTTTAGTATGTGACCTTTCGTCTATTTCACTCTTGTATTTTTTTGTTGCTGTGCCAAATCTTTCATTTCCGCTGCGTTTTGCAAAACAGCTTCTGTGATTTTTACGCCGCCCAGCATACGCGCCAGCTCTTCCACAGATTCTTCATAGGAAAGGCTGCGAATTTTTGTGCTGGTTCCTTTTTCTTCCACATTTTTTTCAATAAGATAATGGGCATTTGCCTGAGCTGCAATCTGAGGCAAATGGGTAATGCAGATAATCTGGTGCTGTCTGCTGATCACCGCCATTTTTTCTGCCACCTTCTGAGCCGTACGGCCGCTGATTCCGGTGTCAATCTCATCAAAAATCAGGGTTTCTGTACGATCCTTGTCTGCCAGAAGGGTTTTGATTGCCAGCATGATTCTGGAAAGCTCACCGCCGGAAACTACTTTAGAAAGCTCCCGCACCGGTTCTCCTGGATTGGTAGAAATCATAAAGCAGATGCTGTCCTTTCCCTGGGGCGAAAACTTCTCTTTTTCTGTAAACCGGATTTCAAACTCCACATTCAGAAAATTCAAATCCTCCAGCGCCTGTTTAATCTCTTCCTTCAGCTTCATTGCCCAGCTTTTTCGCACTTCTGTCAACTCCCGGCAGGCATGGGTCAAAGCAGCCTCTTTTTCTTCCAGCTCTCTTTTCAGCGCTTCTTTTCGCTCCTCGAAGTTCCGCAGGCGCTCTAACTCCTGTTCTTTCTCCTCTTTATAAACCTGAATCTCTGAAATGGTGTGTCCGTATTTTGCCTTTAAAGTATTAATCAAATCCAGTCTACTCTCGGTTTCCTGAAACTCCTCCTCTGAAAAGACAAATTCAGAAAGATAGCCTGACACCTCACGGTTAAAATCATTGAGCAGACTGTCAATATCCTCTAAAGAACGATAGAGATTTTCCAGATTTTCATCAAAATCTGAAACCTGTCCCAGCCTTTGCAGCGCCCGCCCGGTCTGAGTTCCACTGCCCTCTTCTTCATATCCGGTGAGCTGATAGACACTGTTTAAACTTTCTGTAATTTTCCGACTGTTTGTCAGCTTCCGATACAGCTCTTCCAACTCCTCATCTTCCCCGTCCCGTAACTCTGCATTTTGGATTTCCTGAATTTCATATTCCAGAAAGCTGATTTCTCTGCGCCTTTGCTCCTCATCAATCTCATAAGCCTCCAGTTCCTTGCGAATACGGCTGTAAGCACTGTAAAGAACTTTGACTGCTTCTTTTTTTTCTGCGGACCGACTCTGGGAATACTCGTCTAGAATCTCCATCTGTCTATCCGGATATAAAAGGGACTGGTGCTCATGCTGCCCGTGAATATCCAGAAGCAGAGATGCCGCCTTTTTTATGGCTGCTGCTGTACAGATTTCCCCGTTGACCTTAATCATGCTTCTGCTTTCTGTAATTCTTCTGGTAATAATCACCTGTCCGTCCTCCGGGTATACAGACAGTTCCCGCAGCTTCTCTTCTGTGTCAGGACTCACCTGAAATACCAGCTCTACCAAAGCATAGGACGCGCCCTCCCTGATAATTTCCCTGGTCATTTTCTGTCCCAGAGCCAGGTTTACTGCGCCCATGAGAATGGATTTTCCGGCACCGGTTTCTCCTGTGAGAATATTTAAACCTTCCTCAAAATCCACCTCTGCCTCTTCAATTAAAGCCAGGTTTTTAACATGTAAATGCACTAACATCTTTCACTACTCCGTTTTCTTATTCGTACACATGAATCAGCTTTCTGATTTTACTCATAAGGCTCATGGTTTCTGATGCACTTTTGCAGAAGCAGGCAATGGTATCATCTCCTGCCAGACTGCCTACAATCTCCTGAAACTCTATGTGGTCAAGAGCTGCTGCCGCTGCATTTGCCATACCAGAGGTAGTCTTAATCACCAGAATATTCTGTGCAATATCCATGGACAGAAAAGCGTCCCGAAGCACTCGGATATACTTCTCACTGTCAGAGCTTTCTCTGGAAGTCATCACCTTATACCTGGAACCGCCGCCGGGTTTTGCAATTTTCATCAGTTTCAGTTCCCGGATATCTCTGGAAACCGTTGCCTGAGTGACCTGAAAACCTGCTGCCTGCAGACGTGCAGCCAGATCCTCCTGGGTTTCTATATCATATTGATTAATCAATTCCAGAATCTTGGAATGTCTGGCAATTTTCATTTCCTTCCTCCTAATTCTTCATCTTGGTACGCAGCACCTCTAAAAAGCTGATGTTGCTGATTTTTATAATTCTGGTGTCACTGACAGAACGACGGATTACAATTCGATCTCCTGTGGTCATGGAAATATTGGTATCCCCGTCAAAGGAAGCCACTGCCTTTCCCTGTCCTTCCTTTGCACCCTGGGTAATCTCTACTGCAATCTCGTCTTCCGCCGGAAAAATAATACTTCTGGTATTCAGGGTATGAGGCGCCACCGGTGTCATAATCATAATATTTGTTTCCGGGGAAACAATGGGACCGCCTGCGGAAAGGCTGTAGCCGGTGGAACCTGTTGCCGTGGAAATAATAATTCCATCTGCTGTATAGGAATTTAAAAATTCTCCATTTACATAATTATTAAAGCGAATAACCCGAAGCGGTCCTTCTCTTCCAATAACAATGTCGTTTAGCGCCACGTCCTCTGCCACTGCTTTTCCTCTGTGATAAACCTGTCCGTGAAGCATCATACGACGCTCAATGGTATATTCATCTGCCATAAGATGACAAAGCGCAGGTTCAATGGATTCCCGGTCAATTTCTGCCAGATAACCTAAAGTCCCCAGATTCACCCCCAAAAGAGGGAGTTGACGACTTACCACATCTCTGGCTGCCTGCAGAAGCGTACCATCTCCGCCCAGTACAAGGACACATTCTGTATCCTCAGGAATTTCACTGATATCTGTATAATGGGTAAAAGGCTCGCGAACAGAAAAACTGGAAGGCTGAAGCACACACTGCTTGCCGTTACTTTCCAGATATTCCGCCACACGTTTTGAAACCTTTAATCCCTCATCTTTTTCACTGTTGGCAATAATATAAAACTTATCCATAGCTATTTATCCAATTCCCTGTGGGCTGCTGCCACAATGCCTTTTACATCTGCCTCTTCACTTTCCGGAAGCTTATCCACCTGCTTTTGTATGTGCAGCAGATACTCAATATTTCCCTCCGGTCCCTTGATAGGAGAAAATTCCAGATGACGTACTGCATATCCGATGCCGGTTGCATAGGCAATGACCTTTTCAATGACTTCTTCATGTACTGCCGGGTCACGAACCACACCTTTTTTCCCTACTTTTTCTCTTCCTGCTTCAAACTGAGGTTTAATCAGGCAAACCACCTCTCCGCTTTCCTTTAACAGGTGATAGACCGGAAGCAGAACCTTGGTGAGAGAAATGAAAGATACGTCAATGGAAGAAAAATCAGCCAATTCCTGCAAATCTTCAGGCACTACATAACGAATGTTCGTCTTTTCCATACATACTACACGCTCATCATTACGAAGCTTCCAGTCCAGCTGTCCGTGTCCCACATCAATGGCATAGACCTTTACTGCCCCGTTCTGCAGCATACAGTCTGTAAAACCTCCTGTGGAGGAACCCACGTCCATACATACCTTTTCCTTTAAGGTTACGCCAAAGTGAGTCATAGCTTTTTCCAGCTTTAATCCGCCCCGGCTTACATATTTCAGGGTATTTCCCCGAACCTCTATCTGAACGGTATCCTGAAACATGGTGCCTGCTTTATCTTCTTTCTGATTGTCCACATATACGTTTCCTGCCATAATCACAGCTTTCGCTTTTTCACGGGAAACTGCCAGTCCCCGCTTTACCAGCAGAACGTCCAGACGCTCTTTCATTTATTCTGCCTCCTTTATCCGATTGTAAATAGAATCCGCATCAATTCCGGCTTTTTGTTTTAATTTTTCCGGATTTCCATGCCCTATAAAACTGTCCGGAAGTGCGCAGACCTGCACCCGTACGGTGGGGTGGGTTATCTGCATATATTCCGCAACCGCGCTGCCAAAGCCGCCGCTTTTTACATTCTCTTCCATGGTAACAATTACATCATGTTTTTTTGCCAAAGTGTCCAGCATTTTTTTATCCAGAGGTTTTACAAACCTGGCATTGACAAGGGTAGGATTTTCTCCGTCTGAAATTAAAAGTTCCCGCACACGCTCTGCGGTTTTTACCATACTTCCCACTGCCAAAAGGGCAATGTCCTTCCCCTGATAAATCAGTTCGCTGCGGCCCCTTACAATCGGTTCCCGAAATTCCTCAAGCCCGTCATAAGCCTCTCCTCTGGGATAGCGCACAGCAATGGGGCCGTCATATTTTACTGCAAATTTCAGCATGTCGGAAAGTTCCCATTTATTCTTTGGGGCCATGACTGTCATATTGGGAATCATGGACAAATAGCTTAAATCAAAACAGCCCTGATGGGTTTCTCCATCGCTGCCTACAAGTCCTGCCCGATCCACAGCAAAGATTACATGAAGATTCTGCAGACACACATCTTCAATAATCTGATCAATGGCTCTTTGCAAGAAAGAAGAATACACGGCAACCACAGGAATCATACCTCCTAGAGCCAGACCTGCAGCAAAAGTAACGGCATGTTCCTCTGCAATTCCCACATCAAAAAAACGTTCCGGGAACATGTTGCGGAAACGCTTCAGTCCGGTTCCGTCCGGCATGGCTGCTGTCACTGCCACTACCTGTTTCTCCCTGTCCCCGAATTTTCGCATAACCGTGGAAAAAATATCCGTATAATTGGCTTTTCCATTGTTGCTTAAGGGGATTCCGTGTTCCAAATCAAAAGCTGCCGTACCGTGGAATCTGGCAGGGTGGCGCATGGCAGGCTCATATCCTCTGCCTTTTTCTGTTTTTACATGAATGAGCACAGAACCCTGTACCTTTTTTGCCTCCTGGAAAATCTGCACCAGACGGCTACAGTCATGTCCGTCCACAGGGCCTAAATATGTCAGTCCCATATCCTCAAAAAACATGCCCGGAATCATCAAACGCTTAATGCTGTCTTTTGTTTTGTGAATCTGCTTAATGGCAGCAGGACCGATTCCCGGAATTTTATTCAGGCTGTTCTTGACCCCTGTTTTAAACTCATGATAGCCTTCTGTGGTTCTCATGTTGCTTAAATAGCTGGAAATTCCACCCACATTCTGAGAAATGGACATCTCATTGTCATTTAATACAATCATAAAATTCTTTTTCAAAGAAGCCGCATTATTAATTGCCTCATAAGCCATACCTCCTGTGAGGGCTCCATCCCCAATTACGGAAACCACAGAGTAATCCTCTCCCTTTAAATCTCTGGCACACACATAACCCACTCCCGCTGAAATGGAGGTCGAGCTGTGCCCTGTGTCATAGGCATCGCAGGGGCTTTCGCTTCTCTTTGGAAAACCGCTCATTCCCCCAAAGGTCCGCAGGGTGTCAAATCCTTCCTGTCTGCCTGTGAGGATTTTGTGTGTATAAGACTGATGTCCCACGTCCCATATAATCTTATCCTCAGGCAGGCAGAAAACATAGTGCAGCGCCATGGTAAGTTCCACTGCGCCCAGATTAGAGGCAAGATGTCCCCCGGTGCGGCTTACATGCTCCAGAAGAAATGCCCGGATTTCCTCTGCCAGCTCCGGAAATTTTTCCGGCGGTATTTTCTTTATATCATTTGCCTTTTTTATGGTTTCTAATAGCATCTTATCCTGCACCTCTATTTTCTGCGGGTACAAAGAGAAAGAAACAGTTCCCTTAAAAACTCCTTATCTCCCGGAAGTCCTTCCAGAAGCTCCACTGCAAGATCCGTCCGGCGCTTTACTTCCTCTCCCGCTTTTTCAATTCCTTCCAGGGTCACATATGTGGTCTTATGATTTTTGTCATCGCTGCCTACCGGTTTTCCTAATTCTTCCTGATTGCTTGTCACATCTAAGATATCGTCCTGAATCTGAAAGGCAATCCCCACACAGCTTCCCATCTGCTCTATTTTATCCAAATCCTCTGCCCCTGCCAGTACCGCTCCTATCATAAGAGAGGCTTCTATCAAAGCAGCGGTCTTATTTTCATAAATATAGTCCAGCATGTCTTTTTCCAAAGGCTTTCCGTCATTTTCCACGTCAGCCCCCTGACCGCCTAACATGCCCCGGATACCGGTTTTTTCTCCCAGAAGCTTTAACGCCTCTGCCACACGGCGAAGCTCTTTTTCGTCCTTTGCCAGTTCAAATGCCTGAAAGGCTGTTTCATAAGCATAATTTAAAAGAGCGTCCCCTGCCAGAATAGCGGCTGACTCGCCAAATACCACATGGGTTGTTTTCTTTCCTCTGCGGTACTCATCATTGTCCAGTGCAGGAAGGTCATCATGTATCAGAGAATGGGTATGAATCATTTCCATTGCCGCCATAAAAGGGCAGACAAGTTCTCCTTTTCCTCCCAGCAGACTGTACATTTCTGCCATAAATACAGGGCGCAGCCGCTTGCCCCCTGCCTGCATACTGTAATTCATTGCCTCTGCCATATGTGATGCAAAGCCCTGCTCCTTTGGCAAAAAAGAAACAATAACCTGCTCTGCACAGGCTGTCTTTTCTTTTAATTTTTCTTTAAAATTCACTTAACTCACCGTCTTCATTCAGTTTGAGCATTTTTTTCTCAACTGTGTCAATCTTGCTTCCGCACTCTTTTAACAGTTCCATTCCCTTCTGGTACAGAGCAAAAGAGTCCTCCAGAGAAATCTCTCTGCCCTCCAGTCTTTCTACAATGCCGTCCAATTCCTTCAGAGCATCTTCCATGGTGGTTTCCTGCATATTCTTTTCTGTTTCTGCCATTTCAAGCTCCTCTCTCTTCTCTTTTTGTGTTAAGAACCTTTGCCACAATTTTACCGTCTGTGACCTGAATGTTTAACATTTCTCCCTCTTCTACCTGAGAGATGGAAGTCACTGCATGAGCCTCTTTGTTTTCTACATAGGAAAAGCCCTGATTCAGCTTATCAAGAGGAGATAAGCCCTTCATTCGTTCAATATAAATTCCCAGCTGCTGTCTGGCAGCAAATATTCTGTTTTCCATTGCGCTACAAAGCCGATCCTCTATCTGCATAAGCCGGGTTCTCTTTTCCTGTACCTGTCTTGCAGGACTTAAATACTTCAGCTTGCTCTCATACTGCTCCACTTTCTGGCGAAGACCGAAAACATGATTCTCCATGGCTCTGGAAAGCCTTTGCCTTGCGCCTAAAAGCTGATTTAACAATACCCTTATGTCTGCCACTGCCAGCTCTGCTGCTGCAGAAGGCGTAGGCGCCCGCAAATCTGCCGCAAAATCTGCAATGGTGGTGTCTGTTTCATGTCCTACAGCAGAAATAATGGGAGTGTGGCAGTTAAAAATGGCTCTTGCCACCTCTTCTTCATTAAATGCCCACAAATCTTCAATGGAACCTCCACCTCGTCCTACAATGATCACGTCCACACCGTAGGCGTCCAGGGCTTCAATTCCCCTGACAATGCTCTCCTTTGCGCCCTCCCCCTGTACCAGTGCAGGATAGAGAATCAACTGAACATAAGGATTTCTCCTGCCAGCCACTGTTCGGATATCCTGTATGGCTGCTCCCGTAGGCGCAGTTACCACACCTACAGTTTTTGCCCAGACAGGAATGGACTGCTTGTATTCCGGGGCAAACATACCCATTTCTTCCAGCTCCTTTTTCAGCGCCAGAAACCGCTCATAGAGAAGACCTGCGCCCTCCAATGTGATTTCTCTTGCATAAAGCTGGTATTTGCCGTCCCGCTCATACACGCTGACGCTTCCTCCTGCAACCACCTTATCTCCGTTTTTCATGGCAAAGCCCAGCCCTTTTCGCTGTCCTGCAAACATCACGCAGGAAATACTTCCGCTTTCGTCCTTTAAGGAAAAATAAATATGCCCGGAGGTATGGTATTTACAGTTGGACACCTCACCCTTTATATAGATTTTATTCAACATAAAATCCTGGTCAAACATGGTTCTGATATAAGTATTTACCTGTCCTACGGAATAAATACTGTTCATAAGCTCTCTCTGGCGATTTTTCCCAGTATGCCGTTTACAAAGGAAGCGGAATCCTCTCCGCCAAAGCTTTTGCTGATTTCTACAGCCTCGTTAATGGCTACCTTAACCGGAACGTCCTCATCATATTTCATTTCATATACAGCCAGACGCAGGATATTCAAATCCACCTTACTCATACGTTTTGTTTTCCAGCCTGCACTCTTTTCGTTGAGAATGCTGTCCAGTTCTTCCAGCTTTTCTGTGATTTTGGCGTACTTATTTTCCATATACGTCTGTTCCATGGGACTTAAATCCTCCAGCCCGTCAAAATACAACTGTATCTGCTGAGGCATTTCCTCACTTCCGTTAAATTCGTTCAAAAAAAGCAGCTTAAAAATATGCTCGCGCATTTCTCGTCTTCCCATATATTCCTCCATATTGTCTTTTTGCCGCAGTTTAAAATAAGGTGCCTCTGAAAAAGACACCTTATCTCCTGCTTTTCGCTTTTTCACTTGTCAATGAACTATTTAGTCTTGTCAATTTCAACGCTTGCAATCCGCACGTTGACATCGGAAACAGTCAGCCCTGTCATGTTTTCAATGGCTGCCTTTACTCTTTCCTGTACTTTCTTGCTGGTTTCCAGAATATTAAATCCATATTCAATATTCAAAGCCAGGTCTACACAGACTACATCTTCCAGAACGTCTACCTTCACACCTCTGGAAAGGTTTTTCATACCCAGTTTTCCAACCAGTTCGTTTGTAATATTTCCAGCCATGGAACCGACACCCTCTACTTCTGTAGCTGCCAGTCCTGCAATAATAGCCACTACCTCATCTGCAATCTGTACTTCCCCAAGAGAACCATTATCATGTATTTTATATCTGTTTCTGTCTTCCGCCATTTTTCAAACCTCCTATAGGAAATATCCTGCTTTTTATTATACCAAATCCCTTTAAAAATGAAAAGCGGTTTTTTACTTTTCCCGTAAAAAACCGCTTTTTCCTGTTTTCTTTCTTTAATTTCTGGAAAATTCTGCCAGCACCAGACCTTCATTTCTGTCCAGTGTCATGCCAATGCTCCAACTGTTGATAAACAGCAAAAGCGGATTTCCCTTCATATCCATAACCTTCTTCATATCGGAAGTTCCGGTAAGGGCTTTTACGTCTACCTCTTCCTTATTTTCAATCCAACGGATATGTTCATAAGGCAGGTTTTCCAGACGGATATCCACGTTGTACTCATTTTCCAGACGGTATTTCAGCACGTCAAACTGCAGAACGCCTACCACGCCTACAATGATTTCCTCCATGCCGCCCATGATTTCCTGGAATATCTGAATAGCGCCTTCCTGGGCAATCTGGTTAATCCCCTTTACAAACTGCTTTCTCTTCATACTGTCCAAAAGACGGACTCTGGCAAAATGCTCAGGGGCAAAGGTAGGAATCCCCTCATATTCGAACTTTTTCCCAGGCGCACACACCGTATCCCCTATAGAGAAAATACCCGGGTCAAACACGCCGATAATATCTCCTGCATAGGCCTCTTCTACCACATGACGATCCTGTGCCATCATCTGTTGTGGCTGGGAAAGGCGCATTTTCTTATTGCCCTGTACATGGAACACTTCTCTTGCAGCTTCAAATTTACCGGAGCAGATACGCATAAAAGCAATTCTGTCCCTGTGATTTTTATTCATGTTTGCCTGAATCTTAAACACAAAGGCAGAAAAATCCTCTTTCATAGGATCAATTTCCCCGATATCTGCTTTTCTTGGAAGCGGACTGGAAGTCATTTTCAGGAAATGCTTTAAAAAGGTTTCCACACCAAAATTGGTAAGTGCAGAACCAAAACATACCGGGGAAAGCTTTCCTTCGTCTACCAGCTTCTGATCAAACTCCGCGCTGGCGCCGTCTAAAAGCTCAATTTCCTCTAAAAGCTGTTCTTTTTGTTCCGGGTCTAAAATCTCATCAAGACGGGCTTCGTCAATGCCGATTTCTTCTTCAATCCCCTCCTTAGTACCCTTCATGGTATCGGAAAAAGTGAGGACTTTCCCGGTTTTCCTGTCGTATACGCCGCGGAATTTCTTGCCTGAACCAATGGGCCAGTTTATCGGGCAGGTAGGGATTCCCAGCTCCTTCTCAATGTCATCTAGCAGATCAAAAGTGTCGTTGGCATCTCTGTCCAGCTTGTTAATAAATGTAAAAATAGGAATATGGCGCATGGCACAAACCTTAAACAGCTTTCTGGTCTGTGCCTCCACCCCCTTTGATGCATCAATGACCATGACCGCAGAGTCTGCTGCCATGAGGGTACGGTAGGTATCCTCTGAGAAGTCCTGATGTCCGGGAGTATCCAATATGTTGATGCAATAGCCATCATAATTAAACTGCAATACAGAAGAGGTTACGGAAATACCTCTTTCCTTTTCTATTTCCATCCAGTCAGAAACCGCATGGCGGGCAGTTGCCTTGCCTTTTACACTACCCGCAAGATTAATGGCTCCTCCGTAAAGAAGAAATTTCTCGGTAAGGGTTGTTTTACCGGCATCTGGGTGGGAAATAATTGCAAATGTACGTCTTTTTGTAATTTCTTTGGTATAGTCAGCCACGTTTGGCCCTCCTTCTCTCATATAGCACACTGACGATATTTTAGTATACGTTGAAATATGTGTCAAGGGGATTTATGCACAACTATTCATTTTCCTCGTTTCCCCCGTCCAAAGGTGTAATCACAATTTTTTCTGCTGCTACACTGGTTTTCCGCTTTACAATATCCTCTATCTGCGCCCGTTTTGCGTCCTCCATATATTCTTTTGGCACAACGACATCTGCACTGTCCCCTGTAAGATTTACCACCACGTCCCGAAATCCCTGAGCGTCTAAAAGAAGCTCTGCAGCTGCCTCCTGCTCTGCCAGATTGGTCATGTTCACCATGGAATTCACTGCCTCCTGCTTCTGTTCATCTCCCAGGTTTTCATTGTTGATAATGCCCAGAAGGGTTTCCTTATTGGCTGATCGCACCTGCTCTCTGCTGACCTTTGCCTCTGCCACAAAACCGGAAGCCCCTGTCAGAACTGCTTCCCCTGGTGTTTCTGTCTGCAGGTTTTCCTCTCCATCTGCGCTGGCGGTTTCTTTCTCCTTTCCTCCTTCCGACTCCACAGCCTCGCTCTCTGCAGCCTTACTGTTTTCTTTCAAAAGAGCGCTCTCGTCTGTGATATCATAGTCCAGGCTTTCAATTTCTTCTGTAATGGCATCGGTATCACTGGCTGACGTTTCCGCAGTATCTGCGTCCTTCTTCAGTGTTTTGTCAATACCCAGATGATTATCTGAATAATTGATGTACCCTGCCACTGCAATCATAATGGCAAGAGCAGTAATGATAACCTGATTTTTTTTGAAGATTTTTTTCATGCACATTCTCCTCTAATTCATTTTCATTACTTTAATTTTATGGGGTTCTACCTGAAATAATACCTCTACTGCCGCCTGAATCTTTTCCACAGTCACCGGATTTCCGCCTCCCTTTGCCACAACCAGCACACCTGCAATCCGCGGGTATTCCTCTGCTGTGATATAAGGTTGCTCATTGCCTTTTGCGTCCTTTTCATAAACCGTTTTTGCCTCGTCCTTTTCCACCACCTTCCGGCCACTGCTTTCACAGGTCAAAAACACCTGAACCTCTCCCACTCCTTCCGCCCTGGAAAGCACTGCCTCCAGCCGACTCTCCATTTTTTCCTGCCAGTCCTTTTCCTTCTCAGTCTGTATGTGCTCCGCCTTTCCTTCCATGTCCCGGTTTTCTTTTTTTTCTGTCGGAATCGCCAGAACCAGCAAAAGCAGCCCTACCAAAAGCAGTACCACCAGATTTTCTTTTTTCATTATATCCTTCCACTGCTTCACGGCTCTACCTCCACTCCCTCAATGATTCCTGTTTTTTCCTGCCAGTCTTTTTCCCATGCCTCTGCTTTTTCCTCCCATTGTTCCTCTTCTGCCTGAAAGCTTTCTATAGAAGCCCTGATTGTCCCTTCTACACCGGAAAACTCAAGAAGGGGCGAAAATACCGTCAGTATCAGCAGAAGTCCCATGTAAAACTGAATATATTTTTTATAGCTGCTGTCCGGAAGAAAATTCATCACTGCAAAAAGCAGAATAAAATAACACACCAACCCTTCCAGCCAATGAGAAAAGCCTGTCATACCCTCACTCTCCTTTTGTCCCAGAGTCCCCTCTAATGACCTCCAAAAGAAACGGTTAGAACGGCTATGGTAATAAAAAGCATCAATTCTGCTGTAAAAAGTGTCCGCAAAAGCAACCTGCAGCCATCTCCCACTGCCTGCAGACACCCGGTTATACGCCTGTCCGATACCGGTTGCACTACAGCTGCCAAAAGCTTATACAGAAGGGTGGAAAGCCCCAGACGCAAAAGAGGAGCAAGGCCTAAAAGCAAAAGTATGGAAATTCCCAGCACTCCCAGAGCATTGCGGATTAAAACTGCAGTTCCAAGGGCTACCTCTGTCACACCGTCTATGGCATTTCCGATACCCGGAAGAGCTGCCGCCGCCTTTCCCAGCATATCTCGCTTTAAAGTATCCACAGCCGGGCTTATCATGTTTTGTATTACCTGCATACCGATTACCACAGCCGTACAGGCATTCAGTCCCCATTCCAGCAGGGTTTTAAAAAGCTCTGCCATACGGGAAAGCAAGTCCTCTTTCTGCAGAAAATTAACCATGGAAATCAGTACATACGCCTCAATCCCCGGTAAAATCACCTTTAAAAGCACTGTCTGCACCAAATAGATTACCAAAAAGACCATTTCATAAAAAACCATGGCGCTCACCGAACCTGTGGCTGCTGTCACTGCCAGAAAATAGGAAGGAATCAGCGCCTTTGTAAAAAATACCAGTCCCTTCAGGCTCTCGGTCAGCTCTGTCCCCATATTTCCAAAGCTGCGAAGCAAAAGCACCAGCAAAAACAGATACACCACATAAAAACTCACTTCCCCGGTCTGTCCTTTTCCGAATGCACTGGAAAAATTGGCAAACAAGGCTGCCAGAAGCACCAGGAGCAAAATCTCTACCAATGTTTTTTTTTGCAGGGATAAATGACTGCTTAAAGAAGCCGAAATAATCTCCTTTGCCCCTTCTTTCGTAAAAAGTCTGCCTTCTCTGATAACCGAAACCAGAATTTCCCGAACCTGAAAGCTCTCCTCTCCCAAAAGTTCATTGACTGCCTCCTGCATCTGTCCAAGCTCCAAATCCTCCAAAAGCGCAGTCTGGGTTTTCTGCTGCTCCTCTTCCAATGATATCTCCTGCTCATTTTGCTTTTCCTGCTCCTCTTCCTCTGCACTTCTGTCTGATGCAGCGGAAACCTCTGTGACTGTACCCAAAAAAGAAAAGCCACTCAGAAAACATACCGTGAAAAAAAGCAGGATTTTTTTTCCTCTTCTCATGACAGAAAACCATGAATGGTTTCTATCAAAGCCAGAAGCACAGGCATGGACAGCACCATAATATACAACTTTGCAAACACTTCAATCTGGGAGGCAATGGCGCTGTAGCCTGCGTCCTTACAAATTCCTGAGGCAAATTCGCTGATATAAGTAATTCCCGTCATTTTCAGCAACGCAGTCAGGTAAGCCGCATCAATGGGAAAATACTCCTGAAATTTAAGCACAGAGGAAAAAAGATAGGAAAGTTTTCCTGTCATATAAGAAAAAATACAGATTCCTGCTGCCAGACTTAAATATACGGAATATTCCGCCCTTATCCCTTTTAAGAAAAGCCCTAAAAGCATGCCTGTCATTCCCAGCATCACTATTTTCAAAATCTCCATAGCTTCCTCCTTACAGCGCAAACAGATTTTCTATGGTGTGAAACAGGTCATAAATATAAGGCAGCACCCAAAAAAGCACCAATAAAAGCCCGGTAAGACTGGTAAGAAATGCCAGTTCTTCTCTCTGGCTGTGCTTCAGTATCTGACACAGAACAGATACCAGAATCCCCACTGCGCCGATTTTAAACAATAAACTTACTTCCATGGTATCTCCCCTCTATATGGTCTTAAAGCAGCATAATAGCCAGAAAAATCCCTCCCAGCGTTCCCATACTCTGGTATAGCTTTTGCTTTGTGGGAAGCTCTCTTTGAAGGTCTTCTATTTCTTTTTTCAGTTGCTCCAAATACAAAGAAACTGTATTTTTCTGCAGGGTAATATCCAGATATCCCAGATATTCCCCTAACTGTACAAATTCCTCCAGGTCTTTTTTCGTAAGTGCACAATGACCCAGATAGGTTTCTGCTCTTTCTCTGAAAATCTCCTGAAAACAGGCACCCTGATAAGCCCCTGCTGCCTTAGACACCTCCTCTAAAAAACAGGAAAAGGGATCCTGAAGTTTCACAGCAACTCCGTACAGCGCCTCCGGAAGAGCCTCTCTTTTATATGTAATTTCCCCCAGAATGAGAAACACCATTTTTTCTATTTCCCGAAGCTGCCGAAGCCGTCCTGATAAGACCAGACTTTTGCTATATCCAAAAGCAGAACAGGAAAAAATCACCAGTATTGCTCCTGCTGCTTTCAGCATAAAATACCCTGCCTTCTCTTATAGTCATACAAGCTGGTTCCCCTTTCGTCAAAGATTGCTTTCACCTCTCCTGCCCTTTTTTCATAATGAAGGATAATATACCGCTCAAAAATTTTCTCCTGCATCAGACGCTGAAGAAGAGGCTTTCTCTTAATATCCTCAATGGAACTGCCATGAACTGTGGCAAAGAGCCTGCATCCACAGTGAATCACGGATTCAATGGCATGGATATCCTCATAATCCCCCAGCTCGTCTACAGCCACCACCTCCGGGGACATGGAGCGGATAAGCATCATCATACCCTCAGCTTTTGGACAGCAGTCCAAAACATCGGTACGGATTCCCAAATCATTCTGGGGAATCCCCTGATAAGAGCCACCGATTTCTGAGCGCTCATCTACCACGCCTACGCAAACCCCGTCCAGATAGCTGCTTCCATTGCTGACCTGGCGGATTAAATCTCGCAAAAGCGTAGTTTTTCCACACCTGGGCGGTGAAATAATCAATGTATGGCAGATTCTTTTGTTTTTTATAATATAGGGAAGTATGGGTGCTGCACACCCTTTTATCTGATGTGATAATCTGAGATTAATATAAGATATGTATTTTACACTTTTAATTTTGTTTCCTTCCAGAATGGTTTTCCCTGCAATTCCCACTCTGTGTCCTCCCTGAATAGTCAGAAATCCCTGGCGGATTTCTTCCTCAAAGGCATACATGGAATAACTGCTGATATATTCCATAGTTTCTTTTAAATCCCCTGCGCCGGCAAAACAGGCTTCTGTTTCCCTGGGGGAAAGTCTGCCGTCCTCTGTCAGGAAAAATTCTTTTCCCTGATAAATCAAGATGACGGGTGCATTGACACGAAGCCGGATTTCATAAAGCTGCTTCATATCCGGGCAGGCCTTTGCGAGCGCCCGCCGGATACGCACAGGAAAAAGCCGTGTAATCTCTGTCTGATTCATCTTTCCTCACCTCTTTAAAATAATATATGAGGACAATCCTTATTTATGACTGATAAACCACTGTATTCTGCGGTATTCTCTTAAAACTCTGTTCTTATATTTCTTTCACAAAATTTTTCACAAATGCGTATAAGAAAATTGGATTTTCCTGTTTTTTCATATCTCACAAAACAAAGAGTCATCAAAAGCCCTGCTGTTGTGGCACAGAGCATATCGTTCATGCTGTCATGGACTCCCTGGGTATAATGATTGATACAGTCATTTTGAAAAAACACCAGCATGGCATATTCAAAAAACTCCCAGATTTCCGCTGCCGCCATATTCCCTGCGTTTAAGAAGATAAGAAAAATCCGGTACTCCCTTTTATCCTTCCACTGGCAACTCTGTTTTACAACAAAATAAAGTAATGCTGTTGCTGTACAAAGCAGCCAGCCACTGGCAAAATGCAGAAGTTTATCATACCCCCAAAAGCGGTACGCATTTAAAGAACCTCCCCAGATGCTGGCAAAATAGGTAAAACCATTGGAAAGGAGATAAATTTCATAAACTGGTTTCCACCGAAACAATCGAAACAGAGCCGGGACAATACAGGGCGTCAGCATTGCCACAAACGCCATACCGACGCTATGCCAGTCCTCTGTCTGCATATTTTTCCAAAAACTGTACAATAGCGTAATACCGTAAATGACAATACTGGCATACCAGACTGCTTTTATTTTTTTCTCTTCCATTTTTTCCTCCTGTGTGTCAAAAGTGTTTCTTTCTATCAGATATAATAAAAAATTTTTTCTAAGAAACAGAAGTAAAAAAACGAAAGTTTTTCTAAATAATTTTCTCAAAATAATGCTGAGTACTTACAGGGATCCCAGTTCTGCCAGAAGTTTCTCTCTGTATACTTCTCCTGTCACCTTTTTGTACACACAACTGCTGAGGCTGTCTGCACTGATGCACCCCTCTACCTGCTCAAAGGGAGTGAATGGTTCGTACCAGACAGGCTTTTCAAGAGTCCTTAAATCCCTGGTAAGCCCTTCTCCCGTAAGCTTTAAAAAACTTTCCTTCTGTGTCCACAGACAGCAAAACGTTCTATCCCGGTCTTCGGACTTCAAAACCAATCTGTACTCTGCTTCTGAAAGTGTTCTTTGTAACAGGCGCTCCCGTTTTATGGGCTGCACTCTTTGTATGTCAAGCCCGCACTCTGCTTCTGCTACTGCACAGGCTGCATATTCCCCAGTATGGCTGATATTAAAAAAAACAGAGGAGTATGCAGGAAAATAGGGCTTTCCCTGCGCTCTTCTCTTTATTCTGCCTGTAAGATATTCTGCTACCTCTTCCTCCGGGTTTTTCTCACAGAAAACTTCTTTATGCCCTGTGTCCAGCAAGGCGTATGCCAGAAGCCGGAGGCCGCAGATACTCTGCCGTTTATTTTCCTTTACACAGTCCTCTGTTAGCTCCTGTACTCTTCCTGTGTAAATATGTATCACAGCTCTATCCTGCTTCATAGCGGTTTCCTCTTTCCTCCGAAATTCCAGTTTCTGTAAGAAATCTGGAAGGCTCCAGCTTTTTCTCATGGCGCTCCTTTGCGTAGAGCATGCTCAGTTCCTTCCTGGCGCGAGTTATACCCACATAAAACAGCCGCCGCTCTTCCTCAATCGCACTTTCTGTTACTGCCTTGTGATAAGGTATGGTGCCCTCATTCACGTCCATTAAAAACACCCGGTCAAATTCCAGTCCCTTAATGCTGTGCAGAGTGGATATTACCACGCCGCTTTTTCCTGAAACCCGGGTCTTTGCCTGCTCTTTCAGCTTTTGAGTATACTCTGTAATATGGCGAAACCAATCCTCATAGGTTTTATAACCCCTGGCGCTTTCTGCCAGTTCCTCCATAACCTCGTACAAATCCTCCATATTCAACTTTCTGTATGCTGCATAGCCCTTTAAATATTCCTCATATCCGATGCCGTGCCGAATATAGTTGATAGCCGCGTATGGAGTCATGACCTTCATTTTTTTCAAATCCTCTTCAAACTTGTCAATCCTGTCGCACAGCCATTCCTTGCCCTCATAAAACCACCGCAGGGCTTCAAAAGACACCTGGGAGTCTTCCAGGGCATTACGGGAAATATACCGATTAGGGCGGTTCATTACCTTCAAAAACTCCTGACGGCTTCTGTCCCCCATGGCAAGCTTCATATAAGAAATAAAATTTCCTGCAATCCAATGCTCATAAAGATTAGGAAGCGTATCCCGCATCTGAAATGGTATCTGATATTCCAAAAGGGTATCCAACAGAGAGCCTGCTCCGGAATTGGTACGATAAAGCACTGCAATCTCCTCTAAAGGACAGCCTTCCTCTTTTGCCTTTAAAATGCAGTCCTTTACATAGAGTTCCTCTTCCTTTCCTGTAGCAAATCCCCTGATAAGAGGCGTCCGTCCGTCCTCATTTTCTGTATGGATTTTCTTTTTAAATCTCCGTTTATTATGGGCAATCACTTTTTCCGCTGCCTGCACAATCTCCTTTGTAGAACGGTAATTGCATGCCAGAAGTTCTGTTTGCACCTTGGGAAAATCCTTTGGAAAGTGCATCATAATCTCCGGTTTTGCCCCACGGAATGCATAAATGGACTGGTCGTCATCTCCCACAATAAACAGATTATTGTCCGGGGCTGCCAGCATTTTCACAATATCATACTGCAGTTTATTGATATCCTGAAACTCGTCCACCAGAATATAGCGGAATTTCTTCTGCCATCCTGCAAGAATATCCGGTCTTTTGTCCAGCAAATCATAGCAATACAGAAGCATATCGTCAAAATCCAGAAGTCTTGACCTTTTACACCCGGATACATACTGGGTATAAATCTGGCGGAACACCTCATCCGGACAGTTTCTGGAATAATAATGCCCCAGAGGAATCCGACTGTTTTTCACCTCGCTGATTTCCCCTGCCAGCCCTTCAAGCAATTCCTTTTCGTCCTCCAGTTCCATTTTCTGGGCATAGACAATTTCTCTCAGCATGTCGTATTTCTGTTCTTCGCTGAGAATGTTTTTTCTGGTCAGCCCGTAAGCATGTCTTAAAATTCCGTAAAAGATGCCGTGAAAAGTGCCAAAAGTCACCTGCCTGTAATTCTGCTGTTCCTCTTCCTTTTCACAAAGCCGTTCAAACCGCTCCTTCATTTCTCTGGCAGCCGCCTTGGTAAAGGTGACCACCAGAATATTTGCAGGATTTACCTTCTGCTCTGCCAAAAGGACGCGGATTCTTCTTATCATGGTTGTGGTCTTTCCGGAACCCGGCCCTGCCAGAAGCATCATAGGGCCCTTACTATGATGAATGGCCTTTTCCTGTGCTGTGTTTCTCTCCATCTCAGCTTAACTTTTCAATGGCAGCATGGATACGCTTCAGACTTTCCTCTTTTCCCAGCACCTCCAGAATCTCTGTGGCTCCTGCCGGTGTCATCTGTTTACCGGAAAGAGCGGTGCGGATTGGCCACAGAATCTGTCCGTTTTTGTATCCGTTTTCCTTAGCAAAGCCACAAAGCAGTTCATACAGTGCATCATTGGTATAATCTTCCTGATTCTCCAGAACAGGCAGTATCTTTGTAAGCACTTCCAAAGAAATTTCCGGGTTTGTCTTCATCTTTTTGTGGGTGTACATGGAAATATCGTATTCCGGTACTGCTTCAAAGAAATCAATTAAATCCGGGATATCCGGGAATACTTCGATTCTGGTTTTTACCATGGAGGCAATTTTCTTTAAATCCAGGTCTTTTGTTATCACCTGTTTTAAATACGGCAGAGCCATTTCATAGAATTTCTCATCGTCCATGGCTTTCATATATTCCCCGTTTAACCATTTCAGCTTCTGGATATCAAATACCGCCGGAGATTTGCTCATATGATGATAGTCAAACACCTTCACCAATTCCTCTAAAGAGAATATTTCTCGGTTATCCTCCGGACACCAGCCTAAAAGCGCCACATAGTTTACAATGGCCTCTGTCAAAAATCCCTGCTCCAGCAAATCCTCGTAAGAAGAATGGCCGGAACGCTTGCTGAGCTTTTTATGTTCCTCGTTGGTAATCAGCGGGCAGTGCACATAGGTAGGAATTTCCCAGCCAAATGCCTCGTAAATGCGGTTGTATTTCGGAGAAGAGGACAGATACTCATTGCCCCTCACCACATGAGTAATGCCCATTAAATGGTCATCAATGACGTTTGCAAAGTTGTACGTTGGATATCCATCGGATTTAATTAGAATCAAATCGTCCAGCTCGTTGTTGGGAACTGTAATGTCTCCGTAAATTTCATCACTGAAAGTAGTCGTTCCTTCTGTGGGCATATTAAAACGGATAACATAAGGCTCTCCTGCTGCCAGCTTTGCCTCTACCTCTTCCTTGCTCAGATGCAGACAGTGCTTGTCATACATGGCAATTTCTTTTTCTCCCACCTGGGATTTCAGAGATTCCAGACGCTCCTTGGTACAGAAACAGTAATAAGCATCTCCCTGGTCAATCAACTGTTTTGCATATTTCAAATAAATTCCCTGTGCATTTCTTTCACTCTGCACATAAGGACCATAGCCTCCGTCCTTATCCGGGCCTTCATCGTGAACCAGACCTGTTTTTGCAAGTGTGCGGTAAATAATATCCAAAGCGCCTTCCACAAAACGCTCCTGGTCTGTATCCTCAATACGCAGCATAAAGCTTCCACCTTCATGCTTTGCAATCAGGTAGGCATAAAGAGCGGTTCTTAAGTTTCCCACATGCATTCTTCCTGTAGGACTTGGTGCAAATCTTGTTCTTACTGTGCTCATTTTCTATATCTCTCCTTTATGTTTACAAAAAGCAGGGGCAGCCGCATGGAAGTTTTGTGCGACAGCCCCGTCACTATGAAAATTATACTCAAACCCTTTCCTATTTTCAAGTGGTAATTCGGGTTTCTTTTGATTCTCTCTTATTTCTGTACCAGATGCACGGCAAAACCGCCGATTTCTTCTTTCATATAAACAGCAATCATTTTCTCATTTTTGTATTTGGCAGTTTCCATGTCAAACTCCACACCCTGACTTTCCAGATAGGCAACTGCCTCTTTTACATCTGTAGTTCCAATGGCAATGTGTCCGTTTTTTCCAAGATATGGTTTTTTCATGGCTTCCACGGCTGTACCTGCAAATACAGAACTGTTTCCTATCTTTTTTGTAAAGCCGAAAATCGTGTCAAAACGGTCTGCTACTGTACAGGCTTCTTCTTCGTTTGCACAGTTAATGCCCACATGGCGCAGTTCAAATCCCAATTCTTCTAATTTACTCATATATAACGTCCTCCTCTATGTCTGTGTATTTTTCTATATATAAGCATACAAAAAAACAGACAAAATGGCAAGGCTTATGCCTCTTTATCTGAAAAAGAAATTCCCATTGCCTGAATAATGTTTTTTGCCATTTTCAGCTCCGCAGGCGTGAATTTTGAAATACTTTCTATAATTTCCTCCTTATCGCAGGAGCGCTCCCCAAGCCTTAGCTCGTCCTGCAAAAAATATTCCGGTGACATTTCCAGCGCATTGCAAATACGGACAAACACCGGGAGGCTGGGCGTTCTGGTACCGCCTTCAATCTGACGGATAAAAACAGGATTCACACCGCAGATTCCCGCCAGCGCCTCCGAGGTAATTCCCTGTTCCTTCCTGATTTTGTTAATTCTTCTGCCAAAACTCTTTTGCACAGTCATTTCTCCTTTGTAAACTTGCAGTTATTATTTTCTGCTCTTAGTATACGAAACATCAATTTCTTCCAATAGTTTCCATAAGACTACATTTAGTGTCTGCAAGTTTGCAAGAGAAGCTTTTCTGCACAATACAGAAAAAAACGATAACATAAAAACAGTATTTTTTTAACAATGAGGGGTGTACTGTGAATCCAAGACTCAAAGTGCACCCCGTATAAGATATCTTCTATGAATTGTAAAACATTTTACAGACACGACCTATGAAAACTCCCCTTTTTCATATGCCGCCTGTGCAAACTCCTCCATAATATCTTTCACTTTTTCTATTTTTTTACATTTCCATGCATTCTCCCCGCAAAACACGAGAGCATGCTCCATATCCCCCTTCGCTGCGTTTACCAGAGCTTCTGTAATACAGTAGGGAATATCTCTTTGTTTACAGGTGGAAATACATTGATAGCAATGTCCAAGTTTCACAGGCTTTTCTTCTGTATCCTTCAAAAACCTGTTTTTCACCGCCCTTGCCGGCATACCCACCGGGCTTTTCACAATGCAAATGTCCTTTTTTTCTGCCTGAATATAGGCCTCTTTATAAGCCCCTGCCGCGTCACACTCTTCTGTAGTTACAAAACGGGTTCCCACCTGTACCCCGTCTGCCCCAAGCTCCATGGCATGCCGCATATCTTCTCTGTCAAAAATTCCTCCGGCAGCAATTACCGGTATTTTTATTCCCGCTTTTTCTCCATACTCCCTGGCTTTTTCTATAATGGATTTTATAACACTGTCATAAGAATTTTTTTCATACGTTTCCAGCTCTTCTTCTGAAAATCCCAGATGTCCCCCTGCCTTTGGACCTTCCACTACCACAAAGTCTGGGAAGCGCCTGTATTTTCGCTCCCACAGCCTGCACAACACGGTAAAGGATTTCAGAGAAGACACAACAGGGGCAATTTTCACCCCACTCCCCTGCGTATATGCAGGCAGGTCTACCGGAAGCCCTGCCCCGGATACAATCAAGTCAATTCCTGCCTTTACCGCGGTTCTTACATACTGCTCATAATTTCTGGTGACGGTCATAATATTAACACCTAAAATTCCGTTTCCCGCTATCTTTCGTGCCTTTTTGATTTCCTTTTCCATGGCTCTGTAATTGGCTGCAAAGGGATTTGTATCAAAGTCCGGCTCCCGAAAACCAATCTGCGCCGTAGAAATCATACCAATGCCGCCTTCTCCTGCCACAGCACCTGCCAGGGAGGAAAGGCTGATTCCTACTCCCATACCGCCCTGTATCACAGGAATCCGGGCTTCCAGTTCTCCGATTTTCAATGTCTTTCCCATGGCTGCTCCTTTACATTCTGCGAAATCGCTCATAGCGCTGCTGCACCAGTTCCTCCGGTGTCAGCCTGCTGCAATCTTCGAGAAATTTCTTCATTCTTTTTTTCATATCCTCTGCCAGTTCTTTTTTGTTTTCCGGACAGGCAGGAATCTCTTCCGGAATGATCTGCTCAATCACGCCAAGCTCAAGCAAATCTTTGGCAGTGACCTTCATCACCTCTGCCGCCTCCTTTGCCCGCTTGCTGTCTTTCCATAAAATAGAGGCAAAACCCTCCGGGGACAAAATCGAATAGGTGGCATTTTCCATAAGCCAGACCTCATTTCCCATACCAAGGGCAAGGGCGCCTCCACTGCCTCCTTCTCCTGTGACAATAGAAAGAATGGGCGTCTTTAAATCTGACATTTCCAACAGATTTCTGGCAATAGCCTCTCCCTGTCCCCTCTCCTCTGCTTCCATACCGCAGAAGGCGCCGGGTGTATCAATAAAGGTAATCACCGGTCTTTTAAACTTTTCTGCCTGCTTCATAAGACGCAACGCCTTCCGATACCCTTCCGGAGAAGGCATACCAAAGTTTCTGGAAATGTTTTCTTTCGTGGTTCTCCCCTTCTGCACACCGATAACCGTTACCGGCTGTCCGTCTAAAAGAGCCAGCCCGCCTGCCACTGCACTGTCATCGCCGAAAAGCCGATCCCCATGCAGTTCCAAAAAGCCGTCAAACACAGTTTCTATATAATCTAAAGCAGTCAGACGCTTTCCGCTTCTGGCTCTCTCTACTCTCTCCCAGGCTGTTACCGCTTTACCTGTTCCCTGTTTTTTGGAGTTCTTTTTTTCTTCTTCTTTTTTTGGCATGTGAATCCTGGAAAACTGACAATATCCATCGCGCCTCTCATGAATCTTCACAAGAGCTGCCAGAGTCTGTCTTAAGTCTTCCCTTTTCACAATTCCATCCAGCATACCATGCTCCAGAAGAAACTCTGCTCTTTGAAAGCCCTCCGGCAGCTTTTGTCCAATGGTCTGTGCAATGACTCTGGGACCCGCAAAGCCAATGAGTGCCTGGGGTTCTGCCAAAATCACATCTCCCAGCATGGCAAAGCTTGCCGTAACCCCACCCATGGTAGGGTCAGTCAAAACAGATATATACAGAAGCCCTGCCCTGCTGTGCTTTTGTATGGCTGCTGAGGTTTTTGCCATCTGCATCAGGGATACAATCCCCTCCTGCATACGGGCTCCCCCGGAACAGCAGAATAAAATCACCGGGAGTTTCTCTTTTGCGGCACGTTCAAAGGCAAGGGCAATTTTCTCGCCCACTGCATAGCCCATACTTCCCATAAGAAAACGGGTATCACAGGCGCCAAGAACCACAGGTGTGCCCTCGATTTTTCCCTCTCCGATATACAGGGCTTCATCTAAATGGGTTTTTTCTCTTAATTCCTCCAGCTTTTCCTCATATCCGGGGTACTCCAGGGGGTTGTTACCCTCCACCTCTGTAAACCAGGGGGTAAAGCTGCCCTCATCTGCTGCCAGCCTGATTCTGGTCTTTGCCTTCATGCGGAAATATCCTCCGCATTTCGGACAGGTGTAGGAATGCCGGACTACCTCCTCCTTTAAGAGCAATTCTTTGCATTTCGGGCATTTTACCCACATACCCTCCGGTACAGAGGGACTCTGCAAACTCTCTGCTTTTCCTGTTTCTTCCTGTTGTTTTTCCGTCTGCACAGCGGCAGTTTTCTTAAATAAATCTCTTAATCCGGACATGTCCTGTCACTCCCTTTGGCAAAATTTCTGTATTAGTCGAAAGAATAGTGTTCTTCAATAAAATGAGTAGTCACTCTTCCCTCTTCAAAGTCCTTTTGTTTCAAAATATCATACTGAAAATCCAAATTGGTCTTTACCCCTTCAATAATCACTTCCCCCAGCACACTCCGCATTTTGGCAATAGCGGACGCCCGGTCCTTATCATGGACAATCACCTTCATAATCATGGAATCATAGTTGGGTGGAATTTTATATCCGTGATATACCGCAGTATCCACCCGCACCCCCTTTCCACCGGGAATGTGCAGATTTTCAATGGTTCCCGGACAGGGCATAAAATGATGCCTGGGGTCTTCTGCATTGATTCTACACTCAATGGCATGTCCTCTTAAAACAATGTCCTCCTGTTGTACAGAAAGAGGCAGTCCTGCTGCAATACGAATCTGCTCTTTTATTAAATCTACCCCGGATACAAATTCCGTGACCGGGTGTTCCACCTGGATTCTGGTATTCATTTCCATGAAGAAAAACTCCCCGGATTTATCCAGAAGAAATTCAATAGTTCCTGCACTTTCATAGCCTACGGCAAGCGCCGCCTTTTTTGCTGTTTCCCCCAGTTGTTCCCTGATTTCTTCGGAAACAGCGCAGGAGGGAGATTCTTCAATTAATTTCTGGTGACGTCTTTGAATGGAGCAATCTCTTTCTCCAAGCTGTACGGCATGTCCCTGCCTGTCTGCCAGAATCTGCACCTCAAATGTGCCGGGGACGCTCAATATAGCGTTCCAGATACATGGCGTTATCTGCAAAGGCATGTATGGTTTCTGTCTGGGCTGTGTGGAAATTCTCCAGAAAATCCTCTCTGTCATAAGACACCCGCATACCCTTTCCTCCGCCGCCGAGCGCAGCCTTTATCATAACGGGAAAACCGATTTCTTCTGCCCTTAAAAGAGCTTCCTCTGCCTCATACACCGGTTCTTCTGTTCCCGGCACCACCGGAACGCCTGCCTGTACCATGGTCTTTCTCGCTTCTGCCTTATTGCCCATTTTTTCTATGACCTCTGCAGAAGGACCAATAAAAGCAATATGACATTCCTCACACATTTTTGCAAAACGGCTGTTTTCGGAAAGAAAGCCAAAGCCGGGGTGAATGGCTTCTGCCTTTGCGGCAATGGCTGCGCTTAAAATCCGCCCCATATTCAGATAGCTCTCCAAAGGAGAAGCAGGTCCGATACACACCGCTTCATCTGCCAGTTGCGCATGAAGGGCGTCCTTATCTGCCTCGGAATAAACTGCCACTGTACAGATTCCCATTTCCCTGCAGGCACGGATAATCCGCACAGCAATCTCTCCCCTGTTTGCAATTAAGATTTTCTGAAACATATCCTGCCACTCCTATCCAATCATAAAGGTCAGCTCTGCGGCTGCTGTAACCTGCTGCTTCTGATTTTTTGCCACAGCCCTTCCGATTCCCACAGGACCTTTGACCTTGATAAGTTCTACCTCTAAGGTCAACACATCGCCCGGGACGACCTTCTGCCGGAATTTTGCCTGACGGATTCCTCCAAAATAGGCGGTTTTTCCTTTGTTTTCCGGCAGACTTAAAATAGCTGCCGCGCCGGTCTGTGCCAACGCTTCTATCTGGAGAACCCCCGGCATCACCGGCTCACCTGGAAAATGTCCGGCGAAAAAAGGTTCGTTATAAGTTACGCATTTGTGTCCCACAGCTCTTACTCCCGGCTCCAGTTCTTCAATAGTGTCCACCAGAAGGAAAGGTTGTCTATGGGGAATAATTTCCATAAGTTCCTTTGTTGTCAGTTTCATTTTTACTCCTGTCCCAGCACAAATAACGGCTGTCCATACTCTACCATGGTTTCATTGGAAACCAGAATCTTTTCAATCACACCATCTTCTTCTGCCTCAATTTCATTCATCAGCTTCATGGCCTCAATAATACCCAGTACCTGTCCCTTTTTCACGGTGTCACCCTCCTGTACAAAAACCTTTGCACCCGGAGATGGAGCATTATAAAAGGTACCTACAAGAGGAGATTTTATGGTTTTTCCCTGAGGCGCGCTCTTTTGGCTTAGTACCTCTTCCTGCTCAGTCAAATTCTCTGCCCCCTGTACAACAACGGGAGCTGTCTGTAAACCCTTCACCCTTGCCTTTTTCCCTGCCTTCATAGAAATTTTCAGATTGCCCTCTTCCATATAAAAATTTGTCAAATCTGATTTGCTCACTGCCTGAATCAGTTCTGTTATTTTTTCAAACTCCATTTCTATTTTCAATCCTTTCTATACTTACCCAAAAGCAGGCTGGCATTATGACCTCCAAAGCCCAGAGAATTGCTCAGTGCATAGGAAAGCTCCATATTCTCTCCATGTCCTGCCACATAGTCCAAATCACAGTCCTCGTCCGGTACCTGGTATCCTGCTGTTTCATGAATATAATTCTCCTGAAGTTCCTTTACACAGGCAATGGCCTCTACGGCTCCGGCAGCGCCCAGAAGATGTCCGATCATGGATTTGGTAGAATTGATTTTCATAGCGTGAGCATGCTCGCCAAAAAGCCTTTTAATGGCTCTTGTTTCAAATAAATCATTGTGGTGAGTACCCGTACCGTGTGCATTAATATAAAACAGCTCTTCCGGTGCAAGTCCTCCTTCTTTTAAGGCATATTCCATACATTTGGCTGCACCCTCTCCGTCCTCTCTTGGAGAAGTAATGTGAAAAGCATCGCTGGTGGCCCCATATCCCAGCACTTCTGCCAAAATATGCGCTCCTCTTTGTTTCGCATGCTCCAACTCCTCCAGAACCAGAATGCCTGCTCCCTCACCCATGACAAAGCCCTCTCTCTCTTTGTCAAAGGGAATGGAGCAGCGTTTGGGATCTGTTGAGGAAGACAGTGCAGTAAGAGCTGCAAAGCCTGCCACTCCAACAGGCGTAATGCTGGCTTCTGTACCGCCTGCCAGCATCACCTCTGCATCACCTGCCTGTATACTTCGATAAGCTTCTCCAATACAATGGGTACCGGAAGCACAGGCTGTCACCACATTCAGACTCTTTCCCTTTAATCCAAACTGAATAGACACATTTCCTGCTGCCATATTGGAAATCATCAGAGGAACCATAAGGGGATTCACCCGGTTGGGTCCCTTTTCCAGAAGCTTTTTATGCTCTCTCTCCACAGTCTGAAGGCTGCCGATACCGGAACCAATGGAACAACCCACCCGATAGGCATCTTCCCTTTCCATATCCAGCCCGGACTGCAAAAACGCTTCCTTTGCTGCCGCTACTGCGTACTGACAGAAAAGCTCCATACGCTTGGCTGCCTTAAAATCCATATAATCCTTTCCTTGAAATCCCTTTACCTCTGCTGCCAGGTGTGCCTTATATTCCCTGCTGTCAAATCTGGTAATTTCTCCAAAGGCAGTCTGCCCTTCTTTTAAACCTTTCCAGTATTCCTCTACATTTAAACCCAGAGGGGTAATGGCTCCCATGCCGGTTATTACTACTCTTCTCACAGTTATCCTCCTACATACTCATGCCGCCGTCTACACAAAACGTCTGTCCTGTAATATAGCTCGCCTTATCAGACGCCAGAAATGCTACCATTTCTGCCACGTCCTCCGGTTTTCCGAAATGTCCCAAAGGAATCTGCCGACAGGCTGCCTCCTGAATCTCTTCTTTTAATACGCTTGTCATATCTGTTTCAATAAAGCCAGGCGCTATAGCATTTACTGTAATTCCTCTGGACGCCAGCTCTCTTGCTCCTGTTTTCGTCAGTCCCAAAACTCCTGCCTTGCTGGCAGCATAATTGGCCTGCCCTGCGTTTCCCAAAACGCCGGATACAGAAGAAATATTAATGATTCTGCCGCTTCGTTTTTTCAGCATATACCGGGCGGCATGACGCATGGTGTGAAACGCGCCTTTTAAATTCGTATCAATCACTGCGTCAAATTCTTCCTCTGACATACGCATAAGCAGATTATCTCTTGTAATTCCCGCATTATTCACCAGAATATCCAAACCGCCAAAATCCTTGATCACCTGGTCTGTCATCTCTTTACATGCCTGGAAATCTGCCACATTACAAGCATAGGCCTCTGCCTTTCTGCCCTTTTGACGGATAAACTGCACCACTTCCTCTGCCTTTTCTCTGGAGCCGCAGTAGTTGACTGCAACGTCTGCCCCATATTCTGCCAGCGTCAGGGCAATAGCACGTCCAATTCCCCTGCCGCCTCCTGTTACCAGCGCTACTTTCTGTTCTAACATCGCTTTCTCCTCTTATCTTTCCTTTAAAGCTTTTACCACTGTCTGAAAATCCTCCAGAGTCTGTATATTCAGAACCCTGACATTTCGGTCTATTTTCCGCATAAAACTGCTGAGTGTCTTACCCGGTCCCACTTCTATAAAAGTATCCACCTGGTCTGCAAGCATGGTTTCCACGCACTGCTGCCATTTCACGGGAGAGGACACCTGGCGCGCCAGAAGCTCCTTGACTTCCTGTGCTTCTGTCACATATTTTGCGGTCACATTGGCTGCATAGGGAATCCATGGCTTTTGTATGGAAATTTCTTTTAATGTCTCCCGCAGTCTTTCTTCTGCTTTCTTCAGCATAGGAGAATGAAACGGCCCGGACACTTTTAAAGGAAGCACTCTTCTGGCTCCCGCATCCTTCAGTTTTTCAGATGCGTTTTCCACTGCTCTTGCCTCTCCTGTAATGACTACCTGTCCCGGACAGTTGTAATTGGCAACTGACACCATTCCCGGCTCTTTTTCACAGATTTGTTCCACCTGTTCACCGGATAAACCCAACACGGCAGACATAGCGCCACCCTCTGGAACTGCCTCCTGCATGTAAATGCCTCTTTTTCTTACCACAGAAAAGGTATCCTCCATGGACAGAACCCCTGCTGCAAGCACTGCCCCATATTCTCCCAGGCTTAAGCCAGCGGCTACCTGAGGTCTTATGCCTTCTGCTTCCAATGCCTTTAAAATAGCTGCCTCCACGGCTATCATGGCAATCTGAGTAAATTCCGTAATATGAAGCTGTTCGTTTTCTTCAAAACAGAGTTTCTTTAAATCTAACTCTGCAATTTCACCTGCCATATCCATAACCTGTCTGCACAGAGGAATCTGCTCGTAAAAATCCTTTCCCATGCCTGCGTACTGTGCGCCCTGACCCGGAAAAATAAATGCTGTCCTGCCCATTTCATACTCCTTTGTTTTTAAAATATTTTGTATATCAAAATATCAACTTAAAAATATGGGCTGTTCCATAAAGTGTGCCGAAAAGTTTCGACTCCTCTATGCAGCAGCCTCGTTTTTTATTCTTCTACACCTTTGGACTTCAGATATTCCACAACAGAGCCAACAGTTGTCAGATCCTGAAGCTCTTCGGAAGGAATTTCAATGGAATATTCATCTTCCAACGCCATTACCAATTCAAATAAATCCAGAGAATCTGCACCTAAATCTTCTTTAAAAGAAGTTTCCATCTGAATGCTTTCTGCCTCGCAATTTAACTGTTCTGCAATAATTTCTCTCATTTTTTCTAACATGATTCCTATCTCCTTTAAATTACATATTCTTTTATTCCTGTTGGAATTTATTTGCTTTTATTATTTTGATGTTCAAAGTATATCCTCTTTACCCGTATTTGTCAACCCTTTTCTTTTTCAAATCCGATTTTCCTGGAAACACTCAGAGCAATTCCCATTTCCACCATTAAGAACAAAATAGACGTACCTCCGTAGCTGACAAAAGGCAGGGTAATTCCTGTGGTGGGTATCCAGTTTAGCACTACACAAATGTTTAAAACAACCTGCAGGGCAATATGTACCATAATTCCGCTAACCATAAGAGAGCCGTAGAAATCCTTCGCATTTTGTGCAATAAAGAACAGACGATATAAAAGATATCCAAAGAGGACAATGACAATCAGTCCGCCGAACACTCCTAATTCCTCGCAGACAATGGAAAAAAATCATATCATTTTGCGCTTCCGGCACAGGTCCCAGCTTCTGTACACTGTTTCCCAGTCCTTTGCCGAAAAAGCCGCCGCTTCCGATGGCATACAAAGCCTGCATAATCTGATAACCGCCTGCTGAAGAATACTGCTCCGGATTTAACCATACCAAGACACGCTTCAGACGGAAGTTCTCTACCTCGTTCATGTCAATCTGAATACCGCCCAGAGTCATCTGCAGGATAATTCTTCCAACAATCAAAACCACTGCCAGAACTCCCATGATTTTCAAAAACATTTTCTGGTTGGGGTGTGCAATAAAAATCATAAAGCCCGTAATCCCGCCAATGATAATGGCAGTACTTAAGTTATCTGTAAAAAACAAAGCTGCTGCAGCCAGTGCCCCTCCGTAGAACATCAACTTCCAGAAACCCTTTCTGGTAGCAATCTTTTTTCCCATTTTCATAATCAGACAGGGAATAAAAGTAATTGCCGCAATCTTTGCTATCTCTGCAGGCTGAAACTGCAAAGCGTCAATCCCAAAGTTCAGCCATCTTCTCGCACCGTTTACCTCCACCCCAAGAGGCGTAAATTTTACCAGAAACATCAAGAACAAAGACAGCCAGTAAAGAATGCCACCCAGATAATACAGCCAGTGATAGTCCCATCTGGAAATAATCAGAGCTCCTACAATACTGCAGGCGCCGATAATCGCCCTGCTTAGCGAAATACTCCATATCGTTGTGACTTTCCACCAATGCCGTGTAAGCACTGGTACTATAAAGCATAACCAGCCCAAAGCAGGTGAGCAGTATCACCACTGCCACCAGATTGTAATCATAATACTCTGCTTTAAAGGCTCTCCCCTTTTTTCTTTTTTTTGCCATTTACTTCCTCCCGCTAAATTCCAAACGCATATCCAAGCAGTTCTCTGTACCCGGTACTGCTACCGCTCTCCCGGCTCTGCACCTTCCGCACCATAACCGGATCGTCTGTAATCAGATTGTCCACTCCCATATCAATCATACGCCGGACATCTCCCCTTTGATTCACTGTCCAGGCGTGTACTTCCTTTCCCATTTCATGGGCTTCCTCTACAAACGGCTCTGTAATATAAGTATGCTTTACACTGAAAAAATCTGCCGCAGTAATATCAGAAATGCTGCCATAGGTCATTGTCATAATGTATCCGGTACGGATTTCCGGCGCAATTTCTTTTATCTGCTGTAAAAATTCGTAATTCATAGAGGTCACCACACAGTAATCCTCAAACCCGGCTTCCCGGATTTCCCGGACTACCCTGTAAACCAATTCCCCTGTTCTTACCATTATACTTAATCTCTATATTTAAGTCCAGTCTTCCTTTACAAAATTTAAGGGTTTCAGGAAGCGTAGGAATGTGCTCTCCCGGAATTTCTGATGAAAGCTGACGCCTGCGTCCAGCTTCTCTATCTGTGCCAGATCCATTTCCCACACCTTTTGCTGACTCCTGCTGTCCGCTTTAAGGAGTCGTCATGCAAAAGGATTAATTCCTTGTCCCTGGTTTCCTGCACATCAATCTCGGCCATATCCGCCCCTGTGGATATAGCCTGCTCCAGCGCGCTTATGGTATTTTCCGGTGCCATTCTTGCGCCTCCCCTGTGGGCTGTAATCCCTGTATCTGCAGTAAGACGCTCCAGGGAAACATTATGACTCTGTGCAAGAAAAAGCAGGCACAGCCCTTCCCCTGCAACAAATAGCGCCGTAAGCATGGCTGCCGCTCTTCTTTTTCCCACTTTTGAAAACCAGGCATATTGTTCCATATGCCGATAAAGAAAGACCTCCTCCTTAGAGTGCGTATGAAATCTGGCATAAATTACATACACAAAGGCAAGGCTCACGGTAAGCTGCACTGCGCCTGCAGCAATCCCCAGACTCATTTCAATCCAGTCACTGTAAATCAACACCTGACTGATTTTATTTTCCGTGGCTACATGAAAAGAAACCAGAGCTGTCATACCTGCCATAGTAACAAAATACAGACCAAAAAGAAAGACTGTCATAATCCCATGCAGAATCACAAATCCTGACAGCGTTTTTTTCCACTGTCTTTTCAGCAACCGAAGCCCTCTGAGAAAAGCAGCCCTGCTTTTTTCTTTTTCCAAAATGGCATAAGGCAGCATAAATACACAGAAAAAAGACCCGACCAGCAAAAGGCCAATCCCAAAATACAGAAAACCAGGATTCTTTGCGGATTTGTATAAATGCAGGGCAGTAAACTTCAAAAGCCGGATATAAGAAATTTCCCGGACAATAAAATACGCAGTAAAAAACGGTGCAGAGAAGGCAGCCCCGAAAATCCAGGAAATTCTGCTGTGCCGCAAAAAAGAACAGGTTCTGTAAAGCCCCAGAAGCAGCATATCACTGGCATAAAGTTTCTGTTTCTGATAGGAACAGGCAAAGCCTGAAAACAACGCGGAAACCTCAATTAAAAAAAGCAGCAAAAGCAGGAAAAGCAGCAGCAAAAAAAGTACAACAGACAGAGGTGCGGACAAAAATTCCCCAAAGTTTTCTGCTGTCAGATAGCTGAACTTCTGTTGTTTTAAAGAAAAATCCACAGCAGCATGAATAAGCTGTGTCATGAGCACAAAGGACGCAATCCTGTAGCCAGCCTCAAACAGCAGCAGGCTTCCCAGATTACAGGTTATTACTGCCCATGTCTTTTTTAAAATCCGTTTCATAGTTCTCCCTCATCACCTTTTGTGCTTCCTGCTTTTATTTTAACAAAAATCGTCTTCCTTATGCAAGGGTGTTTTCCAAACCGCAAATCTGTGTTACACTATATGACAGATTGTACTAGGAGGATTTATTATGGAACAACATACATTACCACATCAACACGGACAGTCCAAGGAACAGCTTTTACAGCACATGCCCGCCACAGAAAATTTTGAGCTTGTATCTGCGATTTTCAAACAGTTAAGCGATCCTTCCCGTATCCGCATCTTCTGGATTCTCTGTCACTGCGAAGAATGCGTCATCAATATTTCTGCCATGATGGAAATGAGCAGTCCGGCTGTGGCACATCATCTGCGCCTTTTAAGAAGCAGCGGACTCATTGAATCCAGAAGAGATGGCAAAGAAACCTATTACCGCGCCAGCCTTTCCAAAAAGGCTCAGTCCCTTCACAAAATGATTGAGGAAATGATGGAAATTTCCTGCATACAGCTATAAAACCACAACACCCAGGAGGAAATTACATGAGTTTAGCATCCGTCTTTTTTATTGGTGTAGGCCTTTCCATGGACGCCTGCGCTGTATCCTTTGCCAAGGGAATCTCTTTAAAAAAGAATATAAAAAAATACGCCCTGCTTCTGGGGCTTGCCTTTGGAATCTTTCAGGGGGCTATGCCTCTTTTCGGCTGGTGGGTCGGCACACACTTTGAAGCCCTCATCACTTCTATTGACCATTGGATTGCCTTTCTTCTTTTAGGCTTTATTGGGCTCAACATGATACGGGAATCCGGAGAAGAGAAGGACGAATATACAGCCTGCACAGATACTATTTCCGGGAAGGAAATTCTGCTCCTTGCAGTTGCCACAAGCATTGATGCACTGGCTGTTGGTATCAGCTTTGCCTTTCTTCAGGTAAGTATCCTGCCAGCAGTCTGTCTTATTGCTGTCACAACCTTTCTCATCAGCGTTCTTGCCGTGTTTCTGGGAAACCGCATTGGCGGTAAACTGGGAAATTATGCAGAGGCTGTAGGAGGAATCATTTTGATTCTCATTGGATTGAAAATTCTGATTGAACATCTATTTGGCTAAACAAAAGGCTGCTCCGGAAAGTCTGTAGCTTTTCCGAAGCAGCCTTTTTTGAACTCTTTTCTCTTATTTTTTATCTTCTTTCCATTTTCTACATAAACAGCAGTATAAGATGATACATAACAAAAGCTGCTATCCATGCAATCACACACTGTCCCAGCGCCATAGCTGCTGCCCATTTTCCACCCAGTTCTCGTTTTACAGACGCAATGGCTGCCACACACGGGGTATAGAGCAGACAGAAAATCAGAAGCGCTGCTGCTCCAGGAATCGCCAGGCTGCTCTGTAAAAGAGCGGTGCTTCCGAAAAGCACAGTCAGGGAAGATACCACGCTTTCTTTTGCTAAAAAGCCGGAAATCAAAGCAGTGATAATCCTCCAGTCGCCAAAGCCTACCGGCGCAAACACAGGAGCCAAAAAGCCTGCTGCCAATGCCAGAATACTGTCCTGGGAGTCAGATACCATGTTAAGCCCTGTATCAAAGTTCTGCAGAAACCAGATAATGATGGTTGCAACAAAGATAACAGTAAATGCTCTCTGCAAGAAATCCTTTGCCTTATCCCACAAAAGATGCCCCACATTTTTCGCTCCCGGCATACGGTAATTCGGAAGTTCCATAACAAAAGGAACTGCCTCTCCCTTAAAGGCTGTCTTCTTGAAAATCAATGCCATGAGAATACCCATAACAATACCGAAAACATACAGCCCAATCATAACCAGAGCTTCATACTTCTGAAAAAAGGCTGCTGTAAAAAAGGCATAGATAGGCAACTTTGCCGTACAGCTCATAAACGGAGTTAAAAGAATAGTCATCTTTCGATCCCTTTCTGAGGGAAGAGTACGGCTTGCCATAACGCCAGGGACTGTACAGCCAAAGCCGATGAGCATAGGCACAATACTTCTTCCGGAAAGTCCCAGCTTACGAAGCAGCTTATCCATAATAAAGGCAACTCGCGCCATGTAGCCACTGTCCTCCAAAATAGAGAGGAAGAAAAACAGGGTGACAATAATGGGAAGGAAACTTAAAACACTGCCCACACCATTAAAAATACCGTCAATCACAAGGGAATGTACCACGCTGTTTACATGGGCTGCTGTCATTGCCTGATTTACCAGATTGGTAAGCTGGGTGATTCCTGTTTCCAAAAGCCCCTGTAAAAAGGCGCCGATAACGTTAAAGGTGAGCCAGAATACAATTCCCATAATACCAATAAAGGCAGGAATACCCGTATACTTTCCGGTGAGAAAATGATCCATTTTACGGCTTCGGATACGCTCCTTGCTCTCCTTTGGCTTAACAATAGTACTGCTACATACATCTTCAATATAGCGGAAACGCATCTGCGCCACTGCTGCAGCACGATCCATGCCGGTTTCCACCTCAGTCTGTCCTGCGATTTCTTCCAGGATTTTTTTCTCCTGATCCGTGAGTTTCAGCTGTTCTAAAAGCTTATTGTCCCCTTCCATTACCTTGCTGGCGGCAAATCGGATAGGAATTTCTGCCTGGGCTGCATGATCTTCAATCAAGTGCATAACTGCATGAATACCCCTGTGAATCCCTTCGTCCTTACTGCAGAAATCTGTTTTTAAAGGCTTTTCCTGGTATTTTGCCACATGAATGGCATGTCGAATCAACTCCTCGATTCCTTCTCCCTTGGCTGCGGAAATAGGAATCACAGGCACCCCAAGGGCTGCCTCCATTTCATTCACCTTTACGGAACCGCCGTTTTCCCTTAACTCGTCCATCATGTTCAAAGCAACTACCATGGGAAAGCCCAGTTCCAGAAGCTGCATGGTCAGATACATATTTCTCTCAATATTGGTAGCATCTACAATATTAATAATACCCTTTGGCTTTTCGCCAATCACAAACTCTCTGGTTACAATTTCTTCACTGCTATAAGGGGACATGGAATAAATTCCCGGCAAATCGGTAATCAGAGTATTGTCATAGCCTCGGATAACGCCGTCCTTTCTGTCCACCGTAACCCCCGGAAAGTTTCCCACGTGCTGTTTGGAGCCTGTGAGCTGATTAAACAGGGTTGTTTTTCCGCAATTCTGGTTTCCCACAAGGGCAAAAGTCAGTGTTTCCCTTTCCGACAGGGGATTTTCCTGCTTTCTGTTATGAAATTTTCCGCCCTCTCCGTATCCGGGATGATGGGTTTCTGGTCCATGATGCTTCTCCTTTTCTGCTTTTGGCTCATGAGCCTTGCTGACTTCAATATTTTTTGCATCTTCCAGGCGTATGGTCAGCTCATAGCCATGCAGCCGCAGCTCTATGGGATCTCCCATAGGCGCGTATTTCACAACCGTTACTTCTGTTCCCTGAATTAAGCCCATATCCAGGAAATGCTGGCGCAATGCACCAGCTCCTCCGACAGCAAGTATAGTTGCCGTACTCCCTATTTGTAATTCACTTAGTTTCATTGTATCTCCTTCATTTGTACTTACTCTTGTACTTAAAGCTTCTGTACTCTCAATGCGCGAATTGCATTTAATACAGCAAGCACCATAACGCCTACATCTGCAAAAATAGCAAACCACATATTCGCGATACCCAGCGCACCCAGTCCCAGACAGGCAAACTTAATTGCCAATGCAAAGACAATGTTCTGGTATACAATTCCCAGACATTTTCTGGAGATTTTAATTGCCTTGGAAATTTTTAAGGGATCATCGTCCATAAGCACTACATCTGCTGCTTCAATAGCTGCGTCAGAGCCCATAGCGCCCATGGCAATTCCAATGTCTGCTCTGGTAAGTACTGGCGCATCATTGATACCATCTCCCACAAATGCCAGCTTTTCCTTCTCAGCTTTTTCTTCCAGCAGGGCCTCCACTTTTTCCACCTTATCACCCGGCAAAAGCTCACTGTACACCTGGTCTATGCCCAGATCTTTAGCAACCTGCTCTGCTACGGCTTTGGAATCCCCGGTAAGCATAATTGTTTTGGAAACCCCTGCCTTTTTCAGCTCCCTGATTGCTTTTTCTGCATTTGGCTTAATGATATCGGAAATCACAATATGTCCGGCGTATTTATTGTCCACAGACATATGAATAATGGTTCCCACCTTATGGCAGTCCTGATATGTGATACCCAGACGTTTCATCAGCTTGCTGTTTCCTGCTGCCACCTCTTTGCCGTCTACTTTTGCCAGAATTCCATGTCCGCTGATTTCCTGAATATCCGTCACACGGCTTCGGTCAATTTCTTTTCCGTATGCCCTCTGCAGACTTTTGCTGATGGGGTGAGAAGAAGCACATTCTGCCAATGCCGCATATTCCAAAAGCTTTTCTTCTTCTATTTCATTGTGATGAATACCGCTGACCTCAAAAACTCCCTGAGTCAGGGTTCCTGTCTTATCAAAGACCACAAATTTTGCCTGGGATAAGGTTTCCATATAGTTGGAGCCTTTAATCAGCACCCCTGCCTTGCTTGCTCCGCCAATACCGGCGAAAAAGCTGAGCGGAATACTAATAACCAGCGCACAGGGACAACTGATAACCAGAAAGGTCAGCGCACGATAAATCCAAACACTCCATGCACCGCTCTGCCCCAGAAACAACATCTGTACCAGAGGGGGAAACACTGCCAGCGCCAAAGCGCCGTAGCATACCGCTGGTGTATAAACTCTCGCAAATTTTGAAATAAAGTTCTCGGATTTGGATTTCCGGGAACTGGAATTTTCCACCAGTTCTAAAATTTTAGAAACCGTGGATTCCCCGAATTCCTTTGTGGTTTTGATTCGCAGCACACCTGTCATATTGATACAGCCACTGATAATCTCATCTCCTGCCTTTACATCTCTTGGCAGACTTTCTCCTGTAAGAGCGCTGGTGTTTAAACTGGAGGCGCCGTCAAGAACCACGCCGTCAAGGGGAACCTTTTCCCCTGGCTGCACAACAATCACACTGCCTGTTTCCACCTCGTCCGGATCTGCTTTTTCCAGCTTTCCATCCCTTTCCACATTTGCATAGTCAGGGCGGATATCCATTAAAGCACTGATGTTCCTTCGGCTTCTGCCCACTGCATAACTTTGAAATAATTCTCCAATCTGATAAAACAGCATAACAGCAATGGCCTCATTGTAATCTCCGCTTCGGGAATAAATGGCCAAGGCAAAAGCACCTACTGTGGCAACTGCCATCAAGAAATTTTCGTCAAAAACCCGACGGTTTAAAATTCCCTTTCCCGCTTTTCTCAAGATATCATATCCCACAATCAGATATGCTGCCAGATAAAAAATCAGTCTTGGCAATCCCTGTACAGTTATAAACTGCAGAGCAATCACCATAACTGTTGTAATCAAAATCCGAATCAGCATTTTCTTCTGCTTCTTATTCATAAATCCAGTTCTCCCTTCCTCTTTTTTTATTGTATCCAGAAGAGGAGTGCTGTCAGGCATTTTGTTTTCAAGCCGAAGCTTTCCAGTATTATCTACTTCACAAAATGCATTATACCTCATTTCCTCTTTTTCTGTATACTGATTTCTTATATTTTTTTATTTTAAAGGGCTGCCGTATGAATCTTCATGCAGCAGCCCCTGCTCATACAGGAAATAAAAACTTTTCTACATACCCTTAAATTTCAATTTCGCAGTCAGGCTCTACTTTTCTGCAGGCTTTCAGCACTTCTTTCATAACTGCCTTGGGTTCTCTGCCTTCTTCAAATTCTACAATCATTTTTAAAGCCATAAAGTTTACAGTAGCATTTGCAACACCATCTGTTTTCTTTGCTGCTTCCTCCATTAAATTTGCACAGTTGGCACAATCTACCTCAATTTTGTAAGTTTTCTTCATAACAAATACTCCTTTCTTGCGTAAATCATATTGAGATTTCGCTTCAATTTTTCTTTAACAATTAAACGTTTATTTAATTTATATTTGTAATATACTTTATTTTATGACAAAAGTCAAGAGGATTTTCATGTTTTTTTTAATCTTTTGCAGATGAAATACTTCGCTCCTTCTATTCTTCCTGCATAGTTGTAGCAAACGGTACGACAGCGTAAAAACAACAGAATATCTGAAATGCCGTTGTCCCTTTCTCTATGAAAGTACTGTAATGGGAACGCTTTTAAAAAATCCCCATAAAATAAAACTGTAACAGAACCTCTTTTATGGTTCTGGAGATATAGAAAAGAATTATTTATAGAAAGGTTTTCATCATGGAAAATTATCGAATGAATTATAATGCCTGCCGTTCCTGCCGGGTTATGCCCAGAGAAGCGGTTCGCAAAACACCCCCTGTTTCCAATGACTGCGGCTGTTCCGACAAAGTGGAAAATACTGGTGTTTATACCCATGCAGACCATCTCCCTCTCACTATGGCCTATGTTCCTTTCCAGCAGTTTCATACTACCTTTGAACTGCATAAAGCACTGCAGGTTGGAACTGTTTTTCCGGAACTCTGCAAACCGTTTTGCGGAAAGAGGGGTGTAAGACGATGAAAAATCTCCGTTCCTGTTCTCAGGCAGAACTTTTATCTACGATTAATCAGATAAGCTTTGCAATCAATGACATTACACTTTATCTAGATACTCACCCGAACGACGAAGCTGCCCTGGCCTATTTCAGTGAGCATATGGAAAGCCGAAAAGAACTGTTAAAGGAATATGCCACCCGTTTCGGTCCCCTCACTCTGGACAGTGACAAAGAGAACTGCAGACAGTGCTGGGACTGGGTGATGCAGCCATGGCCTTGGGAAGGAGTGTGTTAAAAGATGTGGAATTATGAAAAGCGACTGCAGTTTCCTGTAAATATCAAAAAACCGGACGCCAGAACTGCGAAGGTAATTATCAGCCAGTATGGGGGTCCTGACGGCGAAATGAGCGCTTCCATGCGGTATCTGTCCCAGCGCTTTGCCATGACAAATCGTGTTGCTATGGGAACTTTAACAGACATCGGCACCGAAGAATTAGCCCACCTTGAAATGGTAGCCACCATTGTACACCAGCTCACCCGCAATCTCTCCATGGAAGAAATCGAAAAGGCTGGTTTTGCCCCTTATTATGTAGACCACGCAGTCGGCATCTGGCCTCAGGCAGCAGGCGGAATTCCTTTTAATGCCTGTGAATTCCAGTCAAAAGGTGACCCAATTACAGATTTATTTGAAGATTTGGCCGCAGAGCAAAAAGCTCGCGCAACCTATGACAATATTCTTCGTCTGATTGATGACCCAGACGTTATTGCTCCAATTCGCTTCCTCCGCGCCAGAGAAATCGTCCATTTCCAGCGTTTCGGTGAAGTTTTAAGGCATGTACAGGAAGACCTGGATTCCAAAAACTTCTATGCCTTTAACCCGGCATTTGATATGCCCTGTAAAGCCTCCTGTGGGGAACATGACTGCGGCTGCAATCGATAAGACGTGAAATACAAAAGTTACTGAAAAAATATAGTAAATGCCAAAAGTAAGGACTCTGCTTTGTAAACAGTCAGTCAGGAACTATAGCCTTTTCCAAAGAAAATTGCTACAGCTCCTGACTCCTATTTACAAGCAGAGTCCCTTTTTCTCTGTTTCTTCTTTATTTAACACTCTTACACCTGTTTATTTTCCGCAGTGTCCGCCACAGGTATGACCTTCCTCACCGTGTCCGTGACAACCCTCTCCCTCATGGTGGTGATGATTACACATAGTATCCGGATTATAATTCAGACTTCCTGCCAGAAAGGCTTCTGCCTGTGCATCTGCATTTCCACATGCTCCCGGGAAAAGACGGATTCCAGCCTCTGCCAGTGCGTTTCTAGCTCCGCCGCCGATTCCGCCGCAGATTAAAACTTCAACACCCAGGTTTTTTAAAAATCCTGCCAATGCGCCATGTCCGCTGCCATTAGTGTCTACAATTTCAGAAGAAAGAATTTTTCCGTCCTCTGCTGTATATACCTTAAACTGTTCTGTATGTCCGAAATGCTGGAATACTTCTCCATTTTCATAAGTCACTGCTATTTTCATTTTAAAAACTCCTTTCTCACTACCGTTCTTTTCTTTTGGCTCTTCAATACAAAAATTTCCGCCCCGAATACAAAGCCCTGCACCCTCCACAAGAAATCTGGCTGTTTTCTTCCTTGCTTCTGTATAAAGGCTCTGCACCGTTGCCCTTGCAATTCCCATTTGTCTGGCACATTGTGCCTGAGTCATTCCCTGATAATCCAAAAGCCGTAGAGTTTCGTATTCCTCAACTGACAAGACAATCTCATGACAGGAGTTTTCTTTTCCAGCCGGATAATAGGTCTGACAAATCGGCAGTTTCTGTACACATTTTGGTTTGTTTGGTCTTGGCATTGCTTTTCCTTCCCTGCCTTTATTGGCATATGTTTATTATACCTTTGTTATCAGCATATGTCAATAACATTCTTCAAAAAATATCTTTTCTATCTGTCCTTTTTTCTCATACAATGATAAAATAAAGATAACACTTTAACATAACATAGGAGGTAACAAATGGAATATCGTGCATTTGAAAAACTGAGGGTTTCCCCTTCTCTTCTGGGCTTTGGCTGTATGCGTTTTCCCCAAAATCCCGACGGAACTATTGACGAAGCAGAGGCCGCAAAGCTTCTGGATACTGCTATCAAAGCCGGGGTTAATTACATAGACACTGCTTATCCCTACCACAACGGAGAAAGCGAACCCTTTCTTGGACGCACACTGAAAAAATATCCCCGGAATTCCTTTTATCTGGCTACTAAGCTTCCCATGTGGGATATCAAAACCCCGGAAGATGTAAAAAAAATCTTTGACAGCCAGTTAGAACGTTTGCAGACAGACTATGTAGATTTTTATCTGATTCATTGTCTGGACAAGGAAAAATGGCAACAGGTATTAGATTTGAACGTAATTCCGTTTCTGGAGGAAATGAAACAACAGGGAAAAATCCGTTTTCTGGGATTTTCCTTTCATGATGATTTTGACACCTTTAAGAAAATTCTCACCTACAGAACCTGGGATTTCTGCCAGATTCAGTATAACTACATTGACACAGAGATTCAGGCAGGGGATCGAGGCTATGAGCTGACCGAAGAACTTGGTATTCCTCTGGTTATTATGGAGCCTGTCAAAGGCGGCTCCCTGGCTTCTCTTCCCGAGGAAATTGCCGCTCGTTTTACAGACTTTGACCCTTTACACAGTCTTGCGTCCTGGGCGCTTCGCTGGGTTGCCAGCAAGCCTAATGTCAAAGTGGTATTAAGCGGCATGTCCACCATGGAACAGGTGCAGGACAATCTGGAAACCTTCACACATTTTACACCTCTCTCCTTAAAAGAAAAGGAAGTTGTGGCTAATGTAGCTGCCGCAATCCGCCAGAGAACCAAAAATGGCTGTACCGGCTGCGCCTACTGTATGCCCTGTCCCTTTGGCGTGGACATTCCGGGCAATTTTCACATCTGGAATAACTGGTCCATGTATGGAAATGATGAAAAGGCAAAACGCGCTTATTTTACCGAAATGAAAGAATCTGCACGGGCTGACCAGTGCAAAAAATGTGGCAAATGCGAAACCGTCTGTCCCCAAGCGCTTTCTATCCGTGAAAATCTGGCAACTGCTGCAAAAGAGCTGGGCGAACTGGCATAAAAATTCATAAAACACGCATTCCTGTGAAACAATAGGCTGCCGAATCAGAAATATTTCTGATGCGGCAGCCTATTGTTATCTTAACAAAAAAGACACCCCACATATTGATATGCGAGATGTCTTTCCGTATTTTTTCCTTACGCCTCTTCTCTGTCATTAGTCAGCTTAAGCTTGTCCAACACATAGAAAACCAGGCTCAGAAGCATACCCACGATGCAGGCAAGCACCATACCTCTTAACTCAATTTCTCCAATACGCAAGGTGATTCCGGAAAGCCCTGTGACAAAAATCACAGAAGTCAGCGCCAGATTTCTGGAACGGCTGTAATCTACCTTTCCATCTACCAGAATACGGATACCAGAAGTACCAATCATACCATACAGCAGGAAGGAAATTCCACCAATAACCGGTCCCGGAATGGTGTTGATTAATGCAGTCAACTTTCCGATAAAAGAACAGATAATAGACAGTACGGCTGCACCGCCGATAACATACACACTGTATACACGGGTCATTGCCATAACTCCGATATTTTCTCCATAGGTTGTAGTCGGTACCGAACCGATAAAGCCGGAAATCATGGTAGAGAAATTATCTGCAAACAGAGAACGGTGCAGTCCCGGATCTTTAATCAGATTTCTGCCAACCACCTTTCCGGTTACAATCTGATGTCCAATATGCTCAGAGGTAATAACCAGAATAACCGGCAGAATAATCATAATGGCTTCAGCATTGAACTTTGGTGTGCCGAAATTCGGCAGAGCAAAAAGCGGCGCCTCGGCAACTGCCTGAAAATCTACGATTCTGCAGGCAATGGCTGCAATATAACCCGCAATAATGGCAATGAGAATCGGGATAACGGAAAGGAATTTCCGAAATACCACAGATCCAAACACAGCCACGCCTAACGTTACCAGAAAAACGATGACATTACCGCTTTTCAGCTTCTCGTCCAGCATACCGGCATTGCTCGCCGCCGTAGAGGACAGTTCCAGACCAATCAGGGCAACCACTGGTCCCATGGCTGCCGGAGGCAGTACCACATCAATCCAGTCTGACCCGAATTTGTAAATAATCAGTGCCAGAATACAGCCGCAGAAGCCTACAACCACAAATCCTCCAAGAGCGTAATCATAACCGAATTTACTGATAACAATCCCCGCCGGGGCAATAAAGGCAAAGCTGGAACCCAGATAAGCAGGCGCTTTTCCCTTTGTAATGAGAATGAACAGCAGAGTTCCCACACCATTCATAAACAATACGATTGCCGGATTAATACCAAAGACAAACGGAACCAGCACAGAGGCGCCAAACATGGCAAACATATGCTGGATACTCAGCGGAACCAAAAGCTTTGGCGGTACTTTTTCTTCTACCTGGATAATTTTACGATTTTCCACAGTTTTTTCTCCCTTACTTTTTATTTCGTTTTAACATTCGTCTTATATTAGCATAAATCCTTTCAAAATACCAGAAAAAAAGGCGGCTGTTTCCAAAAAACAACCACCTTTTTCTATTTCTTCGCTTTTTTTGCTTCTCTTATTTTGTTTCCAGATTAAAGCCAAAGTAGCGCACTGCGTTGTTGTAGGAGATTCCTTTGACAATCTTCTCCAGATTCTTCATATCCTTTGGATATTCGCCGTTTTCTACCCAGCCGCCGATAAGCTCGCACATGATTCTTCTGAAATATTCGTGTCTTGGATAAGACAGGAAGCTTCTAGAGTCTGTGAGCATACCGATAAAGTTTCCGAGAAGACCCAGGTTTGCTAAAGAAGTCATCTGCTTCATCATACCTGTTTTATTATCATTGAACCACCATGCAGAACCCTGCTGGATTTTACCGATGGCGTCGCTGTTCTGGAAGCAGCCCAGAATTGTACCGATTAATTCGTCATCTCCCGGATTCAAGCTGTATAAAAATTGTTTTCGGCAGGTTTTTTGCTTCATTTACTGCATTTAAGAAGTCTGCCAACTGCTCGCCTGGTGCAAAGTTGCTGATACAATCAAAGCCTGTATCCGGTCCCAGCTTTGCATACATGGCTTTGTTGTTATCTCTCTTACAGCCATAGTGTAACTGCATTACCCAGTTCATTTCCTCGTATTTTCCTGCCAGGAAAAGCATAAATGCAGTTTTATATTTTGCTGCTGCTTCTTTTGTGATTTCTTTTCCTGCCAGGCGGTCAGCAAAAATTCTTTCTACTTCTTCGTCACTGGCCGGCGCATACATGACATAGTCCAGACCATGGTCAGAAATAGAACAGCCCATACTGTCAAAATATTCCATTCTCTTTGTAATAGCTTCCTTTAAATCTGCAAAGGTTTTAATTTCCACACCGGAAGCCTTGGAAAGCTTGCCGAGGTATTCCACAAACTCCGGCTTTTCCAGATTGGTTGCCTTGTCCGGTCTCCATGCAGGCAGCACCTGTACGTCAAAGGTTTCGTCTTCTTTGATAACCTTGTGCCATTTCAGGTCATCAATGGGGTCATCTGTGGTGCAAAGCAGAGTTACATTAGACTGCTTAATCAGATTTCTTACACTCATGGAATCCTCCTGCAATTTTGCATTGCACAGGTTCCAGACCTCTTCTGCTGTTTCGCCGTTTAATACGCCTGTATAGCCAAAGTATCTCTGCAGTTCCAGGTGACTCCAGTGAAACAGAGGATTTCCAATGGCTTTTTCCAGAGTTTCCGCCCATTTCTGGAATTTTTCCCTGTCCGGGGCATCTCCGGTAATGTAATATTCGTCCACGCCATTAGAACGCATCTGACGCCATTTATAATGGTCGCCCCCCAGCCATACCTGAGTAATGTTTTCAAATTTTCTGTCCTCAGCGATTTCCTGAGGATTGATATGGCAGTGGTAGTCCAGCACAGGAACCTGGGCTGCAAAATCATGATACAGCTCTTTGGCTGTGTCTGTACTGAGTAAAAAATCTTTGTCCATAAATGCTTTCATAGGACAGCCTCCTTATAAATTTATTTTATACATATCCCATAAGGCTTGGCAGCCACAGACTGAGCTGCGGGATATAAGTTACCAGCATCAGTACCACAAAAATTGCGGCAAAGTAAATCAACAGCTGTTTAAACACGGTTTCAATCTTAACATTTCCAACCTTAACACCAACAAACAGCGTGGTTCCGACCGGCGGTGTAATCGTTCCGATACACAGATTGAAAATCATCATAATACCAAAATGAATAGTATTCATGCCAAGTGCGGTACACACCGGAAGGAAAATCGGTGTAAAAATCAGACATGCCGGTGTCATATCCATAAAAGTACCTACAATCAGCAGGATAATATTAATCATCAGAAGAATAACAATCTTGCTGTCACTGATAGCTAAAAGTCCGTTGGAAACCAGAGTCGGGATATTGGTAAATGCCATAACCCAGGACATAATACTGGATACACCAATAAGGAAAATAATAATACCTGTCATTTCCGCACTGTCCTTTAACAATTTTGGAATATCCTTAAATTTAATGGATTTATATCCAAACAGAGACAGTAACAAGCTGTATACTACTGCAACTACAGAACCTTCGGTTGCAGTGAAAATACCTGCGATAATACCGCCGATTACAATGATAATCAAAAGCAGACATGGAAGCGCCTGAAGAATAATGTTCATGGCTTCTTTAAATGTAAATTTCTGTTTGCTTCTGTAATTGTTCTTCTTTGCAATAAAGTAAATGACCAACATACAAGCCAGACCCCAGAGAATTCCCGGAATGTAGCCTGCCATGAAAAGTGCTGCCACAGAAGTACCGCCGCTTACCAAAGAAAAGGTAATCATAACGTTACTTGGAGGAATCAGAAGTCCTGTAGGCGCTGTTGCAATGTTGGCTGCTGCGGAAAAGTTCGGGTCATACCCCTCATCTTTTTCAATCGGTCCGATAATAGAACCCATAGCAGAAGCAGCCGCTGTACCGGAACCGGAAATCGCGCCGAACAACATGTTAGCCAGAACGTTTGTCTGTGCCAGGGCACCCGGTGTACGTCCTGTCACCAGTTTTGCAAGATTAATCAAACGGACTGCAATACCACCCTTGTTCATAATGTTTCCGGCCAGAATAAAAAACGGAATGGCCAGCAAACTGAATACGGAGATACCGGAAAAAATTCTCTGAGCTCCTGTTAAAACTGCAACACTGGTATCCATAACCGGAAGAATTGCACACACGGAAGAAATTCCCAACGCAACGGCGATGGGCACACCGGCAACCAGCATGATAACCAGCAAGACCAAAATAATCAGACCTGAAATAATTGCTGTATTCATATACTTCTCCTCCCTCTTATTCCTTTACTTCTCTCTGTTCTCTTTCATATCCTGCAACCAAATCTACAATATTCAGTATAGAGTAGATGACAATCAGAATACCGGAAAGAGGAACGACCGTATAGATAACACCCATAGGAACCCCTAAAGAAGCAGTCACCTGTGTCATGGTCAGCCCCATAATATTCCAGCCGCCGTATACCATAACACTGCCTGCCAAAAACATAATCAGAATCTCAATAATGATTTCCAGCACTTTTCTCGGTGTTCCTGTTAATTTGTCTGCAATAAAGCCCATACGCATATGGTCTCTTTTTCCGAATACGTAAGCGGAAGCCAGAAGCGCCATCCAGGTAAAGCTGTAAGTCAGAAGTTCCTCTGATACAGTACTTGGGCTATTGAAAAAATAACGAACTACAATCTGATAAGTTCCCACAATTACCATCAGTGCAAACAGAGCCGCACAGGCCCAGCTCAATACCAGGTCAATTCCTTCACGGATTTTATGCAATACGTTCATTACTCTGCCTCCTTATCTACATATTTTGCGTTGATTTCCTGAATGTGGTCATACAAATCCTGAATGTCCGGATTTTCTTTGAGCATCTCGTCCTGAACACCGGCTACTTTGTCTTTAAACTGCTGAATGTCCACATCAATAAATTCCACGCCCATGTCGTCCTTGGCAATTTTCTTTGCCTCTTCTACCTGTACATCCCATTCCTCCAGTTCTACTTCTGTAGACAGTCTGGCAGCTTCCTCAAAAACTTCTCTTTCTTCGTCGCTTAAGCTGTTTAAAAATTTCAGGTTTCCGATTAACATATCCGGCACCATCTGATGCTTATTATAAGAGAAGTATTTGGCAACTTCTCCGTGTTTGTTGTTCGTCAGAGCCAGCTCGTTGTTCTCCGCGCCGTCGATAACCCCCTGCTGAATGGCTGTATAAACTTCACCAAAACTCATTGGAGAAGCGGCAGCACCAAAGGCTTTCGCCATATTTACACTGGCTGGTGACTGCTGTACACGGATTTTCAGACCTTTCAGGTCATCCGGTGTATGGATTGGCTTTGTTGCATAGAAGTTACGGGTTCCTGCATTGTACCAGGTCAGTACGCGAAAACCGGCTTCGTCTGTAGAAGCATACACCTGATTCATATAATCTGTATCATTCATAACTTCATGATAGGCCTCCTCTGAAGTAAACAGATATGGCATACTGAAGACCTCATATACATCTGCAAAGGTTTCCAGGTTTGCGGTACCTGCCACTACGAAGTCAATGGCGCCTGTCTGTGTCAGCTCAATGGCCTTCTGTGCAGAACCCAGAAGCTCATTTGGAAAAATCTGTACTTCATACTTATCACCCAGATTTTCTTCTACATACTCCTTAAACCTCAAAAGACCCAGATGTTCCGGGTGGGTTTCAGACTGTGCATGAGAAATACGGATAATTCTCTTTCCTCCTGTAACGGAAGAGGTACAGCCGGACATTCCCGCAACAACGGCAACACAAAGAGCTGCTGCTAAAATTCTTTTTAAACCTTTCATTCTTCCTTGTCCCTTCGTTTTGTTCTAAAAATTAGTTGTTCCCCGTTTTATCAGATGACATCTGACAGAACGCTTATGCCGCACGGATTTTCCCTCCAGCAAAAGCATGAGAGAATCCACGGCTGTTTTGCAAAGAGCATCTCTTCTGCTGTCAATAGAAGTCAGCTCCGGCTCGCAGCACACGGCAAGCTCGGAATCATTAAAACCAATGATATTGACGTCCTCCGGTATACGCATCTGCTTTTTCATGGCATATTTTAACGCACCCACGGCAAGCCCATCATCTGTGGCAACCACTGCATCAAAATTCAGTTCCCCTCTTTGCAATAAGTTTTCCCTGACTGTGGATATTTTGTTTTCCGTAAAAATTTTCAGTTCCTCCACCATCGGAAGACCATTATCCCTCAGTGCATCCTCATATCCTAAAAGTTTTTGCGTTGCACTGTAGGAATGAGAATCATAGAGAAACAAAATCCGCTTTCTGCCTGCCTCTGTCAGAGCGCATACGGTATCATACATAATCTGATAATTTTCAGACAGCATACAATACACACCCGGACAGCGGACATAGCCGTTAATCAAAAAGACCGGTACCTCCCTAGCTGCTTCTCTTAAATAGCCGATTTCCTCCTCGCTGCCGTCTCCCACATAATGAGAACCCACCAGCACCAGGGCATCAATCTTTTTTTTCAAAACCATTTGTACAGCATTTACCTTGCTTTCCTGCTTATAACCGCTGCAGTAAAGAATGCAGTCATACCCATAACCCCGGAAACGCTTCTCCAAATAGGCAACCGATTCTGCCATATAAGCGTCCGACACATCTGGACAGACAATCCCCACAGTTCTCATGGAATTTAATCCCAGTCCCCGTGCAAATACATTCGGCGTGTAATTTTGTTCCTCCATGACAGCCCGTACCTTCTGCTTGGTTTTCTCGCTGACCTTGGGGCTGTCATTTACAACTCTTGATACCGTTGCAATGGAAACGCCTGCCAGTCTGGCAATATCATAGATGTTCATACAATTCCTACTTTCTTTTTCCTGCATTTGCAGAATTTTGATGTAAGCTCTTACACCCTATTTCTATTATACAGAACCTTTTTGCACAATGCAAAAACTTTTTCATCGTAATTTTATACAATTTTCTGCATTTGTTTTTATGCATTTTTAATATTTTTTATTTTTCTCCAAAATTTGTATTGACGTTTTTTTCATTCGGCGGTACATTAAATGTAAGCCCTTACATTTTGTTCGGAACAAATTTTAGGAGGAAAACATATGCAGAAATATATTAAAATCCACCCGGATGACAAAGTAGCCGTTGCCCTCTCTCCATTAGAGGCTGGTACTGTTGTCACCATAGACAAACAAACCTTAACACTGACTGAGGATATCCCCCAGGGACATAAATTTGCCCTGAAGGATTTGGAAGCAGGCGAACCTGTTGTGAAATACGGATATCCCATCGGGATTACAAAGGAGGCTGTAAAAACAGGATCCTGGATTCATGTCCATAACATGAAAACCGGTCTTGGAGATTTACTTACCTATGAATATGACAAACAGGACACTTCCCTTTCACCTACAGAAAAACGTTTTTTCCAGGGATACCGCCGCAGAGACGGAAAAGTCGGTGTCCGCAATGAAATCTGGATTATTCCAACTGTAGGCTGTGTCAACAATGTGGCAACTGCTATTGAGCGAAAAGCACAGACCCTTGTAAAAGGAAGCATTGAGGCAATTGCCGCTTTTCCTCACCCTTACGGCTGCTCTCAGATGGGCGATGACCAGGACAACACCAGAAAAATTCTGGCAGATTTGATTAACCACCCAAATGCCGGCGGTGTGCTGGTGCTGGGTCTTGGCTGTGAAAACAGCAATATTGAAGAACTGAAAAAATTTATCGGTCCTTATGATGAAAACCGGGTAAAATTCCTGGTAGCACAGGAATGTGAAGATGAGATCACCGAATCTTTAAAACTTCTTGAAGAACTGGCAGACTTTGCAGGAAAAGCAAAACGAGAACCCATTAACTGCAACGAGTTGATTATCGGTATGAAATGCGGCGGCTCTGACGGACTGTCCGGTATTACTGCAAATCCGGTGGTAGGCGCCTTTTCCGACCTGCTCATTTCCAAAGGAGGCACTACCATTCTCACAGAGGTTCCTGAAATGTTCGGCGCAGAAACTCTGCTCATGAACCGCTGTGAAAATGAGGAACTTTTTGAAAAAACCGTACACCTGATTAATGACTTTAAAAATTATTTCACCAGCCATAACCAGACCATTTACGAAAATCCTTCACCTGGGAACAAAAAAGGCGGTATTTCCACTCTGGAGGACAAATCCATGGGCTGTACCCAGAAATCCGGTTCCGCACCAGTGAGAGGCGTCCTTTCCTATGGAGAGCCTGTAAGAGAAAAAGGGCTGAATCTCTTAAGCGCACCCGGCAATGATTTAGTCGCTTCCACTGCACTGGCAGCCTCAGGGGCACACATTGTCCTCTTTACTACAGGTCGGGGAACACCGTTTGCTTCCCCGGTACCTACTGTGAAGATTTCCAGCAACTCCAATCTCTACGGACACAAAAAGAACTGGATTGATTTCAACTGTGGAACCATGGTAGAGGGAACTTCTCTTTCTGAATTAAGCAATCAGCTTTTTTGACTATGTTATAGCTGTTGCTTCTGGAGAAGAGGTCAAATCAGAAAAAGCAGGCTTCCACGATATGGCTATTTTCAAACAGGGAGTCACCCTTTAAATAGGAAATAAAAATCTATAAATATAAATTTAAAGCAGAAAGTGAGGATCACACTATGAAAAAATTAAGCTATCAGACACTGGAAGAACAGGGCTACAACGGCTATCTGTTAAAAGACGCACCGGAACGTGTGCTGCAGTTCGGAGAGGGAAATTTTCTCCGTGCCTTTGTAGATTATTTCATTGATATGATGAATGAAAAAGCAGGATTTAACAGCAAAGTTGTGCTGGTACAGCCCATTGCCAACCACGGCGGTTTTAATCTGGCAGATGTGATTAACGAACAGGATGGTCTGTATACCTTATATTTAAGAGGTTTTGAAAACGGACAGAAGGTCAACGACAAGCGCATCATTTCCTGCGTCAGCCGTTGCTTGAATGTACACAGCGACTACGAAGCAGTCATGGCATGTGCAGAAAATCCGGATCTCCGCTACATTACCTGCAATACCACAGAAGCAGGAATTGCCTATGACCCTTCCTGCCAGTTTACAGAAACACCACCTTCCAGCTATCCTGCAAAACTGACTCAGTTTTTATACCGCAGATTTCAGACATTTGGAAAAGAAGCTGGAAAAGGCTTTGTCATTCTTGCCTGCGAACTCATTGACAACAACGGAAAAGAGCTGGAAAAATGCGTGTTAAACTACGCAAAACAGTGGGAACTGGGTGACGAATTTATCAACTGGATCCAGCAGGAAAATATTTTCTGCTCTACTTTGGTAGACCGTATTGTAACCGGTTTCCCGAGAAATGAGGCTGCCGCTATTAATGAAGAAAATGGTTACGAAGATAATATCATTGACACTGGTGAAGTTTTTGGCTTCTGGGTTATTGAAGGACCGGAATCCCTGAAAAAAGAGCTTCCCTTTGCCGAAGCAGGACTTCCTGTGCTGATTACAGACGACCACAAACCATACAAACAGAGAAAGGTGCGTATTTTAAACGGCGCGCATACTTCCATGGTTTTAGGCGCTTATCTGGCTGGTCAGAACATTGTCAGAGATTGTATGCATGACGACACAATCCTGAATTTTATGAACAAAACTATTTATGAGGAAATCATTCCAACCCTCTCCCTTTCTGAAGAGGACTGCAAAGACTTTGCGGCTGCGGTAACCGAGCGTTTCAAAAATCCGTTTATCGACCATGCCCTTATGTCCATTTCCTTAAACTCCACTTCCAAGTGGAAAGCCCGGGTAATGCCATCCCTGGAAGGCTATGTAGCGAAATTTAACAAACTGCCGAAATGTATTACCGCTTCTTTTGCCTTCTACATTTCTTTCTACCGTGGCACAGAACTGACTGACGCAGGTCTGGTGGCAAAACGTCCAAACGGGGATACCTACACCATTTCTGATGACCGCGCAGTTCTGGAATTCTACTATGCACATAGAACGGACAGTGCAAAAGAACTGGTACACGCTGTCTGCACAAATACAGATTTCTGGGGCAAGGATTTAACCGAAATCCCGGGATTTGAAGAAGAAGTGGCTACCATTGTGAAAAACATCGAGGCACACGGAACTTATGAGGAGATGAAAAACTGCCTGTAAGAAAGCAGAAAATCATAAACACCTCTGTCATATAACAAAAAGCTGTTTTCCCGGTCTATGAATCAGGAAAACAGCTTTTTTGTCCTTCTGCTTTTTATTTGCTTTTGTCTCCAAGAATCGCAAATTCATAGGGTTCACAGGTTCTGCACATGACCATTGTAAACAGCAAACGAATTATGGCTGTAGTTAGCAGCCAGATCTATAATAGCGATGGGATTCTCAAAGAGAAAAAACTGCCACGCAGAGATGTCAGCCAGATTCTTCCGGTATTCATACTTCTGTGTGGCAGTTCTTTTACCATTTATAAGGATTTTGCCTCCTACCATTCTATCTGTACAGCTCCCCAGGTAAGTCCTGCGCCAAACCCGGAAAGAATCAGCTTATCTCCTCTCTGCAGCTTTCCCTGACGGTTTAATTCGTCCAGAAGAATGGGAATGCTTGCAGCAGAGGTATTTCCGTAATGCTCCATATTAATGGGAAACTTCTCCTCCGGCTCTTTCAGCCTTTTGGCTGCGCTGGAAATAATGCGGCTGTTTGCCTGATGCAGAAGGTAATATTTAATTTCCTCCTTTGTCGTCCTGGTCTGTGCCAGCAATTCTTCAATACACTCCGGAACCTTCTTTACTGCAAATTTAAAGACCTCCTGTCCCTCCATTTCCAGTCCACAGGTCTTCTGCTCTGCTTCCGGCTCTTTGTCAAAAGGATTAATTCCTTTTATTCCCACATGTCCTTCCCTGCAGGTAAGAACCTCTCCCTTTTCTCCATTTGCATGCTGCACCATACCCTCAATCCCTGTTTCTTTTGCCTCCAGTACCACAGCCCCTGCCCCATCTCCAAACAGGACACAGGTACTTCGGTCCTCCCAGTTCAGCAGTCTGGACAATTTTTCAGTTCCAATAATAAGGGCTTTTTTATAAATTCCGCTCTGCAGATAAGCCCAGGCTGTGTTAAGCCCAAAAAGAAAGCCTGAACAGGCAGCGCTTATATCAAAGACAACTGCCTGCCTGGCGCCTATCTCCTTTTGTATCTGGCAAGCAGTGCTTGGAAAAAGAAACTCTCCTGAGCAGGTTGCCACAATTAAAAGCTCTATCTCCTCTGCCAGAGCCCCTGCTTTCTCCATAGCTCTTCTGGCTGCCTCTGCTCCCATTTCTGCAACCGTTTCCTTTCCGGCAATTCTCCGGCTGCGGATTCCCGTACGGCTGTAAATCCATGCGTCGCTGGTATCCACGATTTCGGAAAGCTCCTCATTGCTGACATTGATTTCTGGTACAAAACTTCCCGTCCCTGTAATTCTTCCTGTCATTTTTCTTCCTCTCTGTTATTTTTTATTATTTATGATTCAAATATTTTGACTATCAAATTATAAATTCAGTATACTGGCTTTTCCCTTCTTTGTCAAGTCTGTTACCGCTTCATGAAAAAAGAACGACCCCCTCTACTGGTTGTCGTCCTTATAAATCTTCTTAATTTCCTGTGACAATTCCCGGTTTAAATCATCCAAGTCAATTCCTATTCCGCTTCCCATATATGGCATCTGCTGCTTTGGGGGCTCGTACTGCTTCTGTCCCACATGATGCTCCTGCGTTTTGTCAAGCTCCTCCCTGTCCATAGGCGCCTCAAACTCTGGCTCTTCCTCGGGCGGCTGATAATCGCTGTCATAGTCCCCATCATCATAATCATCGTCTGTAAAAATTTTTCTTCTCTTTTCCAGCGCCTTATCCCTTGCAGCCTTCTCTTTTGCTGCTTTCTTCTGTACCACCTTTGTCTTTTTCACTACTTTTTTCTTTCGTCTTGTGGGAAGTCCCATACCTTTTCTGTCTGAGAATCTGCCAAAAAGAGGAGTTTCTCTTCCATCCTCCCGCATAAGGGGTGCAGCCTGTATGAAAACACCGATAATTGCCAGAATGATACCCAGCACCAGTTCTCCGGCTGTCCCTTTGTTCATCATGGAAAAAATCAGATGGATACCTCCGATTCCTCCGCAGATCGCGGTAACCCCAATAACCATCTGCTTCTCATATCCCAGTGCCAGCGTTCCTGCAAACACACCTGCTACCAATGCAAGGATATGCTGGGTCATGGACGCATCCTGGAAAAATCCCAAAATCATGCAGTATACCAGCCCGGTACACATGAAAAAGACTCCAAACTTATATAAAAGCCAGGCCAGAAGCCCAAGAATCAAAGCTCCTCCGGCAGCGCACACCAGAGCCATAACCTTATCCTGAAGAAAATAGTACCCGGCAGCCCCACCTCCTCCGGCGCCTGCCAGCACTCCCAGAATACAGCCCCAGACTTTGCGAAGACGATATCCCATAAAGCAGTTCAGAAGCGCAAAGACAGCTCCTGCCAGATAAATAACCAGCTTATACTGCTGCGGAATTGTGTCCCAATATCCTTTTATAAGTTCCAGTACCTGTGATACCTGTACATTCATAAATCCTTACATTCCTTTCAGATATATGTGCCTGATATAACTCAGTGTTTCCTTTTCTCCCTTTTCTGCCAGCATACGAAGCAGCATCTCCAAATCCCGGTTAGTATCCTTATGGACAAACCAAAGCTTCTCCTTGCTGGCAAGAAAATACTCAAGAGGCGCTCTGTCCGTATAAGTATCCGGATGATAATTTCTGGAGGCACTGATGCGATCCATCACCATTTCTGCAATATATTTTCTCGGCATGGGCACGCCGCGGATAATGGTATCGCAGTGAATACCGTAATCCACCCAATGTTCAAAATGATGCTTGTTTCTCCCATAATGGTGGATCCAGGAGGTAGACAGCCCTGTCGCCTCCCTCTCTGCATTATTTGGACTTCTGTTTCCCTGATAATATTTGCAGCCTATCCGAAATTCCGTCCAGGAATACTTGGACAAATCGTGAAGAATCCCCTGTTTGTAAAGTCCAATCTTAAAGCAATATTTCATGACTAAAAACTTGTGCCTTGTAATCGTCTTAAAATGTTCCCAGCCCCGCATGTCTTTTCGCCCTGCTTTCCTGTTAAAATCATAATTGTTCTCGGTGGAACCACGAGGGTTCGCTCCTTAATCATCTCCTGTTGCTCCAGAAATCCTCCGTTTTCTTCCTCATCTGTGCGCAGAACCATCTGCCAGAAAATTTCCCCGGACATACCCGGAAGGGCAAGCTCATGGGAAACCCAGTGCAGATTCACTGCTACAAACCAGAATTTTCTATCCTGTCCGCAATAATCTCCGCAATACATCATACCCAGACAACGAAGTCCTTTTTCCTTTGGTACATACCAGGCCTGACTGCTGTGATAAGAAATATCCGGATATCCAAGCGCTCTGTAATCTATCCCCCTTGGTTCTTCTTTCATGTGAAAAACCGGATTCTCTTTTCTCAGGGCAATGGCCTTTTTTACAAAGGTGAAAATTTTCTCATGCCCCTGTATACCGCTCCAGTCTATCCAGCCCAGCTCATTATCCTGACACCATACATTGTTGTTGCCCTTCTGGGTGTTCCCCCATTCATCTCCCTGATAAATCAGAGGCGTTCCCTGACTGAAAAGAAGAAGAGCAAAGGCATTTTTTATCTGCTGAAGCCGTAGTCTGCGGATACTGTGTTTTCTGGTCTGCCCCTCAGCTCCGCAATTCCAGGTACAGTTATACTCTATACCGTCCTGATTTTCTTCTCCGTTTGCCTCATTGTGCCGTTCCTCATAGGAAACCATATCTGCCATAGAAAACCCGTCCTGGTCAGCCATATAGTTTATGACACCACTACAAAGAGGATTTCTCCTGCTGCGGAACATAAATTCCTCTATCATGCCCTCCTCTCCCTTGAGAAGACGGCGCATACAGTAGAGAAAACCTTCGTTATACTCTGCAGTGCCTTTATAAAAGGGCTTCTTTCCGTCAAAGACCTCTCTGCCGTCCACATCATGGAAAAACAGCTTGCTCCCGGCAAGAAATGCATCCTTCATAAACAGTTCCTTTGGAATCCGTTCTCCCATGAGATGAAAGCCGTCAATGTGATATTCGCATTTCCAGAAACGGAGAATATCCAGCATCACAGAAGGCGGCAGCTCCCTTCCAAAATAAAATTCCATAAGACATTCCAGCCCTGCCCCGTGAAGGGCATTGACCAGATGCTTAAATTCCTTCACCGGATTTGCAGAAGCGCTAAAGGCTGCCTTTGGTGCAAAGTAACAGGCCTCTCCTGTATAGCCCCAGCAGTTTACCCTTCCCTGACCTTCATCCTGCAGCTCCTTATACGGACTTCCTTTTATCTGCAGCCTGAGCCGTTCCCGGTATTCATAAGCCGGCATAAGCAGCACTCCTGTTATTCCAAGTTCCTGCAGATAGGGGATTTTTTCCTCCATTCCTGCAAAGGTTCCTCTTTTCCTTACTTTAGAACTTCTGTGCATGGTAAAGCTGCGTACCTGTACCTTATAAAAGACAGATTCTGATAATTCCTTTGACAAAAATCCTCTGTCTGTCCAGGCAAAAGCTTCCTCCCGGTATTTACTTCGTGGTTCTTCCTTTTCTTCTTTTCCGAAATCCGGCGTTTTAACCAAACTCTGTGCATAAGGATCCTGCTTTACCACACCGTCTATACAGAAATTATACTGCACCTCCCGTTTGGGAAGCCCTGTTACAAACAGGGACAGCAGATTTCCCCTTCTACTCTCTTCCAAAAAAGGAATCCTCAGGACTTCAGATTTTCCCTCTCTTTCCTTATATAAGAGCAGCTCTGCCCCGGAACCAGGCAGCACCTCTGCGGTAAACAGATGCCCCTTTCCTGTTTGCTCCACCCCTGGACGGTATGGGATTCCCGGCACTGCCTGTATTTTTTCTTCTGTCATTCTCCTATTGCTGTTCAAGCTGTCACCTCATTTCCCTGTCTTCTCAGGACAGAGAACCTTTCTCTGCACACATTTTTTTCATACTGTCATAAACCATGGACGCATGGTCTTCGTCAGTCAATGTTACCAGTACATCGCCTGCTCTTAAGATTGTCTTTCCCTTCGGAATCAACTCCGTACCGTTTCGCTTTACTGCCACAAGCAGACACTCTCCAGCCCAGCTTACCTGCTGTATACTCTGGTTGTGAAGGAGGCTTCCGTGACAAATCACAAATTCCTGTAAAATTTTTCCTCCTGTCTTTTCAGGCACCTGCTGACCGCGCCTTCTCAAAAGACTGCCCAGAAGGCTTTCATAAATGGGCTCTGATTTCAACCCGGACGCCACCAGATAAGCAACAATGGACACCAGGGACATGGAAAGCATCTGGCTCACCTGCCCTGTCATCTCAAAAATCAAAATAATTCCGGTAATCGGTGCCCTTACAATAGCAGTAAAATACCCCGCCATTGCCAAAAGCACAAAATTACTGATATAAGAAGGATCCAGTCCCATATATTCTGCTGCAAAGGTGCTATACATACCTCCGAGAAGTGCGCCCAAAACCAGAAGCGGAAAGAAAAATTCCTCCCGGCGCACCGGAGCCAAAGCAGATAAGGGAAAACAAAAACTTCACCAAAAATAAAACCGCCAGCGCCTTCAGCACCATGTTCCCCTGTGCAGCCATATCAATCAGCTCATGTCCGCTGCCCAGCACCTGGGGCATCACAAGCCCCAGCACACCGGCTAACAGAAAGGGAATCAAAAGTCTTGTGGTTTCATTCAGTCCTTTTGCCTTAAAATACAGTCCCTGTACCCACATGGTCATTTTGTTGTAAAAAGCTCCCATAATCCCAAGGAGTATCCCCAGAATCACAATATGTCCGTAATACTGAGGCGCAATTTCCGTGCCGATGTCAAACTGAAAAACCGAAGTAAACCCCAGAAATTCACTGGATATATAGTCTGCTGTAATTGACGCAGTCATAACCGATACCAGCACAGACACGGAAAAATTTTTATGTATTTCTTCCAGAGAAAACATCACACCTGCCAGCGGCGCATGAAAGGCAGCCGCAAGTCCTGCGCTTGCTCCGCAGGTAAGCAGGTACCGCTCCTCTGTCTTTTCTCTTTTTAAAGCTTTGGAAACAGCCTTTCCCACCATGGCTCCAATCTGGATAGACGGACCCTCTCTTCCCAGTGAAAGTCCGGAAAACAGAGATAAAAAACCACCCAAAAACTTTGCCGGAAGTACCTTCCACCAGACCTGATCCAGCTTTCCCATCATTTCCCCTTCTACCTGGGGAATTCCGCTTCCGGAAATCATAGGTTCATATTTTACCAACTTTCCCACAATGCAGGCAATGGCAAACAGTACGAAAAACCAGGTTCCTGCCAGCACCGGATACCTTCTTGCGTATTCCAGAACAAGCTCCATTCCCCTGCCTGCATATTCCAGCAGCACTCTGTACAAAAGCACTACCAGTCCTGCTGCAATCCCCACTACAAAACCCTCTGCTGTGAGAATCGTCTTAAAATGCTCTGCCCTTTTCAGCAGATGCGATGTCCCCTTTTTCAATCTTTTTTCCTCCTTTTCTTAACATAGACATTTCCATTATACTTGTCCTATGACAAAATTGCAAATCCTTTCTGTGGTTGCATTCCTCTCCCTATTCTGGTAGAATAGGAACAGATATTACACATGAGGAGGATAAGCATGAGCGAAGAAACCTATACAACCAATCTGGATTCCTGCAACCCAAGCGACTGTGCTTCCTGTACAGCAAACTGCTCCAGTGCAGGCGGCAAAAACCAGGGAACCATTCCCAATGTACCCAATCCTACCATTAAGCTGACTCTGGACGATGATTCTGTTTTAGAATGTGCAGTTCTTACTACCTTCCCGGTAGAAGACTTTGGAGAATACATTGCCCTTGTTCCCTTAAATGAAAACGGCAAAAACAAAGATGGAGAAACCTATCTTTTCCGCTATGCAGAAGAAGGCGACAATCCTGTGGTAAGCAATATTGAAAGAGAAGACGAATACATGGCAGCCGCAGAGGCGTTCCATGATTTCATCGCAAATCTGAAAAGCGAGGAAGAACTTTCCAAAGAAGACGAAAAATAAGACAGACGAAAAGTTCTTTTCTGAAAGCTCTTTTTAATAAGAAATTTTATATCTAATTTTCAATTATCCGCATAAATACTATACTTTCAAGCATTTTGAAGTATATTGAAACACTCATTTTACCATGAATTTACCGCGATTGAATGAGCCTTGATATGACCATAAAACTACTAAGGGAGATAGCACGAGTAACTATGTATCTCCCGATTTTCTTTTATACAGTTGATTACTTCACTCGTATTTCAAATTTCAAGATTGCTTTCATCATATCTGTATAAATTTCTCCTTTTAGTTCTTCATCAACCTGCATAATGATTTTACCACTTTCAGAGTGGTAAAAAGGACGCAAGCATAATTTAGAAATATAAGTGTCATAAAACTTCAGAATTTCTCTGATTGCCAATTCATCTCCACTTGACGCTCTGCAAATCAATTCAAAAGAGGGATAGCCATAATCTTTGCTCATTCTTTTTACTTCCTTTCGCTTAAAAGCGTTTTTAACTTCTTTAGTCCTCTACTTATTCTGCTAAAAATAGCAGAACGTGATACATGGTACAGTTCTGAAATTTCTCTGTCGTTCATGCCTTGAAAATAGCGTAATAAAATTGCACTACGCTGTTTTTCTGACAGTCTATGTAAAGCTGTACCGAGTGTTTCATCAGATACATAAATAGTAAAGTGCAAGACTTTAAATGATACACAATCATAAAAATAGGTGTCATTCGTTCCACGTTCAACCTGTTTCGTTTCTGCTATTTCGCAAAACAATACTTCAAGTTTAGAACGTCTTGCAAGCTGTCTGTAACGACTTTTTAATTTGTTCTTAATGATAATCGGCATTAAAGAATTAAACTGTAACCTGACGATATGCTCGAAAGAAGATATCCTCATAATCTCACCCCCTTTCCGTTAAAGTGGGATATATAAACGGGAATTAAAGTGTCCGTTTATACCGTTGCACTAACTTACGAAAAGAATGTGTCTATAAAAAAGCCCGTACAAAACGTAAAGTTTGTACGGGAAATATTCATAGAAATCCTATGGACTTATAAAGAAATATAATTTACTGCCTCAATATATTTTTCTGTTACTTGGTAAGAATCTACACTTTATTCTCTTTTACTGATAATGGGAAATGCACATACTGTCCATGTTTTTTCGTTCTTTTACCGTATTGAATTGCAAATTTAGGACAATGGTGTAGACAAGAAAGGCACATAACACACTGCTCTTGATTCCATACTGGTTGCTTATTCGTTATGTCTATGGCGGAAATCGGACACTTTTGGGCACAGAGTCCACAACCTACACAGGTATTTTCTACATGGAAATGACTTGTTTTACGCATAGTATCATACTCCATATTGTAAAACCACTTTGCAATAGGCATAGGAACTTTTCTTTGCATATAATCTCCTATGGCACGATTTATAATTTTATCTATTACAGAATCTATTTGAAGTTCTGCCCTTTCATTTATCTTTCTGACATGTTCTTTATTGCTTAAGTTAAAAGTTGGTGTCCATGTATCTGGCATTTTCACACTGAAATATGCCGAAATTTCTATATTTTGCTTTTGTAATATTTCATTCGCAAAATTACCTATTTGCCCTGTGGTTGTTCCATAGGTTGCAATAAACCATATATAAGACGGTTTTTTGTTCAAGTTTATTTTCTTCAAAAATTCTTTTACAATCTCTGGTAATCCCCAAGAATAAGTAGGGCTGACAATTCCTAAAAACTCACTTTCATGAAACTCAAATTGGAATTGCTGATTTTTCATACATGCAGTGATAGAAACGGTTCTGTCTCCTGTTGCCTGAGCAATTCTTTCTGCTACATAACGGCTGTTTCCTGTTGCTGAAAAATAAATAATCATAAAAACTCTCCATTAATAAAATTTTTTTGCAAAGTACATGATGAACGAGGACGGAAATACTTTACTCACAACTCGATAAAATTTATAAAAGCGTCCAGGTGTATAGACTGCTTTTTTATGCTCTGCTCTAGCTAATGCATTTTTTGTTACTTTCTCCATATCAAGAAACGGTAAGGTATTAATCTGTTTACTTGGTCTGGCTTGACCTTTAGGGTTCATTTCTGTATCCATGTTGCCGGGACATAGCAATAAGATATTTACATTATTTCTTTTTTCTTCTTCCCGAAGTGCTTTTCCTAAAGCATAGATATATCTTTTTGATGCACTATATACAGCCTGATGTGGAATTGGTGTAAATGATGAAACAGAACATGTCATAATAGCAAAACTATCTTTCGCAAAATATGGACTACAAATTCTTTGTACCATAGTCAATCCTTTTACATTGACAGAAATCATATTTTGGATATCTGATGCAGACATATCTCTAAAATTGCCTGAGCATTCATAGCCGGCATTATTGACGAGAATACTAATTTGTGGCTTTTCATCAGATAACAATGTTTCCAGTTTGCTATATTCCTCATCAGCACCTAGGTCAAGCGTTATCGCACGTATTTTTTTATCTGGATTATGTCTTGCAAGATTTTTCAATCTGTCTTTCCGTCTTGCGATAATCCAGATTTCATCGAGTTTAGGATACTGCTTTATAATCGTCTTTGTAAATTCAACTCCTAATCCCGAAGAAGCTCCTGTAATGACTGCTATTTTCATATATACCTCTCTTTCAAAACATTCGTTTTAATTTAGACACTTGTAAAAATTGTAAGTTCATGTTAGATTAAAGATAGCCTATGTGCAAGAGTCAATACTCTAAAAACGTCTAAATATAGACATATTTAAGAAAATGCAAAAGGAGTCCATACTGTGAAATACAATACAAACAAGAAAATGACAAGAGGTGCAAAAAGAACTCTCAATGATTTTATGTGTACTATGTTTACCATGCTTTCTGAAAAGAACTTTGAAGAAATAACGGTAGGAGAATTATGTAAGTGTGCAAACTATCCTAGAGCGACTTTTTATAATTACTTTGACGATAAATTTGACTTATTGAATTATTGTTGGATAGGATTGACGCAAGAAATTCATTTGGAAGAATATCATCATATGGTGCATGAAGAAGCATTGTATATTTTTTTTGACCGTATTTATGATTACAGCAAAAAAAACGAAAAGAAGATACGTGGCATCTTGACGCATAACTCAGAAATTGGATATATGTTCAGTAGTTTTCAAACTTTTATGAATGGTAAAATGCGTGAACTTTTTCATTCTTGTACAATGAGTGAAAAGATGTTGATTCCCAAAGAAATATTGGCAAACCATTACAGTAATACACTATTGCTTATATGGCAATGGTGCATATTAAAAAATCAAGATTGTACGAAAGAGCAAGCTTGTGCCTATTTAAGATATTTAGTGGGTAATTTATGAATTACTCGCTACCCCTTTCTTCCTCTTAATTACCCAACACAGAAAAGAAAAAGCCCTGTCAAGAGCTTGCCACCATTGGTGGTGCTTTGCACTCTTGATTGGGCTTTTTGTTTTCTGTATCTTCCATGCAAGAGGAAAAGATTACTCGTCCTCATCATCAAATTTACCTGTTACCCACGGTAATTTCGATAACAGTTCCATATCTTCTTTAGAGTTCGGGTTTATCATTTTCACGACTTGATAAGGTGTCTTATACTTATGTCCCTCTATGCTTTCTCCAAACATATCCATGCTGTATAAATCATCATAGCGGTCTAACAGTTTTTGAAACTTTAAATGCTGGATAAATTCTTTAATCGGGTAAAGGTCGGACGCTTCAATGCTTGTTCCATTGATGTAGTCGGTAATGTATTCCCGTAACTTTTCTAACTCATATTCCAGCCATTCTTCTTCGCTGTCAAAGAAGTTATCATAATGTCCATGCTTCAGTTCTGCATTTAGACGTTCCTCTGCTCTCAAAAACTGACAGACTTCTTTTTCGGACTGATTAACATATTTCCATTCCCCCGACAACAATTCATTGGGCGTTACGTCCAGCACTTCCATTATCTTTTCCAGCGTTTCATAAGCGGGATAGTTTAACCCTCTTTCAATCTTGGAAAGGCTCTGCATATTGATACCGATTTTGTCCGCAAGCTCCTGTTGTTTCATTCCCCTGAATTTTCTTATGGTCTGTATATTATTTCCTAAATGGCTTATTTTCATTGCATAACCCTCCGTATCTCGTTATATCTCCGTTGTTATAAGTCTATCATGCTTAATATGATTTGTAAAGATAAAAAAAGATATTGACAAATAAGCATATAAGAATCACTATGTTCTTGTAATTAAATAAGCACAATAGAATGAAATACAAAAACATTCAAAAAGAAACACCTATTTGATTAAACCCGTAGATATGAATATCGGTTGAAATGGAACTTGTTAGAAAAGGCAAAACAGGACTTGCCGACAGAGCATTGTAGGACTGTTGGCGTGCGTCAGCAACAACGCCATGACGACTTGCCGTCAAAGGACGGAAATGCTTTGTCGGCTGGCGAGCCTGCGAGCCTTGACTGTGCCCCCGTTATCTAACAGGGGGGCACTATTTCACAAAAGACAAGTCAAAAACCATACAACCCCAAAGCTGTAAGGAGTAATGAGGAGTTTTAAGAAGATAGTACACTTCACATTTTTTTGAATGGTGGTTTACAGGTATTTCAAGGCTATTGTAGGATTGGAGGAATACAATGAACAATTTAGAATTTGCACTTGAAATGAAGAACAAACGTCTTGCAAGCGGTCTTTCGCAAGGAGAACTTGCAAGTCTTACCCATGTATCAAGATATAGTATCAACCGCTTTGAGAACGGAAAAGCCAATGCCAGCAAGGAAACACAAAATATTATCCTGCGTTGTCTGAATTACTATGTCTGTGATAAGCCTTTTTATCTGCTCGTTGATTATCTGTCTGTCCGTTTTTCAACGACTAACGCATTGGAAGTTATCCGAAAGGTGCTTGGCATGAAAGCAGATTATTTTATCCATTATGAATATGGGTATTATGGCTATAAGGAGCATTATGCCTACGGAGAAATCAAAGTTATGGCTTCTGATGATGAACACATGGGCGTATTCTTGGAATTAAAAGGGGCAGGCTCACGCAACATGGAATATGTCTTACAGGCACAGAATAGGGATTGGTATTCATTCTTAAACCGCTGTCTTGACTGTGGCGGTGTTATCCGACGTTTTGACTTGGCAATCAATGATATGTGCGGTCTGCTGGATATTCCCACCTTATCTGAAAAATACAAAAATGGCGGTGCGGATTGTCGCTGTAAAAACTATGAAAATGTGCAAGGTGGAAAATTAAGCGGAAAAAACCGCAATTTAGCAAGCACCCTTTATATCGGCTCAAAGGCAAGGCTGGCAAGTAAGAACATGAACCCGAAAGATTTACAGTATATCATGGGGCATTCAAATATCAGTATCACAATGAACTGGTATGCTCATGCGTCCATAGATACCGCAAAATCAGAGGTTCAGCGTCTAATCGCATAAGAAGTATTTACCACGATTTTAACCACGCTTGATAGCGAAAATATAAGAAGATAGACCTAGATATGTGAGGTTTACCACAAAAGAAAAATGCCCGTAGAGCCGATAAAATAAGGCTTTGCGGACATTTGAGAAGATATAAAAAGATAGTCAAAAAGACATATATAATTTAAATCAAATTATATCACTATATAAAGGAACAATCTTATTGAACAGTTATAAAAGTACGCCTTTCACACCATAATTATTTTTTATCCAAAGTATCTTCTATAATTTCAATAGCACGATTGATAAAACTGATTTTTCTTTTGCTAACAAGTTCTCCGTTTTCTGAAATAGATACATAGGCTATACCTAACTGGTCGTCCTTTGTTGAAGAAGTATTTCCCATTAGTGTCGCCCATTCTATATCAATATCTTCTTTTGTGATATTTGTATCAAGTCCAAGTTTGTATTGTAGTGGTTTGAAAAATTCAGAATTAGATTTTGAATTAACCAGAATTACATTATCCTTGCCTTGATATACTTCCACAGTATAATTTACAATATCTTCTTCTTTTTCGACATATTCTTTATTTGGAGAAATTGTTTCTTCATATATCAATTCCATATTTGGAGTTATTGTTATATCATCATTGTTTTCAGTATTTTTTGATGAGCAGCCAATCAAATTAAGCACCATTAAAAAAGTAACGACTACAAAAAGTATTTTGTTTTTTCTTGCCATTATTAACACCTCAAACTTTCATTAGCGTTGCATATATTATATCACTCCCATTTGAAATTTAGGCAAGAAAAAAGCAGTCAATACTAAGACTAACTGCTTTGTGTATATAGATATAAAATTGTTAAACTGGAATTTTATTGACTTATTTTTTCCTATGGAATAAATTCATAACACCAGCGAATATTAAAAAAGCACCTATAATCCCACACCCTATACGTTCTCCAAATCCATGCAAAAACAAGAAAAGTTTTGATGGCTGAAATGCAAGGTAAAGAAGCACTACACCTAATACTAACATTAAAACAATCCCTATAATTCGTCCTGTTCTATTCATCATTTACACCTCAAATCTCAGTTGATATTTCATATATTTTAGGAAATTTAATAACTGTTATATTTGATTATCAAATTCCTCACAAACCCTTGAAAATACTAAGTTTGTAGCAAGTGAACTTTCCCTTACCTTTTCCCTTGTGTTACATCCTCCCATTGGGTTTCATGAACCTTAATATGGGAAAAATTAAGGGAAAGAAAATTTCATAACATAGTATAACATATAACAATAACGACATGGTGAACTGATTGAAATGTTTTCGATATTTAAAACTCTGTAACTGATTATAAAAAATGGAGCTAAGATATGATGAGAACACTTTATGCAGAATACAACATAAACCACGATAGTATTGATGTTTACACAAGTGCCGGATATATGCTTCGCATTGATTGTTAGGAAGCTGAAAAAAATTTAAAAACTACATATGGATCGGCGTGTGCTCTTACTTCATTGGCTGTAGATGAGCCTTTGGAATATACAAGATTATATCTTGAGGGCAATTTACAGATGTGGGTGGATGCAGAAGATTCACTCGAATTATAAACAATATAATTATTGACAATTTTGACTAAATATAAATAATAAAGTTGCTCTGAGAAGTAGCATCTCTCTTTGAAGTAATTGCGCTTTCTCTCATTTTCCCAACATGGGCGCAAGGTCTTAAATTGTTTTTGACATAGGATCTTGCGCCCTTATCTATACTTGTATTCTTCGAGAAAACGAATTATACTATAAAACTGGAGGTGTAATATGGACTACATGACACTAAAAGAAGCTGGCAAAAAATGGGGTGTGACACCTCGTTGGATAAATTATTATTGTGCAGGTGGACGTATTCCCAGTGCTGTGAAAATGGGAACAGTATGGTTAATACCTAAGAATGCCGAAAAGCCTATTGACGGAAGAACAAAAATAGCAAGGAGCAATCATAATGGAAAACAAGATAATATTGATTGAAGATGATACAGAAATCAGAGGAATGATAAAAGACTATTTATCAGGAGAGTTTGAAGTGATGTCCTTTGATGATGGCACAACAGCTATTCGGACGATCACAAGCTATGATGAATATTCGCTTGCCCTTATTGATCTTATGCTGCCGGACATGAGTGGCATGGAGATTATCAAGGTCATTCGACAGGTCAGCAATATTCCTATCATCATTATCACGGCAAAAGATAATGATACCGACAAATCATTAGGATTGAATTTAGGTGCTGATGATTATGTAGTAAAGCCTTTTTCTTTAATTGAACTCGTTGCAAGGATAAAGGCGAATATCAGACGAGCCAGAACCTATCAGGTATTACCGAATAATTCGATTGTCAAAATTAAAGATATTGAAATCAATCCCCAAAGCCACATGGTTATGCGCAAAGGGGTATCCATAGACTTAACCCCAATCGAATTTGAACTTTTGTATCTTTTAGCCAGCCATCCGGGACAGGCATATTCAAAAGAACAGCTATATGAACTCATTTGGAAAGAGCCGTATTTTGGAAACGAAAATGTGTTAAATACTCATATCAATCGCCTACGTTTGAAGTTGAAGAATAATGCGGAAGATACTATGCCCTATATTAAAACCTTATGGGGTATCGGCTACAAGATGGAGGACAAGTAGATGTGGATTATATCTTCAATTCTTTCATTTGTTCTGTTGCTTATCTTAATTTTGCAACAGGTACAGCACAAAAAGTTAGAACGAGAGATCAGCTATATCATCGACAGACTTACTTCTCTTTCAATTACTTCTGAAAATGGCTTTGTGCTTATACCTACGGATAATGACAGTATCAAAAAATTAGGTGTTGCGCTCAATACCTTACTGCAAGAATTTTATACAAAAAAGTCAGAGTTTGATCAGAGCAAACAGGCAATGGCGCAGGTTCTAACGAACATCTCTCACGATATCCGCACCCCGCTCACAGTCCTTAAAGGAAATAGTGAAATACTTTCCAATATAACAAACAATCCCTCTATGCCTGAAAATGTACATGCTATGGCTACTAAAATAGACCGAAAGGTTGATGATTTAATCTCGACAATCAATGACTATTTTACAATGTCCAAAATAGCTTCCGGTGATCTTGCAATTAAACTGAAAAAGGAAAATGTTTCAAGACTTTGCCAAGACACCATTTTGGACTATTATGATCTGCTTGAACAGAAACAATTTGAAGTCGATATTCAGATACCAGATACACCGATTTTTGCCTACATAGATAAGGAGGCATTACAGCGTATTTTGAAAAATCTGATAGAGAATGTAATCCGACATGGTGGTGATGGCAAATATATTTCTCTACGGCTCACCATATCAAATGGAAAAAGCATAATTGAAATAGAAGATCACGGAAAGGGAATGTCACCACAGCAGAAAAAACAGATTTTTGTAAGGAATTATACAACAGCCCCAAAATCTTCCGGCAGCGGTTTAGGTCTTGCGATTTCAAAGCGTCTTGCTGAACAAATTGGTGCAGAATTAGAAGTTTATAGCGTACAAAATGAGCGAACTATTTTCTCAACCATCTTGAAAAGTTAGAAAAGCGTTAGATTTACGACAGAGAAAAGCGAAGTCCATTTTGTATAATGGTAGCCATAAAGGAGGCACACAAAATGGATTATATCATGGAAACCGTAGGCGTGCGAAAGGCTTACAAGGGAAATGTCGTTGTAGATGATGTAAATATCCACATACCTAAAGGGGCAATATATGGCTTTGTTGGTCCAAACGGTGCAGGGAAAAGCACGGTTATGAAAATGATTTTGAACCTTATCCAGCCAGACGCCGGAGATGTTCAGCTTTTAGGCGAAAAAGTTACCGATCACAGCTACGAAATATTCAAAAAGGTTGGTTCTATTATTGAGAACCCATACTTTTACGATAAAATGACTGCTCGGCAAAACTTAGAGTTGCACTGTGAGTATATGGGATTTCCCAACAAGGAACGGATTGATGAGGTTTTACATTTGGTGGACTTGCAGAATGTCGAGGGAAAACAAGTCCGTCATTACTCGTTGGGCATGAAACAACGACTTGCTATTGCAAGGGCTATTCTGGCAAAACCAGAATTTTTGATTTTGGACGAACCAATCAATGCTTTAGATCCCGAGGGCATTCGTGAAATGCGAACCCTCTTTCAGCGGTTAAACCGAGAAGATGGAACAACCATTTTTATTTCCAGCCACATTCTATCCGAAGTGGATCTTCTTGCTGATACGATTGGGATTATTCAACACGGAAAGCTCTTAACAGAATTGTCTATCGAAGAAATTCATAAGCATCAAACGGATTATATCAGCTTGCAGGTTGACGATGTGACCCGCGCTGCTACATTACTTGAAAATATGAGAATCAAGGATTTTAGTGTATTAGATAAAGAATTTATTCACATTTATGATTCTGATGTTTCAGGCAAAGCTCTGTCAAAAGCCATCATTGAGAATGGTATTGGTTTGGAGAGCATGGGGCGCAAGCAAGACACACTGGAAGATTTCTTTTTCCAGCTTACAGAGGAGGAAAAATGATATGGCACACCTGATTAAACTGGAACTGAAAAAATTTGGTATTGCACGAAATATTATCTTTATGTTTGCCGCAATCCTTTTCAGCATCATTTTCATCACAATATCTTTGTGGGATAGCATGACAGACCCGGAACAGGTCAAAGACACGTTTGAAAGCACATACCTTGTTATTGGTTTACTGATGTCATTCATTTTTCTTGTGTATTCGTCGGTTTTAACTGCAAAGTTGGTTATTGGAGAATATAATCAGCGAACAATTACGATTATGTTTTCCTATCCTTTGAACCGAATAAAATTGATTGTCAGCAAATTGATTATCATTATGATTTATACAGCAATTTCAATGGCGATTGGATATGTCTGTTGCAGCGGTTATATTGTGTTTGCGGATAGATTTTTTGATATGTTGGAGGGTACATTCCAACTCTCAATGCTTCAGACATGGATACCAATGGCAATAACTACTGTGATTGTATGCACGGTGCTATCGCTATGGCCGTTCATCATTGGCATGATCCGAAAATCCGTTCCTGCAACAATCGTTACTTCTCTGATTGTCATTGTGTTTCGGCAAGTTATTATCAGCAAAAATGCAACCTATCAGGAATCCATACTGCAAATTATTTTAGTGGCTATTGTTACTCTTGGGGTTGCTCTATTTATCTTCAAAAAGAAAGTACCAGAACTATATTGATTATTTCTTCAGGACGATAGAAAAGAAAATCCCTATCTCTCAAAAAAGAGAGGCAAAACTATGGTGTTCATATAATAGCAGGGAACAATGTTTTATCCCCTGCTATTATACGTTTATTTTTATCATATTTTCACCAATGTTGCTTGGTATTTAACTGAGTTTTCAAATAACATCTAAGTCCAACATATGCTCCCTGCGAAAGTACGAAAAGCAATAGAAGATTTACTGACAGTACCTTTTTGATTGTTTCTCCAAAATAGAAAATATAAAAGATAGTCAAAAAGACATATATCATTTTCATCTAACTCTGATATCTGAAACTTATTTTATGCTGGGAATAGAAACCTGAATTTCTACATCTTTTTCATAGTCAATGTTTTCAAAGCCAAATCCGAACATCTGGTAAAAGTCCTCCCAATATCCCCTGATATCTGAAATCTGCTCCACATTTTCTGTTGTCACCTGGTTCCAGATTTCCCATACCCGGTTCTGAATATCCTCCTCCAACTCCCAGTCGTCCATACGAATTCTTCCCTTTTCGTCAACCGGAGGCGTTTCCTTTAAAAGCTTTTCTTTAAACAGGCGTACCATCTGCTCGATACAGCCCTCGTGATTTCCCTGCTCCTTCATAACCCGATAGAGAATAGCAAAGTATAGCGGCACAATGGGAATAGCTGCGCTTGCCTGAGTTACAAGAGCCTTATTGACAGAAATGCGTGCCTGCACAGAAGGAAATTCCTCTGCAATCACTTCTGCGGTATGCTCCAGATGCCGTTTTGCCTGTCCGATGGTACCGTCATAATAAATAGGATAGGTAAGCTTTGGCCCAATATAGGAATATGCCACTGTAAGCGCCTGCTCCGCCAGAGCATCTGCCTCCTTCAGCGCTTTTATCCAATCCAGCCAGTCCTCTCCTCCCATGACCTTTTTCGTGCCTTCCAGTTCTTCTGCTGTGGCAGGCTCTACTGTTTTCTCGGCAATGGTATTGTTCCGCAAATCCAGACTCTTTTCCGTAAAAGGCTCTCCTGTAGTTTTTAAAGAGGATACCCAGGTGTTCCCCTCAGTGTCTGTCCTTCTGGGCGCTGCCAGGCTATAAATCACCATATCTGCCTTGCCCCAGTCCTCTTTTATCAGAGCAATGGTTTTTTCCTTCACCTCCCTAGAAAAAGCATCTCCGTTTATGGTTTTTGCATACAGCCCTTCTTTTCTGGCCTCTTCTTCATAAGCCGCGGTATTGTACCACCCCGGTGTTGCCGTTCTCTTACCGTTTGAGGGCTTTTCAAACATAATTCCCAGAGTGGCTGCTCCACAGCCAAAGCCGGCAGTAATCCGGCTTGCCAGACCGTAGCCTGTGGACGCTCCTATAACCAGCACCTTTTTCGGCACCCTCTCTCCCTCATGAATGATTTTCTCTCTTTTCACACAGGCAATCTGTCTTTTTACATGTTCTCTGCATCCCTCCGGATGGGCTGTGGTACAGATAAACTCTCGAATTTTCGGTTCAACCTTCATCTTATCCTCCTGCAAGCAGTATCTCTTTCTTTTCAAACTGCTATGATTTTCAATTATTTTGTATTTCAAAATATTTTAGCACAAAAAAAAATAATATGCAAGAGTTTTCCCTCCTGCATATTATCTCCGCTTTTATGCTCCCTAACAGCCAGCCTGCTAATGCTTTCCGGTAGTGCTGCCAAAGCCTCCGTTTCGCACAGCCTCCACATCATCGTCCATGGTGATGCCGTATTCCAGAAAAATCCCCTGTGCAAAGCCGGTTCCTGCCTCCACCTGTACGGTTTTGCCCTCATTGGAAGCATTGGTTATTTTAATAAAAATGTGGCCCTCATTGTCAGAGTAAAAATAATCACTGTCAATAATTCCTACGGTATTGTTAAGTTGTAAGCGATATTTAAAGCCCAGTCCGCTTCTGGGATAAAGTTTCAAAACCCAGCCGCATTCCATTTCCGCCCGGATACCTGTGGGAATTTTTATGGTTTCTCCCGGTTTCAGTTCAAAGCTTAAAGGACTGAAAAAGTCGTATCCTGCACTTCCTGCGGTGGCTCTTTTGGGAAGTCTGATGTTCTCATAAATATTCTGAACTTCTGCATCGCTCACTTCCCCAAAGGAATCTCTCCAGCCCTCTGCAAACTGTTTTTCGCTTACTTTATGAAATTTTGCAATTCTCTTCATTTTGTCCTCCTATGCATGCAGCACTATATTTCCTGTTTCTAAGGTCTGCGGTACATCAATCACCCTCTGATTTGCGCTTCCTTTCCATTTTAAGGCAATATCCTTCTCTGCCTCTACAAATTCTCCGTCCACCAGAACGTCCAGATAAGGCAGAATATCCAAATCTCGGATTTCTTCCCATAAAAATCCTGTGTACAGCCATATGGTTTTTTTTGGGTATTTTTCCTTCAGTTCCTTTGCAAGGGCTGTAACCTCCTCCACATTTCTCCAGTGCAGGGGATCTCCTCCGGAAAACGTAATGCCTGCAATATAACTTTTTTCCATTTGTTCAAAAATCTCCTGCTTTGCAGTTTCGTCAAAAATCAGCCCGCCATTGGGATCCCAGGTCACCGGATTCTGGCAGCCTTTGCAGCCATGGTCGCAGCCTGCTACCCACAGCACCACCCGAAGACCGTCGCCGTTTAACATATCGTCTTTTGTAATATTATGATAACGCATATAGGTTCACCTCTGTACTCTGTAAATGGTATCTTTTATTTGCTTAATCCCGTTTTTTAGTTCTTCTTCCGCCTGCTCTGTGCTGACGCACACCATACAGACATGGTCTTTCCATAGAATATCTTCCTCGGAAATTTCCCCCTCATAAAACTCCATGGGTATAATCTGAAGCTCTGCCACATCTTCTCTCCAGTTTTTTGTAATGACCCAATAAGCGGAATCGCTAGACGTATCGCTCACCGCAAGGCTGTATCCCTGTGCCAGCCATTCCTCAGGCACCTGAAACTGAAACGTATAATTACGGAAAACCGGCTCGTAAGTAGTATTACTGGTAATGGTATAAGTGTTTCCTTCTGCCAGAAGTTCCTCTTTTTTATTAGCTTCTTTTCCATTTAAAAGCATCTGTATATTCTTCTTTTCAAATTCATTGAAAATACTTTCCTGAAATTGTTCCGGTTCTATATCTGCCTCATACCAGGGCTGTGCTTCAAAATACTGTCTTATATTTTCTGTCTGAAACGCATATCCGTGTCGGGCATAAATTTCATTGACTGCAAGGTCATACCAATGGGGATTATACCCATAAATAATTTCCTGGTTGAAATCCTGCATACGGATAGAGGGCGATATTGCCTCCTGCTCCTCCAGCATTCGTTTGTCTGAATCTGCAAAGAGAAAAACACCCTCACTCACTTTTGGGGACTCCTCCTTTGCAGAGTCTGCAGAATCTTCTCTGTCTTTTTGTACCTTTTCCTGCGCTTCCGGTTCCCGGCACTCTGCCGTCTTCTCCTCTTCCGGTTTGGGACTTTTTTCCTCTTGTCCCCTTCCGCAGCCGGAAAGTGCGGCTGCCAAAAGCAGCATAAAAATTCCGATTCTTTTTCTATTCATATTCCACCTGAAAAAGTCCAAAAAGGGGGCGCACCCTTATCTGTGCCACCCCTCCTATTTGTTTCTGTTTTACAACTTTTATGCCTCTTCCGGAACATCTTTGATGCTGAAGCTGATACGTCCCATTTTATCTTTTCCAAGGCATACCACTTTTACAACATCACCCAGAGAAAGCACATCTTCTACTTTGTTGATTCTTTCCTTTGCAATTTTGGAAATGTGAACCATTCCTTCTTTACCTGGTGCAAATTCCAGGAAAGCGCCGAACTCTTTGATGCTGACAACCTTTCCTGTGAAAATCTGACCTTCTTCAAAGTCTGTTGTAATAGTCTGAATATACTTTACAGCCTTATCCATCATTGCCTGGTCTGTACCGCATACAGACACTGCACCGCTGTCGTCAATATCGATTTTCACACCTGTTTCATCAATGATGGCATTAATGGTCTTTCCTCTCTGACCTACCACATCGCCGATTTTTTCAGGGTCAATCTGAATCTGTACAATCTTAGGCGCATATTTGCTGACCGTTTTTCTTGGCTCTGCAATACATTTTTCCATAACTTCTGTTAAAATGTATTCTCTTGCCTCTTTTGTTCTGGCAATGGCTTCTTCAATAATCTGCCTTGTAAGACCGTGAATCTTAATGTCCATCTGAATGGCAGTGATACCGTCATGTGTACCTGCTACTTTAAAGTCCATATCTCCGAAAAAGTCTTCCAGACCCTGAATATCGGTAAGTACCAGATAATCATCATCGGTTTCTCCTGTAACAAGACCGCAGGAAATACCTGCAACCGGTTTTTTAATGGGTACACCTGCTGCCATTAAAGACATGGTAGATGCACAGATACTTGCCTGAGAAGTTGAGCCATTGGATTCAAAGGTTTCAGACACCGTACGAATTGCGTATGGGAATTCCTCTACACTTGGGATTACCGGTACTAAAGCTCTTTCTGCCAGTGCTCCGTGTCCGATTTCACGGCGTCCCGGTCCTCTGGAAGGTTTTGTTTCTCCTACAGAATAGGACGGGAAATTATAGTGATGCATGTAGCGCTTGCTTACTTCAAATTCATCTAAGCCGTCCAATCTCTGTGCCTCTGATAACGGAGCCAGAGTGGTGACAGTACAAATCTGAGTCTGTCCTCTTGTAAACATAGCAGAACCATGGACTCTCGGAATCAGGTCAACCTCTGCTGCCAGAGGACGAATCTGGGTGATGGCTCTTCCGTCTGGACGTTTATGATCTTTTAAAATCATCTTACGAACCGTTTTCTTCTGATACTGGTAAACAGCTTCACCTAATACAGCCAGCCATTCTTCATTATCTGCAAAAGCCTCTTCCAGCTTTTCGGTAATCGCACGGATATTTTCTTCTCTTACCTGCTTTTCATCTGTAAAGACTGCTTCTTCCATTTCTTCCGGAGTTACAATCTCTTTAATTGCATCAAACAGTTCTTCCGGAACTGCACAGCTTTCATAAGTGTGTTTTTCTTTTCCGCATTCTGCAACGATTTTATCAATAAATGCAATGATTTCCTGGTTTACTTCATGAGCTTTGAAGATTGCTTCAATCATTTTTGCTTCAGGAATTTCATTTGCTCCTGCCTCAATCATAATGACTTTTTCTCTTGTAGAAGCAACTGTAAGCTGAAGATCAGAAATTTCTTTCTGTGCCAGAGAAGGGTTTACAACCAGCTCTCCGTTTACCATACCAATCTGGGTTGCTGCACAAGGACCATCAAACGGAATATCAGAAATACAAGTTGCAATAGAAGAACCCAGCATGGCAACAACCTCTGGGTTACACTCTGTATCCACAGCCATAACCATGTTGTTTAAGGTTACATCATTTCTGTAATCCTTTGGAAACAGCGGACGCATAGGACGGTCAATAACACGGGAAGTCAGGATTGCATGTTCACTTGCCTTTCCTTCTCTTTTGTTAAAGCCTCCCGGAATCTTACCTACGGCATACATTTTTTCTTCGTATTCCACGCTCAATGGGAAGAAATCAATTCCTTCTCTTGGTTTGTCAGACGCGGTTGCAGTGGATAATACAGTGGTATCTCCATAGCGCATAAAAGCCGCGCCGTTTGCCTGCTTTGCCACACGTCCGATATCTACGGTCAGGGTTCTTCCTGCCAATTCCATTGAAAAACTCTTATACATATTTTTTCTCCTTTTCTTCTTTCCAGCACTGTCTGTCCGAAACAACTGAAAAACACACTTAAAGCTCTTCAAATGTGCTTTTCAGTGGTCCCGGTACCAGAATAACCTGTGCTGTTTTTCTTTCTCACGGTAAAAACAGGGCGGGAATCCTCCCGCCCCGTCTTCTGGTTCTGATTATTTTCTAAGACCTAAACGCTCGATTAAAGCACGGTATCTTTCAATATCAGTTTTCTTCAGGTATGCAAGCAGTCCACGTCTTTGACCTACCATTTTCAGAAGACCTCTTCTGGAGTGATGGTCTTTGTGGTTCACTTTCAGATGCTCTGTAAGCTCCTGAATTCTTGCTGTCAGCACAGCTACCTGTACTTCCGGTGAACCTGTATCGCCTGGTGTTCTTGCGTATTCTGCCATAATAGCCTGTTTCTTTTCTTTAGAAATCATTTTTGTTTCCTCCATAATTATCATATTCTATCGCCTGTGATTAAGGAGCGGTTGGAGCTTCCGACTTCTGAACCACGGCTGTTCTCAACGTTTTGAGTATAGCATATACCTGACGGAATGTAAAGACAAAACTTTTGCTTTTTTCATTGCCATTTTAAATTCTATCTGTTTTTTCCGGTACAAGAAAACACCCTAACAGAAGCCAGAAAAAAGGCGCTGCGGCTACATTGCTGTTATTGACCAAACCTGTTATGATATATGCCATAATTCCCCAGAAAAAAACATCTGGCTTTTTCTCTTTTATTCCCTTTTTAAAGGCTGTAAAAAACACGTACAACATACAAAACAGGGACAAAATACCACTGCTGACGGCTGTCTGCAGATACCAACTGTGTGCCTGCTCAATACAATAATCTGCACTTCCGTGTACATTCAGCATACCTGCCACCTCTGACTGAGGATAAACAAATGGAAAGGCGCCGATTCCTTTTCCTAAAAGCATGGTATCCATAAGCACCGGTATACTGGATATCCAGATATAACCCCGACCTGTAAATAAGGGATAAAATCGTTCCAGACCTCTCATAACCGGCTGAGGGATTTTCTGCAAAAGTGAGCCATTAAAATCTATATAATATAGCTTACCGCTTTCTGCATAAAACTCTACAGGTTCCTGATATCCAAAATCAAAAGACAAAATCTGTCCCATAACCTCTGCTTTTATTTTTTTGAAATCTCCGGTGAGTCTGCCGGATTCTGTTTCAATTTGCTCTCCCCTGTCATCTGTAAACATAAAGTCCTGCAAATGCAGATCAGAACCTTCTGACAGCACTTCTGTCGTAAAATTTCCTTCCTCTCCCCACACCTTTAATTTTCCCTGCTGCAGTTGTATCTTTTCAACTGCAAAAACAGATTCGTTCCTAGTGTACTGCGTATTTACCAGAGAAGACTCCGTTTTTTTCCATATATTATTTTGTCCATGAAGCACCAAAAACTGTAAAGCAGCAGAAAAGAGAAACAACAAAAGAACCATTTCTCCAGCTAAACCTATTCGTCTTTTCCAGTTTTCTTTCTTTATTCGGAAAAAGATTTGAAAAAAAGCAGCCAGAAGACCTGCATAAAGAGCGCCTGAAGAACCTGACATCAAAATGCAAAAAAACATTCCCCCAGCCAGCCCTGTATTTATCCACCTCTTTCCTCGCTTCTCTTCCTGTATTCCCATTCCCAGTAAAATGGGGAATAATAATGCACAAAACCCTCCGAAAAATCCGGGATTTGCAAAAGTAAGAGATACGCTTCCATGATAATCCAGATACAAATGCTCCAGCAGATGTTCGTAGTGATCCGGAGTAAGCAGTTTTTGAATCCATTCTATGTTAAAAAGCGGTCCATACTTCATTTCCAGCGCAGTTCCCAAAATGATAAAAAAAGCCAATATTTTAATTCCTGCTTTCAGCAGCACTCTGTTTTTCTCATTTTGAAAAAGGAAATATCCTGCTGCAAACAGTACCATATAACCAAAAATCGCTGCAAGTCCCTCATAGTCAATATGTAGTCCCATAACTCCATATTCTTTATAGGAAGAAAGCAAAACAGAGAATACATTCAGTAAAAAATAAACACTGACTGCCCCAAAAATCTTCTTTTGCAGACAAAAACGAAAAGGAATTTCTTCTTTGAGGACATAAAAAAGCATTCCTCCCGTTACCATTGCCAGCAGTAAAAAAATGGCAAAAATGAATAACATCTTCTCTTTCTGATATAAAAACATATCCACTAAAACTTTTGACTTTTTTGCAAAATACCGCAGTTCCATTCCAGAGGGTTTTTCTGCATGAAAATATGTAAGAAACGGATACCATATCATAAAAAATACAGTAACTCCGGCCATGATTCTATAATAGACTTTTAATCCTTTCATCTCTTCCCCTTTATAAATCTTCAGAAAACAGAAACCCATTCTGCCTTAAGACAGACGGGTTTCTGCTTTTTATCCTCACACAAAATACCATTTGTACTACTATTTATTCTGGTTTAATTTCCTGTTTTTGGAGATTTTTTTGTAGTTGCAGAAGATGTCTTCACTACTTTAGAATCTCCTTTTCCCTCAGCTTTTTCCGGCTGAATTGTTCCAACCGGATCCTTTTCTCCCGGTTTAATTGTTCCAACTGGTTTTTCTTCTTTGTCCAGAACAACAACTTCCCCGTTAGACATGATCTTTACAATTGCTACTGGAGAAAGGCTGTCAAAGTGTGCTTTTACACTGTAATATGTATAACCATAGATGTTTTCTACAACGGCTGTTCCTTCCAGCACTTCCCAGGTTCCGTCTGCTTTCTGATGAAGAACATATACAGTATCTCCGTCTTTCAGATCTTTCAATGTTTCATTTTCTACATAGGTATTAGTATCCCAATCCCAAGATCCGGTTTCCAATCTAAGTTCTAAGTCAACTCCGCCTTCCGGCATTTCCATACCGTCCCACTGTCCATCTACAAGCTCAATATTGCCTGCGCCAAGAACAACTGCGTTCTGGTCTTCTGTAACCTCGTATCCGGCTTCCTTCAGAATTTCTTTCACCTGCTCTTCATCTTTCAGAATTTCTTCCACTTCCTTGGAAAGTTCTTCTGTCTGCATTGCAGTCACTTTGTTTCCGTCTTTATCTGTTCCGTTTCCACCCCATACGGATGGAATTTCCGGGTCTGTCGGACTGGAAGCGAATACACCTACACTCATGCTTACGCACAATACTGCTGCCGCTGCTACTGCTGCCGCCTTTTTCAAACTTTTCATAATGTTCTCTCCTATCTGCTATTTTGTGTGATTTATTAAAACATATACATGTTTTAACCTCTTTTACGGCTATTCTTCCTGTGATACCAATGTTGCATTTACAAGCCATCTCTGTTCCGGATATTCTCCGATACAGGTAGACAACGTCAGAATTTTACTATCCTGTGTGACCTCTATATCAGAATTTACATTTCCGTCTATCGAACTTCTGAGTTCGTCTAAATATTTCTGAAAATCATCTTTATCCAAAAAATTATAGCTGCCTAAAATATATCTGTCATCAAAGGCTACCGCAGCAAAAATCTGATATTTCAGGGTTTTATCCGGTAAATAAATATAAATGTACGGGTTACTGTCAAAAAAAGCTTTGTCTGTATATTTATGCAAATCCGCAAACATGGTGCCTTCTTTCATATTATGTCCGTATACGATAGTAACCGGGTCTGCAAAAGAAGTGGAATTGTATTTTTCTGTATAAATAGACCCCGGATAACCAACTTTCCCATCAATGGTTCGATTCAGATAATAGTCATCTGCCTCCACTGCTGTCTGCAGAATCGGATAATCTATGTTTGTACCCGGTATCTGTATCCATGCATAGGCATCTTGATTTAACTTCTGCAGTTCTTCAAAATTAATCTTACTTTCGTAAGGATCCTGACTCTTTTCTACCACTTCTCCCTGCAGAACCTGATAATCCTTTTCTGCCTGCTCTGCATCTGCCTTTTCCGGTTTACTGACTGTTTCTGTGGGCTGTTCCTGTCCGCCAAAAAAATAAATCACTCCGATAGCTGCACCTGCAGTTAAGAAAACTGCCGCAACAATAATAATAATTACTTTCAAAGACTTTTTCATAGCTGCTCTCCTTTATATCTGTCACTGTACTGCTTCTCCTGTAATTCCCTCTTCTGGAACCTCTTCATAAAAAGACTGAATTACAAGTTTTTTTAACTCTTCCGTATGCACATGATATTCCTCATGTTCCCCTGCCGGAACCACATCACCGGGAACCATACCGATATTTTCCGGATTCAGACGGATATTTACAAGCTCCGGAGCCAGATAAGCAAGATCCTCCAGTGTTATATTCGTACACATATAATCCGTTAACTGCTGAAAGAGCTCTGCCGGAAGGGTTACATCTTTTTTAACTGCTGCTTTTGCCTGATCAATAAACCCGGTTATATACTGTTTCTGTCTTTCCAGTCTTCCCATGCTGCTCTCAGGAATGGTTTCATCTCTCTGCCTTACATAATCAAGAGCCATTTGTCCTTTCAGATGCAAGTCCTGGCCTTCATAAAAACTGCCATTCCACCATTGTACAGTTTCCAGAGCCGTCAGCTTTACCCCTCCGATGGCATCATTTAAAACAGGAAGCGCCGTAAAATTAATGGCACAATAACGCTGAATGGGCAGCTTATACAACAAATTCGATACAGCCTCTGCCGTAAGTTCACAGCTGTCTTTGGCTGTTCTTCCATAGGCATACTGCAGTGTAATCTGTTTATTTTCTGTTTTTACAAAATTCCCGGCTCTGTCAAAAACTTTTACAGGAATCACAGTTTCCCTTGGTATAGCCAGAAGTTTCACATCTTTACTTTGCACATTAATACTCACCAGCAAAACGGCGTCTGCCAGTCCCTCGCTTCCTGTATTCCTCTTTTCCTCCATGGGAATATCTTTATCAATACCAAGGCACAAAAAATTAATCTCATCTTCATTATACCGATACCGTTTTCCCTGATATGTGGTATAAATACCCTCCGGCAAATCCTCTTTCTCTTTTTGCCCTTCCTTCTCGCTTTTTTCCTCTGACTGCTCTGCAGCCGGAACTGCTGTTTTCAGTCCTTTCTCTCCTTTTACACGCAAATAAAAAAAACCTGCGATACTGCCAGCCAAAAGGAAAAAGAAAATCCCAAAAAAAATCAAGCAGACTTTCAGAATTCTTTTCTTCCCTGTTTTTCCTTCTGTTTTTTTCACAGCTTCCCCCTGTTCTGTGTTTTTATAAACAAAAACTCCGCTTGTCATAACAGACAAACGGAGCCTTCCTATACACGCTAAAATCCAAATTTTCCCAGCATATCCGCCGTCTTCTCTTGCTCTCTGTCCGTCTATGCTGTAAATATTTACTTTTTATATTTTACCCCTGTGCCTATCTCCTGTCAAGATATTTTTTATATTCTCAAAGCAGCCTCACAGCCTGTACTGCATGCTCCCAATACACATTTGACACCTTAATTCCTGTAGCCTTACTGCTGGCATGCACCACCTGATTGTCCCCCATGTACAACACCACATGGTAGATTTCCCCACCGTCTGCATAGAAAATCAAATCTCCCGGCAAAAGCTCTGTAAGCGCCACTCTTGTTCCTGCATTTGCCTGGTCTGCCGCCACTCTTGGCAGGGAAATCCCGAAATTCTGATACACACTCTGGACAAAGCCGGAGCAGTCTGCCCCCTCTGTCAGGCTTGTCCCACCCCACACATAGGGATTTCCCACAATTGCAAGGCAAACTGCACCAGTTCCTCTCCTTTTGAGGCATTTTGCACCCCGGCACTTGCTGTCTGAATTTTATCAGCCTTGTTTGTCTTTTCTTCTGAAATCCGATATGCATACACAGGTTCCCTCCTCTGAGTCAAAGCCAGATATTCCTTTTCCGAAATGCCTGTAATCAGGTATGCTTTAAACACATAACCTTCAATTCCGTCCGAAGAAATCCTGCACCAGTCCCCTGCATCCTCCAGAATCTCACAGCACCCGTCCTTTGGAAGCTGCGCTTTCACCTCATACTCTGTCCCTTTGCCTGTGCGAATATTCAGACAGGAATTTACATTTGCATATGCGATTATCTTTCCTTCCTCTGCGGGCGCTGCCAAAAGTTCCTCCCTGTACAAAAAAATTCCTGCTGCCAGAAGACCTGTTGTAAAAAGTCCCCTGATGCAGCGTTTTCCCATTTTCCGCATAATATACCCTTTCTCCTTTTCTCAAATTTTCCTATAACAAAAAATCCCTCCTGCGGGATCCTCTGTCTGTGACTGGTCGCATCAGCGACATCATTCCATTCCGCCGCAGTGCAATCCTCGCGAAGCTGCAAAAAAGCCCAAGGGCAGTTTCCCTCAGGCTTATCTTTTGTATATTATACGTTTTTTTCTTCCGGTTCCTCATCTAAAATGGAGAAGGCAATATTGGTCGCATGATCTGCCACTCTCTCCAGACCGGAAATCAAATCAGAAAACAACATTCCGGCATCAGGTGTACATTCTTTTCTGGTAAGGCGTTTTACGTGCGCTTTCTGCAAATCCCGTTCCATCTGGTCAATGGAATTTTCCAGCTCCAGAATTTCCTGAAGATGCTCCCGGTTATTATTGGAAAACATGTCCATAGCATAGGAGGTAATCTGAAGCACCTGTTCCAGCATTCCCTTCATCTCCTCCTGCGCCTGCGGGCTGAAAGGAATATTTCGCTCCTCTCTGGTTCTGGCTGCATCCGCCACATTTTCTGCATGATCTCCGATTCGCTCAATATCATTTACCACATGAAACAGACCACCAATACTTTTAATGTCATCAATAGGAAGGGTACTCTGGCTGATGGATACCAGATAGTCCGTAATTGCATGATTCATGTAATTGATATTCTTTTCTGTTTCATACACGCTTTGAAGCTTCTTTTCTTCTGGAGAAAGCAGGGCGTCCATAGCGCAGCTTAAATTCTCTGCCGCCATATTTCCCATACGTTCCAGCTCCTTTGTCACCTCTACCACAGCCGTGCTGGGTGAAAATACACTGGAGGGTCCTATGTACTCCAGATGAAACCCTTCTTCCTGCTTTTCGTTTTTCCTGTCCGGAACCAGAAGATATGTCAGTTTTACAATCCACTGTGCAAACGGGAAAAGAACCAGAACCTGGAAGACCTTAAAGAAGGTGTGGGCATTTGCCACACTTCGTCCAATGTCATGGTTGGAAATTGTCAAAATACCAGCTTCAATCCAGCGTTCTCCCAAAAGAAGAATCACCGCAATAATTATGGTTCCTATAATATTAAACAGGAAATGAATCATTGCCGCACGTTTGGCATCTTTATTCCCACTGATGCTTGCCAGAAGCGCAGTAGTACAGGAGCCAATGTTACAGCCCAAAATAATATAAAAACAAATCCACAGAGGAAGCAGCCCCTGCTGTGCCATTAAAAGCACAATGCTGACTGTAACAGAAGAACTTTGAATAATGGCTGTAACCACAAATCCCACAAAAATTCCCAGGAAAGGATTATCAAGACCTGCCAGCAGATTCACAATTACAGGAGATTCCTTCATGCCTGCCATGCTGCCAGACATCAGAGAAAGTCCCATGAAAAGCACACCAAATCCCAGTATGGCTTCTCCGGTCTGCTTCACCTTTGTATTTTTGCAGAACATAGTCACAAGAACACCCAGCATCAAAAAGATCGGGGCTGCTTCTGACAGATTAAACGCAACCAACTGGGAAGTAATGGTTGTACCAATATTGGCCCCCATAATAATACCGGTTGCCTGTACCAGATTCATAAGTCCTGCATTAACAAAGCTGACCACCATAACCGTCGTAGCGCTTGAGGACTGCACAATCGCGCAGAACAGCATGCCAAACAACATGCCCACAAACCTGTTTTTGGTAAAAAACGCCAGAAAGCTTCGCATCTTTGCCCCGGCTGCTTTCTCAATGCTGTCCCCCATAACGGTCATACCATAGAGAAAAAGCCCCAGACCGCCAATGAGCGACAATACGTTTTCTATATTCATTTTTCTCTCCTTCGTAAAGGCGCTGCCACACGAAACAGCACCCTTTCATCATAATCGAAGTTTTTACTTTTGTCTATTTTCTTCTTCAAAAAACATTCGAGCCATTTCTACATCATGGTTCAACTGCTTCTTCAATTCCTCCAGGGAGTCAAATTTTACCTCTGGACGCAGAAATTTATAAAACCGTACCTCTGCCTCCTGCCCGTACAAATCCTCATTGCAGCAGAAAAGATAAGTTTCCACACCCAAAAAATTCTCCCTTACCGTTGGCTTGTAGCCCACATTGGTAATTCCTTCAAACAGTTTTCCGTCTATAAAGGATTTTGTAATATAAACACCGTTTGGCGGAAGCTTTTTTATCTCATGTGGAATAAGATTGGCCGTGGGTACACCTATAGTTCTTCCTAACTGCCTTCCGTGAACAATCTCACCTCTGGTAAAATACGGATACCCTAAAAGCTCATTGACCTTTTCCATATTTCCCTTTTCCAGCTCTTCCCTGACATAGGTACTGCTGATATCCCTGGCGCCGTCCTTTTCCTTTTCTACGATTTCCACCTGAAAACCATACTGCTCCCCAAGTTTCTGAAGCAACTCGGGATTTCCTTTTCGATTATGGCCAAAGCAAAAATCCGGTCCCACTGCCAGATAGGCTGCATGCAGCCGCTCCACCAGATATTCCTTTACAAAGTCCTCGGGCTCCATGTGCATCAGCTCTTCCGTAAAAGGACATTCTGCCAGAATGTCGATTCCTCTCTCCTCTGAAAGCTCCCTTCTCTCCTCATAAGTAAGCAGAAATTTAGGGGGTGTTTTCAGCATATAAGACCTTGGCGGCACATCAAAGGTAAACACCACGGTTCTACAGTTCCTGCTGCGCTTTTTCTGAATGCGGTGAATCAGCTTCTGATGTCCTCTGTGCAGTCCGTCAAACTTTCCCAGAGTCACTGCACTTCTGACTCCTTCTTCCAAGCGCGGAACTTCTGTTGTATAAATCATCGCTGCTCCTTCACGTTTTATCCCTTTTTTCAGGCAGAAAATCCTCCGGAGAGGAAAAAATAGCAACCGGCTTATACAGCCCTTTCTCCTCCTGCCATTCATAAATTCCTACAAATACGCCTGTATTTGTATACATACGGACTCTGTCTGACTCCAAAATCCGTTTTTCTGCAACTGCATTCCCATTCTGCAGCATTTTAGCAAACGCCGGCTTTGCATAAAGAGCAGGTAAATATTCAAACATTTCCTCCACAGAAACCATATGTTCCAAAAGCTTTCCCTCTTTCATCAGAGCTTCTGCTTCGGAAAGCTTCAGGCTGTCCTGTATCAAAAATCGGTCTACTCTTGTACGCACCAGGCTTTCCATACAGCCCATGCACCCAAGCTTTACTCCTATATCATGGCACAAAGTCCGTATGTAGGTTCCCTTGGAACAGGTAACAGAAAAACGGACAAAGGGCAGATTTATAGAAAGAATCTGAATCTCATAAAAAGTAACGGGTCTTGCCTGCCTTTCTATCTCAATGCCTTCTCTTGCCAACTCATACAGCTTCTTCCCTTTTACTTTTAAAGCGGAATACATAGGCGGGATCTGCATCTGATTTCCCACAAAGCCTTCCACACAGGCTCGCACCTCTTCCTTTGTCACCTGAACCGGACACTCCTGCTTTATGGTTCCGGAAATATCCTGAGTATCGGTTTCAATGCCCAGATGAAGCACAGCCTCATAGGTTTTTCGCTTATCTGTCAGCATGGAGCAAAGCTTGGTTCCTTTTCCCAGGCAGACCGGAAGCACGCCTTCTGCGTCCGGGTCTAAAGTCCCGGTATGTCCGATTTTTTTCTGGTGCACAATTCCCCGAAGCCTGGCCACCACATCATGAGAGGTATATCCCTTTTCTTTATAAATATTGATAATTCCGTTTATCATTCTGTTTCACTCTTTACTAACTGTTTTTCTATACCCCGCAGCAAATTGTTGATTACATCATAGGCAGAACCCTGAAGGGTACAGCCTGCTGCCAGCACATGACCGCCGCCGCCGAAATAGGAGGCAACCTCATTTACGTCCACCTTCCCGTTGGAACGAAGGCTGACCTTAAATTCCTGTACTTTCTGCTCATAGAGGAACATGGCAACCTCCACGCCCTTTGTTACGCGAAGCTGCTGCACAATGCCGTCTAAATCCTTTGGCTCCACATGGTAAAAATCCATATCTTTTCTTCGGATAACCCCGATGATACACTGTCCATCCAGCACCATAATGCTTTCCATCAGACATCTGCCCAGTATCTGATTCTGTACATAGGTCTTTTCATAAAAAGATTTATCCACAATTTTGGAAAAGGCAATTCCGGTTTCCATTAATTCTGCTGCAATCCGCATAGTTTTCGGAGAAGTGCAGGAATACTGAAACACTCCTGTATCATTGGCAATTCCGGTATACAATGCCTCTGCCACCGGCTTTGTCACCTTTTCCTTTTCCAAAAGCGTATACAAAAGCTCTGAAGCAGAGCTTGCATTCGGGTCAATCACATTGACATCTGCAAAGCCCTTATTGCTGATATGATGATCAATACAGATGGTCTTTTTTGCAGATTCAAAAGCTTTCAGGGCGACGCCCATACGGTTTTTCACACTGGTATCCAGCACAAAAAACACATCGTAGCTCTTCTCTTCGGTATAAGAGGTCTGAATATTCTGTGTTCCCTGTAGAAACAGCAGACTTTCCTTTGGCTCCTCCAGATAAATATCTGTTTCGATTTCCGGATAATTTTCCTTCAGGTATAAATACAGCCCCATACAGGCACCCACACAGTCACCGTCCGGACGTACATGTCCGGCAATGGCTGCTGTGCGGATTCCCTTTAATTCACTGATCATCTTCTCCATTTTCCAAAACCTCCTGTCTGCCCACGCTTCCGGTTACCTCATCAATAAGTTTTGACATGGTGACTCCGTATTCAATGGATTCGTCCAGAATGAAACGGATTTCAGGAGTGTTTCTAAGATTAATACGCTTTGCAAGCTGTCTGCGGATATAACCTTCCGCACTTTTTAAGCCTGCAATAGTATTTTCCTTTGCTTCCTCATTTCCCAGAACACTGATATAGGCTCTGCAGGTTTTCAAATCCGGCGCTACCTCTACCGCTGTCACAGAAGTCATTGGGTGAATACGCGGGTCTTTGATTCCTTCCCGGATTAAATTTGCCAGCTCATGCTGTACTTCTGCATTTACCCGGGTATTTTTTATACTGTTTTTTCTCATAATCTACTTCCTGTTCCGGCGAAGGGTTTCCTCCTTTTCGCTGCTTACCGCTTATCTCGGAACCTCCACCATAATATATGCTTCCACTTTGTCTTCTTCCTTGATGTCATTGAAGTCTTCAAATACCAGACCACATTCATAGCCTGCTTTTACTTCTTTTACATCATCTTTAAAACGCTTCAGAGATGCCAGAGCGCCCTCAAAAATCTGCTCGCCCTCTCTGCTGATACGAACCTTGCAGTTTCTCTGGAACACACCGTCCAGAACATAGGAACCTGCAATGTTGCCCACGCCAGAAGCTTTGAAAATCTGACGCACTTCTGCGTGTCCGATAACCTTTTCTTCAAATACAGGATCTAACATACCCTTCATAGCTGCTTCTACGTCCTCAATGGCCTGATAAATGACACGGTACAGGCGCAGGTCTACGCCCTCCTGCTCTGCAACGGATTTTGCAGTTGCGTCCGGACGCACATTAAAGCCGATAATAATGGCATTGGAAGCGCTGGCAAGAGTTACGTCAGATTCCGTAATGGCGCCGACACCACCGTGGATAACTTTTACCACAACCTCTTCATTGGAAAGCTTCACAAGACTCTGTTTTACTGCTTCTACAGAACCCTGTACGTCTGCTTTTACGATAATCGGCAGCTCTTTCAGATTACCTGCCTGAATCTGGCTGAATAAATCGTCCAGGGACATTTTTGCTTTTGTTTCTTCCAGAAGACGATTTTTATTTTCAGAAACAAAGGTTGCCGCAAAGTTTTTGGCTTCTTTATCATTTTCTGTTACAACCAGGATTTCTCCTGCATTTGGCACATCGCTAAGACCCAGGATTTCCACTGGTGTGGAAGGACCGGCTTCTTTTACCTTTCTTCCCTTATCGTCAATCATGGCACGAACTTTACCTGAACTTGCGCCTGCCGCAATAAAATCACCTACATGCAGAGTACCCTTCTGTACCAGAATGGTTGCCACAGGGCCTTTTCCTTTGTCCAGCTCTGCCTCAATGACAAGACCTCTGGCTCTTCTGTTTGGATTTGCCTTTAATTCTGCCACCTCTGCAGTAAGGAGTATCATTTCCAGAAGGTTATCAATTCCCTCACCTGTATGTGCAGATACGGGTACAAAGATAGTGCTTCCACCCCAGTCTTCCGGAATCAGCTCATACTCGGATAATTCCTGTTTTACTCTTTCAATGTTTGCGCTTGGCTTATCAATCTTGTTAATGGCAACAATAATTTCCACGCCTGCGGCTTTTGCATGGTTAATGGCTTCTACTGTCTGAGGCATGACGCCATCATCTGCCGCAACCACCAAAATGGCAATATCTGTAGCATTGGCACCGCGCATACGCATAGCGGTAAACGCTTCATGTCCCGGTGTATCCAGGAAGGTAATCTTCTGTCCCTCTACGCTTACCATATAAGCGCCAATGTGCTGTGTAATACCGCCTGCCTCTCTGTCTGTAACATGTGTCTTTCTGATGCAGTCCAGAAGTGAAGTTTTACCATGGTCAACGTGTCCCATAACACAGACAACCGGAGGTCTTGCAACTAAGGTGCTTTCTTCCTCTTCTTCCTCCTTTAAGAGTTCTTCAATGACATCTACCTTTTCTTCCTGTTCTGCAATGATATCATAATCCAGTGCAATTTCCTGAGCCTTTTCAAAGTCGATCTCATGGTTTACAGTAACCATAATTCCTTCCATGAACAGCTTTTTCACAATTACGGACGGCTGCATTTTCATCTTTTCAGCCAGCTCGCGAATAGTCATTTTTTCCGGAAGTGTAATTTCCTTTACTTCCTCTCTCTTTTCTTCCTTGGCATGTGTCACCGGCTTCTGAAGCTGCATAGCCTTTGGAATTCTCTGAGTCTGACGGCGGCCGCCCTGATTTGGACGTTTGCTCTGATTCTGATATTCATCTCTCTTATTATCTTTTTTCTTATTTTCTCTGTTTGCTTTACGGCTGTCCTTTTCCACAAACTCCAGCTTCGGTGTATCGAACTTTCCGCCCTGATCTCTTCTTCCATCTCCACCGCGATTGTTGTTTCCACCGAAACGGTTATTGGAACGCTCTCCGTTGTTGTTTCCATTGTAACGGCTATTGGAACGCTCTCCATTGTTGTTTCCGTTGTAACGGTTGTTGGAACGCTCTCCATTGTTGTTTCCATTGTAACGGTTGTTGGAACGCTCTCCGTTATTGTTTCCATTGTAACGGTTGTTAGAACGCTCTCCATTGTTGTTTCCGTTGTAACGGTTGTTGGAACGCTCTCCGTTATTGTTTCCGTTATAGCGGTTGTTGCGTTCTCCGTTATTATTTCCATTATAACGGTTATTAGAACGGTTCTCCCCATTATTTCTGTTGTTGGAACGGTTTTCCCCATTGCTGTTTCCATTATAACGGCTGTTATTGCTGCTGCGGTTATTATTTGAACGGTTATTTCTGTTGTTCTCCTGTTTCATGGATTCCTGTGTACCTCTGTTTTCTCCCTGCCGGTTATTCTGACGCTTCTCATTATTTCTCTGTTCCTGGCCGTCGTTTGCCTGGCGCTGGGATTTCTGTCTGCGCTCCGGCACATGACTGGCGTTCTGAGGGCGGAACACCTGAATAATTTTCTTCTTGGGCTTTTCGCCACCTTCCTGCTTTGCAGCATCTCCACCTGCTGAAGAGAGATTTCCCTTTCTGTAATTTGCTCTTACCATATCTGCCTGGGAAGCTTCCACATTGCTCATATGGCTCTTTAACTCTATATTTTTGGATTTCAGAAAATCTAAAATCTCCTTATTGCTTTTGTTTAACTCTTTTGCGAGTTCATAAACCCTGACTGACATATATTGCCCTCCTTTTCACTGTTAAAGTCCTGTTTTTTCCAGTTTTTTCACCGTTGCCACAGCAAAATTCTCATCAGTCAGCGCCAATGACGCCCGATATTCCTTTCCTATGGCGATTCCCAATTCCTCCTTTGTTCCGATACTGTAAAAAGGTACCTGATAAAACGTACACATATCTCTGAATTTTTTCTTTGTATTGTCAGAGGCGTCCTCTGCAGTAAGCACCAGAAACGCCTTGCCTGCTTTCACGGCGTTTTCTGTGGCAAATTCTCCGCTGACAATTTTTCCGGCTTTTGCCGCAAGTCCCAGAAGGGACAGTTCCTTACGCATGTTCAAGTTTCTCAAACTCCTTTGTCAGGCTTTCATATACTTCTTTTGGTATGGCTGTTTTTAAAGACCGCTCAAGCCCCTTGTTTTTCATGGCTTTTTCCAGACAATTCTTATCAAAGCACAAATATGCGCCCCGTCCATTTTTGCGGCCTGTGGTGTCCAGCACAATCTCCTCGTCTGTGGTTTTCAGCACACGAAGCAGCTCTTTTTTGCTTTTCATCTCACCGCAGCCTACACATTTACGCATGGGAATTTTCCGTACTGTACTCATAGCTCCACCTTACTCTTCTGATTCTTCTGCGTCCTCATATGCTTCCTCTGTTTCCTCGCAAGCATACTCCTCTGCAGCCTCTTCGCTGTAATCCGGGGTCAGCTCCTGTGTTTCCTCAGCTGCTTCTTCCCCTTCCTCATTTTCGTAATACTGGAAATCTCCTGCTTCTCTTGCCTGTGTTTCACTCTTAATATCAATCTTAAATCCAGTCAGTCTGGCTGCCAGTCTGGCATTCTGACCTTCCTTACCAATGGCAAGGGAAAGTTGAAAATCCGGTACAATCACCATAGCGGTTTTTTCTTCCGGATCTGCCATAACAGAAATAACCTTTGCCGGGCTTAACGCATTTTCAATGAGAAGCGCCGGATTGTCGCTCCAGTTGATAATATCAATTTTTTCTCCTCTTAATTCCTCTACAATAGAATTTACTCTTGCACCGTTCATACCCACGCATGCACCTACCGGATCTACGTCCGGATCGTTGCTCCATACAGCAATCTTGGTACGGGATCCTGCTTCTCTGGCAATACTCTTAATTTCCACAGTACCGTCCTTTACTTCTGTAACCTCTGCCTCAAACAGACGTTTTACAAGTTCCGGGTGTGTTCTGGATACCAGAATCTTCGGTCCCTTTGGTGTATCCTTCACCTCCAGAATATACAGTTTGATCCTCTCTGTAGGCTGGAACACCTCTGTTTTCACCTGCTCGTTTTCTGTCAGGACTGCATCTGCCTTACCCAGGTTAATGCTGTAATTTCTGCCCATGCTTCTCTGCACAATACCGGTTACAATATCTCTTTCTTTTCCGTAATATTCATTGAAGATAACTTTTCTTTCCTCTTCACGGATTTTCTGCAGAATCACGTTCTTGGCATTCTGTGTGGCAATACGGCCAAATTCCTTTGATTTTACCTCCACATTTACCACATCGCCCAGAGCATACTGGGAATGCATCATTTTGGCATCTGCGAGGCTGATTTCTGTTACAGGGTCCAAAACCTCCTCCACTACGGTTTTTTCTGCAAACACACTGAAATCACAGGTCTCATGATTGATATTAACCTTGATGTTGTCTGCCTTTCCGAAATGGTTTTTGCATGCCTGAAGCAAAGACTGCTCAATCGCTTCCAGTAACGTATCTTTACTGATGGATTTTTCTTTTTCCAGAATATTCAGCGCTTCCAATAATTCTGTGTTCATTTTTTACTTCCTCCTAAAATCTCTATGGTTCTATGGTTTTTAAAAATCAAAAGCAAGCCGTATCAGTGCAATATCTGACTTCTGGAAGGTCTTTTCCTCTCCTTTGCAGTCAATGGTCACACTGTTTTCATCGTATGCTGTTAAAATCCCATAAAATTCCTTTTCTCTGTTTACTGCGCGGTAGGTTCTGATTTCCAGTTCCTTTCCCATGCTTCGTTTATAATCTTTTTCCTTTTTCAAAGGTCTTCCCAGCCCCGGAGAACTGACCTCCATAATATAGGCGTCCTCGATAAAATCTTCTTCGTCCAGCTTTTCGGAAAAGGCTCTGCTTACAACCTCACAGTCTTCTACAGTAATTCCCTGGGGTTTGTCAATATAAGCCCTCAGATAAAAATTACTGCCTTCTTTTACATACTCCACATCTACCAGTTCAAAACCATGGGCAGCTACAATGGGCTCAATCAATGCCTCTGCCTTCTGTTCGTATACTTCTTTTTTGCTCATGCTTTCACCCTCCTTCCGCTTGTCTTCTGCGCTTCTTCCTCCGTGCAGACACGCACTTTAGTCGGTTGCCCGCGCAAATGATAAGAGTGGACCGACTGGTCCACTCTTATGCTATCGTTATTATCTAGTTCTCTATTAGGATAACACTAATTACAGGAACTTGCAAGTGCTTTTTTGACAGGGCGACCCTGCTCCCCGAAGCAGACGCTGAAATTCCCTGCCTTTATGGTCTCCACACCAAAACCAAAAGCCTGTCCTGACCGCCAGAATAGATATTCCACGAAATACCCTGTCCTGGCTGCAGCACAGAGGTATTCTGCATGGCCTCTTTTACCAAAGAGCCGTTTACCAAATCCTGCACTGCCCTGTCATAATCCTCCTGCCTTGCAAAATACAGTTCTGTTTTTTGTCTGCCTGCGTTGACGTCCTGAGTCAAAACCTGCCGAATCTGTTCAGGGTCATAGGTTTCATACCAGCAGCCTGCATTTTTGTAGTAATTATAGCGGTCATCATCACAGACCGGAAGAGGAATATCGTCATTTGCCCGATGTGTCCGTCCCAGAAATTCCTCTGTACAGCACAGATAGCTGTAATACACGTCAATCTCTGTAGCTGTCTGGGCATCGTAGCGAGGATTTCCCCAGGTTGTGTCCACATAATAATAGTTTTCTCCTATTTTCACCAGATTCCATGCATGTCTGGAACTGGTTCCTTCTGTAATCTCTCCTGTTACCAGTGTGCAGAAAATTCCCATTTTATTCAGCAGATACTGAGTTGCCTTTGCATAGCCCATACATACCGTGCTTTTTCCCAGAAAAACGCTGCGTATATTCTGATTATCAGGACTTGTTTCCTCATATTCCACATTCCGAATCAGCAGCTCGTACACGGCTTTTATCTTCCCATAGGTATCTGTGTCAGCAGGTATCTCTCCTATCCAGGCTTCTGCCTGCGCCTCTATCTGCCGCCCTATCTCTTCTGCCTCCTGTCTGTTTACCAGATAGTTGGGAGAAACTCGCATTCCCTTTACAGAGCCGTCCGGATATTCCTCCTTCCAATACTCAAAGGCGCCGTCTGTCCAGAAATATTCCGGGTGGTCTATCATCACCAGATTCGCAATGGCAGACAGTTGTTCCTCTGTTACAGGGGACAGTCTGATTTCCTCCTGAAAGCTCTCCATTCCCTGAATCAACTGCCGATATACCTGCTGCTCCTCTGTATTTAAAGACTGATATCCGTAAAAAAGCTCTTCCTCTGATTCTTCCAGCTTCTTTTCCGGAAGGATTTCTTTTGCTGCCTCAGCTTTTGAAATCTCAGCTTCTGCCTGTCCGCCCTCAGAGAAAAAGACTTCCTCTGGATTGTCTTTACTACAGCCTGCCAGGACTGCGAACAATAACACCATAGCAAGAAGCACACCTCTACCGTCTTTTTTCTTTTTCAAACCGCACCTCTTTTCTTTCTGCCACAACTCAGACACGCACCTTCGTACCCTTTGTATCCCGTTTTGCCAGCTTCAGCTTATTCAGTATCATCTGCTTTTCCTTATAGACAATCTCATAATCTGTTCTGCTCTCCAGCATATAAGCATGAGAAAGCTCGTCCTTGTCGTCCATACGGATTCCTCTGACACCCAGAGCATTTTTCTTCTTTTCCGGTATTTCTTCTTTTAAGAATTTCAGGAAAAATCCCTTCTTTGTCTGAAGCACCATATATTCCATAGGATCTGCATTCTGTACCAGAACCACCTTATCGCCCTCACTGAGCTTGGTGGCAACAATGGTTCTCTTTGCCACATCAAATTCTGCGCCGTCTACCAGCTTTACCATACCCTTTGCTGTGGCAAAGCAAATCTTCGCACACTTTAACGCTGTCTGGGCTCCTACAAAGACAAGCTGTTCTGTGCTGCTGTCATAATTGCTCACATTGTCTACCGGAGTTCCTTTATCCCGCAGCTTTCCGTAAGGCAAATCCAGCACTTTTACCAGATGCATACGCCCTGAGTCTGTGAACAGACAGATTTTATCTGTGTTCATACAGGAAAAGACATATTTATTTTCACTGTCTGCGGTTTCCTTATTGCGCTCATAGGTTCCCTTGTCTATGGTACGCACATAGCCAAAGCGATCCATCAGAAATACCACTTCCGTTTCCTCAATTTTCTTTTCCTCATATACAGCCTCTGCCGCATTTTCCACAGCCGTCCGTCTATCTCTTGCATATTCCTTTTTTATCTGCTTCAGTTCCGTGATAATCACCTCTGCCATGGAATCGTAATGATTCAAAATATCCTCATATCTGGCAATTTTTTTCAAGGTTTCCGCGTGTTCTGCCATGAGGGTTTCCATTTCCAGACCTATGAGTTTATAAAGACGCATGTCCAGAATTGCCCCTGCTTGACGCTCTGTAAAGCGCAGCTTCTTTGCCTGACGCTCACTGGTCTTTGTCTTAAAACGGATTCCCTCTGTCATACCGCTTATGAGGCAGTTTTTTACCTGCTCCCTGCTTTTACTGCCTCTTAAAATCTCAATAATCAGGTCAATGACATCACAGGCCTGAATCAGACCTTCCTGAATTTCCTGATTTTCTTTTTCTTTTTTCAAAAGACTGCTGTACTTTCTGGTTGCCACCTCAAACTGGAAATCCACATGATGCTCAATAATCTGTTTTAAGCCCAGTGTTTCCGGTCTTCCCTGTGCCACTGCCAGCATGTTGACGCCAAAGGTATCCTCAAGCCGTGTTTTCTTATACAGCATATTCTTCAGATTTTCAATGTCTGCTCCCTTTTTCAACTCCAGCACAATGCGAATGCCTTCCTTGGAAGACTGGTTGGAAATATCCGCAATATCTGTAGTTTTCTTTGTTTCACTGAGTGCTGCCACATCATTTAGAAATTTTCCGATATTAGCGCCAATCATGGTATAAGGGATTTCTGTGATCACCAGCAGACTTTTTCCGTTTTTCCCTTTTTCTACCTCTACCTTTCCCCGGATTCTGATTTTTCCAGTTCCGCTTTCATATATGGACAGCAAATCGTCTTTATTAACCACAATACCCCCGGTTGGAAAATCCGGACCCTTGATGTACTGCATCAGCTCCTCTGTAGTAATTTCATTGTTCTTCATATAGGCAATCACACCGTCCAGTACCTCGCCCAGATTGTGAGGCGGAATGCTGGTTGCCATTCCTACCGCAATGCCATCTGCACCGTTTACCAGCAAATTGGGAACGCGCACAGGAAGCACCTCCGGCTCCTTCTCTGTTTCGTCAAAGTTGGAAACAAAATCCACTACGTTCTTATCCAGATCCCCCAGGTATACCTCCTGGGTGATTTTCTGCAGTCTTGCCTCTGTATATCGCATAGCAGCCGCGCCGTCGCCTTCAATGGAGCCAAAGTTTCCATGACCGTCTACCAAAGGCTGTCCCTTTTTAAACTCCTGCGCCATAACCACCAGAGCTTCATAAATAGAGCTGTCCCCATGTGGATGATACTTACCCATAGTATCTCCCACAATGCGGGCGCATTTTCTGTATGGACGGTCATAGCGGATACCCAGCTCATACATATCATACAGCGTCCTTCTTTGCACAGGCTTTAAGCCGTCCCTGACGTCCGGCAGGGCACGGGCTATAATAACGCTCATTGCATAGTCAATATATGACTTCTGCATAATTTCCGAATACTCGGTTCTGATAATATTATCCTGATTCTTCGCCATACTGTATCTCCTATATATCTAATTCCGCATCACGGGCATGCTCATAAATAAATGCCTTACGCGGCGGCACCTCTGTTCCCATAAGCACCTCTGTAACCTCTGACGCCATTCTGGCATCTTCGATTTCCACCAGACGCAGCATACGGGTTTCCGGATTTAAGGTGGTTTCCCAGAGTTGCTCTGCGTCCATTTCTCCCAGACCCTTGTATCTTTGCAGGGTAAAGGGACCTTTATGTTTTTTCCTGTAATGCTCTAACGCCTTGTCATCATAAAGGTATTCTTCCTTGCCCTTTGAAGGCATAGCCTTATAAAGGGGTGGCATGGCAATATATACATGCCCTTCATAAATAAGCTCTGGCATAAAACGATAAAACAGGGTCAGCAAAAGCGTGGAAATATGAGCTCCGTCCACGTCTGCATCTGCCATAATAATAATCTTGTCATAGCGTAACTTTGTAATATCAAAATCATTGCCATAGCCCTCGGAAAAGCCGCAGCCAAAAGCATTAATCATGGTTTTAATCTCCGCATTGGCAAGCACCTTGTCAATGGTTGCCTTCTCCACATTTAAAATTTTTCCCCGGATAGGCAAAATTGCCTGAAAGCTCCTATCTCTGGCTGTCTTGGCACTGCCCCCTGCGGAATCTCCCTCTACAATGAAAATTTCGCATAAAGAAGGATCTCTTTTTTCACAGTTTGACAGCTTTCCGTTGGAATCAAAAGAATATTTCTGCTTTGTCAGAAGATTGGTCTTTGCTTTTTCCTCTGTTTTTCTGATTTTCGCAGATTTCTCAGCACAGGCAAGCACACTCTTTAAAACGTCCAGATTTCTGTCAAAATACAGGACAATCTCCTCTCCCGTTACCTTTCCTGTGGCCTTTGCAGCGTCCTGGTTATCCAGTTTTGTCTTAGTCTGTCCCTCAAATCGGGGCGCAGGGTGCTTAATAGATACCACCGCAGTCATACCATTACGCACATCAGCTCCTGTAAAGTTGGAATCCTTTTCCTTTAAAATTCCCAATTCTCTGGCATAAGTATTCATCACAGAGGTAAAAGTGGTCTTAAAACCTGTAAGGTGGGTACCTCCCTCAGAGTTATAAATATTGTTACAAAATCCCAGCACATTTTCCCGAAATTCATTGACATACTGAAAAGCTGCCTCTACGGTAATGCCATCGCACTCCCCTTTAAAATAAACAGGCTCATGGACTACCTCGCTCTTTTTATTCAAATCCCGAATAAATCCCACAATCCCCTCTGGCTCATGATACACGATTTTTTCAGGGACTTCTCCCCGCTTATCCTCAAACACAATGGTAAGCTCCGGATTCAGATACGAGGTTTCATGAAGACGACTCTTGACCTCCGTGGAAGAAAATCTGGTTTTCTCAAAAATTTCCGCATCAGGCAAAAAATTCACCAGGGTTCCTGTAGCCTTTGTTCTTCCCAGCTTTGGAAGCAGTCCGTCCTCCAGCTCAATGGTAGGCACACCACGCTCATAGTGGTCATGATGTACATACCCTCCGGTGCTGATTTTAATATCCAGATACTCAGACAGAGCGTTTACTACTGAAGAACCAACTCCATGCAGTCCGCCGCTTGTTTTATAGACAGAATCATCAAACTTTCCGCCTGCATGCAGGGTGGTAAAAACCAGACGCTCGGCTGACATTCCCTTTTCATGCATACCCACCGGGATTCCTCTTCCATCGTCCTCTATAGTGGCAGACCCGTCCGCCTCCAGAATCACCCGAATATTTTTGCAAAAGCCGGCCAGATGCTCGTCTACTGCATTATCCACAATTTCATAAATCAAATGATTCAGACCCTTGCGGGACACACTTCCGATATACATACCAGGGCGTTTACGCACCGCTTCCAGTCCTTCCAGCACTGTAATACTGCTGGCATCATAAGTATTCTTTTTCGCCATTTTCCTTAACCTTTCTTTTTTATTTCTCCTTAACCGGTATCCTTTTCATCAGATACACCCCTGCAAAACCACAGAAAATTCCCAATATCATACCTGCAAGCACATCTGTAGGGAAATGTACGTAAAAATACAACCTGGAGATTCCCATGAGAACTGCCAGAATCAAGCTACAGATTCCAAGCCGCCGGTTCGTCAGAAGCAGAGCGCCTGCTGCTGCAAAAGAAGCCATGGTATGCCCGGAGGGGAAAGAATAATCCTTTGGAACCCGCACCAGAAGCTCTACCGTATCCTTTATCCAGCAGGGTCTGGGACGGGCAACCAGAGGCTTTAAAATTACATTTGCCAGAATAAAATCCAGTACCAATGCAAGCAATACCGCAATTCCGCAGGGACGGAATTTCTTTGTGCAAAGAAGCACCATGCCCAACAGAATCCAGAACCAGCCTGCTTCTCCCAGCATGGTAGTAAATGCCATAATTTTCGTAAGCACCGGATTTTGTATATTTTGCAGCATATCCAAAACTGCAAATTCCCATTCCATATTGTCATCACCTTTCTTTTTGTAAAGACTTCTGTATCATATCTCATTTTTCCGGTATTTTCAAACCCTTTTTCCCGGTTCTTTTATTTATTATAGTGAACATCTGTTCTGTATGTCAAGTTGGTTTTTTAATTTTTTTTATTTTTTTCAAAAAAGTGTTGACATTCTCATACATATACTGTATTATAGGCAAGTAAGGTTCGTTGGTCAAGCGGTTAAGACGCCGCCCTCTCACGGCGGAAACACGGGTTCGATTCCCGTACGAACTGTTTTTTGGGAAATACTCAGTTGAGTGTTTCCCATTTTTTGTTTTTTAAATAAAATCTACGGGAGGTTTTTATGGAAAAGCTGATTGATTTGCATGTACATTCTTCTGTTTCAGACGGCACCTTTTCCCCTGAGGAGCTGGTTGCCTATGCGCTTGAAAAGAAACTTGCCGCCTTTGCCCTTACAGACCACGACACCACAGACGGCATCAAAGCTGCCCAAAAGGCAGCAGAAGGCACAGAGCTTGAAGTGGTACCTGGCATTGAGCTTTCTACAACCTGGCACAATCGGGACGTTCACATTGTAGGGCTGGATATCAACTGGAAAAATCCCGATTTTCAGAAAACTCTTCAGGGATTTCGGGATTCCAGAGAACTGCGAAATGATAAGGTATTGGCGCTTCTACAGAAGGAAAACATTTCCATTACCAGAAAAGACATGGAAGAAAGTTTTCCGGACAGTGTCTGGACCAGGGCGCACTTTGCCAGATTCCTGCTGGACCACCACTATGTAGGATCTGTAAAAGAAGCTTTTGACCGATATCTGGGCGATCATGCAAAGTGCTATGTTCCCAGAGAAAAAGTTACGCCCATTCAGGCAATCCAGTTGATTCATCAGGGCGGCGGAAAGGCTGTTTTTGCCCACCCGCTTCTGTGCCGTTTTTCCAAGGAACGGCTGGAAAGCTTTCTCGATGTTCTGAAAAAGGAGGGACTGGACGGCGTGGAAACCATGTATTCCTCCTATACCCCTTCTGACCAGCTTCGCATGACAAAGCTTGCCAGTCATTTCGGACTGAAAAATTCAGGAGGAAGTGATTTCCATGGCTCCAACAAGCCTCACATTGACCTGGGCTCGGGCACCGGAAAACTGCAGATTCCTTATTCTGTACTGAAAGAGCTGCGTACCTGAAGACTCTCTGGTACACAGCTCCTTTTCTCCTGTTCTCATTTATTCTTCTTCCGGTGCCTCTGCTGGAACAAAGACCCGTTCATCTCCTGTATGCATCGGTATTTTTGCTTTTTCATCAGCTTCTTCACAGAAGTATTCCTGTGAATTTATCAACTGTTTTCCTCTCTTGTCAATTTTTTCATAGGTTCCGTCCGGTTGCAGAACATGGGCTTTTACATTATCTGCAAGCTGAATTTCCAGAATATGCTTTACTTCTTCTTTAATATCCTTATCCTCTACCGGAAACACGATTTCCACTCTCTTATCCAGATTTCGCGGCATCCAGTCCGCGCTTCCCATGAAAATCTGCTCCCTGCCTCCGCTGTAAAAATAGAAAATCCGGCTGTGTTCCAGATAATTCCCTACAATAGACCGCACGGTAATGTTCTCACTGACACCCGGAATCCCTGTTTTCAGACAGCAGATGCCGCGGATAATCAAATCAATCTGTACTCCTGCCGCACTTGCTGCATAGAGGGCTGCAATAATGTCCCGGTCGCAGAGAGAATTCATTTTTGCCACAATTCTTGCCCTGCGTCCCTCCAGCGCCTCCTTTTGCTCCATTTCAATAAGATGCAGGAAGCGATCCCGAAGCCAGATAGGCGCTACAGCTAATTTATTCCAGCTTTTCGGCTCAGAATAACCGGAGAGCATGTTAAACACCGCTGTGGCGTCCTCCCCGATTTTTTCCGAGCAGGTAAGAAGTCCGCAGTCTGTATACAGCTTGGCTGTAGAATCGTTGTAATTTCCGGTTCCCAGATGCACGTATCTGCGGATTCCCTCCTCTTCCTTTCGCACAACCAGAGTAATCTTACTGTGGGTTTTCAATCCCAGCAGCCCGTAAATGACATGACAGCCTGCTTTTTCCAGCTTCTTCGCCCACACAATATTGTTCTCCTCATCAAAACGCGCCTTTAATTCCACCAGCACAGTGACCTGCTTGCCGTTTTCCGCTGCCTGCGCCAAAGCTGCAATAATGGGAGAATTGCCACTGACGCGGTACAGGGTCTGCTTGATGGCAAGCACCTGCGGGTCTTTTGATGCCTGACGGACAAAATCCACCACAGGAGCAAAAGTCATAAACGGGTGATGAAGCAAAATATCCTGTTTTCGTATCTGGGTAAAAATATCCTCCTCTGCCATCATCTGCGGCACCGGCGCAGGTACATGCTGGGAAAGCTTCCAAGTTTCAAACCCCTCCAACCCATACAACTTCATAAGGAAAGTCAGATCCAGAGGTCCGTTGACGGCAAATACGTCTTCTTCCTTTACTTTAAACTCTGTTTTTAAGATTTTAAGCAGGCGGGGATCCATTTTTTCGTTGACATCCAGTCTGATAACCTCGCCCCACTGCCTTTTTTTCAACTGTTTTTGAATCTCGTTTAAAAGGTCTGCTGCCTCGTCCTCATCAATGGTTAAATCCGCATTTCGGATAATACGGTAAGGGCAGGCGCACACCACCTGATTACTTAAAAACAGCTTACCAATGTTTCTCTCTATAATTTCCTCCAGAAGAATTACAGTTTGCTTTCCATTCTTCTCTTCAGGAAGCTCCACGATTCTTGGAAGCACGGAAGGCACCTGCACAGTAGCAAATTCCAGTTCCTCTTTATCCTTTTTATTTTTCTTTGCAATCAGTGCGCCAATATTTAAAGTTTTATTGCGGATAAGAGGAAATGGCCTCGCGCTGTCCATCGCCATGGGAGTCAGTACCGGATAAATGGTTTCATCAAAGTATTTATCCGCAAAGCTTTTCTGCTCCTTGCTTAAATTTTCATGCTTTTCTACAACCACCAGCCCTGCCTTTTTCAGCCCCGGCAAGAGAGAACGATTATAGGTACTGTACTGGGTATGAATAAACTCCTTTAATACAGGCGCCAGTCTTTCAAGCTGTTCCTTTGGAGAAAGCCCTGCAATATCCGGTTTTGTATATTTTGCATGAACCATATCCTTTAAAGAAGCAACCCGAATCATGAAAAATTCGTCCAGATTAGAGGCCGTAATGCTCAAAAACTTCAGGCGTTCAAATAAGGGCAGGCTTTTATCCCTTGCCTCAGACAGCACTCTTTCATTAAACCCTACCCAGCTCAATTCTCTGTTGCGGTAATATTCCGGCTTTGTATATGCCTTAAATTCCATATGCTCACTCCTCCTTATTTCCTCATTCTTACCTTCAGTACAGGGCGGATACTGAAAATCTCTTCAAAGAAATCTGCCTGCTCTGGCAAAAGTCCTCTCTCCAGCGTCAAATCCTCTTTTGCAGAAACGGTAAGCACCAACTCCTGCTCCTTTACTGCAGCCCGGATTTCCTCAATTTTCTGTCTGTGGCTTCTATCCAGCACATTTGCCACCCGGATAATGGCTGTCAGCTTTGCTACCGTCATATAGCCCTTGCGGTCTATCTCAGATCTGGAATCTGCGCTTCCATAATACTGAAAAGGCATTTTAATAAATTTCACCATATGGGCAATCATCTTTCGTTCCTTGTGGGACAGTCCGATAATCTCCGTGGACATAATGATTTCATATGCACATTCTGAAGCATTGCTCAGACTGATATAATTGCCGCAGTCATGCAACAAGATAGCAATCTGTAAGAGCAGCCGCTCTCTTTTCCCCATACCGTGAAGCTTCTTCATGCCGTCAAAAATGGCAAGTGCATTCTGCGCCACTGCCTGGGTATGATTTTTGCTGCTCATATATCGCTTGGCAATATTTCTCGCTGAAACCAGAATGTCATTTTCAAAATTGTGCTTGCTTTTCATCAGTTTGCGTCGCTCCGCATAATCATAAGCCACTCCATCGTTTAAGTGCGTTCCCGGAAGCCACATGGTCTGTCCGCCCAGCTCCTCAATAAATACACGGTAAATAATCATGCCAGGTACCATAATCTCTGCATACTCCAGAGAAACTCCCAGCTTTACTGATACCTCTTCCGCAGAATGCGCCATCACCCATCTATATTCCTCCATAAAGGTTTCAAGGCTGATGGTTCTGCTCTCTGTCATACTCTCTTTTTTCTCAAACAGTCTTTCCGTAAAGGTATTTCCCATAAGAATAATGTGCTCTATTTTGCGATCCTTTACATGCAGCTTTTTAAAACCCAAAATCTGGTTATGTACCAGCTCTTCCACCAGGCGTTCATAATGTACGGTTTCCTTTTCCAGAGGAAGCAGAAGCTCCTTGATTCGCAGGCTTCCCATTTTAAAATTCTGAGTAGTAACAAGAGTATCCTTATCAAACAGGGAAATTTGTACATTTCCCCCTCCTACCTCCATAACTGCCGTGCCCTTCTGAATGATTTTTTCAAAAGAAGCTTCCTTTGCAGCTACGGATTTATAGCCGTAAAAGCGCTGTTCCGAGTTGCTTAAAATCTCTACCCGGATACCTGTTTTCTGATACACCTGTTCCATAACCAGCCATACATTCTGCGCCTCTTGAAGCGTACTGGTGGCACATGCCCGATACTCCTCTACCTGATATTCCTTCATAATCTCTGTAAAATCACGAAGGACACGGCAAAGCTCCTTTGCTGTAGCAAAGGTAATCTTCCCTTCACCATAGGTTTCTCTCCCGATTTCCAGACGGCTTCTCACTTCGTTTATACACCGAATCCCATTCCGCGGAGAAATTTCATAAATATCCATACATACATTGTAAGAACCTACGTCAATCGCTGCAAATGTTTTCACTCCCATAGATGGCTCCTTTCCGCCTTTGTTGCTTTTCTGCTCTCCCCTTTCTAGGAAAGAAGAAATTCCTGTAATGCTCTGCTGTTTTTCTCTGCTGTAGCATATCCCTCTTCATACAACTTTTCCAGCTTTTCCCGATTCTTCTCCACTCTGCCGATTTCCACTGGTTTTTCCGGACAAATAAGGAATATCTTTCCCTTTTTCTCTTCTTCATATAAGTAATCCAAGGTTTCATTATAATCCAGATGCCGGTTTTTCATACGCTCTACCAGCCTTGGAAATTCTCTTCCGTATCTTAAATAAGCGGCTGGCATGGCCCTATTTGGTTGTTTTCGGTATCCTCTCTGCCGTGTCAGCACCACCACCTGCTTTTCATTTCCCAGCTTTTGGGACTGCCTTACAGGAATCGAGTCTGCAATTCCCCCGTCCAGATACGGAGTGTTCTGAATCCACACTGTTCTCGCCAAAAGAGGCAGGGAACTGGACGCCCGGACATAGTGAATCCCCTTGTGCATATCTGTAATTTTCTTATATTCCGCATCTCCCGTTTCACAGTTTGTCACTGTTACATAAAACTCCGTAGGATTTTGGTCAAATGCCCGGTAATCATAAGGATTTAATTCCTCCGGAATTTTCCTGTAACACATATCAACCCCAAACAAATCTCCTGTTTTTATGAGATTTTTTACACTGCAGTAAGCTTCATCTTCCAGATAGTCTGTATTTGTTTCAAATCCTCTTCGTCTTTGCTTTGATAAAAAGCTACATGCATGGCAGGCGCCTGCGGATACGCCGATACAGGTATGAAAAGAAACCTCCCTGTCCAGAAAAAAATCCAGTACCCCCGCTGTAAATGCACCTCGCATACCGCCGCCTTCCAAAACCAGTCCAACTTTACTATTTGCTGCCATGTTTTCCCTTCTTTCTATTCACATAACTTTATTTTAGCACGAATTTTGTTATCGCAAAAGTTAAATAAATTTTACTTTTTTCAAAAAGGCACAAAACCATTCCGCCCCAAGACAAATGACACCTGTATCTTTTAACCAGTATCCTCTCATTTCCAGGCTCGCTTTTATGCGGACTATTTTCATTCAAGGATTCCTCGAAAATCGAACTTTCCCATACAGCAAAAAGGCTGAAACCCTTTATTTCACTGGATTTCAGCCTTTTCATACTTTCTTCATTCATAAAACTGCCGGCAATGGGACTTGAACCCATACGTGGTTGCCCACAACAGATTTTGAGTCTGCCTCGTCTGCCATTCCGACACGCCGGCATTTCCTAACGGAACAATAGATATTCTAGCACGACTCCCTCCAAATTGCAAGCATTTTTTTGAATTTTAATGCAATTTATTCTATTTTTTTGTTTTTTTTATTGATTGCAGTCCAGATTTTTATAAAAGTCAAAGCAGTCAAAGGTAGCAAAATAATCTTTTGGCGTTTCTGCCCTACGGATCAGCTGTATACTCCCGTCTGTTTTCAGTAAAAGCTCTGCGGATTTCAGCTTTCCGTTGTAATTGTATCCCATAGCAAAGCCATGGGCGCCTGTATCGTGAATCACCAGCAAATCGCCTTTCTCAATCTTTGGCAGCATTCTGTCCACAGCAAATTTGTCGTTATTTTCACACAAAGAACCTGTCACATCATATTTGTAATCACAAGGCTGATTTTCTTTACCCATAACCGTAATGTGATGATAAGCCCCATACATGGCCGGACGCATCAGGTTTACCGCACAGGCGTCCACACCAATATATTCCTTGTGGGTATGCTTTTCGTGAATGGCCTTTGTCACCAGGCAGCCGTAGGGTCCCATCATAAATCTTCCAAGCTCTGTATAAATTGCCACATCGTTCATACCTGCAGGCGTCAGCACCTCTTCATACACCTTTCTTACACCCTCTCCAATGGCACGAATGTCGTTGGGCTTTTCTCCCGGTCTGTATGGAATTCCTACGCCGCCGGACAGGTTGATGAAACAGATTTTTGCGCCGGTTTCCTTTTCCAGGCACACTGCCAGCTCAAAAAGCCGCTTTGCCAGCATGGGATAATACTCGTTTGTCACCGTATTGCTGGCCAGAAATGCATGGATTCCAAATTCCTCCACGCCTTTGTTTTTCAAAATACGAAATGCTTCAAAAATCTGAGGCTCTGTCATACCGTATTTGGCATCTCCCGGATTGTCCATAATGCCATTGCACACCTCAAACACACCGCCTGGATTATAACGGCAGCTTATACGCTTAGGCAGCGTTCCGATGGCTTTTTCCAGATATTCAATATGAGTGATATCGTCCAGATTAATGGTTGCTCCTAACTCATTGGCATACTGAAATTCCTCTGCCGGTGTATCATTGGAGGAAAACATAATATCTTCTCCCACGCAGCCAATGGCCTTTGACAGCATCAGCTCTGTATACGAAGAGCAGTCGCATCCAAAGCCATATTCTCTTAAAATCTGAATCAAAAACGGATTGGGGGTTGCTTTTACAGCAAAATATTCTTTAAATCCCTTATTCCATGCAAAGGCTTCCTTCATTGCCTGCGCATTTTCCCGGATTCCTTTTTCATCATACAAATGAAAAGGTGTGGGATATTCCTTTACAATTTCTTCTAACTGTTCTTTTGTCACAAAGGTCTTTTTTTCCATATATATTCTCCCTTAATGGATTTCTGTTTTTCTGATTTTTTCTGACGAACCTCATTATACGAAAATGCGCTTTGCTTTTCAAGTCATTCTCTGTCTTTTTTAATTTTTTAACGTATTGACGTATTCCCGTTTAAAATTCAAAGAAAACCTTTGCAATTTTACCAGTCCTGTTGTATAATGAACAAAATAAAAAAGACGGGAGCTTGTAGACAGGCTGAGAGGAAGGTATGACCTTCGACCGATAACCTGATTTGGATAATGCCAACGTAGGGACGCCTTGGAATCATATGTGCAGAATATGCAGCGGGAAGTTACCGAGATTGGTATCTTCCCGCTTTTTAGTTCCCGCAAAAGAGGTGAAATATGGTAAAAATAAACGGAAATACCCTGCATCTGGAGGGAATCTCTCTGTCCCAGTATCTGAAATCTGCGGATTACAATCCAAAAAGGATTGCCGTTGAGCGAAACGGAGAAATCATCCCCAAATCAAAATACGAAGAAACTCTGCTGTCAGACGGCGATGTGCTGGAAATTGTCAGCTTTGTAGGAGGCGGCTGATGATACCTGGAAGAGAAGAAATGGAAAAAGCCTTGAAAGAACGGCATGGAGAAACTCTGCAGAAAAAATTCAACGCTGCCACAGTTGCCATCTGCGGTCTGGGAGGACTTGGCTCCAATATCGCGCTCTCTCTTGCCCGTGCAGGCGTTGGCAGACTGCTGCTCTTTGATTTTGACCGGGTGGATATTACCAACCTGCACCGCCAGCAATACAAAGCAGCCCAGGTAGGCATGTACAAAACAGACGCTCTGACAGAAAATCTCAGGGAAATCAATCCCTATATCTGTGTACAGAGCCACACCATAAAACTACAGGAAGAAAATCTGCAGCAACTTTTAAAGGACGCACAGATAATCTGCGAAGCCTTTGACCTGGCAGAAAGCAAGGCTATGCTGGTCAACAGGGTTCTGGAGGTCATGCCCGAGAAATTTCTGGTGGCTGCCTCCGGTATGGCAGGTCTTGACAGTCCTAACCTCATAAAAACCCGGCAGATTACTCCTCATTTTTATCTCTGTGGAGATGAGCAAAACGAGGTTTCCCCAAAATTGGGACTTTTTTCCTCCCGGGTTATGTGCTGCGCTGCCCATGAAGCTCATGTCGTCCTACAGCTTCTGGCAGGACTTTAACATCTGAAAACCAGATTGATACAACATCTGCTTACAAAATTTACAGAAAGAAGGTTATTTTATGAACAACGATACACTCCTGATAGGGGGACACGAATTTCATTCCCGCTTTATTTTAGGATCCGGCAAATATTCTCTGAAACTCATTGAAGCAGCCGTAAAAGACGCCGGTGCAGAGCTTATTACCCTGGCTGTACGCCGTGCAAATACAAGGGCGGAGGAAAACATTCTGGATTATATCCCCGAACATGTAACCCTGCTTCCCAATACCAGCGGCGCCAGAAATGCCGAAGAGGCTATACGCATTGCCCGTCTGGCAAGAGAACTGGGCTGCGGAAATTTTGTAAAAATCGAAATCATGCGGGATTCCAAATACCTGCTGCCTGACAACCAGGAAACAGTTAAGGCAACGGAAGTCCTGGCAAAGGAGGGTTTTATTGTCATGCCCTACATGTATCCGGATTTAAACACAGCCAGAGATTTAGTAAACGCCGGGGCTGCCTCCGTCATGCCTCTTGCCTCCCCCATTGGTTCCAATAAGGGGCTTTCCACCAGAGATTTTATACAAATTCTTATTGAAGAAATTGACCTGCCGGTGATTGTGGATGCCGGTATCGGACGCCCCTCCCAGGCTTGCGAGGCAATGGAAATGGGTGCGGCAGCCATTATGGCAAATACAGCTCTCGCCACAGCAGGAAATCTCCCCCTGATGGCATCTGCCTTCAGACAAGCCATTGAGGCAGGCAGAAAGGCCTATCTTGCAGGACTCGGCAGAGTGCTGACCCGCGGTGCTTCCGCCTCTGACCCACTCACCGGATTTCTTCATAATTAGGAGGGAAAGAACATGGAAAACCAGTTTTTTATAGATTCCGGACATCTGTCCCCAAAAGCCCTGGAAAAGAAACACCGTCTGGAAACAGACCCTGCTTTTCGGAAAAACCATATGGAATACCTTCCCGGTATGGAACAAATCGAATCTGATGTATGTGAAAAGGTTTTAAACCAGGTAAATACTTATGATTATACTGCCTACACCAGACAGGACGTCCGCACTGCCCTGTCCCATCAGACTTGTTCCCCGGAGGATTTCAAAGCTCTGCTTTCTCCTGCTGCCGAGCCCTTTCTGGAGGAAATGGCACAACGGGCAAGACTGGAAACCAGCCGCCACTTTGGCAATACGGTCTATCTCTTCACCCCGCTCTACATTGCCAATTATTGTGAAAACTACTGTGTATACTGCGGCTTTAACTGTTATAACCACATTCATCGCATGAAGCTGTCCGTGGAACAGATTGAAAAAGAAATGAAAATCATTGCCGACAGCGGTATGGAAGAAATTTTGATTCTCACTGGAGAAAGCCGTCAAAAAAGCGATATTACCTATATCGGAGAAGCCTGTAAGCTGGCACGGAAATACTTCCGCATGGTAGGGCTGGAAATTTATCCTGTCAATACAGAGGAATACCGCTATCTCCACGCATGCGGCGCAGACTATGTAACGGTGTTTCAGGAAACCTATGACCGTGATAAATATGAAACCCTGCATCTGATGGGACACAAGCGCGTATGGCCCTACCGCTTTGATGCCCAGGAGCGGGCGCTGAGAGGCGGCATGCGGGGTGTTGCCTTCTCTGCCCTTTTAGGGTTGTCGGATTTTCGCAAAGACGCCCTTGCCAGCGCCCTTCATGTATATTATCTTCAGAGAAAATACCCCCATGCAGAAATGTCCCTTTCCTGTCCCAGACTGCGCCCGATTATAAACAATGACAAAATCAATCCTCTGGACGTCCACGAAACCCAACTTTGCCAGATTCTCTGCGCTTACCGGATTTTCCTGCCCTTTGTGGGAATCACGGTTTCTTCCAGAGAAAGCGCCAGCTTCCGAAATGGCATTGTTAAAATTGCTGCCACTAAAATTTCTGCAGGGGTTTCCACCGGAATCGGAGATCACGAAAGCAAATATAAAGGAACAGAAACTGACGGGGAACAGGGGGACGAGCAGTTTGAAATCAATGACAGCCGCAGTCTGGAAAGAGTGTATAAGGATATTGCTTCAGAAGGTCTGCAGCCTGTCCTGAATGATTATCTCTATGTCTGATATTTTATGCATCACCAATCGAGGGCTGTGCAGAGAGGACTTTCTCTCCCGCATGGAAAAACTGGCAAAAGCAAAACCAGGAGGTATTATTCTGCGGGAAAAGGATTTGTCCCCACAGGAATATCTTCTTCTTGCCAGGCAGGTCATGGACATCTGCCGAACCTATGAAGTTTCCTGCATTTTGCACACCCATACAGAAGTTGCTCTTTCTCTTGGAGCAACGGCTCTGCATCTTCCCCTGCCCCTGCTTGTAAAACTGTCCCCAAAGGAACGAAAATCCTTTTCCTGCCTGGGCGTTTCCTGTCACTCTGTAGAAGACGCCCTTTTAGCAGAAAGTCTGGACTGTACTTATATAACTGCCGGACATGTTTTTGACACTGCCTGCAAAAAAGGCATTCCAGGAAGAGGACTGGATTTTTTAAGGGAAATCTGTCAGAAAATATCCATTCCTGTCTACGGACTGGGCGGAATCACGCCCCAAAACAGCAAATCCGTAAACAAAGCCGGCGCTGCGGGAATCTGTATTATGAGCAGCGCCATGACCTGCAAAGAACCGGAAGAATATCTGAAAGAATTCCTGTAGACAAAAACAGAAAATCCCGAACAGGATTTCAAACTGTTCAGGATTTTCTCTTCTTATCTGATTTCGCTTTTTATTTTACTTCCATAACATGCAGCATATTGGTAACATTTGCCTCCGCCTTGCTGCTGTTGGTAGCCGGATCCCCTGCAGTTACAACCACAAGCTGCCCCTTTTTCACCAGCTTGTTCTCCTTCAGGGTTTCCATTGCATTGATAATAATATTTTCCGTCGTATCTCTTGTATATCCCTTCAGCGGTCTTACGCCCCAGTACAGACGCATCTTTCTCTGCACTCTCTCATTTGGCGTAATGGCATAAATAGGCATAGTAGGACGAAAACTGGAAATCATGCGGGCTGTTTTTCCTGACATGGTTGGTGTCACAATACAGTCTGCCTCAATGTTTCTGGCTGTACGCACAGACGCAATTCCAATGGCACAGGAAACCTTTGTTTTCGGGTGCATGGTTCTGTGCTTAATATATTTTTCATATTCTACATAGTTTTCTGTATTTTCCGCAATCTGATTCATCATTTTCAGCGCTTCTACCGGATATTTTCCTGCTGCAGTTTCACCGGAAAGCATAATGGCATCTGTTCCGTCATAAATAGCATTGGCAACGTCTGTTACCTCTGCCCTTGTAGGACGGGGGTTACGAATCATGGAATCCAGCATCTGTGTTGCAGTGATAACCGGAATATAGTTGGCATTGCACTTGTGAATAATCATTTTCTGAATATGAGGAACCTCCGGCGCCGGAATTTCCACACCCAAATCTCCCCGGGCTACCATAATACCGTCAGACGCTTCTATAATGGCGTCCAAATTTTCCAGTCCCTCTGCATTTTCAATTTTTGCAATAATAGCAATATCCTCTGCATGGTTTTCTTCCAGAATCTTACGGATTTCCAGAACGCCCTCTGCGTTTCGGATAAAGGAAGCTGCAATAAAATCAATGCCCTGCTCAATACCAAAAATAATGTCCGCCTTATCTTTTTCTGTAATAACAGGAAGCTTCACTTTTACATTCGGCACATTCACGCCCTTTTTCTCGCCCAGTTCTCCACCGTTTACCACGCGGCACACAATACGTCCCTGTACCACTTCTTTTACTTCCAGTTCAATCAGACCATCGTCAATCAGGATTTTATTTCCCGGCACAACATCGTCAGCCAGCCCTGCATAAGTAATAAAACAGCCTTTTTCGTTTCCTGTCATTTCTTCTGTATGCAGAACAAACTCTTCATTTTCCTTTAAAGTTACTTTCTTTCCGTCCTCCAGTACGCCTGTACGGATTTCCGGACCTTTGGTATCCAGAAGGATTGCTACTGGTTTTTTCAGCTCATTTCTTACCTTTTTCAATAAATCCATACGATTTTTCTGTTCTTCGTAATCGCCGTGGGAAAAATTGAAACGGGCAATATCCATTCCGTTTTCTACTAAAGCTCTCATATTGCTCTCGATATCGGTATTCGGTCCCATGGTACAGACGATTTTGGTTTTACGCATATAATTGTTTTCCTCCTAAATTATTGTATATGTTTGTGAGTAAACAGGTGGTCCTGACAATACTCGTAATTTCCATTGCATTTGGAACAGAAACGAAATTCCAGATTGTCCCCGTCCTCTTCCGTTCTTCCGCAGACCGCGCACTTATGCTTTGTGGTGCCAGGCGCCATCTTTGGGTGAACCGCTTTCTGAAACTGTTGCTTTCTGTGGATTTCCTTTGGTGAAATCCTCTGGTAATTTCTGGTCGCCAGAAAATAAATAATAAAGTTCAAAAGGGAGGCAATAATTACAGTTCGGATACCCCAGCTTCCATTTACCATGTCATATAAAAGATATGCCACATCCAGCACTGCCAGCCATTTCATTTTCATGGGAATAATCATCATAAACAACACCTGCATATCCGGATAACTCACTGCAAACGCCAGAAAAATAGACAGGTTAATGTAATATGTGGAAAAGGCTCCGCTGTAGTACAGGGAGGTTATCGGACTTCCCCCTGCGATAAAATACAGAATAAAAGCGCCGATTACAGTGAACAGCACACCGCCTAAAATATACACATTATAACGGAACGCACCCCATGTTCTCTCCAGAGTTTCTCCCAGAGAATAATAAAACATCAGCATAATCAGCACAAAAATCAGATTGCTGCTTGGCGGTGGAATCAAAAGCCAGGACACAAGCCTCCATATCTGCCCGTGCACAATGTGATAAGGGCTTAAGGACAGATACTGTGTAAAAGAAATATGGAAAAGGCTTCCTCCATACAGGAGAATATACCCGATGATATAACAGCCTATCATATATTTCGTCAGATTATGAATGGCATAGCGCCCAAATTTGCGCTCCATTTTGTTCAAAAAGTTCATATGGTTTCCTCAATTCTTTCAATCGCTTAAAATAAATTCTTCTTAGAAAAGATAAACGCCACAATCAGGCTTAAAAGCAGAGAGAGGACAATGACAATGGCAAAACCCTCCGGGTGGCTGGCAAAGGGCATTCCCTTCATATTTACATTCATGCCGTAGGCGCTGAAGATCATCGTGGGAATGGACATTACAATGGTAACGGTTGCCAGAAATTTCATAACAATATTCAGATTGTTTGACACAATCGACGCAAATGCCTCTGTCATGCCGCTCAAAATACCGCTGTACACATTCGCCATCTCAATGGCCTGCTTATTCTCAATAATAACGTCCTCCAGCAAATCCGTATCATCTGGATATTGCTTGATACGCTCCACCTTTAAAAGCTTCTCCAGCACCATTTCATTGGAACGCAGGGAAGTTGTAAAGTATACCAGGGATTTCTCCAACTCCAAAAGCTCAATGAGCTCCTTGTTTTTGGTGGACTCCTGCAGCTTTTCCTCCACTTCCTCGCTCTTCTTGTCTATGATACGCAGATAGTGCAGAAACATGCTGGCGTTTTTATAAAGAATCTGCAGAATAAAACGCGTTTTCATATAAGTATAGAAATTACGCACACGTCCGTCCATAAATCTGCCAAGCACAGAGGTATCCTCCAGACAAACGGTAATAATAATTTCATCGGTCACAATAATAGATAATGGAATGGTGCCATACCAGTCCTTTTCTCCCCTTTCCTCCAAAATGGGAGTGTCCACAATAATCAGGGTGTAGTCTTCCTCCACCTCAATACGGGAACGTTCCTCCTCATCAAGAGGCGCTCTTAAATCGTCCACTTCAATGCGGTACCTTTTGGCAACCTCAAAGATTTCCGTTGCTGTTGGGTCCGTAAGCGCCAGCCAGCAGCCCTCGCTGGCTTCGTCCATCTGATGAATTTTTCCATCGACTGTTTTGAATATTCTAATCATGGTTTCTCCCTTTCGCCCTCCTGCCTTTACAGGAGTACGGGGCAGTACCCTGTCAGCAGGATTCTTCTTTTTTTATTTTTTCTTCTTGCTTTTTCTCAGGACAAGGCCCGCTTTCCATAATTTTGCACTTCCTTTTTTCAAAAATACTGCTTTTCTATTTCTTATGCTTCACATTTAGAGAAAATAATACTGTTCGGTGTTTCCACCTTCATGGGTTTTCCCTTCATAATCAATAACTGCTTTTCATAGTCAATGGCAAAGGTGGTAATGGAATTAGATTCATGGTTCACCACTGCCAGATGCTTTCCGTCCGGAAAAACGTCCAAATCCTTGGGATAATTGCCGCTGATAGGCAAAATACACTGCTTTTCCAGAAGACCGGTTTCTTCATCTCTCTTAAACATGGCAACCGTATCCTCTCCTGCATTGGCACAGAAAATATATTTTCCGTCCCTGGACAGACACATACCGGAGGTTGCATCATGGGCTTCATCGTCATGGGAAGCCAGAGTAGACTCTGTCTGTAAAAGTTCGAAAACCGGGTTTTTACCGCTTCCGTCATAGCGGTATACCTGAATGGTATTGTTTAACTCATAGTTTAAATAAGCAAATTTTCCGTCCGGACTGAATTTAATCAGCTTTGGACCGGACTCTCTTTGACATCTTAAAATATCTACCAGTTCCAGACGTCCGGTACGTCTGTTGACCTTGTATACCTTCATCTGGTCAATGCCATTATCCACTGCACAAAGATACTTATTGTCAGGCGTCGGGCGTACACAGCTTACATGTGGGCGGAAATTCCGTTCTCCCACACTTCCCAGACCTTTGTGGAACACACCGTCTAACACGCTTCCCAGACGTCCGTCCCTGTGGGTATGCACAACCGTCACCTTTCCGTCATGATAGCCTGCTACAAAAAGATATTTGCCCTCCTCATCTGTGGACAAATGGCAGCCTCTCATGCCGTCAATATCTACTTTATTAATAAAGGTTAGATCTCCGTCCGGCGCAATGGCAAACACTGCCACACCCTCGTCTGCAATGGAATACAGATACTTTCCGTTCAGAGATTTCGCCAAATGGGAAGAATTGTTCACTGGAATGACCTTTCTCTCAGAAAGGGTTCCTTCTTCCACATTTACATCATACAAATGGATTCCGATACTGCTTCCGTGGGTGTAGGTTCCCACATAGGCTACATATTTTTCCTTCATTTATGCAATATCCTCCTGTTTTCTATTGTTTCACCACACGACAAATCTGCGGCTTTTATACAAAAATACCGCCAGTGTACATTACACTATGGACATTCTACCACAAAGTTTTTTCTAATACAATGCATATTCAATATTGACATGATTTTTTCCTCTAGTATAATGAATAAAGATTATATGCAAAGGAGAAGCGGCATGAACCATACCTTAGTAAATTTAACTGACATCTCCAAAAGCTTTGGAGAGCAGGTCATTCTGGATAAACTGAATCTTTCCATACGGGAAAATGAATTTCTCACTCTGCTTGGCCCCAGTGGCTGCGGAAAAACCACAACGCTCCGGATTTTGGGCGGTTTTGAATCCCCGGATAGCGGACGTGTTATTTTTGACGGCAAGGATATTACCAACCTTCCTCCAAATAAGCGAAACCTCAACACCGTATTTCAGAAATACGCGCTGTTTTCCCATATGAGCATTGAAGAAAACATTGCCTTTGGCCTGAAAATTTCAGGAAAAAGCAGAGCTTATATTCGGGATAAGGTAAAATATGCCTTAAAGCTGGTAAATTTGGAGGGATATGAAAACCGTCTTCCCGATTCTTTAAGCGGCGGACAGCAGCAACGTGTCGCTATTGCAAGAGCCATTGTAAATGAGCCCCGGCTTCTTCTTCTGGACGAGCCCCTGGGCGCTCTGGATTTAAAGCTGCGCCAGGATATGCAGTATGAGCTTATCCGTCTGAAAAATGAGCTTGGCATTACCTTTATCTATGTCACCCATGACCAGGAAGAGGCGCTTACCATGTCAGACACCATTGTGGTTATGAATCAAGGCTATATCCAGCAGATGGGAACCCCGGAGGATATCTACAATGAGCCGCAGAATGCCTTTGTGGCAGACTTTATCGGGGAGAGCAATATCCTTCCCGGCATCATGCTGGAAGATAAGCTGGTGGAAATTCTGGGGACAAAATTCCCCTGTGTAGACGTAGGCTTTGGGAAAAGCGAGCCCGTAGACGTAGTAATCCGTCCCGAAGACGTAGATTTACTCGCTCCTGAGGAGGGCATTATACAGGGTGTGGTATCCCACCTGATTTTCAAGGGCGTACATTATGAAATGGAAGTACAGGCAAACGGCTTTGAATGGCTGGTACACAGCACAGATATGTTTCCGGTTGGACAGAAGGTGGGAATTCATGTAAATCCCTTTGATATCCAGATTATGCACAAGCCGGAATCCGAGGACGAGGAGGCGATTGGAGTCAATGAATAAGAAAAAACTGCTCTCCGGCCCTTATCTTTTATGGTCCATAGCCTTTATTCTCATTCCTCTGGCTATGATTTTATACTATGGCTTTACTAACAGCGAAGGACATTTTACCTTTGAAAATGTCCTTGCCATCGGAACAGCAGAAAACTTCAAGGCGCTGTGCCTTTCTCTTCTGCTGTCTGTAATCAGCACCCTGGTTTGTCTTTTGCTGGCATATCCTTTGGCGTTAATGCTGACCAATATGAAAATAAACCAGACCGGCTTTATGGTGCTGCTTTTTATCCTCCCCATGTGGCTGAATTTTCTGCTCAGAACCCTTGCCTGGCAGACCCTTCTGGAAAAAAACGGGGTCATCAATCAGATTCTGGGGTTTTTCCATCTTCCACTGCTGCAGATGATCAACACCCCCGGAGCTATTGTCCTGGGTATGGTATATAATTTTTTGCCCTTTATGGTAATGCCCCTGTACAATGCACTCTCCAAAATTAACAAAGACGTTATTTTTGCAGCCAGGGATTTAGGCGCCACCTCCTTTTATACCTTTCGGAAGATTATTTTTCCATTAAGCCTTCCGGGCGTAATCAGCGGTATTACTATGGTTTTCGTGCCTTCTCTGACCACTTTTTGTTATCTCTGACCTTTTAGGCGGCAGTAAAATTCTTCTGATTGGAAATGTCATTGACCGCCAGTTTCAGCAGGGAAGCAACTGGAACGTAGGAAGCGGACTGTCCCTGGTTTTAATGGTCTTTATTTTAATCAGCATGGTTCTCACTGGAAAATACGATAAAAACGGAGAAGGAGGTATGTTCTGATGAAAAAAGCAGCGCGAAATCTTTATCTTGGACTGATTCTTTTCCTCATGTATGCCCCTATTGTGGTTTTGATCGTCCTGTCCTTTAATGCTTCCAAATCCAGGACAAAATGGGGCGGATTCACACTGAAATGGTATCAGTCCCTGTTTCAGGATAAAGCCATTATGACTGCCCTGTACAACACCCTGCTCATTGCCCTGCTCTCTGCCGCTATTGCCACTTTTCTTGGCACTGCAGCCTCCATTGGCATCAATGCCATGAAGGGCAAAGGCAAAACCATACTTATGGGAATTACTAACATTCCCATTTTAAATTCAGAGATTGTCACCGGCATTTCTCTCATGCTCTTGTTTATTGCATGCAGAGTGACTCTGGGCTTTTCCACGATTTTGCTGTCCCATATTACCTTTTGTATTCCTTATGTAATTTTAAGTGTTATGCCAAAGCTGAAGCAGACCAGCAAAAGCGCCTATGAGGCAGCTCAGGATTTGGGCGCGGGATCCATATCCGCCTTCTTTAAGGTGGTATTTCCTGATATTCTGCCAGGTATTGTTTCAGGATTTTTAATGGCCTTTACTATGTCCCTGGACGATTTCATCATCACACACTTTACCAAAGGACCTGGGGTAGACACTCTTTCCACTAAGATTTATGCAGAGGTCAGAAAGGGAATCCGGCCGGAAATGTATGCTCTCTCCACTCTGATGTTCATCAGTGTGCTGGTGCTGATGATACTGGTCAATATAAGCCCGAAGGAAGCCAAAGATGTAAAAACCACTTCTTCCCGTAAGTCCATACAAAAAGGACTTCGGCTCGCCCTTCCCCTGCTCTTTGTGGCAGTTCTGGCAGTCGGCGGCGCTGCCTATTATTTCGCAGGCTCTGGAAAGAGCAGCGGCGAACAGGTGGTGGTTTACAACTGGGGAGATTATCTGGATCCCAAGAGCGTTGAGCTTTTTGAGAAGGAAACCGGCATTGCCGTTACCTATGAAGAATATGAAACCAATGAAATCATGTATCCCAAAATCCTCTCCGGCGCTATCGCCTACGATGTGGTCTGCCCCTCAGACTACATGATTCAGCGTATGCTGAAAAATAATCTGCTGGCAGAATTAAACTGGGACAACATTCCCAATGTTAAAAACATGGATCCTGTTTATATGAAGCAGTCCCAAAGCTTTGATCCGGACAATGCCTACTCGGTTCCCTACTGTGTGGGAACTGTGGGAATCCTATATAACAAAACCATGGTTCATGAGCCTGTAGACAGCTGGGATATTCTCTGGAATCCCAAATATCAGGACAGCATACTCATGCAGGATTCTGTCCGCGACGCCTTTGCCGTGTCCTTAAAAAGGCTGGGGTATTCCTTAAATTCCAGCGATGTAGAACAGCTCATGCAGGCAAAGGACGATTTAATTAAGCAAAAGCCACTGGTACAGGCTTATGTCATTGACCAGGTGCGGGATAAAATGATTGGAAACGAGGCTGCCCTAGGCGTGATTTATTCCGGAGAAGCAGGATATACCAAACGGGAAAATCCCAATTTAGAGTATGTCATTCCAAAAGAAGGATCTAATGTCTGGATTGACTCCTGGGTCATTCCCAAAAATGCCAAAAACAAGGAAAACGCCGAAAAATTTATTAACTTTATGTGCCGTCCGGACATTGCTTTGATGAACTTTGAATATCTCACCTATGCAACACCCAATAAGGCTGCCAGAGCCTTAATTGAAGATGAGGAAACACGAAACAGCAAAATCCTTTTTCCTGAACCGGAAGATTTGAAAAACTGCGAAACCTTCCAGTTTTTAGGCGATGATGTGGACAGCTATTATAATGAACTCTGGAATAAAGTAAAATCAAAATAAGCAAACGTACAAAAGGAATGTTTTATGAAGCGTATTTTTGAATATGATATTAAGGACACAGATCTCCCCTGCAATGCAGGGGAGTATTTAAAAAGAATCGGCTGCTCCCATCAGATTCTGGTGCGGCTGAAAAAAACAGAAAAAGGGATTTTGGTAAATGAAGAATGGGCTTATGTCAGGACTCCGCTAAAAGCAGGAGATCTTCTGAAAATCACTTTAACAGAGGAAGCACCCTCTGAAAATATTGTTCCCATCCCTCTGCCTCTTTCCATTGTATACGAGGATCAGGACATTCTGCTGCTGAACAAACCTGCCGATATGCCGGTACACCCTTCCATCAACAATTATGACAATACCCTGGCAAATGGAGTTGCCTGGTACTATGCCCAAAAGGGAGAGTCCTTTGTCTTTCGATGTATCAACCGCCTGGATCGGGACACTACCGGACTTCTCATTCTTGCCAAACACGCTCTCAGCGCATCTGTTCTTTCCGCACAGATGAAAAACCGGGAAATCCACAGAACCTATCAGGCTGTTGTGGCAGGCACACCGCCCTTTTCAGAAGGCACGGTTGACGCCCCCATTGCCCGAAAAGAAGGGTCTGTCATGGAACGCTGCGTGGACTTTGAAAAAGGAGAACGGGCAGTGACCCATTATCGTGTGCTGAAAGAAGGAAAGGACTGTTCTTTATTGGAACTTTCTCTGGAAACGGGACGAACTCACCAGATACGGGTGCATATGAAGCATCTGGGCTGTCCGCTTTTAGGGGATTATCTCTATTATCCCGATTTCTCACAGATTCATCGAGTGGCGCTGCACTCCTGCGCCCTGTCCTTTCCTCACCCTATGACAGGAGAGACCATGCACTTTGAAGCGCCCCTTCCCGAAGATATGAAAAAACCTTTTCTCTGATTCAGCAAATGAGGTCATTGCAAGCGCAATAACCTCATTTTTTATCATACTTTTTATTCTTTTTAATTTCTTCTAAGCGCCTCAATAGGGCTTAAAGATGCTGCTTTTTTTGCAGGATAAATTCCAAAGAAGATTCCCACTGCACAGGAAAAAGCAGTTGCAATCAAAATCGTGCTGACACTGATTCCGGGAGTCAGTGTCATGCCCTGGCTGGAACCAATCACTGAGCAAATTCCAAAGCCGCCTGCAATTCCCAGGATAATTCCGATAATGCCTCCAATAACAGTGAGAATCGCAGATTCTGCCAGGAACTGCATCATAATAGAAGAGGTCTTTGCTCCCAATGCCTTTCGGATTCCGATTTCTCTGGTTCTCTCTGTTACAGACACCAGCATAATATTCATAACACCAATGCCGCCCACCAAAAGAGAGATTCCCGCTACAAAGGAAATAAACGCAGTAACCATTCCCAGCATCTGATTCATCATTTTCATAACGTCCTGAAAACTCTGTATCTGGAAATAATCCTCTCCGGCTGACTGGTGCTTCTGTTCCAGAACTTTGATAATTCTGTCAGATACTACCTTGGAATCCAGCTTCTTATCTGCCTGCACCATAATATAGTAAAAATCGTCTGCCGTATCTCCCAGAAAATCCTTAGCCGCTGTATAAGGGATGGAAAGAGAAACCGGCATCCCTTCATAGGTATAGCTTACAAAAGTTCCGTTTTCTTTCTGGGTTGTCACGCCTACAATACGGAAGGATTTCGTCAGACTCATACTCTGCACATCAATTTCCATTCCCACTACATCATCAGAACCAAACAGTCTTTTTGCATCACTGTCAGAAATCACACAAACATTGCGCCCCTCTGTAACATCTGCCTCTGTAAAGTAAGAGCCTCTTTTCATAGCAGAATTCATCAAAATATTTCCGTCCTGGGTTTCCATGGAAAGATTTACACTGAATTCTCCTTTACCGGTAACGGTTTCGCCGGTAAGGCTGTCCGTTCCTGTGACACCTTCCACACCTTCGATTTCACGAATTGCGTCCAAATCCTCAGGCGTCATATAAATTTCCTGATTCATAGCGTCCAGACTGCAGTTAATGGCAATCTGTCCGCCGCCTACGTCGTTAATCTCACTGTTCATTTGATTCTTGGTACCCTCACCAATGGAAACAATGGCAATGACCGAAGCAATTCCAATGATAATTCCAAGCATGGTAAGAAAGGAACGTCCTTTATTGGCAAGAATATTCTGAATCGCCATTTTGACATATTCTATTATATTTCCCATTTTCTCTTCCTTTCCTGCTACTTTGAAGTCTTGCTGTCCTCTGCCTCTTTCGCAGTCACGCTATCTCCCTCGCTATATGTACCCATATCCTTGATTACCTGGTCACCTTTTTTCAGACCACTTTTCACTTCCACCATAGAATCAGAGGTAACGCCTGTTTCAATCTCTTTTTTGACAATCTTACCGTTTTCTACCACATAGCAAAAGGAACCCTGTTTTCCGATATTAACGACTTCTACAGGAAGCACCGGAACATTTTTTGCCTCAGATGCCTGAATACTTACTTTTGCCTCTACCCCGATAAAGATATTGTCATCCGGGTTATCAATATGTATGGTAACGCCAATCAGCGGTGTTCCTTTTTCATTTGGAATAGCGATTTTGCTCACCTTTTTCACAGTTCCCTTGTACTTTTTATCTCCAAGGGTAATTTCTGCTTTCTGTCCTTCTTTTACCTTGTCAAAGTCATATTTGGATACATTGGCGTCCACACACACGTCCTGAGTACTCTGTAAAGTGAAAAGTTCCATTCCCTGGGTTACAGTTGCGCCCTGGGTTACTCTTGCGTCTGAAATAACGCCTTTAAATTCTGCCTGGATTCCTTTTCTGCCTTCCTCTAAAAGCTCCTGCAGATTTTTGGTTTCCAGTTCTGCCAGATTGCTTGTGATTGCCATTTTTTCTTTTGCCGCGCCAGTAAGTCCGGTCACATCGCTTTCTGCAATGGCCTGTTTGGAAGCCAGTTCAGACTGAAGCTGTGCCAAATCTGAAGCTGCGGATTCCATCTGCGCCTGAAGGTCTGCCGTGTTGGCTGCTGCGCCTCCGGAAAGTCCGTCCATGGATATGCTGTAATCTGCTTTGTTTATTTCTTTTTTAACTGGTTTTTCAGGAACAGAGTCTTGTGCTTGCTTTAATTTATCCAGTGCATCATTATATTTATCTGCAATTTTTTCTCTCTGAGATTCATCTATCTTCCCAGCTTCATAATCAGTACTAGCCTGTTCATATTCTCTTTCCACATCATTTTTTTCACGCTCGCACTGTTGTACTTCTTCTAACTTTTTATCATATTCTTCTTTTAATTTATTATATTCCTGCTCCGCCTGCGCCTTTTCCGCTTCATAAGCTGCATCTGCATCTTTCTGAGCCTGCTCCATCTGAACCTGTGCTTCGTTCTGTGCATTTGTCTGAGCGTCCGCAATCTGCTGCCGCAGACTCTCAATTTCATTTTCTTTTTCCGCAATGGCACTCTCCAGCCCCGGAATGGCTGCCTGGGCATCTGCCACCTTGCCTGCCGCCTGGTTTGCCTGCTCCTGAGCGTCCTGCATATCCAGTTTACCGGATTTTAAAGACAACTCTGCTTTCTGATTTTCTGCTTCCAGATTTTCCAGATTAAAACCGATAATATTCTTTCCTGCCTCTACGCTGTCCCCAGATTCTACCGTCATAGTCTGAATGGTTGCGTTTACAGGAGAATAAAAGGTTTTCTTTATCTCGCTTTCCACATTTCCTGTGGCATCTACTTCCTGTGTGACATTTCCGGTTTTTACAGACACCACTTCCACAGAAGGCTTGGCATCTTTCTCTCCTCCTGCCATGCTTCCAATCAGGGCAATCGCTGCGATTGCCAGTACAATTACGCCTATGGTAATAAGCATCACCACATTTTTATTTTTCAATACTTCCTTTTTCATGTTCTTCCTCCATACTGTCAAATGCCGGGTTGATAACGTCCGATTCTATTTTTCCGTCCATAATACGCACCACGCGCTTTGCCCTTGCCGCAATGCCATCGTCATGAGTGATAAGAATGACGGTTCTTCCCCCTTTGTGCAAATCCTTTAAAATGCTTAAAATTTCCTTGCTGGAAGCAGAATCCAGGTTTCCGGTAGGTTCGTCTGCCAGAATTACCGGAGGCTTTGCAGCAATCGCACGGGCAATGGCAACACGCTGCTGCTGTCCCCCTGACATTTCTGAAGGCTTGTGGTTCATACGATGGGAAAGCCCTACCATTTCCAGCGCTTCCCTTGCCAGCTGTCTTCTGGTTTTTTTGTCAATTCCCCGGTAAATTAAGGGCAACTCTACATTTTCCTCTGCCGTCAGATTTGCAATCAGATTAAATCCCTGAAAAATAAAGCCAATTTCCCGGTTTCTCACTGCTGACAGCTCATTGTCTGTCATGGTAGACACATCAGTCCCATTTAAGAAATAGGTTCCTGAGGTAGGTGTATCCAGGCAGCCCAGCATATTCATAAATGTAGATTTTCCGGAACCGGACTGCCCGATAATTGCCACAAACTCACCTCTGTCAATTTTCAGATTGATATGGTCCAAAGCCCTTACTTCATTTTCCCCCGGATTGTAAACCTTGCACAAATCGGTTACTTTAATCAGATGTTCCATACGTTCTCCCTTTCTCCTTTATCTGGCTTTTGATACAGGAAGGGGCTGTCACATTAATGAAACTGCACTTAATGCAACAACCCCATTTTCCCTTTACTTTCTCGTCTTCTTATAGACTGGTTCCGCTCTTTGTATCCTGCATAGCCTGACGGTTCTTTAATGCTCCCCAGAAATACAACAAAGGAAGAATTAAAGAAAACAGAATGGAAATCACGGATAATGCGCTGAAGCCGCCTGTTGCAGCAGCAATTCCCGCCTGAATCAGAACATAGGCAATCAAAAGGATTCCAAAAATAAAGCAGATATTCGCTTTTTCGATTTTGTTGCAGTTTGCAACCCCCAGAATTCCTGCTGCCAGATACAGAACGCCCTGAATCACAGACTGGATTATACCTGCCTGAAAGGTTTCTGCGGTAAGTCCTGCCTGTTCATATACAGCCGTTACCGCAGGATCCAATGTACCGTTAGACAGTGTGCTTACCACAAAGGCATTAGACGCTGCCCCGATAAACCCAAACACGCCTCCAATAATCAGCAAAATTCCTACTACCTTCAAAAATCCCTTTCCCGGTGCTTTTTTATCCATATGAAAAGTCCTCCCTCTCTGAATAAATTGTTATCATTTTATACTTTGATTTTCAAATTGTCAATTCGATTCCACGATGTTTTTCTAAAATTTTTCTGAATTTTATAAAGCTCTGATGCGCGGAACCTCATCTACATGCAGGTATCGGCTCACTGCCTTCACAATAATGTCATGGTTGATAAAATGACTCTGATTTGTCACCATAATCGCGCCTATGACGCCAACTTCTTCTACACGCACCGGAAAGCCGCCGCCCAGGCAGGAATATTCCTCTTTTCCAAGACCAATATCCTCCATGGTTTCTTCACTTCTTTTCAGTTCGCTGTATAACAGCATGGTGCTTTTTTCCATACGGGAAACAGAAGCAAACATCTTATCCGCCCAGATTTCATTGTTTAAGGTCGTACCGTTGCCTGCATATTTAAACACCGTATGCCCATTGTTTAACCGAATTTCCACCGTGGTATCCAAATCCCGCTTCTTTGCTTCTGCTACCAGCAAATTGCCCAGCGCCCATGCGTCCTCATTGGTGAAATGATTAAACTGCAAAATTTCCTCCTGCATTGCCAGAACCGTAACTACTTCCTCAACTGTCATAACAGACACCTCCTGTCTTTTACCGGATTCTGTCCGGGAAACCAACCTTTCTCTGTACCTTTCTCAGAGTTTTATTTGCAAAGTACTGTGCTTTCTCTGCATTTTCTTTAATAATGGAATCCAGATAAGCTTTATCCTTTTCCAGTCTTGCCACTTCGTCCTGCAGCGGTTTTAAAACGCTGACCACTGCCTCGCCTACGGCCATTTTCAAATCTCCGTAGCCCTTTCCTTCAAATTCCCCCACTGCCTCGTCCGGGGTTTTTCCCATGCATGCGCAGTAGATATCAATCAGGTTTTTCAGTCCCGGCTGCTCTTCTCTGTAAGCAATGCATGCCTCAGAATCTGTCACTGCGCGCTTGCATTTTCTCATAATGGTATCCGGGTCGTCCATAAGATAAATGCTACCGTTTGGATTTTCATCTGATTTGGACATTTTCTTTGCCGGATCCTGAAGACTCATAATCTTTGCCCCTACCTTGCCAATATATGCCTCCGGCACGGTAAAGACATCGCCGTAAATATTATTGAAACGAATGGCAATATCGCGGGTCAGCTCCAGATGCTGCATCTGGTCAATGCCCACTGGAACCACATCTGCCTGATACAGCAGAATATCGGCTGCCATAAGCACCGGATAAGTAAAGAGTCCTGCGTTGATGTTATCTGCATGCTTTGCAGATTTATCCTTAAACTGTGTCATACGATTTAACTCACCCATATAAGTAAAGCAATTTAAAATCCATGCAAGTTCTGCGTGTCCGGATACATGGGACTGATAATAAATACAGTTCTTTTTCGGGTCCAGACCTGCTGCCAGATACAACGTCAAAAGCGCTCTGGCTCTCTTTCTTAAGGTTGCAGGATCCTGGCGCACGGTAATGGAATGCATGTCCACCACACTGTAAAAGCACTCGTATTCATCACTTAAAGTTACCCAGTTTTTCAATGCTCCCAGATAATTCCCAAGTGTCAGGTTTCCGGTAGCCTGCATACCGCTGAATAAAACTTTTTTTGTCATTTATCATCTCTTTTTGTCCTCCAACTACTACAATTTCCCTTTATTGGTCTATTTTAGCACGTTTTTTTTCTGTCAGCAACCTTGTTCTGGCTCTGTTTTCTACTATTTTTCTGCAATTATCAGAAACATAGGCGTGGAATAATAGTTTGCCATTTCCTCCTCGCTCCAGACCTCTTTCCAGGCTTCTTCCTCTGCTTTTACCTGTTTTACGCACAGTTTCCCCAAAACCTCCCTGTCCCAGGCAGGTCTTGCAATGCGGCTTAACGGAACTTCCTTTGCGATTTCTTCCATGGCGTCAATATCCGTGCAGATGTAGTGGTCGCTAAGCTGCAATTCCTCTACCCTTGCCCGGTCGTTTTCATATTCCCGGCGTTTTTCTTCATCAAAGAGATGATGATACCAGTTTGCATCATAATTCAAAAGAACACCGCCTTTTTTCAGCACTCTCACCCATTCTCCATAGGCTTTTTCCGGATTTTCCAGATTCCAGGTCAGATTTCGGGACACCACGGCGTCAAAGGTATGGTCTTCAAAGGAAAGTTCCTGGGCATTCATCTGCTTCCAGCAGATTTTACCTGCCAGATTTCCCGCATTTTTCTTTGCCTCTTTTAACATTTCCTCTGTATAGTCCACGGCGGTTACCTGATATCCCGCCTCTGCCAGAATAATGGCAAAAAACCCTGGTCCTGTGCCAATATCCAGCACTTTTGTTTCTTCCGGTTTCTTTCCTCCCAGATGTGCGATTAAATGCTCTCTCCATTTTCTTCTCTGCTCTGTGGCAAGCTCTCCCTGGTTGACCTGGGAATAGCCCTCCGCTCTCCCGGTCCAGTATTCTTCGATTTTTATCTAATAATTCCATCTCTGTTCTCCGTTTCAAAATTTTGCAGTTCTATTTTACCACGCTTTCCCCGTTTTTCACAACCCGCCCCTGTGATTTTCCTTGCGTCCTTTCCTGAAACCGCTTATAATAAATCTGTCAGATTCCAAAATCTGAAAAATAAAAAAGATTTAAAAAATCAGAAAAGAGGATTATGTATGGAAAAAATTGCAAGCTTTACCATTGACCATATAAAATTAAAACCAGGTGTTTATGTATCCCGCAAAGACCATGCAGGCTCTGAGGTGATTACAACCTTTGATCTGCGTATGACCTCTCCCAACGACGAACCGGTTATGAACACTGCAGAGGTACATACCATTGAGCATTTGGGCGCTACCTTTTTAAGAAATCACCCTCAGTTCGGAGAAAAAACTGTATATTTTGGCCCTATGGGCTGCCGCACCGGCTTTTATCTTCTGCTTTTGGGGGATTACTCTTCTAAAGATATTCTGCCTCTTGTCACAGAAATGTTCACCTTTATCCGTGATTTCCACGATGAAGTCCCCGGCGCTTCTGCCAAAGACTGCGGAAATCATCTGGACATGAATCTTGGCATGGCAAATTGGCTGGCAAAACGATATTTAGACCAGGTGCTTACCAATATCTCAGAGGAACGTCTGGTTTATCCGGAATAAAATGCAAATCGGGCATGCTTTGAGTTCTGAATCTCAGAGCATGCCCGATAAATTTGCTGCAAATATATAAATTTTCTTTTCTGATTACCCAGTACAGAAAGGAACAGAAAATGTGTTACAGTTCTTCTCTTCTGTCAATATCCTTCAGTTCCCGTTCATCAGAAACCTCATAGAAAAATACGTCCTCCATATGGCTTTTCAAAACCCGTTTTCCTCCTACATCTCCTGTCAGGCTCTGCAGTTCCCGTACATATTTTTCGTGAAAAATCACCGGATTGCCACTGATCCCTTCTCTGCACACACAACCAATGCCCTTTCCTGTTTTCAAAAAAGCAGACAGAAATTCTTCTATAGTTTCCTGTCGCAGAAACGGCTGATCTGCTACAAAAAACATATAATAATGCTCCTTCTCCCTTTCTGCAGATTCCATAGCTTTCGTAAGCCCCAGCTTTAAGGAAGAGGAAATTCCTCTGCAACTGTCCTCATTTTTCACTACTGTAACATTCCTCTGCCCGGCTGCCTGCTTTATTTCCTCATACTGCGTCACCAGGGTCAGGGATGTCAGCTTCTTTTTTACCTGCAGACAGGAAAGCTGTTTCAGTACATGGTCATACATAGGTCTTCCCTCCAGTAGATACAAAAGCTTATTTTCTCCAAACCGTGTGGAAAACCCTGCTGCCAGAACAATCCCATGTACCCTTTTTTGCCACCCGTGCAAGAATACAGGAACAGAAAGCTTTTCCTGCAATCTTTTCCTGCTCTTTTCAGGGGATTCCAGAACATCTGCCTGATTTAAAAGCACTGCAATCTTTTTATCAGGAAATCTTCTTTTTAAAGGCTGGATATACCCTGCCTCTAACAATCCTCCAAGCAGGGACTCTGTCACTGGAAAAGAACTGTCCCATACCTTCTCCCATTGTATCTGTCTGAAAAGCCCCTGTGCCTCTTCCAGTCGGTGACAAACTCTGTCAAGAGGCTGTCCGAGGGCGGACGCTCCTGCCAGAATCAAAATATGGGTGATATTTTCATAAATCACCGGCTCTCCTTTTTTCGGCACTTTAACAGGAAAACGCCTGGAACCGTCTGCCTCTACAAGTACACAATCCGCCTCTTTGCAGACCCTTTGATAAGTTTCAACAGGAAGCCCCTGGATTTTTCCACCCTGCAAAGCAGGAAGCCCTGCCAGCACTGCACCCTTCTTCTTCAGAGCCTCCATAATCTTCTCTTCCCTGTTCTCTATCACAGTGGGGAGCGGAAAAGTTTCAGGCTTTTCCATGTGGGTGGAAGTTGTCACCAATACCTTTTTTCCCTGTTCTCTCCACGCATCTGCCAACTCCAGAATACAACTGGTTTTTCCCCCGGCTCCTGCAAATGCCACATTTTTCCGGGGTGTTTCTCCCAAATACGATATGATTTCACACAGCTTCATAGCTTACTTCTTTTCCAGAATTCCTTTCTCCCAGGCGCAGACCAATTCCAGCACACCACCTGCAATGCATCTCGCCTTATCTGAAATCAGATTACAGTGTGCCCTGGATTCCTTTCTGGGATCCACATCTGCCAGTTTAAAATGCTCGGTCACAACAAATCCGTCCTGCAAAATTCCCCGCACCACACCGGAAATCTCAGTGCATACCTCTGTTTTGTCCGCCTCCTGCTCAATAAAGCCTACTGCTTCTCCTGCATTGACCCAGTCCCCAATTTCCCGGATTCTCCTGAATCTGCCTGCACAGGGAGCATGAAGCACCCGCTCCTTTCCGTATCCGCCAATAATGCCCGGTACACCAGTATTGGAAATGGCGCTTCCCTTCTCTATCCGTCTTCCCAGATAATGCCCTCTCTTTGTTTCTATCACATAATCCACATCTTCCCCTGCCGTAAATCCCGGTCCCAGAGCAATAGTCAAATCCGCCATACCGCGATGTGTTCCAAGATTCTTCTTTGCCAGAATGGCATCAATTAAAATATTGGGGTGGTATTGATTCAGGCAGGCTGCCTTCGGGTCTATGACAAGCATGGGGTTCTTCCACGTTACCTTTTCCAGGGCTTTTGAAAAGGTATCTGCCTTTTGACACACAATCCCCTCTACCTCCATACTTCCCTCATAAGCAGCCTGACAAAAGGAAACTTTCTGTCGGATAGCCGATGGACTTGTATCCTCTAAAACAATCACCGGATACCCGCTTTTACACAGGCGGTGAATGGTTCCGGTTGCCAGATCTCCGCCGCCTCTTACAATAATCGGCTTCATAGCTTCACCCCTTCTTTATGGTTTGAGAATTAAATCTGCCTGCGCCTGCACCTGTACAATCTGATACATATTCACAACCTCGCCTACTGCCAGCTTTTCCTTTAACTTATAGAAATCCAGACAGGTACCGCAGGTGCAGATTCTCACGCCTTCTTCCTCTAAAAGCTTTAAATCCTCCAGCACAGGAGAGTCCTCACAGGACAAAAAAGCCCCGCTGTTATAAAGCAGCACAGAATCCGGAAGCTCCTCCAACTGTGTCAGGGCATACACAAAACCCTTAATCAGGATTTTTCCAAGCTCTTCCTCTCCTTCTCCCATTTTATCAGAGGAAAGTACCACAACGGTTCTCTTTTGCGACTTTATCTGACAGCTTTCCAGTTCCAATGAAGCTAATTCTGCAGCTTTTCCCTCTTCTGCATTTTCAGATGTATACTCTTCCTGTACGGTAATAACAACCTCATACTCCTTTTCCCCTTTTTTCTTAAACCAATAGTCTGCCTTCTGGGAGGCTGCCAGTTTTCGCAGATTTTCCACTGCAATTTGATTGTCTACAAGTATGCAGACCTTTTCTCCTTTTTTGCAGGCGTCCATTGCCTTTTTTGCCAAAATGACCGGTTTTGGGCAGGTCATACCCTTTGCATCAATGTTCGTATTCATCTTTCTTTCCTTTCATATAACTCGACTTCATGTATTTCCTGTATTTGCAGCTGTCCTTCCTTTACCGCCTTTTCCACACAGGCTTTCTGTCCTGTATCGGTACACCACGCCAACCCACATTCCGCAGAAATACTGGAGGGAAGAGGAATCAGCCTTCCGGGAAGCCCCTCCTCTTGAAACCATTTTTCTGCTGCCATGGCATGGGTAGTGGTGGAAAAAGAAAGAACCAGACGCATGACTTTTTCTCTCATATGCAGCTTCCCTCCTTCCCAAATCTGCTTTTCCCCTGTTATTCCTATGATACACTAAAATCCGGTGCCGTGTAAACCATTCCTGGAAATATGTCCATTCTGCTTTGTAGAAAACAAAGAGAAACAGCAAAGTCCTCTTATCCCTAAGATTCCTCCACTGTTTCTCTTTGTTTTTATAAGAGCTGCCTAGCGGACTTGAACCGCCGACCTCCGCCTTACCAAGGCGACGCTCTACCGACTGAGCCAAGGCAGCATAACTTTTTGTGCTGTGTGCTTACCACATTTATAGACTATACCAAAAAGTTATGCGCCTGTCAACCTTTTTTATTAATTTTTTATCTGTTTTTGTAATTTTTCCTTTTTTACATAAAATTCTCACAGCTATTCTTCTATCATGCCATGAATTTTACCGCGAATCCGCTGCAACGCATTGTCCACAGACTTGTCCGGTTTTTCCAGCTTTTTCGCAATCTTCCGGTAATCCATACCCTGCAAATAGAACTTCAACACCTGATTTTCAAAAGGGCTTAGTACCTTACAAATCCGTTTTTTCAGGTTGTCTGCACTCTCCCTGCCAATGACAATTTCCTCCGGATTTAACTGCACCGTATCCTCAGTATTTGCCAGAGGTCCGTCCTCCTGACTCAGAGAAATATAGGTATTTAAAGGTCTGTGCTTCTGTCTGCCGGAAATTTCAATAGCCTTACACATCTGCCGTTCCACACATAAGTTGGCAAAGGTAGAAAATGACGCATTTTTTCCCGGCTGATATCCCTGCACTGCCTTAAAAAGCCCTATCATGCCCTCCTGAATCAAATCCTCCTGTTCCCCGCCTATGAGAAACATGGCATGGGCTTTTTTCAGTACCATGGGCTTATACTTTTTAATCAGATAATCCTCTACGGAATGTTCTCCTTTTTGCAGAAGCTCGATGATTTCCTCATCTGAGCATTGTTCATAATTTTTCATTTTTCCATTCTCTGACGCACAATTTCAAAAGCAAGTACGCCTGCTGCCACAGACGCGTTTAAGGAATCAATATCACCTTTCATGGGGATAGATGCAATAAAATCACATTTTTCCCTTACCAGCTTGGACACACCGTCCCCTTCATTGCCAATCACCAGCCCCATAGGTCCCTTTAAATCCAGATCATACATGGTGGTTCCGCCCATATCTGCACACACAAACCACATACCCTCTTTTTTCAGCTGTTCAATGGTTCTTGCCATATTTGTCACCTTTGCCACAGGCGTATAATTCAACGCACCTGCCGAGGTTCTGGCAACTGTGGCAGTCAGACCGACGGCTCTGTTTTTCGGAATAATGACGCCGTGGGCGCCTGCCAGATTGGCAGTTCTGATAATAGCACCCAGATTGTGAGGGTCTTCAATATTGTCCAGAAGAATCAGAAACGGCGGTTCTCCCTTTACCCTTGCTGCCTCCAACATCTCTGCCACCTCTGCGTAATTGTAAGCCGCAGTCATGGCAATGACACCCTGATGCATACCTGTTTCCGACAGTTGCTCCAGACGCTCCTTTTTCACAAATTTCACTATAGTATCATGCTTTTTCGCTTCCCTTAAAATCGTGCGGACAGGACCGTCCTCACATTTTTCCAGCACAAAAAGCTTATCCACGGATTTCCCGGAACGAAACGCCTCCAGTACGGCATTGCGTCCCTCTATTTTTGTTTCCTGGAATTTATTCTCCATCTGCTTCTCCTTTTGCCTCTTCTGTCATTCCCAGTTTAATCAGTTCCAGCATTCTCTCCCACTGCTCCGTGAGATACAGATATCCCATAAGCGCCTCAAATCCTGTTGCCCTGCGGTAATCTGACATGGTTGCATTCTTTGCCATGGTATAGGATTTGGCGTTGCGTCCCCGTTTAAACACTGCCATTTCCTCTTCTGTCAGATAGGGTTTCAGCTTTTCAATCATTTCTGACTGTGCAGACGCCTTTACCAGACGGTTGGCTCTCTGATTCAGCTTATTTACCTGTGTGTTACCCTTTTCCACCAGAATCGTACGGACAACCAATTCATAAATTGCATCTCCGATATAGGCAAGTGTCAGGGGAGAATACGTCCGGATATCCGTATCCGCTAACTGAAACATTTCCTTTAAATAGCTTAAGCTCGCTTCCATTGTACACCCTCTCTTGTATCCTTCAGAATAATGCCCATGTCTGCCAGCTGGTCGCGAATTTCATCTGCACGCTTGAAGTTTTTCTCTTTTCTGGCTATCTGACGTTCTTCAATTAATTTTTCAACATCTTCGTCTAAGACATCTGCCTCTTTGTTTACCAGAAGTCCCAGAATATCGCTTAAATGTACAATAGTATCCAGAAGTTCCTGTACAAATCCCTTTGTACTTGTTCCGTCTGCCTGTGTATTTGCAAATTTTACCAGTTCAAAAATTGCTGCAATGGCATCTGCGGTATTGAAATCATCTTCCATGGATTCTTCATATTTCTTCACATAACCCTGGATTTCTGGCTCCAGTTCCAGTTCTTTTGCTGTCTTTTCCCCTTCCGGCGCTGTTTCCAGCAAATGCTTTAACTGGTCTACGCAGGTAATGATTCTATCGAGAGCATTTTTTGATGCTTCCATAAGTTCTGCGCTGAAATTCAGCGGACTTCTGTAATGTGCGTTTAACATGAAGAAACGCAGTACCTGTAAGTCATATTTTTCTCCGATTTCTCTCACGGTAAAGAAATTCCCCAGAGATTTGGACATTTTCCGGTTATCAATATTTAAAAAGGCATTGTGCAGCCAGTATCTCGCAAAAGGCTTTCCGTTGCAGCATTCAGACTGTGCAATTTCATTCTCATGATGAGGGAAAATCAAATCCTCGCCACCTGCGTGAATATCAATTTCCTCGCCCAGATATTTTTTGGACATAACAGAACATTCAATGTGCCAGCCGGGGCGTCCTTCACTCCACGGAGATACCCAGAAAGGCTCTCCTTCCTTTTTCGGTTTCCAGAGTACAAAATCCAGTGGGTCTTCTTTCTGGTCTTCTCCGGATACCTGCAGAGAGCGGAATCCAGACTGCAAATCCTCCAGGTTCTTATGGGAGAGTTTTCCATATTCCTTAAAATTTTTCACCCGGAAATATACGGTGCCGTTGACCTCATAGGCAAAACCCTTGTCAATCAGCGTCTGAATCATATCTATCATGCCGTCAATTTCCTGAGTAGCCAGAGGGTGTGTGGTTGCAGGTTTTACATTCATATCTGCCATATCTTTTTTACATTCTTTAATATATCGGGTAGAAATTTCTTCTGCGCTTACGCCTTCCTCTACTGCCTTTGCAATGATTTTATCGTCCACGTCTGTGAAATTAGAAACATAATTTACCTCATACCCCTTATATTCCATATAACGGCGCACGGTATCAAATACAATCATAGGTCTTGCATTTCCAATGTGGATAAAGTTGTAAACCGTAGGTCCGCAGACGTACATACTTACTTTTCCCTCTTTTAAAGGAACAAACTCTTCTTTTCTCTTTGTCAGTGTGTTATAAATTTTCATATGCTTTTTACTCCTTTTTCATTTTCTGTTCTGCAAGTTCTCTTGCCCTGCGGCATTTTGCTTCTCTTTCCTGCATATCCTTCAGTTCATAGCCCATTTTCTGAAGCTCTGAACGGAGTTGTTCATTTTCATGCTGGAGATAATGAATATCGTCCAGTGTAGGGTCTGGCAGATGTACCTGGTCCATATCCACCCGCGGCACCTTCTGATTTTCCTTTTTTACTACACGCCCCGGAACGCCTACCACGGTACAATTAGGCGGTACCTCTTCCAAAACCACGCTTCCTGCGCCGATTTTAGAGTTTTCTCCAATGGTAAACGACCCCAGGATTTTAGCGCCGGCGCTGACCATAACATTATCTCTAAGCGTTGGGTGGCGCTTTCCCGTTTCCTTTCCCGTTCCCCCAAGGGTCACACCCTGATACAGGGTTACATTATCCCCAATAATCGTAGTTTCTCCGATAATCACCCCTGCACCATGGTCAATAAAAAGCCCTTTTCCAATCTTTGCCCCGGGGTGGATTTCGATTCCCGTCTTTCTGGCAGCTCTCTGGGAAATCCACCGTGCAAGGAAATAATGTCCCTTTTCGTATAATTTATGCGCTCTCCTGTATTGTATCATAACACGAAAGCTGGGATACAGCAAAACCTCCATGGGCGTTTTAATTGCCGGGTCCCTTTCCTGGATCACCTGAAACTCTTCTTTAATATGTCCGATAAATCCCATGTCACACTTCCTTTCCTGTATGAAAACTGTATGCAAAATAAAAAACACCCCTACACTGCTGCTTTGCAGTATAGAGGCGAATGATTCCGCGGTTCCACTCTATTTGAAGACAAAATTTCTGTCTGCCACTCCTTTGTCCATAACGCAGACCTGCGTATCCGGCTATGTCCTGTTCTTTCTAATCAAAGAATCTGCCTTCACCGAATCAGCTCCCGAATGCACTTTCCGAGGTTTCTTTTAAGGCAGCTTACAGCCGATGACCGCCTCTCTCTGAAAAAGAAGAATGTTCGTACTCTTTTCGTTCCAAGCCTTTTTCTGTCTTTCTCTAGTTTATGCATAAATGAGGGATTTGTCAATGTTTATCTGAGTTTTTCCAGTGGATTTGTGAGCAGTGTCACAGACTTTGCTCCTGCGTCCAGACAAATCTCACTCCCGATAGGCAGGGTAAGCATGGGGTGGGTATGGCAGCAGTCAAAATCCGCCAGTATTGGAATCTTGGGCGTTCCCAGTACCTCCAGCAGGATTTCATACGGCTTTCTGCCTGTCCCGTTATCATCAAATTTTTCATGCTTGCCCAGAATAATCCCTCCGACTTTTTCAAACACGCCTGCCAATTTTAAAAGGGAAAAAGAACGTTCAATCGTACAGGCATCTTTCAGGGAATCTTCTATAAAAAGAAGATCTCCTTTTCGGATTTCCGGCATGTATTCTGTTCCGAAAAAGCCTTCCATGGTGTTCAGATTCCCACCTATCAGTCTTCCTTTTACCTGACCGGGATTTACACAAATCCACTGGTTTTCCCGCTCTTCTTTTCCCCTTGTCTGTCTGTTCCAGTCTATAAATTCGTCTGTCCAATATTCAGGCGTGGGAAAGGTATAAGGCAGCTTCCCATAGCCTTGAAGCATGGTTTCAAACTGCGCGTACGTCCAATCTACAAAAGGCGGCAGTTCCCCAAAAGAAGATGCCAGGGCAGGTCCGTAAAATACCGGAAGTCCCGTTTTTTCATAAACAGCCAGCAGCAATGCCGTTGTGTCCGAATACCCTATGATGATTTTCGGATGGGCTTTCAGATACTCGTAATCCAGGTATGGTAAAATTGAATTGGTATTATTTCCTCCTATGGCTGCCATAAGTATGGAAATATCCTCCCGGTACAAAAGCTGATTAAACTCCTCTGCCCGCTCCTTTATGGTGCCGGAACGATAAAAATTCCCTTTGCTTGTACAAGCTTCCGTCCACAATCCCAAAGCCTTTGCTTTCCAAATATGCCTTTCCTCTCTCATACCGCACAGATGCCGTAACGGAAACTGGGGACGAAGAGGAGAATATGCCTATGGTAATGGGGGTTTTGTGTTCTGCTAGTTTCATATGCTCACTTCCTTAAAAATTTTTTCCTATTTTAACATACAAGAAATGAAATTTCCATGAATTTTCTCGGAAAAAGTCCGGCAATTTTAATTTCTATCATAGAAAAAACTGCCGGACTTATAAATATGACCAATATATCTCTTTTTTTATCTTGGAACTGTCAAATCCACATACCTATTGCATTTATTAACAAAAAAATTGCTGCCAATAAAGAACTCTTTTTTTTATCCGATTTTTGAAGTATATATTCTACAAATATGCAGAAAAAAGCACTGATGTTCATTGCTGTCATAACACATTTTCTACCAAATCCACCTGTATTTCCAGTTAAGATAAGAATTATCCCAATTACAACTAATGTCCATGCCAAATATTTTAAAATTTCAGAGTATTTATCTCTACTAGCTTTCATTAAATTACTCCTATCAAATCTGTGCGTGCTGCATCTGTATAAAAATAGAACTTATGATACATTCTTGGTCTTCCTCCCTACTAATTCATCAGTATAATATGTAATATCTGTATAATAAATTGTAGGAAGATGACGACCTACTATTATATCTGCTATAGCAACAACTGCTGACCAACCTCCTGAACCTACAAGTGCCAATATCGCAGCAGCTACACCTGCAACATCATCTATATCTGTGTTTAATACCCCATTTCTTCTACTCATTTCATGCGATCCATATAACAAAATATCCTCTTCTGAATCTCCGATACACTTCCCAGCGACAACCAAAACACCGTTATATTTATTGTAAGTTATCGAATGCAGCGTCCCTTCTATTTCATAATCCACTTGTCTTAGCGTTTCATTCTCATACAAAACAAATTCAATGTTTTGGTTCCCAATCACAGTTTCAAATTCTTCTCTCTGTACCTCTTCTTCCTGTGCCATGACTGGTAGTATAGATAAATTTGTAGTCATTACTAAAATTAAACAAATACTCAAAAAACCTTTTACTAACTTTCTCATTCAGAACACTTCCTAAATATATCGTTTTATGCTATCGAATGGTTAACAAAATAAGCCATTGGAATCCCTCCTTTACAAACTATAATTTCTACAATATTAAAATAGACACAATCTTTTATCCAAATATCTGATCAAATATCTCTTTAATTAAGTCCTCCCAAAATCCCAACACAGAAACATCTCCAACAAAAAAATTCATAATCTCTTTCGCCTCCTTGTCCTTTCTTCTAATACAACAATAGCAAAAGAAATTATGAATCTCAACATTAACTCTTTTATCGGTTAAATAACTTGTTTATTGGTTATATCTCAGCATGATTGTACATATAAACTCCTCCCCCTGTACTTTAAAATTAAACAATCCATTTTTACCTTCTATCATTTCTTTTACATTTTTCATTCCCATACCATGATTTTTCCCCTCTTTTTTTGATGTCACAGGCAATCCATCTTTTCCTAATCTTACACTCTCTTCTTGTATGCTGTTTTTTATCTGACAACTCAAACTTCCTGCATATTCTTTAAAATAAATATAGATATGTCTTTCTTCATCTCCCTGTATTCGATTTACTGCTTCTACTGCGTTTTGAAACAAGTTTGCAAAAATACAACATAAATCCACTTCATCTATCGGAATCGCATCGTTACACTTCCCTATAACCCGAATCTGTGTCTTCTTTCTAATCCTGCCTGTATGATAGTTTAACAAAATATCCAATATAAGATTTCCTGTATCGTAATTTTTATTTTGTATCTGCTGCATATCCTTTTGTAAAGTTTCAATATAATGAGAAACCAGCTCTGTCTTTTTATCATCTGCAAGTGCTTTTAAACACATCAGATGATTTGTAATATCGTGACGATATTTTCTGGTTTCTTCTTCTTTTTGCAACAGCATTTCATAGTAGTTCTTCTGCGAATTTCTCAATTTTTTTCAATATCTACCGTTTCTTTCATTTTCTCATTCATACGTTCCACATGGTATATTGCCACAACCAGTATGACCAGACTGGAAAAGGAAAAAATGCTTAGTACTGTCATATAAGTATAAGCTTGTCCGTTTAAAAGCTTATCTTTCATATAGCTTAATCCTGCCAAAACAAGCGCTATCTGACTTGCCATAACGAAAATCAGAATCCACTTTCCCTTCTGCAAGAGCTCCCCAAATTTATGATAAAAATTCCATTTTTTCTGTTTTTTTACAATATGTATAATGAAAATACAAAAGAGCATGATAATATCGCTGATAATTACAATAACTTCTTTTTCAAAACAGTAATCCATTCCTGCCACAAACCAGACAACGATATCATTACATATCTCGTCTATGCAGGTAACACAGAAAACTGTGAGAAGAATTGTTAAAAAATTTTTTCTTTCTTTTATCCTGACGGTTAAAAATTGTATACTTATGACCACAAGATAGAGAAATAAACTTTTTTCTACATTTGTCACATTCACAAATTCAATCAACACCGCATATAATAACAGTGCGAAAATCCCTATATTTTTTCGTCGAATTTCTGCTTTATATAAAACAGAAAAAATCAGCCAATATTTCAGCCATTCCAAAATAAATACTATCAAGTAAAACCTTTTCATATTCCCTGTCACCTGTAAACAATCTGAAATTCATTGTAAAGTTTTTCAAAATCTTTTTGCTTTCTCCTGGAAACCCTACTTTCTACAGAAGCAAATTTAATTTTTCCTTTGTTGTATTCCTGAATATAAAACAAGTTGACACAGTACTGCTTGTTAATCCGGTAAAAGCATCGGGAATCCAGCACTTTCTCTAGAACATTTAAAGAACACTCTTTTCTGTATCTTTGGTTGCCAATAGAAAATTCCGTATATCCATTATATGCTTCTGCATACAAAATCTTAGATTGCACAATACTATATTCCACTCTGTCTTTATATACACTTATTTTTTCTCTTCCGATAAGCTGCTGCTCATATGATTCTAATGCTTCCTTGATTTCTTCTCTATCAAATGGTTTTGTGACAAACCGGAATGCTCCAAATTTAAAAGTTTCCTTGAATCGCTCTACCCGGCTTGTTGCCATCACGATTTTACAGTCAGCATAAAGACTGTGAATTTCTTTTCCTGCCGAAATTCCATCTATTTCCGGCATTTCTATATCAAGAAAAATCAGATTCAGATTTGCTATATTTTTCAACAAGTCTGATGCTGAAAAATAACAAAAGATTTCATATTCTGTATTGATATCCTGCAAAATATTTTCCAGAATCTCTTTTAGCTGATAAACCACTGCTTTCTCATCGTCACATATTCCTATCCTTACCATGAAAATCCCCTCTATTTCAAAGTTCTAAAAAAAGGATACCTCTTCTTTTTTTCTTTTGCAACCTTTTCCCCTCAAATGCGACCACCCCGGTAAGAGAGTTTCCTCTCCCACCGGGGCAGTCTTATGCGGAGTTCTATTCTATTTCTCAAATTTGATTCACTGTATTAGCAAATACCCTGTGCAATCATAGCTTCTGCAACCTTCTCAAAGCCTGCTGCATTAGCACCTACTACATAATTGCCTTCAAAACCATATTTCTTGGCAGCGTCTGCCATGTTGTGGCAGATATTTACCATAATACCCTGTAATTTTGCATCTACTTCTTCAAAACTCCAGCTTAAACGCTCGCTGTTCTGGGACATTTCCAGTGCGGAAGTAGCCACGCCGCCTGCGTTTGCAGCTTTACCGGGTGCAAAGATTACACCGTTTTCCTGAAGGTATTCGGTAGCCTCCAGTGTTGTCGGCATGTTTGCGCCTTCTGCCACTGCAAAGCAGCCGTTTGCCACCAGAGCCTTTGCATCTTCCAGAGTCAGTTCGTTCTGTGTTGCACACGGAAGAGCTATGTCACATTTTACAGTCCATACGCCTTTTCCTTCGTGGTATTCTGCGTTTGGTCTGTAGCTTGTATATTCGCTCAGACGGGCACGTTTTACTTCTTTGATGTCCTTTAATGCTGCCAGGTCAATGCCTTCCGGATCGTATACCCAGCCTGTGGAATCTGAACAGGTCACTGGTTTTGCACCTAACTGGTACGCCTTTTCAATAGCATAAGTTGCCACATTTCCGGCTCCGGATACTGCAACGGTTTTTCCTGCCAGTTCTTTTCCATTGATTTTCAACAATTCCTCTGTAAGATACAGAAGTCCGTATCCTGTTGCCTGTGTTCTTACTAAAGAACCGCCATAGGTCAGACCCTTTCCTGTCAGCACGCCTTCATATGCATCACGGATTCTCTTATACTGTCCGAAAAGATAGCCGATTTCTCTTGCACCGACACCAATATCACCTGCCGGTACGTCTGTGTCCGGACCAATGTGGCGGTATAATTCTGTCATAAAGCTCTGACAGAATGCCATAACCTCTCTGTCAGATTTGCCTTTTGGATCAAAGTCAGAGCCACCTTTTCCGCCACCGATAGGAAGGCCTGTCAGGGAGTTTTTGAATACCTGTTCAAAGCCCAGGAATTTAATAATTCCCAGATATACAGACGGGTGGAATCTCAGACCGCCCTTGTAAGGTCCGATTGCGCTGTTAAACTGTACGCGGTAGCCTTTGTTTACCTGTACGTTTCCTTTGTCATCTACCCATGGAACGCGGAACATAATGACTCTTTCCGGCTCTACCAGACGCTCCAGAAGCGCTTCCTTACGGTATTTTTCTTCATTGGCATCTACAACCGGTCTTAAAGAATCCAGAACTTCCTTTACTGCCTGGTGAAATTCCGGTTCTCCCGGATTTTTTTTAACAACTGCTTCAATAACCTCATCTACATATGACATGGCCGTTCCTCCTGTTAAAAGATATTGTATTCACTATGTTTTGTATTATAATGCCATACTCTCAATTTTGCAAGTTTATTTTTCAATTCCTGCATATTTTTTGATTATACCTTATATTCCACATTTTTATGAAAACGAATTGCATGTTTTATTTTTTACTGTTTCATTTTCTTTTTCACAGTAACGCGTGGCCTTACTGTATTCTCGTACTCCAGGATGAGCAGTCCCAGACATCTGTGGCAAGCCCTTCATAAAATTCCGGTTCATGGCAGACCATGAGAATGGTTCCCTTATATTCCTTTAAAGCCCGTTTCAGTTCATCCTTTGCGTCCGCGTCCAGATGATTGGTGGGCTCATCCAGAATCAGCACATTGCTCTCCCGGTTGATAATTTTGCACAGACGCACCTTTGCCTGCTCGCCACCGCTTAACACCCGCACCAGACTTTCGATGTGCTTTGTAGTCAGTCCGCATTTTGCCAGGGCTGCCCGCACCTCATATTGCGTATAGGAGGGAAATACGTCCCAGATTTCCTGAATACAGGTATTTTTATTTCCTTTTGGCATTTCCTGCTCAAAGTATCCGATTTCCAGATAATCGCCCAACTGTACCTTTCCGGACAACGCCGGAATCAGACCCAGAATGCTTTTTAAAAGCGTGGTCTTTCCGATTCCGTTAGAGCCGGTGAGTACAATCTTTTCTCCTCTTTCCACCCGCAGATTCAAAGGCTTTGAAAGAGGTTCCTCATATCCAATCACCAAATCTTCTGTTTCCACCACAAAGCGGCTGGGGGTTCTGGCTGTCTTAAAGTGAAATTCCGGCTTGGGTTTTTCCTTTGCCAGTTCAATCACGTCCATTTTATCCAACTTTTTCTGTCTGGACATTGCCATGTTTCTGGTTGCCACCCTTGCCTTATTTCTTGCCACAAAATCCTTCAGTTCACTGATTTCCTGCTGCTGGCGGTTATAGGCTGCCTCAAGCTGAGCCTTTTTTACGGCATAGACCTCCTGGAAATGGTCATAATCCCCTACATACCGGTTCAACTCCTGGTTATCCATATGATAAATGAGATTCACAACACTGTTTAAAAACGGAATATCGTGAGAAATCAGGATAAAGGCATTTTCATATTCCTGTAAATACCGCTTCAGCCATTCAATATGCTCCACGTCCAGATAGTTGGTGGGCTCGTCTAAAAGCAGAATATCCGGCTTTTCCAAAAGCAGCTTGCCCAGCAGGATTTTCGTTCTCTGACCGCCGCTTAAATCCGTCACATCTCTATCCAGACCAATGGCGGTCAGCCCCAGAGCCCTGCCGACTTCCTCTACTTTGCTGTCAATCACATAGAAATCATGCATGGTGAGCAAATCCTGTATGGTCCCCAGCTCTTCCATCATCTTTGTCAGTTCTTCTTCTGTGGCTTCTCCCATGCGGTCACAAATCTGATTCATCTGCTCTTCCAGCTCAAAAAGCCAGGAAAAAGCAGACTTCAGTACATCGCGAATCGTCATGCCTTTTTCCAGCACGGTGTGCTGATCCAGATAGCCTACACGGACATTTTTTGCCCACTCGATTTTGCCCTCGTCCGGCACCAGATTCCCTGTAATAATATTCATAAAGGTAGATTTTCCCTCGCCATTGGCGCCTACCAGTCCGATATGCTCTCCTTTTAATACTCGGAAAGAAACGTCCTGAAAAATGGCACGGTCACCAAAACCGTGGGATAAATTCTGCACATTTAAAATACTCATCTTACTCTACTCCCTGTTGCAGCACCCGCCGCAGCCTCTCTGTATTCTGTCATCTCCCATAAAGTCCTGCACATGGGTAAGCGCACAGACCGCATGGGCAGAAATGCCTTCCTGGCTTCCCGTAAAGCCCAGCCCCTCTTCTGTGGTTGCCTTAATATTTACCTGATCTTCTTCCAGATGCAGCGCCTCTGCTACATTGGAAATCATGGTATCTATATAAGGCAGAAGCTTTGGCTTCTGGGCAATAATGGTGGCATCAATGTTATTAATCACATACATCTTTTCCTCCAGCAGCTTTCCCACATGCTGCAAAAGCTTTATGCTGGAAATCCCCTTGTACTGGGGATCTGTGTCCGGGAAATGCCTTCCGATATCTCGAAGAGCCGCTGCTCCCAAAAGAGCGTCCATAATGGCATGCACCACCACATCTGCATCTGAATGTCCCAAAAGCCCTTTTTCCCAGGGAATCTTCACCCCACCTAAGATTAAATCTCTGCCCTCTGTCAGCTTATGGACATCATATCCCATTCCTACTCGAATCATCTTTTTTCACTCCCGATTTCTTACTCTACGGATACGACTTCATAACCTGCCTCAACCACTGCTTTTGTCAGGTCTTCTTTTGTCACCTTTGCTTCTGCTTCCACATAAGCCTCTTTTTTCTCCAGATTTACCTCTGCCTTTACACCCTCCATGGCATTTAAAGCCTTTGTCACTGCTGCCTGGCAGTGTGGACACATCATTCCTTCGATTTTCATTGTATACATCATTTTTTCCTCCTGATAATTCTATTATTTCTGCAATATGGGGCTCTTCTTCTCTTTTTGGCGCCTTCAGTACATGGAAGAACCGCAGCCGCAGGGCATTAGATACCACAAAAAGACTGCTGAGGCTCATAGCCGCTGCACCAAACATAGGACTCAACTTCAATCCGAATATGGGATAAAGAAGTCCTGCTGCCAGTGGAATTCCACAGGTATTATAGAAAAATGCCCAGAACAGATTCTGTTTAATATTCCGGATAACTGCCTTGCTCAGACTGATGGCTGTCACTACGTCCAGCAAATCGTTTTTCATCAACACAATATCCGCACTTTCAATGGCAACGTCTGTTCCTGCCCCAATGGCAATCCCTACATCAGCTCTGGCAAGGGCAGGCGCATCATTAATGCCATCTCCCACCATGGCAACCACCTGTCCGGATTCCTGGATTTTTGCCACCCTCTCGTTCCTTGTCCTGTGGCAGAACCTCAGCAATCACAGTATCTATCTCAAGCTGCTTTTGAATGGCTTTTGCAGTTCTGGCATGATCCCCTGTAAGCATAATAACCCGAATCCCCAGTTTTTTCAACTCTTTTACTGCCTGTGCACTGGTGGGCTTCACCACATCTGCCGCACCGATTACACCGAGCACCCTGGATTCTTCTGCAAAAATCAGCGGAGTCTTTCCTTCTTCTGCCAGCTTTTCCATAAGCGGCTGTATTTCCCTGCAGTCAATTCCATGCTCCTGCATCAGCTTTTCGTTGCCTGCATAAAACATCTGTCCTCTGATTTTTGCCTGTACCCCTTTTCCGGTAATGGAAAGAAACCCCTCTGTTTTTGGAATGGAAAGCTTTTCTTCCCTGACTTTCAGGAGAATCGCCTCTGCCAGCGGGTGCTCGCTTCCCGCTTCCAGAGCTCCTGCTATTTTCAGAAGTGCTTCCCTGTCTGTGTGCAGGGCATGAACATCTGTTACCACTGGTTTTCCCTGGGTAATAGTTCCTGTTTTATCCAATACTACACTCTGAATATTATGGGCGACTTCAAGGGCCTCTCCAGATTTAATGAGGATTCCATTCTCTGCCCCTTTTCCTGTTCCCACCATAATGGCAACCGGCGTGGCAAGTCCCAGAGCACAGGGACAAGAAATCACCAGCACTGCAATTCCGCAGGATAAGGCAAACTCAAAGCCTGCCCCGGATAAAAGCCAGCCCGCAATGGTAAGAAGGGAAATTCCCATAACCGCAGGAACAAAAATCCCTGCGATTTTATCGGCCATTCTGGCAATGGGCGCTTTACTTGCGCTTGCGTCCTCCACCAGGCGGATAATCTGGGAAAATACTGTATTTTCCCCTGTTTTATCTGCTTTCATCTTAAAGAAACCGGTTTTATTCATGGTAGCTGCAATGACCCGGTCGCCGGGAAGCTTGGATACGGGAATGCTCTCTCCCGTAATGGCTGCCTCGTCCACACTGGTACTTCCCTCCAGCACCACGCCATCTGCAGGAACGCTTTTTCCGGGTTTTACATGAAGCACATCTCCCGGAACAATCTCCTGTGCAGGAATTTCCACAATCTCTCCATTGCGCTCTGCAAGAGCTGTCTTAGGCGCCAAATCCAGCAGTTTTTTCAGGGCATCTCCTGTCTTCCCCTTGGAACGTGCTTCCAGATATTTTCCTATATTAATCAACGCCAGAATCATGACTGAAGATTCAAAATATAAATCATGGCGATACTGGTTCACCAGAGAAAAATCCTGTACGCCCAGCCCGTGTCCCATTCGGTAAATGGCAAAAATCCCATAAACCAGAGAAGCGCCTGAACCCACGGCAATCAGCGTATCCATGTTGGGCGCACCGTGAAACAGCGTACTGAAGCCTTTGCTGAAATACGCCCGGTTTATATACAGCACAGGCAGACACATGAGAAACTGGGTAAAGGCAAATGCCACGGCATTTTCTGTTCCAGAAAGAAAGGACGGCAGTGGAAGACCTGCCATATGCCCCATGGCAACGTACATCAGAGGAATTAGGAAAACAAAAGACCAGATAGTTCTTCTCTTCATCTCCTCCAAATGCTTCTGCACCGGATTTTCTTTTTCCTGTTCTGCAAATCCTGTACCTGCATTGATATTTTTTCTTTCTCCCTGTTTTGCATCTGCCGGGGAAGCGCCGTATCCTGCATGAATCACAGCGTCAATAATCCCTTTTTCCTTTAAAACAGTTTCATCGTACTGTACCTGCATACTGTTTGTCAGCAGATTTACACTGACCTCCTCTACACCTTCCAGTTTACGGACACATTTCTCCACTCTGGAAGAACACGCGGAGCAGGTCATACCTGTTACGTCAAATTTTTCCTTCATATATCCCTCTCCCTCCTACATGATTTTGCCCAGCATGGCAACCAGCTCGTCCACCTTTTCCTCCCGCTCCTCATCGGTTTTGGCATTGGTAACACAGCTTTTTAAATGCGCAGTTAAAATTTCTTTGTTTGCCTTGTTTAAAATTGCCTCTGTAGCCATAAGCTGATGAGAAATATCCATACAGTAGCGGTCTTCCTCTACCATTTTTAAAATTCCTTCAATCTGCCCTCTGGCTGTTTTTAATAATCGGTTTATCTTTGCTTTATCTGCCTGCATCTCTTCATCTCCCTACACCCCGGTGGGGTATATTCTTGATGAGATTACTCTAACATAAAAGAGAGAAAAAGACAAGTCCTTTTCTCTCTTTCTCCTTTTATCCCAAAGCCACATCTAAAATCATCATCAGCGTAAATCCTGCTGCAAACCCCATGGTTCCTATGTTGCTGTGTTCTCCCCGACTGGCTTCCGGTATCAGTTCTTCCACCACTACATAAATCATAGCTCCTCCTGCAAAGGCCAGAAGATAGGGAAGCACAGGCTGTATAAAACGAAACAGCAGAACTGTTACAAAAGCTCCTAAAGGCTCTACAATCCCGGAGAGAATTCCGTAAAGAAAAGCCTTTCCCTTCCCCATACCTTTTTCGCTTTTCAGAGGCAGCGAAATAATCGCCCCTTCCGGAAAATTTTGAATGGCAATTCCCAAAGACAGCGCCATAGCCCCTGCCAGGGTAATTTCTGTCTGCTCTGCCAGCATACCGGCAAATACCACGCCTACTGCCATTCCCTCGGGAATGTTGTGCAAAGTCACTGCCAGCACTAACATAGTTGTTTTTTTCAGATTACTCTTTTTTCCTTCCGGCTGACTTTCTCCTATATGCAAGTGGGGAATGATTTTGTCCATGCCAAGAAGGAAGAACATTCCCAGCAAAAAACCTGCTGCTGCAGGAACAAAGGCAAATTTTTCCATGGACGCAGACATGTCCATAGCCGGAATCAAAAGCGACCACACTGCCGCTGCCACCATAACGCCTGACGCAAAACCCAAAAGCGCCTTCTGAAGCAAGGGTTTTATTTCATTTTTTAAAAAGAATACACAGGCAGCGCCTAAGGCCGTACCTGCAAATGGAATCATAATCCCTGCAAAAAGTTCCATAACTACCTCCTTTTTCATCATCTTATTATAGCCTTCTATAAAATACACCATTTTTATCTATTTTTCAATGAACTTTCTGAAGCCAAGAAAAACACTCAGGTTTCCCCAAGTGTTTTTCTGTGTTTCTTTTTTTATTTCTGTCCATAATAAGCATTTGCCCCATGTTTCCTGTAGTAATGCTTATCCTGCAGTTCCTGGGGGGCTGGCTGTACCTGTGGGTTGATGCTCTCGCATCTGGCTGCCATTTTTGCCACTTCTTCCAATACAACCGCATTATGCACTGCCTCGTGTCCGTCTTTCCCCCAGGTGAAAGGACCGTGGTTCTTGCAAAGCACTGCAGGCACTGCTTCATAATCCTTATCCTTAAAATAATCTGCAATGAGAAGTCCTGTATTTTTCTCATATGCCCCTTCAATTTCTTCTTTTGTCAGGCAGCGCACACAGGGAATTTCTCCGTACATATAATCTGCATGAGTGGTTCCGTAGCAGGGAATTCCTCTTCCTGCCTGCGCCCAACTGGTTGCCCAGGAAGAATGAGTATGTACGATTCCTCCGATTTTCGGAAATGCCTTATATAGTTCCAGATGTGTTGGAGTATCAGAAGAAGGGTTGTATTTTCCCTCAATCTTATTTCCATCTAAATCCATAATCACCATGTCCTCAGGTGTCAGCTTATCATAATCCACACCGCTGGGCTTAATGGCAAAATATCCGGTTTCCCGGTCTATCTGGCTTACATTTCCCCAGGTAAAGGTCACCAGGTTGTATTTCGGAAGCAACATATTTGCTTCATACACTGCTTTTTTTAATTCTTCTAACATTTTCGTTTTCCTCCTGTTCTCTCCTGTCTTTTACAGAATTCCCCGGTATCAGCTCCGGCTGAATAAGACGGGGAATCCGGCTTTTTTCCTCCGGTATTTCCCGGATTTTCTCCAAAATCAGCTCTGCCGCCATTTCTCCCAGCTTCTCCTGTGGGTGTGCAATGGTTGTCAGAGAAAGGTTACCGCCCGTCATAATGGAATTGTCATATCCCGTAACCGAAATATCCTCAGGCACCTTTTTTCCCAGCTCCTCTAAAGCGCGAATCACATCTGCTGCAATCTGGTCATTATAGCACACAATACCGTCCACACACATGCCCTGCCTCCAAAAGCTGCTTTGCTATAAGCGCCGGCTTGCTTCTTCTGTCCTCTGTGTGAAACCATACCACCCGATCCGGGTCATAGGAAAAGCCAGCCTCCTGCAAAGCTCTCACAAAGCCCTTATGCCTCTCCTTCCCCTGGAAATCGTCTGCCTTAAAAATCCCCACCAGATTTTGATGTCCCATTTCCAGAAGATATTTTGTCACCAGGTATCCTCCCTGACAATCGTCCATTAAAATATGAGGTTTCTCCTGCATCTGAGGATACACGCCCTGTATGAATACATAAGGAATGTGATATTCCTCCAAAAGCCCATACAAATTCATATGTCTGCACAAAATCTGGCTTTTGCTGGGCTCAATAATCAATCCGTCAATATCCTTTGAAAGAATTTCCTCCAGTACCTTTGCTTCCTTTGTCCTGCTGTTTGCCGTATTCTTCAGAATAATACTGTACCCGTTTTCTGTCAGCACCTTATCCATACCCTGGATCAGCCTTGGGAAAATATAATCAGAAAATATATGTGGTAATCACCGCAATATTGCCGGATTTGCGCAGATGACACATGCGCTCCGAACAAAAGGTACCTCTGCCGTGCTCTGCCACAATATACCCCTCCTGTATGAGCATGGACAGAGCCTTTCGCACGGTATGTCTGCTGATATTATAGCGGGCAGACAGCTCATTTTCTGAGGGCAGCTTTTCTCCTGCCTTTACCTTTCCACTCAAAATCGAGGACTTCAGCTCTTCCATAAGGGCATAATATTTTGTCTTACCGTTTTCCTGCGTCATAATCCCCTCCTTTTTTCTTATTGTACAACTTGTATGCATGTATTCACAAGTTGTTCTTACTCTTTTTTCAAAAACTTTTCCTCCTGAATTTCCACCAGAATAATGTCCTCTCCAATCTGACGGATACAGGAAAAGGGAATCACATATTCACTGACAGAACCGAAAAATCCGCACATCTTCCCCTGTACAGGTACAATCAGCATTTCAATCTGTCCTGTACAGCAGTCAAATTCCACGTCCAGAGGACAACCCAGAGTTTTGCAGGTGCAGATATTAATAACTTCCTTTTGCTTTAATTCACAGACACGCATAAAAACTCCCTCTGTATTCACAGTCTTAATGTATCCTATGAATACAGAGGGAGTTCAAGCACATCTTCCGCAGAAATCAGCGATCCATTTCCAACTGAAGCCCTGTTTCTTTATGATTTTTAATGATCCGGTCAATTTCCTTTAAACCGCAGGAGGGCAAATCTCCCGGAATGGTATTTTTTACTGCACTGGTGGCATTTCCATACTCAAGAGCCTTCTGACAGTCAAAGTCATAAGCCAAAAGTCCGTACAACGCCCCTGAAATATAGGCATCTCCGCTTCCGATACGGTCTACCACTTCAATATTGTGGTACGGCTCTTCCTCATAAAACTTATCCTTCTTTGCATTGTAAATCACAGAACCAAAGGTATGTACCTTGGGGCTGTGTACCACTCTCTGTGTGGACGCTACAATGGAAATAGGATATTCCCGGGTAAAACTCTTCATAATAGAATGCAAATCCCCTTCCTTTAAGAAAGTAAGCTTTGCTGTTTCCTCTGAACAGAAGAAAATATCCACATAAGGCAAAATACTTTCAATACATTCCTTTGCCTCAGCCCCGGTCCACAGATTTCCCCGGAAGTTTACATCAAAGGAAATAATTGCACCCTCCTCCTTAAACCGCTTAATCATTTCCACCCCGTTTTTCCTGGTGTTTTCTGAAAGAGCCAGAGTAATTCCGCTGGTATGGAAACAGCGGGTGGAAACAAACATTTCCTCTGGCAAATCCGCTGTCTGGATTTTACAGAAAGAGGCATGACGGCGGTCATAACACCACACTGGGCTTTCTGGGATAAGCGCCGCTTTCATAATAATAAATCCCAAGTCTGGCGTCCGGTTCTTCGTCATACACCAGATAATCATCGCTGACGCCGCAGAAGCGCACACGGTTCTTGGCATAGGTTCCCAGGGCATTGTCCGGCAATTTGGAAATTATGCCGGTACGAAGTCCCAAAAGAGAAGCCCCGGACACCACATTTAACTCCGCGCCTCCTACTTGCTTCTGAAACGTATCGCCTCTTACAATCCTCTCATTATTCGGTGGAGAAAGACGCAGTAAAATCTCCCCCAGTGACAGTAAATCAAAATCTTTTTTCATCTTCTGCTGCCTCCCAAACTTTTATTTTTTATAAAACTTCCCACAAAACCAGAAAGGGCGCCGTCTTAAGTCCTATTTTCTATGCACTTAACACGACACCCTTCTCTATAGAAAACGTTCTCTAATGGCAATAAGAGTTTTCTTTTCCAATATACAGTTTATTATCTCTGAACACGGCCTGAGCCATCTCCGCCCGCCAGTTTTGCAACCTCGTCCATGGATACCATGTTGAAGTCACCTTCAATAGAATGTTTCAGGCAGGAAGCTGCTACAGCAAATTCGATAGTGGACTGTGCGTCATATCCGTTTAAGCAAGCGCAGATCAGTCCGCCGCCAAAGGAATCGCCGCCGCCTACACGGTCCACAATGTGCATTTTATATTTTTTGCTGAAGTAGTAGTCTGTTCCATCGTATAACATAGCAGACCAGTTGTTGTCATTTGCAGATAAGGATTCACGCAGAGTAATGGCAACTTTCTGGAATCCGAAACGGTCAGCTAACTGTTTTGCAACATCTTTGTAGCCTTCGTGGTTTACAGTACCTGTTGTAACGTCTGTGTTTGCTGCCTTGATGCCGAATACGTCTGCTGCATCTTCTTCGTTTGCAATACATACGTCAACATATTTGCAGATTTCGCCCATAACCTGACCGGCTTTTTCTTTGGACCACAGTTTATTTCTGTAGTTTAAGTCACAGGAGATAGTAAGACCTGCTTCTTTTGCAGCTTTACAAGCTTCCAGACAAATGTTTGCAACTTCATCATTTAAAGCTGGTGTAATTCCTGTAAAGTGGAACCAGTCAGCTCCGTCAAAGATTTTCTTCCAGTCAAAATCAGCTGTTGTAGCAGTTGCAATAGAAGAACCAGCTCGGTCATAAATAACCTTGGAAGGTCTCTGGGAAGCGCCTTTTTCCAGGAAGTAGATACCTACTCTGTCACCGCCGCGAACAATGTCTGTTGTGTCAACGCCATATTTTCTTAAAGAGTTTACAGCAGCCTGTCCAATTTCATGTTTTGGAAGTTTTGTAACGAATTTTGCATCAAATCCGTAATTTGCCAAAGAAACTGCTACGTTTGCTTCTCCGCCGCCGTAAGTTGCACCAAAGTTGTCTGCCTGTACGAAACGGTAGTAGCCTTCCGGAGCCAGTCTTAACATAATTTCACCAAAAGTAATTACTTTCTTTGCCATTTGATTTAATCTCCTTTTTTCTTATCTTTTATTTTCTTTTGTTTTCTTATTTATTTCTGATTTCAGCAACCAGATTTACAGCTTCTGCTGTCAGGTCTTTGATTTCATCAAATTTACCTGCTTTTACTAAATCACCTTTTACCATCCAGCTTCCGCCGCATGCGATGATTTTGTCACAGCTTAAATAGCTTTCCAGATTTTTTGCGTTTACGCCGCCTGTAGGCATGAATTTCAGTCCTACATATGGAGCTGCCATTGCTTTAATGGTTGCTACGCCGCCGAACTGCTCTGCCGGGAAGAATTTTACAACCTTTAAGCCTCTCTTAACAGCCTGTGCAACCTCAGAAGGAGTGATGCAGCCCGGGAATACCGGAATTTCTTTTTCCAGACAGTAATCTACGATTTCAGGGTCAAAACCGGGGCTTACAATAAATTTCGCACCTGCTGTCACTGCGCGGTCTACCTGGTCAATGGTCAGAACTGTTCCTGCTCCTACAAACATGTCTGGATATTCTGTTGTCATAACCTTAATAGACTCTTCTGCTGCTGCGGTACGGAAAGTAACCTCTGCACATGGAAGACCTCCTTCTACCAGCGCTTTTGCCAGAGGCGCTGCATCTTTTGCATCTTCCAGAACCACTACCGGCACTACTCCTAATTCTGCAATTTTCTCTGCAACTGTACTCATAATTTGTTCCTCCTTAAATAAAACATGTGTTTCATATTGTGAAATGTCGTTTCGTCATGTGGTATTTCTTTAATTTGAATTATACTACGGTGTAAAAAAATGTCAAGAACAAAATCGAAAAAAATCTCCTGTTGCCACAATCTTTTGAAAGTGATACAATAGCGTCGATGTCAATATAGAAACTCAGGAGAAATAACATGGAAAATAAAAACCCCATTCAGGTGGCTGACCGTCTGTTTCTGGTACTGGAAACCCTGGCTGAAACAGGACCTGTACCCCTTGCTGATTTGTGCCGCCACCTTGATTTGAATAAAAGCACGGTTCACCGTCTGCTCAGCTCCCTGATTTACATGGGATATGTGAAGCAGGATTCGGAAACCGGAAAATACGCTCTGTCCTTTAAGCTGCTTACCCTTTCCAACAAGCTGATGAGCCATATGGATATTCTGGAAACCGTTCGCCCGTTTTTAAAAAAGCTTTCCGAGGAAACCGGGGAAACGGTACACTTTGTACAACTGGACGGCTTGGACGCTGTATATATTTATAAAGAGGAGTCCTACCAGAACTCCATTCGCATGGTTTCCAAGGTAGGTAGCCGTATTCCCCTGTATTGTTCCGGTGTGGGAAAAGCCATGGCGGCAGACATGAAGGAAACCCAAATCAGGGAAATCTGGGACAACAGCCCTATCCGAAAACTAACGCCTCATACTATCATTCATTATACCCAATTTCTTGATAAAATAAAAGAGGTTCAGCAAAAAGGATATGCCTTGGACGATGAGGAAAACGAGCTTGGCGTGCGTTGTATTGCGGTCAGTATCCCGGACTTTAAAGGACGTCCTAAATACGCCTTTTCCATTTCCGCCCCTGTGGCAAGAATGTCAGACAAACGCATTGAAGAGCTTTCCAAAATCGTACTGCATATCAAAAAAGAAATTACTGCAAATATGCGCTAATTAAGATTTCCTATGAATCAAAAGAGCCGTCAGGAAAATCCCCTGCAGACCTTCTGCTGTTGGATTTCCATGACGGCTCTTTTTCCTTTTATACATTTCTGTTCCTAACTTTTATACAAATTTTACGGCTGTTCCATACGCTCTTCCGCAATGCGACGGGCTTCTTCCATTATTTCATTATAAAAGGTCCGTTCCCGGTATCTCTTCAATGGTTACGACTAGCATGCCCTCTCCTCCTTATTCCTCTTTCTGGTGCTTCTTTCTATATTTCACACATTCTGTCAGCAGATATTCTATCTGTCCGTTCATAGAACGAAAATCGTCCTCCGCCCACTGGGCAATTTCATTCCACAGGGTCGCTGACAGCCTTAAAGGTACCTGTTTTTTCGCTTTTTCTTTTCCCTTCGCCTTATTTTCGTTTTCCAGAATGTGTCACCGCCTTACTTTTTTAATAGATGCTTCCGCTGTTTACAATGGGCTGCGCGTCTTTGTTTCCGCACAATACCACCAGAAGATTGCTGACCATGGCAGCCTTTCTCTCTTCGTCCAGCTCTACAATTTCATTTTCGTTTAATTTTTCCAGCGCCATTTCCACCATTCCCACAGCGCCCTCTACAATTTTCTGACGGGCGTCAATAATGGCTGCCGCCTGCTGTCTTTGAAGCATGGCTGAGGCAATTTCCGGCGCATATGCCAAATGGGTAATTCTTACTTCCAGGATTTTAATTCCTGCGTTTTCTACCTTTTCCTGCAGTTCTTTGCACATAATATCCGCAATTTCCTGACTGCTGCCTCTCAAAGACTTTTCGTCCTTGCCTTCTGTGGCATCATAAGGATATTTTCTGGCTGTGTTTCGGATAATGGAATCACACTGAATGGAAAGATAGCTTTTGTAATTCTCTACATTAATCACTGCCTTTGTGGGATTTACCACCTGCCAGATTGCCACTGCCCCGATTTCCACCGGGTTTCCGGTTTCATCGTTGACCTTCTGCTTTTCATTGTTTAAGGTCATGGTCTTTAAAGAAACCTTTCGGCTGACACCCTTTCCGTTTGCCGCTATTTTCACCGTAGGATTAATTGCGGTAACAAAAGGATTCACCCAGAAAAACCCTTCTTTTTTCAGTGTTCCGTAATAATTACCAAACAAGGCCAATACCAGAGCTTCTTTTGGATTCAACACCTTTAATCCGCACAGCAGCACAATTGCTGCCAACACCACCAGCGTTCCCCCGATGATAGCCGTAACCCCCAGAGGGTCCGCGCCCTTTCCGTCGCAGACAATACAGCCCCATACAAAGGCTGCAATTCCTGCCGCAGTCAGTAAAATGCCCAGAACCAGCATACCAAAACCTGACTTTGCCTGCAAGACCTTTTCTTCCTGAAGCTTATTTGCCCCCTTGTTTTCTTCACCCATACTTATTCCTCCTTGCACGTTTTATTTTGATATCATTTTGATATCATCATAATATACCCGCATTTCGATTTTGTCAATGAATAAATTTCAAAGAATACATGGGGCCAAACTGTGAATAGTAAGAGTCTAATTCTACAAAATAATGTTCTCCGTCCATACATATCTCTGCAGGCTTATCTCTTTTGACAAATTCCAGACTCCTGTGATTTTTCAGACAGTACCGCTCAATTTCAATGCAAAAGGCTTCAACAGACTGAGGACATTCCTCCAGGTCAGCCAAAAATACCTGCCTTGGACGGAAACGCCGGTTAAATTCCCCTGCACACCGGTTCATATAAAGGTAATCCCAGATGAGAAATCCTGCAACTAAAAGGGCGTCCAGAAGCAAAATGATACGTACCGGCTCTTTCTTTCCCAGCAATGCCGCTGCAGCTAAAAACAAAGGAAAAAGATTTCCGATCCAATAGATTCCGGAAGCGCCTTTCATAAAGCTGCTTAAAGTTCCTGATTCCCCTGTTCTCTCTTTTCTGTAATAGAAAAAGAAGAAAACCATGCCAAAAGCAACGTAGCCCAACAACACAGGCAACAGAAAAGGTAACATCTGCAGCGCAAATGCTTTGTCCTTTTGCAGTCCCAGATACACAACGGTCACAAGAAACATCACACAGCCCAGCACGCTTCCCTGTACCAGAATTCTTTCTGCTTTTTCTGAAAGTCTTTTCTTCATCTTCATAACAATCCCTCCCTGATTTTCTCGGTAGTGTCAAAAACTACCCATTTTTTATTGTTTAAATCTATTAAAAACCTTGATTTTTAGGGAAATCTGCAATAAAAAGAGCATTGACCTCCCTTTTTTGGTATAATGTCAATCGCCAAACCAACATCCCCGAAAGGAGCCAATGCTCATGGACATTATACAATACTTACTTTCTTTTATTCAATACCAACACCAACAAATCTGCTGGCTTTTAAATTTTATCTGCAGATATATCCCTCTTAAACAGTGGGCTTTCGATGATTCTCATTCTCCCAAATATCAAAAATTCAAAGTTGATGAACTTCCGGTCATTAAAACCTTTGTCAAACAGGACTGGCAATTCCTTCTAGAATACTATACATGGAAGTATCACAAATCACTCAAACCAGTGCAACGACGCAATGGAAAATCCATTCCTGAAGATACCATCTGCCCCTTATGCGGTGCTCCACACCATTTCATCTATGACAACAATGGTGGAAACGGACAATACCAGTGTAAAGTTTGTGGTCAGACTTTCATCTCAGGTGAAGTAGCTTCTGCACCTGTTCGTTTCATCTGCCCTCACTGTGGTAAGACCCTTGTAGCTAAAAAAGATCGCAAGTTCTTTCGTATACATAAATGTGTAAATCCGAAATGTCCTTATTATCTGCACAATCTCAAAAAAGTTGAGAAGAAGGATCTAAAAGAGGACTATGGCAAAAATAAATATAAACTCCATTACATCTACCGTGAATTCACTGTAGATTTCTTTACCATGGATTTAAATTCACTACCTAAGAATGCTTCATCCTTAAAATTTTCCAAACACAACGCACACGTCATGTCTCTTTGCCTGACCCTACATATCAACCTTGGATTATCTCTAAGAAAAACATCCCAAGCACTAAAAGACCTTTACAACATCAGCATCTCCCATCAGCAGATTGCTAACTATTGCAAAACTGCGGCTGTTTGCATTAAGCCCTTTGTTGATCATTATGACTATAAAACAGGAGATGTTTTTACCGCTGATGAAACCTATATCAAAGTAAGAGGAATCAAAGCTTATATCTGGTTTATCATGGATGCTGCAAGTCGTTCTATCATCGGATACCAGGTCTCAGACAACCGAAGTGTCGGTCCCTGTATCCTTGCAATGAGAATGGCTTTTCGACATCTCACAGAACTACCGAAAAAATTTAAATTCATTGCAGATGGATATAGTGCATATCCACTAGCTGCCATGGAGTTTGCTAAAAAATTTAAAGATGATTTTAAATTTACCATCACACAGGTTATCGGTTTAACCAATGATGACGAAGTTTCAAAAGAATTTCGTCCTTATAAACAGATGATCGAACGTCTCAATCGCACCTACAAAGTTTCCTACCGAACTACCAATGGTTTTGATAATTATGAAGGTGCCAATTACGATTTAGCCTTATGGGTTGCTTACTATAATTTTCTGCGCCCACACAAGCACAATCATTATCAGGTACTCAACAAAGCTGATATGCTAAATGGCGCTGATAATATGCCAGGTAAATGGCAACTGCTCATTTTCTTAAGGACAACAGACCATCTTAAACCTTCAAACTGAAAGTTCTAATTGTTCTTAGATTCCGAGCCTGAGGTAATATATCCAGCCATCGAAAGCAACGCTTTCGGCTTGCCCTTGATGGCACGCAAAAGAACTGCTACACTGCTGTATTCGACGGAAGAAGTTCTAACTGTTCTTGAGTTCTTCGCCGTCGGTGATTTATCTACAGCAGTTCTTTTGCGTGCTGTCAAGGGTGGCGTAAACTTACCTCAAACTAACATATCTGCAATTTTCAAGGTTCATCTGAGCCTTTTTCTTATCGCTCAGTTTTTCATAACTCAGTTGACACTACCATTTTCTCTCAGCTCTTTTACATATTTTCTGGAAAGATAGGCAGCGTCCCCGTTTTCAAACTCTGCCAGCATCAGTCCTCCTCCTAGTGGTTTGTATTCCTTTACTGCATGCAGATTCAGAATAACGGATTTTGACACCCGCATGAAAAAAGCAGGGCAGCGCTCTCTCCAGTTCATAGAGCTTTTGGTTTACTTTATAAATGTCCTTTCTGGTATGCACATACTGCTTTTCCTGCATGGCTTCAATATAGTAAATATGTTCCGTCTTTACAGGAACAGAAACGCTGTCCTTCCTGCATAAAAGATAGCCGGAACGAAAGCCTTCCTCCTCAATATACTTTACCAGTTTCTCAATTTCTTTTGTTTCCTTCTGAACAAAAATCTGAACCTCTTCTTTTTCCGTGTTCTTAATCTTGTTCACCTGCACCTGCATCTTTCCACCCCTTTTCTATGACCTTATTATAGTAAATCCTTTGGGAGAAATCTATGGTTTTCGGGCAAGAGGCATTTCCTGCCCGGTAAGCGGCACTGCGGCTCATTCTCTCCTCAGAAAAGACTGTTTATGACGTTTCTGGCGTTTCTCACTTTTTCTTCTGAGGTCTGCCAGATTTCATATTCCGAAAAGCCCGGAAATCCCATGGACACCTGGGGATTCCGAAACTGCATCAGACTTTCTTTTTTTACCTTTCCTGACATATGATAAGAGGTAATTCCTGTTTCCCGATACAAAGGCTCTATATTCTGACTTTCCACGCCTGCCCCTGCCAGGATTTCCACTCTCCCACGGCTTTTTTCCTGAAGCTCCTTTAAAAGTGCTCTTCCTTCCCAGGCGGAATTTCTCTGTCCGCTGGTGAGTATGGTCTTCACGCCCAGACTGCACACCTGCTCCAGGGCTTCTAAGGGATTTTCGCACATATCAAAGGCTCGATGCAGGGCAATCCCCGCGTCCCCTGCACAGACCAGCAGTGTCCGGATTTCCTCTGTATCCAGACTTCCGTCCGGTCTTAAAACCCCGGTTACAATGGCATCTGCTCCCATTTCCGCAAACTGCTGCGCTTCCTCCCTCATCTGCTCTCTTTCATAAGAGCTGTAGCAAAAATCTCCAAATCTCGGCCGCAAAAGCACCCGTATTTTTAAATCCGTATATTCCCGGATTCTGCGAAAAAGAATCAAAGAGGGCGTCACGCCTCCCACTGCCAGATCCCCGCACAGTTCAATCCGGTCAGCCCCTCCCTGATATGCTGCGATTGCAGATTCCACACTGTCTACACATACCTCTAAAACACCATGTTCCATTTTCTTCTGCCTCCTGTTTCTTCTGATTTCTTTTCAATATATAGGAAAAAGGACCGCTGTTTCAAATCCTGCACCTGAAACAGCAGCCCCATATCTTAAAAAGGGATTAGAACTTCCTTTGTTTATTTACAAAGCTTTTTAAATTCATCAGCCACAAACTGAACCTTTGTTCCGATAATAACCTGAACAGCAGTTTTGCTTGGTCTGATAACGCCTGCTACACCTGCAGATTTGATTTTCTTTTCATCTACTAATGTGTAGTCTTTGATTTCAAGACGAAGTCTTGTAATACAGTTGTCAATAGATGTTACATTAGCAGGACCGCCGACACCTTCCAGAACAATTTTTGCAATACCTGTGAAGTCATCATTTGCCAGTTCTACTTTTGTTTCATCAATATCATCGTCTTCTCTACCAGGTGTCTTCATATCGAATTTTACAATTACAAATCTGAATACAACATAGTAGATAACACCAACAACCAGACCGATTGGGATTAACCACAGTGGGTTCTGTGCAAACGGAGCTTTATAGCTCAAAAGCCAGTCAATAAGACCTGCACTGAAGTTAAATCCTGCACGCACAGGAAGGGCTGCTACAACTGCCATGGACACACCTGTCAGTAATGCATGTACAACATACAGAGCCGGTGCAAGGAACATGAAGGAGAATTCCAGAGGTTCTGTAACACCGTTTAAGAAAGAAGCAAATGCTGCGGACATTAAAAGACCTGCTGCAACTTTTTTCTTTGTTGTTTTTGCTGTGTGGTACATAGCCAGAGCTGCTGCTGGAAGACCGAACATCATTACAGGGAAGAAACCAGACATGTACATACCTGTTTCACCTAATACGCCGCCTTCAATCTGTCCCCAGAATTTACCGATATCACTGATACCTGCAACGTCAAACCAGAATACAGAGTTCAGTGCATGGTGCAGACCGAACGGGATTAACAGACGGTTGAAGAAACCGTAAATACCTGCTCCCACTGGTCCCAGGTTCATAATGAATTCGCCAAGTGCGATTAATGCATTGTAAACGATTGGCCATACAAAGAACAATACCAAACTGGAAATCAGGGACGCGCCTGCTGTAACAATGGCAACACATCTCTTTCCACTGAAGAAGGAGAAAGCGTCCGGTAATTTCGTGTTTTTAAATTTGTTGTAGCATGCTGCTGCAATCAAACCACATAAAATACCGATAAACTGTGTCTGTGTTTTTGCAAAAGCAGGGTCTACCTTTTCTACTGCTGTTTTTGTAAGCATAGCTACAACATCTGTAGAAAGTAAGGTTGTTGTCATCAGCCAGGAAACCAGACCTGCAAGACCTGCCGTACCATCGTTGTCATCAGACATACCAACAGCAACACCAATTGCAAACAGAATTGGCATCTGGTCAATCAGACAGCCGCCGCCCTTTAATAAGAAAGCAGCAATTACGTTATTAGCACCCCAACCGGTAGGGTCGATCCAATATCCAATACCCTGCAAAACAGCTGCAACCGGAAGACAGGCAACCGGAAGCATAAGAGATTTTCCCAATCTCTGAAGATATCTCATCATAATCAAAATCCTCCTCTTTTCCTTGTTTTAATCCCTTTTTTTGTACAATGGAAACCCGTGAAAACGCGCCGCCATTATGTATTTTATACCGGAAAACCCGGTGATAAAATCTTATGTGTTTCTCTATTTCATCTTAATGCTGACCAGATTTTCTCCCGGCGCTACTTCTTTACCGCTGATTCCTTCTACGGCTGCATAGTCATCTGTATTACATACCAGCATAGGGGTCACAACATCATATCCGGCTGCCTTTACTGCTTCCAGATCTACAGTTAAGATCAAGTCCCCTTTTTTTACTTTATCTCCGGCTTTTACATGACCTTCAAAGCCTTGTCCCTTTAATTCTACGGTATCCAGTCCCACATGGATTAAAATTTCCACACCGTTTTCGGCTGTCATGCTCACTGCATGCAGGGTGTCAAACACCATAGCAATTTCTCCGTCTGCAGGCGCATAGATTTTTCCCTCTGAAGGAATCACTGCTGCTCCCTGTCCCAGCATACCGGTGCTGAAAGTCGGGTCCTTTACCTCTTTTAAGTCTACTGCCATTCCCTTTACAGGCGCACCGAGATAAAAGGCGCTGTCCTGTTTTTTCTTAAAAAACTGAAACATTTCTGATTCTCCTTTCTGTCATTCATATGAAAAATAATCTGCTGCTTTTATATGAGCAAAGGCTTCCTGTTCTGTCAGATAACGCTCTCCCCCAAGAGAGCCTGCCTTTACCCCGGCTGCATCTACATAAATGGTCTGCCCATTCATGGAAACGGCACAGAACACATAGCTGTCTTCCTGTACCCAGCCGCCCTTCCAGGTTCCTGCAACCGCATGGGCTTCCATGCCTGCCCGATTGCAAAGCTCTGCCAGTATTTTGGCATATCCCAGGGCAGTTGCCTTTTTTTCAATCACTGCTGCCAGATGATTTCTCTCATAATAGGCATCCAGCATTTTCCCCATGTTAGGAACAGGCTCCCCGACTTCGGACAGACTGTCTGTATAAGTCATATTCCCGTCCAGCCATTTCAGAAAATAATCTACCGTAGATTTCTCACCGCTGTCTTTTGGAAGACCCTCTAAAATTTCCGAAAGAATTTCTTCGGTCTGCTTCTGCTTTTCCTGGATTTTTTCTTCCTTCTCTGAAACATTTACAGAAAGACTTTCCCTGATTTCTTCCATATTGGTTACGGTTCCGTCCTCAGAAAAAACACCCGGCGTTTCAATGCCCTCTGCACAGGACAAAAATAAAATCACTTTGGAAATTTCATTTTCCGTAATGCGGTTTAAATTCTTATCTTCATGCTGCACATAAATTTCGTCCTCTGTCATGGGAATTTCCACAAAGCCGTAAAAATAATTGTCCCCTTCATATTCCAGGGTACTTAAAATCCTCTGGTATTCTTTTCCGTTTACCGGCTGGGGCAGAGTGAGAACACCGCCCTTTTTCTGCTCCATATTTTCCTTCAGAAAAAGGTAAACCTCCTGCTCCTTTTTGGTAAGCTGAGCCGAATAAAAGGTACTCTCTGCAGACTCTCCCTTTCTTGGACTGTCCTTTAGTTTTCCGGAAAGTGTATTGGAAAGAGTCAGCTTCCTCTGCCAGCCAAAAAATGCAACCAGAAAAATCACCATTCCCCCAATGAAAAGGGCTGCTTTTTTATGTTTTTTTATATAATTCATCATTATTCCATTTCCCGAACAATCTTTCTCAGCTTCAGTACCATGGACGGCGCTACGGAAATCTCATCAAATCCCATACGCACAAAGGTTTCTGTAAGTTCCGGGTCTGCTCCCAGCTCTCCGCAGATACCTGCCCACTTTCCTGCAGCATGGGCATTGTCCACAACCATCTGAAGCATCTTTAAAATTGCCTTGTGATGCGGATTGAAAAACTCCTCCAGCTTTTCGTTCTGACGGTCAATGGCAAGGGTATACTGAGTAAGGTCATTAGTTCCCACACTGAAAAAGTCCACCAGTTCTGCCAACTCATCGCTAATCATAACCGCCGCAGGGGTTTCAATCATAATACCCTCTTCCACATCTTTGTATGGAGTTTGGGAAGCCGCCAGCTCCTCCTTGACTTCTTTTACAATCGACTGAATCCTTTTGACCTCTTCCACAGAAGTAATCATGGGATACATAATAGAAAGATTTCCGTATACAGAAGCTCTGAAAAGAGCTCTTAACTGGGTTTTGAAAATCTCGGGACGGGTAAGGCAAATGCGAATTGCCCGATATCCCAGCGCCGGATTTTCTTCCTCTCCCAGATTCAGATAATCTGCCTGCTTATCTGCTCCGATATCCAGAGTGCGGATAATTACCTTTTTTCCTGCCATATTCTGAAGCGCCTGCTTATAAGCCTGGAACTGCTCCTCCTCTGTGGGAAGTTCATTTCTTCCGATGTAGAGGAATTCGCTTCTGAAAAGCCCAATGCCTCCTGCATCGTTTTCCAGAACATAGCCCACATCTCCCACACTTCCGATGTTGGCGTAAATATGAAGCTTTTTGCCGCTTTTTGTCACATTTTCTTTACCCTTTAACTGTAAAAGCAACGCTCTCTGCTCCTGCTCTTCTTCCAGCTTTTTCTTTGCCTGTGCCTGCACTTCTTCCTCCGGTTCCAGAATAAACTGTCCGGTAAAGCCGTCTGCCACAGCCAGCATTCCTGATGAAAGCTCCTCCAGATTCATATCAACGCCAATCAACGCCGGAATGTTCATCATACGGGCAAGAATAGCGGTATGAGAATTGGTAGAACCGTGAACTGTTACAAACGCCAGAATTTTTTCTTTGTCCATCTGTACGGTTTCGCTGGGGGATAAATCGTCTGCCACCACAATCACCGGTTCCTCAAATTCCATATCCGGATTATCCTGTCCGGACAGGTTTCGGATAAGCCGCTCTGAAATATCCTTGATATCTGCTGCTCTTGCTCTCATGTAATCATCGTCCATGCTTGCAAACATTTCGGAAAAATTATCCCCTGTGGACGCAACTGCATACTCTGCGTTCACTTCCTGAGTACGGATAATATTTTTAATGGATTCCTGATAATCCTCATCTTCCAGCATCATCTGATGCACTTCAAAAATTGCGGCGCTGGCCTCCCCTACTTCTTTTAACGCTTTTTCATACAGCTTCTGGAGCTGCTGCTGGGATTTCTCCTTTGCTGCCTCAACTCTCTTTAATTCTTCCTCTGGATTCTCTGCCTTGCTTCGCTTTACCACATTGGCCTCTTTTTTCAAAACAGAGATTTTTCCAAGAGCCATACCCTTATATACAGACTTTCCCTGAAAACATTTCATCTCTTTTCCCCCGCGTTTCTTATAAATTGGCTTCAAAGAACTCCTTCATACCTTCAAAAGCTTTGTCTTCATCGCCGCCTTCTATCTGAACCTCTACGGTCTGTCCGCATTTTACTGCCATGGACATCACAGCCATCAGTCTGGAAACATCTGCGCTTTTTCCGTCTTTTGTAATGGTGATCTTACTTTCATACTTCTTTGCCTCTTTTGCCAGCATACCTGCCGGTCTTGCATGAATGCCCATTTCATCTTTGATTGTGTACACAAAATTCTTCATGTTCTTCTCTCCTTTATTCTTATAATCATAAATGCCTAAAGAATCCGCTGAATATGAATGGCAAGAAATCCTATTTCTTCCCGATCCAGCCTCTTCTCCAGCCTTTTTTCCATATAATGACAAATCAGCTCCGAAATTTCTCCGGCCTTTGGATACTGTTTTCTTACAAACTCATTCAACTCTATATTCACTGCTTCCCCTGTCCTTGCCCGGATAACCATATAATACAAATGACTCATAAGACGGATATAGGAAAGGGATTCTTTGTAAATCTTATCTCCCAGATATTCCTCCAGCATGGTAATGCAGTCATCAATAATCTGCGTAGTCTTTAAAGTATCAGACACCTGCTCTCCGGAAAGCCCGGAATGAATGTGAAGGGCAATAAAGCCTGCCTCATCATCTGAGATTCTGTATCCTGTCATTTTCTCAATGATTTCCCGGCTTTTTAAAGCAACGGCATATTCCTTGCCAAACAGAATTTTAATATCCGGGATAAAAGGGTTTGCCAGAAAGATTTTTTCCTTTTCCCTCTTTGCGGCAAAAGCAATATGATCTGCCAGAGGCAGGAGAATATCTCTCCTTATGGTATCAAAAACCTGCTCTGCCTCTTGGATAATCTTCCCTGCTGCCTCCAGGTAAACCGGATCAATGGCATTGACCGCGCTCATGGCAGAACTCTGCGTTTCTCGCACCACCGGGGTATAGACAGAAGCACCCTCTATCTCTTCAAACTCTTCTCCCGTTTTTCTGCCAAAGCCGATTCCCTTTCCAAGCAGAATCCGCTCACTGCCGTCTTCCCTTACTCTGGCAATCAGGGCATTGTTATTTAAAACCTTTAACAGATAATACATGCAGGCTTCCCCTTCCTTTAGAAAAAGCAAAAAAGGCATAAACATCCTGCTTCAGCCACCTTCAGTCAACTAAAACAGATTCGTTTATGCCTGCTTTACCAGTAACACACTACTTGTTTTTATATTTCCTTCTTCGTCTTGTTCATTGTGAACATCTTAAACTATATACTATAAACGCCTTTATCGTCAAGCTGTATTTTTTTTACTAAATTTTCATTTCATTTTTATGAGTTTTTCACAATATTATTTTTTATTCATATCGGACAATTTCTTTTTTTAGTCTTTTCATAATCCGCTTTTCCAGTCTGGAAATATAAGACTGAGAGATTCCCAGAAGGTCTGCCACCTCTTTCTGAGTTTTTTCCCGTCCCTCTGGCATATTAATTCCAAAACGCAGGCACACAATGGTCTGCTCCCGTTTTGTCAGCTTCCCAATAGCTTTTCCCAGAAGCTTCCTCTCTACTTCATTTTCAAGATTCCGGGAAATCACGTCCTCGTCTGTTCCCAGAATATCGGACAAAAGCAGTTCATTGCCGTCCCAGTCCACATTTAAAGGCTCATCTATGGAAACCTCAAGTCTGGTCTTGCTGTTTCTTCTGAGATACATCAGAATTTCATTTTCAATGCATCTGGAGGCATAAGTGGCAAGCTTGATTTTCTTCACCGGATTAAAGGTGTTAATAGCCTTGATAAGCCCAATCGTCCCTATAGAAATCAGATCTTCCACACCTACGCCTGTATTGTCAAATTTTCTGGCAATGTAGACCACCAATCTTAAATTATGTTCAATCAGACAGGCCTTTGCCTCCTCACAGTTTTCTCCCTGCAGCTCTTCGAGCTTGACTGCCTCCTCCTCTGTGGGAAGGGGTGCAGGCAGAACTTCTGTCCCTCCAATGTAATGAATCTCATTTCCTCTTGGCAGCAAAATTCCTGTAAAGCCAGTAAATGAACCCCCTCGTTTTGCACAAACGTCCATTTTATACTCCTCCTCAACTCTTTAAAATACCGGGATTTATAATCATTTGAAAACTGTTGTCAGCAGAAAGAGCTGTCCGGGACAGTCCGATAAAGACGTCCCGCACTTCCCTCTTTCCCTCCTCTGTATACACGGTCATGCAGTCTGCACACACCACCGGAAGCAACCCCTTTTGGCATCCCACGCTGGTATAGAACAAAAATCTGGGCTGCAGCTCTTTTAAGGCTTCTGTTTCCTCCCAGCCGTCTTTTTCCAGCTTCATTTTGCAGAATTCCAAAAGAGCGTCTGCTCCCTTTTTGTCAAGCAGCGGCAAAAAGCTGCTGTACTCCATAACACATACCGGTTTTCCTGTTCCGGTATCTCTTAAACGGTTTCCCGTATCATACAGTCCTTTTATTTTTATTTTTCTGTCCTTTTGCGTAATCTGAACCTCACACAAAAGGCTCCTTTTTCCTTTTAAGTATTTACAGAGTTTTATGCCTGTGTATAAAATCAGGTAAGCGGCAGTTGTGATAACCAGAAATGGAAACTTCCTCTTTCCAAGAAAAGGTTCAGCAAAAAGCAGAATCCCCCCCAGAAGAAAAGAAGCTCCGAAAAAAGCGGCAAAAGCCATAAACAGTCCGTTTAAGCTTTGAAAGCCACAGCCTGTATAAATCATTGCCAGTACGGCAATACTGTAAAAAATCACAAGGCCTGCTGTGGAAATTTCTCCTGCAAAGATCCAGAAGCCGCATAAAAAAGCAGCTCCTATAAAAGCCCCCCAAAAAGCGCGCCACGGGCTGGCAGTACCCCTTCGCAGCAGATTGGCAAGACAAAGCGTCCAGAAATTCATCAGCAGATTTACCGCGAAAAACACATCTATGTAAAATTCGCAGTACACAAAACACCCCCTAACCTCTTCAGGGACTCTTCTACTTATCTGGAATAAGTACAGTCCATTATAGAGGCTTGGGGGTGCTGATTTTGTCAAAACGGCTTGCCTGATTTCAAAATTTTTTCGACAGTGCAAAACGTCTTTTTTCCACCTTATGTTACCTGCTTTATGTTAATTTTTTCTGTTTTTAATTCATGAATCGCCTGCAGAAACCTTCTCAGGGATTCTGCAGGAATCTGCCCTGGAGCAGAAGCGGACAATCCTGCTGCAAAGGTAATACAGGAAGAAAAGTCCTCTCCCAAAATACGGCTTACCATACCTGTTTCTCCCATGGACATGGACACCACCGGCTTTTGAGTATCTTCCTCAGACCGCAAAGCAGCCGTCATAAGCCGCAACACGTCCTCCCTGTTTTGGGGCATAACTGCAAGTTTCAGGACATCTGCGCCCCATTTGTGCATCTGTATCAGACGCTGCACCATTTCTTCTGTGGGGGGCGTCCTGTGAAAGTGATGATTGGACGCAAGAACCGTTGCTCCCCTTTCCTTTAATACAGAAACAAGCTCCTCTGCCCCTTCCGGACAGAAAAAAAGCTCTGCATCAATCAGGTCTGCATATCTGCTGTCCGCTGCCTTCTTTAACAAATTTACATAATCCTCATACATAATTTCCCGGCAGCCACCCTCTCCTGCTGTGCGGAAGGTAAATAAAAGGGGAATTTCTCCTAAATTGTCGCTTATTGTCTTCAACATTTCCCACATGCTTTCCTGGTTTTTCAGACAATCCACTCTCCATTCCACCAAATCCGGCGTAAATTCCCGGATATATGCCAGTTCTTTTAACAGTTCTTCTTCATTCTTTCCAGTCATGGGAATACAGATTTTTGGTATTCCCTGTCCTAAAACAAGATTTTTGATTCTCAATGGCTTCATATGTCTTCCTCTTTTTCTCATGCTCTGTTTGTTTTTCCTACAGTATAGCACACTTTTTCACTTGACAGCAACGCAGTTTCACCTTAAAATTTTTTGTAAAGCATATATTTCAGGAGGATTCGTTATGACACAGATTACCGGAAAAACCGGACTTACAGGGCTTTTAGGCAGCCCGGTTGCCCACAGCATCTCCCCTCTTATGCACAATTACAGCTTTCAGGCTCTTGATCTGGATTATGTGTATCTGTGCTTTGATGTGAAGGAACAGGGCTTAAAGGCAGCAGTGGAAGGGCTTCGCGCCTTAAATGTCAGAGGTTTTAATCTCACCATGCCGGATAAAAACAGGGTTTTGGAATACCTGGACGATTTATCCTGCGCTGCCCGGCTCATTGGCGCTGTAAACACGGTAGAAAATCAAAACGGACGGCTTATAGGTCACAATACAGACGGCATTGGCTTTATGCGCTCCGCAAAGGAGCAGGGGCTGGAACTGAAGGGCAAAACCATGACACTTCTGGGCGCCGGAGGGGCTGCCACTGCTATCTGTGCTCAGGCTGCACTGGACGGAGTGGCACAGCTTCATATTTTTCTCAGAAGTACCAGCGCACACCTTCCCAGAATGGAAACCCTGGCAGAAAACCTCTCTTCCACGACAGACTGTTGCCTCCAAATTCATGATATCCAAAATCTTTCAGCTCTGCAAAACGCAGCCGAGGACAGCGCTCTTCTCGTAAACGCCACTTCCGTAGGCATGGCGCCTGACTGCGAAAACTGCCTGCTGCCTGAGGATTTTTGCTTTCCTTCTAACCTGACTGTGGCGGATATTATCTACAATCCCTGGAAGACGAAACTCCTCTCCCTGGCAGAAAACGCTGGCTGTAAAACCTTTAACGGTTATTCCATGTTGCTTTATCAGGGCGCTGAGGCCTTTCGTATCTGGACAGGCAGAGATATGCCTGTGGGAAAGGTACAAAACTATCTGCAAATGCAGGAATAGTGGTTCTCTGGCATATAGCCAAAAGCGGTTCTTCTTACATCAGGAACCGTTTTCAATTTTCCTCTTAAAACCTAAAAACCGCCGATTTTCAGAAATGCTTGTCTGAAAATCGGCGGTTCTCTTTTCCTTTATAGAAACCTTATTCTCTTATCTTCTGTTTTTCAAAAAGTCAGGAATCTGAATGTCCTTTTTCGGTACACTGCTTGTAAAAGTCGGCGGTGTCTGCTGGAAAGTCGGCTGCTGGAAGGTTGGCATCTGGTAGCTCGGAGCCTGCTGCTGAGGCTGTTCCTGCTGAGGAGTTGCCTGTGTTCTCACCGGTCTTGCGCCTGCTTTCGCAGTCTTTTTATTTCTTTCCACGCTTGCTTTTCTGGTAGTTTCATCGTCCAGACCTGTTGCAATTACCGTAATTCTTACATAATCTGCTTCTTTGTCGTCATATAATGCACCAAAGATAATGTTGGTATCTTCGCCTGTCAGATCCTGTACATAAGTTGCCGCATCGTTTGCGTCCATCAGAGAGATATCTCCTGACACGTTGATGATAACATGAGAGGCGCCCTGGATTGTAGTTTCCAGAAGCGGACTGGATACTGCCTGCTGTACAGCGTCCATAGCCTTGTCATCACCTTTTCCTTCACCAATACCAATATGAGCCACACCTTTGTCAATCATGACTGTCTGAACATCTGCGAAGTCCAGGTTAATCAGTGCCGGCAGGTTAATCAGGTCGGTAATACCCTGTACTGCCTGCTGCAGAACCTCGTCTGCTTTCTTTAATGCTTCCGGCATAGTGGTACGGCGGTCAACGATTTCCAGAAGACGGTCGTTTGGAATAATAATCAGTGTATCTACATTTTCTTTTAATTTTTCGATTCCGGAAAGGGCGTTGCTCATACGGGTTTTTGCTTCAAAACGGAAAGGCTTTGTCACAACACCCACAGTCAGGATTCCCATTTCCTTTGCAACTCCGGCAACAACCGGTGCAGCGCCTGTTCCTGTTCCGCCGCCCATACCGCAGGTAACAAATACCATATCTGCGCCCTGGATTGCCTGTCTGATTTCTTCAATGCTTTCCTCTGCTGCCTTTTCACCGATTTCCGGCTTTGCACCTGCACCCAGACCCTTTGTCAGCTTTTCGCCAATCTGGATAACCGTCGGCGCTTTACAAAGTGTCAACGCCTGTTTATCTGTATTTACTCCGATGAATTCTACTCCGCCAATGGCTTCCTCCACCATTCTGTTTACTGCATTATTTCCAGCTCCACCTACACCTACAACAATAATCTTTGCAGATGATTCAGCCTCGTTTGTCATAATTTCTAACACGGTATTTCCTCCTTTAGCTCCCTTGTATGGCTTGAAATGTGTATCACATTCATTTTCTTTCAATATACATATAGATATATAATAAATGCTTTTTTTAAATTAATCAACTGGTAAATTCACTTTTTAAAAATTTTTTAGACCTTTTTAAGAATTCTCTTCCTTTTTTCCAAAAGTTTCGTCAGCCTGCTGAATCTGAGCCGTCGCTGTACTCAATATCTGAGCCGTTTTTCTCCTGCCCGGACTCTGTATCCTGGGTATCTGAAACACGGTCTTCCCCGGAAGGATCTTCATAAGCGCCTGTTTCTTCCTCTGAGCCTTCCTCTGCGTCTGTGTCCGCCCCATCTTTTTCCCGGTCCCCCGACTCGCCGGTATCTTCATCGAGAATATCTCCTGATTCCTCTCCCTCCCGGGCATCTCCGGAATCTTCATCGGTATCCGCCTTTGCCTCCGCATTGTCAAAAACCACGCTTGCTGTATCCTCTGTAACATTTTCCAGATGAAGCACCCCTTTCATGCCTTTAAGCTGGGGGAGAATCCCGATAAGACGATTCATTTTCTCGTCCATATTTTCATCATTTCCCATATTTACTTCCACAGAGCCATAGTACAGAATCAACTGCTTCAAATCATTGAACATCATGCGGTCCGGTTTTTGTTCTGTCTTTTCCAGCATTTTTCCCACACTTAAAATAGTGTTCAGCCTTTTTTCCTTAATGCCCTTTATCTTTTCTCCCTGCTTTGCCCCTTTTACGCTCAGACCATCTATGAGAGGCACATCTTCAATGGGCGCATCTGTAATAATCTGAATCACACCCTGCCGGTCAAAGTTTAAACATTTTCCCTCAAAGGTAAAATAACCGATCATCTGCTTTTCTTTCACCTGCACTACCAGAGTGTTTCTATCTTTTCGCTTTATGGTTACACGGTCAATAAGTTCTTCCTCTTTTGTTTTTTCTCTGGTATTAATAAAACGCTCTGCCAGCAGTGTATTCTTTGCTGCAGGCGCGTCCAGAACCATTTTCTTAATTTTATCATCAGAATAAAACTTATTTCCTTTTATCTCTACCTTTGTAACCCGAAATCCCACGCAAAATACAATGAGAAAAACCAGGATTCCGATTACAAGAATCTCTGCCGCGATTCTGCGTATACCTTTTTTGCTCATAAACTTCCCCTTTAGTCCTTAAAAATCTTTGCTCCAAGCCTGGTCAAATCACCGCAGAGATCCTCATAGCCCCGTTCAATAAAATGACGGTTTCTCACACAGGTTTCTCCTCTGGCAGCAAGACCTGCCAGCACCAGTGCCGCACCTCCCCGCAGCTCCTGTGCAAATACCTCCGTACCCCAAAGGACGCCTCCGTGAATACTTGCACAGTTTTCGCAAACAGCAATATCTGCCCCCATTTTCCGAAGCTGAGGAGCGGCTTTAAAGCGATCTTCAAAAATCCGCTCTTCCATACAGCTTTCTCCCTCCGCGACAGCCAGAACTGCCATCAGAATTGACTGCAAATCCGTGGGAAATCCCGGATACACAGCCGTCTGAAGATAAGGAATGGGCTTCTTTGCATTCTGACCTGACAAAACCAGTTTACCACTGTTTCCGGTGTATTGTCCACCAATTTTCTCATAGGTGCTTAAAAGCGCCCCCATTTCCTCTGTCGGTGCATTGTGCAGCACACAGCTTCCTCTGGTAATGGCACAGGCGCACACATAGGTGCCGGCTGCTATACGGTCTGCCGGAACGGTAAATACAACGTCATGAAGCGGTTTTCCTCCGGTAATCACAAGTCTTTCACTGCCAGTCCCCTCTATCTCTGCCCCTGCCTGCCTTAAGAATCTGCAAAGCCAGAAAACCTCCGGCTCTTTTGAACAGCCGGTAAGCACCGTAACACCCTCTGCTCCCACAGCTGCCAAAATGGCATTCTGCGTAGCTCCCACACTGCTTTTTGGAAAATGATAGCTGCCTCCTGAAAGTCTATGGGCTCTGGCACAGAGAAAATCCTCCTCTTCCCAAATTTCCGCTCCCAAAGCTTTCAGGGCTGCCAGATGTAGATCCACAGGACGTCTGCCAATCACACAGCCTCCGGGATAAGGCACTCTGGCCTCCCCACAGCTTCCCAAAAGACTGCCAAGAAGCACAACAGAGCAACGCATACCCTTTCCAAGGACTCTATCTACCTGATTTCCCGTTATCTGTGCTGTATTCAGAAAAAGGGTATGCCCCTCCCAATGGCTCTTCACCCCCAGCCTGTTCAGAATTTTCTCCATTGCAAACACATCTGCGATTTTCGGACAGCCCTTTAAAATGGTTTCCCCTTTATTTAAAAGAGCGGCAGCCATCATTGGCAATGCCGCATTTTTAGACCCCTGTATTTTCACTTCGCCGTTTAAAGGAATTTCGCCAATAACCTTTATTCCATTCAAGCCATACACTCCTCTTATATTCTGATGAAAAATCCCTCATACTCTATTCTATGCCTCTGATTCGATTGTGTGCAGACCTAGGGTTCCTGATGTCGGCTCACAGACAGGGCAATACCCATTTCTCCTAAAAGGAACAGTACAGAGGTTCCTCCATAGCTGACAAAAGGCAGTGTAATTCCTGTGTTTGGAATGGTATTGGTCACCACCGCAATATTTAGAATCACCTGCATTGCCATATGTCCCATGATTCCTGCTGCAAGCAGAGCTCCGCACAGATCCCGGGCATGGGTGGAAATTACCATAAGCCTCCAAATAAGCATGCCAAACAAAAGAATCAAAAGACAGGCGCCTACAAGACCTGTTTCCTCACAGATAATGGAAAAGATCATATCATTCTGGGCCTCAGGCACAAAGCCCAGCTTTTGCAGACTGCTGCCAATCCCTCTGCCGAAAATTCCACCGCTTCCTATGGCATAAAGTCCCTGTATCGTCTGAAACCCCTTTTCATACGCCTCCGGATTTCGCCAGATTGCCAGACGCTCCAGACGGTAGCTTGCCATGCCCAGAAAAATCCCGATAAATACCACACCTGCTGCACCAATACCCAGAAAGGGCAGATATCTGGGATTAGATACAAAGATTAAGATGACCCCAATTCCCAGAATAATAATTGCCGTACTCAGATTGTTGGTTCCCACCAGCCCCACAATAGGCAAAAGCAGCGCCATGGTACCTGCCATATGAAGGATTCCCTGCTTTTTCTCTGCGCCTCTTATAATCACCCAGGTCAGAAGCAGGATTACTGCCACCTTTGCAAATTCGGAGGGCTGAAAAGACAGAGGACCTATGGAAAGCCATCGCTTAGAACCATTATACTCATCACCAAACAGAAGCACAGCAAGGGAAAGTAAAAGGGAAATCAGATAAAAAAAAGGCGCAAAACGCACCAGAACATGATAGTCCATACAGGAAATCAGATACATTCCCATAAGCCCCAGAGAAGTTGCAAAGAGCTGCTTTTTAAAATAATAGGCAGAATCATGAAATTTGACTCTGCCATTATACGCACTGGTGCTGTAGAGAAATACCAGACCGCAGACCAGCAAAAGCAGCACCAGTAAAAGCAATCCCTGATCCTGGCGTTCTGTTTCTTTTCTTTCTCTCTCCATTTTTATGCTTCCCTTCCGGCAGGATTCCCTTCAATATATGAAACCACGCCGAAATTTAGAAGTTTTTTTATTTCTGTAATTTTCTCACATATTCCTTAAAGCAGTCGCCCCGCTGTTCATAATTGTCAAACTGTCCCCAGCTTGCACAGGCAGGGGAAAGCAACACGGCATCACCCTTTTGGGCCTTTTCGGCGCAAATTTTTACTGCCTCCTCCAGGCTGTCTGCCAGAATGGTCTGATAAAATCCGCAGTCATGAGCAGCCTGTTCAATCTTTTCTCTTGTTTGCCCGATTAACACCAGATATTTTACCTTTCCGTCAAAAGACTGAATCCACTCCTCATAGGAGGACTCCTTGTCATAACCTCCGCCGATTAACAGAGTCGGGCGGTTCATTGCCTGAATCCCCTTAATGGCCGCATCCGGGTTGGTTCCCTTGGAATCATTATAATAAGCCACGCCGTCAATCTCTTCCACGAACTCAATTCTATGGGCAACTGCGCGAAACGCAGAAGCTGCCTTTCGGATAATCTCCCTGGGCACTCCGGCGCAGTATGCCATAGCTGCGGCTGCCATTACGTTTTCATAGTTGTGCTGTCCCAGAAGCTTTAATTCCTCAGTACGCACCAGCTCTATCTCTTCTGCCTCTTTCTTAAAGACAATACTTGTCCCGTCCAGGTACACCCCTTCCTCCAACTTTCTCTGACTGGAAAAGAATACCACCTTTGCCGGGCAGCGGCTTCCGAAGCCGCGAAGTTCTTCATCTTCATAATTTAAAATACAGTAATCGTCCTTTGTCTGATTTGCTGCAATCAGTTCTTTTACACGAATATATTCCGCCATGGTATGATGACGGTTTAAATGATCTTCTGTAATGTTTAAAATTGCAGACACATGGGGCGCAAAGGTATGGGCAGTTTCCAACTGAAAGCTGCTGATTTCCGCTACAGTATAGCTATCCTCTGTCATGGAAAGGGCTGCCTCTGTATAAGGATTTCCGATATTTCCCACCACAAATACAGAATCCGTATATGCCTTCATAATTTCTCCCAAAAGGGCTGTAGTAGTGGTTTTCCCATTGGTTCCCGTAATGGCAAGTACCGTTCCCTCGCTCATACGGTACGCCAGTTCTACCTCTCCCCACACCGGCACACCGGCTGCCTGCATACGCTCTACCGGAGGAATATCAAGAGGTACTCCCGGACTCATAACTGCCAAATCCAGAGTGGAAATCACCTGATCTGTCAGCTCTCCCAGAATAATTTCACAGGAGGAAGCTTCTGGAAGCTTCCCTCTGACTGCTTCTATTTCCAGTTTTTCATTTCCGTCATACAGGACAACCTGTGCCTCTGCTGCTTCCAGAAGCTTTGCCGCACCGATTCCGCTGATGCCGGAGCCAAATACCAGCACTCGTTTTCCCTGTAATTCCTTTTTTCCTAAGCTCATAATTTTACTCCTATACCCCCATTAATGCAATCAGACATAAGATAGCCGTGATAATGGAAAAAACGGCCACTACCCTTGTTTCTGACCATCCGCACAGCTCAAAGTGGTGATGAATGGGCGCCATTTTAAAGAAACGCTTTCCATGGGTTGCTTTAAAATAAGTGACCTGAATCATAACAGACAGCACCTCTACCACATAAATCAGCCCTATAATGAGAAGGAACAGGGGCATCTGCAGCATGTATGCCGTACCTGCCACAAAGCCACCAAGAGCCAGCGAACCTGTATCTCCCATGAAAATCTTGGCAGGATACACATTAAAGAGTAAAAAGCCCATTAATGCTCCCACAACCGCACAGGTAATAGGTTCAATACCGCTCTTTGTCCCAATGGCGATTACAGAGAAAAAGGTAGCAACCATAATGGTAACTGAGGAAGCCAGTCCGTCCAGACCATCTGTGAAATTGACTCCGTTTACTGTACCAATTACCACAATAAAAATAAGGGGAATGGTCAGGATACCGAAATCCAGCTCATGTCCCGGCATAAACGGAATTTTCATAGTCATAGGCACATCAGTAAATTTCACCAGATAAAAAGCAAAAATTGCTGTAACTACAATCTGGCATGCCATTTTCTGCATGGGCATCAGTCCATCGGAACGCTTCAGCACTACCTTTAAATAATCGTCCAGAAAACCGATGATGCCAAAGCCCAGAGTCAGAAACAGCACCGGAATAATCTTCGGATAATCTTTCACATAGAACAGGGACGTCACCACTGTAGAGAGCAGAAAAATAATACCACCCATGGTAGGTGTTCCTGCCTTCTTTAAATGGGACTGTACCCCTTCCTTACGTTCTGTCTGTCCCATTTTCAGTTTTCTTAAATAGGGAATTATCACCGGTCCTAACAAAACACTGACTGCAAAGGCAATCAGTACCGGGATAACCATTTTAAAATCTGTCATAGTACACCTCTTTTTTATGTATTTTTGCTCTTCCTAGTATAATGCTTTTTCCCTCATTTATCAACCTTCAATCCCCATATAGGGCAGAATATTCAAAAAGATATCTTTTATCACAGGCGCGGCAATGGTTCCTCCATAATAAATTCCCTGGGGATTGTGAATCACGCAGATTCCCAGCACCTGTGGGTTGTCGGCTGGGGTAAAGCCTAGGAAAGACGAGATGTAACGGTTAGCGCTTCTTGGCAGGGTCTGGGATGTAGCAGTCTTTCCCCCAATGGTTCTGCCCTCTATAGCAGCATTTTTCCCCGAGCCTTCTGATACCACCTTCTCCAGAATATACCGAACCTCCTGCGATACCTGCGCTGTGACAATTCCTGTCTTCTCCTCATATTTCAGTGTCTTCACCAGATTACCCTCCCTATCTGTCACCTTTACCCCAAAGTGCGGCGTAATTCTTCTGCCTCCGTTAATAAGAGAACTTACCGTAGTAGCAAGCTGTATAGGAGTAATCTGAAAAGACTGTCCAAAGGAAATGGTAGCGAGTTCTACCTCTCCGATATTTTCCTTTTTATGCATAATGGTCCCCGCCTCCCCCGGCAGGTCAATACCTGTTTTTTCCAAAAGCCCAAACTGCTGAAAATAGCGGTAATAATTGTCCACGCCCAAACGCAGCCCTACCTCAATAAACACCGGGTTGCAGGAATTCATGGCTCCTTCCACAAAACTCTCCGCCCCGTGTCCTGTCCTTTTATGGCAATGAATCTTTCTATCCTCCACCACCCGAAAGCCCGGACAGGAAAAACGATCCTCCCGGCTTACCACTCCCTGGGAAAGCCCGGCTGCCATAGTAATAATCTTAAAGGTAGAGCCCGGCTCATAAGTATCATTTATCGTCCGGTTTCTCCACATCTGGTTACAGGCGTCCTGCTTTTCCTTTTCTGTCATCTGAGAGGTATCTGTATTCAGGGTAAATGGCTCATTTAAGTTAAATTCCGGAACATTGGCATTTGCATAAATTTCTCCGTTCTGAGGATTCATAAGGAGAATGGAAACAGCCTCTGCCTGTTTTTCCTCCATAACCTTTTCTGCTGCCTGTTGGGCATACATCTGAATATTTTTATCCAGACTTAAATACAAATCATATCCCGACACCGGCTCTGTCCTGTGTTCTCCCAGCTCAGACAGCTCCACGCCTCTGGCATCTGTCGTAGTGAGAATCTTTCCGTTGATGCCTTGCAGCACGTCCTCATACATAACCTCTAGCCCTATAATCCCCTGATTATCGCCCCCGGTAAAGCCCAGCACCTTTGACGCCAGCTCCTCATAAGGATAGTCCCGCTTAAAGTCCTCATCTACCTTTACACCGGAAAGACCGTAGCTTCGGATTTTGTCCCCAACGCTTTTTTCCACATTGGTTTTCACCCGCTCAATGGCTGACACGGTTTCCACCCGCTTTTTGGCAGTTTCATAAGGCAGCCCCAGTTCCTTTTCCAGCATACGGATAACCTTTTGTGGTTCTTTTATCTGACTATGAATCACAGAAATCGTACACACGGCTCTGTTGTCTGCAAGCACCTCTCCCTTACTGTCCAAAATCCGTCCTCTGGCAGCCTTGATATCCCGCTCTCTTTCATGGAGCTGCTCTGCCTTTTTTGCATAATAATCTGAGCGGATTACCATTAGATAGACCATGCGGCCCATGAGCCCCAGAAGCATCAACATACAGCACAGAAATACCACAACGGTTTTCTTTTTATGATAGGTTCTGTTTTTTCTCAATTCTATGCCCCACAAACAGCTTATCCCTATACTATATGGCCGGTTTTCTGCTTTTTAGAACCTTTATCTTCTTATATCATCTTCCAGTTTTTCCATACCGTAGGCATCTTCTTCGTAGGTGGAATCGTCCTCCTCAATGCCTGCATCTTCATTGGTAATACCGTCTGTTTCTTCATCGTTTGGCTCCTCCTGGGGATCCCCATCTCCGAAGCCCTGGTCCAGAATAGTTCCGTAGGGATTGGAAACACCATCCTTTACAATATCTGTCATTTCCGGCACTCCGTAAAAGCCCTCCCACAGTACGGTTTCCTCGTCTGTAGGCTCGTCCTGATAAATATTCATGTAAGGCAGCACCTCGGACATAATCGCCTGCGCCAGATACTGAGGATAAGTACTGGACGCCTGTTCCTCCACGTTTGGGGTATCCACAACAGCGTAGACCACAACCTCCGGCTTGTCCAGAGGCGCAAAGCCGATAAAGGATACCAGATAATTTCCTTTTTCCTTTTCATTCAGCTTTTCCGCTGTTCCTGTTTTACCACCCATGGAATAGCCCTTTACCTTAGAAGATTTACTGGTACCGCTCTCCACACTCATTCCCATATATTCTCTGACGTCAGCAGAAACCTCCTGGGATATGGGCTGCTTTAAGATTGTAGGCGTAATGTTTTTTACCACCTTTCCGTCCTCATCAGTAATCTCCTTTACCAGATGGGGCTGATAATAAATTCCGCCGTTAATGGCTGCGGACATGGCTGCAATTTCCTGTATCATGGTACAGTTAAATCCCTGTCCGAAAGCAGAAGTAGACAGTTCCATTTCATACATATTGTCTTCTGAAAACAAAAGCCCGGTTTCCTCACTTGGCAGATCAATACCGGTTCTGGTGCCGAAATTAAATTTATTCTGATATTCCAGAAACAGACTTGCCCCCATTTTTCTTCCGATTGCCATCATACCGTCATTACAGGAGTTCTGAATAACTTCTCCCAGACTTTCTGCCCCGTGGCTGTCCGGATAAACAGCGCAGCGGACAAAATCCTCTCCGATTTTCTCTCCGCCGTCACACATAAAGCGGCTCTCTTCTGTAATTGCTCCGGATTCCAGGGCGCTTGCCACTACAATGGGCTTCACAACTGATCCCGGTTCAAAATTCTGACTGATACAGTAATTTTTCCACATGGAGAACAGAGCCTCCTTTGTCTGTTCATCGTCCATATTGGCAATTTCCAGTTCTGTATAGCTTCCGCTTAAATCCCTGGGGTTGTTCAAATCATAGGTTCCGGAGCTTGCCATAGCCAGAATCTCTCCGCTGTTGGGGTCTTCTACAATGACTGCAATGTTCTCGGCCCCCTTTTTCTTAGCGTTTTTCTTATTGTTTGGGCCTGCAGACAGGGCACGGTCAAAAGCGGAAATGTATTTTTCCACAATTTCCTGAATGGTGGCGTCTATAGTGGTTGTCAGGTTCTTTCCATTTTCTGCTTCTACAATGGTATGCTCCAGGGTTCCATTTTCCCCCATATAGCCGAATCTTCGTCCATTGCTGCCGTTTAAGGTACTGTTGTAATAACCCTCCAGCCCCCAGGTGGCAGTGTCTGCAGAATCTGTAAACCCGATGACATCACAGGCAAGACTCTCCAGAGGATAAATTCTCTTATAGCTTTCTTCAAAGTACACGCCTTTGACACTCTGCCGTCTGGTAATTTCCGCTTCTCCCAGGGCCTCCTTTTCTTCCTTGCTCTCCGGGACTGCCAAAGATGCCTCAAAGGCCTTTTTCTCTTCCATAGTCACTTCTTTTTTCAGTATCTGATACTGGCTCTCTTTTGTCGATTCCCCAGTTATCAGACCCTCCGTGGTTTCCTGGTCAATGCCGAAATACTCCTCCAGGGCAGCCTTTGTCGGATCCTTGTATTTCTTCTGGTTCCGGTTGATTTCCACACAGTCTAACACCAGATTATAGACCTTTACACTGTTTGCCAGTATAGTTCCATTTCGATCTGTAATGCTTCCCCGCTTAAAGGGAATTGTGGTATTGGTATACTGCTGCTGGGACTGGGACAATACCTGCTGGGAATATTTATTCCCGGATTTGGCATTGATAATGGTAATTCCTCCCAGTAAACTGACTAAAGCCAGCAGAGCACATGCAAATACCCCCGCCAGCTTTAGTTTCATCTTCTTTGTAAGTTTTCTCTGTTTTGCTTCGTCTTTTCTCAATCTTCCACCTGCTTATTCTTCCGGTATATCCTGATATTGTCTTACATAGCTGTTATTTCCCGGAACATAGTATTTAATCTGATCTTCAGTTACATATTCCATACCCAGTTCATCAATGGCGCGATCTCGGATTTTGTCCAAATCCATGCCGCTTACCACATCACTGTAATAAGCATCGTTGTCTGCTTTCAATTCATTGAGTTCCAGCTCCAACTGCGCCTTGGCGCTTCTCTGGGCTGTAAACTCCGCAGTCAGTTTGATATAATGTACGCAGGCACCTGTTGCCAATGCACAAATAAAGGTCAGAAAGACGATATAGCCTCTCCCCATGCTTGTACTGTTAGCCCGGTTCTTCTGTACCGTCCTGCTCATTTTTTTCTTTGGCCGACCAGGTACCTCTTCCAAACGGCGCGCAGCATTTCCATCTTCAAAATACGCTCCGCGCTTTTGCACTTTTCTATTGTCGTATTTGTTTCGGTTCCTTGTACTTGCCATGAAACTCTCCCTTATCAGGTTATTTTCCAACTACTGCTTCACTCTTTCAAACACCCTCAGCTTGGCGCTCTTTGAACGCTTGTTGTATTCCAACTCCTCTGCGCTTGGCAGAATGGGTTTTCTGGTAATCACTCTTCCCTTCGGCTGGTTTCCGCATACGCATACTGGAAATCCGGGAGGACAGGTACATGGATTTTCATTTTTCTTAAAAATCGTCTTTACAATCCTGTCTTCCAGGGAATGGAAGGTAATAATGCAGATTCTTCCTTCATCATTCAAAAGGTCAATCATATCGTCCAGCGTATTCTTCAACACGTCCAGCTCCTGATTCAACTCAATCCGGATTGCCTGAAATGTTTTCTTTGCCGGGTGCCCTCCGACTGCCCGCACTTTCATGGGAATAGCCCGCTTAATAATCTCTGTAAGCTCTCCCGTTGTTTCTATATCCTTTTCCTGTCTTGCAAGACAGATATGCTTTGCAATATTCTTTGCAAATTTGTCTTCCCCGTAATCCCGTATAATGCGGTACAGCTCACTTTCGCTGTAGTTGTTTACAATATCCTTTGCTGTACGGGGATTTCTCTGATCCATACGCATGTCAAGAGGGACATCTTCTCTGTAAGTAAAGCCTCGCTGGCTGTTATCCAGCTGGTAGGAAGATACCCCCAAATCTAAAACAATCCCATCGACTGATGTGATTCCTATCTTCTGTAGTTCTCTTTTCATGTTGCAATAATTGCTGCGGACGATGATTACCCGATCTTTAAAATCCTGTAACCGCTCTCCCGCAGCTCTTATTGCAGCTTCATCTTGATCTATACCTATCAAGCTCCCCTTGGCAGATAACTGCTGACATATCGCATAAGAATGTCCGCCGCCTCCCAGTGTTCCATCAACATAGATTCCGTCGGGTTTTACCCTTAAATTCCCAACTGTTTCTTCCAGTAATACGGATTGGTGTTTAAATTCCATTTTTCTCTCCTAGCATACTCAGATCATAATGCCCATACTCTGCATACCCTCTGCAATGGCATTCATGTCCTCGTAATTGCTGTTTTCCAACCATTTTTCCTTACTCCAGACCTCTATCCTTGTAAGATTTCCAGTTAATACCACATCTTTGTTCAGACCTGCAAATTCCCGCAGCGTTGCCGGCACGAGAATTCTCCCCTGCTTGTCCAGTTCACATACGGTTGCGCTGGCTACAAAGAAACGTAAGAAGGCTCTTGCATTTTTATCATTAAGTGGTAAAGCTTTCAGCTTTTCTTCAAAGGTTTTCCATTCGTCATTGGGATAAATAGACAAACAGCCATCAAGACCTCTGGTAAGCACGAACACTTCTCCCAACTCCTCCCGGAATTTGGAGGGAATAATCATTCTTCCCTTTGCATCAATTGTATGACTGTACTCTCCCATGAACATATGAACAACACCTTCTTTCGTGAAGAAGCGAATCTCCCCTTCGCTCCCTCCATGGTCCATACGGGGTACTTCTGCCACAAGCCACCCATTTGCTACCACTTATCACCACTTTCTACCACTTATGTGTTCATTCTATACCAAGAATGGGAAACGCGCAAGGGGGAACATATGTTTTTACTCAAAAAAAGAAGAGGGAAAAACCCGGAAAAATCAACGTTTTCCATAATTTTCCACCTCTTCTGTCCGCTCTTTCAAGCGCTCAGGCCTGCTTTTGCATATATTCTTCAATCAGCGTATCCAGGGATTGGCTGATAGCCAGGATTTTGGAAAAGCCTGCTTTATCTTCAATGGCTTTGTCGAGGATTTTTCTTGCTTCCTCGATTTTCTCCTGCAGTTCTCTCTGGGTCATGGCACCCTCCTTATACGTCTTTATACGTTAAATCGGAATAAAATTACATCTCCGTCCTGCACTACATATTCTTTTCCTTCCATGCGGACAAGTCCTTTTTCTCTTGCTCCTGCATAAGAACCGCAGTCCAAAAGGTCCTGATAATTTACCACTTCTGCCTTAATGAAACCTCGTTCAAAATCTGTGTGGATTTTTCCGGCAGCCTGCGGTGCCTTGGTTCCCACCTTAATGGTCCAGGCTCTTGTTTCGTCCTCTCCTGCAGTCAGGAAGCTTAACAGTCCCAGCAGACGGTAGCTTGCTACTATCAGTTTCTCCAGACCGGACTGTTTAATTCCTAAATCCTCCAGAAATTCTTTCTTTTCGTCTTCTTCCAGCTCGGAAATTTCCTGCTCGATTTCTGCACAGAGGGCAAAAACTTCACTTCCCGTTTCCTTTGCATATTCCCTCACCTTCTGCACATGAACATTGGAATCTCCGTCATCAGCCAGATCATCTTCAGAAACATTGGCTGCATAGATAACCGGTTTCCAGGTGAGAAGATTGTATTCCTTCATATATAATTCCTGATCCTCGTCCTCAAGCTCCAATGTTGCTGCCGGCTTTCCGTCCTCTAAATGCGCTTTCACAGCCTTCAAAAATTCCAGCTCCTTAGCTGCTTCTTTGTCCATTCTGGCAGACTTGGTTGTCTTTGCAATACGTCTTTCCAATATTTCCAAATCGGAGAAAATCAGTTCCAGATTAATAGTTTCAATATCTCTCAATGGGTCAATACAGCCGTCTACATGTACCACGTTTTCATCTTCAAAGCAACGTACCACATGGACAATGGCGTCTACTTCACGAATATTTGCCAGAAACTGGTTTCCCAGTCCCTCTCCTTTGGAAGCGCCTTTTACCAGACCTGCAATATCCACAAATTCAATTACCGCAGGCGTTACTTTTTTAGACTGATAAAAATCGCCTAAAAGCTTTAACCGCTCGTCCGGTACTGCCACAATGCCCACGTTGGGGTCAATGGTACAGAAGGGGTAGTTTGCGGATTCTGCCCCTGCCTTTGTTAAAGAATTGAATAATGTACTTTTTCCTACGTTTGGAAGTCCTACGATACCTAGTTTCATTTCTTCTATTTCCTCCTATAAATCCTTAGATTTCAAGGGATTTCAGCATACTTACTTTAACAGGTGGGCCATTTAGTGGGCCATCATATTGCCATAAGCGCTTCTGCTACCAAATCAATTTCTTTTTTCTTTTCTTCTTCGGTAGTATGAACATATAAGTTCATGGTAATTCCAATATTTGAATGGCCCAGTAGCATTTGAAGTGTTTTGGGCTTCATACCTGCTTCAATACATCTGGTAGCAAATGTATGTCTCAAAATATGCATTGAAAATCTAGGAATCTGTGCTTTGTCACAAATCTTAAACAATGCCGTATCATATGTACTGTTCTTAACTGGTGTCCCCTTTCTGCACAGAAACACAAACTCTTCCCATTCTTTTGAAATTTCTGAAATCCACTTATTCTTTTCTTTTTGTTTATTCAGTATAGTAACCGCTTCTTCTGTTAAAGGTATCGTACGATAACCTGATTTACTCTTTGGTTCTCCAATACGCCACTCTTTTACACTATAACGGTATTCCATACTCCTGCGAATCTGAATTGTTTTAGATTCAAAATCAATATCTTCCCATTTCAATCCAACTAATTCGCCTGTTCGCAATCCGGTTTGTAGAATAAATCGATACTGATTTTCATAACTCTGCCCTTCTGCATATCTCAAAAATATTTTTTGCACATCTCTTTCTAATGCAACTTTCTTCTCCGAAGGTTTTCCCATATCACTCTTCACTGACCTTTTACAGGGATTCGTTCGTAATACTTCATTTTCTTTTGCATATTCAAGCATATTATATAATGTAATTCTTGCTTGATAAATCGTGGACGTACGATAGCCTTGATCCGCCATATCATAAAATATCTTTTGACAATGTAGAGGTTTCACATCTGATAATGACATTTTCCCAATCAATGGTTTAATATTTCTTATATATCTCTCCGTATAATTACGAACCGTATTCGGACGGACTGTTTTCTTCTTTATTCCAATCCAGTAATCAAACCAATGATCCACCAACATATCAGACGGCATTGAAATATCACTATGTTCATCTACATAAATCGCATCTGCAAGCCAAGCTCTACACTCTTGTAGCTTTTTGAATCGTTTATGCTTTCTCTTTCCAAACCGATCTACAAATCTTGCGGAGTATAATCCTGTACTTTCCTGTGATATACCCACACCAAGTTCTTTGCCTTTTAAATCTTTTCCCATATTTTAGCTCCTTTCAAAGAAGCCCTAATACAGTATTTTATATTATACCATACCATTTTATCTTTGTGAATATTCAATTTCCATCTCATCTCCTATCTCTTAAATCTCTATATTTTCTGAAATAAATCTTTCAAATTCTTTTCTCTTTACAAGTTTTTTAGCTCCTACATAAAGTACAAATGGACATCGTGGTTCTTTTAATAAATTACTAATTCTATTTTGTCCAATATTACTATATTCAGCTGCCTCTTCAATTGTAAGAGCCACCTTTTCATAAATCGGTACATATGCTTTATTCATAATATCCTTTCCCTGTTTTTACGTGCATAGCATAAATTTCACCTCGCAATACACACGACCATTTTTTGAAATAAATGGTAAATATCTTTGACATTGGCGGCTGGCAAAGGTATCTATAAAGGCTGCCAATGCCAAAGTAATTTTTTGCCAATGTCTTCCTTTATTCTGTTGTTAACGCAACTGTTTTTCTTCCCTGACACCAGTCGTAGCTCAGTCTGTTTTCCAGCTGCTTTCTTGCATCTCTTCCTGTTCTGGAAGAGATCCCATAGGCTAGTAGTTCTGCCTCTAATTCTTCTAAGCACATCACTTTTCGTTTGGTTAATAACTCCAGGATCAACTTCTGTGCCTTTTCCAGTTTTGTTTCCTTTTTCGTTCCTGCTTTCCCCATCAGCAGATCTTCAATGGATATATCGTATTCCCCTAACCATTTTAAGCCTTCTTCTCCTAAAGAAAACGCTACCGGATTTTCCTTCTTAGCAAGAGAATCCTTTTGCTGATATACCACTCGGATATCCTGTTCCTTCTCTTTTTCCACCTTTTCTACAAATAAGATGCTTCGTACTGCCGCTGCGATATCAATAGATCCCAGGGAACGGTAATCGCTCTGACTTCCCGATGACTTATTCAAATGTCCAATGAGAACAATAGCACATCCAGTTCTCTCTGCAATCGTACTGAGATGTCGAAATAAGGGACGGATCTCATTTGCTCGATTCATATCCACATTGGCTCCCAGATAAGCCTGTATGGGATCCATGATCATGAGGCGTACATTGTTCTGACGGATGGCTTTTTCAATCCGATCGTCCGTCATAGAAAGCTGTTTTTCATCTTCATTGATGAATCGCACCCTTGTCATATCTGCACCACATTTTGCTAATCTAGGCTTAATGGTATCTGCTATCCCATCCTCTGCTGTTTGATACAATACATTAAAGGGTTCTATGGGAAGTGCATTGGGAAGTTCTTTTCCATTCGTACAGTATGCGGCGATTGCCATTGCAAGCCACGTTTTTCCTTTTCCCGGATTCCCCTGAATCAAAGTAACCTTTCCAAAGGGAATGAAGGGATACCATAACCACTGAACCACCGTTTCCTCAACCTCCGACATCTTGGTGACTGGAATCAGAGTTTCCCTGTTGTCTCGCAAGCAGATTTGTTTTGCCATTTCTTTTACATGAAGTCCTGCAACCAGACATTCATTCCAATCTTTTTTGGCTGGCTCTAAACGAAATACACAAAATTCCTCTGGAATCATGGAAACAAACTGCCTGCATCTCTCATTTCCAGGCTCATCATTATCCAGGCACAAATAGATAGACCTAATGTTTTTATGCTCCATATAGACCTGTTTCATCGCTGTTTCACTCAATCCTCCCAGAGAAATATAACTATGCTTTTCCCATTCTTCCGGAACTGCGGTGATATAAGACAAAAGATCAATGGGAGATTCAAACACAAACAGATTTTCATCCGTTCCTATATGGCCAAATCCATAGGTCTTTTCTGAACCTCTTGCTTCTCCACAATATCGTTTCTCATCGGTTCCCCGCATAGCTGCATATCTGGGATTCTCTTCTTTATCTCTTCCAACGAACACCACATTGTGATAGTTTTTACTTTCATAAATATCCCCCTTTGCAATCATCGGTAGTGTCAAAAACTACCCATTTTTTATTGTTTAAATCTATTAAAAACCTTGATTTTTAGGGAAATCTGCAATAAAAAGAGCATTGACCTCCCTTTTTTTGTATAATGTCAATCGCCAAACCAACATCCCCGAAAGGAGCCAATGCTCATGGACATTATACAATACTTACTTTCTTTTATTCAATACCAACACCAACAAATCTGCTGGCTTTTAAATTTTATCTGCAGATATATCCCTCTTAAACAGTGGGCTTTCGATGATTCTCATTCTCCCAAATATCAAAAATTCAAAGTTGATGAACTTCCGGTCATTAAAACCTTTGTCAAACAGGACTGGCAATTCCTTCTAGAATACTATACATGGAAGTATCACAAATCACTCAAACCAGTGCAACGACGCAATGGAAAATCCATTCCTGAAGATACCATCTGCCCCTTATGCGGTGCTCCACACCATTTCATCTATGACAACAATGGTGGAAACGGACAATACCAGTGTAAAGTTTGTGGTCAGACTTTCATCTCAGGTGAAGTAGCTTCTGCACCTGTTCGTTTCATCTGCCCTCACTGTGGTAAGACCCTTGTAGCTAAAAAGATCGCGCAAGTTCTTTCGTATACATAAATGTGTAAATCCGAAATGTCCTTATTATCTGCACAATCTCAAAAAAGTTGAGAAGAAGGATCTAAAAGAGGACTATGGCAAAAATAAATATAAACTCCATTACATCTACCGTGAATTCACTGTAGATTTCTTACCATGGATTTAAATTCACTACCTAAGAATGCTTCATCCTTAAAATTTTCCAAACACAACGCACACGTCATGTCTCTTTGCCTGACCCTACATATCAACCTTGGATTATCTCTAAGAAAAACATCCCAAGCACTAAAAGACCTTTACAACATCAGCATCTCCCATCAGCAGATTGCTAACTATTGCAAAACTGCGGCTGTTTGCATTAAGCCTTTGTTGATCATTATGACTATAAAACAGGAGATGTTTTTACCGCTGATGAAACCTATATCAAAGTAAGAGGAATCAAAGCTTATATCTGGTTTATCATGGATGCTGCAAGTCGTTCTATCATCGGATACCAGGTCTCAGACAACCGAAGTGTCGGTCCCTGTATCCTTGCAATGAGAATGGCTTTTCGACATCTCACAGAACTACCGAAAAAATTTAAATTCATTGCAGATGGATATAGTGCATATCCACTAGCTGCCATGGAGTTTGCTAAAAAATTTAAAGATGATTTTAAATTTACCATCACACAGGTTATCGGTTTAACCAATGATGACGAAGTTTCAAAAGAATTTCGTCCTTATAAACAGATGATCGAACGTCTCAATCGCACCTACAAAGTTTCCTACCGAACTACCAATGGTTTTGATAATTATGAAGGTGCCAATTACGATTTAGCCTTATGGGTTGCTTACTATAATTTTCTGCGCCCACACAAGCACAATCATTATCAGGTACTCAACAAAGCTGATATGCTAAATGGCGCTGATAATATGCCAGGTAAATGGCAACTGCTCATTTTCTTAGGACAACAGACCATCTTAAACCTTCAAACTGAAAGTTCTAATTGTTCTTAGATTCCGAGCCTGAGGTAATATATCCAGCCATCGAAAGCAACGCTTTCGGCTTGCCCTTGATGGCACGCAAAAGAACTGCTACACTGCTGTATTCGACGGAAGAAGTTCTAACTGTTCTTGAGTTCTTCGCCGTCGGTGATTTATCTACAGCAGTTCTTTTGCGTGCTGTCAAGGGTGGCGTAAACTTACCTCAAACTAACATATCTGCAATTTTCAAGGTTCATCTGAGCCTTTTTCTTATCGCTCAGTTTTTCATAACTCAGTTGACACTACCCAATCATCTGATCTACCAGTTGTTCCGATAGTTTTCTCTGTTCAATGAGATACTTCCTTGCAACCTCACAGCTTTCATTTCTTTCTGGCAATTCCAATCCAGGCAAGGGGATGGGGCAGACCTTCTGTCTGCCTGCATCTTCCTTCGCCGTTCTTCTGTTGGTTTCTCCAACTCCCTCTTCTCCTAATAATTCTTTGACTGCCTCTGCAAAAGAAAGACCGTAGAATTCTTTCATAAAATCGATGGCATGACCGCCTTTATTCTGACTAAAACGATACCATTCGTTCTTGTTGATCATCACACTGTCATGTCGTAACCACCGGTATTCCTTTCCACATCGTTTGAACTGTTCTCCTCTCCCAGAAAGAAAAACATATAAATCGGTATCATCTGCTCTTTGAATCTGTTCTCTTGTATATTCTTCCATCTTCTAAAATTCCTCCTATAATTCCATTCCATGATGTTTCTTCTTTGGTTTCATGGTTCTCACTGCTTCTTTTGTTTCTGTGGATTGCTCCCGTTTGTTTGTTTCTGGAAGAGAGACACCTTCTCCTTCCTCTGCCATCAAAGCTTCCACATCATTTTTGACTTTCTCATACTTTCGTAGCATCGCATGGATCCGTTTATCTTCTTTTCGTAAAGCAGCAATCTCTTCCGATAAACAATCTGCTTCTCGCTTCCATTTTCCTTCTGGTATTTTTCCATTCGCATCCAGATTTTCTTTTAAGATCCTTTCCGAACGATAATATCCGTTAAGTTCCTTCTTATGTTCCTCTTTGAATTTTTCCCTGCCAAAATATTTGTTCTTTAATTCCAGATAAACAGGTCTCGTTTCAAAATACTCTTTCATTGCATAAAGGTTGACATTGACCCTTTGTAAAGCAGCTAGTTGTTTTTTCAACCTCTGGCTCACTTCCTTCAGCTGAGTATCGAATTCCTGGATTTTCTCTGTCAGCTGTTCCGGGGTTCTCACATCCTGCTCTTCCAGAAAGCGGATCGTCTCTGCAAATTGTTTCAGATTTGTATTCTTCGCCTTTTGTGTTCCATAAGCGTAAGATTCTGCAACTGCATTTCTCTTGTCATAATAGTTTCTTAGATAATCTGCTAAAGTTGGCTGATGTAAGAACAGCATCCGTTCCATCAACTGGCTTTGTCGAAGCAAAGACCATTGAAGAAGATTCTTTGCCCGTTCTTTCATATCATTTAAGGCTCGGATGAGTCGGTTTAAACTTCCCAATGCGGTTGAAATTCCTCTTGCTTCCATTGCCTGTACGTTCGGTCCTTCATGCACCATCGGGATCTTATCAATCCCCCGTTCCTCATAAGATCTGGCATCGACTCTTTCTGTAAGTCCTTTTTCTTCATACAGTTCATTACACATCCTCGCCCAGGCACTTCTCAATTCTTCCAAGGTTTCTTTCCTGCTCCAATCCGTTGTATGTACCGCCCGAAATACCGGTTGTCCTTTCTGATTCAAAACCGGCTGTCCATCCGGTGTTAATACTGGAACCTTTTTTTGTTTTTGTCCCCAGGTACCATCTTCCTGTAAAGGGCGGATGGGAACCATGATGTGCATATGGGGATTGGGTATTTTATCCTTTGCCTTCTTCGGATCATGGATTGCCAGATCAGCGATCATCCCTCTTGCGACTAACTGTTCTTCTACAAATCTTCTTGCAAGCTCAATATTTTCTTCCATAGAAAACTCATTCATCAAGGCAATATCAAAGCTGTGTGCCAGCTGTGCTTTCTTGTTTCCTTCAATCCATTCCACCTCATTCCAAAGGGTCTCCCTGTCTTTGAATCTCTCCGGAGCCTGTTTGGGAAGATGGATCTCCGCTAATACCACACCGCCTTTTGTCGTATAATCACTTACTTCCCCATAATATGTACATTCCAGTTTTGTACCGGCTCGGTAAGCAGCACTAGCAATGGCAGACTGCCCTTTTCCTCTGGATAATTGATTTAGATGAAAGTGATAACATCCCATCTTACTCATCTCCCTGTGGCAGTTCACCTCGCTGCATCGCCTTTAATAGTGCTTCCTCTTCTGCGAATTCTCGTTCCTTCGCTTCTGCAGTTTCCGCCCGTCCACGAACCATTTCATGAACGACATCACAAAACTTACAAGCGGGATCATGAAGAAGTTCATCCATCAGCTGATAAAATTCCGCCTCTGTCAGATATTTGGTATCTTTACAGATTGCTTCTATGGCTGCTCCCTTCTGGATCAACAGATGGGTTCGTGCCTTTCGCTTTTTCTTTTTCTGTGTGTCTAGATAGTTCAAGGATCTCTGGATCCTATGCTCTGCCTGTTCCTTCTCAAGCTTTGCCTGTTTCAATGCAGCTTCTGTTTTTTCAATCTCATAAAGTGCTTCCTTCGTATATTCCTGAAATGTTTTCTTCTTCGCCATATCGTTCTTTTCCTCCTTTTTCAACTCTTCCATTTTCTCTGTTACGGGATAGGCATTTCTGCCGGAAGGGAAACCCTTCTTCGGATGGATCATCCGCAAACACTTTCGGAATTCCCCTTCAGAAAGATGCTACTTCCGTAGGACGCACATACCTTTTAAGGTATATAAGTGCGCTCTTCTGCTTTCAGCATCCGAGTTATTCTTACTCAAACGGAAGTTCTTCTCCATCTGGAAGATGCATAAATCCATCCGGATCGGTATCTTCTTTCTTTTCTGATCCTGACAGTTTCTTCCCTTCTGCGAAATAATGTTCTTCTACGATCACATTGATGGTATAAACTTTATTCCCCTCCTGATTCACATAGCTTCCTGTCTGGATCCGTCCGCTTACTAAAATCTTCAACCCTTTTTGCAGATATTTTTCTACAAACTCAGCATTCTTCCCAAAGGTAACACAAGAAATAAAATCTGTTTCTGCCTTTCCATCCTTTCGATATCGCCTGTCTACTGCCAGCGTGTATCTTGCCATTGCAGTACTGTTTTCATCCTGGAGATATTTCACCTCCGGATCTTTTGTCAGTCTTCCCATTAAGATTGTTTTGTTCATGTAGTTTCTCCTTTCTCTTTTCGTTTTTTCTTTGTTCTTGAATCAGGCCCGATTCTTTTAAGGCAAATGTAATTTGTTCCTCATATATCAGAACGTAGAGAGGGCTTTTTACAAATAAAAAAGGAATTTTATTTTTTTGCTCTCATATAACGAAAGGCTCAGAGGGGAAAATACAGGGTGGAAAAGGAAATTTTTTATTTTTCTGCACAAAAAAATACCCCTATGACTTCAAAATCGAAATCATAGGAGTATTTAGTCCTACCTACTCAGTGGGGTGTTTTACATTTTGTTTTACACATGTTATTACAGTGTTTTTCGGTTCGACAAGCTGAAATTGTTATTCATCTTTTGTTTTTTTCTTATAAACAATTGTTCCAACAGAACTTCCAAGACATATGCCAATTGCTATGCCTAACGCAAGATTATCTAAAATAATTCCGAATACTACACCTAAACATAACCCGACTGAAATTCCATTTCCAAAATAATTTTTTTTATCCTTCATCATAATACCTCCTGCAAAGTCAACTTTTTATTATTCATCAAAATAGAATAATTCCTCAAATTTTTTATCAAGTGCTATACATATAATCAATGCTAATTTCGCCGTTGGATTAAATTGTCCTGTTTCAATAGAACTAATTGTATTTCGGGATACCCCAACCATTTCTGCTAATGCCGATTGCGAGAGTTTTTTTTCTGTTCTTGCACGCTTTAAATTATTTTTTAATACCAATTTATCATCCATTAGAATAACCCCATACAAAATTTATAAAAAAAGTAAACTGCCAATAGTAAAAATACAACACCGCAAATTATACTCCATTTCTTCTTAAGTTTAATCCCTTCATAGGTAAATCCCAATCCTGATGTACAAAACAAAATAGAAATTATATCTGCCGGAGACTCCATACAAAATAGTTTAATGAACATTATAATAATGCCTAAAACAGTAAGCCCCCAAAGAGAAAAAGCATCTCGTTTTGTACGCACACTCTTTTCACGTTCATCTCCATAAATATTTTCTTTTTTACTTCTAGCTAAAATTTCTTCCTTATTCATTGATATTCCCCTTTCTTAAATGCCAAGTTTTATTTACATTCATAATATACCACTACCAAGTTTACTTGTCAATTATTTCCCAAGTTTTCTTTGCATTAAATCAATGAATATAGAAGCAAGAGAAAATACTTACTTTCATAATTTTAAATTTTCTTAACTCTTTTAATTCAATAAGCTGGGATTTACAGTGCTATCTTTTTCCATTTTCTAATCTTAGTTCTAAAAGTTCCGAAAGGAGCAACAGTATTAACGTGAATGAACTTGTAAACTTCCCATACCGCTGCTTTTGTAGCATCATCGGCCCACTTTCTCATATGTGGTTGAAATAGTTCTTCCTCACTCATTGAGTCAATCATTGTATGGATAGATGTAATATTTTCTTTTAATCTATCTTTCAATTCTGATAATGAAAAATGTGAGTAAGTATCTGTAAACCATTGATATAAATCGCCTAACTGATTCCACTTAAACATATCTGATGGTGTTTTCACTTCAATTCCATGTTTCTCATCATCTTCCCATTTCAAAACTAATGTCGTCCATCCAACTTGATAAGCAAGATTTTCTGCCGGAGTTCTATCTACTTCGATTATTCTCTTATCTTTTAAAGATTCAGGAATATTATCAAATTCAGAGATATACTTTTCAAAGCTTTTATTTATCTCATCTTTTAATTCCTCTTTATCCTTGTATGTTCTCAAAATATCCCCTCCACAAATTCTAATTTATCATTTTCTTTCAGTATATCATAATTATAATCTTTCCACAAAACAAAAAATTTTAATTCCTACGGATTTTTCTACAAAGCATATAACCACATATTATTACACTTCATCAAAAAAACTTTCTCACCCTATATTGAAAAATCGTAACTGAATATCCGACATTCTATCCATCAATAGTTTCTCTTTAACAAATATCATCTTAGTACGGTATCCTGTTCCATCTGGTGTAAGTTTTACTACACTTATTATAACTTCAAAAGCAAACGCCCAAACTGCTTTCTTATTAAAAAAACTTAGAAGAGACATTCTCCTCTAAGCCTTTATACTTTATCATAGAATACTTTTTACTTTTATATTTCCTCATGGTCACGATGCTTTTTTCGCTTAAATCCTACCTTTTGAACACAGGATATTACATGTAAAGATTTTACCCCCACTAAAGACTCTTACCTCACCTCATAAACAACCTTCACAAAAACGCCTCTTTTGTTACATCTATATGTAAAGAACTATCTGCTTTTTTACATTTAAAACACGCTATACCAAATTGTAAAGATTTTACTTTCAAATTTATTTATAAAAAAAGCTGTAAGATTCCACTATTAGAATTCTTACAGCTTTCATTCTCATCATGTCACATCCCTAAATTATAATTATTTATCTTGTAACACTCACACAAAAATCTATGGGTTATTTTCGGGTTATTTCTTCCACACAAATACCTTCCAAGTATTGATTTTACTGACTTTTTAAGGAGTTCTTCAAAGAGTGCCGTGTTTCTTACCTGGTGTACAATACAGCGCTGGTATTCCGTCTTTGGAAAAGCTGCTGCGATCGCTTCTTTGATTCCGGTTAAACCATCGGCACAGATGATTAATACATCTTTGACACCACGATTTTTCAGTTCATTCATAACGGAAAGCCAGTATTTTGCGCTTTCGTTATCGCCAACACTGATGGTTAAAACTTCTTTTTTTCCTTCCGTGTTGATTCCCAGAATCACGTAAGCAGCAAGCTTTCGGATCACGCCATTATCCCTTACAGAATAATGGATTGCATCAATGTAGAGAATGGGATAGACCTCGTCCAGTGGCCGGTTCTGCCAGTCTTCGATCTGTGGCAGGATCTTATCAGTCACATCAGAAATAAAGCTTTCAGAAGTTTCAAAGCCATAAATATCTTCGATGGTTTCGGAAATCTGCCGGGTAGTCATTCCTTTGGCATACATGGAAATGATCTTCTGATCAATATCGGAAATATCTTTCTGACGTTTTTTCACAACCTGTGGTTCAAACGTTGATTTGCGATCCTGTGGCACTTCGATTTCCATCGAGCCATACCGGCTGTTGACCTGTTTCCGCTTATAACCATTGCGATAATCATCATTATCTGAGCGTTCGGATTTTTCGTAACCAAGATGATCATCCATTTCAGCTTCCATCATTTCCTTAATGGTGCCGCCTAAAAGATCCTTGAGCGCATCCTGAATGTCTTCTGCAGACTGGATATCGTACTCTTCCAGGAGCTGATGGATGATGTTTCGTTTTCCTTCTGTCATTTGTACACGATGTACAGGTTTCTTTTGTCTTGCCATAATAAAAGGCCCTCCTAATGATATTTATTGTATCATAGAAGAACCTTATAAACATTATTTTACAGAAAAAGTTTCATACTCTCATCCAAATCAATTCTTACGAAAAAGGCCTAAAAGAGATATTTCTCCTTTAAGCCTTTATACCTTATCACAGAATACTTTTTGCTTTCTTTTTTCCTCATGGTCATGAGGATTTTTTTACTTAAATCATACCTTATGAATATGTGTTGTTGCATATAGAAATCTTAACTTCCACAACAATCACTTATTTAGAATCATGCCTTTCTCCGCTTAAAAACTTTCCATCATTTCTACTGTATTAGGACTTTCATAAAAATCTTTCCAAGACAAGTGGGCCACAAAGTGGGCCATTTTTCAAAAACTTATATGAATTTATATGGAGTTATATCCGAGTCCCAAATCCGCTAAATGCTCTAGCTATCAGCATTTAAAGGCTTTTAACGACTTATACGGACATACATGAAATCAGGCGAATAATAACGATACCTAGTTTCATTTTTATCTTTACCTGTTCAGAAACCCTTTATTTATGCGGGTTTCTGCCTTTCTCTATATTTTATTACACCCTTTTTACGCCTTGTCCCTGGACAAAATCATGAGCACCAGCCCTTCCCGAAAGCTCACCGTCGCAGTTTCGTCCACAATTTCATTGCTAACACCAATGCCGTCTTCATTTTCCATGGTGTATTCTGTCAACGGATATTTAAACCCGCGAAGGGTCAAGCCCTTTACGCAATCTCCCATGGAGAAAAAGGAAACATAGTTTCCAAACTGCTCTTTTTTACAAAGTTCTGTGGGCTTGTCCAGCAGGGTAATCGCATTTTGTTTATCCAGAATCCATGCCTGGCAGCCATGCTTGGCAGCCGTTATAAGAGATTTCAGATTCCCCATGTAATGGTCCAGCCTTCCTCCGGTTGCACCCAAAAGAAAAATCCGGTCGCTCCCCAGTTTTAACGCCAGTTCCATTCCTATAGCAGTGTCTGTAGCGTCTTTTTCCGGCTGATACCTCCGAATCTTCGTATCCGGCTGGCTCTCATAATACTGAAGCGCTTCTTTATCAATGCTGTCGAAATCTCCCAGAATATAATCCGGTTTCACCTGATTTTCATAACAGAAATTCAGCCCTCTGTCAATCCCTATAACGCAATCCGGGGCTGTTGTCCGGATTACTCTAAGGCATACGTCCGATCCAGACAGCCGCCACATATCAAAACTGTGTTCATGATTCCTTCATCATTCCTTTCAGTTCCTGGACATTTGCTGCAATATCTCCTTTAAACACTGCGGATCCCGCTACAATCACATTAGCGCCTGCTTCCAGAACCTCTGAAATCGTATCCTTATTAATGCCACCGTCCACCTGGATATCCAAAGTCAGATTTCTTCCCTTTGCCATTTCCCGTATCTGACGTACCTTATTTGCACAATAAGGAATATATGCCTGTCCTCCAAATCCCGGATTAACCGTCATAATTAACACCATGTCTACGATTTCCAGCACATTTTCCAATACCTGGACAGACGTAGCCGGATTGATGGCAACTCCCGCCTTGCAGCCTTTTTCTCTGATAAGACGCAGCGTTCTGTCCAAATTCGGGCATGCCTCTGCATGAACGGTAATCAAATTCGCTCCTGCCTTTACAAAATCCTCAATCAGAGGAGTGGGATCCAGCGCCATAATATGCACATCAAAAAACATGTCTGTAGTCCTTCGCAAAGACTCTATAACCGGAATCCCCATGGAAATAGACGGGACAAACTGTCCATCCATGACATCTATGTGAAGCCAGTCTGCTCCTGCCTCATATGCTTTTTGAACATCTGCGCCCAAATTGGCAAAATCTGCAGCTAAAATCGAAGGTGATAATTTGTATTCCACGCCTTCTAGTACCTCCTTTTTTCTTCCAGTTCTTTATACATTTCCAGATAATTTTCGTATCGCTGTTTGTTGATTTTTCCCTGCTCCAAAGCCTCTTTTACCCTGCATCCTGGCTCATGGGTATGGGTGCAGCCCTGAAACCTGCACTGTCCCTCATATTTCTGGAATTCCGGGAAATAGTACCGCAGTTCTTCCTTCTCCATATTTTCCACATAAAAGGAAGTAAAACCCGGAGTGTCCATAAGATAAGTGCCCCCGAAAATTTCTATGAGCTGAGAATGTCTGGTAGTATGCCGTCCCCTTCCCAGTTTTTTGCTGATTTCTCCGGTTTCCATGTCAATGCCCGGCGCCAGAAGATTGGCAAGAGAGGATTTCCCCACTCCGGAGGGGCCTGCCACAGTTGTGGTTTTCCTCTGCAGACACTGTTTCAGCTCTTCTATGCCCTCTCCCTTGCTGGCGCTGGTAAACAGCACCTGATATCCGCAGGCTTCATAGCAGTCCCGGATCTTCTGCGCTTCCTCGTTATCTGCCAAATCCTGCTTGTTGATACAGATAAGCACTGGTATTTCCTGTCGTTCCATGGTTACCAGAAAACGATCCAGAAGCGAAAAATTCGGTTTCGGCTCCTTTGCCGCAAAAATTACCAACGCCTGATCAATGTTTGCCACCGCCGGACGAATCAGCATGTTTTCCCTGGGCAGCACATTTATAATATTTCCGGTTCTGTGTTCCTGATCCAAAACCTCAATCTCTACATAATCTCCTACCAGAGGCTTTAATTTTTCCTTTCGGAAAATCCCCTTTGCCTTGCACTCATATATCTGTGTGTCCTCTGCCGCAATATAATAAAATCCGGCAATTCCTTTTATAATTCTTCCCTGCATGTAACCTACCTTATATTTTCAGAACTTTTTATTTTTCCCACATCATCTGCATACTGTACCTATTATATACTTTTTAAAATTTAAAGGCAAGAAAAAAGAATACCCCTTTTGACATAAGTTCCTGTCAGAAGGAGCATTCTCTGTTTTTCTTATTCTACTTCTGTAAAGGTCAGAGGATAAGACCACAAGGTCTGGTATTCTCCATTCTCCTGCTGCTCTGCCAGATACAGAGTTCCGCTTTCCATGCCCTCTTTTCCTACAATACTTCCTACGGAATAATAGCCGCCATTGGAATCAAAATCAATGGGAGAGCCTTCCATAATCACAGTACCTCCGCTGGTTTCATCGCCATCGTCCTGTACCAGACGAAGCTGTACGTTGCCGCCCTGGTAATTGTCCGGCTTTTTCAGCTTTGGCTCTACCGCCGCCCACTGTCCGGCTTCTACTTTGTTTCCATCAGCCGTTGTACCTGCATCGGAACCGGCGCCTTCTTTTCGCACCTTAATGGTAACCGTGGTTCCTTTTTCCACACGGTTTCCTGCTTTTGGTGTCTGTGCATAGACTTCCCCGTATGCTACATCAACCTCATCGCCGTCAACCTCTTCGATTTCTACAATCAAGCCCTGTGCTGTCAGAGTTGCCTCCGCCTCTGATGCATCAATTCCGCGTACATTGGCAACGGATACCATATCGTTTCCTTCACCTGTGCTGACCGTTATCACAACCTCTGTATCCTTTGCCACAGAAGTTCCTTCTCCCGGATTCAGAGAAATAACAGCTCCTACTTCCACGCTGGAGCTCTGTTGCTTTTCTACATTGGTTTTCAATCCCAAATCCTGAAGTGTGGACTGTACATGGCTTAAAGACTGACCCACCAGACCGGAAGGAATGGTCACATTGGTATCTTCCTCCTGAGCCTTTCCGGTGCTGATGTAATATACAACTGTTGTATTTTTGTCTACCTGTGTGCCTGCTGCCGGTTCGGTTCTGGTAATCATACCTTCCGCTACGGCATCAGACGCTTCTTCTCCGCCCTTTTTCTTACCCAGGTTCAAAGCCTGCAGCTCTGTGCCTGCCTGCTCTTCGCTCTTTCCCGTCAAATCCGGAACAGCTACCTTATTTGCTGCTTCGTCTGTCTGCTGCTCCTGCTGTACCTGAGGCTTCTTATCTTCTTTATCCTTACCGCCGAACTTCACCAGTCCTGCTGCAGAAGCTACCATATAAATCAGAATGCAGATAATCACGCCGCCAATAATCAGACCGCCGATAGTCATGGCTTTTTCCAGCTTTGTATTCACTCCGCCTCTCTCGTCATCATCATCGTCGTCTTCCTCATCGTCCTCGTCCTCATCTTTTCGACGATGTTTTCTGGAAGGCTTTTCGTAAATCTCTTCGTCCTCGTCCTCATCGTCATCATCATCTTCCTCCTCATATCTGGAAGAAGCGCTGTATGCTCCGTTCTGAATCTGCTTCATTTCCTCCGGAGTAATCATAATGGTCTGTGCATGATTGCTCAGAGGAGAAAGATTCACAAAGCTGCCGTTTGGATCAATGAGGGAATGCTTTAAGTCATTGATTAATTCTGCCAGTGTGCTGTAACGTCTGTCCGGACTCTTCTGTGTACATTTTAAGATGATTTCCTCCAGACTGTGAGGAAGCTCCGGTACATACTGGGACGGCGCTACCATTTCGTCCTGTAAATGCTTGATTGCAATGGCAACCGTTGTATCTCCGTCAAAAGGCACTCTTCCGGTTACCATTTCATACATGGTAATACCCAAAGAGTAGATATCACTCTTAAAGTCACTGTATCCGCCGCGCACCTGCTCCGGTGAGCTGTAATGCACAGAACCCATGGCATTGGTGCTGATGGTATTGGAAGACGCAACTCTGGCAATACCGAAGTCTGTAACCTTTACCTTTCCGTCTGTTGAAATAATAATGTTCTGAGGCTTGATATCCCGGTGTACAATGTTACGGTTATGGGCTGCCTCAAGCCCCATGGAAACCTGAATGGCAATGCTGGTGGCTTCCTTTACGGTCAGTCTTCCCTTTTTGGAAATATACTCTTTTAAGGTAATCCCCTCAATCAGCTCCATCACAATGTAATTAATGCCCTGGTCCTCCCCTACATCAAACACATTTACTACATTGGGGTGTGCCAGACCTGCTGCCGCCTGGGCTTCTCTTTGAAATTTCCGGATAAAATTTGTATCTGCGCTGAACTCCGGCTTCAGCACCTTCATGGCTACAAAACGATTGAGCTTATGGTCTTTTGCCTTATATACATCAGCCATACCGCCGGAACCTACACGTCCGACAATCTCATACCGTTCGCCTACGATTACTCCCACATTTAACATACTTCCACCTCTTTTGTGTCTGGCTGTACCAGTACCACTGCTATATTATCTTTACCACCGTTTTCATTTGCCAGGGAAACCAGACGCATGCCTGTTTCTCTCAAATCCCTGCTTGTATTTGCAATTCTCCAGATATCCTCATCAGAAACCATGTTGGACAGTCCGTCAGAGCAAAGCAGCAGTGTGCTGTTCTCCTTTAAGTGAATATCAAAGAAATCCACTTCGATTTCCGAACCAATGCCCAGCACACGGGTAATAATATTTTTATCCGGGTGTGTCTTGGCTTCCTCCCTTGTAATTAATCCCCTTCTCACCATCTCTTCTACCAGAGAATGGTCTTTTGTAATCTGAAGAATCTGATCTTCGATTAAATATAGTCTGCTATCTCCCACATTTGCTACATAGGCATAGTCATCAATGACGGTCACGAGTACCATAGTAGTCCCCATGCCTTCCATTTCTTTATGCTTCTTCGCTTCTTCGAGAACTTTCCGATTTGCCTCTTCCACAGCATTGCGGATAATCTTAATGGGATTTTGATTTTCGTCCTCCAAAATCGTATGCAGCAGAATCTGCACCGCATAGCTGGAAGCAAAATCCCCTGCTTTATGACCGCCCATACCGTCTGCAACAACGAAGAGATTCGGCAGATTCCCCACCGGTTCCTCAGAAGCAAATACATAGTCCTGATTCACCTGACGCTTCTGTCCCACATCAGTTACAGAATATGATTTCATCTTACGAGTCCTCTTTCTTATCGATATAACTTTTCCTTAGTTGTCCACAGGCACCGTCAATATCTCTGCCCATTTCCCTTCTAATAGTAACATTTATTTGGTATTTTTCAAGTTTATTTTGAAAATTCTCTATAACTTTTTTCTCGGACTGTACAAAATCCCGCTCCTTTATGGGATTTACGGGAATGAGATTTACATGACAGTTCAGTCCCCGAATCAGCTCTGCAAGTTCTTTTGCGTCCTCCTGGGAATCGTTTTTCCCCCCTACCAGACTGTACTCAAAGGTAAGTCTTCTTCCTGTTTTCTCAAAATAATTTCTGCAGGCGTCCAGCACCTCGGTAATAGAATACTTGTTGGCAATGGGCATCAGCTCTGCCCTCTTTTCCTGATTGGAGGCATGGAGAGAAATGGCAAGGGTAATCTGGAGATTTTCCTCTGCCAGATCATACATACGGGGAACAATGCCGCAGGTGGACACCGTAATATTTCTCTGGCTGATGTGCAGCCCGTTTTCATCAGACAGCATACGGATAAATTTCAAAAGATTGTCATAATTATCCAAAGGTTCCCCGGTTCCCATAACCACTACATTGGAAACCCGCTCCCCGGAAAGCTGCTGTATCCGGTAAATCTGATCCAGCATTTCCGAAGGCAGCAGATTCCTGGTCCAGCCGCCAATGGTGGAGGCGCAGAATCTGCAGCCCATTTTACAGCCCACCTGAGAAGAAATACACACGCTGTTTCCGTGTTTATATTTCATTAATACGCTTTCCACCACATTGCCGTCAGACAGGGCAAAGAGATATTTCTGGGTGCCATCCAGCTTTGAAGTCTGTACCTCCAAAGGCTCCAGTGCGGTCAGCACACACGTTTCTTTCAGCTTTTCCCGGAAAGCTTTGGATAGGTTTGTCATTTCGTCAAAGCTCACTGCCAGCTTCTGATGCAGCCATTCGTAGAGCTGTTTTGCCCGGAAGGGCTTTTCTCCAAGGACTGCTACGGTTTCCTTCAGTTCCTTTAAATTTTGTGATTTAATTTCTATCTGTTCCATTCTGTTTTCCTCTTTAATCTGGCAAGAAAGAAACCGTCGCAGCGGTGTACTCCCGGAAGAAGCTGCAGATATCCTTTTTTCGTCGTTTCTCCTCGCAATTCCTCACAAAGATAAGGGTCCAGACTCTCCAGTTCATAGGGATAATTTTCAATAAACCACTGTACATTGTCCAGATTCTCTTCTTTTGTAATGGTACAGGTGCTGTAAATCAGAGTGCCTCCCGGCTTCACATAGGTAGATGCCTGCTCCAGAATTTTCCGCTGCAAAGCTGCCAGTTCCTGAATTCCTGCCTGACTGATGTTGTACTTAATATCCGTCTTTCGTCCAATCACGCCCAGCCCGGAGCAGGGCACGTCTGCCAGCAGAATATCTGCCTTTTCCAAAGCCTCATAATCCAGCTCTGTAGCGTCCTTTTCTGTCACCACCACATTGAGAAAATTCTGGCGAATGGCATTTTCCCGAATCAAATCCGTCTTCGTCCTGCTGATATCTCTGGCGTCTACCCGTCCGGTTCCTTTTAATTTATCTGCAATACATAAACTCTTTCCCCCGGGCGCTGCACACAGGTCTATGACATAATCCCCTTCTCTGGGGTCTGCCACCTCTGCCACCAGCATAGAACTGACGTCCTGTACCTGAATGCTTCCCATGCGGAAGGCCTCCAGAGCCGGAAGATAGTCGTAATTTTTCAGATAATAGGCATTCTCTACATAGGGCGCCTTCTCCACGGTTACTTTTTGCTTTTCCAGGCTTTCCAGTACAGCCTGCTTCTCCACCAGATGCTCCCGAATCCGAATGGTAGTGGGACTTTCCTCTAAAAAAGCTTCCAGCATTTTCTCTGTTTTCTCAAAACCGTATTCTGCCAGAAACCGCTCCACCAGCCACACCGGCATGGAATACATCACAGACAGATATTCCACGGGCTGGCTCTTTTGCGGAAAACGGATACTGCCGTATTCTCTGGCAACCTTTCTCAACACACCGTTTACAAATCCGGTGAGATTATAGAAGCCTTTCTTTCTTGCCAGCTTCACTGCCTCGTTGCACACCGCGCTGTCCGGTACGCTGTCCATGTACAGCATCTGGTACACGCTGCTTCGTAGCAATTCCCGGATAACCGGCTTCATCTTTCCCGTGGGAACTGTGGAATACTGATTTAAAATATAGTCCAGACGCAGACGATATTCCAGTGTTCCCTCGCAAACTCTGGTAATAAAAGCCCGCTCCTGCTTTTCCAGATACTGGTACTTTTCCAGGGTACTGCGGATAACCAGATGGCTGTGTCTGTCCCCTTTACTGATTTCCAGGAGAATTCCCAGAATCAGTTCTCTTAAGTTTACTTTATTTACCATATTTTATCCTAAAACCTCGTCTTCCAAAACCTCAAAGCCCCGCAAAAAGGAAGAGGTATCCATACGCTTTCTACCCTCAAGCTGCAGCTCCTTTACAGCCAGAATACCGTTTCCAGTCTGTACAAGAAGGGCGTCCTTTTCCACTTTCACAAGCTGCCCCGGCTGTTTCTCGGAAGTTTCCCCTCTTACCTGGGCGCTCCAGATTTTCAGCGTTTTTCCCTGCAGCTTTGTGTAAGCACTGGGCCATGGATTCAGACCACGGATTAACTGTTCGATTTCCTTTGCAGACTTTGTCCAGTCAATATTTCCCATTTTCTTGTCAATCATAGATGCATAGGGAGTAGTGCTCTCCTTGGGCTGTTTTTCTCTCACTGCAGTGCCGTCCTCCAGCTTCTGTAAAACCTCTACACAGAGCTTTGCTCCTGCCATGCTTAATTTGTCAAAAAGACTGCCGCCTGTTTCGTCTTTTTCAAGGGGAACCACTACTTTTTCAATCATATCTCCGGTATCCAATCCCTCGTCCATCTGCATAATGGTTACGCCGGATTCCTTATCTCCATTGATAACCGCCCACTGAATGGGCGCTGCCCCTCTGTAGGCAGGCAAAAGGGAGGCATGGACATTGATGCAGCCGTATTTTGGCATTTCCAGGATTTCCTTTGTGATAATCTGCCCAAAAGCAGCTACTACAATAACTTCCGGCGCAAGTTCTTTTAAGGTTTCCACAAACTCTGCTTCCCGCACCTTTTTTGGCTGAAAAACGGGAATCTCATATTTTAATGCTGCCTCTTTTACCGGTGTAGGCATCAGGGTTTTGCCTCTGCCCTTTGGCTTATCCGGCTGTGTCACCACGCCGACTACCTCGTGTCCGGCTTTTACGATTTCCTCCAGAGTTCCCACTGCAAAATCCGGAGTTCCCATGAAAACTACTCTCATTCGTCGTCCTCCTCATAACTTGTGCGGCGAAGCTCGCCCTCTACCAGTTCTGTATACAGTCTTCCGTGAAGGTGGTCTGTTTCATGGCAGATGGCTCTTGCCAGAAGTTCCTCCCCTTCCAGAATATATTCCTCCATGTTTTCGTCCAGGGCTTTTACCTTTACTACATTAGGGCGTGTCACAGTGCCGGACATTCCCGGAACGCTTAAACAGCCCTCATCTCCTGTCTGGGAACCTGAAGTTTCCAGGATTTCCGGATTAATCAGCACAAGGGGGTCTTCCCCTGTGGTATCAATGACTACAATCTGCTTTAGAATTCCTACCTGGGGCGCTGCCAGACCCACACCGTAAGCCTCGTACATGGTATCAAACATATCGTCAATAAGTTCCCTGATTTTCGGTGTCATTTTGTCTACTTTTCTGCATTCTTTTGTTAAAATACTGTCGCCTTGTGTTCTGATTTTTCTGATTGCCATTTCTGTTCTCCTTTGAATTTCTTAAACATTAAAATCAAATTGTATATAAATGCTCTGAAAGCCTTTATTTACCGCAATATACCGCTCCAGAGCGTCTTTTAACCTGACTAAAGCCGGTCGGCTTTTATGACGCATATAAAGCACCATTTTATAGGAATCCTGTACCTTTGCCACAGTTTCCGGGGCAGGGCCGATGAGAATCAAGTCTTCCTTCGGATAAATCCGTTCCAGATATTTCCTGCAATAGGACATGGCCTCTTTTAACAGTTCCTCGTTTTCACATGCCCCTCTTATGGCAGCCATAGCCGCTGCCGGGGGATATTCCATAAGCATGCGGTACTGAATTTCCTTTTCATAAAATTCTTCATAATTCTGGCTCTTTGCCGCCTGAATGCTGTAATGCTCCGGGTGATAGGTCTGAATCACAGCCTCCCCCGGCCGATTTCCTCTCCCGGCTCTTCCCACTGCCTGCAAAAGAAGCTGAAAGGTCTTTTCCGCTGCCCGGTAATCCTCGCTGCACAGGGACAAATCCGCTGCCAAAACCCCCACTAAGGTGACATTTGGAAAATCGTGTCCCTTTACAATCATCTGGGTCCCGATTAAAATATCTGCCTCTCCCTTTGCAAAAGCAGCCAGAATCCGCTCATGGTCGTCCTTTCTTTTTGTGGTATCCGCGTCCATGCGAAGCACTCTTGCGCCCGGAAAACTTTTCTGCACCAAAGCTTCTATCTGCTGTGTCCCTGCCTTAAACCCGCCGATATAGGGCGAGCCGCATATGGGACAACGCTTTACGTCACGGGTTTCATAGCCGCAATAGTGGCAGATGAGCTTCCCGTTTCTGTGGGAGGTTAAGGAAACATCACAGTGGGGGCATTTCATCACATGACCGCAGGAGCGGCAACTCACAAACCCGGTATAACCTCTCCTGTTTAAAAACAGCATCACCTGCTCTTTTTTCATCAGCCGTTCCCGGATTTTCTCTGTGAGCAGACTGCTGAAGACCGAACGATTGCCTGTTTTTAACTCTTCCTTTAAATCCACCACAGAAACCTCAGGAAGCTGACTTGCTCCATATCTCTCTTCCAGATACAACAGTCTGTATTCCCCTGTTTTCCCCTTATAATAGCTTTCCACACTGGGAGAAGCGGAGCCAAGCACCACCCTGGCGCCTTCCATTTCTCCCCGGCAGATTGCCGTTTCTCTGGCATGATAACAGGGCGTCTTTTCGCTTTTATAAGAATCTTCATGTTCCTCGTCTATGAGAATCAGTCCCAGGTTGGGAAAAGGGGTAAATAATGCGGAACGGGGACCGATGACAATGGAAACCTCTCCCTTTTTTGCCTGTTCCAGCTGGTCAAAGCGCTCTCCTTTGGAAAGACGGGAATTAATAAGAGCCACACAGTTTCCAAAACGCCGATAAAACCGGGATACGTTCTGGTAGGTCAATGCAATTTCCGGAATCAGTACAATCACCTGCTGCCCCTGCTCTAACACATGGGAAATCAGCTTCATATAAACCTCTGTTTTCCCACTTCCTGTCACTCCTTTAATCAGACAGGGGCGGGGATTTGGAGTTTCCCATTCCTGAAAAATCTCCTCACAGACCTGTTCCTGCAAAGGCGTCAGTTTTAAAGGCGACACCTCCTGAACTTCTCCTCTTTTGGCAACCGGATTTCGATAATCCCGCTCCCTTATCACCTGTACCAACCCCTGTTCCCGGAAGCTGCGGATAACCGAAGCCGTGATTTTCAATCTTCCCGTAACATCGCTGTATTCCAGTGTTTCGTTTTCCAGCAGCGCCTGCAAAAGCCGTTCCTTTGCCTTATAATGCTTTCTTTTGTATTCCTCTAAAAGCTCTGCACAGGTTTCTTCTTTTTCCCGCAGACAGAGATACCGTTTCTCCTTTGTCCTTTCCTTCGCTTTTACGGGAAGGACAGTCTTTAACGCCTGGTTCATGGTGGAACCATATTCTCTGGCAATCCAGGCGGCAAGGGAAATCAGACGGGATTCAATTTCCATGCCCTTTTCCTCCACTTTCAGAATGGGCTTAATTCTCTCCGGAGCAATTTTTGCCTCCCCGGAAAGCCCTACAATATATCCAGTTAGTTCCCGCTTCCCGTTTCCAAAAGAAATCCGCACCTGTTTGCCAATCTCTGCCTGCTTCTGCAAAGCCTCCGGCACTTCATACTGAAAGGTTTTATCCAGTTTTTCCTGTGAAATATCTACAATAACATCTGCATAAACTCTGCTCATGAATTCTTTTTATCTTCTTCCAGAATTTCCTGAATCAATACACGCTCGTCCATGGGATATTTCTTCCCTTTGATTTCCTGATAGTCCTCATGCCCCTTTCCTGCCAGAACCACAATGTCCCCCGGCTGTCCGTGATGAATGGCATAAGCAATGGCTTCCTTGCGGTCAATGATTTCCACATACTGTCCTTCTGTTTTACCAATACCCACTTTGATATCATTGATGATTTCCTGAGGCTCTTCGTCCCTTGGATTGTCTGAGGTAATAATGGTTAAATCTGCCAGCTTGCCGGAAACCTCTCCCATTTCGTATCTGCGTAATTTTGAACGGTTTCCGCCGCAGCCAAAAAGACATACCAGACGGTTTGGTTTGTATTCCTTTAAAGTCACCAGAAGACTTTCCAGGCTCATGGCATTGTGCGCGTAGTCAATCATCAGGGTGAAATCCTCTGATACCTTTACCATTTCAATTCTGCCTTTTACCTTTGCAGCCTTCAGCGCCTTCTGAATATCTTCTTTTGAAACACCAAAGTGACGGCATACCGCAATGGCAGTCAGAGAATTGTATACGCTGAATTTACCCGGCAAATCAATTTCCACGGGGAAGTCCAGAAGCCCTTTTAAGTCATAGGCAATGCCAAGGGTTCCCTTTCCTGTCACCAGTCTGGTGTTTTCTGCCCGCAAATCTGCATTTTGGGAAAAGCCGAAGGTTTCCACCTCACAGGTATGTCCCTCTAAAACTTCCTCTACATGGGGGTCATCGCCATTAAAAATGCCCACTTTGCACTGTTTAAACAAAAGAGATTTGCAGTGCAGATAGTCTGCAAAATCCTTATGCTCATTGGGACCGATATGGTCTGGCTCAATGTTTGTAAAAATACCAATATCAAAGACAAAGCCTGCGGTGCGGTGGAGCATCAGACCCTGAGAAGAAACCTCCATAACTACACTGTCGCAGCCCGCTTCTGCCATTTTTGCAAAATATTCCTGCACCAGATAGGATTCCGGTGTGGTATTGGCAGATGGAATCCTGATATCTCCGATAATGGTTTCAATAGTTCCAATAAGTCCTGTTTTGTGTCCTGCATTTTCCAGAATGGATTTCACAAGGTAAGTGGTAGTCGTCTTTCCCTTTGTCCCTGTAATTCCTATGGTTTTCAGCTTCTTTGCCGGATAGTCAAACCAGGCTGCCGCAATACATGCCATGGCGTAACGGCTGTCTTTTACCTGCAGCACGGTTACCTCTTTTGGTACGTCTACCGGATCCTGAACTACCAGCACTGCGGCGCCTTTCTCTGCAACAGAAGCTGCATAGCTGTGTCCGTCAGAAACTGCACCCTTGATACATAAAAACAGACACCCCGGCTCTGCTTTTCTGGAATCGTAGACCACGCCGGTAATTTCTTTATCTGTGGTACCCTGGAGGCATTTATACTCCACATGCTCCAGTAAATCTGTCAATTTTTTCATCATTCATTCCCCTTTCGATTCTGTCGGGTAATTTTAGGTCTTACTATTTAGAATACCATAAAACCAGGCAAAGGGGCAAGTCCTTCGCCTGGTTCAAGTCATATTTTTCCCGTCTTATTGAAAACTTCCCTGAGCGTTAAATTCACACTTTGCAAAAAGCTCGTCGACTGCGTCCCTGTAATCTGAAAGCCGCTGCGCCTTTTTTATTTTTTTCATCTGCTTTTTGTTATCCTCAAACAGATTCCCCATATAAAACCAAAGCTCCTTCATCTTAAACAGCACATTCCGGTCGCCGCTCATGACTTCCCCGTATGCCTGGCACAAGGCATCGTGAAACCTGCGAAGTTCCTGCTTTTCAAGCGCTTCTCCTGTCTGCAGCTCCCTTACCAGCGCCGGGTTGACCAAAAGCCCCCTGCCCAGCATACAGGTATCCACCTTGGGAAACTCCTGTGCAAATGTCCGGCAGTCTGAAAGACTGAATAAATCTCCATTATAACACACCGGATTTTTGCTGTTCTCTACTGCCTCTGCAAACACCTCCCGGTTAGGCGTATTCCGGTAATAATCTGTCTGCACTCTTGGGTGGATAATCAGTTCTTTTATGGGATACTGATTATAAATCTTTAAAAGCTGTTCAAATTCCTCGGGGTCTTCTTTCCCGATTCTGGTTTTTACGGAAATTTCCATACAGGAATTCTGAAAAATCCCGTCCAGAAAAACATTCAGCTCCTCTGTGTATTCCAAAAATCCCGCGCCCTTTTTCTTTGCCGTTACTGTGCCGGAAGGACAGCCCAGATTCAGATTTACTTCCTGATAACCATAATCCTTCAGCACATGAGCTGTGCGGGTAAAGTCCTCTGACCGGTTGGTGAGAATCTGGGGAACCACGGTCATTCCCCGGTTGTGCTCAGGCAAAATATCTCGAATCTCCCGGTCCGTCAGCGCCTTCTTTGGCCCCGGAGAAAGAAAAGGGGTAAAATATTTTTCCATGCCCGGAAAGAATTCGTGATGTACGCTCCGGTAAATATATCCTGTAATGCCCTCCATGGGGGCGAAATAATACTTCATGCTGTGTCCTCCTCGTTTTACGGCAAAAGTATAACACAGTTTTCGTGTTTTTGAAACAGCTTCACCTTAACACACCTCCGCTCCAAACGGCAGCAACGCCAACTTAGCAAGCTTAAACTGCTGCAAACCGAAAGGGATTCCCACAATAGTCATACACAGCCCCACTCCCAACAGCAGATGTTCCAATGCCATAGGCAGACCGGTAATCAGAAGCCAGATGATATTCAAAAGAAAGGAACCTGCGCCTCCCCCATACTGCACGTCCTTCCCAAAAGGGAAAAAACTAAGGGACGCAAATTTAAAACACTGCATACCCACAGGAATCCCCACAATGGTTATGCACCACAGACACCCCATAAATGCCCAGCTTAATCCGCTGACTGCTCCTCCGAACAAAAACCACAGAAAATTTCCCAGACAACCCATATCTTACACCTCCAATTTTCTATACAATTCTTCCAAGATAGTTCTCACATGCAAAATGCCCACCTCAATATCTTCTCTGGCATCTCTAATCTTACTCTGTACCAGATAATCTGTCACAAAACCGTCCAGAAAGAAATCCGCAAAAGTAAGAAAATCTCCGATTTCAATCTGTAAATGCAGGGCTTCTCCCACATCGCTTAGCTCTCTTTGAAATACCTGCAGTTCTTGTTTTGCCTGCTCCAGCAAGGATTCTGCCTCTTTTATCTGAGCATGCTTGATATAGCTGCTGAAAAATCCGCCTGCAAACATATCAAAAATCCCCCATTTTTCTGCACTCCCCAGCTTTTCTCCTGCTCCGTTCAAGCTTTGAAGCGCCTGCTCTCCTGCGCGAATCGCTTCCTGTACTTCCTTCTTCATTTGGTTACACATAAAAAATCCTCCTTCTGTATCAGCAAGTATCTGTGGAAGAGGTGATGAATGAGGAATAAAAAAAGACTTTTATCATGACCTCTGCCACAATAAAAGTCTTGCTTTCTCATTTGCTACGGGTATCTCTCGATACCGGGTGACGGTTACAAAACCATCTTTTACATGTTCTGTCTGTTTGTAAAAGATGTTAAGCTACTCCCTTTTACTTTTGCTTGTGGAAAGAATAACACAAAAAGGGAAAAATTGCAAGCAGAACATTTCATGTTTCTGTACACGGAAATTCCATAATAATCTTAAACAGATCTCCGTCTATCTCTATGTTCAGACTTCCCCCCATATTTTTCACATAGCTGGAGGCAATGGCAAGCCCCAGTCCATGTCCCTTTGTTGTCCTTGCCGCATCTCCCCGGACAAATCGCTCCATAATCTCCTCAGGCGAGAAATTCATTTCATACCCTGCAATATTTTTCATCACTGCCTGTGCCTGATTTCCCTGCTGCTTTACAGAAATATAAATTCTGGTATCAGGAAGGGAATATTTCAAAGCATTTTCCAGGAGATTCTGAACCACGCGGTACATCTTCCCGTTATCTCCCATAAAATACAGACCTTCCTCTGGAAAATCTGTACGGATTTCCCGTTTTTCTTCCTGTATCCGGTCTTCCATATCTGCCAGTATCTGTTCAAACAGCTTCACCATGTCCAGACGCTCCATGTTCAGCTGCTCTGCATTGCTGGTTGCCTTAGACAAATCAAACACGTCCTGTATCATATCCCGAAGCTGTTCCTGTTTTAAAGCAATGACGTCAACATAATCTCTGGCAGTATCGTTTAATTCTTCTTTTTTCAGCAAATCCGTATACCCTATCATGGACGTCAGCGGAGTCTTTAAATCATGGGACATGTTAGTAATTAAGTCCACCTTCAAACGCTCTGCCTGAAGCTGTTTTTCCACACTTTTTGCCATGGAATCACTGACCCCTGCAAGCTGTCTGTCTGTTTCATGGAAAAACGATTTTTCTGAAAGCCGCAATTCTTCCGGTATGGACTCTCCCTCTGACATCAGGGCAATCTGCTCTGCCAGCTTGCCCATATCCCGGAATATACCGCCTTTTCTCCAGGTTCGGATTGTGATTCCTGCCAGCAAAAGGCTGCTCCCTCCCAGTAAGACAGTCAGAAGCGGTGAGGAACTTCTCATTGCATACACAAAACCATATTGATATATTGGAAGCACTGTATAAAAAATCCCCTGTACACAGACAAGTCCCACCAGAAAAACATATCCTCTTTTCTTATTCTGAAGCTGTGTTTCCCAGGGTGTTTTCTCTTTGTAGGTTTTCATTCCTCTCCAGATTGCACTGGTCTGCTTTGTGATTTTCAGACGGATTTTCCGGTATAGCAAAAGAATTCCTGTATAAAAGACAAGACTGACTCCCACGATTTTCAACACAGCCAGAACAATGGATTTTACACTTATCAAAACCATACCGGAAAAATACAGGTCTGCCCCCGGATAACAGACTGCGTCTGCAAACATCACCCCCAACTGCCAGGCGCTCAGCAAAACAACCAGAACTGCCAGTTCTGTGGGAACCCTGTCCACCCGACTTTCTTTTATCTGTTCTTTGGCAGCACATTTCTTCCAGTATAAAAAAGAGAGTGCCAGAAGAAGCAGAAGCGACACGGCTGCAAGCGCCGCTAAAACAGTAGAAGCCATTCTGAACTCTGCACTTTGGTCTTTGGTCCATGCGTATTTCCAAAACTCATGATACCCATAATTCCAAAATTCCATCGCCAGTATCAAAAGCGTCGGAGTCATCAGCCACCCAAAAAGCAAAAAGCCTCCCAGAATCTGTTTCTTATAATTTTTCAATTTTGTACCCAATTCCCCACACCACCTTTAAATATTTTGGATTTTTCGGCGTAATCTCAATTTTTTCCCGAATCCGCCGGATATGTACCATAACGGTATTTTCCACACCGTAGGCCTGTTCCTGCCACACCCGGTCATAGATTTCCTCTGCGGAAAATACATACCCCGGGTGACTCATCAAAAGTTCTAAAATCTTATACTCCGTGGCTGTCAGATGCACCTCCTCTCCGTCCACAGTCAGACTCTTTGTATGTTTATTCAGCGCCAGTCCTCCGTTTACCAGCAGTTCTTCGGAAGACTTTGCTGCTGCCCCAAGGGAAAAATACCGCCGAAGCTGCGATTTTACCCTTGCCATAAGTTCTGCCGTATTGTAGGGCTTTGTCACATAATCGTCAGCCCCCATAGACAGCCCCAGCACTTTGTCGCTCTCCTCTGTCTTTGCAGAAAGCATGATAATGGGAATGTTGTTCTTTTCCCGGATTTTCATCAAAGCTGAAAGCCCGTTCAGCTTTGGCATCATCACGTCCAGAAGAATCAGATGAATCTTTTCCCGCATCAGCATATCCAGAGCCTCCATACCGTCATATGCCCGATAAACGCAGTACCCCTCCAATTCCAAAAGCTTTCCCAGGGACTTTACAATCTCCCTGTCATCGTCCACAATTAAAATGTTGTATGTATCCATTTTCTTTTCCTCTTTGCTTCTCCTCAATTTTATGAGCCTATTATAACAGCAAAAACTGACTTTTTTTGAATGAAATTCTGATATTTTTCTTAAGATTCTGTTTTCGTTTCTTTCTTCTCAGATTCTGTGTTATAGTATTCTTATCTATTTTATAATAACGGTTTTCTATTGGCTGTGAAAGGAGATACCTTATGCAGATTTCTTTTCTTCAGATTAAAAATTTTAAATCTATTCAGAATCTCACCTTTTCCCACATGGAAAACGCCCTGATTCTGGTAGGGCAGAACAGTGTGGGGAAAAGTTCTGTACTGGCTGCCATTGCCGCTGCAGCCGGACAGTATGAAATTCTCCCCTCTGATTTTAATGAGCAAAAGCAAAACATTGAAATTTCCATGTCCCTGATCTTTTCCAGACAGGACTTACATCTGTTGTTCCAAAACAAAAAAGTCAGCCCATACCGACGTTTTGAAACCTGGTTCCGGGATTTTAAAAGCAAACTGCCCTCTTATGAAAACGGAACTCTGACCTTTACCTTTCTGGCAAACCATCAGGGCATCATACGATATCACGACGGTTTTCACAAGCATAACCGGTATATTCAGGAAGTGCTGCCCTCGGTTTATTATCTCAATACCCAGAGGGATTTGGAAACCATTCAAACACACCTGCTGTCCTTTCTGGAAGACGATTTGTTGAACCAGATGCGTATGGACTGCTGTCTTTTTGAGCGCGCCAAGGCCTGTTCCCATTGTTTTTCCTGTATTGGACTGATTAATCAGAAAAAACCGGAGGAATTAAATGCCTTTGAAACAGAAAAGCTTCTGGAATACAAGTTATACCACATGAACTTAAAGGACTTTTCAAAACGGGTAAACGCACATTTTCGAGAAAATAGCCATTCTCATGGCAAAATCTCTTATGAGCTGACCTGTCATACCGGAGATATTTTTCAGGTACAGGGCTATATCCGCCAGCCGAATCAGGAGAAGCCTTCTTCCATCTCCACCCTTGGAAAAGGTATGCGCAGTATTTATCTGCTTTCCCTTCTGGAGGCCTATATGGAAGAAGGCACCCGACTTCCGGCGGTGCTTCTTATGGAAGACCCGGAAAGCTATCTGCACCCCGAACTGCAGAAAATATCCAGTCGGATTCTGTACCGACTGTCCCAGAAATGTCAGGTGATTTTTTCCACCCATTCTCCGAATCTGCTGTTTCAGTTTAACAGTCGGCAGATTCGGCAGATGGTACTGGACAGCCAGGGCTTTCCCTCTGTCCGGGAACACACGGACATTTCTGCCATTTTAGATGATTTGGGATATTCTGCTTCGGATTTGATGAACGTGGATTTTGTCTTTATCGTTGAGGGACGGCAGGACAAAAGCCGCCTTCCCCTTTTACTGGAAAAATATTTTTCGGAAATCCACATGCCGGACAGGGGGCAGTCCCGGGTTTCCATTATTACCACCAACAGCTGTACCAATATCAAAACCTATGCCAATCTGAAATACTTAAATCAGGTGTATTTTAAAGACCAATTTCTTATGATACGGGACGGGGACGGCAAAGACCGGGATATGCTGGTGCGCTCTTTATGTCATTATTACGAAGAACGAAACCGGGAGGATTTGGATAAGCTACCAAGAGTTACACAGAAAAACGTGCTGGTGCTGAAATATTATTCTTTTGAAAACTATTTTCTGAATCCACAGGTTATGACACAATTAGGAATTTTAGATTCTCCGGAACAGTTTTATGAAATTCTGCTGAAAAAGTGGAAAGAATATCTCCACCGTATCCGAAGCGGCAGACAGCTTGTGCAAATACTGGGAAAAGATTTGGAAACCACAGAGGATATCAAGGCACATATGGAGGACATTAAAATTTATCTTCGGGGACATAATCTCTACGATATTTTCTATGGACCCTATAAAAAACAGGAACAGGCACTTTTGCGAAAATATATAGAAATAGCGCCCAGAATCGACTTTGCCGACATTCTGGACGCCATTGAAAAAATCCCCTATTTTGAAAACCGCAAAACCATGCATGCGTAGTAGAGCTTATTTAAAATATTCCACACCGGATTCAAAAATCTTGATATCCTGTTCGCCGTAGATATTCATGGCAACGCCGTCGCCGCGTCTTTCGGAATGTGCCATTTTACCGAGCACACGTCCGTCCGGGCTGGTGATACCTTCGATTGCACAGTAGGAACCGTTTACATTCCACTCTTCGTCCATAGTAATGTTACCGTTTACGTCACAGTACTGTGTTGCAACCTGTCCGTTTTCAAAAAGTTTTTTCAGCCATTTCTCGTTGGCAACAAAGCGTCCCTCTCCATGGGAAGCCGGGTTTGTATAAACCTTACCAAGCTCTGCCTTCTGCAGCCATGGGGATTTGTTGGTTACAACCTTTGTATAAACCATTTTGGAAATATGACGTCCAATGGTATTAAAGGTCAGTGTCGGGGACTGCTCTGTCTGTCCCACAATCTCTCCGTATGGAACCAGTCCCAGCTTAATCAGAGCCTGGAAACCATTGCAGATACCAAGAGCCAGACCATCTCTTTCATTTAACAGACGCATAACTGCTTCTTTAATCTTTGCATTCTGGAAAGCTGTTGCAAAGAATTTCGCAGAACCATCTGGTTCGTCACCTGCGGAAAAGCCGCCCGGGAACATAATCATCTGCGCCTGGTCAATGGCTTTTTCAAAGGTTTCTACAGAATCTCGGATATCTGCTGCGTCCAGATTCTTAAATACCTTTGTGATAACCTTTGCCCCTGCACGTTCAAATGCCTTTGTGCTGTCGTATTCACAGTTTGTACCCGGGAATACCGGAATAAACACAGTTGGCTGGGCAATCTTATGAGAACAGATATGAATATCTTTTGTATCATACACACCTTTATCCATGCTTACGGTTGCATCATCGGTTTCAGAACCGGAGCGTGTCTTAAATACTTTCTCAAGTGGCGCTTTCCAGGTTTCCAGAGCTTCTGCCATAGAGATGCTCATATCTTTATATTCAATGCCTGCGTTTTCGGTCACTTCACCAATCAAAGTGTAAGTCATAGCAAGTTCGCCCACTTTGTCTTCTGCCACTTCGCAAATAATATCGCCAAAGCCTGCGCCAAACAAATCTCTCTCGTCTACATTATGCTCAATTTTCACACCCATCTGGTTACCAAATGCCATTTTGGAAACAGCAGCCGCAATACCCTGACGGTCTAAAGCATAAGCAGAAAGCACGCGTCCTGCCTGAATATCTTCATGAAGTTTTGTATACTGTTCTTTTAATGCTTCAAAATCCGGCAAATCGTAAGCTGCCTTTGGCATACGCAGCCATACCAGCTTGCTGCCTGCTTTTTTCAGTTCCGGTGTAATCACGTCTTTTTGTTTTGCCACGTCTACTGCAAAAGAAACCAGTGTAGGCGGTACGTCGATTTCATTAAAAGTACCGGACATGGAGTCCTTGCCGCCGATAGACGGAAGTCCGAATCCAAGCTGTGCCGCATATGCGCCTAAGAGAGCTGCAAACGGCTGACTCCAACGGTGTGCGTCTTCGGTCATTCTGCGGAAATACTCCTGGAAAGTAAAGCGGATTTTGCTGTAATCACCACCTGCTGCCACGATTCTTGCCACAGATTCTGTCACTGCATAAACGGCGCCATGATATGGGCTCCAGCTGGACAGATATGGGTCAAAGCCATAACTCATCATGGTAACAGTTTCTGTCTTTCCGTTTAATACCGGAACTTTTGCCACCATGGCCTGTGTTTCTGTGAGCTGATATTTACCGCCGTAAGGCATAAATACGCTGCCTGCTCCAATAGAACCGTCAAACATTTCCACTAAGCCCTTCTGAGAACATTCATTCAAGTCAGAAAGGGTATTTAACCATTTTTCTTTTACATCAGAAACTTCTTCTGTATGCTCCAGAACATTGCCTTCTTTGCCCGGAATTTCCACATATACGTCTGTTTCCTGATGTGCACCATTGGTATCCAGGAAAGCTCTGGACAGGTCTACAATGGTTTTTCCTCTCCAGTTCATCAGCAGTCTTGGGCTTTCGGTTACCTCTGCCACCGGAATGGCTTCCAGGTTTTCTTCTTTCGCATAATCTAAGAAAGTTTCCACATCTTTCGGGTCAATCACAACTGCCATACGCTCCTGGGATTCAGAAATCGCAATTTCCGTTCCGTCCAGACCAGCATATTTTTTCGGCACTTTATCCAAATCAATCTTCAGACCAGCTGCCAGTTCTCCGATAGCAACAGAAACACCGCCTGCACCGAAGTCATTACATTTCTTAATAATGCAGCTTACTTCTTCTCTTCTGAATAATCTCTGAATCTTTCTCTCTGTAGGCGCATTTCCCTTCTGTACCTCTGCACCACAGGTTTCAATGGATTCCTCTGTGTGTACCTTGGAAGAACCGGTTGCACCGCCGCAGCCGTCGCGTCCGGTACGTCCGCCCAGTAAAATAATGATATCACCCGGGTCAGAATTTTCGCGGATAACGGCTCTTCTTGGAGCCGCGCCTAAAACTGCGCCGATTTCCATACGTTTTGCCACATAATCCGGGTGGTAAATCTCTTTTACATAACCGGTAGCCAGACCAATCTGGTTTCCATAGGAAGAATATCCGTGAGCAGCGCCCCGCACCAGTTTTTTCTGAGGAAGCTTGCCCTTCATGGTTTCCTGTACAGAAACAGTGGGGTCAGCTGCACCTGTCACACGCATAGCCTGATATACATAAGTACGTCCGGAGAGCGGGTCACGGATTGCGCCGCCAAGGCAGGTAGCCGCACCACCGAAAGGCTCGATTTCGGTTGGGTGGTTGTGAGTTTCATTCTTAAAGTTAATGAGCCACTCCTCTTCTTTTCCGTCTACATCAACCGGCACAACAATGGAGCAGGCATTGATTTCATCAGATTCCTCCTGGTCTTGAAGCTTGCCCTCTGCCTTTAATTTCTTCATTGCCATTAAAGCCAGATCCATAAGGCAGACAAATTTATCATCTCTGTCTTTGTAAATCACCTGACGGTCAGCCAGATATTTTTTATAAGTTTCTTCGATTGGCGCCTTGTAATCCCCTTCGCCAAAGGTTACATTCTTCAATTCTGTGGAGAATGTAGTGTGGCGACAATGGTCAGACCAGTAAGTATCCAACACACGGATTTCCGTCATGGACGGGTCGCGCTTTTCTTCGTTTTTATAATAATTCTGAATGTGCAGGAAATCCTTGAAGGTCATAGCCAGATTCAGGGAATCGTATAATTCCTTTAAGTCTGCTTCTGCCATGTCTGCAAAACCTGTAAAGATTTTTACATCTTCCGGTTCCTCAAAATTTGTCACCAGAGTTTCCGGTTTTTCGGTTTCTGCTTCTCTGGAATCCACTGGATTGATGCAATGGTTCTTAATGGCTTCCAGTTCTTCGTCAGAAATATTTCCTTCAATAACATAAGTAGTCGCGGAACGGATAATCGGCTGCTCGTCCTCTTTTAAAAACTGCACACACTGTACTGCGGAATCTGCTCTCTGGTCAAACTGTCCCGGCAGGTATTCCACAGAAAAAACTCTGTCCCCTTCGTTTTTTTCAAAAGTTTCTTTAAATAAATGGTCAACCGGCGGTTCGGAAAAAACACAGGTACATGCTTTTTCAAATACCTCGTCGGAAATATTCTCAACATCGTAACGAATCAGTACTCTGACTCCTGTTACGTCCTTAATTCCAAGATAGCTCTCAATTTCATGCTGCAATTCTTTTGCCTGTACGGCAAAATCTGTTTTTTTCTCAACATAGACACGCTTTACGCTGCTCATATTGACTCCTTTCTGCCCGACAGGGGCAAATGGTATTTTGCATTGCTTTTTGTATTTCTAGGGATAGTGTAGCATAAGAAACTTTATAAGTAAAATTAATATGACTTATATCTAATATAAGCAAAACTTATTAATTTAATATTCTTTTGACATTCCTTTTCTTTTCTGCCTGATTTGTACGTTGACATCTTTCCTTCCTCTTTATATAGTAGTGTATAGCATACTTTAAATAGGCTATTTTCAGGAAAGGATTTTCTATATGGATATCAGTTTTGAACTTTACAAGGTTTTTTATTATGTCGCTACCACTCTCAGCTTTTCAGAGGCGTCCCGTCAGCTTTACATCTCCCAGTCCGCGGTCAGCCAGTCCATCAAAGCCCTGGAGCAAAAGCTGGGACATGCCCTGTTTCTCAGAAATAAAAAAAAGGTCACTCTGACCCCTGAGGGCGAGTCCCTTCTTCGTCACGTGGAGCCTGCAGTAAACCTTTTATTTGAGGGGGAAAATCAGATTTTAAACTCCCCTTCTCTGGAAGCGCCTCTGCGTATCGGCGCCAGCGACACCATTTGTCGCTATTTTCTGATTCCTTATTTTAAACGGTTTCACAGGGAATTTCCAAATGTGCATATCAAGGTAACGAATTCCACTTCCGGGGGGTGCGTTTCCCTTCTTCACAACAACCGGGTGGATTTTATTGTTGCCAATGCCCCAAACCCTTATCTGACCTCCAAGGATACCTGCTGCGTGATCCGGGAATTTCAGGATATCTTTGTAGCCGGCAAACGCTTCTTTCATCTGGAGGAGCAGCCCCTTTCCCTGGCACAGCTTACCCAATATCCCATTTTGATGTTGGATAAGACCAGTACCACAAGCGGCTTTCTGCAGCAGGTATTTGCCAAACACGGGCTTTCCTTTACCCCGGAAGCAGAGCTTTCCAGCAATGATCTTTTGCTGGATCTGGCAAAAATCGGACTGGGTATCACTGCTGTACCGGATTATGTACTGGAACACCGCAAAAAGGAATTCTATCAGCTTCAGATTAAGGAAAACATTCCCAAGCGAAAGCTGATTCTGGCGTATAATCCACAGCTTCTGACCGCTCCGGCAGCCCAGAAATTTCTGCGGTATCTGGTGCCGGAAACAGAGAAAGAAACAGATAAAATTGAGCCTAAAAAATAATAAATTCTACAGCAAAGGGCTGCGTACTAATTATTTAGTGCCACAGCCCCCTTGCTTTTCCGACTTATCTTCTATACGCAGCGGTCTTTTTATTCCCTTCCAAATACATAGTTCATAAAATCCATAAACTGCTCTTTAGAATATTTCTCTATTTGTATCTTCTGTAGTTCTTCCCATACCTGCTGCTTTTTATAAGGCAAATCTGATATATAAGAACTTCCTGTTCGAATCCTCATATCTTCAAAAATATCTCCCGAAAAAAAGCGGTCCATTTATCACTGGTAACTTTCCTGAAGATTTTTCATCATACGAAGTCTTTCTGCAGGTAATCTCAGTCCGGCTCTTAAAACCCTTCTTTCTTGTCCAGCCTGTGCTGTCCGTACCATATTTTCAGCAATCATTGCATTTTTTTCTTTTTTTGCTCCTTCCAGATAAGCGTGCATCATATCAGAACGCATTTTGTATGCTGTCAATGTTTCCCACTCTACACTCATATCCTGCATCATTTTAAACAATCTCACATCAAATTTTGCCAAATCCTGCTCCATTTGTGCTATTTTTCCTACCAGAGTTGTAATTGTATCCATGGCAGATACAGTGCCAGCCAATGCATAAGAATATATCAGTTTAAACCGGACATAACTTTCTACAATTCTGTCATTCTTCAAAAAACTCTCGTTGGAATATGCAGCAGAATATAAATCCACATGCAGTGTCAACCCTGGCGCAATGGCCTGTGAGGAATAATTATGCTCTGCACTTATCTCCAGCTTGTCACTTAATACATCAAACATTCCGATAATAAAGTTCACTGCTGAAACAGAAGCTAAATTTTTGAAAAATCTGATAATATTTAGCGCTTTTAATACTTCTTCTGACGCTGGTACTGAAACCTTTCCATTTGGAGTTTTATCAATTTCCAGATTTCCCTCTGGTATCTCCCCTTCTGCAACCCCAAAGAAGGCTTCTACCATTTCTTTCACTCGGTTTTTCAACATCGCCACTCCGCATTCTGACATCAGATGATAAGACCACTTATGTCCTTCTGCTACCATAAGCATGTCATAACCAGAGCTGGTATAAAACTCTTGCACTTTCTTCTCAAAGACTTCTTCTTCCCTATTGAATTTTTCTGTCAAATTTTCCTGAATATCCAGTAAAAATTTTCTGAAATCAGCGTTGGCCTTTTCCGCATTTTGTATACTGTTTGATTTTCCCATTTTACCTCTCCTATGTTAATTCAAAGCCTCCCAAAGCTTATCTAATGAAAAAACTTTGCCAAGAGAATTTTTATAAACCAGTTTTCCATCTGTGTTCTGTGTAAGCGGTAAAACGCCCCGCACTCTGCGCCCGATTTTTAATCTGTCACTGCGCTTGATATCAGAGGAAGCGCCTTGCCTTTTTCTCTCTACCTCTACAACGGTTTCCTCATATACAATGGCAAATGTCTGAACTTTGCTTTCTTCTACTGTCACTTTTACAGCGCCGCCATCTTTTGTGTATTCTGTTACTGTATCTCCTGAATTTACAATTTTAATCGTAGTTTCCTTTGACATTCCCTCAGTCATAGAATCCGCCCTTGTTTTTGCAATGGAATATAATGTGCTGTAAGAAAAACCATAACTCAAAGAAGCTTTTCCTTCTCCGCCGCCTTTATCGCCTGCTGCATATCCGCCTTCTATTCCTATGTTCAGGTTATGTGTCATTCCGTTCTCCGTCACTGTACTGGATTCAATTACTTTTGACTTTTCTTTCATAAAAGCCATACTGATTTCATACTCTCCGTTAGGCGAAAGCGTCATTAAATCCCTGCCTCCATACGCCTGAATCAACTTTTCCTGCAGAATAATCTCTTTTAACGGTTTCAAATCCCCCTCAATCAGCCTGCTGTCTTTTCGATGAAATTCCAGGATTGTATCCTTTTTAAAAGTCACCTTCTTATTCACTTCCGGATCCTCTTCCGGGGTTTCCGGACCTTTTCTCTGAATCGTGCACTTATCAAAATACCAGTCATCTAAAAACGTATTGCTTAAACGAAGTTTTATTTTCGTTGGTCTCCCAATATCTTCCCACTGAAACGCTAATCTGTGCTCAGCATTTCTTTCAAATGAATTTCCATTTACCCGTTGTGAAAGATTTATCTCATCTGTATGGACTTCTTCTCCGTCTACTTCTCCATACACTATGATATATACGTCATTATCTGTTCCTGACCACATTTTATTTGCTGTTTTGATGACCAACTCATATTCTACGGTTTTCCCCATATTATTTCTCCTTTTCCATACAATCTGGTTCCCAATAATGGAAGTTCCAGTTCTTCCAACACCTCATTAATCTGCCAGACCAAAGACATTTCTCTGTCCATTTCTGACCTATGTTCCAGAAAATATAACACAACCATATCCATTGGCAATGACTTTGATAACACATAGCCTGCTGTTTTTAATATCTGCTGGATTTCTTCTGTTTCCATTCCAAGTGAAATAACCAATGCTGTCAGACTCTCCTTAGAGGGGTTTCTGTTCGCTTTTATGTAATAAAGCATACGCTCAGTTATATTGGATGCTGCAAACAGCTGGTTCTGTCTTCCGCTATATTGTTCCAATACCTTCTGCATTTCTAACCTTCTGCCGCCTTGTTGTAAAGACAACCCGGCTTTGTTGGCCAGATGTTCCGCCTCTTCGTCAGATAAGCAAAAAATCTCTGCTGCTTTTAATACTGTCAAATACCGTTTTTTTTGTTTGTGTACTGTAGGGATTGGCTGCCCAGTAGGCAATCTGCTGTCTGCTTATACCCATAAGCCTATACACCTCACTCATTGTCTTATAACCATATTGCTCCTTATACTCCTCAACAATTTTTCTGAGACTGTCACAAAAACTCTCTTCCAGAATAAGGGTGTGCTGCTTCAGCCAATTCTTCATTTTTTCATGATTCATATGTAATTCCTTTCTTTTGTCCAAGCTTTCCCGGGAGCTTTTCATTTTCCTGTATTTTGCAACAATCTTGTCACTGTCTGAACTATACCATAGAAAAAATGAAAAAATATGAACTTAATTTTGACACCGGAAAACAAACTCTTTTACTTATTATCCGTAATGGAATTATCAAAAATTATACTGACTGAACAGAAATGCTTTATGAACACCCAATGGTTTCTCTTTTTACACGACCAGGACATATATTACACATGGCTGGGTAATCCATACAAATTACCCAGCCATTCTGCCACTTTCCTCAAAAATTCCCTTTCAGATTTTCCCTAAATTATTCGCTTTTTAACACCCCTTCCTCTTTAATCAATTTCCAGTTTTTATTATCCCTCATATCCTCCTTCACAGAGTACCACCTTCCCGGAAGAAATGTTTTTCCATTATTTACATTCGTATCCCAATCATACGATAACAAAATATACTGTTCATGAGCTGTTTTTTCAGTTGAATCCATTTTCTTTCCTGTAAACGGATTTGTCGGATTTTCAATTAACTCCTTCATCGCCAATGTCGGAACATCCGCATTGGTCATAAATACCTCAGAAGTTGTAAATTCTTTGCTGTTAAAGTCTTTTACCATAAGCAGAGGATTAAAGAAGCTCCTGTCATTTCCATCTTCCAGCATAAATTCATCTGCATGAGCTAAAGGCTGACCATGGTCTGAAACTAAAATAATCCTTGTATTATCATATACTCCGTTTTCCCGTAAAGAATCAAACCATTCCCCTAACTTAAGCAAAGCGGCCATATTCGCATGATAATGTGTTATCTGCATATCATTTTCCATTTTTAAGGTTACTCCATTCACGGTAAAACGATCCTTGTTTTCCATATCATACTCTGTATTGTCCACATGCTCTGCCGGGACATAGTCTGGTGTCTGAAGCAACATCGGATCATGTGTTGTATCATTTGTCATAAACATAAACGTATCTTTTTCTGCTTGGTCTATTTTTGTCATCTCTGACAGATTATCCAGCACATGATACGAATCCATAAAGCTATCATATAATCCGTCTGCAATTGCTGTTCCTGTCAGAGTCTGTCCTGAATAAATTCCATTTGTTTCTGAACCACTATTGCTCTGGTTATAATTTCCCTGGTCATATAAAAGTTCCTGGAAACAGAGTGGCACGGATTTTACAATGCTGTAACAGAAAAATCGTCTTTTATTATTCTGTATCTTTCTTTCCTTAGCTGTTTGGTCAGAAAACTTTCCTTTTGTAATATATGCATCTATATCCGGATATTCATCATAAATACTCAGGTCTGGAATCCACTGATAATTTGCATAAGTCGGATCGCATACTGTAACCTCAAAATCATTCTCATCAAACAGAACAGGCATTACCTTCAAAGCTTCATTCTGTTTTGTCATCAGCGTTTCATCGCTTCTTTTATTCATTTCCATTGGGGTGTATTCATATCCGCCAAATAATGCGGGGGTTCCCACATTTGTAAATCCCCCAAAAGAAATTGCATTTGGATAATAAGTAAATCCTGAAAATGCTTCTTTTAACTCCGGCTTTTCCTGAAAAAGATATGGTATATATGCCCCCATTGCTCTGTCAAGCATAATAACAACAACATTTTTGCCTTTTTGGCTCAAATGAAATTCCGGCATTTTGCTGTTTAATGCAATCTGCTCTTTTACTTTACCAATTTCCTTATTTATGTTGACCATATTATAGACACCCATTCCGCTGACGGCAATCGTTACAATTACCAGCAGATTGAGAACCTGTTTCTTCCAATGCTGTGCAACAAACCAAAGTAATACAATCACTCCCAGCATAAGCAATGCATTCCATGCCTGATCGCGCAGACTAAAATCAAGTCCCTGCTCATACTTCAATTCTGAATTCAGAATTCCCAGATTTTTTCCGAAAAACATGTAATTAACCACTGTGATCCCTGAAAGGATCCAGATTCCCCGGTCAAATAACACTTTTACCGATGGTTTTGCCAACCAATAAAATACCCCTGCCCAAATAACAAAAATTCCTATAGCCAGGCAAAAAGCGCTTACTATAAACCAAAACGGATGGTAGTAATAATTAATATCTATAAATTCCTGTGGAGAAGCATTCATAACTGCTGACGGAATCAAAACACCTGTCAAAACAGACAAAAATATTCCGCCTGCCAAAAAAACCTTTCGATTTGCCTGTCCCAGGTCTGTATAAAACTTACTTTGAATTTTATTTTTAAAGCATGTATAAATAATCGGAAGCTGCAGCAATACACCGCAAAAAACAAAAAATAGCAATCTCTTCGCTGTCGGTACGGGATAGAAGAAGACACCATATACAAAAAGAAAAAGACCCGATATGGAAACTATAACACTCAAAATTTTAGCAGGATTTTTTATTTTATAAAAAATCGTCTTTACTAAAGAAAACACATTATTCAATGTCCAGTAAAATACCAGCCCTGACGGAGATGTATATAAAAACACAAGGAAAAATAAAGCCATTCCATATAACTGTACTTTCTGCTTTATAGAACTTCCCTTTGTGAAAATCACACAGGATATCAAATTAATCGCTGTCATAAGAATAGGCAAAATATTAATCGTAATTTCACCTAATACCAATAATTCATCTGGCTTGGATAAATCAGAAACAGGACCAAAAGACACACCATTTAATAATTGTAGTTCAGAAAGAAAACGATACGCTGCAATAAAAAACGGAATTTCTAAAAATAAGGAAACAGCCCCTCGCAGCACATAGGTAGGCTTATAATTATTTTGCCGATAGTAGGTTTGAAGCATCATCATACGTTCATCTCCTTTGAACGTTTTTTTGATATGCGACACACCATCGCGAAGCTTCATTTCCATATCACGTTCTTCTTCCTGCATGGCATCTGCCCGCTTATACAGAGGAAGCACAAGAAAGTTCATAACCAGGCTTAAAACAATAATGGACATTCCCGGATTATCAATCACCCTGTTTGCAATCATATAAATCACTTCAAACATCAACTGAAGCGGCATCAATAACAAACTGTTTAAAATTTCTCCTAATGACATGTTACTTTTCCTCCTCTGCGGACTTCAACTGCTCATACTTACTCAAAATATAGTCTACTGCCCGCTGTGTTCCTTCTCCTCTGTGTTCCCAGGTTTCTCTGATAACCTCCTGACGTCCCTGTGCATACTTTTCATCAGACAGACAACTGTCTATCATTTCTTTCAAAGAATCCAGATTTTCTTCATTCAATTCCTGCCCGATACGTGGCAATGCCGTAAATGTCCAGTAAGGTGTTTTCAGCCACCATGCGTCATATGGGCCTTTATCAAATTTTGTATCTGTATAAATAACCGGCTTTTCATGCACAAGAGAAAAATCAAAGACAACCCCTGAGAAATCAGAAATCAAAATATCTGCACGTTTCAAAACTTCAAAATTATCATTATCACGATTCCATTCCAGTTTTTCTGAATTTGGATATTTTTCCATCAAAGTATCCAGCATTTCTCTCTCTGAAGTAAAAGACTGCGGGTGGGGACGAATGATAATCGAATATCCCGTTTCTATTAACACGTCTATAATCCTCTCTCCAAACTTTGAAAGAATTGCGCTTTTCCCCCAGGATGGCGCCAGTAATACCGTACGTTCCTTTTTCCCTGACTTTATATCCGCATTCTGAGCCTTATGCAATCTGGCATACATCTCGTCCAAATACGGAATGCCAATCTTTACAATTTCCTTTTCCGGGAGATTCCGAATACTTTCCAGATATCTGACATCTCTCACCTGATATTCCCCCGACAGAAGCAATGCATCATAATAATCCGTTCCAAACATTCGATATCCCGCAATTTCATTTGCCGCATGAAGCATATGTACATAATACTGTACTTTTTTTGAGCGTTTCCACTGATACACATCTAAGCCCGGTGTTGTGGAAAGCACCAAGGTTGCATTTAAAAAATTCAGCTTTGCGAATGCCTTATTATTTTCTCCTATAAACTCTCCTTTTATATGTTCATACGGATTCTTTAAAGCCGGGTCGTCCGGAGAAGCTGTCATATAAACAATATCTACTCCCCTCCTATCAAATTCCCGGCAAAGAGGTTCAAATACTGTCCAATATCTCTTATCATCTGAAAAAATTACAATTGGTATCTTTTTTTCATTCACGTCTGCCTTTTGTCTTCCTCCGCTTAAAAGAAACCTTATTTTTACAATCCAATCTTTTAATAAATAATTTGCTGCACCCAGAATTCCTATAAGAATTGCAAACAGCATACTTCCTGTACCTGGATCAATATAGAGTTTCATCTTATCTTTCTCCTTGCTTGTTCACTTTCTTTTTCCTTCGATACATCCATATCCCATACCCTGCATAAAAAACAGCCGCAGCGCCATAAATCAGCCATTGAATTTCTGATAATTCCAGATTTGCTTCTGTTGATGTAAGATTAATCAACAAATGAAACAGCACACAAAAGAAAATACTCCTTTCCCTGTAAACAATAACGGCAAAGCAAAACCCTATGCACCCTGCACTTATGCACTGTGCAAGCACATAGCCGGGTGAGGCTCCGGAAAACAGATTTATAAAATGCATACCTGAAAATACAAAACTTGTAATCAGGATTCCTCTGAATACTCGATATCTAAAATTCCCTGTCAGTTTTGACAGCAGAAATCCTCTGAAAAAAACTTCTTCCGAAAAAGCAATACCTGCCATCATAAAAAATTCTTTTACGGAAAACTTCCATTCATACAGCATCAGGTTAAGCAGAGGCACTAATAAAACAGGGAGATAAATGATATATTTTTTCATACTTTTTCTTTTGTTTTATTTTAATACTTCTTTTATTGCATCAACCAGTTTCTGATTCTCTTCCGGACGTTTTACTGCAACACGTATATAAGATTTTCCATCAAACCCATTTTTGTTTGATAAATCTTTAATCAAAATGCTGTATTTATCCAATAATTCTTCCGCGAGTTCTTTACTGGTCATAGCACCGGTAAGTTCACACATCAGGTAATTGGCCTGTGAAGGAATCACTCTTAAGTCAGAAATCTGATTCAACATTTCCACATATTCTTTACGGACAACGCGGAACTTCTTCATAGCATCGTCATAATTGGCTTTATATTTTTCAAAAATCTGCATATAAAATTCTGCAAAAGAATTAATATTCCAGATAGAAACATCTTTCTTCATTTTTGCAATCAAATCTAAATCGTCAGACACCAGAAGCCCTAACCTTAAACCTGGTACGCCAAAGGATTTGGAAATACTCTTTATCACGATTAAATTCCTATATTTTTTGATAATATCTTCTTCCAGTAAAGTAGGATTTTCTTCTGTATCTGCAAAATCCACAAAAGATTCATCTACAACAAATCTGATATTTCTGCGCTCTGCCCATTGAGCAATACGAAGCACCTCTCTCTTTTCAATATAGTTTCCGGAAGGGTTATCGGGATTAATCAAAACCAGAATTTGAATTTCTTTATCTTCATAATAATTCATCAATTCATCTGCTGTATATCTGAAATCTCTGTCCTGTATCTGATACGGAACAATATCCTCTTCTTTTCTACGATGGGGATATTCCTCAAAAGTAGGATAAATCATTCCTACTTTTCCCTCTAACCTCTCCATTAAAGCTTTAATCAATTCTGCAGCGCCGTTTCCGACACAAACCTGTTCTCTGCGGAGTCCATAATACTTGGCTCCCAGAAGGCTATTCACATTCATACCCGACGGATAATCACATAATAGCCTGCCGAAATTCGCCTGCATTTCATCTATTAATTTCTGATTTGGATAAAATGGATTTACCAGATAACAGAAATCTATCAGACGGGGATAATCTCCAATACCCACCGAATCTTTTGTTAAACCGTTCCAGCTTTTCTCCTTTTTCAGCAAAAATAGATTCTGCAATATCCAAATCCTGCACATCATCAACCTCATACCAGGCTTCATTTTCCAACCGTTCTGCTTTAATTTCCGGTTTATCCAGCAATGTGATGACCTTTAATACCTGCTCATAGTATTCATTATTTCCGAGTGCTTTGCTATATGCCTCCAAAAAGGGAACATAATGGCTGTTTGAAAACTCCTTACCAAACTTATAAATGTTCACTGTCTTATAGTAATTTGAAATATCACTGAATTTGAAATCCTTTTTTCCTAAAAAGCCAACAATATTATCTTCTTCATCTAATGTCACAACCGTTCCATCCATCCAGCTTTCATATTTGGCTACTAAAGCAAGGCTGGGATAAGGGTTGTCCAATAATCTCTGCAGCACAGCGCTCTCAAAGATAATATCCGATTCCAAAAGCAAAGTATCATCTTCTAAAAGATAATCTTTTGCCAGATACAAAGAATAAATATTATTTGTCTTATAATAAACATCATTATTTACATATTCCACCGGTGTTTGTATATCTAATGTTCCAATATACTCCATTAACTTCTGACCTTCATAGCCTACCACTACTACAATTCTTTCCAGATTTAATGCATCTAATTGAGAAAGGGTTCTCTCAATCATAGTTACACCATTCACTTCAACCATACACTTTGTTGCATTGCTTGTTAATTCCTTTAATCTTTTTCCCATTCCTGCTGCTAAAATAATCGCCTGCATTTTTTCCTCCTCTAAATTTGATGGATAAATAATCCGCTTCTTAACTTGGGTTCAAACCATGTGGATTTTGGCGGCATAAGCATACCTGCATCAGAAACTGCAAACAGCTCTTCGATTGCTGTCGGATACATAGAAAAAGCCACGCCATTTACAGCATCTTTTTCTAATACTTTTAATCCTCTGATTCCTCCCACAAACTGAATTCTCTGATCTGTCCTGGGGTCTGTTATTCCCAAAATCGGTTCCAACACCTTATTCTGAAGAATAGAAACATCTAATCTGCTCACCGGATCTGAAGTATCTGTTTCTCTTATTTTCAATTTATACCAGACTCCCTCTAAAAACATACCAAATGTACCCTTTTCTTCCGGTTTGTACGGTTCTTTGCCATATAACTCCAGCTCAAATACTTCTCTGATTTTTTTCTTAAATTCCTCTGCTGTATATCCATTCAAATCCTTAACCACACGGTTATAATCCATGACATATAGTTCTTCACTTGGAAACAATACTGACAGAAAATAATTAAAGTCTTCGTCACCTGTATAATCCGGACAGGTTTCTCTTCTCATCTGTCCCACTTTGACAGCTGAAGCAGCTCTGTGATGACCATCTGCAATATAAATCTGATTAATGCCTGCAAAGGTTTCTTTTATACCTTCCATATCCTTTTTATTTTCAATTTTCCATACGCGATGTCCCACTCCATCTTCTGCTGTAAAATCATAAATTGGCGCTTCTGTTTTCTTTTTTTCCACAATATCATTGATAGACGCATTTGCTCTGTACGTCAGAAAAATAGGTCCCGTTTGTGCATTACACACATCAATGTGATTTATCCTGTCCAGTTCTTTATCAGAACGCGTATTCTCATGTTTCATAATAATTTTGTTTAAATAATCATCAATAGCAGCACAGCCGACAATGCCTGTCTGAGAACGCCCTTCCATTGTCAGTTCATAAATATAATAGCCAGGCTGTGTATCCTTTATAAATTCGTGGTTATGTATCATTTCCTCTAACGTACATGCTGCCTTCGCATAAACCTCATGACTATAAATGTCAATATCCTCTGCCAGCAATGTCTCCGCACGATCCACTTTTAGAAAGGATTGTGGATTTTTTTTCACTTCTTTTCTTGCTTCCATTCTGTTATACACATCATAGGGAAGCGCTGCAATTTTATGAACCAGACTGCTTTCTGGTCTTACAGCACAAAACGGTTTAATCGTAGCCATAATGTAATCTCCTTCTCTCTTCTTTATTCCTGCCTCGGGCAGCTAAATGGCTAATTTACGGGAATAGTATCTTTCCTCCCGGTATTTTTTTCACTGCCAATACAAGCAATACACACACAGCATATATCAGTATTGTTCCGACCGCCATACCTGGAATACTGTCGTCCTGAACAAACTGAAAAAATTTTTCCACAAAATAAATATGTATTAAGTACACCCCGAAACTGTACTGAGCTATCATTCCGAGAATCTTCTGACCTCGTTCATGGCAAAACTTTTCCCATGGAATATTTTTGCATAGTTCAAACAATCCAATAGCCATACAGAAAGAAAAGCAATATTTATAATCCAAAAACACCTCACTGGCAACTCCATCTCTCACTGTATACCAATCTGTCAGTATCCACATAAAAACAGCTCCTGTAATTCCTCCTGCATAGATGAGATAGCGCACTTTCCTTGAAAACACTGTATGACTCATATAGTATCCAGTCAGGACATACAAGACATACCCTCCTGTTACCGGCAGAAGTAAAGTATCATTATACGGAATCTGTGTCAAAATGCTGCACACTGGCAAAACCGAATAACACAAAAATCCAACACCTATAGCATATTTTAAAATTTTTCTATTCTTTCCTTCTGCCAATACAGAAAGAACAGGTAAAGAAAGATATACTGCGAATAACGGATAAAAAAACCAATAAATTCCAAGAATACCTCCGCTTAAATACTTTCCAATCAAGTCCCGTCCTCCCAGATATTGATGAATTCCGGTTACAAGACCTCGTATCAGAAAAATAGTACTCCAAATCAAAAACGGAACCAATACCCTCTGTATCCTTCTGGAAAATAATTTTTTTGTATCATACTTTTCACGGTATCCCATTAAAGTCGCACCGGTCAGCATAAAGAAAATCGGCACTGCCCAATGTGCCAGAATCTGTACAGCCTCTGTTACCTTCCATGCCGGACTGTCTTCATACTCAAAAAATGAGCCGTGGCAATGCAGCGCTACTACAGCTATACAGGCCATAATATTTAATATATCAAAATAGATGATTCTTTTCTTCTTCATTCCTTCTCCCTTTTCCTTGGTGTATATTTCCTAATAAAGACACAAATGCAGCGTATCCCCTATTAAAACAATCTGCTCGTCATCTAAATAATGCCAGTTTTTCCCCTTAAAATATTTCTCATAAACCTCTGCATCGCTTTCCTCTACAGTCATCTCTCTTCCGGTAAAAATCCGATAAGCATCTGCTGCTGCCCATGAATTAGACATTACCCTTTCATTTACTGCACCATATCCTGTCAGATTATAATAAATTCCTAACGGACTTTCATCTGTATAAATTTTAATTTTAGAAATTTGATTGCCCGTTTCATTTTCATATATCCATACCTGTTGTTCAATATAATTAACATCATAATAGTCAATACCGTTGGAAACATAATGGCTGGTTTCTATCTGGCAAGTATTGAAATATTGAGTTCCTAAAAAAATCCCTGCATATAGAACAACTCCCTGCAGTAATTTCTTTGATAAATTCTCCAAGAGCAACAACAAAATTAAAAGCACTGGAAAACCCGCTCCCAAGACATACACTGTCCGAGGGACAACACTGATATATGCCGTATCCGTCATTAAAAAAGGAGCTACTCCTGCTAAAATAAACACCAAAAATACATATGCAGCATGCAGCAACGCCTTTCCTTTTCGTTTTACTATAATCATGACTAAAACAACCATTCCTGCTACTCCGCATAGTACCAGATACAAGGATTTTGGCATAAAATTAGCTGTAGAAATCAGCAAATCCCCAATTTGCTCCATAGCCGTTTTCAATGCTCCGACAACATCCAGACTTCCTGCTACGCGAGCCGAACCTGCCAACTTTGTCTGAAGCGTATTTGTTAAAGCCGGAACCAAATATGCCATTCCGATTATGATACTGTTTTTTATAAAGTTTTTCACATTGAGAAAGGTATTCTCTGCCAAAAGAATAAGAAGTACCGCTGTAATTCCAAAGGCTCCCTGATGCCCCATAATCCCAAAAATGCCGCAGACCAGTCCCAAAATATAATCTTTTATCTCTCCTCTTTCCAAAAACTTAAGTACCAATCTCACTTCCAAAATATTAAAGAAAATTCCTACGCAGATTGCTCCGGTATACTCGGCAAAAATAAAATATTCTAAAACAAAAAGATTGGAAATCATCATAAATGAAGAAAGAAAAACCAATATATGTTTAATATTCAGAGTTTCTTTTACATGAATTCTTCTCTTTATGATTTCATATAAAAGCAGTTCCGCCAAAGATAAAAAAGAGATTGCTAAAACCCATGATATTGTCTTTTCTGCATGAAATCCAATATGAAACGCCTGACATATTTCGCACAAAAGGGTCATAAGCCATCTGCCATTCTGCCAATACAGCTTAGAAATTTTTTCCCAGCCCCACACTTCTGTTAAATATGTATCCGCTGCGAAATGCTCTACGCAAAAAATACCGTAAAAGCATAAATTAAGTATTGCAAACACTGCCAATAACAAGATTCTTTTTCTTCTTTTCTCTTCCATTTCTTTACCCCATCTACTTTTTAAACACCAGCATTCTCTGCCCCAGATAATTCAATATAACAAAAAGTCCCATTCCTGCCAACATAGAAACATTCCCCTGAACTTTTTCGCTAAATCCTCCTAATGCAAAAGATACAATTGGCTTTGCCAATCCATATGCCAGTAAATAACAGACTGTAATATTTAAGACAAATAGCCCTATCTGTTTCCAGGATTTCTCCTTATTCCGGAATGTAAAATATTTGTTTAAAAAATAACTCACAATGCTTCCTACAACATAATTTGAGGCAGAAGAAATCCAGTAATTTACAGAAAAAATATTGTACAGGATAAACATAAGTCCTGTTCCCACAATTGTATTAATCACGCCTACTATTAAAAACTTAATGGTTGTAATATCGACATATTTTTTTATTTTATCTATCATCGTACCCTCTCTTTCAGCGACTGTTTTCCTTCTAATTATGTATCACCTCAGAAATGATATACACAGGTCTTCTCTTTACTTCTTCATATATTTTTGCGATATAATATCCGACAATACCAAGGCTCATCATAATCACGCTTCCGATAATCAGAAGCAGCAATATCACAGTTGTAAAGCCCTGCACCGCATGTCCCATAAAATACTGAACCAGCGTTTGAATTGCAAGAATCACAGCTCCGAAAAAGGTAAGACCTCCTGCTATGGTCACCAGCTGCATAGGAGCAGTGGAAAACGCAGCTATATTCTTCACTGCATATTTCACAAGCGACCATTTAGACCACTTGGATTCCCCTGCCTCTCTTTCCTGTACATCAAATTCTATCTCTGTCTTTTTAAATCCCACCCATGCAGAAAGACCTCTGAAAAACATATTTCTCTCCGGCATACTCAAAATACTTTTCACTACCTTTTTATCCAGAAGTTTAAAGTCTGAAGCTCTGGACATATCTATTTTCGTTGCCTTTGTCATCAATCTGTAAAATAACTTTGCCCCGGTTTTATAAATAGGATTTTCCTTACCTCTGCTTCTCTTTACACCTTCTACTACCTCATATCCCTGCTGCCAAAGGCTGTACATTTCCACCAGAGTTTCCGGTGGATGCTGCAAATCGCAGTCCATAACAACGCAAGCCTCCCCTGATGCGTTGGCAAGGCCTGCCAGAACAGCTGCCTCTTTACCAAAATTACGGGAAAAATTAATTCCTTTTACCTGTATGGCATCGCTTTTTTCTTTCTTTGCCAATTTGGCAGCTGTACAAATTTCTTCCCAGGTATTATCTTTTGATCCGTCATTCACATATACCAGTTCTGCTGGAATTTCGGCGTTTTCCATGATTTTTTTTATTGCATGATAGGCTTTCATGATATTCACATTTTCATTATAAGCCGGTAAGACTATTGATAACATTTCCTTTTCCTCCTAAAAAACAGATAAACAGTTAAACAACTAATGGACAGCAAAATTCCTTCTATTTTTCCCGGTACTTCATATTCCATTTCAATTTCACATAAGCCAGAAGGCAGATTCAATCCAATAAAGGAATCCAGAGCCTTAAAATATTCTATTTTTTCTCCATTGACTTTTATATTCCATCCCTTTTCGTATGGAATTGTTAATACCGCAGTTTCTGCTTCCCCGCTACTTTTTTCTAATACAATGTTTTCTTTCCTTACTGTTTTTACTTTCAACTGATCAAGCTTTATATCTTCAATAGCACTTTTGAAAACTCCCATATCCAAGGTTCCTGCAGTAATTCCATACTCTTTTTGGTACTGCCCGCTTCCTGCCATAACCTTTATCATCACAGTATCATCTTTTTGGTAAGTTCCCAGATACTCCACCTGATTATTATACCATGTATTTCCTGACACATATTGGTCATTTACATAAATTTCCATTCCTTCCTGACCATTTTCAAAGTATACATACAATGGTCCCGTCTTTTTCACTTTGATTTCCCACTGTGTATAACTGCTCCCATCTGTTTGCTCTGAAAGAGTTTCTGGCAAAACATAGAGCGATACCGGCTTCCCTAAAATTTTTTCATAGAGTATTTCATGGTTTCTCAAAGGACTCTCTTCCCATACAATATCTGATTCTAAATTCTCCGCTCTGTATCCAACTGACAATGCATATGGATTTTTATACAAGTTTCTTCCATCCATAAGATTTTCCTGTATTCGCTCCCCTTCTGTTATACTCTTATCTGAATATATGTATTTGACTCCCATAAGAGCATCTATCGCAAGAATCGGCGAATAAGTAACTAATGTAGTATCTCCCGTATACCCGCATTTTTTCAATAATTCTGCAATTTTCACATTATTCGTAGAGCTGTAATTGGATATAGAACTGTATCCAAAAGCCATTCCTTCATTGTTACAGCCCCCTGTCAGTTGACGCGTAAATGTTTTGTCTATACGGTAATAATCATTATCCTGCTGCTTCAATATATCAACAGACTCCTGCATAATTTTATTATATTCACTGCAAGATGACGCATAAATATTATGACCTTCAAATTCCATATCTGCTTTCTGGTAAAATTCTGTCATCGTGCAAACCAAAATTAATGCATTGGCAAGAAAAATAAATTTCTGCTTTTTTCTTACTTTTTCTAAGAGTCCTACACCTGTAATCACAGCCAGTACTGCACTTAGATAAGCTTTTTCTCTAATACTGTAGCCTTTCGTAACATCCAGCAACAATAAGATTCCTATTATCATAAGAAGCGCATTTCTAACTTCTTTGCCATTCAGTTCTCCCAGTTCCTGCAGACATAAGGCAGCAATGACGACCATAAAAAACGAAAAAATAAAAGCATATCTATAGGTATGTGAAGACGGTATCTTAAATAATGTGAACATATAATTCAGTGGTCTGAAATTAAATATAAGCATAAATCCGCCTAAGTATGCTGCTGCTACATATTTTTTCTTCACTTCTATCTTCTTTGATACAAAAAAGACCGTTGCGGATACCAATACAAAACTTCCGATATAAATAGGAGGATACCCCTCACTCCAGGTTAGTTTATCCGGTTCTAAAAAGAAATCTTTAAATCCTTCTAAAACAGAAAAGCCAAATTTAGGAGTGAAAATAGACCAGTCAAAGGCTTCTCCGTCATTCATCATATGAAGCGTCTGCGGTAAAAACAATACACTGGTACTTCCCACAGCCAATATTGATACAAAGGCAAAACCAAATATGGATTTTATAACCTCTTTTATCTTAATTCTGGTCTTTAAACCAGAATATATCAATTCAAACAAAAAATACAAAACTGCAAAAAGGCACAACATATAACCAATATACCAGTTTGTAAAAACAGCATAAAACAGAGCTATATAATAAAGTCCTGTTTTCCTTTTGTATGTGTATTCATAAATTCCTAAAGCTACCAAAGGCAAAATCAGAACACCGTCTAACCACATAATATTGCTGCATTGCAATATATTATACCCCATAAGCCCATAGCTTACTGAAATAATACAACTATAAAACATCTTTAATTCAAATCTTCTGTTTAAATATATATATGTTGTCATACTGCAAAGCATCAATTTCAATACAATTAAGAGTGTTAAAAATTCTGCCATGTATTCCTCTTTAACAAAGTAACATAATAAATTCAATGGGGAGGCTAAATAATAAGCAACTAAAGAAACTGTATTCCCTCCCTGTCCCATAAAGAAAGAATAAGACGCACTATCTTCTCCATGTAAAACGCCTCTAAACCACATAAAAAAGTCCAAATACTGATATTGCATATCGTTGTATATTAAGGTTTTATCGCCCAGAGGATATATACCCTGCTTCCAAAACACCATTCCCAAAATCAGCAATACAATTCCCATACTGCCGATTCCATATAAAAATTCTTTGTTTTTTTTCAATTTGAACATAAACACATACTACCCTCTCTTTTTCATATTTTTTAAAATACTTTCAATTATTGGTGATATTTTACAAATACTAAATATCTTTACTCGACAGTATTCTATCCCTGCACAGCCTGCATAGATTAAAAGAGTTCCCAAAATCACAACTCCTGTAAATATCAAAGGTGTTTTATTACCGACAGAAGAAAACCTTTTCCATACATATTCTCCAAATAAAGGACTTAAATGTATCAAATATATCCCAAAAGTCAAGCCCGACGATTTCAGCCAAAAACTTCCCTGTTTAATTTTTATCTTACAAAAAAAGCAGAGTAAAAATACGGCTTCCATTATCACTAATGGGGACAAATAGCTGTAAAATATATCTGTACGAACTTCATATTCAAATACCGTCCTATTCAAAATTGTCAATACTAATTTTGTTAAATAAATAAGAATACCGCAACATACTGCCATTCTCAAAAAATATTGCTTTGAATGTTCCTTCCTTTTGAAAGAAATAACAGAATATCCATACTTTCTAATCCCTGCTCCCACTAAATACATAATCGAAAGCCAAAGTGCTGTATATCCTCCTGTTAATCCAAAAGCCCATGTTCCCCATAGTTCTGCTATCCAGGGCATAATTCCAAATATAAGAATCAATCGATATATTAATTTTCTCATTTGGATATACGATAATTTATCTACTATCCAATTAAAAAACGGAATAAACCAAAAAATTGCAAAATATGCAGTAAAATACCAAAAACGCTGACTTAAAACCGGAAAACATGATTTCCATATATCCATTCTACTAACTAATTCAGGCTGCAATTTATTCAAAACTAATATACTTATTACTGAATAACAAAACACCTGTAACCATAGTTCTATAATACGACTGGCTCTACATCTGCTATTCAGCATTACATAGCCGCTAATCATAGCATATATATTAACAGCACAATAGCAAAATCCTTCAAGGAACCAACTTATGTACCAATTTGCTGAAAATGATTCTAATCCTTGATAATTAATTCCAAAATTGAGAATATGCAAAAAGATAACCATAAACATAGATATAATTCTAAGCAATTCTATTCCCATGTTTTTCTCTTTTCTCACGAAACTATTTCCTTCCATATCCAAAACTCTTAAAATTCCATTCCTGTTCCCTCTGTTTTTGTTTAAAGCATTAGAAATAGCCAGCGAAAATAAATTCCACTGGCTATCCTTTCTAATAATAAGGAATATAACTGTCCTCTGTACTTCCAGGTGCGGCAGCTCCTTTATTTACCAATTGTATCTCAATTCCTTCTAATCGATAAGAATATCCACTGGTTCCTGCCGGTTCCCCATTTTTTGCCCAGCCAAGCCAGCCAAAGGTTTCTGCATGCACTCTATAATAAATATCATAATGCTTTGCCATTTCTCCTGTTAGCTTAATCTGTATGGCTTCCAAACGTTTCAACTCGCCAGAAGTTCCGGAAACCTGTCCATTTTTTACATTTTTCAGCCAACCATAATCTTGTACATGAGTATTATACTCTATATCTCCCGTATACTTTTGGTTTGCCAGCTGTATACGAATTCCTTCCAAGCGTTTTGACTCACCGGAAGTTCCCGCCATCTGACCATCTGCCACAAAACTCTGCCAGCCATAATCCTGTACATGGGTACTATATTGTACTACTGCCTGCCGAAAAGGTACATTCGTAGATCCGGGAGCTGACTTGCCCTTTTCTACTAACTGAATCTGAATTCCCTCCAGGCGATAGCTATATCCGGCTGTACCTGCATTTTCACCATTCTTCGCCCAGTCAAGCCAGCCAAAGGTTTCTGCGTGTACTCTGTAATAAATATCATAATGCTTAGCCATTTCTCCTGTCAGCTTAATCTGTATAGCCTCCAGTCTTTTTAATTCTCCCGAAGTCCCTGACATCGCCCCATTAGAAACAAAGTTTTGCCAGCCATAATCCTGTACATGGGTACTGTATGTAATTCCGCCTGAATATTTCTGATTTACCAACTGGATCTTAATCCCCTCCAGACGCTTGGATTCTCCTGATGTACCAGATAAATCCCCATCAAAACTGGAAGACTGCCAGCCATAATCCTGTACATGGGTGCTGTATTGCAAATACGGCTGTCTCCATGGATTTGCCGTATTTCCTGGCGCTGTACCTCCCTTCTCCACCAATACAATCTGATATGCCTGTACATATTTCCCATATCCAACCGTTCCTGCTGTATCACCATTTTTTGCCCAGTCAAGCCAGCCTAAATCCTGTACATGAACACGATAATACAAATCATAATTTCTGGCATACTGTCCAGTCAAACGTATCTGCAGCGCTTCCATTCTTTTTCCTTCCACACCGCTGACCTGTCCGTCCTTTTTCCAGGTATTCTCCCAGCCTTTATCCTGGATATGTGTTCTATATTCAATTCCCGGTGTTGGTATTCCATAATTTTCCAGTCTGATTTTTACGCCTTCCAGTTGTTTGGATTGCCCCTCTGTCCCACTGATAGCTCCATTTCTCACGCCTGACTGCCAACCCTGTCCTTCTACATTTCCCTGATATACTACCTGATTCATATCAACTGTATTCATGAGAAAATTCACATCCACATTTCCATTGATTCCCTTTACACTTCCAGTAGAAGTACATTGCCAGATATCATATTGTCCTTTATACTGGCAGGAAGAATTATACTGTGCAATCCACTTGGACCACGAAGTATTATTAAAAGCTGCATCTGTAAGTTGATTTTCCCACCAGTCCAAATTTGCATAAATACCTGTTTTATATCCGGCTTTAGATACTCTATCGCAAAAAACAGAAGCAAGTTCTCCCTTTTCACGGCTTGACAAAGGCTTTACTTTCTCATCTTCTAAATCATAATATACTGGATAAGCTGGTGAATGTCCCTTTAAAAGTCTGAGAACATGTTCAGCCTCGCTTTTGGCTTTTTCCTTCGTATTGGCATATGAATAAAGATAAACACCATAAGGAATACCCAGACGCTCACATTCTGATATATTATATTCCCAGTATTTATCGTCCTGATTTTTAAGATCGGTTCCGTATCCGCATCTGATGACAGCAAAATCAATTCCGTCTGCCTTTACCTTAGCCCAATCAATCTTCCCATTATGCTCACTGACATCAATTCCTTTTTTAACAGCGCCCTTAATTTGCTCTCCCTTATTGTTTACATAGTAACCATCCACCTTACTCCAGGCATTAGAAATTGCAGTACGGGCATTTCTGCTGATCTCATTCCTATATACAGGTTCTCCCTCTGAATAACGCCAACTGTTTTCTCTGACATCATTTTCCTCTGACTGTATGCTTTCCTTTTGTGCCGCATAAATTTCCATAGAACTCCAGTCTAAACTTACATTCAAAACTGTTGCACAAACAAGCAGGGACAATAACTTCTTTTTTACATTTCTCTTCATGTGTACTATCCTTTTCTTCTTAACGTCCGCATAAACTTCCTTCAAATTTCCGTTCTTATTTTATCATAAGCTTTTCGGCTTTTCAACTCTTGAAGAAACCTCAATATAACCCAATATTGGTTTCATAATCAATAATAATTTTTGCATCGCTTCTCAAATGCTGAAGCAAATAAACCATATTGCTTTCTGGAATGGATATGCAGCCTGCTGTTGTACCCTTTCCCTGACAATGCAGAAAAATAGCGCTGCCCTTCCCCACAACACCTTCTGGATTATAGTCTATAGCAACACAATAATTATATACACTTCCGTAATCTATAATATGTTCTCCTGTTCCTGCAATATAATCAGGAGATTCGGAAATATCTACCATTGTATTATAATATTTATCCGGGCTTCCACCCCAGTAATGGTTTTCTGTGACCTGAAGATATGCCATAGGACAGCCCGGATTTGTTCTAATCCCAAATGGAGTATGTAATCCGTAAATACCAGAAGGACTCTTTTTATCTCCTTCTTTTTCTTTTTGTATTCCTTTTGAACCAGTCCTTCCGATTGTCGCAAAATCTTCCTTCCATCTATCACCATCTTTACTGTACATAGTTACAGATGCATAGGTTCCGTCATAGACAGAAGCTACAACCAACTGAGAACTACTTTTCGCTGCGTCCAATTCTTTTATCCACAAGTCATTTCCCTTATCCACTAATTTAATTTCCAGCCCCTCCAGGCGATAAGAAAGACCTTCTGTTCCTGCTGCTTCTCCATTCTTTACCCAGTCCTGCCAGCCCAGATTTTCTACATGAACCCTGTAATACACATCATAATATTGAGCCATACTTCCCGTCAGACGTATTTTAATAGCTTCCAATCTTTTACACTCTCCGGAAGTTCCCGCCAAACTGTCGTTCCCCACAAAATTCTGCCACCCGTAATCCTGTACATGGGTTGCATATTCGATACCACCTGTATATGGCTGATTCACCAGTTTTATTTTCACACCCTCTAAACGTTTTGATTCTCCTTCTGTTCCACTTGTCTGTCCATCTACTAATGCTGCCTGCCACCCGTAATCCTGTACATGGGTTGTATACTGAATCATGGGTACTTTATAAGCCCCTCTTGTATTTCCCGGAGCAGGATTATTCTTGTCTATCAGACGTATTTCTATTCCTTCCAGGCGATAGCTAAACCCCTCTGTCCCTGCACTTTTTCCATTTCTTGTCCACGCTAACCACCCAAATTCTTCTGCATGAACCCTGTAATATATATCATAGTGTTCTGCCACTTCTCCGGTCAGACGTATCTGAATTGCCTCAAGCCGTTTGCACTCTCCGCTTGTTCCTGACATCTGACCGTTCCCCACAAAGTTCTGCCAGCCATAATCCTGCACATGGGTACGATACTCAATACCGCCTGAATAAGGCTGATTAGACAGTTTTATCCGAATTCCTTCCAGGCGTTTACATTCTCCCTGTGTACCGCTCATTCCTCCCTCTGATTTCCAGTCCTGCCAGCCATAGTCTTGAATATGGGTTTGATATTGAATTTGTGTTGATGATGCATATATAGGGATTGAGTCAAAAGATATCAAATTCTTTCCTAAAAGCAATACTAATATACTTATAATTAAAAGTTTTATGTGTCTAACTTTTTCTTTTATCATTACTCCTCTCTGCTTCAACGTAAATGCCAAATAGGTTTATATTATGAAAGATAAAAAGATAAACTAAAATTCACCCCAAAATTAAGTGCTTACTGTTTTATCGGATAATCAGATTTTTATTGTGTTTTTATGTAAAACTACACTGCCTATCATTTAATAATCAAATAATCTTGTATATCCTTACGTTGAGATTGAGCTACTCTAAATTCATCTTTATAATATCCTATAGCAAGAAATAAAACAATTTTTTCATTACTTGGTATCTCTAATAACTCATGTCTTTTTTTATCTAATTCTTTTCTCTCAGAAGCTTGTAGAAGACAACTTCCCACTCCGTAATAATGTAATGCCAATACTAAATTCATAGCAAATAATGATGCATCAACAATACACTGATTCCTTTCATAACTATCTGTGAATGCTGCATAATTTCCTGTAATTACAAGATACTTATTAACCTCTTGACTAAATCCTCCGCTTCCTTCTAACAAATCTTTTCCAATTATATCATTTATTTCTTTATTTAAATATACATAAACTTTTGCAGATTGGCGATTACATGCTGATGGTGAATTCATTGCCATGGCTACAGCTTTTCTAATAACAGATACATCTACATCTTTATCTAAAAATTGTCTTACTGAATGACGAGATAAAAAGAACTCTGGAAATTCACTATGTTGTGCTTTTTTTAATTCTTCTAATGTTAAAACTTTAACACCGCAATTTTGTTTATCACTATATACATTATACGTTTCTATTTTTTGAGCAAGCTGCTCGTTTTTATATCCTTGCGTTTTAAAAAAATCCAAATATGCTTTTAAGGTTCCCACTGCTTGAGAAATAATTTTAGATTTATTTCCGTATCCTAATTTTATATATTCATCTATATATTCAAGTAATATTTTTATTTTTTCTTGTCCAAATCCCACCCTAGGATTTGATAATGACATTCCCTTCTCTATAATATGCATCTGCCTATGTATTTTTGCCTCCATAGCTATAATATCAGTGTTTTTATAATTACCAAAATTACTTTTTTGATAATTTTTAAAATCACTTAAATAGTCTAAAAGCATTAAAATATCACGTTTCCACTGACCTAACCTTTTTTTCATATATATCCATTCCTTTCGCTTAGGCACAAAACATTATGAAAGTGTTTTCCTGAGCCTATTTTTTCTTTATAATTCTTGTTATAGGGAACTCGGTATACTACAAATCACGGGGCAGTAAATAGACTGTCCAACTTGGGATGACCATATACATATCACACCTTTTCAATCACAAATAAGTACGTCCGTAAGAGCATGAAACCTTATCTTTGTATAAACAATCCCGTTTATGGCTTAGGCGTCCAATCAATGCCGTTTCTCCCTATAATTTTAGCAACCTACCGATTCTGAATCTGAAAGGAGTCCTTATGGCTTTTAAAATCATTTACAAAATCTGCTGTGGCATCGATGGAGGCTTTTCCTTTGGCGAAACACTTATATTCATAGTCTGGTCTTACCCCAACCAACAATGAAAACGCATGAAAGAAAAAATCTGTCCAGGTTTCCAATGCTGGATGCTATATCAAACCACTTTTAGTACAGTGCGCTATCGCTAAAAGTAATAAGCATCCTGAGATTCTTAACCACTATCTCCGTTTCAAAAACGTTACAGTGACAAGAAAGTAATCATTGCCATAGCAAAAATGCTTCTCACTCCACTATACCACATGCTTGAGAATGGCGAAAACTATAATACGGAACTTTACCGAAAATCAAATTGGCCACCCATGAATCGTGAAATCACAATAGAGCAGGCTCTTGTCATAGCACGGAATCAAGGTTACAAGCTCAAGTCAATAACTGCCCAACCTTAACATACTTAATATTCAATTTTTAAAGTAGTCACCGAAAGATGGCTTGTTTGTGATGTAATTAAGAGAATGGATATCCTCTACTTTTCGTTTTCAACCTTTTCCCCTTTATATTTTCTTTAAAAACTCTAACTGTTCTTTAAGTTGAGTTATAAATTTCTCATTTTTCTTCTGCAATATTCCTCTAATAGTTTCTTCATTTTTAACTACCCCTTTAAATTTATCATAAAAATTCTCATAGCAAGACAACTTTTTAGAATCAAATACATATGTTTCATATTCACCAAAAATATCTTGAGCAATTCCTTTCGATTTAATAGAATAGCCTAGTGCCAGTGTTGGAACACCAGAAGAATATGCTGCTATTACGGAATGTGTTCTTGAACCAATAAAAAATCTACATTGAGAAATCAAAAATTTCAGTTGTGAACTATTGTATTTTTTTTCTATTACAATGACTCTATTTTCATCAAAAAATTCTTGTTTTATCTTTTTTAATAGTTGTACATCATTTTCTTCATTCCAATATACATGTGGTATTAATACAACGTCCATTTCTGTACTATCCATTATATTTCTAATAAATCTAACTATGGTTCTGAAATTATCATTCACCTCTAAGCCTTGGTTTGTATAACTACTATAATTAATTCCAATATATTCTTTTTCCTGTGAAAGCTCTAACTCTTTTACATATTCAATAGGTAATGCAAAAGCTGGGTCTGGAAAACGTTTAATATTTGTAAAACCTTTCTCTATCAAATATCTTTCAGTGTAACTTTCTCTCGGAAAAATATAGTTAAACTTTCGTAAAATATTAATTGTATCTTCAGTCAAATGTGCTTTATCAATAGAACACGCCATAAGAAAACATTTCGTCCCTTTTTTTCTCATTTCATCTGTTAAATACTCTATTTTTTTTGCAAGTTCTTGTTCATAGCAAAATACATCTCCTCCCGTTGAAAGCCCAATACTATTCTTATCCACTTCTCTCAATAATTTTTTATACCTATATTTTACACTTCCTAATTTATCTATTTTAAATTTTGTTAAAATCCTAGGAAAAAGGGATCCTATAGGTTTTATTCCAGATATATTAGGCGTATAAAAGACTGATGCATACTGTTCCGTTTTACAAACTTGCTCCTCATCATAATTTTCAGAAAAAATATAATAATCTTCTTTTGAAGTGTTTAATATTTGATATAAAGATTTCGCAGTAGCTTCACATCCTCTATTGCCACTTCCTATATGTGTATATAAATAATATTTCATTTTCCAGATACTCCTTTTTAATATGGAAATTCATTTGTATTAATTAACGCCGTTTTAATTGCTTTTAGTGTTTTTTCTCCGTATTTCTCATCAGGCTCCAAGTATCCACCCTCTCCCCATTCATTCCATGCAAACATAAAAATCATATCTTTTTTATATTCATTTCTAGCATGTATAATTTGTTGTTCTAAGTATTTTTCAAATTTCTCTGGTGTATATCCATCAAATATTCTTGCATACTCTTTATACCGAGGAGTATTATCCCAATCTACAAATGCTCCAGGAATTGATTTTTCATTTTGAGGAAGTGTATGTAAAACTGTTTTCCATACCTTATCATAATTAAATGTATATGTAGAGTATTTAGTTCTTTTAAATCCAAATTTAATAAATGCCCTATTTAATCCTCTTTTTATTAACATTGGTAGTTGTACCTGTAAACTTTTCATTGCTCTATCTGGCTGATATTCTATTCCATAATCAAATAAATACCCTGCGGAATCTGTTTCTATATTATATTCACTTTGTTGAGATATAAAGCATAATCCTTCCAGACCTTCAGCCTTTGCTTTATTATTCCAATATGTAAGCATGTTTTCTAAATTTTCTATCTGTTCTGGTCGATAAATAACCATAATGGGTTTAGAATTCATACGAATATATCTTTTATCTTTAAAAAAAGGTAGAAGATAATTAAAATGTCTATCCCACTCCTTTTCATTACTGTAAGTTTGCTGAATTAAAATCTCTTTACTATGTTGTGCCCATGCCTTTGTCCATGTTTCGTTAGCCCAGCAAATACAATAATTAATTTCAATCGTCGGATCATTTAATAAATTTTCCATTGGCTTCTCCATTAACAATTTTCCATCAAACCAATAATGATAAAAACAAAAACCATACACTCCATTTTCTCTCGCCAATTTAGCTTGCCACTTCAATACATTTGTATCTGTCAAATCATAATAATTATCATTCAAAGGTATTCTTGGTTGATAATGTCCCTTATATTGCGGAAATGCACCTTTTACATTCTTCCATTCAGTAAATCCTTTTCCCACCACTCATCATTTTCGGGAAACGTATGGAATTGCGGTAAATAAAATGTAATAATCTTCATAATCTATTTCTTTTTAACCTTTCTTTTATTTAGTTAAATAATAGTTTTAAATTTGCTGTAATTCATTTTTTTCTTTTAGACGCAATGTAAAACTTAAAATTGAACAAGATATATATCAGAAAAAAACATTTTATCCTCAATAGTAACACTAAAATTGCTGGTTTTTTATCCATTTCATTCAATTTAAGCGTATATATTGCATCTTTAAAAAGATTATTTTCTTGTATTATTTCCCAAGCTTTTTTTCTTTTTACCGAATACTTCTCTTTATTCATAGGGTGACATATTTCTTCTTGCAATATATACAAATATTGCCGTGCAGCAAAATATTTGTATTTTTCCTCTAATTCTGTTTTTTCTACTATCTCCCACACGTTTTCAACCAATTTTTTCATTTGCTCCCCTTTACCTGGATAATATGACAAAATCAATGAACTTTCATTAGTTCTGTAAAAATATCCTACCAATGGAACTAAACATATTTGACTAATATGAGAAAGGTATTTCAAATTAAAACATATATCCTCTCCCCATTTCAAATCATTCGGAAATCTAATGGTAAAGTCATCTATGATTTTTTTTGAATAACACTTTACCCATGGACCATGAAACTGGTATCCTTCTTTAATTAGTTTTTTTATATAAGTCGAATCTACATTCAATATTCCATTTCTAATTTTCTTTACACTACATACATTAATATTATCTTGTATATTTTCAAAAATGTTATCTTTCTCTTTTCGTATATATCTAAAACAAACCAACTCTCTCGAAGAATCCAGTTTCTGAATTATTTTCTCAATGTTTTGAGGGAAAACATAATCATCTCCATCAACAAACATGATAAAATCGCCCTTAGCTTTTTCCAAACCATAATTTCTTGCTGAACTCGGTCCTCCATTTTCTTTTCTATATACATGCAACCTTGAATCTTTATGTTTTAGTAAAATATCATATGTTTTATCTGAAGATCCATCGTCAACAAATATAAATTCTATCTTTTTTATAGATATATTAACAAGACTTTCAACACATTTCGAAATATATTGTTCAATATTATAGCATGGAACTATTATTGACAAAATAACATTTGAACTCATGAACACTCCCTCCTCCAAAATTTATCCTTATTTCAATACTGAATAATTAGCTTTTATTAATATTTTCTCAATATCCTCTGTATTCGTCGCAAGATACTCTTCTGTATCAGAGTTGATTGTATACACTTCGTATCCCCTCTGTTTTAACAAATCCGCCATTTCTACACTATTAACAACAATAATTCCCTTGTCATAACTCATCTTTTTATCATTTATATCTGATAAAGTTATAATTTTTTTATCAAAAAAGCAGAACTGATAAACATAAGATGTTTGATGAGATGAATTTTTCGAGTCACATATCAAAATATTCGCAGGTAATTCATTTTTCCTATCTAGGATTTGCAATGCAGCATATGTATTTTCTACTTCACTAAAACTCTGCTTCATTTGCATAATGTCTTGATAATATCCATCATAACAATATTGATAAATCAAAAAGCACATATAAAATCCTAGAAAATATTTTGTTTTTTTTCTACTGATCATATTCCAAAAAAATATTACTGAAAAAATAATAACTATTGTGCCTGCCAAGTAGGTTCTTAGTCTTGTTGAATCCTCTAAATTATTAATAAATCCAAATGGCAAATAAGCCTCATTCGTAACTTGGTTATGATATATATATGGTAAAATACACACTATCCAATATATATGAGTAACAAAACACGTTACAATTGTTGCTGTTTTAATATTCATTATATCTTCTCTATACTTTATTATATAAGATAAAATTCCCCATATAATAACGCCTAAATATGGACCTGCATAACGAATATAAGTAAATACCTTTAATCCATATGCTTGATTATCCATTCCATTCTTCATTCCCTCAACAGCATATCCTAACCATTCTGAAATAGATTGTCCCAAAATAGTTCCTAAAAAACAGCATGCTGCAAAGCTCAAAACATAAAAATAGGAAACTTTTTTCGCATCGATTCGAAACCTATTCTTTATAACTCGCAAATACTCTCTACATATCCAAACGCACCCAACTAAAACAACGGTACCTGTTACCAGCGAAAAAGTGTTTAACTGTCCTATAATAATATTAAGCCACGCTTGCCAACTTTCCGGAAAAAAAATCAATTCTATCCCGTTAACTGCAATTTGTGTATTAGGAAGCCCTGTCTTTTTATCTGCCAGCCATATAATATCTTGTAGAATATCTACCAATTTTTTCACACATAAATATCCCGGAATTCCTAATATCAAAAATATTCTCATAGAAAACAATGTTCTTTTTTTAGTAACCAAATAAACTATTTGTATAACTGCTGCACTTAACCAGAATATCAAAGTACGTGTATGCAGAGTTAAGCTATATATTAAAATTAATGTAAATATGACCGTAATCATTCTTTTTTTATGATAATCAAACTCACAATTGAGCAACTCAAGTAGGCACCAAATTAGTAACCACATTACTACAATAATAGGTGTTTCATTAAATAACGCTGTATTTCTTGTGACAACTGTATATGATGCAATGATAGATAAAAACATCAGATTTTGTTCTTGTTCTATCCTGAAGTATTTCCTTCCCAGTTTCCAAGCAATACAACCAACCATGGCTTGAAGAATTCCCCATACCCCTATCATAAGTTTATATATTAATATCGGATTTGAAAAAATATAAAATAGAGGAGTAAACAATATCGTAGCGCCAAAACCATAATAGGCAGTTTCTCCTACTAAATCAGACCAATCAAAACCTGCCAAATAAGCCGTCCCTGCAAGTGTCCCTACTTCATCAGCACGAGTACGGAAAGGTAGTGCCTGGCTTGAAAGAATAATACGTGGAATCACACATATTGCCAGCATAATTAAATAATATTTTTTTCGCTTAATTTTCCCCCACATTTTCACTGTCCTTTCTACTAAAACAACGCTTTTTTCCTAAAATTTTATTTAGCAAAATAACAATTATATAACCTACTACTCCTATAAACGCCATAGTAGGAATAAATATTTGCCAATTCATTAATATCACATATTTACTTATTAATTTGTAAATAACTGTAAGAAGCAGCAAGCATAAAATATTCTTTCCTATCGTACCATAAAAAGTATACCATTTCGTTTTTAAAACATAAGCTGCATAAACTGGATTAAAGATTAAATAACGAACTATAAACAATATTGAACTAACCCCCGCTACTGCATACAATCCCAAATTAGTATATTTAATTAAAATAACAACTATAATAATATTAATAAACCCTAAAAATAGACTCACAAAAACTGGTGTTTTTAATTTGTTTGTAACTACGCTTAACTGAGCAATAGAAATTGTCAACATATTGAAAACTGATTGCATCATCATCAACACGGATAAAATCTGTATCATTTCAATTTCATTTATTGTTTTATATGGTAACCATAAAGAATAGAAATGGCTACCAAAAATCATTACCCCAACAATTGGTACACCTAAAACCATTGCCATAACCTGAATAGATTTATTACATGCTAATATCAACTCTTTTCGTTTTCCTTCTGCATATAACTTCACAAAATTAGGAGTAAAAATTACTCCTAATGTTGAAATAGCCAATATTATTGCATTCGGAATAGTCCTTGCAATACCTAAGATTCCCATTGCATCTGCGCCTAACATCTTATTTGTAATAACTGAATCTAAACCAGTCATTAAAATCTGACTCAAATTAGAAATTGCCATCCATATTCCTGATAAAGCCAACACTCTAACACAACCAACATCAAAATTTTTGATATCAAAAGAAAACTCTGGTACTAACTTTTTCGTAAGTTTTATATTAGTTATCGCCAAAAAAATAGTGGAAATAATTGTCGCAAATGCAATATAATACATTTTAACACCAACGCAGTGAAACAATACTACGATAATCAAAAACCGAATAATATATGATATACTATTTCTAAAACCAGCTATATCCAATCTATTAGTTACATATGTACATATAGAAAATACAGTAGTTATCAATATAATAATATAATTCAAAAAAGTTAATATAAATGTTATTTTCACACTAGAATTTAAGGATTCTGGAATGACCAAAATACTTTCCATTTTAGCTACAAAACTCGCACCAATTATAGCTAAAACAACTGCTAATATGCTATTCGCAACTAATAGTGACACATAATATTTATTTGCTTTTTTGTAGTTTTTTTGATACATTTCTATAGTTATAAATCGAGCTGCAACAGAATTTAAAACAGCCGCAATTGTAGAGGCATATGAAACGAAATCATTTGACATTCCCACAAATCCATATGCTGCATCCCCCAGATGCTCACTTAACACTGGAGTAATATAAAAGTTTAATCCTAATGATAATATAAAGGATATACTAGTAAAAAGTAAATTTAACCTCATTTGTTTCACATTCATTGTATTTCCTCAAAACATCTTTGTATTTTATAATAAAAATTTTCATCTATCGTTTTTTACTTATCATATAAATTTTTCTAAGGATAATATGGCCTCCAAAAGTACCCACAAGCAAAATTTTATTTCTCATTCTTACTTTTCTATCAAGAATTACACGTATTCTATATTTACAAATTAGATTTTTCAATTCGCTATATTCTTTTGGATTTTCCTTGGAAGAATCGATTTGAACCCAAAGGTGCAAACAACTCCATAGTAATTTGGATATTGCTCCATTATACAACTGAGGGTAGTTATGCTTAATATATATAGAAAATTCTAATGATTGTTGAACATAATCCATTTTTCTTTTATTAAATTGACTTCTAACAATTCCATCGCTCCTATAAAAATACAAATAATGTATTTGTCCACCACACACCATTTTCTCAGAGTTTTCTAATAATTTATAAAATGTACTTTCATCTTCGTATAACTTTCCATTTGGAAACCGTATACTTTTAAATAATTGTGTTTTATAAAGTTTAGCCCATGCGCTTGTAGTAACGCCTTTCTGATAACATAATCTTTCTAACGCCTCTTCTCTACTGTATATACAAATTCCACATGGTTTGGTCAATTCAAATTCATAATTCTCTTTGTTTGATTCTAAATGCTTACATGCAGAAATATCTGCATCTACGGTTTCTATCAGTCCATACAAATATTTAATATAATCCTTTGAAACATAATCATCGCTATCAATAAAGCTTACATATTTACCGCAAATATGTTCAAGGCCAAAATTTCTCGCATCTGATAAACCTCCATTTTCTTTATGAAAAACTTGTATCCTACTATCCTTCATTGCATACCTATCACATATTTTCCCTGAAGTATCAGTAGAACCATCATCTACTATAATAATTTGCAAATTACTGTAACTTTGATTTAATATAGAATCTAAACATCTCTCTAAATATTTTTCAACATTATATACAGGTATAACTACACTAATTAAATCTGTTTTCATACTAATTTTAACCCAACTTCCATTTTTTATAATGTTCCCGTATACATCTAGCAAGTTCTTTTGAATCACCTCTACTAACAAAACTATATGTTTCATCAAACAATTCTTTATTTGCCTCGCTAGTCCCTAAAATCATTTCTTTCTTCATTGCTTGATATATATATGCTTTTCCCGGTATTGTTCTATTTGCTTTATTTACTGTTGCTGAAAAATGTCCCGCTAAGCACAAGTCGCTAAAAGCAATATATTCTGAAAGAGTTTCCTGTGATAACCACTCTATATATGTAACAGTGTCTAACTCTACTCGAGAAAAATTTTTATTAGTGGGACCTATAATAATAAATTGTATAGACTTTTCTTTGTTTAAGTATTGTATAGCTTCCATTACAACATCTACACCTTGAACGGGTAAAATTGAACCAAAATACAACACTACATATTTATCTTTATATTCTTCGGGTTTTTCCACAAGTCTTGGATAATAAATATTTTTATCCGCTTTCAAATAACATACAAATATATTTTTTTCATTTGCATTGAATTCTTCAGCAAAATAACTTGCGTGCGTTTTCGTATCTGCTACAAGATAATCTGATTTCTTTACAGTATATATATCTATCATTTTACAAAATTTGGCTAGAATAGAATCTTTTTTTATTTTTTTTCTATCAAATACCAAGGTATCATAAATTGAAATAAAAAAGTCAGTAATGACAATATTCTTTCTAAATTTCCAGGGAAATAAAAGAAAAATCATTTGCGCCATAAATCCGACAAAAATTATATCGTATTCCTTGCTTTGAACTTTCAATAGTTCTTTAGCTACGTCTACAATACGTTTAAAATATTTTTTATTTTGGCTAGCAATCACATTTGTATACGAAGCCTTATTTTTTATGATTTCTATTTCTTGATTAACCCTTATATAATCAAGATTTTTTGTTGCTATATACAACACTTTCTTCCCTTTTAAATAATTATTCAAATCTGCTTCATTTCTCATCAGGCATCTTTTCCTTTTTATCATTATCTTTGTTTTTCCTCAACTCTTCATGACCCTTACCATAATCCATTTTTCTCAGTTCAAATTGAATATCCTCTAATAATTTTCTGTTCGCTGAAATCACATCACCCAATAACCCAATAGATTCTGTCACCACCGCAATAATAATCAGCATGGTGCATAATAAAAGAGATTGTACATGCCCTGCTCCATTGCCATTAAAATAATATATAAGAAAACGAATTCCCAAAGCAATACCTGTAATGCCAAAAACACCCGCTATACATGAAAAACAATATAATGGCTTATACATCATCAACGCTCGTCCAATCGTCAACATAGATTTTTTCACATATCCAAACATACTACTAAATAATCTGGAAGGTCTTAACTCAGCATTCGTTCTAATAGGTATCGAAGTAACTGCCATTTTCTGTCTTCCTGCCTGTACAATCGTTTCCAACGTGTATGTATACTCATTAATAACGTTCAGACGCATAGCGGTATGTCTGCTATAAGCCCGAAATCCACTTGGTGCATCAGGAATATCTGTCTTTGATGCCTTTCTCACTACCCAACTGCCTAGATGTTGCAGCTTTTTCTTCAAAGGCGAAAAATGTTCTGTCTGGTCAATAGGGCGTTCCCCTACAACCATACCAGCTTCTCCCCTTAAAATTGGCTGAATTAATTTTTCAATATCCGCTCCGCAATACTGATTATCCGCATCTGTATTGACAATAATATCCGCTCCGTTCCTCAGACATGCATCCAAGCCTGCCATAAATCCTCTTGCCAGTCCTTTATTATTACGAAAGCTTACAATATAATTAACTCCCCAATTTCTAGCTACTTCTACAGTATTATCTTTACTTCCGTCATTAATAATCAGATATTCAATAACATCTATACCGTCTATATGTTTTGGCAAATCATTTAAAGCTACTTCTAATGTTTCTGCTTCATTATAGCAAGGTATCTGAATAATCAGTTTCATATATTTTTCTCTCTTTCCCTCTTTAGTTTTCCTTATATAAATTTGGATTTATTGTTTTTCTACCAATAGAATCATATGTAATCTTTGTATTTTCAAAAGCACTTAAAGAATAGCAATTTCTTCCATCCAAAACAATTGGACACTTCATCAATTTTTGAAATTTCTCCACTTCAAAGTTTTTCACACTCTCCCACTCAGTCAATATCAAACAAATATCTGCACCTTCAATGGCTTGTTCTATACTATCACAATACTGGATTTTATCAGGAAACCTTTTCTTAAAATTCGCTGTGCCTACTGGATCCCAGATACGAACATGAGCTCCATCCTCTAAAAGTAAAGGAACATTAACCAGAGATGGGGCCTCTCTCAAATCATCTGTTCCGGGTTTAAAAGTACACCCCAGAATCGCAACATTCAAAAACAGAAAATCATGATAGTATTTTTTTGCTTTCTTTATCAATTTAAATTTTTGATTCTCATTCACCTCTATAGCCGCACGAATTGTTCTTATTTCATTATCATTAAAATTTGCTAACCAGTTCAATGCCTTTGTATCTTTTGGAAAACAGGAACCACCATATCCAATTCCTGCCTTCAGAAAACGATTCCCAATTCTACCGTCAAATCCCATTCCTTCTGTCACTTCTTCAATATCTGCCCCTACAACTTCGCACAAATTTGCAATCTCGTTAATATAGGATATTTTAAGAGCAAGGAAATCATTAGAAGCATATTTTATCATTTCTGCACTTCTTCGTTCCACTACAAGTTTAGGTGCATCAAAATCTTCATATACTTTTTGGAGAACCTTTGCCGGATATTCTTCAGTCACACCAATTACAATCCTGGAAGCATGAAGAGTATCATGTACGGCTGTTCCCTGAGATAAAAATTCTGGATTTGACGCCACATAAATTTTCACATCATTTATCTGCTTATCATGAATATAAGACTCTATTTTATCATTTGTGCCAATCGGAACAGTAGATTTCAGCACAACTACACAATGTTTTTCCGCATTTTGTGCTATCTGTTTTGCCACTTCATACACATAGGCCAAATTTGCAGAACCATCATATTTTTCCGGTGTTCCCACCCCTATAAAAATCACATCTGCATCTCTGTAAGCTTCTTTATAATCTGTTGTAAAACTTAAGTTTTTCACACTCTGTGCCATCAATTCTTGAAGACCAGGCTCATAGATAGGAGTTTCTCCCCTTTTCATTTTCTCCACTTTTTTCTCATCTACATCTACACACGTAACCTGATGTCCTTTACTTGCCAGACATACCCCTGTAACAAGCCCTACATATCCAGTACCTGCAACTGCTATTTTCATAATCTTACATTCTTCCTTTTTCTTTTTTACTCATGAGCACAAATACCCACTTTTTTAGTTTATCATATTTTTCTTTATAAATCTACATTCTCTCCTATTTTTCAACATACTTTTTGTGTATTTATTCCTATTGTTTCTATTGCTCTTTTTCCCATAGATATGTTATAGTAATAAAAAATCAAAGGAGTATTTTCATGCAACGTATAAATATCAAAAAGTTTTTACTCTCTCCATATTGTCTTCTGTTTATTTGTAGTATCGTCATTTTTTTTCTGTCAACATACAGAATTTCAGATTTAATTCAACCTTCTGTGCTTAATGACGAATTTGGATATTGGGCAAACGCTGCTCATCTTTTTGGATATGATTGGTCTGGGGTTGCCTCTATGTCTCCATATTACTCCTATGGATATAGTTTATTACTAACGCCCTTTTTTATATTAGATTCTCCAAGCCTCATGTATCAGCTTGCTCTTATTTTAAATGCTTTTTTTTATATTTTCAGTTATCTAATATCTTATAAATGTGCTAAACAACTTGTTGAGAATCTATCACCCTCCATGCTTGCTTTGATTTGTATGATTCCTGCTCTTTATAGCAACAATCTTTTACAAGCTCATTTCACATGGACGGAAGCTCTTTTATACCTTTGCTTTTGGATTCTTTTCTATTTAATTTTACAAATTGAAAGAAATCCCAAACCCTTATACTTTGTTTCAACTGCTGTAGTCAGTATATATATGTACACTGTTCATCAACGTACTGTAGGTGTTTTAATTGCTTTAATTCTCAGTCTACTTATATGCAAAGTGTCCAAAAAAATATCTTTAACAAATTTATTTTATTTTTCTATTCCCTTTGTAATTTGTTTTCTACTTGCAATATTAATAAAAACTGACTTTAAAAGCAATGTTTGGTCTTTTGTATCTGCTGATTTGGCAAAAGCCAATGAATACAGTGGGCAGTTTCATAAAATTTTTTCTATTTTAACAGATTTTGAAACTTTTTTATATGCTACAAAGGGTTTTTTGAGTAAACTGTTTTACCTTGTTTCTTCTTCTTGCTTAATTTTTGTTTTTGGAATGTTTTATTTTATAAGAAACTCAAGAAAACATTCGCGAAATTTACTCTTAGGTATGTTTTGCCTGCTTAGTCTTCTTTTTACATTAGGAATTAATACAGTATTTTCAGTAAAAACCTTACGAATCGATGCCATTTTATATGGACGTTATACAGAATTTCTCGTTGGTCCCTTCCTTCTATTTGGCATTTTATTTTTACTAAACACCAAAATTTCTTGGAAATACATTCCTGCTTTTACTATATTCATGTTCCTCATAGCTTTTTTTATTAAAGATTATCTCCACGAGGGCAGTGACTATTTAGGAGCTATGAGTGTAGGGACTAGCTTATTTTATAATATAAAAACAGATCTGTTCATGGTCCGGTATGCAGTAATCGTCCCACTGACTTTAGGAAGTATTATAATTATATTTAAAAATATAATTAAAGTAAAATATATTCGTTTTTTAGCATTTATCCCCTGTATTATCTTTTGGGTTTTATCTGCTAATAATGTATTTGAAAACTGGGTTATGGTTTGGCAAAAAGCCGCATCAGAATTAACTAATATTACTTCTGCCATTCGGGAAACAGATAATAATTATCCTATATATTTTATTTATAATGAAAATTTTTATGGAGATAATTGGAATGCCGAACGTATTCAGTTCCTTCTTCCTGAAAAAAATATTAAACGTATTACTTATGACGATTTAGATTCTGCAGAAGGTGATTACTACGTCATTCATCTTTTAGAAGAGCCTATTGATAGATCAAAATTTTGTAATATTGCTACTGGCGCTTATTTTTACTTATTTGTTCCAGTTCAAAGTACTTTATCTGATTATTCTGCTAGTAATCCATAAAAATAGTAGAAGGAGAATTCTTGGACTAAAATTATTCTCCTTCTACTATTTTATCTATCCTTTTGTTTTTTCATCATACTCTTCCTGACTAACGACTTTAACATCTTTTATTTTCTCAATCTGCCAGCCATTTTCACTTTCTTTTAATTTAAAATCTACAGCATAAATTTTCTTAGCCAGCCAAAAATAGCCTGTGCAGGATTCCTGATTCCATTCCACGACCTTCATCAAATCAAGATAAAACATGTTTTGTGGGTTGATCTGTGTGACAATCTGATCGGCTGTCTTCCCTATTTCTCCCAAAGTTCCTGTGAGTTCTTTTCCTTTGTTCAGAATTGTATAATAAAAATATTGAATATTCTTTGCTGCTGCTCCCTGCTGCTGAATTTTCTCTGCTGTCAGTGAATCTCCCTCCTGCAATACATCTGTGCAGTAATAATTCATAACAGTACTGACATCTCCTTTTTCAATGTTTTTTATGAATCCTTCCATTAAATCTCTGGGATTTTCTCCATAGGCATTATTGCTGACTCTGTAATTTGCCGGAAGAACCACTTCTTCTGTATCAAGCAAATTTTCGATTTTTTTCTTATTTTTTTCTCTTTGCTTGTATTCTGTTTTATAATTCTTATCATACAATTTTTTTTCTAACTTATTAATTGTACTTTTATCAGAGCTTTCTTCTGTACTGGATTCAGAAGCCAGGAAATAAGCCTCCTCTGATGTCCCTGTCAATCCGGAAGTAACCTTTAATACTTTCCAGTATCCATAGTATTTCGCTAATGTAATTCCTGATATATAATTTCCCTCATCATTCTTAAGATTCACCTGCATTTCACATACAGCTTCAGCTCCTGTACTTTCGCAGATATTCTGTTTTTTTACCTCATAAGAAGGTTTCAACTGCTCTGATGCCTGTGCATATTCTACACCTGTAACTTTTCCTCCTCCTGCTTTTTGGTACTCTTCTGCAAAATCTTCGAACATTTGCGTATAGTAAACAGTCAGTTCAGCCGATGCCAGAGGAAAGTAGTCTGCATACTGTTTTGCTGGTGCTATCATAGTATCATTAGAAACTGTTTTCTGATTTTCCAATAGTTTTATCACATCTGCCTTTGTCCCCAATTCATCAATAGGAAATCCTCTCAATGCCTTATCCAAATCTTGATTTTCTACTGCCTGAAAAAAATATTTTACAATATTTTCTGTATCTGTAATGCCTTCTACATTTGATTCCTTCTGTAACTCCGCTGTCTGGATATCATTCACCACCTGCTCTCTGGAAGCCAGAATTTTATACCCAGCAATACTCCCTCCCAAAATCAGTAGAAAGAACAGAAAAAAAATACCAACACCTATGATATAACTATGTTTTTTATAGTCGTTCCATTGTATTTTCATCTTCCAGCCTCCTGCTTTTTCTCGTTGTCCCTTTTATAGATAAATCTGCCAGCAATACCAACCAAAACGGGTTATATGCAATACTTACCATATGATGTTCTACCATACACTGAACTGCAACAAGGGCAATAATCCATAACAATACCCACTGGTGATTTCTATAACTTTTAATTCCTATACACAGCCAGACAAATAAAAGTACAATTAGCATCAACAGTCCGAACTGAAGCAGTATATACAGATAAGAACTATCCAAAAAGAAATAGTAATCTACATCTTCTGTGGTGCTTCCCAGTCCTATCATAGGAATATCCTGTCCCCACAGCGTAAATCCGAAAATATCAATTCCTTTCTTACCCAGCCTCAGCCTGCTGCTCAAAGCTCTATCAAGAAATGATATGACTGCATTATCCGGAGAATACAGCATGGTCAGCCAAATCATAACAGCTGCACAGATTGTTCCGGATCCCATAAGCAGTGCAGAAATCCCTCTATGCATATGATATGATTTTCCCTTCTTTTCAGCGCTGTTTTCCAAGCATTTATGAACAGCAAAAATCACTGCACTACCCAATATACATATCGTGTTCAGTCGCGCGTCACAAAACCAGTATACAACTCCTCCTAAAAGGCCAAAAACTCCTAATTCTATATAAGTAATTCTCTTCCCCCTTAAAAATCCCCAGCACAAAATCAAATAAAAAATATGTGCAGAAAAATCTGTAGGATAATTAATACCGAAAGCATACCGTGTTCTTCTTCCTTCCTGAATATAACTCAGGTTCTCTACATGCCCTGTAAGGGAACAGATAACAGTTCCAAGCAGTAATACCAATATCATGGCTGTATATACTTTGATAATTTTTCTAAAGGAAATATCTTTTGCCCCTATCATAAGCACTAAAAGATAAATATATTCTTCATACCCGTTTCTTTTAAACGCCATTTCAAAAAGAACATATAAGCCTAGAATAAATACTATATCCTGAATCTTACACCTTTTTGAATATGCAAGACGGACTAAAATAAATCCCGTGAGCGCTGTATATAAATCTGTATAAAAATGTTCCGGCCATGTTATCTGAAACATGGTTGTTCCCAGAAAAAAAAATGCAATGTATGCAGCAAAAACCATTAAATATAGATTTTCTAAAATCTCTTCTATCTTTTCTCTTCTAATAATCTTTTCTTCCATTTATCTTCCTATCCCTGACTCTGTATTTGTTCTGCTTTTTCAATTGCCCTTCTCATAAAGTCTCCGGTTCTTACGGCTTCTGCCATTTTTCTGATATTTTCTTTCATATCTGCATACTGTTCTTCTGTGATTCTTCCAAGAACCGCTTCCAGGTCTGCCAGATTTTCAATAGAAATCCCTATCTTGTTTTCTTCCACAAATCCGGCTAATGCCGCTTCTTTCCATATCAGAATAGGTTTCTCTGATGCAATATATAAAGATACTTTATGCGGATTATTGTACTTGACATATTCTCCCGTAGAACCGGCACAGGTTTCTGTTTTCTGTCCGTCCCATACTAAACCAAACTTTCCAGACATCTTGCCCGGAAGAATGTCTGGAGGATATGCGCCCTGATGCTGAAGATTTTCTACTGTCTTTTCTGACTTATAATGAATTCCATAAAGATTTATTTTCAGGTTCGGACATACTTGTGCCAGTCCGTATATATATCCTGATTTCTTTTCGTCCAGATTTCCGGCAATCACAATATCTGCAGCTTCCTTTTCTTTTTCTGGTTCCGGTTTTGCATCTGTCAAATAATCGAATACTTCCAGACATACTATCTTCTTTCTGTCTACTCCATTTTGTTCTATAAGATACTCTGCCATTTTGGAATTATGTACAATAAACACATCGCCTGTTTCGTACATAAGGTGATCCAGCTTTTGAAATAACTCTCCAAACTCTTTAAACATCTTTCTCAGAGATTCCAGGTCATGTATAATAAATATGACTTTATAGCCTTTCCATTTTTTTGCGTTGTGCATCCATTTCATATATCGCGTTCCAATATACAGTGGATGCTGAACTACTAAAGTATCTTCTTTTTTCAAGGAAAAAAATTTAAAAAATTGCAGCTCATTCTGAATCTTGCCTAAGATCCCCTTTGCTTTCTCACAGCGATGAATTCTCAGCAGTCTATAATTCTTTTTTGTTAAAACTGTTTCACAGTCTTTCATTGCCTTTGAGCCTGCATGAAAATCTTCCCCTATATCTAAATGTAATAAAAACCTGGCCATACCTACTTCCTTTCCTTTAACAGCTTGTCTAATTTCTTCATTTCTCCTGCAAAATCCAGATTTTCATTTTCCAGATTTCCTATTATTTTTTCTGTGTGTTCCTTTCCCTGAAGAATCCCTTCTATTCTCTCAGCAAAGGCTTCTCCCTTCAATATCTCCAAATATCCGTTGATTCCTGTTTTGATCTGCTCTCGGTTGCTGGGAATATCAGATGCCACGATTATTTTTTTCAAAACTCTTGCCTCAAAAATGGTTGTTGCATACCCCTCATGTCTGGATGGCTGAACATAAAGATTGCAATTCTTTATATAGGGATACGGATTCGATTTTTTACCTAAAAAAATAATATTTTTTTCAAGCCCTTTCTTTTTTACAAATTTTTCAAGTTCCTGTCTGAGATTTCCGTCCCCCATAAAAAACCATTGAAACGCTATGTTTCGATTTTTCAATATTTCTGCTGCTTCAATTGCTACATCATACCCCTTTTGTTCCTCCATTCTCCCTATGGTAAGAATTTTCCGATTTCCTCTGTATCTCTCATCATTTAATGCATCATCCGCCATTCTTTTGATTCTCTCTGTATCTGTCACATTATAAAAAACTTCCGCTTTTTCTTTGTACTCAGGGAAGTTTTTCAAAAGGCTTGTCTTCACTGCCTGAGAAACACAGAATATTTTATCATATTTTCCAAGGTAGCTTACTACTTTATACAGCCACCAAATATTTTCATCATGAATCCACATAGCCTTTTTCTTTGCTTTTATGCACTCTGCTCCATATGCAGTCAAAAAATAACCATATCCATGAAAGTCCAACAGCAAATCATATTCTCCTTCAAGAGGAGATGTATACTCCAATATTTTTTCATAAAGATGATTTTTTTCTGCATTCTGCTTATATTTAAAATAATAATATTTTTTTTCAATCTTTGCAGCCAATGTTTTTATACTGTCTGTTTTTTCCTTTCTCCCACTGACAAAAATTCTGTACTTGCTTTTCGTAAATAAAAGTTGTTTGATCTTAACGGTTCCAGGTACTTCTTTTAACAGCGGTCCTTCCTTTGTAATCGCCAAAACTGTAATCTGATATTCTTCCGGGTTCATCATTTTAAGAAGAGAGTTTAAGGCTGCTTCTGTTCCCCCTATAGCAAAAGAATTGGTTAATATTAATACCTTTATCATATTCTGCCCTCTTTACTCCAACTCAACAATTCTCTTAAGCATAGCACTGAAAGTATAATTTCTTTCATAAAATGCTCTGGTATGTTCAGGTTTCCATTTTCCTGACAGGAAGCTGTCTATTTTTTCAGCCAGATCCTGGGAATTTCCGCTCTCAAAAAAAAGAACTTCTTTTTCCGTTACATAGTCCTCTACCGCACTGATTCTGTTTACAATCACAGGAACATTTTCTGCCAATGCCTGAAGCATAACCATATGACCCGCAGACAATTCTATGTTTTTTAAAGATAAAATCAAACATTTGGCCTTTCCCAAAACCATTCCAAAATTTTCCACAACCACATCAGAAATCAATTTCACATGTTTTGGCAGCTTATCTGGAAGTAATAAAGGATTTGTTGCTATACATAATGGCAGCTTTTGATTATCTTTCATAATTTCATAGGCATCTAACAGCGTCTTATAATCTCTGTTGCTTCCGCCGCCTGAGAAAAGATATTCTTCCGGCAGTTTCCCATAATATTGCTGGTTTTCAAAATAATCCATACCAAAAGGTACAAAATAAAATTTATTTTTCACCCCAAAAAGTTCACTGTAATAGTTTACTTCCCGAGAACCATACACTACAATCCGATTCATGCCTTCCATTGCTTTTAAAGTAAACTTTTTTCTCATATTATAATAAAGTTTGTTTTTCTTTTCTTCGAACAGAAATCCACACATAGTCAGGTTATATTTTTTCTTTTTATTCTTATTTCCCAGAAAAATTGCAACAATAGGATTAATACATAATACATCACAATTTTCTGCTTTTTTATAAATTTTGCCTGCAAACTGATAGGACAATCCCCAATATAAAAGATGCTGAAGTGCCTTTCCTATAAATTTCCAGCTTCTCACACGACGAATTAATTTATTTTCATAAGTCGTATATACCACTTCAATATCTGCATAATTTTCCTGAAGATATTCTTTTATTTTTTTTTCCTTTTGTATATATTCTTCCCGATCCAACACCAGAATTAGTTTGTTTCGTTTGTTTTCGTTTGTCATACTTTCATCACTTTCTAAAATAACTCACCAGTTTTAAAGGAACATATGCAATCTTAAATTTTGTCTGCCATTCTGAGTTCAGATAATACCAGCCAGTCTTTTTCAGGTGGCCGATGATCTGATTCATAGCATTTTTATCTGCCTCTTTATGATATTTTACTGTCATTTTAAATAACAGCATACATACAGTTGCCAAATAGTTATATGCAGCTTTCTTTATTCTTTCGCTAGCAAAAGTATCCCATGCTTTTTCTATCTCATCAAAGGATTTCAACATAGTATATCTTCGCGGATTATACTGATCTGATCTGGTCGCGCCAAAGCCTGTTTCCTCATAGAAATAACAAACCCTGGAATCATATACAGCTTTTCTTATATGCGAAAAGTACAGAGAACAAAACAACAAGTCTTCACATATAGAAATCTCAGGATTCAGCAACAGTCTTTCTCCTTTGATCACCTCTGTCCGAAACATCTTATTGCACAGAAAGCCCTGATAAGAATCACGATAAAAAAGCCTGCAGATAGCCTCTTCTTTGTTTAGAACTTCGCATTCCCCTTCTATTTCATTTTCCTGTAAACCATTTCTTTTATAATTGCATATAGAAACATCAATTTGTTCTTCTCTCGCCATATTTAGAAACAAGCGTTCTATCATATCATCGCTTATAAAGTCATCGCCATCTACAAAAACCAGATATTTCCCTTCTGCCTTTTCAATCCCCAGATTTCGGGCAGACGATACCCCTTGGTTCATCTGATGAAAAACAAAGATTCGATTGTCTTCTTTCTCATAACTTCTGGCAATGGAAAGGGAGCTATCCTCTGAACCATCATCTATTATAAGAATCTGCAAATTTATATAGCTTTGTTTTAAAATACTTTCTATACATCTTCCCAGTTCTTTTTCTGCATTATATACAGGTATGATAACACTTATCAAATCTTTTTCTATTTGCTCCATTTTCCGTCTTCCCCCAGTACCCCGACATATATTTCTAATAACTGTTTCACATTATCTTCGGGTACATATTTTTTTTTCATAATCAGTCCTGGCATTTTGTCCCATTTCCTGCACTTTTTCAGGATTTTCCCAAAAATTCATTATAGCTTCTCTGAAGCCCTGAATATCACCCAAAGGGATTTTTATTCCATTCTTTCCGTTTTGAATCGCCTCTTTGAAAAAACCAATGTCTGTTGTAATTAAAGGAATTCCCAGACTTTCTGTTTCTATTGCCACCATGGAGCAGCCTTCATACCAAATAGAGGGCATCAGAGCAAAATCTGCTCTCTCTGCTATAGCCATACACACCTCATGAGGTACATACCCAAGATAAAATACATTTGCTTTCTTGTCTGCCCACACTCTAAACTCTTCTTCTAATGGTCCCCCGCCCATCACTACGAGGGGGAATATCTTCGATTGTATCCCAAACCTTTTGAAGTATCCGAATGCCTTTTTCTTCCCCTATTCTCCCGTAAAATACGGCAAAATGTTCAGGAAGCGTATAGTTTTTTGGTATTTCTGCTACAGAGAGTCCTGCGTCGGATACAAAGTTGTATTTTTTGACAATTTTCTCTTTATCAAAACCAATATTCTCCAGCAATTCAATCTGCTCGTCATTCAGACAAATATATTTATCAATTTGTTTATAAAAGGATTTTTTGATCCTATGATATTTAAAAATAGTTGCCACTACTAAAGACATAAACCTGGAATTTTTAAAACAGCCATACTTGACCATTCTGAAATATTTTCCATCGCCGCAAAGATTACATATTTTTCCATTCCTTAAAGACGTTGCGCAAGGACAGATAAATCTGGTGTCATGCAGCGTCGCCACTACTTTTACCTGATATTTCTTTGCTGCATACAAAATAGACGGAGAAAGCAGTGGAAAAAAAGTATGCACATGCATAATATCCGGCTTCTCACGTTTTATAAGTTCTTCTATTTTTTTATAATTTTCAAATGACCACATCATGCCAAGTGTCATTAATATTTTCCCGACTGCCCCAGCCTGATCAAATTTATCATTAATAACAGTATAGGGGATAACCTCTATCCCCTTTTGCTGCAATAGCTTTGTTTCATTTTTAAATACCTGATCATCTCCACTGGCAGAACCGGTTCTGTGAAGATTATGTACAACTAATATTTTCATCTATTCTATCTACCTTTTAAACACTTTCTCATATCTGTCCACAATAATATCCCAACTATATTCCTGTTCAACTCTTTCTTTTGCTTTTTTCTCCAGTTCTAGGATTTCCTGCTCTTTCATCTTATCTGCCTCTTCTATTACTTTTGCCAGATTTCCTATTTCCTTGCTCCAGTATAAAGCGCCATCTTCTCCTACTTCTCTGTTAAATCCCACATCCAGAAGTAAATTCAGCTTTGTACTCCCAAGAGCTTCTAACAAACTGGGGTTTGTACCGCCAACTTCATGTCCATGAAAATAACCATACGCATTTTCACGTATTTTCTTCAATAATTCACTGTCATATACGGTTCCCACAAACTTGATTCTTTTATCTTTATCAAAATGAGTAGTTTCTTTTAACTTCTGATAAAATTTATTATGTTCCACGCCTGTGATAATCACAAAATCTTTATCCGTTTTAGAACACATAAATTCTCTGACCATAGTTTCATAATTATTTTCCGGTACAAATCTTCCCACTACCAAATAATACTTGCCCGGTTTTACCTGTTTTTCCCGGCACCAGGATATCCATTTTTTATCCTGATCTTCTAATTTGGATTGCTTGGTTTCCGAACCATATGCAATAAAAGTGGTCTTTGGCTGAAATTTTCTGTAATCTTCCTGTATATATTTTTCTATATTCTTACTGTCGCAGATGAGCAAATCTGCATGTTTTACCATATATTTTTCAGATATTTTCCAGTATTTTCTTACAGGAAGACTCCATTTTGCCCGTTTCCACTCATGTCCGTCCGGATTTACATACAAAGTAACTCCCAGCTTTTGCAACTGTTTTTTATAATAGCCAATAAACGGTCCTATTCTGCATGCTAAAATATAGATAATTACATCTTCTAATCCTTTCTTTCTAATATAGCGAATACAATACCTCAATGCCTCAATATCATAAACAACAGCTTTTGCCGGTCCGATATTTCTCGGTGTTACATAAAAACAGTTTGCATCATTATATTTAAAAGTCCTGGGCATTGTATCATACACTTCTTTTGTGGGAATACAAGATACATAATATTGTATTTCTTTATCTTTTCTATATTTTGTCAGATTCTCCACAAAAGATTCAAATCCGCCATATTGTGCGGGGATTCCTTTAGAACCGATAATAAACACATGTTTTTTCTTATTTTCCATCTTTTTTTCTCCCTTTACACAGACCCTTTTCCAGTCAAAACTACTTTTACTGTTTCCAAAAGAATTCTGATATCCAATCCTATATTCCACTCTTCAATATATTTTTTATCTAAGGCTACTACTTCTTCAAAATCCACAATATCACTTCTTCCACTGACCTGCCACATTCCTGTTAATCCTGGTTTTGCAGCCAGACGAACTCTATGGTGTGTTTCATACTGTTCATATTCGTCTACTGTGGGCGGTCTGGTTCCTACCAGGCTCATATCGCCTTTCAATACATTGAAAAACTGTGGGAACTCGTCCAGTGATGTTTTTCGAATAAATTTTCCAATCGGAATAATTCTGGGATCATCGTCCATTTTAAACATCAGTCCCTGCATTTTATTTTTTTCCATCAGTTCTTTTTTTCGCTCTTCTGCATCTGGATACATAGAACGGAATTTGTAAATCTTAAATTTTCTTCCATTCCGTCCTACTCTTTCCTGAGAAAAGAACACAGGTCCAGGACTCTGGATATAAATAATAGGAGCAAGAATAATGGTTAAAATTCCGGTTAATATCATTCCAATAATTCCACCTGCGATATCCATCAGCCTCTTAAGAAACAGCTGTCTGGAGTCTGCAAATTTAATACTGGAGGTAAGAACAGCAAATCCACCAAAATTTTCCACCATGGATGTTTCAGAAAGCATATCATTGTTTCCCAGATTATAATGTGTTGTCAATCCCATCTCCCTGCAGGCAGACAGAATTCTCTTTACTAAAGGATTTCGTGTGCTGCAATCCAGAAACACTTCATCTACAATACTGTTTTGAATCCCCAAAATTGCATCTTCTCCACAGGAAATCACCGGAATTCCTAATATTTTTTCTATATCTGTTTTCTCTAATAATATAATCCCGCTAATATAGTAATTTTTATACTTTTGTTTTTCCAGCTCTTCAATGGTTGTTTTTACTTCCCGCCCTGTAGAAACAAGAATCAATTTCTGCAATTTTTCTTTATTCCTTAAGACTTTTCTAACCCACAATTTTAATAAGACTCTTCCCATATATGTAATCATTATAGCAAGTATCCAGAGTCTTAAAAAAACTGCTCTGGAAAAAACCTCAGAAGACTTTGTCATAAACAAACTTGCAATCACAATACCCAGAACTACTGTAATCTGCAATACAACTCTTTTTGCCTCTTCAAAATATCCTCTTCTGATAACATCTTTATAACTTTCTAAAAAGAATCCTGCACATAATTCTATCAGGGCCAAAATAACTCCCAAATCTTTATATGCTTCCAATTTATAAGGAAAAATCCACCCATGTCTAATCATAAAAGAAATCACATAGGCGATCTGAAGACATATAATATCTAAGACAATAAAATCCCAGTGTTTCCACCAGCTGCTTTTCTCTGTCTGATACATATTTTTCCTCCTCTATTTTTTTCTTTTCAGCATATTAATCCCCATTTCCTTCATTTCCATAATCAAAGGCTCTTTCATCAAAAGAAGGCTTCCTCCATAAAGAGCAAAAAATACGATTGCCTCCGCTGCCATAATTACTAAACGCATAAAGGTGGAGCTTCCATCAAAATTCATATTTACTTTTAACAAAATAGCCCCCGCGCTTCCTAAAATTAGTGCTGCTATAATTTTGAAATACTGGATATTCTTCAATAATCCTTTCAATATATCTCTTAAATATATGAATTGTACAATCACAACTATAGTTTCTGCCATAACTGTTGCAAATGCAGCTCCTGTAGACGCATATCTGGGAATCAATACCAGATTCAATGTAAAATCCACAACTGCTCCGGCTACGATTGACTTCAATACTTTATCCTCCTGCCCCATAGGGGTAAGAATCTGCATCCCTGTAATATTAGACAGTCCAATAAGCAAAAGTGTTATCATTAGCAGCTGCATAGGCAAAATTGCCGGTAAAAATGCATCTCCTGATAAAATCAGAATGGATTCTTTTGCAAAAATCATAAAGAAAATCATCATTCCTGTTGCTGCTACTGTAACAAACCGAAAAGCTTTTGTCACAGTATCTTAAAGGCTTCCTGCTCTCCTTTTTCTATGTAAAAAGACATTCTTGGAAGCAAAACTGTGCCCAGAGAGGTAACTAAGTTTACCAACACCGTCTTAATTTTAATTGCTGCATTATAGATACCAGTATCCCAATTTGTCTTCATCAGCCAGAGCATAACCATGTCCAGATTCAAATAAATACTGGTTGCTGCAGACATAAAGAAAAATGTAAACAGCGGTTTCATGTGTCTTTTAAAATCGTAAAATTCTGTCTTTTTTAATGACACATATTTTCTCATATTAATAAAATTCATAATGCCAGATCCGTAGCTGGAAATTGCACTAATTGCCCCATATTTTAAATAATCATCAGGTGAATGAATCATGGCGAACATCAATATGATTCCCAAAACCTTAAAACTCAACGAACAGACTGTAATATAACTATACTGTTCCAGTGCATTATACAACCATTGCATTCCCATGGTGTTTAATATAATAGATATACTGACTACCATTAAGAGCTCTTTCTGCCCATTGAATTTTGGTACAACTGCAAGACAGCCAAAAAAAATCAGATATATAGCTGCTGTTGTTACTGCATTAATGATCAAAAGTTCCTGGACGGTCTGCGATAACTTTGCTTTATCGTCTCTTACCCGTGCACAAGCTCGAATACCATATGTAGGCACTCCCAATGAAGCAAACATCGTAAAGTAGGAAACTGTTGATAATGCTGCCGCTACATCTCCGCTTCCTCTTACTCCTAACACTCTCGATATGTATGGGAATGTAATAATAGGAAAAATAACAGACGATAAAGTCAGCAAAGCATTCATAATAAAATTGAATTTAATAGAATGTGTCTTCATATCTAATCTTCTCCTATGTGATTCCGTTTTTTACACATTTTTGCAATCCACGGATAGCATTTAAAATTCATCTTCCGAAATAAGCGAAGCGTCCCGCTTTCTTCACCAGAACGATGGTAAATCTCCGGGCTGGCTGCTTTTAATGCTCTGTCAAATTCCATAAATTTCTTTTTCATCTCTTTATCTTTCTCTGAGAAACTCATGAAAATCGTAATCTGATCTCCCACCATCTGAGCAATTCTTTTTCCAATATAATCTATTTTTTCTTTTTCACCATATTTCTGATATTTATTAAAAAATTCTGTCAGGTGCAAAATAACATCTATATGATTCTGCATATGTTTCTGATATCCTGCCAGACTCACACTCTGGGTTGTAACAGCCAGACGATACATATACACAAACAAATTCAGATACTGTACGGTTTCCACATAAGGCACTGGATATAAAATATATTCAACGTCCACATAAAAGCAGTGTTCATCTAAACGAATCTGATTCTTTTTTAAAATTTCTGTTTTGATTACCAAAGGGTGCATTCCTATTTGCTTTACCTGGGCTGCTTCTGAAAATTTCCAGATATCCTTTTTTTGAAATTCCCGATATTCCCTTGGAGTTTTTTCTCCGGTTTTATCATTTACTTCATAATAATTTGTGACAATATAGTCTGCATTACAGGTTTTTAAAGCCTTTACCAACTTTATGAAGTCTTCTGTATATACCCAGTCATCTCCATCTACAACCTTGAAATACTTTCCTTTTGCCTCCTGTATTCCCCTGTTAATGGTAGAACCATGTCCTCCGTTTTCTTTGGATATCACGCGAAAAGTATCCGGATATTTCTCTTCATATGCTTTTCCTATCGTTGCTGTTCTGTCTTTTGAACCGTCATCTACAACAAGTACCTCTATGTCATTTAAAATCTCATCATCTATAAAAGAATCCAGGGTCTGCTGTAAATACTTTTCCACATTATAAGAAGGAATTGTAATTGTCAGTATTTTTTCCATAGTTTCTCATTACTCCTTTTTCCAACTGTCTTTTTGCTTTCTGGCGCCGGATAGCAGATTCATAATTCTGTACCATTTTCTCCGCATAAGAAACAGCAAAATTTTATCTTTACCTGACATTTGTTTTATGTAAGGATTCTTAAACATTTCCGGATAGTTCTTCAAAGCAAAGCTTCTGAATTCCTTTAGCCACATACTTCCTGTATCTGCCAGAATAATCTCTTTGGAGGGAACAAAATATCCGTGTTCGAAAAATAAATATTCCATTTCTTTTTCATAGCGCTGTTCCTCTCCCTGTTCCTGAAAATATTCTTTCAAATAACTCAAAACATATTTTCTATCCTGATAACTTCTTTCAAAATTATTACTTCGCATAATGGAACCTTCTCTCAGCATATAAAAATATAATGGTTTGTCCCCTACATATGCAATCTTCTTTGCCTTCAAAATCAAGCGCGGAGTTGTTGCCAAATCTTCATATTGAATTTTCTCAGGATAACGGATACCTGAGCAATCCCAAAATTCTTTTTTATACATTCTGCACCAGGCAGCCGGTGTCTTAAGAATCAGTTCAGGGGTTGTTTTGACATTCGTACTTTCCGGCAAATCAAAATGATACAAATCTCTCCGTCCGGTATCCTCTTCTACAGATTCAAAATCAAAAATAACCATATCTGCATTTTGTATTTCTGCACACAAAACGGTTTTCTCCACCAAATCCGGAGCCACACGGTCATCTCCATCTACAAAGAACAGATATTCCCCAGACGCAGTCTGAGCGCCTTTGTTTCTTGCATCACTCAGACCTCCGTTTTCTTTATGAATCACTCTGATTCTGCTGTCCCTCTTTGCATACTCGTCGCAGATCTTGCCACTGTTATCCAAAGTTCCATCATCTACCAGAATAATTTCCAAATTCTGATACGTCTGTACACACAGACTTTCTATACAATTCTTTATATATTTTTCTATATTGTACACAGGTACAACAATACTGGCCAGCTTCATTTTTCACCTTATCCTCTTATTAACTGTATCTGTTGTTCTTTCAAATCTTCCAGGCTGTATTTTTTCGTTTTCTCTATCCAGGAAACAGAAGTTCTGTCCATGTTTCTATGTTGTAAAATAAAATCAGCCCACTTTTCCGGTGTATCATGCAACGGTAAAAACCAACAATTTCCTGTAATTGCTGCTTCCTGCGTTACATTTTCGCTCATAAGACAGGGCAGTCCTGTACATTGTGCTTCTATACTGACGGTCGGTAAACCTTCAAAATAAGAAGGAAGGACAAAAAAATCCATTCCCTGAAACAGCCTGTTCACATCTTTCCGGAATCCCAGAATTCTCACACTGTCTTCCATACCCCTGTCCTTCACTATATTTTTTACCATTTCCAGGCGTTCCCCCTGTCCTGCCAGCACTAAAACAGACTCCGGACATTTTGCTTTCAATTTTTCAAATATATCAATCAAAAAGTAGTGGTTTTTGGGATAAGAAAAATTTCCCACATGGCCTACTACAAATTTATCTTCTAAATTCAGTTCTTTTCTTACTTGCTTTCTGAGTTCTTCATTATATGTATACTTTTCTAAATCCACTGCATTAAAAATGGTTTGAAATCTATTGCTTTCCACAATCTTCTTCGGAAACAACCAGACTCCCGCCTTTTTAGAACAGCCATAATATTCTGTAGCTATTCTGTACAAAAATGTTCTGCAAATTCTATGTATCCCGTTAAAAATCATTCTCTTTATGTGATTCTCACAGTCATTTCCACTGGAATGACTGTGAATCATAATCCGTTTTACCTTACAGCTTTTTGCTGCCAAAGCTGCTATGCAATCAATTGCTGTCGAAATATTCAGATATACCATATCGTATTTCTGTTCTTTTATAATCCTGCAGACCTGGCGGTACTGGGTTATTGGATGTTTTAAATTTGCAATAGCAAAAATACGGGAATGGTATTTCTTTAAATATTCTTCCAAATCAGCATCTATTTCATTTGTCAGGAAGTCTATTTCTACCTCTTCACCTGCTGTATTCTCAAGAAAATTCAACAGATACTTATCCACTCCTCCGCCATTTCCATCCATAATAAACCCAACCAGCATTTTTTTCATCTCTATGGCTCCGCCTTTCCTGTCTTTCTGCAATAATGTGCAATATATCCGGCAAAACTCCATAAAATAAAAGTCCCCGGAGAATTTGTGTATAATCCTTCTAATAAAAACACCATGGATACACCAATGGCTAACACACATGCGCTTAAAACTGCTATGTAATCCCGATCTTTTTCTTCTATTTTTCTTATTACTTTTGCCCACAGCAGGAACAGCAATAGGATAAATATCAGGAAAACTCCAATTCCTAAAATCCCCTGATACGCCAGAATATTGATAAATTCATTATGCAGACTGACGTAATTCGTTCCCTGAGAATTATGAACCGCATATGTTTCCGGCAAATTTTTCAAAACATATGGAATAAAGGAATTGTAACCAACACCTAACACTGGACTGGTTTTCCAGACCTCCACTCCACTTTCCCACAAAGCAATACGTCCATTCGTAACATCTTTTTCCAGATCCTGCGCCCGGCCAACCTGCTGTTGTTTTTTACCGTTTGTCTTATTTTTGTCAGCATGATTCTGAACTCCATTTTGGACGGTGTTCTTTTTCGCTTCTATTTCATTAATCTGTCGCTGTATTTCCGTATTATATTCTTTTTTAATACCAGAGGTTCCTGCAAGAAAGACAACGGAAAAAAACACTGCAATTATCATTCTTACCAGGAATTCTTTCACAGCTTTCTTCTTGTAAACAGTATTCAAAAGAATCCAGAAAACCGCAGATATAATCATTGCCACTTCTGCTGTTCTTGAATCGCTGAATACAATATACAGATAGCTTAAGACAACAACTCCTGCGTACGGAATCTTTTTCCAGGTTTTATATCTTCTAATGTAAAACACACACAATAAAATAACTACCACACTAAATACGCTTCCGTAATTGGGGTCTGTATACACTCCCCACAGCCTTCCCCATTGGAAGCCGGCCAGCATCAATTCTCCTGAAGCAGTAAACCACTTTTCATGGTACAACTGACTCATAAGGAATAAACTCGCTGCTGAAGAAATTGCATTCCATACAATTAATATATGAGAAAAAAGAATAAACTCTTTTTTATATGCTTCTGTGTTTCTTTTTGTATCACACATATATAAAAGAAAAAACAGAATTCCTGTCCATATCAGCCACTTAATATCCCCACTTACCTGTCCATATTCCCTATTTGCCAGAATAGTGACAAAGAAACTTACACAAAACAGAGATAACACTGCTAAATACGGCGTTTTTATATAATCCTTCCAGTAAATGATTCTTCCCAACAGAGTCAGTACACCCAATACCAAACACGCTTTTACCAAAAACGGCTGCACTGGAGAATCATACAGAAAGGAGTTAAATGTCACGAGTCCCAAAAGCAGATAGCTCAGCTTAAATGCCCATTCCAGATATCGAATATACTCCTTTTTCACAAACTTCATTATAATCCCCTTGTCTTTTCTTCTTATAATTCTTTTTCCACCAGTTTAAATGCAGACTCAATTACCTTGTCCATATCATAGTATTTATATTCTGCCAGTCTTCCTCCAAACAGAACCTTTGTTTCTTTCTCCGCCAGTTCTTTGTATTTCTGATACAGACTCTGGTTCTTCTCATCGTTAATGGGATAGTAAGGTTCCATACCCTCCTGCCAGTCTGCCGGATACTCCCTTGTAATGACAGTCTTCGGCTGTGTGCCGAATTCAAAATGCTTATGTTCAATAATTCTGGTATAAGGTGTTTCCCTGTCCGTATAATTTACCACAGCCACTCCCTGATAATTCTCTTTATCCAGAGTTTCGGTTTCAAATTTCAGACTTCTGTATTCCAGCTTTCCAAAGCAGTAATCATAATAGGAGTCAATGGTTCCTGTGTATAAGACTTTTTCCCCCAGAGCGTTATACTTTTCTCTGTTTTCATTATAATCCACACCTGTTTCCATATCACAGCCCGCAAACAGCTTGTCAATCAGCACATTGTAGCCGCCGATAGGAATCCCCTGGTATAAATCATTAAAATAATTGTTGTCATAGGTATATCTTACAGGAAGTCTTTTAATAATGAAAGACGGTAAATCTTTACAATCTCTTCCCCACTGTTTTTCTGTATATCCTTTGATAAGTTTTTTGTAAATATCCTCGCCTACCAGACTGATGGCCTGTTCCTCCAGATTTTTTGGCTCTCCCTTTACACTGGCTTTCTGTTTTTCAATAATCGCTTTCGCTTCCTCCGGTGTGCTGATATTCCACATTTTGCTGAAGGTATTCATATTAAAGGGCATATTATACATTTCCCCGTGAAAATTTGCCACCGGAGAATTGGTATAGCGGTTAAACTCCACCAACGAATTGACAAATTGCCATACTTTTTTATTACTGGTATGAAAAATATGCGCGCCGTATTTATGAACATGAATATCTTCCATATCTTCACAATAGAGATTTCCTCCAATGGTATCTCTCTTTTCTACTACCAGACATTTTTTGCCTGCTTTCATGGCATGATATGCAAATACGCCTGAAAACAATCCGCTTCCTACTAAAATATAATCATATTTTCTCATAAATCTTTCCCCTTCTATTGTTCTATAACTGAATTTCTTTTCTGAATTTATCTGTTAGACTTTACCTTAGAATAGACCATGGGAAGTCCGCTTCTTATGATATGTACTGCTCTTGCAAGGGTGGTGCATAAAAATACGGATTTTCGCTTCATGCAAAAGAGTGCAAACTTCAACGCTTTGCTATCTCTTGCTCTTGCCTTGGGCATCAGTTTTACAAAAAGCCTGTCCGCAAAAACAGTTTTGCAAAATGCCTTTCTGTCCCTGTGGTTCATTTCTGCTCTCTTGTCACAGTTCCTCTCCAGAGCTGACAAAATATATCTGCCATAAAGACTTCCCAGAATCGCACAGGTTTCCTCTGTATCGGTGTGCCAAAGCTGCTGCTGCTCATAGAGCATGGCAATTCTTCTTCTGTGAAGAGGATAATAATCCGGTACAAATTTGGTAGTCAGACTGCCTTCCATACGCTTTGCATAGTGATAAGGTACAATATCCAGAACATTCATGGATTTTATATCATTGCAGAACTGAATATTAAATACAATATCCTCAATCAGACGAACGGTTTCATACTGTAAGCCTTCTCTTCGTATATGTTCCAGACTGTAAAACTTATTCCAGGCATATCCGTAAATAGTTTCCTGTTCCAGACGGATAACCTGTTCCCTCATTTTCTGCTGACCGGACAGGTACTGTCTTTTCGGACAAATTTCGTGAGTATAGCTCAGCTTTCCATCACGATCATAATATTCCTCTGTATGCCCTATGATTGTCAGTTCTGCCGGATTTTCCCACAAGGCATCATAAACCTTTTGCAACACATCAGCTTCTACCCAGTCGTCCGGATCCATAAACCAGATATACTGCCCCTTTGCATGGCTCATTCCAGTATTTCTGGCAGGGCTTAATCCCCTGTTTTTCTCATGATGAAACACACGGATTCTGTCATTTTCTTTTGCCAGTTCTTCTGCCAGTTCTCCCGTTCTATCAGGAGAACCGTCTTCTACAATCAAAAGTTCCCAGTCAGAAAAGGTCTGTGCTTCTATACTTTTTACTGCCTTTTCCAGATATTTTTCTACTCCATAGGCTGGCATAACCACACTGAAAAATGGTTTATTCATCTCCTGTCAACTCCTCAATCAGTTCAATGATTTTCTTATAAGACTCAGGACGGTCAAATTGCTCTTCTGCGATTTTTCTTGCTTTTCTTCCCATCTCTTCTCTGCCAGCATTGTCCTCATACAACTTTTCGATGGCATCTGCCAGAATTGTCACATCTTCCGGCATAATATTAATGCCAAAGCCATCCTTCTCTACCTTTTCTCTGAATTCAGGGCTCATACAGGTATTAATCATAGGTCTGCCGGCTGCCAGATAATCTCCGATTTTCGTAACAATGCTCTGGGGCGCTTTTTTCACAAAAGAGTTTACCAGAATATCTGATTTTGCCAGATAAGCCGCCATTTTCGGATAAGGAGCATAGCCCACAAACTCTACATTTGTACAATCCTGTTCTTTTGCCAGAGTTTCCAGTTCTTCTTTTAAAGGACCTCCTCCCAGAATTTTTATTTTCATCTGGTCTTTTCCCCGATTTAAAAGCTCTTTTCCTGCCAGCACCATGGTTTTGATATCATAGCTTGTTCCAATGGTTCCCGCATAAGAAATCCAGAATTCTCCCTCTTTCTTTTCTATCTCAGAGCTGTATTCTTTTACACCGGCATCAAACTCTGTAATCTCATTTCCCACATAAACCGTTTTCTTCGGTACATGCAGCATCTGGTTTTTCAGCGGTCTGTCCCTGTACTCATCAGAAGTTCCGATAATACCGGAAACCAGAGAATAGACCTTTTCTGCATCTCTTTGCAGGGGATAAAAGAGAATATTGCTTATAACCGGAATATCCAGTACCATGTGCATGGCTTCAGGCCACAAATCGTTTACGTCCGGTACAAAAGGAATCCCCTTTTTCTTCGCATATTCTGCCGCTGCCAGCGCTACATCATTTGGAGGAATCTCACAGTAAATCAAATCATAGTCCCCTTCTTGTTCCAGCAGCTTTGTCAGATTCTTTGCTGCAATCCGGTGACTGTGGATTCTTCGCAAATCAATATTTTTCTTATATCCCGGCTCATAGATAAATTTCAAATTAAATTTATAATCCTCTTTTTTTATTTCATCAAGCTTTCTCTGGGCTTTTTCCCAATGCTGAAAAGTAGTTGTAATCAAATCCACCTGATATCCTGCATCAGAAAGAAAATCTCCGATATACCGAAAACGGCTGTAACCTTTTTCATTATCCAGTTTTACGCCCATAGAAATTACCGCTATCTTTTTCATAGTCATCTCCTGTCTATTTTATTACTGCCAGTACCGTATCTATCATAACCTTAAAGTCTTCCAAAACGCCAAAAGATTTCAAATACTTTAAATTGTATTTCATTTTCTCCGGAAGAATATATTCCACATAAATCTCATCTGTAGTCTTCCCTGTACTCCGGCTGTATTTATCCAAAATTTCGTCTTCGTCTTTGTAAACAATACTGGTTCTGGAAGTGATTCCTGCCGGAAGAAGCAAGGTAGCCATCATTTCCGGTGTATAACAATCCACATATTTCTTTACTTCCGGTCTTGTCCCTACAAAGCTCATATCTCCGGTCAGTACATTAAACAGCTGCGGCAGCTCGTCTAAACGACACTTTCGCAGTTTACTTCCCATTTTTGTGATTCTGGAATCCTGTCCCGTTGTCACCAAAGGACCTTTTTTATCTGCATCTGTTACCATGGTACGGAATTTAAAAATCCGATAAGTTTTCCCGTACTGTGTAATTCTCTCCTGACGATAAAAAACCGGTCCTTTGCTATCCAGTTTAATGCATACTGCCAGTATCAGCATTACCGGTGACAAAAGAACGGTCATACAAGCCGCCAGAACCACGTCCAAAAAACGTTTGGCACCAAGAGCCCCACGTTTTTTGGAAAGTTCTGTATAATATTTTTTTACTTCTTCCTGTTGCATTTTCTTCGGAAGACTGTCCCAATTTTTTAACATGGCTTACAGTTCCTTTACAATTTTTCTGAAGGTCGAAATGACAAATTCTATCTGCTCATCTGTCAGACGCGTGTACAGCGGCAGTGTAATTTCATTTTCAAACATATGGTACGCATTTGGAAAATCTTTGATGTCAAATCCCAGATTCTTATAGGCTGTCATCATAGGTAACGGTTTGTAATGCACGTTTGTGGCAATTTCTACTTCTGCCATTTTTGCGATTACCTCATTACATTCCTGACGATTTCTTCCATTTAAACGTGTCAGATACAAATGTCCGCTGGAAGTATGGTGTTCACCATAATGTTCCAGAACCTCTATGTCCAGGTCTTTTAGGCCTTCATTATACTTCTCAATAATTTCTTTTCTTCTCTGTAAAAGCTGGGGATAACGCCGAAACTGTGCCAAACCCAAAGAAGCCATAATATCGGTCATATTGCACTTATAATAAGGCGCCACAATATCGTATTCCCAATTCCCCAGTCTGGTCTTTGCCAATGCATCTTTATTTTGCCCATGCAGAGATAAATCCATGTACTGCTGATAAATCTCGTCATCAGAAATCCCGGGAATCGTTCTCCAAACTGCTGCACCACCTTCTGCAGTAGTCAGATTCTTCACTGCATGAAAAGAAAATCCGGTAAAATCTGCAATTTCTCCCGCCATTTTCCCTTCCCTGGAGGCGCCAAAGGCATGGGCAGCATCTGCCAGAACTGCAATTCTTCCCAATGCCTCCTGTCTTTCATTTGCCGGGTGATAAAGAGCCTTCTTCTCTTCTGCTATCTGAAACAGTTCTTTATAATACGGATACACAATACCTGCCAAATCTACAGCAATGATTGCCTTCGTCCTCTCTGTGACCGCTTCGCGCACCTGTTCCGGATCCATATCATAGGAACCAGGAATCGTATCCACAAGCACAGGGATAGCTCCCACATGGCAAATCACACTACAGGACGCTGTGTAGGTATAAGCTGTAGTGATTACTTCATCTCCGGGACCGATTTCCATAATACGAAGGCTCATCTCCAAGCTTGCGGTCGCTGAATTTAAGCAGGCTGCTCTTTTTGTGTGACAATACTCTGCAATTATGCTTTCAAACTTTTTCGTCTTCGGACCGGTTGTAATCCAGCCGCTTTTCAGAGTATCTATAACTTCTGCAATTTCTTCTTCCGTGATATCCGGAGGGGAAAACAATACTTTCATCTATCAAAATCTCCAATTTTATAATTTTCTATTAAACTGCATTTAACGTCAACTTTATTATACCCTGTTTTTTCATAAAAGCAAGCCATTACAAAATGTTTTTCATAATATACCCCTTCAAAAACTCATACACCGCCCCTTCCGTAGGCGGACACCCCTCCAACGAACACCGAAATCCTCTGGTACAATTTCCAATCCCCAGTTCCCCGGCCTGTCCTCTGTAACCCTGTCCGATACAGATTTTCTCCTCCAGCCTTTCAAGAAGCCCTTCCTCCTTCAGTTTTTGCAGAGCAGGCAGCAAATATCCATAGCAGGCGCTGCAGGATTCTACTTCCTCCACCGCGTCTGCCAGTTCTACCACTTTTCGCTCTTTTGGGTGATACTCTCCCTGCACAGGCTGGTTCAATTCCCGAAACTCTGCCAGATGCCAGTCAGAAAGTCCTACGCCCAATTCATCGGCCATGGTAATATAAGGCACTTGTTCTACTTCATATCCCATGAGATGACACACATAGGCATCACACAAAACCGGGTCTGCAGCCGCCATAATCCGATTCAACACCACAGGATTTCCTCCATCTTCAAAGTCCCAGTCCCCGCAGATGTTATCTACCACAACAAAATCCTGACGAATCCCTGCGCTTAAATGGGCGATGGGCTTATGCAGCCCCATGGCATGAAAACGACGCTTTTCTACATTTGGTAGAAGTCCCTTCATATTTTTCAGGGCGCAGGTGATTTTAGTCTGGCAATGCCCCTTCATTACCGGAACATTAATAAGGAAATCCAGCCTTATCGCCTCCTCACAGACTTTCAGATCCAGCCCGGCACAGTCAAAGACTTCCCAGTCATCTTTTTGCAAATCCAGAAATTCCACCTGATATTTTTCCGCTAAATCGTAGTATCCGCAAAGACGAGCTGCATCTTCTGTTTTATCTCCCACCCAGGAACCTTCCAACATCACAAGATTCCCAAAGCCGTGTTCCTGCAGGTATTCCAGAATCCCTGCCACGATTTCCGGGTGAGTAGTTGCCCCCTGGGACGGTTCTGTAGGTGCTACCAGATTGGGCTTGATTCCAATACGACACTCCCTATGGGGAATCTCCCCCCACAAATTGGCCTCTTCCAAAAGCTGTTTTGTCATTTCTTTGTAATTTGTTCCATAAATCGCCAGAATTTCGTTTTCTCTCATTTCTTTTTCCTTTTCCTAATTTACACTGTTTTATAAATCGTCTATCAGCGCCGTGCTTTTTGCATAGGCGGTACTTTTCGCCTCAAAGAAATCTGTCTTTACCATATTGGCATTGGAATAACGGCTGACCCAGCGCATACTTTCCGGTTCTTTTTCATACCCCGGATAAACAGGCTGAAGTCCGATTCCTGTGGCGCGAAGATTTGCCAGATATTTCACATAGGCGGTTATCATGTCCTTGGAAAGACCTGAAATCCCATCGCCAATAACATAATGCCCCCATGCAATCTCCTGCCTGGCGCCTTCTTTTATCATTTCTTCTATAAGTTTTATATTTTCCTCTGTAAAAAGCTGTGGTTCTTCTTTTTTCAGTTCCAGAATCATGTTCCGAAACAGCCACAAATGGGTGTTTTCGTCCCGGTTAATATAACGGATTTCCTGTGCAGACCCCGGCATTTTTCCATTGCGGCTGAGGTTATAAAAAACCATAAATCCACTGTAAAAATAAATCCCTTCCAGAATATAATTTGCAGTCATCACCTTTAAAAGGGTAAGGGAGTCCTGTTTTTCCTGAAACTCATTGTATAAACTTCCGATAAAGGTGTTCCGCTGCAGCAGATGTTCATCAGACTTCCACTGATACAAAATTTCATTTCTCTTTTCCGGACTGCAGATACTATCCAGCATGTAGCTGTAGCTCTGACTGTGGACACATTCTTGAAATGCCTGTATGGAAAGACAGAGATTTATCTCGTTTGCTGTAATATATTCACTGATGCAGGGCAGGTTTGCGGACTGTATGGAATCCAGAAACACCAGAAAACTTAAAATTTTATCATATGCCTGTCTTTCTTTTAGAGTCAGCCTCTCGTAATCCTTTTTGTCCTGAGAAAGATTGATTTCCTCCGGTATCCAGAAATTATTCATTGCCTGTCGGTACCAGTCGCTGACCCAGGTATAACGCATATGATTAAAATCATTCAGATTCGTGGTATTTCCTCCAATCATACGCCTTTGCTGCACTTCTGTATCGCCGTTTGGATTAAACAATGGTTTTTTCTTTAATTTTGTCATATTTTTCTCCGCTTCTTTCATTATAATATAGGTTTTCTGTTCGCTCAATAGCCTTTCTGTCTCTGTTTCTACAGATATCCCAGTCAGGACGCACAGCTTTCACATTCCTTTACCTCCAAGGATTTACTCCGCACATAATAAATTGTTTTCACTCCCTGCTCCCATGCTTCCAGATAAAGATGAAAAAGCTGTCGCAGAGTATATTGATTTGTAATGTAAAGGTTCATGCTCTGTGCCTGGTCAATATGTCTTTGCCGCACTCCGCAGGCGCGGACACTGAAGCGCTGGTCTATTTCATGGGCGCTTTTGTAGTAATAATACGTATCCACAGACAATTCCGGCGCCACCCGAGGGAGCATGCTTCCTTTTTTCTCTTCTATAAAGAACTTCTTCATCACCGGGTCAAGACCCGCAGTGGTTCCTGCCAGAATACTGGTGCTGCTGGTTGGCGCTGCTGCCAGGAGATAGCCGTTTCTCATGCCTCCTTCTGCTGCTCTTTTTGCCAGTGTTTCCCACTTTTCTGAGGTATAGCCCCGCTTTAAAAAGTAAGCGCCATTCTGCCAGTCACTTCCCTCAAAATACGGATAAACCCCCTTTTCTTCCGCCAGATTGACGCTCGCAGAAATGGCAAAATAATTTATTTTCTCAAAAATCTCATCTACAAAGCGTAGATGCTCCTCACTTTCCCAGGAAATCCCTCTTTTTGCCAGCATATGATGATAGCCACTGACGCCCAGACCAATTCCCCTGTACTTTTCATTTGTAATCTTTGCATAGGGTAGCGGATAAAAATTCAAATCAATCACATTGTCAAGCGCCCGTACAGCGGTCTGAACCAGATTCTCCATATAGGCGTCATTTTCTACCGGAATTCTGCCAAGAGAAAGGCTCGCCAGATTACAGACTACAAAATCTCCCGGTCTTGTGACAGAAACCACCACGGTATCTCCCTCTCTGGTCTGGATTTCCCTGGATACAGATTCCATGGAAGACAGGTTTTGCGCAATTTCTGTACAGAGATTGGAACAGTAAATCATCCCCTTATGGCCATTGGGATTTGCCTGATTCACAAGATCCCGGTTAAAGGCAAAGGGCGTTCCTGTTTCTGCCGCAGATTTCAGAATCAGGCGTACAAGTTCGCGAATGCTCATGCTTCTTTTGGCAATTCTGCTGTCCCGTACACACGCTTCATACCTGTGTTCCCATTCTTCCCCATAAAAATCCTCCAGATGCCAGCCCTTAACCTGAAAAATTTCATGAGGGCACATGAGATGCCAGATCTGCCCCATATCCTCTCTGGCTTTTTTCCAGAATAAATCCGGATAGCAGACCGCGGGAAAAATATCATGAGCCTTCATTCTCTCATCTCCGTTATTGGTTCGTATCTGTAAAAATTCCGGTAAATCTCTGTGCCACGCATCCAGATAAACAGCAGCAGCTCCCTGCCGCATACCAAGCTGATCCACTGCCACTGCCGTATCGTTTACCAAACGCAGCCAGCGAATCACACCGCCTGCTGCTCCCTGAAATCCACGGATACTGCTGCCGCTTGCCCTTACTTTTCCAAAATACAGGCCCATGCCCCCACCGAATTTGCTAACCTGGGCAAAATTGTCCAGACTTCTGTAAATACCCTCCAAACTGTCCGGCACTGCATCAATAAAGCAACTGGAAAGCTGGTGATAAGGCTTTCTGGCATTGGAAAGTGTAGGGGTTGCCATAGTAACCTCCTGCCTGCTCAGCATGTCGTAAAACCGCTGTACCCATTCCATGCGACTGCTTCCCTTTGCCTGCGCCTGCTTTTCCTTCATGGCAAGATGAAGGGCAATGCCCAGATACATTTCCTGAGGTGTTTCCAGCGGAACATGTCCTCTGCTGCGGATTACATATCTTTCCAGCAAAAGCTTTAATCCTGAAAAATTAAAAAGTTTATCCCGCTCCGGCTTCAGCATAGCCTCTGCCTGCAATACCTGTTCTCTGGTATAGCTTTCCAGAATATAAGAACCATATAGTTTTTCTTTTGTGAGATATTGAAGCTTTTCATAAAAATTCTTAATTTTTCTATGCCTCATTTCCCGTTCCAGCTCTTCGTGAAATTGGAACAGCAAAAGCCGTGCGCCAATAAATTCCCATTTCGGTGCAATTTCCTCTGTCAACTCCACAGCGGCCCGAATCAGAAGTTCCAGCTTCTGATTCTCTGTCATGCCGTCGCCTGCCAAACTTGCAAAGCGCTCCAACAATCGCTCTAATGCATACTCCTTTTGTGGAAATTCTCTTTCTATATTCTCTAATACAGTTTCCAGTCTTGTATTGTCCGAAAACCATGTTCTCCAATCTACTCTGTCCATTCTTCGTTCTCCCTTTTCATCATACTATATCTAGTGTTTCTGTCATCATATCATACTTCATATATTAATACTAGAGTTTTTTAGTTCAGTATTTAAAAATAAAAACTGCTGTACAAAACAATTCCGGCCTTCCCTGAAAAATGGCAGCTCTTACGCCCTCCATTTTCCAGGCCGTCCCAAATCTGTTTTTATACAGCATCTTTTGTTTTCTTCTCCCGCTTTGCTTCCCAAAGCCTTATAACCTCTTCTTTTTGTTCTTTATCCAGAAACAGATAATAAACACCTCTGTTCTGCAGTTGTATAGACAGCCCAAAGGATACTTTTTTCATTGCCCGAATATCTGTATAGAAAATTTTACTGAGATTTACCCTTCCTCCTTCTCTGGAATAAATTTCCAGAAAATCCTCATACCATTTGTACTCCAGCTTTATACTGCCCTTATTTAGTCGTTTCTCCAACTGTTTTTTCGCTCTGATTTCCATAGCCCATGGAATCAGAAAGCTGGCCAGCAAAAGCACAATTCCGATTTCCACTCCGGTAAGAAAAACCGGTTTTTCAATAAAACTCCAAATCAACAGGCAAAACCCTGCTCCCAATCCAAAATAACGGGCAAAAATTGCCAGCATGCTTTTGCTTGTTTTAGCAATCAATCTAGCATTTGCCTGAGTTTCTATCTGCAGCAGAACCGTATTCTGCGTCTTATTATTTTTCCTCTTCATAGCTTTTTCCCCTTTTTTCGTGCCTTTTCTGCTCTATCATATAATATTCTCCTGTTTTTTTCAATGTATCTGCATTTTTTTCTTTACGCCACGACAAAAATTGTGTAAAGTAAAATTGAAAAAAATGTCTTATACACTCAGGAGGATATCAAATGTCACAGACAAAAGCATCTATTTTTGAATCTGACGGCATACCTGCATTTTCCAAGGCCCTGCCTCTGGCTCTGCAGCATGTGGTTGCCATGATTGTAGGTTGTGTCACTCCGGCAATTCTCATCTCTGATGTTGCCGGTCTGGACGAGAGAAATAAAGTGATTCTTGTCCAGGCAGCATTATTTGTATCAGCCATCAGTACCCTGCTTCAACTCTTTCCTATTTTCAAGGGGAAGAACTTTCAGTTAGGTTCCCGGCTTCCTGTTATTATGGGTATCAGCTTTGCCTATGTTCCCAGTATGCAGGCCATTGCGGAATCCTATGACGTGGGAACCATTCTGGGCGCCCAGGTGATAGGCGGACTTGTGGCTATTTTCGTAGGCTTTACGATTCGCAAAATCCGGGTATTTTTCCCACCTATTGTCACAGGAACTGTAGTATTTACCATTGGTTTATCCCTATACCCCACAGCCGTAAAATATATGGCAGGCGGCGCTTCCAGCCCGGACTACGGTTCCTGGAAAAACTGGCTGGTTGCCTTTTTCACTCTGGCTGTGGTAATTGGCTTAAACCATTTTGCCAAAGGTACTTTAAAGCTTGCGTCTATTTTAGTGGGTATTATCGCCGGCTATATTCTGGCAGCCTGCTTTGGACTGGTAAATTTCTCGGACGTTTCTTCCGCAGGATTTTTCCAGCTTCCCAAACCACTTCACTTTGGCCTGAATTTCGAGCCTTCTGCCTGCATTGCCATTGGCGTGCTTTTCGGAATCAACTCCATTCAGGCAATTGGCGACTTTTCTGCCACAACGGTGGGCAGTATGAACCGGGAACCTGAAACAAAAGAACTTCAGGGTGGTATTGTAATGTATGGTATCAGCAACATTACCGGCGCTCTTTTTGGCGGTCTTCCAACCGCTACCTTTAGTCAGAATGTGGGAATTGTTACAACTACAAAGGTAATTAACCGCTGTGTTCTGGGACTTGCTGCCGTAATTCTTATGATTGCCGGATTTGTTCCGAAATTTTCAGCCCTTTTAACCACAATTCCGCAGTGCGTTCTGGGAGGTGCAACGATTTCTGTCTTTGCCTCCATTGCCATGACCGGAATCAAGCTGATTATGCGCCAGGAAATGAATTTCCGCAATTCTTCTATCGTAGGACTTTCCGTAGCTCTGGGTATGGGCATTACACAGGCTGCTGATTCTCTTGCAACTTTCCCTGCATGGGTGACAACCATTTTCGGAAAATCTCCGGTTGTAATTGCAACTTTGACAGCAATCCTGCTGAATCTTATTCTTCCAAAGGATGAAAAAGCGTCTTAACGGTTGTTGACAGCTGCACAGGCTGCCGCAAATCGCGCAATGAGCCGAACTGAAAAACAGCCCCGCAAAAAGAATTTTTCAGCTTTTTTGCTGTTTCATTCCTTTTGCGAGGCTTGTTTTATCACTATTTTTTCTTTCTGCTCTGATATGCACCTGCGCCAATCAGACCGGATACGCTTAAAAGTAAAATCCAGAAGCCTGTCTGCAAATTATCTCCTGTTTTTACACTTCTCCCGTTCACCTTTTCAGAATCTTTCTGTACAGATTGTTTCTCCGCTTTTTGCCCTTCTATTTTCTGTCCTTTCACATAAGGCTCCTTTGATTCCTCTGACCGGGGCGCTTCCGGCGTTTCTTCTCCCGTTTCGGTTTGTTCCTGTTGCGGCACCTCCGAATTCTCTACCCGGCTGTCTTCTCCGCTTCCTTCCAGTTCCGGGCTTTTCATAAGAGTAATCATAGCGTCTGCCGTTATGCTGGCATCTGCTTTTAACGAAACTCTTACCAGCAATTTATCTGCTGTTTCGTCCTGCCCCAAAGTCAGTTTTCCATTGCTGTCAACCACTGTCTGCGCACTCTGTTTTCCCAAAACCTCCCACAATAATTCAGACATTTCCTGATTCTTTATCTCCGCCTGAAACTGCTGACTTTCTCCCGGTTTTAATTCCACGGTATCCGGCGTTACAAAAAGTGCTGCCGGCTTTATTTCTTCTTTTGGGGAAACTGTTATTTTCTGTATTGTTTCCTTTGTTACAACTCCATAAGTATATTGAATCCGCAATTCTGTATCTGAAAGCTGTAAAGGCTTTTGCGAATACATGATTTCTGTACTTATGTCATTTTCTGTGCCATCGCTCCATTTTGCCATGACCTTTATTCCCTCTGCTTCAAAAGCTTCTCCCTCTGTATAAACAGTTTTCACAGGTGGATTTACAATTTTTATGGAGTCCAGAGTTTTCTCTGCGGGTATATTTTCCCCCTCGGTTTCCGGCTTCTGAGGCGGTTGCTCCTGCTGCTCTTCCCCCGTCTGTTTCGTACTGACCACTGTCAGATAATCGGCAGACATATATGCATACATGGCATCAAAATGATAGGCTCCATTTTTCTTTACTACTGTATTTCTGCCCTTATCTAACACTGCATCACTCTGGATTTCATAAAATCCCTCTTGAGGCTCCTCCTCTCGCAGCAAAACCACATAGTTTGCCGCCTTTCCTGTCTTGTAAAGGCGTGTTGAGGAGGCGTTTCGTTCTTTTCGAACGTTTACAGATAAGTGCTTTCCCGGAATCATTTCCTTTACAGCCAGTGTATGGGCATTTGCATCTTTTTCTCCCATAGCACTATCCAGACGCCACACAATATTTGCCGCCTTTTCTCCCCAATAAGGGTCAGAGGCATATTTCACATTCAAACCACTGGCTTTATTTCCTAAAAATCCTCCATGATACCGATAATCCTCCGGATAAAGATACCCTTCGGAAATCCAGCCCTTTGCAAAGTCCTTGATGCATGCCTCCACACTGCTATATTGGCTGGCATTTTCTCCCGGCGCTGCATCGGTGGCATTCAAACCAAATAAGTTGTTTTTTTTCTGACTGATACTACTTTTCCCCCAGTTACTTTCATTGGCTGCAATTCCTGCCATAAGAAGCCCCTGCACTCCATATGTATTCTGATTTTTCACAAGAGCTTCTCCGATACTTTTCATCTTGGAATCCGGTTTCACAATGGTATCCAGTGCTTTATTCAGTTCTTCTGCCGTATACGCAGATTTGCTTCGCATAGGCAGATATTGGAAGTAATTGTAATAAGCTTCCTGTGGATTTACAGAATTTGTGCGCTGGTCTGCACGGTAATCCTGTACCATAACACCATAATGTGTATAAAAATAATGTCCATCATAGCTGTAATATACTGTACCGGGTTCTAAATATGATGGCGCCGGACCATTATTCAGGCTTGTGGCATATCCCGGAGTTGTCATATCCTGCACAATATGATGCAATAATTTTCCGTCCTTTACCTCATAACAACTGACTGCCTTTACCTGGGACAGATTTACCACCTGCACCTCGTCTTCTTTTACCCAGCCCACTACGCCGGAAAGCATAAATTTATATTTGCCATTGGCAGACCCCAGATACACCGCATCGGCGCCATAAGCCCCATTGGTATAACCGGGATTTGCAGTTTCCTGCTCAATAAACTCTGTAATTTCATTATTTTTTGTCCGAAAATTCACTACCTGAGGTTCTCCGCTCCTGGTTTTCTTGGGTCCTGCAGGATTTTCAATCAACTTTGCCGAACTGTCCGCATCTGTGATATTTCCCTCATCGTCCATAGAAGTAATATGGTCTTGCCCTGATACATACTCATTTTGTAATTTATCTGTCTGAGGCTCTGCTGCCAGAGCAGAATCCGAAAAATACCAGACTCCCGAAACACCCAGACAAAATGCCAGCCCCCAGGCCAGCAATTTTCCCTTTCTCATTCGTTTCCCCTTTCTCTGTTCAAATTCTCTGATTATCTCATTAAATGTAACATATTCTTAATATTTCCGCAAGAAAATCTCCTGTTTAAAACAAAGATAAGAGGATTTATGGCATAGAAAAGCCCCACGGAGCTTGTACATAAGCTTCATGGGGCTTCTTTCCTACATATAAAACAATTTATTACTTATTATTGATTGCAGCCTGCGCAGCAGCGAGTCTCGCAATTGGCACACGGAATGGTGAGCAGGAAACGTAGTCTAAACCAATCTTATGGCAGAATTCTACAGAACTTGGATCACCGCCGTGTTCTCCACAGATACCGATGTGTAAGTTTGGATTTACAGGTTTACCTAATTTGATAGCTGTTTCCATTAATTTACCAACACCGATCTGGTCTAATTTAGCAAATGGATCGTTTTCAAAGATTTTTGCATCATAGTAAGCTTCTAAGAACTTACCAGCATCATCACGAGAGAATCCATAAGTCATCTGTGTTAAGTCGTTTGTACCAAAGCAGAAGAAGTCAGCATTTTTAGCGATTTCGTCAGCTGTTAATGCAGCTCTTGGGATTTCGATCATTGTACCAACTTCGTAGTGTAATTCAACACCGGCTGCTGCGATTTCAGCGTCAGCTGTTTCAACAACGAATTTCTTAACGTATGCTAATTCTTTTGTATCGCCAACAAGTGGGATCATGATTTCTGGGCAAACGTTCCAGTCAGCATGAGCTTTCTGTACGTTGATTGCTGCACGGATAACAGCTTTTGTCTGCATCTTGGCAATTTCTGGATAAGTAACTGCAAGACGGCATCCACGATGTCCCATCATTGGGTTGAACTCATGAAGAGAATCGATGATTGCTTTAATCTGTTCAACTGTTTTGCCCTGAGCATCTGCTAATTTCTTGATATCTTCTTCTGTTGTAGGAACGAACTCATGTAACGGCGGATCCAGGAAACGAATAGTAACCGGGTTACCTTCAAGAGCTTCGTATAATTTTTCGAAATCTCCCTGCTGTTCTGGAAGGATTTTTTCAAGAGCAGCTTCTCTTTCTTCTACTGTTTCAGAACAAATCATTTCACGGAATGCATCAATTCTGTTACCTTCGAAGAACATATGCTCTGTACGGCAAAGACCAATACCTTCTGCACCAAGCTCACGAGCTTTGATAGCGTCTGCTGGAGTATCAGCGTTTGTACGAACTTTCATTGTTCTGTATTTGTCAGCCCATCCCATAATTCTTCCAAATTCGCCGGCGATTGTAGCGTCTACAGTTGGGATAATTCCATCATAGATAGCACCTGTAGAACCATCCAGAGAAATGCTATCTCCTTCATGGAATTCTTTTCCGCCTAATGTAAATCTCTTGTTAGCTTCGTCCATTGTGATATCACCACAACCGGATACACAGCAGGTTCCCATACCACGAGCAACTACAGCAGCGTGAGATGTCATACCACCACGAACTGTCAGGATACCCTGAGCGCTCTTCATACCTGTAATATCTTCTGGTGATGTTTCCAGACGAACAAGGATAACTTTTTCTCCTCTTGCAGCCCATTCAACAGCGTCATCTGCTGTGAATACGATTTTACCGCAAGCAGCTCCCGGAGATGCTCCAAGTGCTTTGGACATTGGTGTTGCAGCTTTTAAAGCAGCAGCATCAAACTGTGGGTGAAGCAGTGTATCTAAGTTACGTGGGTCGATCATTGCAACTGCTTCTTCTTCTGTTCTCATGCCTTCATCTACAAGGTCACAAGCGATTTTCAGAGCAGCCTGAGCTGTTCTCTTACCGTTACGTGTCTGCAGCATGTACAGTTTACCGTGTTCCACCGTAAATTCCATATCCTGCATATCTCTGTAATGTGTTTCCAGAGTTTTGCAAACTTCTTTGAACTGTGCAAATGCTTCCGGGAATTTCTGTTCCATTTCGGAAATGTGCATTGGAGTACGAACTCCGGCAACAACGTCTTCACCCTGTGCATTTGTGAGGAATTCTCCGAACAGACCATTTTCTCCTGTAGCCGGGTCACGGGTAAATGCAACACCTGTACCACAGTCATCGCCCATGTTACCGAATGCCATCATCTGTACGTTAACAGCTGTACCCCAGGAATATGGGATATCGTTGTCACGACGGTATACGTTAGCACGTGGGTTATCCCAGGAACGGAATACGGCTTTAACAGCTCCCATTAACTGCTCTTTTGCGTCTGCAGGGAATTCTTCACCGATTTTTTCTTTATATTCAGCTTTGAACTGTCCAGCCAGAGTCTTTAAGTCTTCTGCTGTAAGTTCAACGTCAAGAGTAACACCCTTTTCTTCTTTCATTTTGTCGATAAGTTCTTCGAAATATTTCTTACCAACTTCCATAACTACGTCAGAGTACATCTGGATAAATCTTCTGTAGCAGTCCCATGCCCAACGAGCATTTCCTGATGCTGCTGCCAGAGTTTCAACAACTTCTTCATTTAAACCAAGGTTCAGGATAGTATCCATCATACCTGGCATAGAAGCTCTTGCTCCTGAACGAACAGATACAAGAAGTGGATTCTCTTTATCTCCGAATTTCTTTCCTGTAACTTCTTCCATTTTAACGATAGCTTCCATGATCTTGTTCCATGATTTCATCGTTAATCTTTCTTCCATCTTCATAGTACTGAGTACAAGCATCTGTTGTAATTGTGAATCCCTGTGGTACTGGAAGACCTAATTTTGTCATCTCAGCAAGGTTTGCACCTTTACCACCGAGAGTGTTTCTCATGGATGCGTCACCTTCGGTGAACATATAAACCCATTTTGCCATTTTGAACATTCCTCCTAAAAGTAGATACTAGAAAAACAAATTGTTCAATCTTTATTTTCCCCGGTGCGGACAAGCCATGCCCGCACACAATCTATTCTATCATAAGAAGTGATATAGTCAAGCAAGATTTGTTAATTTTTTTACAGGTTTTTGCAATTTTTCCGTTCATTCAGAACCCATATCAATACTTTTTCCGTATAATTTCTTATAACGAAACGCAATTTCATATTACGGAAGGATTTTTCCTGCTTCCATATATAGTGCATACCATTCATCTCTTGTTAATTTTATATCAGAAGCTTTACAAATATCTATTAACCTCTGCTTATTGGTTGTTCCGACTATAGTCTGTATTTTTGCAGGATGCCTTAAAATCCATGCTACTGCAATTGCATTATTGGTAACATCATATTTTTCTGCCAACTCATCAATTTTTTTATTCAATTCTGGAAATTTTTCATTGTTTAAAAATACGCCTTCAAACATACCATACTGAAATGGAGACCATGCCTGAATTGTAATTCCTTTTAATCGGCAATATTCCAAAATACTACCATCTCTATTAGCACCGGCTTCACTATGTATGTTCACATGAATTCCAGAATCTATAATATCACAATGAGCAATGCTAAACTGCAACTGGTCTACCATTATTTTTCCATTACAATATTTATTCAAAAATTCTATTTGCATTGAATTTTCATTACTTACTCCAAAATACCGTACCTTACCGGATTCTTCCAAAATTCTAAATGCCTCTGCAACCTCTTCTGGTTCCATCAATGTATCTGGTCTGTGAAGCAGCAGTATATCAAGATAATCTGTTTTCAGACGCTTTAAACTTGCATCAACAGTTTGTAAAATATGCCTTTTTGAAAAATCATATGCTACTCCCGGGCGAATACCACACTTTGACTGCAAAATTATTTTTTCCCTCAAAGTACTATCCATTGCTTTTCCAAAAGCCGCTTCAGCCTCTCCTCCTGCATAGATATCTGCATGGTCAAAGAAATTTATTCCATTTTCTAATGCTGTTTCAAGCAATTCCCGTATCTTCGCTTCACTTTTCAGTTCTGTAATCCGCATACAACCCAGTCCAATTTCAGGAATTTCTAACTCTGTACGTCCCAATTTTATTCTTTTCATACCAATTTACCTCCAATATCGTATTCTCTATATGACTATTTACTTTCAAAATAATGACTAATATTAACCATGGCATACACATAAATTTCCAACGCTTTCTCTAACTTTTTTATATCCTGGCTCTCATCTGCACTATGACAGGCACCATGTCCCTGCGGCAAATCCAGATGAGAAATTTCCAAATTCATTCCAGGACCAAAACCTACCGCATTCGGAATTTTTCTTGCATAAGTTCCTCCACCCATAATATAAGGAGTACAATCTGCTCCCGGCATTCGTTTTCTGTATATATGAGTAAGCATGTCTACCATATCATTCTCTGGACTTATATAATACGGCGGACTATCTTTAAATTCTTTTATTACATATCCATACTTCTTCATAAGAGATTCTAAACGTTGTAAAATTTTTTCTATACTCTTTGTCACAGGATACCGTATATCAATTTCCGCTTCTATTCTTTCATTTTTCAACTCTGCTGTTCCAACATTACAAGTAAGCGTTCCTGAAACTTCATCTTCGCAATTTATTCCTGCTTTTTTTCCGTACCCCTCCTCTCCTAGAATAGCTAAAAATTCAACAGCTCTCTCTTCTGGTAATTGTTCTGTCAAATGCTTACACAATATGCCTATCGCATTTTTGCTTTTTCCGGGAAATGCCGCATGTCCAGCAATTCCTAATGCCTCTCTTTTCTTGCCGTCAAGCAGAGCCCAAGCATAATCAGGAACTGAATTAGAGGAACTTCCTCCTTGTAAATATTCTATCCTTTTATCCACAATAGAGGACTGAATCTTGAGTTTACATATCCCTTTTTCTCCACAACATACAGGAAAACTACAATCTGTTACAATAGAAAATTCAGGAATACCCGCCATCTTTAAATAGTACTCAACCTCCTCCATTCCTTGTTCTTCATTACACCCCAGAATCTGATGAAAGGTCACTGTTGGAGTAAATCCTACTTCTTTTAGAAATCTCATAGCATACAAAAACGTAATAACTGGCCCCTTGTTGTCTTGCACCCCCCGGCCTATAAGGAAATTCTTCTTTCTGGTACACATAAAGGGCGGATAAATCCAATCTTCTCCTGCTGGAACAACATCAAGATGTCCCCATATACCAATCTTTTTTTCCCCGCTTCCAAAAGATGTTTCTACACATCTATTCTCATAATTTTTTATCGAAAATCCCCAATTTGTACAAATCTCCTCCATCTTTTTTAAAACCTTTGTACAGTAAATTCCGTAAGGATTCTCTTCATCACCTTTTTCTGATATACTTGGAATTTCTACTAGCGCTCTGATATCCTCAAGCATTTCTTCTTCATGTTTCTGAATCCAGTTTTTCAATTCTTGTATCGTGAATTTCTCTTCCATTTTTTCATATACTTCCTATATTTTTTGTTTTTGCAACATCATCTTTAAAATCATACGATTTGTATTTTTCATTCCAATATTGCCTAAAATCCCCAGATTGGACAATGTTGCTTCTACATCTTCACATACAATCCCATCTTGACCTCCTGCACCTTTTCCATTCAAAGCCATATTAGCGGCTCTTACTGCTGACTCTACGGCCGTAGCAATTTTCAAGGCACAACCAGGTTTTGCTCCGTCACAAACCACTCCTGATATATCTGCTACCATAGTAGAAACTGTATGACACATTTGCTCATAGGTTCCATCTTTCATAAAAATAATGCCACAACCAACTCCCATAGCTGCCGCAATAGAACAGCCGCACAATACTGATAATCTTCCCAAATATTGCTTTGTATGTATCGTAAATAGTATGCTGAGAGCTGCTGCTCTTCGTATTTTATCCTGTTTAATCCCTAGTTTTTCACCAATTTCTATAATTGGAACGGTAGCCGTAATACCCTGGTTTCCACTTCCTGCTGTACTTACAACCGGCAGTTCACAGCCTGACATTCTGGCATCTGCTGCTGCTGCTGCCATAGCAGATGCATAGGTTGCGATATCACCACCGATTAATCCTGTTTTTTGTCCGTGCAGCATAGAATATCCAACTTTTAATCCATAATTTCCTCTCATTCCTTCTCTGGCAATCGCCTGATTCGTTTGAAGAATCTGCTCCAGAAACTTCAATTCTTCCTCTGGTACAGACTTTACAAAATTAACAATTTCTTTCAATGTCATATCGTAATTTTCTAAGTTCTTTTGGCTATTTTTTTCGTATAGTTCCTCCGCCTTCCTTTCAAAAATCTTTTTTCTATCTCGCTCTAATAATACCAAATTCTGATGATTTTCTTTTATTACTGCGCGAGCATAATGATTTTTTGAGGTGACCTGTGCCTCTACGTATACCTTTTCTTCTGTTTCTGCCAAATCAATAGATATGATATTTTTTTTAACCATCTCCTTGGCTTTTTGTATTTCTATATCCGAAATACCATTCAAAACCATAAGACCTTTCTCAGGATTTTTTCCAATACTCCCCATTGCAGCTGCAATGGAAAAACCTGACATTCCTGTTCCCGGGATTCCTACATTCATTCCATTTTTCAGAATATACGAACTGACTATAATTTTAATTTTTTGTACTTCTTCTTCTAAAACTGCTGCTGCATATGCTGCCGCCAGAGCTACTGCACCTGGTTCCGTACACCCTAGTGCCAATGACGTTTCATCATGAAGCAATGAAAGATACTTTTCCTGTTTTTTCTGCATACATTTTATCCTTCTCCTCTCTGCTTCTCATTCCTGTACTTTTTCGGAGTCATGCCTGTTTCCTGTTTGAAAATACGAATAAACTGTGATGTGTCATTATATCCTGTTATAAGAGCAACTTCTGTTACTGAACATGTACTTTTCTGAAGCAATTCTTTTGCTTTTTTTAATCGAATTTGTTTTAGATAAACCGAATAACTTTCTCCCGTTTTCTCTTTAAAAAGATGACTTAAATATGCCGGATTCATAAAAAATACTTTCTCCGCTAACAATTTTACAGTAACATCTCCGCTGCAATTCTCTTTTGCGTAATTTTTCATGCTCTGAATAATTTCATCAGTCCCTCCTACTTTCTTTTTCCTTGATATACAACAAATCTCTTTTGTTTTTTCTTCCATTTCCCTGTGAATTTCCTTTATAGAATAAAAATCTAAAACTTGAAAATGGTACAAAATACCTGATACCTGATGATAAATCAAAGATATCTGGGTCAGAAAAACTTCTAAGCTTTTTCCAGTTATCCTTTCGCCATTTTCTATATCTTTAAAAATTTCATTTAAAATACTACAGGCTTTCTCTAAATTTCCCTTTTCCAATGCTATTTTATATCTTTCTTTCTGAACCTCTCCCATACAATAGTTTCTTTTAGAATTCTGGCTAACAATCTCAAATAACAGCAGCTTATCCTTGTAAAATACCTTGTATTCTAAAGCTGATTCCGCTTGTTCATACGCCTTTTTTATTTCGACTTCTTCTGTACATATTTCGCTAACGCCACACCAACCCAATTTTCCAGCTTTTTCCATACTTTTTATAAGATTTCTCTGACGGAAACCTGTTTGACAATCTGCACACATCACTATAATATACTTATAATTTTGTATCTTAAGCAAACGAAATCCGGTAAACAAATTTTCTTCATCTGACTGACTTAGCCATTCATATAATTGTCCCGTTTCAATCTCCTGCCCCTTTTCACAATATAGTACCATCACTTGAAATTGTCTGAAAATCCTTCTAAAAATATTTCGGTTCACAAAATCTTCTATATCCTTATCTGAAAAAATTCTTTCATAAATATAGCGAGTAAGACTATCTTCTCCTGTTCTGACCTCTTTTTCTTCCTTCTGCTGTTCTTCATTTTCCAGCCTTCCAATGCATTCTCTTAATTCTTTATCCTCCACTGGTTTTAAAAGATACTCCTGCACTCCAAATCTCATTGCTGATTTTGCATATTCGAAATCAGCATACGCACTGACAATAACAACCTTGGTTTTTAACTCCTGTTTCCGCATTTGTTTTAAAAGTTCAAGCCCGTCCATAACCGGCATACGAATATCTGTGAAGACTATATCTGGTTTCTCCTGCTGTATCACATCGATTCCCTGTTTTCCATTTATAGCTTCCAAGATTTTATACTCTTGCGATTCCAGGCACTCCTCCAGCTGCTTTTTCATTGATTTTCTGGCATAAATCTCATCTTCAATAATCAATATCTTTCTCATCATGCATACACCTCTTCCGTAAATCAGTAAGTCAATTCTTTATCCCTTCACCGACCCGGCAGTTAAACCTTTAATAATATGTTTTTGTCCGAAAACAGTATACAATTAACATAGGCAACATAGACATCAGATATGCTGTAAAAGCCATTGTATAATCAAATGAATATTCTGTCTTAAAGTTATACTGAAACAGAGGCAATGTCCAATTTTCCTGTGACCTATTTAAAATCAATAATGGAAGCATAAAATCATTCCATATCCACAACAAATCCATAATAATTAAAGTTGCTATCATGGGTTTGACTAACGGAATTACAACTTTTGTATAAGTCTGAAACACATTACAGCCGTCCATATACGCTGATTCCTCAATCTCGTAGGGAAGCCCTCTGATATAATTCACAAATAGAAACACTCCTTGTGTTAAACTAAAAGCTGCATATAACAAAATTAACCCCTGCCTGTTCAAAAGATTTAAATTTGTCATCAATTTTGTCACAGGAAGCATAATGACTTGAGAAGGAATAAACAGCCCCATCAGCAGGTAAAAGTAAATACCTTTATAATACCTCTTTGTATAATTTCTGGCAATTGCATAAGAAACAGCAGGAACTAAAATCAAAATCAAGCTGACTGAAATCACAGAAATAATCAAAGAATTAACTGCAAATCCCCAATAATTACTATTTGAAAACAGACTTTGAAAGTTTACAAAATTAAGAGAAGATGGAAATGAAAAAAAATTTCTTCCTGCTTCCTCTAAAGTTTTAAAGGAATTGATTACAACTAAATATAAGGGCACAAGAATAAGCCCTAATCCTGCCAGTAAAAATAAATTTCTGGCAATTTTCCAACCAAAACCTTCTCTTTTCATTCCTGTACCCCTCCTTTACTTGTCAATTTCATCTGTGTCAATGAAAAAACAGCTACAATAACAAACAATACACAAGCTTCTGCATTTGCTACTGAAAACTTCATATTTTTTGAATGCATCATTATAAATCAAGATTCCTATAACTTCGGTTGCTCTTACTGGCCCTCCACCTGTTAATGCAAAAGGAAAATCAAAAGAAGTAAAACCTTGTTTTACCATCAAAACCAAATTCACTGTCAATGTCGGAATCAAATAAGGAAACGTTATATAACGAAATCGTTCAAAAACAGTTGCTCCATCTATTTTCGCTGATTCATACTGTTCATCAGGAATCTGCTGCAATCCGGCTATAAAAATAACTGTAGGAAGGGCAACAGCCTGCCATATGTGAACAAAAATCACAGCCAGAAGTGCTGTATTTCCTGTCATCAATACACTTTGCGATAACCAATCTATTCCCAGAGCTTTTCCTATCAAGGGTACTACTCTGTAAAAAAGCTGATCCCAAATAAGTGCAATAGTAATACCACCTATCATAGCTGGTACAAAAAATACAGATTTCATAAAAGTCCTGAATTTTCTTAATGAGTTTAAAGAAACTGCCAACAACAAGGATAAAACAATAACCCCTACTACCAGCATAATACTATAAAGAACCGTAGTCTTTAAAGAGTTCCAAAAATTGGGATTTTTAAAAAGAGCTTCATAATTCTTAAACCCTATCAAATTAAATTCAGGAGACATTCCGTCCCAGTCAGTAAAACTATAACGTACTCCACTTATTACAGAATAAACGTAAAAGAAGCTATACAAAATCACAGGAACTATAGTAAAACTAAAATAAATTGCTCTTCCAGATATTTTCTTCATACCGCTTCTCCTTTCTGAAGATATTTTAATGTCCGATTTTTAGAGGCAACAATCAAAGAGGAGTGCTGCCTCTAAAAAGACTTCTATTCTGCTGATGTTACCGCTATCGAAGTATCCATCTGGTTTAGATAATTATCAATATCTTTGTCACTCCAGAATCCCTGTGTTACATTATACAAATCTGTCACAATATTATTGTCAATTGTTGACGCCATCCAGTCATGAACCTGTCCTGCATTAATTAAATCCATCATAGGTTCAATTCCTTCATAATTCGGAGTTACCCCAGTAATACAAGAGGGAGCCCCATCATGATTACAAAAGGTTTGTGCATTTTCTGTTTCTGCCAAATAATCCAAAAATCTATATGCTGCTTCCTTCTCTTCTTCTGAAGCTTTTGCTGATACACAAATAGCGGCGTCTATACCTGATAAAGTGTTTGTAGTTTCCTGTGTTTCATTTGGCAGAGGAAATACTCCTATCTTCAAATCCGGATTGGCAATCAGCAATGTTCCTCTGGCATAAGACCCTGTAATACACATTGCATATTTTCCATTCGCAAAGTTTTCCCAGCAGGTTGTATCTGCCAGTCCAAGAACGTCTTCATTTGTATATGAAAGTAATTCTGCAGTTTTTTCTGCAACTTCTCTAAATCCTTCATCATTTTCCAGTTTTTCTTCTCCACTGACCGCGCGCTCAATTGCTTCAATTCCCTCTGGATCCCAAGCCACTGTCATACATTGGAATCCATGTCCTACACGTCCTGGATCCTTGCCCATTAATCCAATAGGTGTAATAGATTTTTCTTTTAAAGTTTTACATACTTCCAGAAATTCCTTCCAGGTAGTTGGAACCTCCAGATTATTTTCTTCAAATATTTCTTGATTATAATATACCCCCATATAATTACGACTATATGGAAGAGCATAATACTTTCCATCTTTCTGTTTTGTCATCTCCAAAGCGGATTCCTCTACATTTTTAAGGCACTCCTGTTCTGACAAATCCTGGACATAACCATTTTCTACCTTCTGCCTAAACTGCTGCTGCGTCGGATAATCAGAAAACAAAACTGGTATATCTCCAGAAGCAATTCTAGACGTCAACACAGTTCCGGCATCAGGAACCGTATTCATTTCAATCCGTATATCAGAATTTTCCTCATTAAACTTATCTATAATAGCTTGATATCCCTTTTGCGGACCCTCTTCCATTTTTTGCTGGAAAAATTCAATTTCTAATACTCCGTCATCTTTTTTTCCGTTTGTTTTTTCCTCTTCTGGTTTTACTCCACTACTGCAACCAGTCATACTAATTGCTAAAATCATACTTAATACTGCTGCTGTTCTTTTTCTCATAAAAATCTCCTCCTATCACTGTCTTTTATACTTATGCGCCGCATACACAGCTGTTTTAATATAATCAAGACTAATATTCTCCCCTTGGATTGTACAGTCCGCACCAATCATAATGCCTTTTTCTCCGAATCTTCTTAGAACTGCTTCCACTTCTTTTTCTATTTCTTCTTTTGGACCATTTAATATGTTTCCTTTATTATTCAATCCGCCTAAAACAGCCCTTTTGAAAGAATCTCGCCCTTGCTCCAAACTATAAGCATTGTCTTTCACAGACCAGTTTACCAAGTCACCTGGATAATCCGTAAACCAATCCACATGCGTTTTAAATTTATATTCTGGTTCACCACAGATATGAAGTATGTTATATTTCCCCTCTTCTTTTTCTGCTACATGTAAAATCTGAACATCAAAAGGCTTTACCAATGTTTCCCACTGTTCTTTTGTAAAGCGCCCTTCTTCTCCAAATTGTGCAGAATAGTAAATACCATCTGCTCCTGCTTCAAGATAACCTTTGGCCCATTTTTCCAAGCCTTCCGCTAATACACCAATTCCATACGCAACCGCTTCTGGTGCCTCTTTGCTATATTTCATAAGAACATCATCGCCAAACGCAATACTAGCTGCTTTAAAAGGGCCAAACATTGTCTGAAATATAAGAACTTCGTCTTTTACTTCTTCTCGGATTTTCTTAATAACCGCAGATAGCTTTTGAAACTCTTCAGAATCCGTTCCTTTAATTTTAATGTTGTACCAATCTTCCGCACAATGAATTTCCCCTTCAATTGGATACATATAATCCTGCATAATTTTTATAATATCCATATCTGTTTCTCTGTATAGCTTTAAATGTGCCTCTGCCATTTCTTCCACTGTATAATCTGACTTGTAATGAAACCAAAAGCCTGCCGGAATCTTATCCGGGATTTCATTGTTCATAACTGCTTTTACACGTTCTACTTTGTTCATATTCATTTCCTCCTGAACTTTATTTTTTATAGTTTCATTATAGTAAAGGACTTACTCTAAAAATAGAACTTATCTTATAAAAAAAATAGTATTTCTATTTGTTTTTTATATATTTTATTCATAAATCTGTTTTTCTCTTTTTCAATAGTTTATAATAATCCATAAATCAAATATATTATTTTAGGAGAAATTTATATGAAAACACACTTTTTTTCTTATCGAACACAAATATTTATTGCTTCGCTACTATTACTTATTATTCCTTCAACAATTTTAGGTATTACAGCTGCAAACCAAACCGCTTCAACCGTCAAAGAAGATTTCAGTCAAACAATGGAAACCATTCTGACTCAAACAGACCTTACTTTAAATACACTTTTGAATGATGCTACAAAAATTGCAGATATGCATATTCTAAACAATGACATACGAAAAGCTCTTATTACTGACTATGACAATAATCTTCTTGCCTATTCACAAGACAGCAGTATGTTTACTAAACAGCTTATACAAACCAACCGCTTGAATTCAAATGTTATATCCTGTCTTTTTCGCAGTAGATATGATTATACCTTTGAATATAATATTTTAAATGCCCAAACCCATAAAGAAATTTTAGAAAAAATGAACTCTTGGGAGGAAAAAGCTCTTACCTCTAATTATCATACTTATTTTGCACCTATTCAGGATTCATTTATCAGTGGAAAAAAGATTTTACCTATGGTCAAAATTCTTTATGATGGATATACTTTCAAAGAAATTGGAAGCTGTTATGTAGGAATTGATTTTTCCTCTGTAGAAACTATTTTTAATTCCGCCAAGACTCCCGGTAGCGTTATTATGATTTTTAATTCTCATAACACACTGGCTTATTGCTCTGATTCCAAATACATCAACTCAGAAAGTTCCCAGATTCTTTTCGATGAACTTTCTAAATTCAGCAAAAACATACCGGAAAATGATCCTATACAAACCCAAACCATATCTGTCGGTAAAGAAAATTACCTTGTCAATGGTTGTTTGAATCAAACTACAGGTTGGCACATTGTGCAGTGTTTAAACAATAAAAATATTACACAAGCTTATCAGCACAATTTGCTAAATTACTCTGCAATTTTTGTTTTTACACTATTACTCGGATTAATCCTGGCTCTCTTTCTTTCACGCAGCTTGACGCACTCAATCACTTTGCTCTGTCAACAGATGGACTCTCAAGACCTCAATAGTTACAAAGAGATTTCTGTTGATGGTAAAACTTCAAATAGAGAACTGCAAAAACTTGTAACCAGTTTTAATCATCTGAATAAGCGTCTTACCGAAAGCCTGCGCCAGAATTACACCAGTAGACTCAGTGAGCAGAATATGTATATTCAAATGCTTCAAACGCAAATTAATCATCATTTTTTATACAATACCTTAAACAGTATTAAATCCATTGCAGATATACATAACGAACCAGAAATCAAAACTATTGCTTCCTGTATGTCCGAATTGCTCCGTTATAACCTGAAAAAAGTTCCTGTCGTTTATCTGGAAGAAGAAATACAACAAATTTATCGATATTTAACCATTCTGGATATCCGTTTTCCAAGTAAATTCACATTTGATTGTAGTATACCTGATGATTTCTATTCTTTAGAAATCCCTGCATTCCTTTTGCAGCCCCTTGTGGAAAATTCCGTAGAGCATGGTTTTGCACAAATGGAAACCGATTGTCGTATTAATCTAAGCGCAAATCTGGAAGATGGAATTTTACACTTTTTTCTTATAGATAACGGTTCTGGTATTAAACCTGAACGACTAAAAGAAATTCTATATTCTTTGGAAAATGAAAAAAGCCATATAGAGAATATGCAACAAAACCATCACTTTATTGGATTGTTAAATGTTCATCAACGAATTCAAAGTTATTATGGAAAAAAATATGGACTCTCTATAGAAAGTGTAGTTGAAGAAGGAACTATTGTTGACATTCAAATTCCCTATATGAAAAAACCAGAACTTCCAAATATTTAACCAAAAAGTAAGTCAGTCCGAACCCCCATTCGGACTGACTTTCCCCATTTTTTGTATTCCCATATTTCTATAAAAACTTCTCTCAAAAACGCCTTTATTTCTTCTTCATTTTCAAAACCAGATGACGCGGCAGACCATTTACCATAATCGGCTGATAATCTCCCTGAATCAGTGGTTTAATATAGTCCACAAAATCTTTTGTCACATAATTTGCCTCCCGGTTCAGCCACTCTCTCGGAACCAGTTTTTCTTCATTGGCAATTCTGTGTACGTCATAAATACCGGTAGCGCTCATATACGGGTCATCGGACACACGGTCAATGACAATCATCTTTCCGGTGTCACCTTCGTCTGCTGCCTTCACCGCAGCTCCGCCTACCATAAATGCCTCGTCAATATCCACACGGGAAGCCATATGAGAAGCACTTCTCTGCAGTGTGGAAAGCTCTACGGCTCTGGTCTTGCAACCGCACTCTGCTGCCAGGAAATTTGCCAGATAGGTAGCTGTTCCCTGAAGCTGTTTATGTCCAAATGCATCTACATAATCGCCTACGCTACCCAGTTCACAGACATAGCGTCCGTCCTCCAGCTTAATTCCCTCCGAAACTGCAATCACGATGGAAGATTTTTTCTTCAAAAGTTCTTTCACTTTCTTTAAAAACTTTTCGATATCAAAAGGAATCTCCGGCAGGTAAATCAAATCTGGTCCATCGCAGTCTTCCGTCTTTGCAAGAGCCGTTGCTCCTGTCAGCCAGCCTGCATTTCTTCCCATGATTTCCATAATGGTAATCATGTTCTTTTTGTAGGTAAGCCCCTGCGCGTCACGAATGACTTCTTTGGTAGAAGCGCCGATATATTTGGCTGCGCTGCCAAAACCAGGTGTATGGTCTGTAAGCGCCAGGTCATTGTCAATGGTTTTCGGCACACCTAAAAACTTCTGGCTCTGCCCTGTGAGAATAGCATAATCAGACAGTTTTTTAATGGTATCCATAGAATCATTACCACCAATGTAGATAAAGGCTTCAATCTCCAGTTTGTTTAAAATCTGGAAGATTTTCTCATAAATTTCCCTGTCCTCATGAATTTCCGGCAGCTTAAAGCGGCAGGAGCCCAAAAATGCAGAAGGTGTTCTTTTTAAAAGCTCAATGTCAAGCTCAGAATGAATTTGCGTAGACAAATCCACATACTGTTCATCTAACAGTCCCTGTATGCCGTGCAGCATACCATATACCTTATCAAACCCACGCTCAATGGCATTTTTGTACACGCCTGCAAGGCTGGAATTAATTACCGAGGTAGGACCGCCGGACTGTCCCACAATAATATTTCTTTTTTTCGCCATTTTGTCTTCTCCTCCTTCTCGGAAAATGAATCTATCGAAGATTATAACAAAAAAAATCCATATATTCAATAGATATATGGATTTTTGCATATTATTTTTCTGTTTTTTTCAACTTTTTTATCTATTTCATACAACTTTCCTCTTTATCAAGCAACCGACAGGAGGATTTTCTCTTTCATAATACATCAAAAGAGGCTGAAATTCCTGATTCCCGAATTGACCGGTGTGCAATATTGTCCCCACTGCCAGAAAATCTACCGTATACTTCTCCTGCAAAATCTCTTTTGTCCACAGTTTTCCCCGAAAAACAAAGACCGCCACACAAAGGTTTCCTCCTCTTCGTGTAGCGGTCTTATAAGTCTCAAAACTAGTTAAAATGTGAATTTTTCCTCAAAATAAGCCTTTAAATCTTCAATCTTGATTCTTTCCTGTTCCATGGTATCTCTGTCGCGAACGGTTACTGCTCCATCAGTTTCGGAATCAAAGTCATAGGTTACACAGAAAGGTGTTCCGATTTCGTCCTGACGGCGGTAACGTTTTCCGATATTTCCTCTGTCATCAAACTCACAGTTGTATTTCTTTGATAACTGCTCAAATACCTTTAACGCGCCTTCATTCAATTTTTTGGAAAGAGGCAGCACACCAATTTTCACCGGTGCCAGTGCAGGGTGGAAATGCAGCACAGTACGCACGTCATTTTTCTCTGCGTCCAGAACCTCTTCATCGTAAGCGCTGCACAAAAATGCCAGTACCATACGGTCTGCGCCCAGAGAAGGTTCGATAACATATGGAATATATTTCTGGTTTGTTTCATCATCAAAATAGGTCATATCCTGTCCGGATACATTCTGGTGCTGTGTCAGGTCATAATCCGTTCTGTCGGCAATGCCCCAAAGCTCGCCCCAGCCAAATGGGAAGAGGAATTCCACATCAGTGGTTGCCTTGCTGTAAAAGCTCAGTTCTTCTTTATCATGGTCACGGTAGCGCACTTCTTCGTCTTTTAAGCCCAGACTGTGCAGCCAGTCCAGACAGAACTGTTTCCAGTATGCAAACCATTCCAAATCTGTATCCGGTTTACAGAAAAATTCCAGTTCCATCTGCTCAAATTCACGGGTACGGAAAGTGAAGTTACCAGGTGTAATTTCATTACGGAAAGATTTACCAATCTGTGCAATACCAAATGGCAGTTTCTTTCTGGAAGTTCTCTGTACGTTTTTAAAGTTTACAAAGATACCCTGTGCGGTTTCCGGTCTTAAATAGACTGTATTTTTTGCATCTTCAGTAACACCCTGGAAGGTTTTAAACATCAGGTTAAACTGACGGATATCTGTAAAGTTGTGTTTGCCGCAGGTCGGACATGGAATCTGATGCTCTTCGATAAACTCTTTCATCTTTTCCTGGCTCCATGCGTCTACGCTGCCTTCGATTTCAATGCCTTTTTCTGCACAGAAGTCCTCAATAATCTTATCTGCACGGAAACGCTCATGGCACTCTTTACAATCCATCAACGGATCTGAAAATCCGCCTAAATGACCGGAAGCCACCCATGTCTGAGGATTCATGAGGATAGCACAGTCTACGCCTACGTTGTATGGGCTTTCCATAACAAACTTCTGCCACCATGCTTTCTTTACATTGTTTTTCAGTTCTACACCCAGGTTTCCGTAGTCCCATGTATTTGCAAGACCACCGTAAATTTCTGAACCCGGATATACGAATCCTCTGGATTTTGCAAGTGCAACAATCTTTTCCATTGTCTTTTCCATTATACAATCTCCTCTATCTCTGCATTTTTGTAAAATCATTGCTATTTTTACTGATAGGGACTATTATAACGGTTAAATCTTATCTTTTCAACCTCTAAAGAAGAGTTTTTCCAACCTAATAGGTTTCCTTCTGATAAAATCTCCCCACCAGCGTATCTGTTTTCACCACATTCACAAAAGCATGAGGGTCTGCCTCCATAACTTTTTGTGTCAGCACCTTTGCTTCCATGGTGGACACCACAGAGTAAATCATTTTCCGTTTTTCATTGGAATACATGCCTGTTGCCGTAAATTCTGTAGCGCTGTGATTTGTCACCTCATAAATAGCCTGGTATACTGCCTCCGGCTCATCGGTAATGACAAACAGCGTCACCTTCTTATACGTCTGGTAAAGCAGATGTATCATCTGTGTGGAGGCGTACTGGAAAATAATAGAATACAGCGCCTTGTCCCAGCCAAACAGATAACCCGCAACCAAAAGCACAACTGCATTTGCCAGTAAAATATAATTCCATACATCTTTGTTTTTCTTTTCCGCAAAATAAATGGCAATAAAATCGGTTCCTCCTGTGGAAGCGCCGCCAATCAGGGCAATGCTGATTGCCACACCGTTAATCAGTCCGCCGAAGACACTAATAAGCAAAATATCCTGGGTAATCGGTATGGCGGGAACCATGTCGGTCAGAACACTGGTCGCCACAATCATAAGGCTGGTAATCACCGTAAACTTCTTTCCAATCGCCTTAAAGCTGATAATCGCCGGAATTGCATTCAGGGCAAGACTAATAGGCGAAAACGGTACGGCAATGTCAAAAAAGCGGTCGCAAATAGTCTGAAACAACAGTGTCACACCATTAAAACCGCCGGGATACAAGCCCCCTGCCCGCACAAAGGTCTTAATGTTCACCGCCATAATCACGGCTCCGATTAAGCCGAAAATGATTCGCTTTGCTTCTCTTTTGGTATCTATTTTAGGATTCACTGTTTTACTCTCTTTCCTTTTATTCCCATTCTCCCTACTCGTTTACAGCATATGAGCCCGCAGCTCTTCCGGAGTCTGTAAGCTTAAATATGCAGGTGCCACGTCAAACACAGTCTTGCAGCCTGTCTGTCCTTCCAGACTCATACGATAAGCAGCTCTTGCATAAGCCACAATAACAGAGGAAGTAAATTCCGGATTGGAATCCAGCTTTAAGCTGTATTCTACTACATGCTGATGTTCATCTTCCCAGCCTGTGCTGCCGGTACGAATTACAAAACCGCCGTGAGGAAGTCCTGCATGGCTGGCTGCCATTTCTTCCGCTGTAATAAAATGTACAGTAGTATCGTATTCATCGAAATAATTCGGCATGGTTTTGATTTCATGTTCGATTTTTGCCTTATCAGCGCCGTCCTCTGCTACAACAAATACTTCTCTTGTGTGCTTCTGGCGTGTGGAAAGCTCCGGATTTTCTCCGTTTCTCACTGCCTCCAGCGCGCTTTCTACCGGAATGGTATACTGTCTTGCATCTAAAACACCTTCAATTCTTCTCACAGCGTCTGAATGCCCCTGACTCACGCCTTTGCCCCAGAAGGTATAATCCTTACCACCCGGCAAAATTGCATTGGCATACAGACGGTTTAAAGAAAACATACCCGGATCCCAGCCAACAGAAATCATGGCTGTATGATTTCCTTTTTTTGCAGCAGCGTCTACAGCTGCAAAATGTTCCGGTATTCTTGCATGGGTATCAAAGCTGTCTACTACATTGAAATGCTGTGCAAATTCTGGTGTCTGTACCGGCAGGTCTGTAGCGCTTCCGCCGCAGAGAATTAACACATCAATTTCGTCCTTCATGCTCACTGCCTGATCCACATGGCAAACCTTTGCTGTTTCTGTAAGAATCTTCACGTCTTCCGGATTGCGGCGGGTAAAAACAGCCACAAGTTCCATATCCGGATTGTGTTTTACTGCACACTCCACACCACGACCCAGGTTTCCGTATCCTAAAATACCAATTTTAATACTCATGTCACACTCTCCTATCTGTTGTAGTCTCTGTTTGCCCTTTCAGAATATATCAGATACGCTTTCTTTGTCAATGCCCCAATAAAAAAAAGAGAACGGATACCCATTCCCTTTTCTCTGGTAAATTGATAAATTTTTCGGTCTTTGACACAGCTTTCAGACTCTAAGCTCAAAGCTGTGCCAACCTGTTTTTTGAAAATGCGTCAATTTCCCGGATTCCCGGGGTCTGTATCCGTTTCCTTTTCTATATTTCACAAAATTTCTGTTTTTAGTGGTGGAACAGACGAATTCCGGTAAATGCCATCACCATGTTGTATTTGTTGCAGGTATCAATCACTGCATCATCTCTCACAGAGCCACCCGGCTGTGCAATGTAAGACACACCGCTCTTTTTCGCGCGTTCAATATTGTCAGAGAACGGGAAAAATGCATCAGAGCCAAGGGTGACATTCTGCAGCTTATCCAGCCATGCTCTCTTTTCTTCTCTTGTGAAGACCTCCGGCTTTTCTGTAAAGGTCTTTTCCCATGCGCCGTCAGCCAGAACGTCCATATATTCCTCGCCAATATACACATCAATGGCATTATCTCTCTCTGCGCGGGTAATGGTATCCTTAAATGGCAAGTTCAGCACCTTCGGACACTGTCTTAACCACCAGTTGTCTGCCTTCTGTCCTGCCAGACGCGTACAGTGTACACGGGACTGCTGTCCTGCGCCTACGCCAATGGCCTGTCCGTCTTTTACAAAGCATACAGAATTGGACTGTGTGTATTTCAGAATAATCAGAGAAACCTTTAAATCTCTCTTTGCTTCTTCTGTCAATTCTTTATTTTCTGTAACAATATTGGAAATCAATTCATCATCAATGGCTAACTCCTGGCGTCCCTGCTCAAAGGTAATGCCAAAGACCTGTTTGCGTTCCAATGGAGCCGGCACATAATCCGGGTCAATCTCGATGACATTATAATTTCCTTTTTTCTTCTGTGTCAAAATCTCCAGAGCTTCCTCTGTATACCCCGGCGCAATAACACCGTCGGAAACCTCTCTCTTAATCAGCAGCGCGGTATCTTTGTCGCACACGTCGGAAAGGGAAATAAAGTCCCCAAAAGAAGACATTCTGTCCGCACCTCTGGCTCTTGCGTAAGCGCAGGCAATAGGAGAAAAGTTTTTCCAGTCCATGTCATCTACCCAGTAGATTTTTGCCAGTGTTTCTGTCAGAGGAAGTCCCACAGCGGCTCCTGCCGGAGATACATGTTTAAAAGAAGTTGCTGCCGGAAGACCTGTTGCTTTCTTTAAATCTCTTACCAGCTGCCATCCGTTAAAAGCGTCCAGGAAATTAATATAGCCCGGTTTTCCTGATAAAACTTTAATTGGCAGGTCGCCATTTTCTTCCATATAAATTCTGGAAGGTTTCTGATTTGGGTTACAACCGTATTTTAAAGCTAATTCTTTCATAATAATTTTCTCCTTTCCTATTTCTTATTTATTTTTATTTACAATTCTGGTTTCATATTTGCCTGTTTCAATATCAATGAAGCGAACAAACAGAGAAACCTTATTTTCTTCATTTAAACTTGTCCACACCTGCTCTGTAAACGCATCAATATCGTTTGGGATTCCCACCAGCTTTGGCTCTCCTTCAAAGCTTGGAAGAGGATTGCCGTCATGCATATAAGTGTGGATAAAATGTCCTTCTCCTGCCACCGGATTTTCATATGCAAAGGTATAGCGGTTGCAGGCGTCCGGATTTCCATTGTTGCTCTTTAAAATAGACATTGCATAGTTATATCTGCCGTTTTCCAAATGCATCACGCCGGAAATACGAGGTGTGTAGTTTGGTCCGTCCGGTTCAAATTCACGACTTCTCAAAGACTGCTCAAAGGTCATCTGTTTGTCCATACCTTCGTAGATGGTATCTGTCTGGTCACCGTTTGTCACAATGGTTTTATTGCCCAGTACGCGTACCGGCGCATAAATAATCAGGCTTGGGTCTGTTAATTTAGAAGGGTCGAATGCCTGTGTACGGATTCCTTCACCTTCTTCTACGAATACGCGGTTTCTGCTGTTTTCACTTCTGCCCATAATAAAATAAGCGGCAACAGCTTTTTTTCCGTCTTCTGATTTTCCCAGCACAATTCCTCTGCCCGGATATGCATTGCTCTTTAACTCTTTTTCCAGTGATAACATTTCCATGAACTTATCTCCTTTTCCTGCTGTTCTAAACTCACTCGGAACTTTTCCCGGCTTTTCTTAATTTTTCCCAAAAAGAGTTTTAAAAAATAAGAAAAAGCCCACTTTCCGAGCATATTCGCCCAGACGGTCGGCTTCTGTGGCTTATACTCCCCGTGGTCATTTCCACTTCCGTCAGTCATATAAGCACTTAAAACATACCATTTAAAAAAAGGGTTGTCAATCCCTTTTTTTCTCCCACCTTCCTGTGGCTTGCTTTTTGCATTTGAACATTATATGATATTTTTAATACTTCATCAGGAAAAGGAGAAAACAATCGTGGAAATTGAACGTAAATATCTGATTCATGAACTCCCAAAGGATCTGGAAGCCTTTCCTTCCAGGAAAATTGAGCAGGCTTATCTCTGCATTGCCCCGGTTGTGCGGATCCGCAGACAGGACAACGACTATTATCTCACCTATAAAGGAAAAGGCATGATGATGCGGGAGGAATACAATCTGCCTCTGACCCGTGAAGCTTACGAGCATCTACGTACAAAGGCAGACGGCATTATCCTTTCCAAGACCCGGTATCTGCTGCCCCTACCTAAAGGACTCACCATCGAGCTGGATGTTTTTAACGCCCCTTATGAAGGTCTGTGGCTGGCAGAAGTGGAGTTTTCCACAGAAGAAGAGGCAAACAGTTTTGTTCCTCCTCAGTGGTTTGGGGAAGATGTAACATTTTCTACTGCTTATCACAACAGTGTACTGTCCAGAGGAAAAAAATAAACACAGAAAGACCATCCTTTAGGGTGGTCTTTCTACTTCTTACAGGTCAACCATTCTTGAGTGATTGTTGCACTTTCAACTCCTTACTCTTCAGCCTTCTTGGCATACTCGGTAAGCACCAGCTCCTCATACGGAACTCTCTTTTCCAGTTCTCCAGCGCTTTCCAAGATATCCTGCAAAAGCTCAAAGCTTTTCTCCTCAAATACAAGATTGTCTTTCCAGGTATCCTGTTCCTGATAACGCTTTACAATGGCAGTAATGGTTTCCAAATCATTTTCTTTAAACTGTGGGGCAATAATAGAGGCAATTTCTTCCGGCGTATGGGTATTTACATAATCCATGCCTTTTTGCAGAGCTTTTACAAATCCCTGTATCACTTCCGGGTTCTTCTCAATATAGCTTTCTCTGGCACTGTAGGCCGTATAAGGAACATAGCCGGATTCTACACCGCAGGATGCCACTACATATCCGGCGCCTTCCTGCTCAAGCATAGTGGCAGAGGGTTCAAATTCAATACTGAACTGCCCCTGCCCTCCGGCAAAAGCTGCCGCTGTAGAGCCAAAGTCAATGCTTCTGTCAATGCCCATATCTGTATCCGGATCCATGCCCTTTTCCTTCAAAATATACTCAAAGACCATTTCCGGCATACCGCTTTTACGGCCTCCCAGAATATCCTTGCCCTTCAAATCTGTCCACTCGAAGTCTGGCATTTTTTCTCTTGCCACCACAAAATTCCCGGCTCTCTGCGTAAGCTGGGCAAAGTTCAGCACCTTATCCTGAGCCCCCTGCTGATAGGCATAAACCGTTGCCTCTGACCCCATAAAACCAATATCTGCATCACCGGATAAAAGAGCAGACATCACCTTATCTGCTCCAAATCCTGTAACCAGCTCCAGCTTAATTCCCTCATTTACAAAATATCCCTCTTCGATTGCCACATACTGCGGCGCATAAAAAATGGAGTGTGCCACCTCGTTTAAGGTCACTTTGGTAAGCTCCTCTGTTTTTTCCTGCCTTTCTCCCTGCTGAGCTTTGCAGCCTGTAAACCCCATGCCCAGACACAAAAGCATTGCAAAAAGCATGCTCACTTTCTTTTTCATGATGCTCTCCCCTCAATTCTAAAATCTCAAAAGGCTGCATAGTGCGGCAGCCTTCTCCACACTTTATTTTATGATAGGAAGGGAAAGCCCGTGACATATGCTACAGCTTTGGCGCCTGATTTTCTTTTTCCTTCAGATATTTTTTTACCCCCTCCACATCTGTATAGGCAAAATGACGCAGTTCATTTTCCGCCAGTTGTCCCAGCTCCTCCAGGTCTGAACTTCCGGTAAACGGGCAGATGGGCTTTAATTCCTCTTCCGTAAGCCCCAGTTCCTCCATCTGTTCCTTTGTAATGTACTGGCTCACCTCAATTTTATTACATGCTTTGCAGTGATATACTGTAAAAATTTCTTTGCTAATCATACCATTGACTCCTTTTCTCTTTTGTGCCGTTCTTTTTGGCTCTGTCCTTTATTTTAGTCTATTTCCGCCTTTTTGTACAGATAAAACCCGGTGAAATCCACAGATGCCACAGGATTTCTCCAAAAATCCATGCTGAACTCTTCTCCGGCAGGAAAACCTGTGCTAAAATAAAGATAAAAACAGAAAGGATAATTTGTTATGAAATTAGGTTTTATTGGCTGCGGCAATATGGCGTCTGCTATTATTTCCGGTATCCTGGAAAAAGGACTTGTAAAGAGAGAAGATATTTTTGCCTCCACAAAATCGGAATCCTCTGCCAAAAGAGTGACAGAAGCCCTGGGCATTTCCTGTTCTACAGATAATCTGTCTGTGGCAAAAGAAGCGGACTATCTGTTTCTGTGTGTAAAACCCCAGTTTTGTGCTGATACAGCAATAGAAATCCGAGATTTCCTCTCTACGGAGCAGGTGTTGGTTTCTGTTATTGCAGGAAAAAAACTGGACTGGCTGCAGGAACAATTCGGTGCAGATAAAAAAATTCTCCGTACTATGCCAAACACACCTGCTATGGTAGGAGAAGGTATTACCGGAGTCTGCCCTAACGAACTGGTTTCCAAAGAAGAAATTCAGCAGGTGCTGACCCTGCTTCGCTCCTTTGGACGGGCTGACGTGGTGACAGAGCCTATTCTCGACATTGTAGGGTCTGTCAGCGGAAGCTCCCCTGCCTTCGTATTTTTATTTATTGAGGCTCTGGCTGACGGCGCTGTAGCAGAGGGTATGCCAAGAAAGCAAGCCTATGAATTTGCGGCTCAGGCTGTTTTAGGAAGTGCCAAAATGGTCTTGGAAACAGGCAAACACCCCGGTGAATTAAAGGACATGGTCTGCTCCCCTGCCGGAACCACTATTGAAGGAATTAACGTGCTGGAAAAAGAAGGCATGCGAAGCGCTGTTATGGACGCTGTGCGAGCCTGCATCGCCAAAACAAAAAAACTGTAAAAAAAGAGCAGGGACACCCTTTTGAAGCAATGCGGCGGTTTATACGCTTTTGCTTCTCCTGGATTTCTCCCTGCTCTTTCATTTGAGTTTTTTTGTACATTATAAAACGGAAAAAGGGATTTTCCCGCAAAACAAAATCCCTCTCCACACAATTTCCACTATGCAAAGAAGGATTTTCTATAGTAGCGAGAGGGGGATTCGAACCCTCGACACTACGGGTATGAACCGTATGCTCTAGCCAACTGAGCTATCTCGCCATATCTGTTTTTCTGTTTTTTGGCAAAAGAATGGGACCTATAGGGCTCGAACCTATGACCCTCTGCTTGTAAGGCAGATGCTCTCCCAGCTGAGCTAAGATCCCATTTTATTTTATGTCTTTCGACAAATAGCGAGAGGGGGATTCGAACCCTCGACACTACGGGTATGAACCGTATGCTCTAGCCAACTGAGCTATCTCGCCATATCTGTTCCTCTGCCTTTTGGCAAAAGAATGGGACCTATAGGGCTCGAACCTATGACCCTCTGCTTGTAAGGCAGATGCTCTCCCAGCTGAGCTAAGATCCCGTTCTGTGTCAGCCTCATCGCTGACTGCTTTGCTATTATATACTGGAAATGCATGATTTGTCAACACCTTTTTTCAAATTTTTTTCAAAAGCTTCAAAATTTTTAAATTTCCTTATTTTTAAGGCAATTCTCGGCGAAACTGCACTGCGAAACAATCCCGCCAAGAATAGAAGAAGAAATATTTCAATCTCCCCCACAATTTTCTCCCAAAATTCATCAGATACAGGAGCCATTTTCTCAACGTCAGAGAGAAACACCATATTCTGACATAAATCTGATATCCCGGATTCTTCCGGCATTCAATATAATCATCTCCTCGATAAAATCCCTGAAGGACACCTAAAATCTGCTGTTTTCTATGGTTCCATTGTTCGCTATAGTATAGCTTTCCCAAATACGTTTATCAAGAAGGAAGAAATCTTTACTGCGTTTCCCTCATTCTCTCCACCACGCTCTTCTTCTGTGTCTGTCCATAGGCAATAAGAGAAATCGCAGCTGCCACCAATGCGAATACCGGAAGCATAAGGAAAAACGGCACGGCTGTATAACGATAAGCAAAGCACATAATCACATCATTTAATGCTCCCACAAGAAAAGATGCCCCAATGCTGCCGACAATTACACTGATGATTCCTGAAATCCCCAGATAGTACCCACTTTCCCATAAGAGCATGGTTCGTATCTGCTCCTTTGTCATGCCAATACTTTGCATCACTGCCAATTCCTGCTTTCTTGCCAGAATTCCGGTCAGCATAGAATTAGCAAAATTCAAAATTCCGATTATGGCAATCACAACGCACAAACCATATCCCACAGCAGAAACGCCCTCTATCATACCGGAAAATTCTTCCCTTACACTGTTCTTTGACAGATAGCCCATGGAGGGATTTTCCTCCTCTGTATAATCCTTCAGATACGCCTCAAAGCTCTCTGCAAACTCCGGCTCTACGGTATAGGATTTGGCAAACATGGTCGCTTCCGGGCTTTGTTTGATTTCTTCTAAAGGAAGAATGGTTGTAATGCTGTTTGTTGAAAAAAAGTGTATGTTCATGCTGGTAGGAATATTTTCCACCACTGCCATAACTTCGTATTCCTTTTTTTCCAGATTCGTGAGAAAGGTACCTATGAGTTCCTGGTTTTCATCATATACCATTTCCTGTTCTGTGTCTTTCGTGGGCGTTTGCAATATAATTTTATCTCCCGGTTCATAACAACTGTCCCCAACTTCTGCGTTTTCCAAAAAAGTCATCTGCTCCAGGAGTACATATTTCCCGCTTCTGAATTTCTCTGCATCAATCTCCCCTTTAACCGGCTTCAAATTTTCCAGCATATCTTCGGAATAAGCATAGCGCCTTTCATCTAAAGCCAATTCTCCTCTTCCCATTTTTTCCCGGTCTTCTGCCCTGGCTTTATAATACAAACCCTCTTCTAATTTTCCCTCTTTATCCAACTTTTGAAACTGCTTCTGCCCTTTTTCAGATAGAATATGCTCGGAATTCAATGTCCATAATTCCGATTTTCCAGAAACGCCCTGCCAGGTATCGGCGCCCTGTGCATATGCCTCGTCTATCCGGAAATCCAATTCTCTTGGCGCAGCAACGGTCCAATTGGCATTTCCAATCATATAATCCCCATAAATCCGTTCTTCCAGATATTCATCAATGCGAAAACTACCCACTGCTGTCATCACAATTTCCAGCAAAATCACGCTCAGGGAAATGGATAAAATTACAAGGACGGTTTTTTTCTTGTTTCTTCCCAGATTGGAAAAAGCCATTCTGGCAATTTTGGCGCCTTTTTTTGATTTTTTACTTCTTTTCCTTTTCAGAGTCCCTTCTGTGTAACGCACTGCCTCAATGGGAGATACATTCCCGGCGATTTTTGCCGGTTTCCTGCAGCTTATCATTACAGTCGCCAAAGAAAACACGCCACCGAAAATCAAAATCCAGAAATTAAAATAAAAGCCGCTTTCTCCTGCATATGTCCCGCCTTTTGCCAGTATGGGAACCAGGAACTGTCCTCCCAGATATCCCAAAACTGCGCCTATAGGAATTCCCACACCACACAATTTCCAGACCTGTCTGTACACCAGCTTCTGTAGCTGCTTTTTCGTGGTTCCAATGGTTTTCAGTAATCCGTAAAACCGAATCTCCCGCAGAATGGAAAGCTGAAAAATATTATAGATAATCAGATATCCGCTAATCAGAATCACAAAAAAAGCTGCAACAAAAAGCACCACAGTTTCCATATCCAGACTTTCCGCTCTGGAAGACATATACGCCCAGTTGACGCCATAACGGATAACCGGACTCTCAGATTCTTTGTTGTCCGCATCACTCTCCGGTGTGTAGCCTGCATGCTCAATGGCTGCTACTACTTTATCCTCAATATTTTTAGAATTTTTAAAGTACAGATTTCCGTTTACCAGCCCCTGAATATTCCCGGTATTCTCATAATTCTTCTGAAAATCTGTTTCTGTATAATTTCCTTTGACCTGATTCCAGTATGCTTCTGAAATATACACCTGGCTTGCATGGGAAATTTCATCTCCCTGATACCAGCCGCAGAGAGTGAAATCGTCCTGGATTTTTTCTCCCATAAAGGTATATTCCAAATGCACAGTGGCTCCGATACGGGGATTAATTTTCAGTTCCTTTAAGGTGATGGTATCCATCACCACGTCTGTTTCCTGTTTCGGATACGTCCCCTCCTCCAGATTCACAAACGCTCCTTCGATTTCTTCCAGGCTGCCCGGCATACGAATCTCTGCCTGTCTTTTTTTCAGATTATCTGCCTGCCCCAAAAGAATGTTATAAGAGGACGAAGCCACTTCTGCATCTTTGGATATCTTTTCATACTGTTCCATGGTGACGCCCTTTAACCCTGCATGAAATTTTCCCCCTACCTCCCGCATGGTCTGCTCCTGTATCATTTGCATCATGCCAAAGCCCATGGAAAAAACAGCGGTAAACAAAAGGGTAGTCAGACAGATTGCCGCAACTGCAAAAAAGTTTCGCATACGACTTTGTTTCATGGTTCTTTGAGATAGTTTTTTTATAACCTTTTGATTGTTATTTTTCATCACTGCTCACCTCCGGACTTCATAAGTTTGCCGTCCTCGATATGAATAATCCGGTCGCATAGCTGTGCCAGCGCTTCAGAGTGGGTAATCATGACAATGGTCTGGGAAAACCGGGAATTGGTCAGCTTCAAAAGCCCCAAAACCTCCTGAGAAGTCCGGGAATCCAGATTTCCGGTCGGTTCATCTGCCAGTAAAATACTGGGCTTTGAGGCCAGGGCTCTGGCAATGGCAACTCTTTGCTGCTGTCCGCCGGAAAGCTGATTGGGCAGACTATACCGCTTGTCTTCCATTCCCAGGGTACGGATAATTTCGTCTACATACTCTTTATCCGGCTCTTCTCCGTCCAGTTCCATGGGCAACACAATGTTTTCGTACACATTCAGCACCGGCACCAGATTATAATTCTGAAAGACAAACCCAATGTTGCGCCTCCTGAAAATCGTAAGCTGGGTTTCATTCAGGGAGAAAATATCCTTTCCACCTACAAAAACCTTTCCGTCTGTGGGATAGTCCAGCCCACCCAGCATATGTAAGAGGGTACTCTTACCGCTGCCGGAGGTACCTACAACTGCCACAAATTCTCCTTCTTCTACAGTTAAACTTACGCCGTCCAGGGCCTTTACCCGATTTACACCTTTTCCATAATATTTTTTCAGATTTTCTGTTTTTAATATTTCCATATGTCAGCTTCCTTTCTTCTCTCTTTACACTCAGTTTACAAAAGAAATCTGACATACCTCTGACAGCTGCGAAAAAAGTCCTGACAAAATTGTCAGAACTTCTCTTTACATGGTTTTTTCTATTCCTTCAGAAGCAGAAACACCGAAAAACAGGCGCCTCCATCTCTTCCTTTTGAAACCGTGATATATCCCTTTTCCCTTTGCAGAATCACCTGTGCCAGATATAGCCCCAGACCGCTGCCCTCTTGCTGCTCTGCCTGCTCTCCTCTGTAGAACCGTCTGAAAATCCGGTTGTATTCCTCTTTGGGGATTCCGGGACCCTCATCTGTGATTTTCACATTTGCATATAATTCCATAACCTCTGTTTCGATAGAAATCTTACTGCCTGCCGGACTGTACTTTACCGCATTTTCCAGAAGATTTCCAATGGCCTCTGCTGTCCATTTGGGATTATGGCAGCACACACACTCCTTCAGTCCCTGGGTTTCTATGGAAATCTGTTTTTCTCTTGCAAGGGCATATACCGAACTGATACTCCTTGCAAGAGTTTCCACAAGGGACGCAGGAAAAATGTCAAAAACCAGAATTCCCTGCTCAAGCCTGGACGCCTTTACCAGAGTTTTCATCAGCCACTGCATTTTCTCTGCCTGCTCCTGATTTCTCAGAAGAAACTGTTTTTCCTCTTCCTGACTGAGCCTTCCCTCTTTTAAAATTTCTGTATTCAGCAAAATATTGGCAAGAGGTGTCTTTAACTGATGAGAGAGATTGGATAAAAGCTCTGCCATTTCCTGCCTTTCTTTTCCTGTCTGCTCTTCCTTTTGTCTGCTACGCTTCAGAACGCGGCACAGACGGCTGAGCAGCTTGGATTCCATGGTTTCCCGATTTTCTCCTTCTACCAGTTCTCCCGTCTTTTCAAAAGTATTTAAAATATTTGAAAAAAGGCGAAGCTGACGGCGGTAATACAAAAAACTTCCTACCCCCAGGCAAAGTCCAACCCCTGCCACAGACAGGCAGAGGATTGTCATGGCTGTCTGCATCACGCTTCCTCCCACAGATATCCAATACCGTGTATGGTTTTCACCTGGGCAGTACACCCTGCTGCCTCCAGCTTTTTCCGCAGCCGCCCAACATTTACCTGTAAAGTATTTGCATTGACATACCGTCCTCTCAAATCCCAGACTGCCTCCAGAATCTGATTCTGGGTCAGCACCTGTCCCCTGTTTTCCAAAAAGAACTTTAAAAGCTTAAATTCTGTCATGCTGCACTCCAGTTCCTCCCTGTCCACCAGCACCTTCATCATCTTCAGATCCATACACAAATTCCCGGAAGCCATACGATTTTCCCTGCTTTCCCCTTTCACCTCTCTTTCTAACAGTTTTTTCAGACGAAGCTTTAAAACTGCTATGGAAAAAGGTTTTGTAATATAATCATCTGCACCGCTTTCCAGCCCCAGAAGTTCATCTGTTTCCATATCCCTTGCGGTTACCATAAGCACTGGAGTTCTTGCTCCTTCCCGAATCCTCTGACACAACAAAAGTCCGTCCATATCCGGCAAATTTAAATCCATTAAAACTGCCCCTGGACCCTCTTTTTCAAAGAGCCGCAGGCCCTCCTTTGCTGTCCCTGCCTCCAACACCTCGTATCCCTCCTGAGCAAGAGAAAACGAAATACCGGTACGCAGCCCTTTATCGTCCTCTATAATTAAAATTTTCATATATATCCATTCCTTTCGCTTCGCTCAGGCACAAAACGTTATGAAAACGTTTTTCTGAGTTTATTTTTTCTTTATAATTCCTCTTATAGGGAACTCGGTATACTACAAGTCACGGGGAAATGAGTGGGCTGTCCGGCTTGCCGGATAACCGCTGGCAAGAATGCTTCTGGCTGCATTATACCACATACTTAAGAATGGCGAAAACTATAATGCGGAACTTTACCGAAAATCATACCATGGGTTTTCCTGATACACAAGTCTGTTTCTTTTTGTCAAGGACTAAAACTTTATGAAATTTTCCCGGCTTTGGTATATTGTTTCCTTTCCGTGAGAATCCTTCCTAATAGACACTGAAATTACAGAATTGGAGGATTCTTGCTATGGCACTCAACAAAGTGGAAATCTGCGGCGTCAATACCTCACGCCTTCCCATTCTCACCAATGAGGAAAAGGAACAGTTGTTTACGCGTATTAAAACAGGTGACATGGAAGCGAGAGAACGGTACATTAAGGGAAATCTGCGGCTGGTTTTAAGTGTGATCAAGCGCTTTTCAGGCAGCAGCGAAAATGTAGACGATTTATTTCAGATTGGCTGCGTAGGACTTATCAAAGCCATTGACAACTTTGATACTACCTTAAATGTAAAGTTTTCCACCTACGCAGTTCCCATGATTATAGGTGAAATCCGGCGCTATCTCCGGGACAATAATTCTATCCGGGTCAGCCGTTCCCTGCGGGATACCGCATATAAAGCTATATACGCCAGAGAAAACTATATAAAACAACACCAGAAAGAGCCTACCATTACAGAAATTGCCGAAGAAATCGGTATGGAAAAGGAGGAAATTGTCTATGCTCTGGACGCTATTCAAAGTCCGGTAAGTCTATACGAACCAGTCTACACCGAGGGTGGGGACACGCTGTATGTCATGGATCAGATCAGCGATAAAAAAAATAAGGAGGAAAACTGGGTGGAGGATCTGTCTTTAAGAGAAGCCTTAAAACGCCTGGACGAGAGGGAAAAGAAAATCATTGAAATGCGCTTTTATGAAGGACGGACACAAATGGAGGTGGCACAGGAAATCGGTATCTCCCAGGCCCAGGTCAGCCGTCTGGAAAAACATGCCTTAAAGGCCATGCGAGCCTATCTGCGGCCATAGGAAAATACGATCCCTTCCTATGCCTTTTGGAAAATTCCTTGTATCTCCTCGCGGAAAACAGTATAATACAACTATCAAAAAGAAAAGGAATGTTTCTGAATTATGAGCAATCAACGATATTCTCTGGACTTCCACAGCCTTGTGCGCCCGGAAGCCCAGCTTTTATATGTTACCTGCGCGACTTCTGACAAGGATTGGCACAGTCTGGAGCATGCCCACTCTTTTTCTGAGCTTTTCTTTGTCACCCGTGGCAATGGTTTCTTCCAGATTGGAAGTAAAAAAATACCGGTTCAAAAAAATGATCTGATTTTTATCAATCCCAATGTCCCACACACAGAGCTTGGCAACCGGGAAAATCCCTGGGAATACATTGCCCTGGGAATTGAGGGAGTACAGTTCGGCCATACAAAAAAAGGAACGCCCTATGACTACAGCCTGTTCTCCCTCTCCCCGGAGCAACTGGAAATGAAGAGTTATCTGGACACCCTGCTAAGAGAGGTGCAGACACAGCCTTTAAATTACACGGCTGTATGCCAGAATCTTCTGGAGCTGATTCTCCTCTTGCTTGCCCGAAGTACCAGACAGGAAATTTTAAACGCGCCTCAGCAGAAAACCACACGGGAATGCAAGCTGGTGGAACAGTATATCAACGAGCATTATGCAGAGGATATTACGCTGGAATTTCTCAGTTCTCTGGTACATATTAACAAATATTATCTGGTGCATGCCTTTAAAAACTATAAGGGGGTCTCTCCTATTAATTATCTCATAGGAAGAAGGTTGGAGGAAGCCCGGTATCTGCTGGAATCCACCAATTATCCGGTAGCAAAAATCGGAGAAATCACCGGGTTTTCCTCCCAGTCCTATTTTTCTCAGACCTTTAAAAAAATTGTGGGCATTTCCCCCAACGAGTACCGGAAAAGCACAGCCATCCTGTAAAAAGGCTGCCGCATGAAACAGGAATCCGGAATATCCTCCGTATCCATTCATGCGACAGCCTCTGTCTTACTAAGTCTTAAATTTCATACCACTTAATTTCATTCGCTTCCAGATGCAGGTCAAAGCTGCTTCCATCTCCTTTATAAACCGTGGTATCCTGCGGTTCATAAGTGTTGTTTACCACACAGTATTTTCCGTTCTTCACATAAGCATGTACTTCTACATTGTAGTTGTCAGAAAACCATTTGTGCAGGTTTTCCTCATCATGAGAAGCCCAGATAATGGCACGATAAAGCACACGGCTGTTTTCAAAGCTGTATGGAAGTCCGCTGATGTACACGCTTCTTCCTTTTCCGAATTCATGGACAGCCATCTGTACTTCTTCGTTGGTCTGCTTGATAATGGTTGTTTCCGGTAAAGCATAAATAAACTTCTGACCCTCTCCAAAATCAATCTCACCCCCTGCAGTCCTCTGTAATAAAGTGTTCATGCTCTTCCCAGTTGTATTTATCTGTATTCAGAGTAAATCCTGTTTCTTTTTCCACACCCATAACACCTGCCAGCTGGAAGTAACGTCCCTCATGCTGATAAGCAGTCGGTTCGCCTACGCCGATAAAACCTCCGCCATTATAGATAAATTTCTTCACTGCAGTTACGATAGTTTCATCTGCCCAGTTTTCGCCGCCTGTATAGGCTGTGTAAGCGCCGCCTACGTTTAATACTACATCAATGTCGTCTAAAATCACCGGATTTTCTCTGATATCATCAAAACTGATAAACTGTACGTCAAACGGTGCGCCGCTCAATGCCTCGATAATTCCCGCATAAGAATAATTCTGCTTATAGTAAATCGCGTGATGTACCATATGGTTGCCCCATGCACGCATTTTACCCCAACTGTTTAACACTGCCACCTTCTTGATGCAGTATGGAGTGGTTCTCTTAATATTTTCATACAGGGTACGGAATTCGTTGCATACGCTTTCCACATAATCAATAAATTCCGGGAACTCCATAGCCAGCTTTAAGTATCCTCCATAGCCGATACGGTCAATGGGACTTCTCAAAATCGCACGTCTTGCAGTTACCCAGTTGACTTTTGCTTCTTTTACCGGATCGCCGCCTTCATGGAAAGTATCTGGGAAGAAGTAAGGAAGAAAACGTCCCTCTGTATATTTTACGCCCTTAATATCGCTGATAAGGCGCAGAGTAGAACCATTTCCTACACTTCCTACAACTGCATCCAGTCCAACACTCCGGAATTCGTCCATAAAAGGTTCCATGCCAATCCAGTGGTCACCCAGGAACATCATAGCCTCTTTGCCGCACTCATGAGTAATATCTACCATTTCTTTTGCCAGCTTTGCCACTTCTCTTCTCTGGAATGCCTGAAAATCCTTAAATTCTTTGGAAGGAATACGATAGGTATTGTTCATATACCCCTGGTCAATGATAAATTCCGGGCGGAACTTATAGCCCACCTCTTTTTCAAACTGTTCCAGAATATAAGGACTTACAGAAGCAGAATAGCCATACCAGTCTACATATTTTTCTCTTGCCAACTCATCAAAAATCAGGGTGAACTGGTGGAAAAAGGTTGTATAACGGATAACATCTACATGAGGATTGTCTGCAATAAACTTGCGCAGACGTTCCATAGAATACGCTCTTGTTTTTGGCTGACGTACATCAAAGGTAATCTGCTTTTCAAAGTCTGTCCAGCCGTTTGTCACTGCATTGTACATATGTACCGGATCCCACATGATGTATGCCAGGAAGCTGACCGTATAATCATGAAATTCCTTTGCATTGTGAATGGTCACGTCTCCTGTTTCCTCGCTGTAATCCCATTGGGAAGCTTCCAGAGGTTCTCCTGTGGTGCGGTCAATGACTTCCCACCAGCGAGTAATGTCATCATGGGAATTCACCTTTAACATATCCGGGTACAAGTGATTCATCAAATGAATAGACAGCTTGCTCTCCACTGCTGTATAGAAAGGAGTCATAATGTACATCTGCTGGATTTCCTCCGGGTTTGCCTTTGCCCAGGCATTATCCTTTCTGGTAGTGTAATAGGTAGAATATACCTTTGCATCAACATTTTTCAATTCTTCCGGATAATCAGTTCCATCACAGTCACGAATGGCATCAGCACCCCATCTTTTCACCAGCTCCAGAGTTTCCGGCACCACGTCTACATCTGTGGGAATAGTGACACGTCCTTTAAAATTTGTTTCGCTCATCTTTGTTCTCCTTTCGCAAATCGGGCTTTCTTTTATACTCTTAGAATATACAAAATTTTCAAAAATTGCTAGGGGCATGTTGCTGGAAATTTTAGATATATTGCTTTTTTTCTTTATAGTAACAAAAAAATGAGTATATGGCAGATACCGTGTTTTGCCCCTTTGAGGGCGCTGTTTCTGTATTGCCATACACTCATCTATCTAACTTCTTATGCTCTGTTCTTTGTACCTGTCCTTTTCTTAATGACAAGCACAGTACCCAACATCAGTAAAATTCCTGCCGGAAGGGAAATCCAGGCAGTCTTTACAAATCCTGCAATAATATAAGTCACAAAGGAAACCCCGGCTGCTGTAAGGGCGTAGGGAAGCTGAGTGGTTACATGATTCACATGGTTGCACTGCGCTCCTGCTGACGCCATAATGGTTGTATCAGAAATCGGAGAACAGTGATCTCCGCATACAGCGCCTGCCATACAGGCAGAAATAGAAATAATCATCATCTGAGGATCCTTTCCCTCAAAAACTGCGACTACAATGGGGATTAAAATCCCAAAAGTTCCCCAGGAGGTTCCGGTTGCAAATGCCAGTGCACATCCTACCAGGAAAATAATCGCTGGAAGGAAGTTCAAAAGCCCTCCTGCTACAGATTCCATGGCCTCTGCTACAAATACATCAGCTCCCAGGCTGTCTGTCATGGCTTTCAGCGTCCAGGCAAAGGTCAGGATAAGGATTGCCGGAACCATGGCCTTGAAGCCCTCCGGAATACAATCCATACAATCCCGAAAGGACAGTACTCTTCTTGCTGCATAGAAAATCACAGTAAAAACAAAGACAAAAAAACTTCCGATAGACAACGCCAGAGATGCTTCACTCTGAGAAAAGGCTGTCACAAAATCCGTGCCACTAAAAAATCCCCCAGTGTAAATCATACCCACAATACAGCAGATAATAAGAAGCACAATGGGAACAATCAGATCAATAACCTTTCCTCTGGGATTTGGCTTTACTTCCTCTGTTTCCTCGTCCACTCTTTTTCCGCAGGTATAAATATCTCCCTTCAGAGCATTGGCTTCATGAAGAGCCATAGGACCGAAATCCACCCGCATCAGTACTAACGCAAACATCATCAGAATTGTGAGCAACGCATAAAAGTTATAGGGGATTGCCTGCATAAAGATTGCCAGTCCGTCTTCTCCCTCTACAAAGCCGCTGACTGCAGCAGCCCAGGAGGAAATCGGTGCAATAATGCAGATAGGCGCTGCTGTGGCATCAATGAGATAAGAAAATTTTGCCTTTGACACATTGTGCTTATCTGTAACCGGCCGCATAACACTTCCCACAGTAAGACAGTTAAAATAATCATCTACAAAAATCATAATACCGAGAATAATCGTGGCAATCTGCGCCCCGATTCTGGTTTTGATATGCTTTCCTGCCCATTTGCCAAAGGCCGCAGAGCCCCCTGCCCGGTTCATCATGCACACCATGGTTCCCAAAATCACCAGGAAAATTAAAATTCCCACATTGGAAGGATCAGAAAGCACCTGAATAAATCCCTCGTCTATGAGCTTTAAAACTGTTCCCTCAAACTGAAAATCTGTGGCAAACAAGGCTCCTACCAAAATTCCCACAAACAGGGAGCTGTAAACCTCCTTTGTAATCAATGCCAGGGCAATAGCCACCACCGGTGGAATCAGGGACCAGAAGGTTGCATACATCTGAGATTTTGGTGCTTCCTCGGAAACGCCAAATACGGTCATAGTCATGAAAATCAGCAAAATTCCAAAAGTAAACAGGGCTGCTGTGACTTTTTTTCTTCTTTTCGTCATTATTTATTCTCCTTTTCTATAAGTATGGGGGTGTAAATCCCATAAGAAAAACCATGAACGATATACCCCCGCAGGGAAAGCGCTCATGGTTTGCCAATAAACATATGACTGTGACCAGTGATGATAGCGCTCCACATCGTTGTGACAGTACGCTGCATATTCTGCAGTGTCCCAGAAGAAAAACCCCGGGCAGATTTTCCTTCTTCGGCAGTTTCCCCTTTCTTCCTCTGCGGCTGCCCTGCCTTTTACAGAAGAATACTCTTGAAACCTGCGCCTCTATCATGTATCGTCCCTGGCTTACGCCAGAAATGTTTTTCTTATTCTGTTTTTAATATAGCACGATTTTTTCGGTCTGCCAAGACCTGTTTTTTCTTTTCTGACTTTGGTGAACTCCACAAAAGGCTCTACTGTGGAAGCTGTCCGCCGTCCTTTACGGTCTGCATCAGTGCCTTAATGCTGTCTACAGAGGTCTGATCCGGCTGCATAACATACAGCGCTGTTCCTGGCATAGAATAACAATACTGGCTGTCCCCTGTACCCTCTGCTGCCACAGATTTAATAGTCCAGTCGCCACCGTTATTTAACTGACTCTGAATCAGCTTCTGAATCTGCTCCATGCTCATATTGGTTTCTACGCTGTCACTGACCTCCGAGATCAAACTGGGAGCTTTTACCAGCATTTCCGGTGTCAGCATTTTTTTAATCATTGCCTGAATAACTGCCATCTGGTTCTTTCCACGCTGGTTATCACCGCCCGGAACATTATAACGTTCTCTTGCGAAAGCAAGGGCTTCCTTTCCGTTAAAGTGATTGGTTCCCTGCTGTACATTAATAATTGCGCCGCCATCGCCATTTGTTGAAAAAGCATATTCAGATTCCACATCAACCCCACCCATAGAGTCAACGATAGTAATCAGGGAAGTAAAATTCACCCTGGTATAAAATGGAATTTCAATGTCATAAATGTTTTCCAGTGTTGCCATGGATTTGTCCACACCATAAATTCCTGCATGAGTCAGTTTGTCTCTGCTGTCCCCGCTGACACCCGGAATGGTTACATAATAATCTCTCGGTGTACTGGTTAAGAGAACCTGCTTTGTCACAGGATTTACCGTTGCTATAATATTTACATCGCTTCTGCTTTTTGCAGATACCGGTCCGTATACATCAATACCACTGATATACATGCTGAAGGTTTCATCTTTTACATTAACCTCGGCTGCCTTGCCCTGTACCAGCTGACTTGCCTCATCTTTTGTTTCAATGCTGTACTGTGCAATTACCTTCACCTGACTGCCATAGCCTTCGTAAATCTCTTCCAGAATGCCGCCAAAGCCCTCGTTGTAGACAATGGCCTGTACGCTTCCGTCCAAAAGAGCTGCTGCCTGTGTTCATTCAGGCTCTTGTATTCTGCAGTCATAACCTCTGCTCCGGCATCTTTATTTACGCGATCCATTGCTGCATCGATATCCGCTGCGTCTTCTGCATGCTGGATACCATAAATATATTCACCGGTATCTTTTACCTTTTGTGCAGGGTCATCGCTTCTGACTACAACCAGCATACTGTTAACCTGTTTGCCCAGTGTATCGCCACTGATATCCTGTACTGCACTGTGGGTCTGATACATATAAACTGAACCAAAAATCAGCACTGCTGACATCAGAACACTGACGAGCTTACTGACAATAGCTTTTCCTCTGGTAACCACCTGCATGGTAAACAACAGCGCTGCAAATACCAGAAGGATTCCCGCCAGACCTGCCAGATACTTGGTGGGAACCATACCCAATCTCCAGGTAAAGCCCATAAACACAAGTGTCGCAAGAATCTGAATGCCAACCAGTATTTCCCCGGCAATCCGAAACGCTTTTTGGATACGTTTCTTTTTTCGCTTTGCCGGACTCATCTTTTTTCCGCGATTTGTATTTTCCATATGCAATTTCTCCTCTTTTCTTTTGCCTACCGGTATTTCCCGGCAGCGTCACAGTTCCTAATATAATATAAATCCACCAAAAAAGCAACCTTCCCATGGAATTTTCACTATATTTGTGCTATAATATTTATATAATTATAGATTGGTTTTACACAGCAAGGAGGGATTTCTATGACTCACCGTATTATTACTATTAACCGTATGTATGGAAGCGGCGGAAGACTTCTGGGAAGAGCATTGGCTCAAAAATTGGGGATTCACTTTTATGATAAGGAACTGATTCGTCTTGCCAGTGAGGAAAACGATATTCCTTATGAAGAGCTTTTAAAGGTAGATGAAAAAAAGGCAAACCAATGGCGTCTGCCCATTAACGAACAGATGCAGATGCAGCCTCAGTATCATTTTCACCCCATGAATGACGTGCTTTTTGAAACAGAGTCTAAATTATCGAAAATCTTGCCAAAAGAAGATTGTATCATTGTAGGACGCTGCGCGGACTATATTCTGGGAGATAATTGTCTGAGCCTGTTTGTCTATGCCCCTTTTGAGGAACGTGTCAAAACGGTCATGGAACGGCTGGGAAGGGAAGAAAAAAGCGCTCGTTCTCTTGTGAAAAAAATGGATAAAACCAGAAAATCCTACTATGAATTTTTCACAGACCGGAAATGGAACGATATGGAAAACTACCAGCTCTGCATTGACACCAGCCGTTTCTCTCAGGATTTCCTGCTGGATATGCTGGCTGATGTATATAAACATCTGTAATCAGATTTTAGCCGCATGAAACAGCAGCATTCCTTTCTGCTGTTTCGTGCGGCTATCTTTTCAGGACAATCTTCCATTTTCCATTTCGTATATTTTATCTGCAATCTTCATGGTAGACTGCCTGTGGGAAACCAACACCACCGTTTTGTTTTTACACTCCTCCCGCAATGCTTTCAGAATGATTCCCTCATTTAAGGAATCCAGGTTGCTGGTAGGCTCGTCCAGCATAAGAAACGGGGCGTTGTGCAAAAATGCTCTGGCAATACCGATTCTCTGTCTTTCTCCGCCTGAAAGCGTATCACCCAATTCTCCAACCTGGGTGTCATAGCCCTTTGGCAGAGCTTTAATAAATTCATGCAGGGAAGCCTTCTTTGCTGCCTCTATTACCTCTTCTCTTGTAGCATCCGGCTTTGCTACCCTGATATTGTTTTCCAAAGAATCATGAAACAGGTAGGTTTCCTGTGTTACATAGGATTCCATATTCCGCAGATTTTCAGTATTGATTTCCCGGATATTCCTTCCTGAAATCCACACTTTTCCCTGCTGCACGTCCCAAAAGCGCATAAACAGCTTTAAAAGCGTAGATTTTCCGGAACCGCTTCTTCCATGGATTCCGGTAATCATTCCTTTTTCCGGTATAAGACTATAATCCCTTAAAATCACCTCATCTTTGTAGGAAAAGGTTACATGCTCACAGCCTGCATTCTGAAATTCTACTGTTTCTTTTCCTTTTACTTCCTCTACCTGAGGGGTTTCTTCCAAAATGGAAAGCACTCTCTCACCGCTTGCCAGAGTTTGATTCAGATTATTTGACAGATTTGCCAGGGCTACCACCGGACCAAAAGAGCCCATCATGGAAATGGTGCAAAGCAACACTGCTTCCTTATCTATACTGCCTCTAGTATACAAAAATACAGTAAAAAACAACATGCCAAAGGAGCTTAACAAAATGATAAGATTGGTCACAGCCCTTGTGTTTCCCTCCATACGACTGAGCTTTTTCTGCAGAACACCTAATTCCACTGATTTTTGGGACATGCCTTCTCTTCTGTCCTTTTCCTGATGATACTGTATGGTTTCCTCCAGTCCCCGCAGGGAATCCAGCACATAGCTGTTCAGATTTCCAAGCCCGGTCCGAAACTCCATTCCCGTCTGACCGCCCTTCTTTCCATTCCAAAGAGGAACGCCCACGCCTACCAGCAAATAGGATATCAAGGCCCAAATACCTGCATAAACATGGTAATGTCCAAGAAACAGCACCATAATCAGGGAAGTCAGAAAACCAATGGCGATGGGGGAAATAGTATGAGCATAAAATACCTCCAAAAGCTCAATGTCATTGGTAATAATGGAAATCAGATTTCCCTTGTCCCTGCCTTCCAGTTTGGCAGGACACAGCCTTCTTAAAGCATCAAAAACCTTATGGCGGATAATGGCAAGGAGCTTAAAGGCAATATAATGATTACATGCCTGTTCTGCATAGTGTAAGATTCCTCTCAGCACTGCAAGCACTGCCATAAGAACAAACAGACTGCCCACGGAAAGCCCTGCGATTCCCTTTCCCATAAAGCCATATACCAGACCGCTGCCTGCCAGGATACTCAGGAAAATAGCGCATAAAAATCCTGCCACACCCAGTAAAATCGCTGCTGCCATGACATGCAGCAAAGGAAAAATCAAACCGATAAGCTGTCCCATAACCTTAATTCCGCTTCTTCTTTTCATGCTGTTTTTCCCCTTTCTTCTTTTTCCAATCCGTATTTTTCCAGATTCCTCTGGGTGTCATACATTTTTTTATAAACACCGCACAGGTTCAGAAGCTCCTCATGCTTTCCCTGCTCTGCAATTTTTCCGTTCTTTAACACATAAATACAATCTGATTTTTTCACATTTGCCAATCTGTGAGAAATCAGAAGCACCGTTTTTGTTTCTGCCAGCTTACGAATCACTTCCATAATAATTTCTTCGCTTTCCATATCAATATTGGAGGCTGCCTCGTCAAAAATGTAAACAGGTGTTTCATGGAGCAGGGCTCTGGCAATGCAAAGACGCTGACACTGCCCGCCTGAAAAATTGCTGCCCTTTTCCTGAAGAACCGTCTGAAGACCTTCCTGCTGCTTTAAAAATTCCCAAAGATTTACTTTTCGAAGTGCTTCCTCCAACTGCGCTCTGTCTGCCTTTGGATTCCCCATGCGAAGATTTTCTTCCACGGTTCCTTTAAAAAGATAGCTGTTGTGGCGCACCATGGTAATATGCTGCATCAGACTCTGCTCCTGAACCTTTGACAGCTCCTTTTCTCCCAGATAAATTTTCCCTGTATAGCCCCTGTTTCTTCCCATAAGTAAAGAAGCAATGGTGCTTTTCCCACAGCCGGACTCTCCCACCAGAGCCACAAAGCTGCCCCTGGGAATATGGAAGCTTACCTTATCCAGGATTTTCCGCTCTTTTTCATAGGAAAATTCCACATCCTCAAAAGAAATGTCCAGACAATCCCCGGACAGCTGTTCTGTTCCCTTCTCTTCCTCCGGCATGTCCAGTAACCGGAAAATCTTATCACTTGCTGCCATTCCATTCATGGCAATGTGGAAAAAAGACCCCAAAAGACGCAGCGGGATAAAAAACTCTGACGCCAGAAGTATTATGGTAAAAGCCCCGGAAAAGCCCAGATTTCCCGCCAGATATTCTTTTATAGTCACAATCATTCCGATGGCTGCGCCGCCGTATGCCACCAAGTCCATAACACTGATGGAATTTAACTGCATGGTCAGCACCTTCATGGTAATCCGGCGAAACTGCTCAGCTTCCCTGTCCATCTCCTCTGCCTTCTGACTGTCTGACTGGTAAATTTTTAATGTGGTTAAGCCCTGAAGATTTTCCAGAAAGCTGTCCCCCAGTTCTGTATAACTTCCCCAGTATTTGTTCAAAAGCTTTTTTGCAAATTTCTGTACTGCCACAATGGAAACCGGAATCAGAGGAACACAGACAAGAAGTATTCCGCTTGCCTTAAGATTCACAAAAGACAGCACTGCAAACAAAGTAAACGGCGCCAGAAGGCTATAAAAAAACTGAGGAAGATACCTTCCAAAATAGGTTTCCAACTGCTCCACACCCTCGGCAGAAAGCTGTACCACCTTTGAGGTGGCTATTTTTTCCCGATAAGAATTTCCCAGCCTTGTAAGCTTATCGTATATTTTTTCTCTTAAAACTCTTTTTACATCTATACTTGCCAGAAAGGAAGCTTTCGCTGCCTGCCTTTCACAGAAAAAGCGCACCAGAATGGAACAGACGCAGATAAAGGCTGTTCCTGCCAAAAGTTTTGTGCTTACACTTTCCTGTATCAGGCCCTCCAGAAGAAGTCCTATGGCAGATACTGCCAGAATCTGAGCCAGTAATCCCAGCCACTGCCAGAGAACATTCTGCAAAATATATTTTTTAGAATCCTCCAGCAAATGAATCAATCGTTTTTTAATCATCTTTTATACCTCCTGTGCCGGGACGGTTCCCACACCTTTTGTAAAATAAATCATATGAAACAGCCATACAGCCCCCAGAATCACTCTGCCTGCAGGTACGCTGTCCATAAACCAGAAACCAGCTCCCATAAACACTGTCATGGAAGCCATTACTGTAATTTTCGCTCTTTTGGTCATAACCTTTTTCTCCATAAATGGCTCTAAGTGCTGTTTATGCAGCTTTGTGGAACGGAACCAGTTCTCCACTTTCGCAGAGCTTCTGGCAAAGCAAAAAAGTGCCAGAAGGAGAAGGGGAACCGTGGGAAGTATGGGCAGCACAACACCTACAGCGCCCATTCCCATACTGGTACCTCCCAACAGAAGCCAGAATATTCTCTTTATTTTCCTTAATTTTTTCATAAATCCTCCATATGTTAGTCTTGGCTTACTGTAATCTTTAAAAAATGACTGTCTGTAACATTACAGCAGCCCTTTTATCCCGTATATGGCGTTTTTACGCCAGTTAGTTTACATTAACTTTATAGCACATGAAATAACTTCTGTCAACAAAATTTTCAATTTTTATTTTTGCTATTTTCTTTTTTCTATGATAATCTAAAGATATGCAGTCCGGCAGCTTCTTTTAAAAGCCGGTATCTGTGTAATCGGAAGGGAGGATTCTAATTTATGAACACCATTATTGAAAGCTTGCATAACCGCAAATCAGTCCGCGCTTTTACTGAACAAAAAATTTCCGTGCAGGACAGGGAACAGATTCTTCTTGCCGCTACCCAGGCTCCTACTGCCGGAAAGCAACAGATGTACACCATTCTGGACATTACAGACCAGAATTTAAAAAACATTCTATTGTACACGAAAATGTATACAAAAAAGCGGACGAAAACATCTTAAAGGCAAATCTTCATGCAGACACAGGCAGTCTATCCTTTGAAGAATGGACAAAACGCTTCTGCAAACGGAAATATCATTCTGATTTTGCACTGGAAATGACGCGCTCCATTGAAGAAGGTATGAAAGCATTTCGGGAATAAAGGATTGTGATACTTTGTGAAAAACAATCCCGGTACAGCAAAAAATAAATTTCTGCTATGTTTGCCACACCTCCCAAATAGATAATTAAACGGGTCAACATGACGATTATTTATTACTTGCTATACCGGGATACTGTATCATTTTGCGAAATGTGCTACTGCCGTACATGCGGAAACCATGGCAGAACCTCCAAGACTTACAACTTCCGGTCTGCGTTCAGTTCTTCTATTACCTTCCGGATTGCCTCTTGGGATTCCTCTAAATCCTCCGCTATTTCTTTTATTTTTTTGCCTTTTTTCAGTTTCTTTTCCACAATTTTCCGAAGCATTTCCTGCTCACCCTCTAGTTTGCCTTCTATTTTTCCTTCTTTTCTGCCGTCCTCCCAGGCTTCTGCACGCTCCATTTTTATATGTCTTTCCTGGTCATATTCAAATATACTCATATTTTTTGCCTCCATCTTGTTCTTTTCCAAAAACTTTCGGAGAATCCCCTCCTGAATGCATTCTTCAATTGCTCTGTCCACAGCCTCTTCCAACTCCATTTCTTTTGCATACTTCCTGACTCTTGCTGTATACTCTGCATATTCTCCCAACGTCTGACTTGTCGCTAAAAGCTCCCTGTTATGACCACAGTTAATATTCAGCATAACTGCTTCCAGTTCCAAATTATATTTCTCCGCTTTTACAGAATACAGGTCTGACAGTCTTAAAATTTTTTTATCCGGTTCCTCCTGCTCCCCGTTATAAAAAATCATAAAATACGGCAATGGAAGTTCCACAGCCTTTGTTCCATACAGATTCATTTCTCTGGTAATAGAAGAATACAGACTGGAAATATATAACAAAAAGCGCACAGGTAAATTCGGACTGTAGGTAGACTGATGCTCATACAATGACAGTCTGGAATCAATGAGAAAAGAAACATCATTTTTCATTGACATATAAATGGCATTCTCCAACGTATTAATTTCCAGCATTTCCGGATTTGTATAATGCTTCCCACTCACTGCATTATACAATTCCAAAAGATTCTGTTTGTCCTCAAACAGCATTGTAAAAATCGTGGATTTATAAGTTCTGTTTACTGCACTTTTCTGATTCATTTCCATAAATAAAATCCTCCCTTTCTATGCAGAAGGTCTTTCTGGATTTTAAATCTGGTACATGACTTTAGAATCCACCGCTTATACTGAAACAAATAAAAACCTCTCTGCAATTTCCTGTTTTTGAAAATAAAAGCATTGAGATTTTCTTTAGATAGGATATTAGAATTTCAGATACGGCAATGCCGAAAGAGATATCTTAGAATCTTGAAAATATAATGCTTTCTTGTAATTCTACCACATCTTCTTCGTCATTGCCAATATTCATTTTCACGAATTTTCCACGGTCTTATTTGTGCAGTCTTCCAAAAGCTTCTCCCACTTTTCCGCTGCTCAGAAGATATGCCTTCATTTTTTTCTGCAGGGAAGTATCCTCCGGTAATTCCTGCAGCGTATTCCCCTTTCTTTTAAAAACCCATTCCAGCACAGCATTGGAATTTGTATCTTCTCTTTCTATCTCAAAGAAAGACTGAAATTCCAAAATTCTGGAATGTGCAGGCAGTAATTCTGTCAGTGCAGGGCTTAACAGCCAGGAATAGCAGGTGTATTCTGCCTGAGCATATTCCGGATAATAGGTTTCAAAAAACTCCTGTGCCAGCTTAAAGGAAACTTCTACCTTATCCCTGCTGATATCCGCATCAGAAGGAATATGCACGGAAATTGTCTTTTCTTCTCCCTGCCTGCACATTTCGTACTCCAGTTCTCCCAGTCTGAACAGCTGCATGGAAAGCTGTCGTTCAGTCCAGAAATCCCGGTCAAATCCATAGTTTCCATAACTGACTTTATGCTCATTTACAAAACGCGGGAAGCAGTTCATAGTTTCCACAAAAATACTGTCCTCTATTCCCTTTTCTCTGTAAGCCTCATAGGTGTATCCACAGGCTGTCAACATAACAAGCAACATTTTCAGACCGCTTTTATCCGGCTGCAGTACCTCTTTTAAACTTTCTCTGGCCGCTTCCCAGCAATGGGGATTGACAAGCTTTGTTACCTGTTTTTGAAAATCCCCGTTTAAAAGCGCTTCCAAATCCTCCGAATTGGGGTTTGCTGCGATTTCTAATTCCTCCAGCGCTTCTTTTGGAAATGCAAGAAGCGCTGCAATTTCTCTCCAGGTTTTCACTTTATCTGCCCTCTTTTCCCCTCTGTTTTTCTTCCTCCAACAGTTTAATCAATCTGCTGGTTCCCAATCGGTCTGCCCCAAGAGCCAGAAATTTCTCTGCGTCCTCCACTGAAGAAATCCCGCCTGCTGCTTTGACCTTGACCTGCCTGCCCACACACTTTCTCATCAGTTCCACATCAGCAAACGTTGCTCCACCTGTGGAAAAGCCTGTGGAAGTCTTAATATATTCTGCCCCTGATTCTGTTACAATCCGACAAAGCTCTGTTTTTTCTTCTTTTGTAAGCAGACAGGTTTCGATAATGACCTTTAAAAGTCTTCCGTCACAGGCTTCTTTCACTGCCCGGATTTCCCCCAGAATCTGTTCATATTCCCCTGCTTTTACCATACCCAGATTCACCACCATGTCTATTTCATCTGCACCATTTTCCACGGCATCTCTGGTTTCAAATACTTTCACGGTTGTGGTAGTATTCCCGTTGGGAAACCCAATCACAGTGCATATTTTCATCCGGTTTTGCACAAATTCCTTTGCTTTTTTCACATAGCAGGGCGGAATACATACAGATGCCGTATGATATTGTATGCCTTCTTCACATATCCTGCGAACCTCTTCCCAGGTTGCTGTCTGCTTTAACAACGTGTGATCCAACCTGCTTGACAATTCTCTTTTTTCCATGTAAGCTTCTCCTTTCGCTGTCTTATAATAGTTGTTCTAAAAGGGAAGTTCCAATGGTTCCCTCCGGCATCTTCACCCCAAAATTTTCTGCAATGGTTGCTCCAATCACTGCAAAAGTCGGGCTGACACCCAGATTCTTCCCTTCTTTCATGGAGGGAGAGTAAGCCAGAAACGGAACCTGCTCTCTGGTGTGGTCTGTGCCTGTGTAGGTAGGGTCATTTCCATGATCCGCAGTAAGAATCAGCAAATCATCTGTTCTTAATACAGAAAGCAGTTCTCCCAGCTTTTCATCAAAGCGTTCCAGTTCTTCTGCATAGCCCTGCACATTTCTCCTGTGCCCCCACAGAGCGTCAAAATCTACCAGATTGGTAAAACACAGCCCTGTAAAATCCCGTTTTGCAAGGTCTATGGTCTGTTCCATACCATGCACCGAACTTTTGGATTTATTCGATTCTGTCAGTCCCTGCCCATCAAAAATATCATAAATTTTCCCCACGGAAATCACGGAAAATCCTGCCTCCTTTAAACTGTCCAGAGCGGTCTTTCCATATGGTTTTAAAGCATAATCATGGCGGTTTGCCGTGCGTTTAAATTCTCCCTTTTTCTTTCCTACATAGGGTCTTGCAATGACCCGTCCCACCTTCCATTCGTCCCGCATGGTCAGTTCTCTGGCAATTTCACAGTAACGATACAGGGTTTCCAGTCCCATGGTTTCTTCATTTCCGCAAATCTGCAAAACCGAATCCGCAGAAGTATAAACGATCAGCTTTCCTTCCCGGATTTCCTGCTCTGCCAGCTCCTCCAAAATCTCCGTACCGCTGGCGCTTTTATTTCCGATAATGGGTCTGCCTGTGCGTTTTTCCAGCTCCTGAATCAATTCTGGAGGAAAGCCGTGTTCCGTAAACGTCCGGAAAGGCCGGGTCACATGAAGTCCCATCATTTCCCAGTGTCCGGTCATGGTGTCCTTGCCACAGCTTTGCTCCTGCAATTTCATGTAACAGGCAAGGGGCTTTTGCACCGGGGAAACACCTTTTAGCTGATGCAGATTTGCGATTCCCAGTTTCTGCAGATTTGGAATTCTGAAATTTTCTTTCTGTTCTGCAATATGTCCCAGGGTATCTACCCCAACATCTCCATACTTTTGGGAATCCGGCATGGCTCCAATTCCCAGGGAATCCAGTACAATGGTAAAAATTCTCTGATACCTCATAGCAACCCTTCCTTTCTACTTCTTCTTTTCAATAAACTGTGCTGCCCCTTTTTTCAGATACTTTCCAGATTTTTTCCTGAAAATCCCTGTGGAAGTAATTCTTCTAAGGTATATTCTTCCCAGGTTTTATCTCCTTTTCCAAGCAGAATCTGAAATTCTTTTGGACTGCAAAATTCCATAAGCACCTGTCTGCACACACCGCAGGGAGCGGTGAGCGAAACAGGTTCTGTTCCTTCCCTACCACCCACAATGGCAATTGCCTGAAACTCTCTTATGCCTTCGGAAACTGCCTTAAAAACAGCGGTGCGCTCTGCACAATTCGTAGGACTGTAAGCAGCATTTTCAATATTACAGCCTGTGAAAATTCTGCCGTTTTTTGCAAGCAAGGCAGCTCCTACCTGAAATCCTGAATACGGCGTATAGGCAAAGGTTCTTGCCTCTAACGCCCGCTCCACTAAAGTTCTTTTTTCCTGTTCTGTCATACGCTTTCCCTGTCTTTCTGAATCAAAAGGCGGATTCCCTCTATTGCTACGCGAATCGCCATATCTGTGTCGTGCACAATGGGATTTTCAAGTCCCCGTTTTTCCCGTTCCTGATTTCCCATAACCAGTAAATCCGTTCCTACCCGCACTTTTAAATAGTTTCCCACAATAAACAATGCGGCAGACTCCATTTCCGAGGCTTTACACCCCATACGCAGCCAGGCTTCCCATTTATTTAAAAGCTCATAACTCACCGGCTTTGTTTCCGGCTCATGCTGCCCGTAAAAGGCGTCCTTGCATTCCACCACTCCGGTGTGATACGTGCAGCCGCAGCGCTTTGCAGCCTCTACCAGTGCATTGGTTACCTGCAAATCCGGGACTGCCGGAAATTCAATCGGTGCGTATTCCTTGCTGGTTCCTTCCATACGAATCGCTCCCGTTGCAACCACCAGGTCACCGCCCTTTACCTCTAAGTCCATACCTCCACAGGTACCTACCCGGACAAAGGTATCCGCTCCACATTGCACCAGCTCTTCCAGAGCAATGGACGCAGAAGGACCGCCAATTCCGGTAGAGGTAACACTGACTTTTTCCCCTTCCAGGTATCCGGTATAGGTTTTATATTCCCGACTGTCTGCAACCAGAACAGGATTCTCCAGATATGCTGCAATTTTTTCACATCGCTTGGGATCTCCCGGCAAAATCACATAACGCCCTACGTCCCCTTTGCAAATCTGTAAGTGATATTGAAGTCCTGCTTCTCCTGAATAATTTTGCATAATACCAGCTCCTCTCATAAGAATTCTGACTTTTTATAAAAAAGATTATACCATTTCTTTTACGGAAAAGAAACCTTTCTATTACTCATACAACAACAACAGCTTCTCTTCTTTCAAATATAACTTTTCCGGAATTCTTCCTGCGCTCTCCCACAAATATCTGGAAACCTTCCAGTCCATTCTCTGTTTTGCCTCCTGATTAGGCAAAAATGAAAGATTGTACTCAAACATATCCTCTGTCACAACAGGACAATACACAGGAAAGCACAGGCAATTCTCTTCTTCTTTCATAAGAAATTCGTGAGCGCGGATTGCTACTGCCTTTACTCCTTCTAAACTATGAGTTTTCAACCGTAAATTCATGCCCCAGTCCGGCACAAACGCTGTACTCCCTTCTTTTTGCACTATATCTGCAATATTCTTACACCCGGTCAGACGAGCTGCTATTTTGGTCTGAGGATTTTGAAACAAAGCCTTTGTCTTTCCCTGTCCCACAATCCTGCCTCTGTCCATAACTAACATTTCCTCGCTCATGCGGTAAATTTCGTCCCTGTTGTGGGACACCAGAAGCACGGTTCCGGGATATTCCTTCAAAAATTCCAGCATTTCCCTTTGCAATTGATCCCGCAAATACACGTCCAGAGCAGAATAGGGCTCGTCCAGAAGAATCATCTGCGGTCGGCATATCATCATTCTTGCCAGAGCGGTTCTCTGCTGCTGTCCTCCGGAAAGTTCCCCCGGAAGACGTTTTTCCAGTCCCTTTAAATGAAATTTCTCTATAAACTCTGCCGCTCTCTCCCTCTTTTTGCTGCGGTTTCCCGAAAGTCCTGCCATAATATTCTCTTCCACTGTCATGGTTGGAAAAAGAGCATAATTCTGAAACAGATATCCCACCCTTCGATTCTGAGGCTTTTCACAGATTTTCCGTCCCGTGTCCAAAAGGGTTCTGCCTTCAAACACAATTTTCCCCTTATCCACGCTTTCTACCCCGGCAAGACTCCGCAGCAGAAGGCTCTTTCCGCTTCCTGATGCTCCCAGAATACCAATGCGGCGACTTTCGCTGACAAACTCCACATCAAGACGAAATTTTTCCAGACTTTTCTCTATTTTTACTTCCATAGCTCACACCTTTCTTCCGCAAAGAATAAAGAATCTCGCCTGCGAAATTCTCCGCCTGTGAGATTCTCTGCTGCCATTACCAGCGTTTCCTTTTATTTCTGCCCTTTCCGGTTGTCAAATTCATAACAATTAAAATAACAAAAGCTGCTAAAAACACAAGTCCCACCCAAAAACCTGCGGTAATATAATCCCCGTCCTGAATAACCATGGCAATTTTCTGCGAAATGGTGCCTGTCTTTCCGGGAATATTTCCTGCCAGCATGGAGGTTGCCCCGTATTCGCCCATGGCTCTGGCAAAGGTCAGCACTATCCCCGCTGCCACTCCTGGACCTGCTGTAGGAAGCGCCACTTTCCAGAAAATTTTCGTTTCTGACATACCCAGTGTTCTGGCTGCATAAATCAGATTGGGGTCTACCTGCTCAAAGGCGCCTCTTGCATTTCGATACATAAGAGGAAAGGCAATTACCACAGCAGCTATCACGCACCCTGCCCAGGACTGTATGATTTTAATATCAAAGGAAGTATATAAAAAACTTCCCACCGGTCTTCTGGTACTAAACAAAAGCAACAGGAAAAATCCCGCTGCCGTAGGAGGCAAAACCATGGGAAGGGTCAGCAAACTATCCAGAAAAGCTCTGGTTCTCCCACTGACCTTCATTGCCCTTGCCGCTGCGAAAACCCCCAGAAAAAGGGAAAAAAAGGTAGCAGCGATTCCCGTTTTCAAAGAAATCCAGAGAGGACTCCAGTCTAATTCCCTCAATATCTGTAAAACTGCTTCCATGGCATCTCCTTTACTCTACATTGGTATCAAAATAATAGCTTTCAAACACTTCCTTCGCCTCATCAGAAAGCACATAATCCAAAAATTCTCCGGCTGCCTTTACCTGTCCTTCATCTGCCTCCTGATTCTTCACCTGGCAAATAGGATAAATCACATCTCCTGTCAAATCATAGCTGACAATTTCCAAAACCTTTACCTTGTCCTCATATCCATAGGTATCGGAATAGTACGTTGTTCCCACCTCACAGGCGCCTTCTGTCACAGCAGTAAGCACCTTACTTACATTATCCTGCTCACTGATTTCCACATTTCCAAGCGCTTCTGACACCTTCCTGGTTGTAATTTCAGAAACATCTTCTGCCTGGGGCAGAATTTCCAGGTTCACCAGAGCCTGCCGTGTATATTTTCCTACCGGTACACTGCCGCCTGCAAGTGCAATGCTTTCTGCTTCCTGCAGATTCTCTAAACCTGTCACCTTGGTTTCACTATCCTTTAAAGTCAGAAGTACCACCTGATTGTTCACCACATTATGGCGGGTTCCTTCCAGAACAAATCCGTCCTGCTCTAACTGATCCATTTGTTTCTGAGCAGCAGAAAAGAAAATATCACAGGCATACCCCTCTTCAATCTGGGTCAGCAATTTTCCGGAACTGTCGGCATTGTAGACAATTTTCACCTCCGGGTGTACTTCATGATACTTTTCTGCCAGCTCTGTCATGACTGTATTTAGGCTGGCTGCAATAAACACCTGGATTTCCTCTGGCTCCTCTTTCTGCGCTTCCGGTTCTTGTACAGCTTCCTTCCTGCTCCCGGCATCTTCCTGTTCTCTTTTCTCCTGGCTTTCCTTACTTCCACAGCCGGCCATTCCCATTGCTATACAGCAGACCAGAATAAATGCTGCCATTCGTCTTTTCATTTTCTTGCACATTCTCCTTCTGTTCCCCGCAAAATGCCCAGCCCGTGTCCCAGCACTGGCAAAATAAATTCCAGAGATTCCTCCACTGCCTTTGGACTACCCGGCAGATTTACAATCAGAGTTCCCTTGCGAATTCCGGATTCTGCCCTGCTTAACATAGCACGTTTTGTAATCGTCATGGAATATCCCCGGATTGCCTCTGCAATGCCTCTTGCCATGCGGTCACACACTGCAATGGTTGCCTCCGGCGTCACATCTCGTCTGGAAAAGCCTGTACCTCCTGTGGTAAGCACCAGATTTATCTGCCTTTGATCTGCCAGACGTATAAGCTGATTCTCAAGAGGCTTCTGTTCATCGGAAAGCAACAGAGTTTCCTCCACCTGATATCCTGCTTCCTTCAGCATTTTCACAATCAGCGGGCCACTTTTATCCTCCCGTTCTCCTTTTGCCCCTTTGTCACTTAAAGTAATCACCGCAGCCGTATAAGGCCTCTTTTCCTCTAAGGGTAAAAGTTCTGCTTTATCACCGGTTTTGATGCTTCCGCCTCTAAGAACTCTGGCAAAAACCCCTTCTCTTGGCATAATGCATTCTCCCATACGCTGGTAAATCTGGCAATGATTATGACATTCCTTTCCAATCTGGGTCATTTCCAGTATAGCCGTTCCAATGCAAAAGCGGCTTCCCACCGGAAGCGCTGCAAAGTCAAAGCCCTCTACCACAAGGTTTTCTCCAAAGGCTCCAAATTCCACCTCTGCTCCTCTTTCCCGAAAGGCTTCAATCTTCTCCACAGAAAGCATGCTCACCTGACGATGCCAGTTTCCACCGTGAGCATCACCTATAATTCCCCATTCAGGCGTAAGTTCTGCCTCTTTTACCTGAGTTTTTGCGGTTCCCCGCACCTTACTGATACAGATTGCTCTGACAATTCCCATTTCTGTCCTCTATCCTCCTATTTTCCACATATCCCGCTGCTCTGTTACCTGCTCTGTATGCTCAAAGCAATGAGAAAGCGGTTTTTCTTCTATTGCCTTTTTCAAAAGTTTCCCTATCTCTTCCCTGTTTTCCTCTCTTACCGCTTCTTTCAAAGAAATACTATCCTGATAGCAAAGACAGGGCTTAACAAGTCCCTCTGCTGTCAGACGCAGACGATTGCAGTCTGCGCAAAATTTCCCGTGTATCGCACTGATAAACCCTATGCTGCCCTGAAATCCCGGAAAACGATAATATACGGCAGGGCCGTTTCCATGAACCCGGCTATCCTTTGCTGCCTTTCCAAAGAGTTTCTGCATGTCTTCCAAAAGTCTGAGATTAGAAATCCCCTCTGCTCCCTTTTCTTCTCCCAGAGGCATTTTTTCAATAAAACGCACATCTATGCTCTGCTTTTTTGCCAGAAGCGCCAGTTCCTTCCATGCTTCTTCGTTGACTCCGGGCATCAGCACCGTATTGGTCTTTAAAGGAACCGGAAGATTCCCCATGACTTCCAGTCCCTCCAAAACCTGTGAAAGCCGGTCAAATCCTGTCATCTCCTGATAGGTGTTCCTGTCAAGGGTATCCAGACTGACATTCACCCCGTCAATGCCCGCCTCATAAAGCTCCTGTGCTTTTTTTGCAAGCAGTACGCCATTTGTAGTAAGGGTCACTTTTTCTATACCGGGAAGGCTCTTTATCTCTCGGATAAGTTCTGCACAGTCCCCACGCATGAGGGGTTCGCCTCCTGTGACTTTGATTTTTCGGATTCCCAGCTTTTCCCCACAGCGACAGATTTCCAGAATCTCCTCTCTCTTTAAAAGTTCTTCTTTCGGCAGCCAGCAGGGTTCCTTTGGCATGCAATAGCTGCAGCGCAAATTACAGCGGTCTGTAATGGAAATCCGCATATAATCCACTGTTCTTCCAAATCCGTCTGTCACCTACTGCTCCCCGCTTTCCTCTGTTCTTATAAATGTTCCGCTTTTTCCGCCTGTTTTCTTTATCAGACAAATATTTTCAATCAACATGCTTTTATCCACTGCCTTACACATGTCATAAATGGTCAGAAGCGCGGTACTGACTCCGGTAAGCGCCTCCATTTCCACTCCTGTCTTTCCCACAGTCCGCACCCTGCAAAGTGCAAACACTGCGTTTTCTTTCAAATCCGGGTAAAACTCCATTTCCACCTTTGTCAGGTTCAGCACATGACACAGGGGAATCAGTTCCGAAGTCTTCTTTGCTCCCATAATCCCTGCAATTCTGGCGACTCCCAGTACATCTCCTTTTCCCATCTGTCCTTCCATAATCTTTTGCAGACACTCCGGACTCATGGTAATCTTCCCTCTGGCTGTGGCTTCCCGGACAGTTTCCTTTTTGTCACTGACATCTACCATGACTGCTTCGCCCAGGTTATTAAAATGTGTAAATTCTCCCATTTAAACTCCTTTCCCGAAACCGCAGTTCGGATACGTACACTGAGGACAGGACAGACACAATCCGCCTTCTCCTGCGCGTATAAAATCTTCTTCACTAAGCCGTTCTCCTGTCAGAAGTCTTGGAAGTACCAAATCAAAAATAGTTCTCTTTGCATACATAACGCAGCCGGGCAGTCCCAGTACCGGAATCTGCTTTTCCCCATGCTTATAATAAGCCAGCAAAAACATGGCGCCGGGCAACACCGGTGCGCCATAGGTCACAATTTCCGCTCCTGTATTTTTAATAGCAAGAGGCGTTCTGTCGTCCGGGTCCACGCTCATGCCTCCGGTACACAATACCATATCCACACCTTTTTCTATCATTTCCTCAATGGTTCCTGTAATCACAGCATTGTCGTCCCCGGTCAGAGCATGCTCGGTTACTTTTACTTGATATTCTGCCAGTTTTTCCTCGATTACCGGCGTAAAAGTATCTGAAATTCTGTTTTTTAATACTTCGTTTCCCGTGGTGACAACGCCTGCTGTTTTACACACATAGGGCAGAATTTCAAAAATCGGTTTCTCTCCTGCCGCCTTCCTCGCTGCTTCCATTTTCTCTTTTTCAATAACCAGAGGAATGATTCTGGTACCTGCCAACTTATCCCCTTTTTTCACCGGAAAATTGCTGTGGCGGCTGGCAATCATCATCTGCCCCAGGGCATTTACTGCATAAAGGGCATCTCTTCTTATTTTCAGAACTCCGTCCATATCTGCTATCAGCTCAATCTTTCCTTCCTTGATTTCGCCTCCGTGCATATGCTCCCCTTTGCAGAGTTTGTAAAGAATTTCTGCCGCCTCATTTTCGTGCAGCATATTTTCATTATTTTCCCATATATAAACATGCTCTTTTCCCACGCTCAAAAGCACGGGAACGTCTTCTTCCTGAATCACATGACCTTTCCGAAATACCGCGTCCTTGGTAACGCCTTTGATAATCTGTGTAATATCATGACATAAAATCTGTCCTACTGCGTCTTCTGTACGCATTAATTTCATTTGACGATTCTCCCTTCTGAAGCAAAATTATTTTCTTTCTCTATTTTAATGCATATTCTTCGTTCTGTCTATCTCCTTCCCATTTTCTGTTGACAAACCCCTCTGCCCCATTTTATAATAGTCTATAACTTTTACGCTGTGATGTTTTAAAATGCAGGGAGGGATTTTATTTATGAAACAAATTTCAGGAAACCGGCTGTTGGTAAAAGCCTTAAAAGAAGAAGGCGTTGATGTTCTCTTTGGGTATCCGGGTGCGTGTACCATTGACATCAGCGATGAACTTTATAAACAAAACAATTTAAATATTGTACTTCCCCGACACGAACAGGCTCTGGTACACGAGGCAGACGCTTATGCCAGGACTACGGGAAAGGTAGGGGTCTGTCTGGTTACCAGCGGTCCCGGTGCAACCAATCTGGTTACAGGACTTGCCACTGCCAATTATGACAGTGTTCCTCTTGTATGCTTTACCGGACAGGTAGCGCGGCATCTCATTGGCAATGACGCCTTTCAGGAAGTAGACATTGTAGGAATTACCAGAAGTATTACCAAATACGGGGTAACGGTGCGAAACAGAGAGGATTTAGGGCGCATCATCAAAGAAGCCTTTTACATTGCCCGTACCGGACGACCCGGTCCCGTACTTATTGACCTGCCAAAAGACGTTATGGCAGAGCTTGGCAGCCCGGAATATCCCAAAACTGTAAATATCCGGGGCTACAAGCCCAGTTCCGGCATTCATATGGGACAGTTGAAAAAATCTCTGAAGCTTCTGCAGAAAGCCAAAAAACCTCTGTTTCTGGCAGGAGGCGGTGTCAACATTGCAAAAGCCGGGGAGATTTTTACAAGAGTTGCAGAAAAAACACAGGTTCCTGTGGTAACGACCATTATGGGAAGAGGCGCCCTTCCCACTACACACCCGCTGTTTATCGGAAATCTTGGAATGCACGGGGCTTATGCTGCCAATATGGCTGTCAATAGCTGCGACCTGCTATTTTCCATTGGAACCCGCTTTAATGACCGCATTACCGGCAAGCTTCACGAATTTGCACCAAATGCCCAGATTGTCCACATTGACATTGATACTGCTTCTATTTCCCGAAACATTCATGTGGATATCCCCATTGTAGCGGACGCAAAAGAAGCTCTTACCAAAATAGATGTCTACGCAGAAGCCTGCAATACGGAAAAATGGCGAAAAGAAATCTATGCATGGCAGGAAGAACACCCTCTCACCATGAAGAAACGTCCGATTATGAGCCCTCTGGACATTATCGGAGAAATCAACCGCCAGTTTGAAAAAGCTATCCTTGTCACAGATGTAGGGCAGCACCAGATGCTGGTCAGCCAATATGCGGAAATCACGGAAAAGAAAAAACTGATTATGTCCGGTGGACTTGGCACCATGGGCTATGGACTCCCCGGCGCCATTGGCGCCAAAATCGGAAACCCTGACATTCCTGTTCTGGCAGTTTCCGGAGACGGAGGTATGCAGATGAACATTCAGGAGCTGGCTACCGCTGTCTTAGAAGAACTTCCGGTAATTCTCTGTATTTTTAACAATGAATATCTGGGTATGGTGCGTCAGTGGCAGAAGCTGTTCTACGGCAAGCGCTACTCTATGACCAATCTTCGCGCCGGCGCCCTCTCAAGACGCACAAACGGAGAGGAACTGCCCCCTTATACTCCGGATTTTGTGAAACTGGCGCAAAGCTATGGCGCAGATGGTATCCGTGTCACCAAAACCGAAGAAATTGCACCTGCCCTTGAACGGGCAAAAAAACACACAAAAACACCTACGGTCATTGAATTTATTCTTGACCCGGAGGAAATGGTGTATCCCATGATTAAACCAGGGGGAACACTTGCAGATATGATTATGGATTGTTAGGAGGCCGGACAATGGAAAAAGGAATGAAAAAAAGATGGATTTCCCTTTATGTAGAAAATCAGGTAGGCGTACTTTCCAAGATTTCCGGGCTGTTTTCCGGAAAATGCTATAATTTGGACAGCCTCACTGTAGGAACCACAGAAGACCCTACGGTTTCCCGTATGACTATTGCCACGGTCAGCGACGATGAAACCTTTGAGCAGATAAAAAAACAGTTAAACCGTATGGTAGAAGTAATTAAAGTCATTGATTTTACCGATATTTTCATTCGCATGAAAGAAATTCTTTATATCAAAGTCAGAGATTGTTCTCTGGAGGAAAAAATAGAACTCTTTCAGATTGCCGAAACCTTTAAGGGAAGAGTGATAGACCGGGGACGGGACAGTCTGCTTCTGGAATTTGTGCAGACAGCCGCCAAAAACGACGCGGTGGTAAAATTATTTAAGGACGAATTTAAAAACATCGAGGTGGTACGCGGCGGAAGCGTGGGAATCGAATCCATCAGCATGACTGAGCGTTAAATCCGTAAGGGACTGGCACGAAATACAGACAGTATGTTCCAATATACTATCTGCATTTCAGAATCAGTCCCTTTCTTTTTCTTAAAACAGGCTTAAAACAATCTCTTTCTCGCTGTATGCACAGACAGCATACAGATAATGCTAAACAGAGCCAGCACAATCCCTGCGCTCCAGATATTGACAGAAAGCAAATCCTCTCCCATCACATTTCCCAGCGCATGCACGGAAAACCAGGAGGTCAGCACCATGAGCACAAAGGGACAATAATACGTAAAACAGATTTCATTGCGTACGGATTTTTTCAATACGCTTTTCTGGATTCCCATTTTTTCCAATACTCGATACCTCTCCCTGTCCTCATAAACTTCGTTTCCGATTTTCAGAAAAAGTATGCTGCCTGCTGCCAGCACCAGGGTGACAAACATGAATTGACACAGAGAATACATGATCCGAATCCAACTATCCCCATTGGTCACGCCCTGAGAATAATTTACTCCTGTTGTATACTGTCCACTTTCATTCTTTTGCGCCAGAGTATTCAAATAAGCTTTTGAAGCCTCTATGTTCTTGGGATTTTTCAGTCTGTAATTATACAGATAGCTTTTCACCCCGAAATTCTGCAGTTCCTGAAAGGTTTGGTCACTGACAATATACAAATCTGCGGAAGTTTGCATGGTACCCAGGTACGGCGTCTTTTCTTCTGCAATTACATCATAAGTCTTTTCTCCTATCTGCTGTTTTCGTTCTTCTGAAGACGTCCCTATAAGACTCATAAGAATTTCATGCTCTAATTCAATCACCTCATGCTCCTTTAAATCCTTATAGGGAAAAGGAAGCCCAGCTGCTTTGGCGCCTGCCTTTATCTGGGAACAGGAAATAACACCGTGCGGAATCTGATCATACTGGGAATGCAGCAATTCTGAATCCAGAAGCAGGATTTCATAGGTATTCCAGTAATCCAGTTCATTTTCCTGCTCAATGCCCTCTGCAATCGCCTCTCCGTCCTTTGGTTCCATACTCACAACCTGACAGGTATAAGTTTCATCAAAGGCATGTATTTTTTCATACCGCTGTTTCATGGCAATGGAAAATGCCAGAACCGTGACTGAACATATCATAAGCACGGTTACCATGGCATAAGTTCTGTAATTTTTCTTTATCCGAAAAACCAGACTGTTTACCCAAAGCGTTCTCTCCTTTTTGTAAAGGAATTCCTTGTTTCTGGTCATCCTGCGAAGAATTGCAGGAATCAGTCCGGAAAACAGCAGGTACACTCCTGCAATAACCAGTATGACTGCCAGAAGCGCATGATTCAAAGCATCTATTCCCTTTGTATCCCAGGCCAGATAATATCCTGTCCCCAGAATCCCCACACCTGCCAGAATCCGAATCCCTGTCACGATTCCCTTTTCCGGTCTTATTTCCTTTTGCTTTGCTCCAGAAAGCAGATTCAGCACACTGCTTGTTGCCAGCGTATGGTAGCTTTTCAAAATCATTAGACCATAAACTCCGCCAAACATGGCTGCAGTTACCAGAACAGGTTTCATGCTGAAGGAAAAACGCACATCAACACTGATTTCCGACAACCTGAAAAGCAGCATCTGAAACAGCTTGGAAAACAAAATCCCCGCAACAATTCCCGATATCAGAGAAAACAGACCAATAAGCGCTGCTTCCAGCGCATACATTTTGCCGATGCGCTGATTATCCAGTCCCATGAAAATATAAATACCGATTTCCTTTTTCCTCTGATTCAGAAAAACATTGGACGCATACCATATAAAGAAGAACAAAAAGACACCAAACACAACAGAAGCTGCCTGCACAATCATATCAATATACTCTTTTTTATAATCCATTAAAACGTCCATGGAATCAGAATACACTACATTTTGAAAATTAAAAAAGACGAACACGGAAAATGCCAGAGAAACCAGCAGCATACCATACTCTCTGATACTTCTCTTAAAATTTGAAAATGAAAGGCTCCAAAGACTCATTCCTGATCACCTCCCATGACTGCCAGCATGGACATGATCTCCTCATAAAAAGCTTTTCTGCTGTCCCGGCGATTCAGACGGCTGTGGATTTTCCCATCCTTTAAAAAATACACCTGTCTGGCATAGCTGGCTGTATAGCCATCATGGGTTACCATTAAAATCGTTGCCTTTTCCTCCTCATTGGCTGCCTTCAGACAGCAGAGTAAATCCCGGCTGGAACGAGAGTCAAGAGCTCCTGTGGGTTCGTCTGCAAAAAGGATTCTAGGCTCTGTAATCAAAGCCCTGGCGCTGGCTGCTCTCTGCTTCTGTCCCCCGGAAAGCTGATAGGGATATTTCCGCAAATGGCTTTCCAATCCAAAGGCACAGGCTCTTTGCTGCACTTTTCGGAGGATCTCTCCGGTTTTTGCTCCGTTTAAAGAAAGGGGAAGGGCAATGTTATCCTGCAGAGTCATATTGTCCAACAAATTGTATTCCTGGAAAATAAAACCGATTTTATCTCTCCGGATAAGAGAAAGTTGTTTGTTGGACATTTTGGTAATATCCTGTCCTTCCAGCAAAATTTCCCCTCTTGTAGGCTTATCCAGAGTAGACAGCAGATTTAAAAAGGTGGTCTTTCCAGCCCCGCTGGGTCCCATAATAGCAATGAAATCCCCTTCAAAAATATCCATGCTGATATCCTGAAGCACCGAAGTTTCATAGCCTTTTCTTCCATAGCTTTTGTAAAGATTTCTGATTTCCAATATTTTATTCATATTCTCTTACCTCCCTGTCTGTTCTTATCTTACCAGACAGAGTCTGAAAAATCCTTTCATCTGGATAACAGTTCCCAGTCTAATCTTACTTTTTTGTTAGAAATCCTTACTCCGAACTTTTATGGCAAAAGCAAATGGTCCGCATTATCCTGAAACCGAAGGAAAAAGCAGGTCTTCTCTCCTTCTACGGAAGAAACTTCCAGGGAAATACAGAGAAGCTCTGCAATCTGCTTTGCAAAAGCCAGTCCCATACCAGTGGAATGATAATCCCCCTTACGCAAAGTTTTCCCCACATATCCCTTTTCAAAAATATAAGGCAAATCCTCCGGCGAAATTCCCATTCCATTGTCCTCTACCATAAGTCGGACTTCTCTCCCTTCCTTTACAGCGTGAAAAGAAAGACAGGGCTTTTCCTTCCTGTATTTCACTGCATTTGCAAGAAGCTGATCCAGCAGATAGACCAGCCACCTTCTGTCACTGTAAACAGAAATCCCCTGTAAATCCAGTTCCAGCTCAAACTGATACTCTATGAGAAAATAAGACTGATTTTTTACGGCTTCCTTTACTGCGTCCTGAAGACCAAACTTTTCCATGCGCACATCATGCCGGGGTTGCTGCAGCTTGCTCCCTGTAAGGACTGTATGAAGCAGTCTTTCCAGACGCATGATACAACTCTGCATTTCCTTTCTAAGGGCTGTATCTGTATTTCTCTCATTCATCAGACGAAGGGACGCCAAAGGCAGCTTTGCCTCATGGGACCACCTGGAAACATAATCGGAAAGCTCTTCCAGCCTTCTGGTGTATTCCTGCACCTCCTGCTCTTTTTCCTGCTGCTGCTGACAGACATACGTATACAGACCTTCTCCCAAAATTTTTTCCTCTTCCTCCTCTGAAAACTCTCCCGGATTTCTGAAATATTCCTCCCGCTGCTTCCATACATGAAAATCCCGAAGAAGCCAGAAAAAACTGAAAAAGAAAATCAGAGTATTCAAATAGAGAATATCTGCTCCCAAAAGCGCCGGAATACATAAAAACACCAGATACACATTTACAAAGCCCCATAGACCGCCTAAAATCAGGAAACTTCCCCTTCTCTGCTTCAGATATCTCTTCATTCCAGATAATACCCCTTTCCCTTTCTGGTGCGAATACAGGAAATCCCGCCTGTGTGGTCTGCAATCTTTGCCCGCAGTCTGGATACCAGTACAGTCAGAGAAGCGTCTGTCACGTATTCATCTGTACTCCACAAATACCGCATCAGCTCCTCTCTTTCCACTACATTTCCCTTATTCTCTGCCAGAAGACTCAGTATCCGGTTCTCTGATTTTGTCATCTCAATCATTTTTCCCTCATAAAGTAATACTCCCTGATTCCGGTCATACACCAGATTTTCCCTAATGTACTCCCGGTCTGCCTGGGTATATTCATAGGCTCTGCGAAGAAGGGAGCGTATTTTCACCAGCAAAAGCTCTGTATCAAAGGGTTTTTCTACATAATCATCTCCCCCGGATACCATTGCCATAACCTTATCTGCATTCTGATCCCGGCTGGATAGAAACAAAATGGGAGCTCTGGAAAATCTGCGGATTTTGCCGCACCAGTAAAACCCATCATAAGATGGCAGGTTGATGTCCATAAGCACCAAATCACAGCCACTCTGTTCAAACTGCTTATCCACCTCCTGAAAACACTCCAGATACAGAGCGTCAAATCCCCATTTTTCACAAAGTCTGACAAGCTCCTTTGCCAGGGTAATATCGTCCTCCACAATCAAAATTTTCATGTAAATCTCTCCTGTTCTGTCTGTCCCTTTTTCTTATTTTCCTCTATCTTACACGTTTTTTCTGCTTCTTCCTACCCTTTTGGCAAACCTTGCAAAAATGTTGTTTTACCAAAAGGACTCCCTCCCCGCAGTCACCTGCGGGTGGGAGTCCTTTCAACCGTTTGGACACATTTATAACATTTCAGTTAATGGAATTACTCTTCTGTTTTTCCGTACAGAGTAACCAGTTTGTTCAGATATTCGTATCTTTCCTTAGCTTCAGACTCATTCTTAGCAAACAGTCTGGCTGCTTTTTCAGGATTAGAACGTTTCAGAGAGTTGTAACGAACTTCTCCGTCCAGGAATTCCTGGTATCCTTCTTCAGCCGGTGCTTTAGAATCCAGAGAGAATTTGTTTTCTGCAGCTGGATTGAAGCGGAAGTTATGCCAGTATCCACATTTAACAGCTAATTCTTCTTCTGTCTGAGCTTTGCTCATACCTTTCTTAATACCATGGTTGATACATGGAGCGTAAGCAATGATCAGAGATGGTCCCGGATATGCTTCAGCTTCTGCGATTGCTTTTACAGTCTGGTTAAAGTCTGCACCCATAGCAATCTGAGCAACGTATACATAACCATAGCTCATTGCGATAGAAGCCATATCTTTCTTCTTCACTTCTTTACCACCAGCAGCGAACTGTGCAATAGCACCTGTTGGTGTAGATTTAGAAGACTGTCCACCTGTGTTAGAGTAAACTTCTGTATCGAATACCATTACGTTGATATCCTGTCCGGAAGCTAATACGTGGTCAACGCCACCGAAACCGATGTCGTATGCCCAACCGTCACCACCGAAGATCCACTGAGATTTCTTAGCTAAGAAGTCTTTATTCTTAACGATGTCTTTGCATACGTCACAGTCGCATCCTTCTAATACTGCAACTAATTTATCTGTAGCTGCACCGTTTGTAATTCCGCTGTTGAATGTATCTAACCATTCCTGGCAAGCTGCTTTTACTTCTTCAGAAGCATTTTCACTAGCCATTACGGATTCAACTTTTTCTTTTAATCCGCCACGGATAGCTTTCTGTGCTAATAACATACCATATCCGAATTCAGCATTGTCTTCAAATAAGGAGTTAGACCAAGCTGGACCTTGTCCTTTTGCATTTACAGTATATGGTGTAGATGGTGAGGAGTTACCCCAGATAGAAGAACATCCTGTTGCGTTTGCAATGTACATTCTATCACCAAATAACTGTGTGATTAATTTAGCGTAAGGTGTTTCACCACAACCAGCACAAGCTCCTGAGAACTCAAGTAATGGCTGTTTGAACTGAGAACCTTTTACTGTATTTTCTTTAAATTTAGCAATAACATCTTCTTTCACTGGCAATGTTACACCATAATCGAAGAATTTCTGTTCGCCTGCATTTTCTTCCATGTTTGCCATAACAAGAGCTTTTGCACCCTTCTTACCTGGGCAGACATTTGCACAGGAACCACATCCTGTACAGTCGTAAGCAGATACAGTCATAACGAATTTGTAATCAGCCATACCTGTCATAGGTAATGTTCTCATTCCTTCCGGAGCTGCTGCTACTTCAGCATCTGTCATAGCAACCGGACGGATTACAGCGTGAGGACATACATATGCACAGCGGTTACACTGGATACAGTTTTCCGGCTGCCATACCGGGATATCTACTGCGATACCACGTTTTTCGAATGCAGAAGAACCTGATGGTGTAGTACCATCCACATAATCTTTGAATGCAGATACAGGTAATGTGTTACCTTCCTGAGCATTTACTTTTGCCTGGATATTGTTTACGAAATCAACAACATCTGCACGTCCGCCTTCAGCATGAGCCATGAATAAACCTTCATCAGCACAATCTTTCCAGCTTTCCGGAACCTGAATTTCAACAACCTGTTTTGCACCTGCATCGATAGCGTCATAGTTCATCTGAACAATAGCGTCACCTTTTCTTCCGTAAGTAGCTTTTGCAGCAGCTTTCATTAATTCGATTGCCTGCTCTTCCGGAATGATGTTAGCCAGCTTGAAGAATGCAGACTGAAGAACTGTATTGATACGTCCGCCAAGTCCGATTTCTTTACCAATCTTAATACCATCAATTACATAGAATTTGATGTTATGGTTAGCGATGAATGCTTTTACCTGTCCTGGTAAGTGTTTTTCAAGACCTTCCATATCCCATGGACAGTTCAATAAGAATGTACCGCCATCAACTAATTCCTGAACCATGTTATATTTGTTCACATAAGATGGGTTATGGCAAGCAACAAAGTTTGCCTGTTTGATCAGGTATGTGGATTTGATTGGGCTCTTACCAAAACGAAGGTGAGACATGGTAACACCGCCGGATTTTTTGGAGTCGTAATCAAAATATGCCTGAGCATACATATCTGTATTATCACCGATAATCTTGATGGAGTTTTTGTTAGCACCAACAGTACCGTCAGCACCTAATCCCCAGAATTTGCAGTTGATGGTTCCTTCTGGTGTTGTAACAAGAGGAGCGCCAACTTCAAGAGATAAGTTAGTAACATCATCAACAATACCGATTGTGAATTTTTCTTTTGTTGTGTTTTCGTATACAGCAACGATCTGAGCCGGTGTTGTATCTTTAGAACCTAATCCGTAACGTCCGCTGAAGATTGGTGTATCGTTGAATTTTGTGCCTTTTAATGCAGCAACAACATCTAAGTATAATGGTTCGCCAAGAGCACCCGGTTCTTTTGTTCTGTCTAATACAGAAATCTGTTTTACAGTTTCAGGAATAGCGTTTACTAATGCTTCCGCGCAGAATGGTCTGTAAAGACGAACTGTAACAAGACCAACTTTTTTGCCTGCTGCCATTAAGTAATCGATGGTTTCTTCGATTGTTTCACATGCAGAACCCATAGCAATGATAACGTGTTCAGCATCTTCAGCACCATAGTAGTTGAATAATTTGTAGTTTGTGCCGATTTTCTCATTTACTTTATCCATGTATTCCTGTACTAATGCTGGTAATGCATCATAGTATGGGTTACATGCTTCTCTTGCCTGGAAGAAGATATCCGGGTTCTGAGCAGAACCTCTCTGACATGGGTGATTTGGATTTAATGCATGTTTACGGAATTCATCAACAGCATCCATATCTACCATATCTTTTAAATCTTCATAATCCCATGTTTCAATTTTCTGAATTTCATGAGATGTACGGAATCCATCGAAGAAGTTGATGAATGGAACTTTACCTTTAATTGCAGAGCAATGAGCAACTGGTGTTAAGTCCATAACTTCCTGTACAGAAGATTCACACAGCATAGCGCAGCCTGTCTGACGACATGCATATACGTCAGAATGATCTCCGAAGATAGACAGCGCATGGCTTGCCAGGGCACGAGCAGAAACGTTGATAACGCCTGGTAACTGCTCACCGGCGATTTTGTAAAGGTTTGGAATCATCAACAGAAGACCCTGAGATGCTGTATATGTAGTAGTCAGGGCACCTGCTGCCAAAGAGCCGTGAACTGCACCAGCAGCACCAGCTTCAGACTGCATTTCTGTAACCTGTACTTCCTGTCCGAAAATGTTCTTTCTTCCCTGTGTTGCCCATTCGTCTGTGGCTTCTGCCATTACAGATGAAGGGGTAATCGGATAGATAGCCGCAACATCTGAATATGCATATGAAGCATGAGCTGCTGCATGGTTACCATCCATGGTTTTCATCTTTCTAGCCATTTGATTTTTTCCTCCTTGAAAATTGTTGTTATTTTAACAATATTCCACTTCGCTCACGAAGTCTATATAAAATTATAGCACGATTTCAAGTGCATGTCCATTTGTAAAACAGAAGAAAATCAAATGTTTTCCCAAAAAAACATGCACCTTGTCACTTTTTATTCTTTTTCTTCGGAAACCGTCCCTGCCATAATTTCCCCAATAGATTTTGCAGATAATTCCTTCAGCAAAACATTCTGGATTCTTTCCAGTTCCTTATGTACTTTGCAGCCACAGTCCTCCCGGTTATGAACACAGGGCTTACCGGGATTCATACATTCAATCATATAAAAATCCGGTTCCACTGCCAGATAAATATCCAGAAGCGTCAGTTCTTCTATGGAACGCTTTAAAGCATAACCTCCATTGCTTCCCCGGAAGGATTTTACAATATCCTTCTTTTCCAGCTTCTTCAGTATTTTATATACAAATGCAGGCGTAAGCCCCTCCTGTTCACAAACCTGGTTGACACACATTTTTTCGCCTTTTGCCAGGGCGCGTACAATTCTCACACCATAATCACATTCTCTTGTAATCAGCATACTCTTTTCCCTTCTTTTGTCGTTGATTCTTCCTATATAATGATAATTATAACTATCTGTACTGTATTTATCAAGTATTTTTCGCAAGAAACACTTGCAAAATCCAGGTTTTACGGTAAAATAAAAGAGATTACGCATTAAAATTGTTTTTGATTAAGCGAGGTATGAATAAAACATGATTGCAGCAAATAATGTTACATTACGAATCGGTAAAAAAGCACTGTTTGAAGATGTCAATATTAAATTTACAGAAGGAAACTGCTATGGTCTGATTGGTGCCAACGGCGCCGGAAAATCCACATTCTTAAAAATCCTTTCCGGACAGTTGGAAACTACCAATGGAAATATCACGATTACACCGGGACAGCGTCTTTCCTTCCTGCAGCAGGATCACTTCAAATACGAATGCATTCACAGTTCTGGATACGGTCATTATGGGAAATCAACGCCTTTATGACATTATGAAGGAAAAAGAAGCTATTTACGCAAAAGAAGATTTCACAGATGAGGACGGTATCCGTGCCAGCGAACTGGAAGGGGAATTTGCAGAAATGAACGGCTGGGAAGCAGAATCTGATGCCGCTATGCTCTTAAACGGACTGGGCATTGACACAGATTTACACTATGCTCTCATGGCAGACTTAAAGGGAAGCGAAAAAGTGAAGGTGCTTCTTGCACAGGCGCTTTTTGGAAATCCGGATATCCTGCTTCTGGACGAGCCTACCAACCACCTGGATTTAGATGCCATTGAATGGCTGGAAGAATTCTTAATCAATTTTGAAAACACTGTTATTGTGGTATCCCATGACCGTTATTTCTTAAATAAGGTCTGCACCCACACCGCAGATATTGATTACGGCAAAATCCAGCTCTATGCCGGAAACTATGACTTCTGGTATGAGTCCAGCCAGCTCCTCATCAAACAGATGAAAGAAGCCAACCGCAAAAAAGAAGAAAAAATCAAAGAGCTCCAGGAATTTATTTCCCGTTTCTCTGCCAATGCTTCCAAATCCAAGCAGGCAACTTCCAGAAAACGCGCGTTGGAAAAAATCCAGTTGGATGATATGCGTCCTTCCAGCCGTAAATACCCTTACATCGACTTCCGTCCAAACCGCGAAATCGGAAACGAGGTGCTTATGGTAGAGGGTCTCTCCAAAACCATTGACGGCGTAAAAATCCTGGACAACCTGACCTTTACCCTGGGACGTGAGGATAAGGTCGCTTTTGTAGGTGGAAATGAACGTGCAAAAACTGTACTTTTCCAGATTTTAATGGGTGAAATGGAACCGGACGAAGGTACCTACAAATGGGGTGTAACCACCCACACAGGCTTACTTCCCAAAAGACAGTACAAAGGAATTTGACAATGATTTAACCATTGCAGACTGGCTCACCGGATATTCTGAAATCAAAGATGCTACTTATGTCCGCGGTTTTCTCGGACGTATGCTCTTCCCTGGCGAAGACGGGGTGAAAAAGGTCCGCGTACTTTCCGGTGGTGAAAAAGTAAGATGTCTGCTGTCCAAAATGATGATTTCCGGGGCAAACATTCTGATTTTTGACGAGCCTACCAACCATCTGGATATGGAATCCATCACTGCCTTAAACAACGGTATGATGAAATTCCCGGGCGTGATTCTCTTTGCCTCTCATGACCATCAGATTGTACAGACCACCGCAAACCGTATTATGGAAATCCTTCCAAATGGTGTGTTAATTGACAAGATTACCACTTATGACGAATATCTGGCAAGCGATGAAATGGCAAGAAAACGTCAGGTATATACCATGACAGAGGAAGACAACTAAAAGGCTTTCTTGTACTCAAAAGGCTGTGCATCAGGAATATTCATACTCCTGATGCACAAATATTGTCTATATATGGGTAGGCTTCTCTTCTCTCATTCCTATCTGCATTTTTGAATCCTTATACTCCTTTGGCGAAATCCCAAACTCTTTTTTAAACGCACGATAAAAGCTGGAATAATCCTTAAATCCAAACATGAGATATGCCCGGCTGATGCTGATATTTCCCAAAATTGCGTCCTGACAGGCAGCAAGGCGTTTTTTCATAATATACTGGTGAATGGAAATGCCGGTATTTTCTTTAAAAATATGGGCAATATGATATTTACTCACATAAAATTCCCCTGCCAGAAATTCCAGGGATAAATCCTCCTCCAGATGATCGTCAATATACTGCAGAATATTCCGATAAAGATTCTGATCCCCTTCTATTTTTCCCGGATTGTTTTTTTTCATATGCCATGCGGTTTAAATGCAGGAGCAGGTCACAGATATTAATAAAAATACGGGCCTCTTTTCCATATCTCTGCGCATGCAGCTCCTCTATCAAATGAAAAATTTTAGATTGGATTCCGGAAAATTCCACCGTACTGTTGTGATAGACGTACTGCTTTTTCTCTGCTGCACACTGCACCAGATAATAGTAATCCTCTGACATCTGGCGCAGACGCTGGTAATATTCTACGCTAATCCAGAACACAAAACGGCTGTAGGGCTGATCCTGGTCATGAATCACAGCCTTGTGGGGAATTCCCGGCGGGAGAATTACCACATCTCCCGGCTCCAGTCTGTATAGTTTGTCCCGAATCTGAATAGACACATTACCTTCCAAAAAAAAAATACATTTCATAATATTTATGTATATGACTGTCCACATTGCCCAGATGACTGTCACTGTAGTAATAAATTTCATAATCCCTTGACAGCATATACTGTCGTTTCAAAAACTCAGTTTTATAGTTTTTCTTCATTCTATGAATACTCCTTTTTCTGTACTCTGTATTTATTTTAATACAAAACCGCAACTTTTACAATATATACAACAATCTTATCAATAGGAATTTTTTTTCAGATTATCTATAATAATAACTATAAAAAATACATGCGAAAGCGAGGAACTCTACTATGGAAATGACTATGCGCTGGTACGGCAAAAAACACGACACAGTAACTCTGGAGCAGATTAAGCAGAGCTGCTATGTAAAAGGTATTATCACTACTCTTTATGACAAATTACCGGGAGAAGTATGGACACTGGACGAAATCCTGGCAATGAAGAAAGAAGTAGAAGACGCAGGGCTTCACCTGGCAGGTATTGAAAGTGTAAACGTAAGCGATGCAATTAAAACAGGTGCACCGGAAAGAGATAAAGACATTGCGGCTTATATCGAAACACTGGAAAATCTTGGAAAAGCAGATATCCACATGGTTTGTTATAACTTCATGCCTGTATTTGACTGGACAAGAACAGAGCTTGCCAGAGTAAGAGAAGACGGTACTACAGTTCTTGCTTACAATCAGGACACAGTAGACAAAATGGATCCGGACAACATGTTTGATTCTATCAAAGATAACATGAACGGCACTGTAATGCCAGGCTGGGAACCGGAACGTATGGAAAAAGTAAAAGAATTATTTGAGCTTTACAAAGATATTGATGAAGACAAGTTATTCGACAACCTGAAATATTTCCTGGAAGCAATTATGCCGGTATGTGATAAATACGACATCAACATGGCCATTCACCCAGACGATCCGTCCTGGAGCGTATTCGGACTGCCTCGTATTATCTCCTCTCAGGCAAAATTAAAACGTATGATGGAAATGGTTCCAAACAAACACAACGGCGTAACCTTCTGCATGGGATCCTACGGAACAAACCTGAACAATGACTTAATTGACACAATCCATATGTTAAAAGGCAGAATCCACTTTGCACATGTAAGAAACCTGCGTTTCAACGACGGTATGCGTGATTTTGAAGAAAGCGCTCACTTAAGCTCTGACGGAACCTTTGATATGTATGCAATCATGAAAGCGCTGCATGACACAGGCTTTGACGGACCAATCCGCCCTGACCATGGACGTATGATGTGGGGCGAAAAAGCGATGCCGGGCTACGGCTTATATGACCGCGCTCTTGGAGCTGCTTACCTGTGCGGCTTATGGGAAGCGGCTTGCAAAGAGTCCAAATAAGACCAAAATCCGATAAAAAATCATTATAAAGTTCTGTGATCGCAAAAAGCGAGGAAGGGAAAATATTATGAAATTAACTTTAGAAGGTCTGAAAAATACACAGGAATGGGAAGCAGCAGGGATTGCACTTCCTTCCTATGATGTGGAAAAAGTTGCAGAAAACACAAGAAAAGCTCCTACATGGGTACACTTTGGCGCAGGAAACATTTTCCGTATCTTTATCGGCGGACTGGCTGATACACTTCTTGCAAAAGGAGAGGCTGACAAGGGAATCACCTGTGTGGAAACCTTTGACTTTGACGTTGTAGACAAAATTTACAAACCATACGATAATCTGGTACTTGCCGTTACTTTAAAAGCAGACGGTTCTACAGATAAAAAAGTTCTTGGCTCTCTTACAGAGGCCATTAAAGCACAGTCCAATGTTCCTGAAGAATGGAATCGCTTAAAAGAAATTTTTGTAAATCCGGGACTGCAAATGATTTCCTTTACCATTACAGAAAAAGGTTATGCGTTAAAAGGCGCTGACGGAAATTTCTTCCCATTTATTCAGTCAGACATTGACAATGGTCCTGAAAAGGCAGGTTCTGCCATGGCTGTTGTATGTGCGCTGTTAAATGAACGTTACAAAACAAACAAAGCTCCTATTGCTGTAGTATCTATGGACAACTGCTCTCACAATGGTGAAAAACTGCAGAACTCCATTCTCACCATGGCAAAGGAATGGGCTGCAAAGGGCTTTGTAGAAAAAGCCTTCGTGGAATATCTGTCTGATGAAAAACAGGTTTCCTTCCCATGGTCCATGATTGATAAAATCACACCAAGACCGGCAGATTCTGTATGTGAAGATCTGGAAAAAGCAGGAGTAGAAGAAATCGCACCTGTGATTACTTCTAAAAGAACTTATATCGCACCTTTTGTAAACGCAGAAGGACCACAGTATCTGGTTATTGAGGACAAGTTCCCCAACGGAAGACCTGCCCTTGAAAAAGCTGGCGTTTACCTGACAGACCGCGATACCGTAAACAAAGTAGAGCGTATGAAGGTTACGACCTGCTTAAATCCTCTGCACACAGCTTTGGCTGTATACGGTTGTGTATTAGGCTATACCCTCATTGCAGATGAAATGAAGGACGAACAGTTAAACAAACTGGTTCATGAAATCGGTCCTGTAGAAGGCATGCCGGTTGTTACAGACCCCGGTATCCTCTCTCCTGCTGACTTTGTAGACGAAGTTATCAATGTGAGAATCCCGAATCCATTTATGCCGGATACTCCACAGCGTATTGCAACCGATACTTCACAGAAGGTTGGTATCCGTTACGGAGAAACCATTAAATCTTATGTGGCACAATATGGAGATGCAAAGAAATTAACAGCCATTCCTCTGGCGATTGCCGGCTGGTGCAGATACCTCTTAGGTGTGGACGATGAAGGAAATACTTTTGAGCGTTCCGCTGACCCAATGCTGGACGAGCTGACAAAAGCGCTGGAAGGCATTGAGGTTGGAAATCCTGCTTCCTATAAGGGACAGTTAAAATCCATTCTCTCTAATGCAAATATTTTTGGTATTGATTTATATGAAGCCGGAATCGGTGAAAGAATTGAAGAAATGTTCTTAGAAGAAATTGCCGGAAAAGGCGCAGTAAGAGCCACATTGAAAAAATATATGGCATAAACTGACAAAAATTTAAAATATACAAAAAGGCTGCTGTTCCTACAGCAGCCTTTTTTCAGACTTCCTTTCTCTCCGATCCCATATGCTTAAATTCTCTTATAATAAAGAAAATGCAAAGCACAGCAGCAATCCCGTCTGCCACCGGAGCTGCAAACATAACACCCTCGATTCCCATAAACACAGGAAGGATCAAAAGCAAAGGCAACAAAAAAATAATCTGTCTGGTAAGGGATAAAAAGACACCTTTTCCGGCTTTTCCAATGGATGTAAAAGTATTTGCCGTAATGGGCTGAATTCCATTGATAAAAGTAAAAAACATATAAATGCGAAAGAACTTTTCCGCAAACAGAAAATATTCCTCGCTTCCTGAGCCAAAGATTCCGATAATCTGCCTTGGCGCCAACTGAAACAGCAGAAACGCCACTACGGAAATTCCAATTGCTGCTGTCACTGCCTTTTTATAGGCTGCTTTTACACGGTCATACTTTCCTGCCCCGTAATTAAAGCTGATAATTGGCTGGATTCCCTGGGAAATTCCGATAACAATAGCAAAGAAAATCATTCCCACCTTGGAGATAATCCCTGCACAGGCGAGAGGTATGTCGCTTCCATAGGAAGACTGTCCCCCGTAATAAGTCAGAGTATTATTCATAACAATCTGTACAATCATCATAGCAAGCTGGTTACAAAAAGGCGCAACTCCAAGGGAAATAATGGGAAACCAAGCTGCTTTAGACGGAATCAAAGTCTTCAAAGGAATGTGAACCGTCTTAAACCGGGAAAGATATGTTAAAACCATAATTCCTGACACAACCTGTCCGATAATAGTTGCCCAAGCTGCACCTGCAATTCCCATGTCCAGTCCAAAGATAAACAGAGGATCTAAAATCGTGTTAATAACAGCCCCTGTCAACGTACAGATCATGGAAAACTTCGGACTGCCGTCTGCACGAATCAGATTACTGCCTCCGGTGGTCACAATCAAAAACGGAAATCCCAGAGAGGTGATTCCTGTGTACGTTAAGGCATATTCCAATACCTGGTCTGTAGCCCCAAACGCCAGCATCATAGGATTTAAAAAAATCTGGGCAAGAATGCAAAGCAAAATTCCCAGGGTCAGCATCATTCCAATCGCCCCTCCGGCAAATTTAACTGCTTTTTCCTTCTGATTCTTTCCCATAGAAAGGTTAAAGTTTGCAGCGCCTCCGATTCCGCACAAAAGTGAGAGCGCAGTACAGGTAATACTCAGAGGAAACGCCACATTGGTAGCTGCATTTCCCAGCATTCCCACACTTCTGCCTATAAAAAACTGGTCTACAATGTTATAAAGCGAACTTACCAGCATGGCAATAATACTGGGAACCGCAAATCTGGTAAGCAACGTGCCTATAGGTTCTGTACCTAACGGATTATTCTGATTCTTCTCCATACTTTTCCCCTTTCCTCCTCTTTTGTAATGTTTCTTCTTTTTCTTCTCTGGCATTTTGAAGCACTTCCCTGGAATGAAATGCCATCTTTTCAATTTTCTCTACCATATTCTGCTGCTCCTCCTTTGGCAGCACAGACAGTACCTGGGACCACCACTCTGCCAGAGCATTTCTTAATTGGGGAATCAACTCCTCTCCCTTTGGGGTAAGACTGATAGCATAAGACCGCCCATTTCCTGCTCCTTTTTTTCTCTGTATCAAGCCCTGCTCCTGCAGCTTTTTCATAGTTCGTACCGCCAAAGCCTCATCTACTGCCATATTTTCACACATTTCCTTCTGGCTGCTGCCCGGATAGGCAGACAGATAAAATAAAAAATTATAGCTGGAATAACCAATGCCGTATTCCTTCATCTTCTGAATCATATATTTCTGTTCTCTTCGATGGAGAATGGCAATGCTTCTTCCCAATACGCGATTTTCCATATTTCCTCCTTATTCCTGACAAGTCAACTATATTATAAAGAGATAAAATTGACTTGTCAAGAATACAGGGACATTTGAAAAGAACTGTATAAACAGGAAAAAGGCAAAGCCGCATAAAGCAGCCTCACCTTCTTCTATCGCTCTCTCCATTTGTTTTTCATGCTTCTCTCTATTTTATATTTTTCCATTTCTTTTCGCCAGTCCTGTGATAAACAGAGCAACACTGATTCCCCCGCCTAAAATCAAGGCTAACACAAAAATATTTCCGTTCACACAGTCTGTATCTGTCCAGTTTGAAAAATCTGCAAAAAGAATGGTAAGTTGTTTCTTATGCTCTATAAAATATCCGCACACATCATTCGCAAACACAGTCCATATACTGATGATTCCGACAATGAGTCCCGACTTTATCCAGACACTGACCGGAAGATATCTCGCAGTTAGAAAAATCAGCCATATGCCCACCATAAAAACAATGGCAACAATATAACCGGTTCGCATGCCTTCCATATCTCCTGCATGATTGCAAACTTCAAAAATAGTCAAAAATAACCAGAATGTATCCCATACCATCGTTATCAACGCTTTTTTGTCAGACAGTACCACAGGCAGCGTCAAATTTCTGATTACCAGAGGAAAAAGAACAATGGACAGTCCGAAAATCGTAGGTATGGACCATAAAACAAACTCCCCTCCGCCATTCATTCTGTCTACGAAAAAGAAAATCGCCAATAACGCCAAAATCCCTGTTAAAATACTTTTCACAAATCTTTTCTGCTGGGACATAAGCGGAACCACAGTCAGGGCTGCCACAAGCAGCATAGAAGCCGTCAATACTGCGAATACACCTAAATCCCCGCCGCTGCTCATGGATACGAAAAAAGTAATGACAATGGGAATGAGAAGCAGCAATGCAATCACAGCCCCGGCTTTATACGCCGCATTTCTCTCCTTTTTTGCATGTCTTTCCAGCACACTCTCGGATTCCTTTTTCAGAAGCGTATCAAAGGTGTTATTTTTCAATTCTGCATATGTTTTCTGACATTTCTCACAATCGGCCAAATGCTGTTCCACGAACTCTTTGCTTGCCTGGGTGCAGGCGTCGTCATAGTAAAGAGGCAGTAAATCCTGCACAATTTCACATTCCTGAAACTTATTTTTATTCATTCTCCTCAATCCTTTCCTGAATTTTTATTCTTGCCCTGTGGTAAGTAACTCTTGCCCAGTTTTCTGTTTTGCCGAAAATATACCCGATTTGGGAGAATGGCAATTCTCCAAAAACTCTCAGCTGAAATACTTCCTTATAGGGCTCCTGCAGTTCGTGAAGAACAAGATGAATCCGAAGAGCAGTATCTTTATCTTCTGCCTCTGCTTCTATATCTACAGACGCTGCCGAAGCCACTTCATCTAATTCTCCGGTTTTTGCATTCCTCCTGCATTCATCAATCGCCAAATTCTTTGCAATCCCACACAACCAGGTCAGTTCCTTTGACTTTCCTTCAAATTTCTTTTTGGCTGTCATGGCTTTGAAAAAGGTATTTTGTGTTATCTCTTCCGCAAGAGACTGATTTTTCACCATTGTCATGACATAAGAATATACCTGCAGGTAATAGGAATGATATAATTTTTCGTAATTCAGAACTGCTCACCTCCTTTTACATAGGTTAGACGGGGAAAGGACGAATTCGTTACAAAAATTTTAAAATTTATTTTAAGGTAAAATACAAATACTCCATATAGAACTCCTGAAACTCTTTATCTCCTCCCAGATTAATCTCCTGTACCATATCGGTCAGTTTCCGTAGCTTTTTCCATTCTGCATTTTGAAATAAAAGCTTCTTTGCTCCTGCAAGCGCAGTATTTCCCACAGGTTTTATTTTTCTTGATAATTCTCTCGGAAGCATACCTATTCCTATAGCCTTTTCTACGTTTACATAATAGCCAAAGCCTCCTGACAGGTATACATTTTCTATATCTTTATAGGTACTGCCAAACCTCTTCAAAAGTACTTCAATCCCTGCTCTCACTGCTGATTTTGCCAGTTGAATCTCCCGAATATCTTTTTGATTTATTACAATAGGATTTTTTCCCCTTTGTTCATCTAAAAGAAATCCATTATCAAAGTACGGCTCCTCTAAAAGCCCTGTTTCGTCTATTATCGCTTCCTTCACCAACTCAAAAACAGCCTCTAAAACCCCACTTCCACAAATACCAAGTGGCTCTTTTCCATCAATGGTTTCCAGTGATTCTATTTTTCTTCCCTTCATATCCACCTTACAAATTGCACCCGGAACACTTCCTATACCGCATGAAATGTTTCCTCCTTCAAAAGCCGGACCTGCTGCAACAGAAGTTACCAATATCTTTTCCCTGTTACCGATTGCCATTTCTCCATTTGTTCCCAAATCAATAAACAAATTTGTTCCCTCTTTTTTCTGCATTTGACAGTAATATAATCCAGCCGTAATATCTCCGCCTACAAAAGCAGAAAATCCGGGGATAATTTTCACAGAACACTTTAAACCGCTATTTGGAAATAATTTCTCACTGTCTGTCCTGACTGCCCCTGTGTTTACCGGAATAAAGGGTGCCACACCTAACGTTTCACAGGAATATCCCAATAATAAATGTATCATGGTTGTATTTCCGGAAATTATAATTTCCTCTACTTTTTCTTTTAAAATATCCGCTTTTCCTATCAGTTCTGAAAATCCCACTTCTAACGCTTCTTCTATTTTCTTTTGCAGCTGTTCTCCCCAGCCATGATTTGCTGCATCTATTCTTGACATAACATCTGCACCATAGGAACGCTGAGGGTTTAATCCTGTATAAGCGGATATGGATTCTTTCTTGCTCTTTTCCAAAAGCTGCATAGCTATCGTAGTTGTTCCTATATCTACTGCAATTCCGAAATCTGAATCTTTCCTGTATGCAGTTCCATTATAAGGTTTTTCTTCTGTTTCTGCTACCACTTTTATTTTTTGTTCTTTTTGCATATACAACTGAATCACCGCTGTTTCTCTGGGATAAGCTGTACAGGCAAGACGGTATCCGTCTTCTAACTCTTTTTCTGAAAAAGTTTTACGGTCTTTATCTGAAGGCTCTGTTTTTCCCTTGAGAAATTTAATTTTACATTTTCCGCAAATACCCTTTCCCCCACAAAGGGCGCTGATTTCTGCATTTGCCAGAAGTAATGCCTGCATAATACTCTTTTTTTCCTCACATAATATCTGATACTGCTTCTCTTCCTCTAAAACTGTTATTCTTATCATCTTATTTTCCTTAACCTGCATTTCAAATTTTTACATGCTTTACAGTCATGATCTACCTTTTGCAAACAAATATCCTCTGTCAATACAAATACAAGACAAATTGTTTTAATCGGAAAGAACATCATACCTTTTGAAAGCTGTATACCCAATTTTTCTGTATTTGTAAAAGACATCACTCTTTTGTGTACTGACATCGGAATATCTGCCGGCGCTTCCAATCGCCTTTCAATACCAAGATTTCTTTTTCTGCACTCTTTTATCAGAATTTTTTTCCATTCTTCTTCCATGGTAAACAAACAGGAATCTGCCATTGCATCTATTAACATTCCTCTCAGATAATCTCCTCTCTGAAATTCCTGCACACTGAATCTGCTGATTTCCTCTCCGAGCGTATACAAAACAACTGCTACGGGTGTTTCTTTTTCCAGCTTTAATTCCGGTATGATTTCTTCTGCCTTATAAAATTGAATACACCCTTTTGGACAAATAGACGCCTCTGCCTGAGAAAAAACTTCCTGGTAAATTCCTTCTGTTTCCTCGTAAACCGGACTGTCTGGAAAACATTGCAATATTTCCATAGTCAAATGTTTATCTATTCTTTTTCTCTGTCCTTCTAAATATATTTCTTTCATCATATCTCTTTCTCATACTTTCTTAATATAGAGAAAAGGAACTGACTCTGCATTTGCAGGACAGTTCCTTTTCTTTTACATGCAAAGGTTTTATTTGTTTTGATGGTAATATTCTTCCACCCCGTCGAAAAAAGCCTGAATATTATCCCAGCTTGAAAGAGGGGGAATATCACACCCGGAAGAAATAATGAAATTTGGATAGGAGCTGCATTTTTCTAAAAGCTCCATGGTCGCCTCTTTTACTTTGTCAGGCGTACCATTTCTGAAATATCCTGCCGGATCCAAATTTCCCATTATAAGAAGTTCACAAGGCGCTTTTTGCAGCATTTCTTCCATATCTATGGAGTTCCCAAAATGCAGTACCTTACAGCCATTCTTTGAAATAGAATCAATCTGCTGAATGGTACAGTTCCCACAATTATGATAAATCACAATAAAATCATCCGTCTGGGTTGCGTCTACTATTTTCTTTACATAGGCACTGGAAAATTCTTCTTCAAGAGCGGGGGAAAGCAAACCTGCCAGAGGCTCTGCCATCACAACTCCATTTGCTCCTGCTGCTTTATATGCATTAATATAATTAATCAGGAAACCGGAAGCTTTTTCCAAAACTGTATGTACCATATCCGGCTCATCATAGCAATAAATCATTGCCTCTGTAACGTCCATCAGGCGCCCTGCCAGAGAAAAAGGGCCAATCACACCTGCAAACACAGGTCTGTCTTCTATAAGTTTTACCGCTTTCTCAATAGCGTCTACATAAATCTGGGTTCTTCCTGCTCCTATTTCGGGGATTTCCAATGCTTCTGCCTCTTCTTCGCTGTTCACAATACTTCCAATAATTGTCGGAACCTCATCATCAGCAAAACGCACAGAAGAACCAAACGCCTCTGCCTCCAGAGAAAGATCCATCATACTGACAGAAGCCAATGCTTCTGGTGTAGAATCTGCCACTATTTTCATAGCTTCTGCCTGCAGGTCACTGGAACTTACCAGTTCCTTTACTGTAATTCCCATTTTTTGAATAGCAGGAAAAGATAGCACCAAAAATCCCTTTTTTTCCTTTGTATTTTTCAGCTCTTCAACCCATTTTTTCATATCCTGTTTCATAGGTTTTTCTCCTTTTCTTTACGCTGCTGTTACTGCGCGTTTTGCCACTTCTGCTGCCGTTGCTGCATCAGGGGTATAATAATCTGCGCCAATTTCTTCTGCAAATTCTTCGTTTACCGGTGCGCCGCCAACCATAACAATATATTTATCTCTTACATTTTTTTCTTTTAATAAATCAATATTTTCTTTCATTTTTCCCATGGTAGTAGTAAGGAGTGCAGACATACAGATAATATCTGCGTTTTCCTCCTCTGCTTTCTGAAGGAAGGTTTCCGGAGCCACGTCAATTCCAATATCCACCACGTCAAAGCCTGCACCTTTTAACATCATTACTACCAGGTTTTTTCCAATATCATGCAAATCGCCCTGCACAGTCCCCACAATTGCTTTTCCAATCGGTTCATTTCCAACCTCAATAAGCTTTGGTTCCAAAATAGACAGCCCTGCATTCAAAGCTCTGGCTGCTACCAGCACCTCTGGTACAAATACTTCATTTCTTTTAAATCTTCCTCCGATAACTGTCATTCCTGAAAGCAAACCTTCATTTAAAATATCTTTTGGATTTACTCCTTCTTCCAAAGCCTGCTGTACCAATGCTTTTACATTCTTGGCTCTTCCTTTTTGTAAATATTCTGAAATTTCATTTAAAATAGACATGATTTTTCCTCCTGTATTTTCATGTAACTGCTTAGTTTTTAGCCTGGTGCCTCTTTTGGGCATTTTCAATCTGAACCTTCATCATGGTTTTTCCGTCCAGTGGATAGAATTTCATCGAAATCAGGGAAACCACATGACACACCGCCGGAATCACAAACATACAGATTAACAGGGTTGTCCTTAGGGTTCCTTCTGCCGGAACATTTGGTGTGATAACCTTATCCCCATATCCGGCAATGGCAAGAGCTACTCCTAAAATGAAGGTACTCAAAGAAGAAACAAATTTATCTGCAAAGGAAAAGAGGCTTCCTACCATTCCCGGAATATATCTTCCGGTTCTGTACAATTCATAATCTGCACAATCTGCAATCATCGGATTTGACAAATAAACCGATACTGTTGCTGCTGCTCTTTCCAGCATAATCATAATCAGCAGTGGCATTCCGTAATTTGCATCTGGACGTAAAAGCAAAATTCCACCAATGCAGATTAAAGAACATACATTGGAAATCACATAAATTTTTTTCATGCCTTTCTTTCTGGCAATAATCGGTCCTACTGTAGATGCGAGAATCGTAGGAATAATTGCTGCTGTTGCCAGTGTTCCCTGCAAGGAACTGTTTACCAGAATATTGGCATAAAAATATACTACTGTAGAATTGTAAATCATCCAGCCGATTTTCTCTGTATTTGCAGAAATCATAAGATAGCGAAGTCCTTTGTTTCCAACCAGAATCCTTCCGAATTCTTTAAAGGAAAATTTAGCATCATTCTTCTGACCAAAACCAAAGTATTCTGTTCTGTCTTTTTCCCAAATTCCCAAGATAGCAAGCACAGTAAAAAATATCTGAATTCCTACTGCAATAAACACGATCTTCTGCCATACAACAGGATTTAAAAGTCCGCCCTCATATTTTGGTGCCAGCATAGTTGTCAGGAAAAAGCTCAGTCCTGCATTCACCAAAGAAGAAGCAATACTGTCGGAAATTGTAAAGACAGGTCTTTGTTCCGGGTCATTTGTAATCGCAGTTTGTCCACCCTTAGTAACACAGGTCTGACATGTATATCCAATAACATACAATGCATAAAATCCAATGATATAAATCAACTTTGCCACAGACGGAAGTGTGCTGGGACAAAAGAAGATTGCTATCATAGACACATTCATAATGACAGAACCAATCACCATATAAGGTCTGTATTTACCAAATTTTCCATCTGTCTTATCTATCAGGAATCCTACAATAGGGTCTGTAAGTGCATCAAAAACCCTCATGCCTGTGGCAATTCCCCCCACCAGTACAGACGCCATTCCTAAAATATTTTGTGTAAAAACCATAAAAAATGCCATCATGGCTAAATTTGTATTTGTTGCAGAATTGTTAAAAGAAAAAAATACAACCTGCCACAATTTTGCTCTGTTAATGTCTTTTTTATTATTTTCCATTACTCTTCCCAAATCCTTTTCTTATTCGTATTTTGCTGCTGCCCTAGCTCCCTTTAATAAAGCCTTTACATTTTCCAAAGGTGTTCCTACTTCCAGATAATCGGAACATGCAAATATATAGTGGCCGTTTTTCTTACCTGTCATCATTTGTTTATATGCCCTCTCTTCTACCTGCTCCGGTGTTGCCTCTTTCAAGAAATGTACCTGGTCGAAATTTCCGGACAGAATTAAATCCTCTCCAAAATATTCCTTGGCTTCTGCCAAAATGCTATCTCCCTGAGGAGCTTCTGCAACCGTTTCCCATACTGTAATCCCCAGTTTTTTATATTCAGGATAAAGAACCTTGGCATTTCCACAATTGTGATAAATCGTAGGTTTGCCTGCTTTTATCAAAACATCTAAAGCTCTTCTTTCATAAGGAAGCACATATTCATCAAAATAATCGGCTCCCATAATCGCACCATTTGCAATATTTCCCTGAATGCCCACAGCATCAAAGGCACTTTTTGCATAAATTTCATGTTCCTCTGCAACCATGTCTGTAAAGAAATTCATATATTCTTCATAATATTCCTCATCTGCCAGCGCATCACAAAGCATGTCTTGTACATTCATGTAAGTAGAAACCAGATTATAAACACCCCCAATAGACCATGGACATGTAATTCCCAAATCACCTACTTCTTTTCTTGCAATTTCGCCCTGTTGGATAATATATTCCTCATCTTCTTTTGAATGTTTTGGACAATTTTTCTTAAAGGCAGCAAAATCCTCTTCGTCTTTGATTAAGTATTCCACTGTGCTGAAGTGAATACCTGTCAGTATATTCTCATTATAAGGAGCTGCTTCTACCTGTTCCATAGTTCTTTCTGGAGTTACAATCCGGGTTCTTCTGACATAGTTATCTCCTTCTCTTGCTTCCTTTACAGATACCTGCCAGTTTTCTTCGCTTCTTTGTAAAAAATATGGGATTGCATTAATATATTGTCTGGTAATCAGATCAAATCCCAGCTCTTTTGCCAACTGGACAGCGTCATAAAGTCTGCTGGTATCTTTCTTATCAAAATAGTAAGAAAGATACTCCTCCTGTACAAACGGGCTTACCGGTACCTCATCCGGTATTTCTCCTCTTAATACACATAATAATCGTTCTCTTGCGTTCATTTTCTGTTCTCCTCTCTTATAAAACTTTTAATGTTTTTCATTTCTTCTTCTGTCATTGGTTTGTTTGTGGTATGTTCCATATTCCGGTTTTCTGTAATTAAAACCTTGCTTTGTTCTGTCAGAATAAGTACATGAGGTTCTCCGCATTCCACCATATACATCTTATCCTGTTCCAGCCTTTGCTTTTTTAATTGTCCGTCTTGCTGCTGTACGACAAGGTATCCTGTTCCCTGCAATAACGTAAATGTTTCCTGTGAGTCCATATGCATACCCCATTGAGTTGCAGCCCTCATACCATTTACAGCCTCTTCATACACGTGATAAGCAATTCTCCAGTTCTCACTTTCAAACAGCACACCAAATCCCTTTTTCCCTTCTAAGCTATATTCTTTCATCGCTCCCTCCATTTTTATAACGTTTTTCTATATTGTTTTACTAAAACGTTTTATTTATTTTAAGAATATACTCCATTTTCTCTTTTGTCAATAAGTTGTTTTATTTTCTACACTTGTGTTAAATATAGCTTCTCTGATTTATTAAATTTGCACAAAAAAAAACTGGATAACCTTTTTACAAAAATTATCCAGTATCAAAACTTTGCCCTGATTGTTTGTTTTTTATGAAATATAAAAAGAATAATTATTTTTCATCACAATTCCCACAGGCAGATAAATATTTTTCTCTTCCAATTCTGAGCTTGCTAAATAACGGTAAAGAACCTCCACCGCTTCCCTTCCCTGCTCCACTGTTGATTGATAAATAGATGCCTTAATAATTCCTTTTTGAAAATATTCCTCCAATTCATAAAATACGTCTGTCCCAATAAGGCACACATCCGTACGATTCATTTCCTCTAAGACCTTACATATAGAATAGGTATTTCGTGCCGTGCAGGAAAAAATACCCGCTATAGATTCCTCCTGAAGCAGCTTGCGGCAAGGGTCAGCAATTTCATTGCTGCCGAATCCTTCTACTAAAAGCAAACGTCTGGAATCACCATGTTTTTTTTCATATTCAAGAAAACCTTCTGCATAGTTTCTATTGCTGTATATTCCTTTATTTCCAGTCAAAACTATGATTTTTCCGTCCTTTTTTTCACACACTAAATCCAGAAATTCAGCGGCCAATGCCCCTGCAATCTCATGTTTGATTCTCAGGCTGCAAAGACAGCCATGCTTTTCACTATAACTTGAAACAGCAACTACCATAATTCCCTGTTTTTGAAAACGCCTTACCCACATTCCGGTTTCATCATCATCGACTACTGTCACGATGCCTCCAACCTCTCTTAAATCAGAATCAAATAATTCCTGCAGTGCTAAGGAAATTTTACTCAAACCATATTCAGATTCTATATAACGAAATTCCACTTTATATTCTTTCAGCTTTTCTGCTGCTTCTTTAACACCTTTCCAAATTCCCCTGAAAAAAAATCTTTCATCGCCTTCACACTTTGGCAATACCACCACAATCACCATTGGTTTACGGTTCATAGACGCCGCCACTGTATTAATCTGGTAATTTGTCCGTTCAATCTCAGCCAGCACTCTCTGTCTGGTTTCTTCCCCTACTCCTTCTTTTCCATAAATCACCCGGTGTACAGTTCCTAAAGATACCCCTGTATTCTGTGCAATTTCTTTAATCGTTACTTTTTTATTTTTCATATAATCCTCCAGACTTCCACCTTAAAACGGTGTCCCATCCAAATCATACGGTGTGCACTGGTACACGTAATAATTCAGCCAGTTGGTATACAGATTATTCGCATGAGATCTCCACAAAAGCAAAGGTTTATTCTCTGCATTATCCCCAGGATAATATCCTTTTGGCATATCAATGGGCAGACCTTTTCCTAAATCCCTCTTATACTCTCCGTCCAGAGTAACACGGTCATATTCCGGATGCCCCATGACGAAAATCTGCCTTCCCTCTTTTGCCATAGCCAGAAATACTCCTGCCTCTTCGGACTCTGCCAGCACCGTAAGTTCCGGACAGTTATGGATATCTTCTGCACGAACCTCTGTGTGACGGGAATGCGGCGCCAGAAACACATCATCAAATCCACGTACCAGAGGAATTTTCCGGTTCTGCACCTTATGGGCAAAAAGCCCAAACACTTTATGATCCATCTGATGTTTTTGCAGACCATAATGATAGTACAGTCCTGCCTGGGCTGCCCAGCACAGGTAAATCGTAGAGGTCACATTATGTTTGCTCCACTCCATAATTTCTTTCATTTCTTCCCAGTAATCCACCTCTTCAAACTCCATCTGTTCTACCGGTGCTCCTGTAATGATCATCCCATCAAACTTGTGGGCTTTTACTTCCTCAAAGGTCTGATAAAATTTGTTTAAATGGCTGGTAGCTGTATTCTTGGCTGTATGGCTGCTGACCATCATAAAAGAAACATCTACCTGTAAAGGCGTATTAGACAGAGAACGCAGAAGCTGCAGCTCTGTTTCCTCCTTTAATGGCATCAGGTTTAAAATCAAAATCTGTATAGGACGAATATCCTGATGCACAGCTCTTTTTTCGTCCATAACAAAAATATTTTCCTTTTCCAGAATCTCCTTTACAGGCAAATCACTCTGTATTTTAATCGGCATTTCTTTCTTCCTTTCTGTTTCATTTTTCTTTTACATTAAAGGTGCAAACATACGAAGCACCTTTCCAATGACACGCATGTACAGCTTTTGCTTCTTATAATCTGCTGCCTGCATTTTCATACATTTTTTCAGCGTATCCTGAAAATCCCGCTCTATGGCAGCAATCTGGGAATTTTCATACAAAAAAGCTCCGCACTCAAAATGATGGAACAGGCTTCTGTAATCCAGATTAATGGTTCCTACCACTGCCTTTGCATCATCTGCCACAAATACCTTTGCATGTACAAAGCCCGGCTCATATTCATAAATCTTCACACCAGCTTCCAAAAGTTCATTGTAATATGTTTTTGCCACTGCAAAAGCATAGATTTTATCCGGTATATGAGGCATAATAATAGATACGTCAATACCTCTCTTTGCCGCATACGTCAGCGCCATAATCATTTCATAGTCCAGAATCAGATACGGCGTCATGATATGTACATAATGCTGAGCAGTATTTAAAATATCCAGATACACCTTTTTTCCCACGCGTTCCTTACCGTAAGGGCTCACTTCATAAGGTATGACAAAGCCATCATTGGCCATGGAAAACTCCTCCGGAGTTTTGTATTTCAAATACTCTTCTTCTTTTGTTTCTGTTACATTCCACATTTCCAGAAACATGTAGGTAAAACGTTCCGCAGCCTTTCCCTTCAGCCGCACAGCTGTGTCCTTCCAGTGTCCAAAGCGCACCTTCCTGTTAATGTATTCGTCTGCCAGATTCGTTCCTCCGGTAAAGGCAACCTTACCGTCAATCACCATAATCTTTCTGTGATCCCGGTTGTTGTAATAAGTGGAGAAAATTGGCCTGATGGGTGCAAACATCTTGCACTGAATTCCTTCTGCCTGTAGCACCTTGGGGTAAAAATACGGCAACAGTGCCAATACGCACATGCCGTCATACATAACCCGGACCTCCACGCCGCTCTTTGCCTTCTCTTTCAGAATTTCCAGAATGCTGTTCCACATTTCTCCTTCTTCCACAATAAAAAACTCCAGGAAAATAAATTTTTCAGCTTTTTTCAGTTCTTCCAGCATATCCTCAAACTGATAATCCCCCAGAGGATAATAGGTCACCTGCGTGTGATCATAGACCGGACAATTATCGTACTCTTCCATATAGTCTGCAAAATGCCCCATCTGAGGATTTTTCTCCTTTAAACGCGCCTTGACAGCTATATTCTGAGGTGCATACTGCTTTGTATAGGCAGACAGACTCCGCAGACGGCGAAACAGCATTTTCGTTCCCAACTGAGTATCCACATAAATATAGAACAAAGCCCCAAATACAGGGAAAATAATCAGGGGCAGCATCCACACCAGCTTAAATTCCGGACTTCCGCTGCTGTTAAACAAATGCAGTACCACACTGACACTTAAAATCACAAAAATCAAATAAAAAATATAACTGTATTCCCTAAGCCACACATAGATAGAGGTAAGAAGGGCAAACTGAATCAAAAAAGCCAGCACCACAATCAGCGTTCTTCCAAAAAATAATGGTTTTTACACCCTTCATTCCCTTTTTCTTAATTTCGCTTGTTTTTATCATAGGTTTTTCACTCTCCTGACAATTTCAGAAAATCTGCTTCTGCTAAAATCGGTATTCCCAGTTCCTTAGCCTTTTTATTTTTAGAAGAATTAGAGGTTGTATCATTGTTAATCAGAAAATCCGTCTTTTTTGTCACACTTCCTGTCACCTTTCCACCTCTTTGTTCAATATATTCCTTCAATTCTGCTCGATTGGAAAAATGACTCACGCTTCCGGTAATGACAAACTGCTTTCCGTCCAAAGAAAGATTTTCCTCCCGTTTCACTTCTTCCAGTTCCAGATGTGACAGCAGATGCTTTAATTTTCTTATGTTTTCCTCATCTGCAAAATAGTCTGTGCAGGCCTTTGCAATCACAGGGCCGATTCCTTCAATGGCGCTGATATCCTCTGCAGAAGCCTTTATCAGCCGTTCCATGTCATACTGAAACTCTTTACAGATAAGTTTTGCATTTGCCAGTCCGATATTAGCAATTCCCAGACTGTACAAAAGGCGGGGCATGGTTGTATGCCGGGCTGCTTCCAGGCTTGCCATAAGATTTTCAAAGGATTTTTCCCCAAATCCTTCCATTTTAATAATCTCGTCCTTATACCTGTCTATCTCAAAAATATCTCCAAAATCCTTGATAAAGCCCTTTAAAATAAATTTTTCCAGGGTTGCCTCAGAAAGCCCGTCAATGTTCATGGCATCTCTGCTGACAAACAGGGTAAAGGATTTAATTTTTTTTGCCTGACATTGGGGATTCATACAGTACAGAACCTCTACGTCATTAGTTTTCTGTACTCTTGCCTCTTTTTTGCACACAGGACAGGTATTGGGAATTTTCAGGTTTCTGCTTCGGGTCAGATTTTCCGCAATCTGAGGGATAATCATATTTGCCTTATACACCTGTATTTTATCTCCGATTCCCAGCTCCAGCTCTTTCAAAATACTGATATTGTGAACACTGGCACGGCTCACTGTAGTTCCCTCCAACTCCACAGGGTCAAAAATCGCCACGGGATTAATCAGGCCTGTCCTTGATGGACTCCACTCAATTTCCCGAAGGGTGGTTTCCCGAAGCTCGTCCTTCCACTTAAAGGCATAAGCATTTCTTGGAAATTTAGCAGTGCTTCCCAGAGAATCTCCGTAAGCAATATCATCATACAAAGCCACCAGACCGTCTGAAGGAAAATCATTTTCTCCTACCTGATAAGCAAAATAATCCATGGCTTTATCCAGAGTTGCCCCTGTCACTGCCCGATATTCTACCACCTCAAAGCCCTGCTCCTTCAGCCATAAAAACTGCTGCTCTCTGGAATTTTTAAAATCCACACCCTCTGCCTTTACCAGAGAAAATGCGTAAAAATTCACATTTCTTTTTGCAGTAATTTCATTATTCAACTGGCGCACAGAACCACTGCACAGGTTTCTGGGGTTTTTGTATCTGGCATCAATATCTTCAATCTGTGCATTAATCCTCTCAAAATCAGAATAGGTAATAATCGCTTCTCCCCGCAGCACCAGCTCACCCTTATATCCTATCTGCAGGGGAATATTTTTAAACACTCTTGCATTGTTGGTAATAACCTCGCCCACAGTTCCATTTCCTCTGGTAACTGCCTTTAACAGTTTTCCATCCCTGTAAGTCAGCACAATCGTAAGACCGTCCAGTTTCCAGGAAAGCAGGGTCTTATGTTCTCCCATAAACTGGCGCAGCGCCTCGATATCCTTTGTCTTATCCAAAGAAAGCATAGGCGTTTCATGTGCTTCCTTAGGCAGCTCCTCCAGCGCCTCATATCCCACAGAAACTGTGGGACTTCCTGCCAGAGTGATGCCTGTCTTAGCTTCTAATGCTGCCAGCTCATCATACAGCTTATCATATTCAAAATTGCTCATGATTTCCCGGTCTTCCTGATAATATGCCTTCGCAGCTTCTGTCAGAAGAGGAATCAGCTCTTTCATTCTCTGCATGTTATCCATTTTTCTTTAAACCTCCGTTTTTGCCTGCTTTTCCTGTTTTCTTTTTCCATGAGGAAGGGGTTCTGTATTTACCTGCATTTTTCACAGGCTTTCCCCCTGCATATCTTTCCTTCTCTCTTCCCTCTTGTCTTGATTTTTGACTCTTTTCCAGAAGCTTATGCAATTCGGACAGTTCCTCCTGTGTTGCCTCCCGATATTGCCCTACCGGAAGTTCTCCCAGTTCCAGATTCATAATGCGAACTCTTTTCAGCCGCTTCACCTCATATCCCAGATATTCACACATACGTCGTATCTGGCGATTCAAGCCCTGGGTCAGCACAATGCGAAATTCCGTATTTCCCACACGCTCTGCCAGACATTTTCTGGTAACAGTTCCCAAAATAGGAACCCCCTCTCTGATTTTCCGCATAAATTCTTCTGTCACTGGCTTATTCACAGTCACTACATATTCCTTTTCATGGAAATTTCCTGCTTTCATCAGCTCCTGCACCAAATCTCCCTGATTTGTCAAAAGCAAAAGTCCCTCTGAATCCTTATCCAGCCTGCCAGCATAATAGACACGCAGAGGATAATTCACATAAGAAATCACATTTTTCTTTACCCGCATGTCTGCAGTACACTCAATTCCTCTGGGCTTATGAAAAAGCAGAAGCACTTTTCTTTCCTGCCTCTGAATTTCTTTTCCATCTATGCATATACGGTTATGCTCCTCCACCTGGCTTCCCAGCATGGCAGGCTTTCCGTCAATGGAAACTCTCCCCGATTCCACCAGCCGGTCCGCCTCCCTCCTGGAGCATACCCCTGCATCACTCAAAAATTTATTTAAACGCATATTTTCCCTCATTCTTATCAATCTGCAGCAGCAAGCCGATAGTTCTTATCGGCTTGAATTGCACAACGTGCAATTATTATACCATATTTCCCCCTCCAAAGGAAAGTTTTCTTGGGAAGCGGTTGCTATTTTCCACGGATTCAAGTTATAATAGTAAGGAAAACAAAAATTTCTACAGACAAAAGAGGAGATCTCATGAAGATAACAAAAAAAGGTGTTTTTCTTACTGTGTTTATCCTTCTTCTAGGCGGATTTCTTATTTTGGCTCCTTCTTATACTTTTGTGGCAGTGAAAAATATGATGACAGCACATGAAAACAGAGAAGAAGCTTTAAAAGAAGACCACTGGGTTTATAATCAGACAGGGCGACGCTATGTTTACCACGATGGTTCTGTCATTCAAAATGACAGCAAGGTGCTGGACAATGTCACTTATTATTTTGACGCAAAAGGCTATGTCAAAACCGGATGGGTACAGGACAAGGGCAAGCTTTTTTACCGAAGCCCTGACGGTTCTCCTGTTTCCGGCTGGTTTGAAGACGAAAACGGGAAATATTATCTGGAAAAAGACGGTTCCCCAAAAATTGGCTGGGCAGACATTGATAAGAAAAAATATTACTTCCAGAGCAACGGCGCTATGGCAACCGGAATGATGGAAATTGAAGGAAAGCAGCATTTCTTCCATGAAGACGGCAGTGTATCCTCAGGCTGGACGGACTACGAAGGAAAGAAAATATTACTGTGATGACACCGGTGCTTTCACACTTGGCTTTAAGGATATTGATGGCAAAACCTATTTCTTCCGGGAGGACGGTACCATGGCTACCGGCTGGATTACAAACGGCAAGGCTCGCTACTATATGAAGGAAGACGGTTCTAAAGTAACCAATGCATGGATTGAAGAAGAAGGACAGAAGCATTTTGTAGACAAGGATGGCAAAGAATTAAAAGGCTGGATTACTGTAAGCGGTAAAAAATACTTTATTAATGATGACGGTATTCTGGCAGGTTCCGGCTGGCTGAAACAGGATAATAAATGGTATTTTATCGATAAAGATGGCAGTTCCAGAACCGGACTTTTCCAGGAAAGCGGCAAGTGGTATTTCTTGACTTTAGAAGGCGAATTAAAAAACGGCTGGGTAGAACAAAACGGCAAAAAATACTATCTTGCAAACTCACAGCTTATGACAGGCTGGAGAAAAATCGACAATAAACAGTATTATTTCAATGAGGACGGTACCATGGCTACCGGTTGGATTACCATTGATGGCAAGTCCTATTTTCTGAAAGAGGACGGAAGCCTGGATTCCAAGGCAGTGAAAAAATAGCCAAAGAGAGAACCTTTACTTTTGGGTCAGGGTTCTCTCTTTTCTGTTCTTCGCCATGATTTTTGTGTTACAGAAAGTTTCCAAAACGCAAAACACCGACAGGTTATTATCCCTGTCGGTATCCACGTCCTTTCTTCAATTTCACATTACTTTTATCTTACTGCAGCAAATCTGCATATATATAAGCTTCCTGTCCTTTATACTCAACCTTAATCCAGCCATCTGAACTGTTTTCCAGTTTCTTCACCTGTTCTCCTGCTTCCAGTCTTCCTAATATCTGTGAACTGGTATTGGCATCAGCTCGGACATTACAACTCTCCTTTGCAGTAAGCATATCTCCATTATCTGCCATCTGTGCTGTATTGACTTCCTGACCCAGCTTTTCCTCAAATGCCTTTAACTCTGTATCCGATGCAATTGCCTCATTCAGCTTTTTCTCTACTTCTTCAATCAGAACCACAACATCTTTTTCCTGTCTGGTCTTTTCAATACATTCCTGAACCTCGGCATCGCTGCTATCATTGTGAATCCTGTATTCTCCGTCCTTGTCCTTATAAACATAAAGTTCTGACAAGCCCGGCGCTGCTGTCTTTATGTCCTTAAACTTCAAATCATAGGAAGCAAAAACAACGTAACTGTCTTTCTCCAGTCCCGGTTTGGTATAAACCACAACATTTTCATAGCTTTCGATATAGGATGCACTGTTTACCTTTGCCTCATCTGTGGAACTAAAATTGTCAGTCAGCGCCTTCATCTTGGTGACATCTTTCTGTCCCCATGCTGTATAAAAGGACTCAATCAGGGCATTTACTTCAGGGTATGCATTCTTTTCAAGAGCATTCTCATCTTCCTGTTTGGCAGACTTTTCTTCCTTTGCCTTATCGGAAGCTGTGGAATCTTTCTTTTGCTCTGTCTTTTTTTCCGTATCCTTTGCTTTTCCTTCAGAGGAACCGCCGGTCAAAGCCCGGATTCCGAAAAACAATACGACAAGAACAAGCAGAATTGCCAGACCCAGAAGAATATACCTCAGATTATCTGAGAGCCATTCTCTGAAATTGTCTAACATATCTTTCCTCCTTATATTCCCTTATCCTTATGCTCTCCCCAAAGCACGAAACACACCCGGAGGGAATCGAACCCCCGACACGTGGTACCGGAAACCACTGCTCTATCCCCTGAGCTACGAGTGCCTGTGATTGTTACATCTTGGTTATCATACCACACATTTTCCAAAATGTAAAGACCTCTACTCATTTTTGGGATATGCCGTCCCATTTTCTGCAAAAACAGGACGGTCCTCCCCACTTCTACATCATAAGCGCCTCCTTTTCCCTGTCATAATAATAAACTTCATAGGAAAGAATCTCCTCCTCTTCTACCTGGTTTTCATTGACTTCTTTTACCATTCGCTTTAATTCCATACGGGAATACTGTCCCATATCCGGAACCAGAATACATTCATGAACACTGCTTGGCAGGATATAGAAATTGTTTCTCAAAAGGCCTGCAATATGCTTTAAGGCATGGGGATAGAGGATAACCGCTGCCCCAAAGTATTTTTCTTTGTTGGTAAGCACATACATCAACTCATCTCTTTTAAAGGACGCTGGGTCATTGCCGCTGAGTTCTGCTATCAGGGCTTCCATGCCCTGCAGCGTATAAGGCAGCTTTTTACCGGCATTTACCACAGCGTCCTCCAAAAGGCGGTGTTTGGTAATCCCCCAGTTTTCCAGATTAGCGTCCCGAATTAAAACCGTGGCGCCGTGAAAGCTGCCGCCCTCTACACGGTAATAAAAGACCACTGCCAAATCCAGATATTTTATATGAGGCATCTTTTCCAGACGCTTCTCATTCATTTTGTAATTAATCAATTTATAGTAAATATTTTTTCTGGCAATTCCATAATCCTCAAAATCCTTGAGAGAAAAATCCACAGCATTTCTCTGCTCCTCCTCAAATTCCAGAATTTCCTCTGCCAGCTCTTCCATAGAATCCCCATTTTCCCACTTTTTGTAAAATTCCGCCGGGTAGAACATAGGCGCCATACTGCTGTCTTCCCTGTGAATCATCAGTCCGTCTAACATCACCCCCATTGTTTTTCTCAATTTTACGCAGAGAAACCTTTGTCTTATCCCCGGCCATTTCCTTTACAGCCTGTAAAAGCTCTTTTTTAAATGTTTCATACCCCATAGTGCATATTCCTTTCTTTGTTTGATTTCTATAAATCAGCGTGGGAAATACACCTGGACAAACTTTCCCCGCTGCTTTATACACTTTTTGTTTTGCATTTTACCTTGCGTGTGGAAAATCCTTCACGAATGTGTGTGAAATTCATAAAAATAAGAAATGTAAATAGAATTTTAAATTTTATTTCTTTACTGCCATGCCGACAGCACCAGAAAAACTTCTGATGTCTGCCGACACAGCCTGTTTTCATAAAACTGTCCCTTTTGTCTTTTATGTGGCTTATACTCTGGACAGATATTCTCCTGTTCTTGTGTCGATTTTAATTACATCGCCCTGGTTTACGAACAGAGGTACATATACAGTAGCGCCTGTTTCTACAGTAGCAGGTTTTGTTGCACCCTGTGCTGTGTTTCCGGCAAATCCCGGCTCTGTATCTGTGATTTCCAGTTCTACGAATAATGGCGGTTCAATCGCGAATACGCTTCCGTTATAAGAACATACTTTTACGTTTTCGTTCTCTTTTACGAATTTCAGAGAATCGCCTACAGTATCCTGGCTGATAGCAATCTGATCATAAGTTTCATTGTTCATGAAGTTATAGAGATCGCCGTCATTGTATAAATACTGCATATCCACACGTTCAATACGAGCCTGTGGGAATTTTTCAGTTGGTCTGAAAGTTTTTTCAATAATTCCACCACTGATAACATTTTTTAATTTTGTTCTAACGAATGCAGCACCTTTACCTGGTTTTACATGCTGGAATTCCATAATCTGTACTACGTTACCATCAATTTCCAGTGTAAGACCGTTTTTAAAATCGCCTGCTGATATCATAATGATATTCCTCCTTATTTCGTCCATTGGGAAAACCCGTATTTTTTCCACTGTACTTCATTTTATAATACATTGAAGCAATTTTCAACTGTTTTTTCGCTTTCTTTGCTCTTTCTTATAAAAATACAGGACGATTTTCTCCAGTTTTCTCTTTAATACAATCTGAATCTCTTCTTTTGGGTGAATAGGCTTTACCAGAATATTATAAATCCCGGTTCTCTTTGCCCCATACACATCAGTAAAAAGCTGGTCGCCCACAAACACCGTGTTCTCAAGTGTGGTTCCCATCAACTCCATGGCCTTCCGATAATTTTTCCGTGAAGGCTTATGGGCATTTTCAATAAAGTGCACCTGAATATTTCTGTTAAAGGAGCTGACACGCTCATACTGATTATTCGACAGCAAACAACACTGAAATCCTGTGTTTTTCAGCCTTTTAAACAGAGCCTCTGCCCTCTCATCTGCCGGCTCTCCATGAGGAACCAGTGTATTATCAATGTCAAAAATAACTCCTCTGTACCCATTTTTGTAAAGAGCTTCAAAATCTATGAGATAAGTAGAATCCAGATATTCATCTGGAAAAAATTTCCGAAACATACTTTCTTCCTTTCCTGTACCTGCTGGATAAAGCAGGGTGTTTTCTCTATGGTAACAGGTACAGGCAGGGTTTGTCAAATTATCTATCTTCTGTCCTTTAAAGGCTCATAAGTCTGCTCTTCCAGTACGTTTTTATAAGCCGGACGGATAATTTTATCTGTGTTAATCAGTTCCTCCATGCGGTGTGCGCTCCAGCCCACAATACGGGCAATGGCAAACATAGGAGTATACAACTCTAACGGCAGTCCCAGCATACTGTAAACAAAGCCGCTGTAAAAGTCCACGTTGGCGCTGACCCCCTTATAAATACGGCGTTCTCTTGCGATTACCTCCGGGGCCAGACGCTCTACTTTAGCATAAAGCTCGTAGTCCTTCATTCTGCCTTTTTCCTCAGCAAGCTGGCGGACAAATTTCTTGAAAATCTGGGCTCTGGGGTCGGAAATGGAGTAAACAGCATGCCCCATACCATAAATCAGTCCCCGTTTATCAAAGGCTTCTTTATGTAATAATTTTGTCAGATAATCCACAATCTCCTCTTCATCTTCCCAGTCCTTTAAAGTTTCCTTCATATCCTGGAACATACTGACCACCTTAATATTGGCGCCACCGTGCTTTGGTCCCTTCAGGGAACCAAGGGCAGCTGCTATGGCAGAATAAGTATCCGTGCCAGAAGAAGATACCACATGCGTAGTAAAGGTGGAGTTATTTCCTCCGCCATGTTCCATATGCAGTACCAGAGCCAAATCCAGAATTTCTGCTTCCAGAGATGAGTATTTTTTGTCAGGACGCAACATCAGCAGAATATTCTCTGCGGTAGACAGATTTTTTTCAGGATTATGGATATAAAGACTGTCGTCCAGATTGTAATGTTTATGTGCCTGATAGCCATATACGGAAAGCATGGGAAAAACACTGATAAGATTAATGCACTGGCGCAGAACATTGGGAAGGGAAATATCTTCCGGATTTTCATCATAGGAATACAGAGTCAGCACACTTCTGGAAAGAGTGTTCATCATATCTCTGCTGGGTGCTTTCATAATCACATCCCGGACAAAGTTTGTGGGAAGTGTTCTCTGTGTTGCCAGAATCCTGCAGAAGTCCTTCAATTCTTCCTGATTGGGCAGACGTCCGAATAAAAGCAGATACGTTGCTTCCTCAAAACCGAAACGTTTTTCGTCCAGAAAGCCCTTGGTCAAATCCTCCACATTAATTCCCCGGTAATACAACTCGCCTTCACAGGGAACCTCTTCACCGTCAATCACTTTTTTTGAAACAATATTGGAAATCTGGGTCAGACCTGCCAAAACGCCCTTTCCGTTAATATCACGAAGTCCCCTCTTGACATCGTATTTCGGATACAGGGACGCGTCGATCCGGCTGTTTTCTTTACAGATTTCTGTAAGCATTTCAATTTCCGGAGTAACATTCATATTAAAATCAGACATTTTGATTCCCCCTTATCTTTTTTCACTTTAGCGTGATAATATTTTACCACACAGATAAGGGGGTGACAAGAAAATTTTTTGTTAAATTTTTCTGAATTGTTTCTTTATTTGAACTTTTATTACTTGAGATTTAATTTTGCCAGGGCATCGGCAAACGCATTGTTTATCGGCTCCTGGGCTTCTTTTTTCTGTTTGTTCAGATAGCGCTGTACGTCCTTTTTGCTGACACCTGCGCCTTCTTTTTCTCTTCTTTGCCGGAAGCTGGAAAGCTTTTCCTTGTATCCGCAGGTATTACAGATAAAGGTATCTTCTTTCCCTTTTACATACATCTCCATTTTTCTGTGGCAGTTGGGGCATCTGGCATTGGTTAGCCTGGAAATCGTTTCTCTATGTCCGCATTCTCTGTCCTGGCAGACCAGCATTTTACTGTTTTTACCGTTTACGGACAACATACGTTTACCACACACCGGACATTTGGTATTCGTCAGATTATCGTGGCGGAAGGTTCCCTCTCCAGTCTTGATTTCCCGGATAATCTCCTCTGTATAACCCCGGATTTCTGTGAGGAAACGATCTTTTTTCAGTTTGCCTTTGGCAATATCAGAGAGCTTCATTTCCCAGTCTGCCGTAAGCTCCGGCTTCTTCAAATCCTCAGGAACCAGCTCTAAAAGCTGTTTCGCCTTAGAGGTCAGATAAAGATCGTTTCCTCTTTTTTCCATCAAAAAGGTATGGAACAGTTTTTCAATAATATCCGCCCTTGTGGCAACGGTTCCCAAACCGCCTGTTTCCCCCAGGGTTTTTGCTGCTTTTGCGTCTGCATGTTCCAGATATTTCACCGGATTTTCCATTGCAGACAAAAGTGTTGCCTCGGTAAAAGGCGCAGGGGGCTTCGTCTTGCCTAAAGTCAGTTCCGTTCTCTCGATTTTCAGTTTTTCTCCTTCTTTTAAATCTGAAAGTTTCTGAAAACCTTCCTCCTCCTGGTCTGCAAAGCCGTCCTCATAAACCGCCTTCCAACCCGCCTGCTTCACGATTTTCCCTTTTACCGTAAAGGTTTCTCCCGCTGCAGTGGCCTTCATGGTAGTCTGCTCATACTCAAAAGGCGGATACAGAACGCTGAAAAATCTCCGCACTACCAAATCATAAATCTTCCGCTCTTCGTTTGTCATATGGTCTAGCTGTACAAACTGTTCTGTGGGAATGATTGCATGGTGGTCACTGACCTTCGTATCATCTACAAAGGACTTGGATACCTTCACGGGCTTCATGGAAAGAGACCCTGCAATGGAACGATAAGGGCCTACGGCACAGGCTTTCAGTCGCTCCTTTATGGTTGGCACAATATCACTTCCAATATACCTGGAATCTGTTCTGGGATAAGTCAGTACCTTATGGTTCTCATACAGACGCTGCATAATATTCAGGGTTTCCTTCGCAGAAAAGCCAAAACGTTTGTTGGCATCTCTCTGTAGTTCTGTTAAATCATACAGTCCCGGCGCATAAGTTTTCTTCCGGCTTTTTTCCACGGAAACTACCTGCAGCAAGTCTGCCTGCACAGCCCCTTTTCGCTCTTCCATGGCTTCCTTCTGAAAAGAACGTGGGCTGCCGCTTTTCTTATCCTGCCATACCCAACGGGCCTTTCCGGCAAGAAGCGTCAATCCATAGTAATCCTGCGGCTTAAATTTTCGAATCTCTGCTTCTCTTGCCGCAATGATTGCAAGGGTCGGGGTCTGCACACGGCCGCAGGACAGCTGAGCATTATATTTACATGTCAAGGCTCTGGTAGCATTGATTCCCACCAGCCAGTCGGCCTCTGCCCTGGCAACTGCAGCGTCATAAAGGGGGCGGTACTCTCTTCCGTCCCTCAGATGCATAAAGCCTTCCCGGATTGCCTTATCTGTCACCGAGGAAATCCAAAGACGCTTTATGGGCTTCTGGCAATGGGCTTTCTCCAGAATCCATCTGGCAACCAGCTCCCCTTCTCTTCCGGCGTCCGTGGCAATAATAATCTCTCCCACATCTTTGCGGTAAAGCTGTGTCTTCACTGCCTGATACTGCTTTGCGGTCTGCTTGATTACCACCAGCTCCATTTTTTCCGGCATCATGGGAAGGACTTCCATCTTCCATTCTTTGTATTTTTTATCGTACTCTTCCGGGTCTGCCAGGGTGACCAGGTGTCCCAGCGCCCAGGTTACAATATAGCGTTCCCCTTCCAGTGCACCGTTCAGTTTTTTGCTGCATTTTAAAACACGGGCAATATCCCTTGCCACAGAAGGCTTTTCTGCTAAAACCAGCGACTTCATACGCCTGCCTCCTGCATATCCTTTCCAAAGAAAGCCGTTGTCTTTTTCACCTTTTCCATTAATCCGGCAAAGCTTTCCGGTGTCAAAGACTGTTTTCCGTCACACAGGGCTTTTTCCGGATTGTTATGTACTTCAATCATCACGCCGTCTGCGCCTGCTGCAATAGCTGCCATAGTCAGAGGCTCTACCATAAAGCGCAGTCCCGCTGCATGACTTGGATCTACAATTACAGGCAGATGGGTCTTGGATTTCAACATGGGAATTGCAGAAATATCCAGGGTATTTCTCATAGAAGTTTCAAATGTACGGATTCCCCTTTCACAGAGAATGACCTTTTTCGTTTCCTCCTGCCATAATATATTCTGCGCTCATAAGAAGTTCCTCCAGGGTATTTGCCATTCCCCGCTTCAAAAGAATGGGCTTATCTACCTTTCCCAGTTCCTTTAAAAGTTCAAAGTTCTGCATGTTTCTGGTACCTACCTGAATCACATCTACGTCCTCAAACAGCGGAAGATGCGCGGTACTCATGATTTCGGTTACAATGGGAAGTCCGGTTGCTTTTTTTGCCTCCAAAAGCATCTTTAAGCCCTCATCTCCCAGTCCCTGGAAAGAATACGGAGAAGTCCTGGGTTTAAAAGCGCCTCCTCTTAAAAGACCTGCTCCCGCCTTCTGTACATCAAGGGCAACCTCGGTCATCTGCTCTCTGGTTTCCACAGAGCAGGGACCTGCAATTACCTGAAAAAATCCTCCGCCGATTTTTCTGCCTGCCACCTCTATGACCGTGTCCTTTGGGTGCATATCTTTATTCGCCTTTTTGTATGGTTCCTTGATTCTCTTTACAGCAGCTACTACGTCCAACGCTCCCAGCCACTCAGCGTCTACCTCTGTAGTATCTCCTACCAGACCGATAAGAGATGTATTTATGCCATCAGAAAGATGAAGCTGCAGTCCCATTTGAACAAGTTCCTGTTTCAGGGCTTCTACTTTTGTTTTTTCTGCCCCTTTTTTCAATACGATAATCATGGCTTTTTCCTCCTGTTTTTTACACTGCAAAAGTAGCCTTATCATATATCTGTACCCTGAATTTGTCAACAGCATTTTAATAATTTAAAGCGTGTAAGTGCATAATTTTTAAATCCCTGTAAAAACCGCCTTTTTGTATTGTGATATCTCCTGTCTTATATTATAATTATTTTAAGAATTTATCTATTTTTTCAGAATTTTTGCAAATAATGGGAAAAGCATATGGAAAATACAACCAGACTCCACAGCCAGTTGGCGCATAAGGTCATTCAGGAGGTGCAAAAAGCCGTCATTGGAAAAGAAGATCCCGGTGTAGAAAAAACCACTATGGCACTTGCCTTTCCCAGAGCTTTAAGCCTGAAAGAAAAACGCCTGACCTTTACCCCTGATGTACTGCCCAGGGACGTACAGCGTATTTTTACCGACGTATGCGTATATCGCATTTTCCTAACCTCCAAGGCGCGAATCAGCCAGGTAAGCGCACGTTCTGTTCTGGAAGAAATTTTAAAAACGGTTCCCGCGCCTTCTGTACGAACAAAACCGTCCTGAAAAATCGGAAAGGAAGATGTGTATTATGGCCGTTCATTTTCTCACGTTTATCGCTCTTTTCCTCTGCCTGTATCTGGCAGTTTTATATCAGAACCTTGCTGCCTGTGCAGTCTTTTTGTTTCTGGGCATTTATCTGATACTGGCGTTTTGTCAGCTTTTTTATCTCTCCCGTAATCTGCAGTTTGAGATTGTCCGGACATCTGCCTCAAAATCTCCCATGGCTGAATCTGTCTCACCATCTGTAATTTACAAGAAAAGCCCTGTCAGACACAGAAGCTTACTTTCTCTGTAAGAGTAAAGGGGGAAACACAGCTTTGCGGCACACTGGAAATTAAGCGCCGGAAACGACTGTCTTTTGGTTCGGGACCTGGGTATACCGGAAAGCTTTCTCATGCGGACGGAAACGGATTTTGATTTCTGCACCACCCTTTTCTTAAATACAAAACTGGAATTTTATAAAAACAAAAAGCCGGAAAGTCTACAGGCTTTACCTCCCATTTAAGAGAGCAAAGACAAGACAACGACAGAAAGGAGAAGCCATGAAAAAAGGGAAAAACACACCTGTTCGGATTCATATAAACCCTGTTCCCTCCCCTGATGGGTCTGTACCTTTTGCAGGCTGGTTCTGCCTGTTCTTTTTCTGCGATCTGGGATTCTTTTTAAGCTGTAAGGAAATCCACGGTTCTTCTGCTTCTCTCTTTCTCTGCATTGTTGCAATTTTGATTCTTTCTCTGTACTTTACCCTGTGGACAGCAGCCCTTGGGCTGGACAGAAAAAGGGCAGGATTCCGATTCTCTGGGCAGTTCTTCTTCTCCTGTGCTGCAGACGGAGCGGGAATTTATCAGCACCTCTGCGCCTGTTTACCTCAGAGGTTTTACCGGACACCAGTATGAAAAGGCCAACCCCATATGAAGTGAAGGGGTTTGGCTTTTTTGTTTTCCTTATTTATTTAAACTATTCCACCGGTCAGACCGCTTCTCTGCTCCCCTTCCCACAAAAAAAGGCACATATCCCGTGTCATGTACACGATGGTATGCACCTCTGATATTGATTACTTATTTTCTGATCCACTCTTCCTCCTGAAAAAACTTACAAACCATGACCTTTGTTGCTCCTCTCATTTGCAGTGAAATCAAAGGTCTCATATCATATCTTATTTCAAAAGAATCTGAAAGTTTGCTTTGAGGATAACATCTCATAGCCTCCCACAAACATTCTTCAAACCACTTCCCTCCTCTTGAAAAATTCCCCTGAAAAATAACTACTTCTGGATCAAAATTCACTACAATGTTTTGTAAAGCCGCACTAAATATCCACGCTGCTTTTTTTACAATTTCTCTAGCAAAGACATCTCCCTTATTTGCTTCACTAAAAATATCCATTAATTTCAAGTCATCCCGAAATTCATAGAGGCTGCTTTCTCTAAGCTTTTCCTTTTGTGCGAAAACATTACTTACTATAGTTTTCTCACTTATCTGATTTGAAAATAATGCTGTATCTGCATTCGTATATGGTTTCACATCTGACTGCGAAATAACCATCATTCCTATCTCACCGATCATTGAATTTCTACCATGTAAAATATGACCCTTATCAATATAGCATGCTGATACACCAACATCTGTATAAAGCACAGCCACACGTTTTTGTTCATACGCAGGATTATCTAATACTTCCGCACAAGCTGCCATCCTTGCTACATTATCAATCGCAATCTCCTTTTCTGGAAATCTTTCCTGAAGCATCTCCTTTAGAGGAACATTATACCCCCACTCTGGCGTCAATGCGGAATATTGAAGAACCCCTGTGGTTATATCCAAAAATCCGCCCATACACAGGGATACTCCATATAACAGTTCACGCCCATCTTCTACTTTTTCAAATAATAAATCAGAAATATACTCTACCTTATCAAAAAAAGTATTCACATCTTCCTTCCTGTTATATGGTATATATTCTTTTGCAATCAAATTATTCTTCAAATCATAAAGAGATGCAACCATTTCTTCGGCACACAATCCAATACATAGAATATAACGTTTCATGCAAAAACAGAATAATTCTGGTTTCTTTCCTCCAATTTGGGTAGAATCTCCTTTTCCTACTGATTTTAAAAGTCCACACTCTGTAAAATGATTAATGGCTTTCATCACTGTTGCCCTGCTGATTCCAGTCATCGCAGACACATCATTTGCTGAAAGAGCTTCTTCTCCACGGAATGTATTTAATATTGTAAGATAATTTTTTTGCCGAAGTGTTGTTGGAAGTGCAGCCTTTCTCTCTTTCTCCACAGTCTTCTGCTCCTTTCAAATCATAGTTATGCATACATAATACACTAAAATAAGTTATAACACAGTTATTATATTTTTGTACAATAACCATATTATAACTTATCTTTTTTTGTTGTGCCACAAATTTTATATCTATTTACAGCACACTATTTTTTCCAACGAAACAATAAAAGCCCTGCAAGAATCAGCACTCCTCCAATTCCATTTTGAAAGGATAATGTTTCTCCAAGTATCCAATATCCCAGAACCGTTGCAATGAATGGTGTCAAAAACATAAAATTGCTGACACTGGATGTCTGTGGTGCAAGACTTAATGCTTTTGCCCAGCAAACATATGCAACTGCACTTGAAAAAATCCCCATAACACCTATACACACCCACGATACCGTTGATAGCACTCCAATCACACGCCATCCCTTTGGAGCAAATATGCACAGAAAAAGGAAGCCACAAAAAATGCTATATACAGATACCTGAAGTGCCGTATATCTTTGTGTTAATTTTCTTTGAACCAGATTATAGAAGCTTAAAATCACTGCTGCTCCCAGAAGCCATAGTGTTCCTGATGTTATTTCCATTTTCCCTGGTTCAAAAACTAAAATCAGTACACCTGTAAATGCAAGAATAATCCCATTCCACTGCACCCTCATAATCTTTTCTTGCAACAGAATTCCCGAGAGAATAGCTGTGAACAGCGGAACTGCCGCAATGATTGTACTGCTCACAGCTGATGTTGTCTTTGCACATCCCAGATTAAAGCATACCGTGTACAGAAAAAAACCGAGCCCGCCACTTAAAAAGAACCACGGAATATCTTTCTTTGCTGGTAATGACAGCTTTTTCCAGCATACAATTACCAGCAAAACACTTACAGCTATAAAATATCTCAAAAATGCCAGTTCAAAGGTGGATATTTCCTGCATGACGATTCCCGTCAGTACATTAGAAAAAGCCCAGCATGTTACCGTGATCAATGCGTAAATTGAATATTTTTCTTTCATAGCAGGCCCTTCAGAAGTTCATAGCTGCAGAAAGAGTTGTATCTCCCTGCGGAGCAGCCTCTGTGTACTTTATTCTTTTAATTTCCAAGCTTTCGCAAAATTCCTCCAGTTTTCCACTGTTTGAAAGCTGCTGCTCCGCTTCTCTTTGGCAAGCCACTCTATTTCCGGTAAGCACCTGATTATAAAACAACTTTGTTTCTTCGGAATATTTTGCCGGATGAAGGATATTAATATACTGCTTACCTTCTTCAAAACCCTCAAACCACTTATTATATGCCTCTGCATCCTTCTCTAAGGATTCACTCCCGTCTAACACCGGCTGATGTTCCTGTGCGAAAGTATAGAACCACCGCTGGTCAATCAGGCCTTTTTTTCTTGCAAACTCTGTAAGGGCTTCTTTTAACCCTGGAACAACTGCATCTGGAAGCATATGGGTATCAATATACTCTACTGTCAGTCCAAAAGTGGTTAATTTATCCAGCTGTGCTGAAATCTCCCGGATACACTCTATCGTCTTTGGCATTCGTTTTTCAAAAAGCATCGGATGCATTGCAAATTTCCCCTTTTCATCTACAAGCGAAGAAATTTCTTTTGGATTTAAAATGCTATGATAGTCAATCTTTTCCCACTCACTGTTAAGCGTTGCATGGAGCCCAATACAGATACTTTTCTTTTTTCTTAGTTCTTCCAGTTCTTTTGCATCCTTTTCAATATATGGTGCTACAGCCATGCAAGATACATTTTTAACATAATCTCCTTTTTTTATAGCCTGAAAAATTGCACCATCTGCTGCAAAAGCACTCCCAAAGTCATCCATTCTTGTAATCAGATTTTTCATGCTTCCTGCCCTTTTCTTTCTTCAAGTTCTTTCATAATGGTATCATATTTTTTATCAAGATCGTATATGTAGATGATTGCGAATTCAATGATGGTAAACACAAGCGGAACAAAAAGGAATAACCCTGATACACTTCCGATTGCCTTTTCTGACTGTACAGCGGCCATTCCACTGAAACCAGCAATCGACATAATCCCTCCTAATAAAGCAGTAACCAGCCCCTGTCCGACTTTCTGTCCTGCACCATTCGCCCCCATCAGAGCCGCCTGGCTTCTAATTCCGGTTTTCCAATGACCATACTCAATTGAGTCTGCAAGCATTGGCTGATACATAGTTGCTGCACAGCTCTGTCCTATGCTCTTCATTACTGTCGCAGCCAAGATTACCGGCATAGATTTGGGAATCAATATAATTAAAATACACCCAATCATCTGAATCCCTACTCCGCTTAACATAATTGTTCTCTTTCCAAATTTTTGACTCAAAGGAAGAAGTACAAATCCACAGACCAGAAGCGGCATGGTATATGCCATATTCATAACACTTGCAATATTAATATCTCCAAGAATATACTGTGCATAATAGGTATGCATCTGAAGACTTGCCACATATGCTCCGGCTCCGACAATTACGATGCCAAGAATTTCAAACCAGTATTTATTTTTCAGAATACTCTTTAACACAACAGCAAATGGAACCTTTGCTTCTTTTTCCCCAACAATCTTATCTGGATTTACACGTTCTTTACACACAATTCCTGTTACAAAAAGGAAAATTGCACTCAGCACAGAATAAATACATGCTGCGATAATCCATGCCTTTTGATTTCCTCCCAATTTTGTTACAATCCCCAATGTAACACTTGAAATAATGATAGTCATAATACTCTGTCCAATACTACTCCATACAAACAGCCCTGTTCTCTGCTTCGTATCTCTTGTCATGTAAGTAGGAAGACTAATCACGGCCAGCTGCATGATTGTATAAATGACAGTCTGTGAAATATTATAACTCAGGAACACATAGATCAACTGTCCTGTTGTACCTACTTCCGGTACCGTAAATAAAGTTAAAATACCAATTGCTCCAAATATTGCAATCCTCAAGACCCATGGACGGCATACACCATATTTTGTTCTTGTTTTATCAATAATACTTCCAAAAATAAGATCTGACACACCATCAAAAATCTTGGAAACAAGAATAATCCCTCCTATCAGACCTGCATCAAGCCCTATAACATTCGTATAAAAATACACAAGGAAACTTGAAATCAGTGCAAACAGCGGCACTCCTCCCATTCCACCAAGCATAAATGCAATTTTTTCTCCGATTCCTATCTTTTCTTTATATTTTGTTTCCATTTTTCTCCTTCATACACCTTGTATGCAACCTGCACTTCACTTTTACCCTTTGCTACTTTACACAAAATAATACTTCTTCTACTATTTTTTCTGGTGTCCAGCCTTCAAATCCGGCGATTACGCCGTCTGCTTTTCTGAGAATCTTTGCATCCCCAATCCCAACCGTTTTCATTCCACCTTTGTGAGCAGCTTCAATTCCTGCCGTCGAATCTTCAAACACAATACAGTTTTCTGGATTAATATGCATCTTCTTTGCACCTTGCAAAAAAACCTCCGGATCTGGTTTTGCCTTCGTCACCATCGTTCCGTCAACGATCACATCAAAGGCCTTTTGTAATTCCAGCCGTTCTAAAATAAGCTTGGAATTCTTACTTGCTGATCCTAATGCAATACAATCTCCCCCCTTCCTGATTTTTTCCAGAAATACTCTGACCCCGGGCAGCACTTCATCCTTTTTCATCTGTTTTATATAATCGACATAAAGCTTGTTCTTTTTCTCACACCATTTGGCCCGTTCTTCTGATTTCATATCTAATCGATTTCCGACTTCCAAAATAATTTCAAAAGATTTTTCTCTGCTGACGCCCTTCAGCCTTTCATTTATTTCTTCTGTAAATGGAATCTCTAATTCATCTGCGATTGTTTTCCATGCCAAATAGTGATATTTGGCTGTATCTGTAATTACTCCATCTAAATCAAATATAAATCCCCACATCGTTTTATCTCCCTTGTCCGCAAAATGCATCAACCGGACTCTTTCCTTTAAAATCACTTCTTCCGCACAGCTTATCTATCAGTGCTTTTCTTGTAAATTCTGTATTACAGTATGTATTAATATAAGCAGGAATCATTGGTGCATCCAGCAAATGATATGGATTTGCTGTACTAATCATGATTGTCGGTACTTCTTTTACAAACCATGGCTGGCTGTTACTTCCATGCATGGTATTCCATGCCAGACGGTTCGTCACATAGTTACTTTTATTTTCCATATCTACAACATAAACAACCAGATCATATTTTTTCTTAAACTCTGATACTTTCTCTGCCGCAAATCCTTCTGGCGGATCTTCCTCATAAAGTTTTACGCAGAATCCTTCCTTTTCAAAAAGCGATACATACTGCTGTTCAAGCAGTTCACGATTATCATTCGTAAGAATATGTAAATAAATTTTCGGATATTTTCGTGGGTCCAACGGAAGGATTTCCTCTTCTTCTTTTACAAGCGTAATTCCCCTGTCCGCACAGTCCGCAGCCATCTTACGATGTGTTTCGCATCCTATCACTTCATCTTCACACTTCTGAATAAGTACCCCGTTTTTCTTTTTTTCAGATAATTTCAAAGCCTGTTTCAATCCAAGAATTCTTTTTACCGCCTCATTTAATCGTTTATTACTGAGAATCCCTTTTTCGTATCCTTTTAACATGAACTCAAAATCTTCTTCCAGCGATCGGTTAAACAAAAAGATATCACAGCCACTCTCTATTGCTGTCGGTACAGCAAGTTCTCTCGGCATTGCACTGCAGAACCCGATCATTTGAGTCGCATCTGTTGAAATCACACCATTAAAACCAAGCTTTTTGCGAAGGAGTTCCTGTAGGATTACAGGTGAAAGTGTAGCGGGCCGAATTATTTCTGTGCCCTGTCCAAATTCTTTTTCGTAAGCCGGAAGTGCAATTTGTCCCACCATAATTGACAGCAGTCCAGCATCTATCAGGCTTTTATAAATTTTCCCATAGGATTCATCCCATGCTTCACAAGATAAACTATTGATACTCGTAACAATATGCTGGTCTCTTTCATCCACACCATCTCCTGGAAAATGTTTTGCTGCCGCTGCCATACCATTTTCCTGTATTGCCTTTACATACTCTAAAGCCATCTTTCTGACACGTTCTGGGTCAGAACCATAGGTTCTGATATTAGTGATCGGATTACGAAAATTAAAATCAATATCTGCGACCGGAGCAAATGCCCAATTGCATCCGCATGCGGTTCCTTCTTTTGCACAGACAGTTCCCAACTCATAAGCCCGCTCCGGTTGTTCTGTTGCTGCCACTAACATCTGACATCCGTAATCCGTTCCATCGCCTGCGATTCCTGTACCGCCACTTTCCAGATTTGCAGCAAGCAATAGTGGAATTTTGCTTTCTTCCTGCAGATATCTGTGCGTTGCTGCCATATCGCTCCCGTTTTTTACCGCACGATACATCATTCCGCCAACATGCTTTCCCAAATACTCTTTTTGCAATTCATCTCTTTCCTCTGTCAGACCAATGGGACAAAATAATTGTCCAATCTTTTCTTCCAGGGACATATTCTGCATCGTTTGCTCTACCCACTTAATCTGTTCATCCGACAAATAAAATGGCTTGACTTTTAAATCAATCATTATGGTACACACTTTCTTCTTCTGAAAATACAAAAGAAGCGACTCCTTTCTCTACTCTGTATAATTTTCCATAGTTCAGAAATGGATTTGGAACTGCCTGATTGTCTGGCGGAAAACCAAATCCAGCGGTATTCGCAAGTACCTTTGCTGTTCCATTGATAATTTCTTCATCCAGTGCGATGTAATCATTCAGATAATCATCGGGATACAGTGGCAATCCATTATGTGCCGGCCAGATCCAATCGTAATCTTTTCTTTTTGCTTTCAGTTTATACATATTTTCTCTATGTCTTTTTGCAAGTTCTTGCAAACTAATCGCTTCGTTACGGACAAATAAAATTACCTGCCCAGCCTCAATTTCATCTCCTCCAAATAAACTTCTGGTTTTTCTATCCAGCAATGCAATACTGCCTTCGCTATGAGCAGGAATCGGAATCACTTCTACTTTCCGTTCTCCCAGATCAATTTCTTCTCCTCCTGAAAGAAAATGAATCTTATAATCCGGATAAAGTTTTTGTGCAAACCATTCTTTATAGATTCCCGCAAATGGTTCCTTCGCATGGACTGATGCCTCCTTTGTCATCCAAGCCTCAGGCCAACAAGCATTTCCACCGGTGTGGTCAAAATGTCCATGCGTGTTCACCACCATAATTTCCTTCTCTGTTATTTCTTCAACCACTTCACGCACATTGCCTTCACAGCTACAGGTATCAATCAGCATTGCCTTTTCTTTTCCGATCAAAAGGTAAATGAAATTTCCCCATCCATCTGTAATGCACCAAGTGTCTGGCATAATTTTCCATTTTCCATATATTTTTCCGTTTTCATTCACATTTGTATTTTGCATCATATTTACCTCCCTCATTTATGCATTAACTATTTTTTGTGGATTATAAATGATATTGGCTATCCCGCCATCTTCCCTCATTTGATTTTCCAGCATTTTGTGAGCTACTTTATAATCACCTCCCATAAAAAAATGAAAATCTTCTTTATCATCCATTCCATTTATAACCTCATTACAAACTTCTATCATCTGTTCCAATATTTCTTTTGGAATATCTTGTCCCGGTCCGTGCGAAAGCCAAATGCTATCATACAATTCTTCATTTTTTTGAAATTCTATCAGCACGTTCCTGTAAGTTTCCACAGATTCCGCCTCTGTATCAAATAAAAAGACGCTTGGATTGCATGCATCACCAAATAATATGCTTCTTTCTTCACAAAATAGCATGCACATACTCCCTGGAGTATGACCTTTCATTGATAATGCCTGTACGGTTATTCCTCCCAGATTAAATTTCATCCCTGACTGTAGTTCTTTATAAGAACCCCCTCTTGTTCTTTGAAACTCAAGCGAACAAATCTCCTTCTCATCAATTTCAGGATGCAGCATTCCTACGGTAATCTGCGTATATGCTTTTCTATTTTCTAAACTGCAATGTGTCAATGACAGTTCCCAATCTGAGCTGTTCAAATACACTTCGTGAAACTGATCTGCCCCTCCGGCATGATCCATATGCCCGTGTGTGCACACGACAGTCAATGGTTTTTTTGTAAGTTGTTCTACATACTCCTTCAGATTTCCAACCCCACACCCGGTATCAATCAGAAGTGCCTTATCATCCCCCTCGGCCAGATACATATGTGTTCCTGTACATTCTGTTATTCTTGTAACATGTGGTGAAATCTTTTCCGAACTAAAAATTTCCATTTTTTCTTCTCCCTTTTTAGTTACGATATATTGTTTTATAACTTAATTTTATAATATACTTTCATTTCACAAAAAGTCAACTATTATTTTTGTTTCTTTTCCTTTTTATGAATTTATACCAGTTTTCAGCACTTGCTTTTGTCAACTTTTTATATACATAAATCAAATAGCACGTAGAATTTCAAATATATTCTAAGGAAAGATAGGCTGGAAAATAGAATGCTGCTTTTCTATTTTCCAGCCTATCTTGATCAATTCCACAGAACAACTTCATGTGGAAATCTCTTATATTTTTGCTCTTCATAAACAATATTTACACGAATAACCCTGCAGGGATTTCCGGCAGCTAAACTATATGGGGGAATGCTTCTGGTTACAACACTTCCTGCCCCAATCACGCTTCCTTACATTTCTTTCCTCCGGCAAAAATGGATGCATGGGCGTTGCCAGGGTAACATTTGGCCCAATCGGCGCCGATGTGCCAATAGGTATGACTGTTGGGGACAGCAATACACTCTCTCATAGTGCCTACACTTCCTTAACCAGTACCTGCTATCCTCTTTCCCTGGATTCTGCCCATGTTTTAGAATCCCCGGACCTTACTGACCAGCTTATGGAGGAGGTAAAAACCCTGCCTGTATATTCCTCTTTTCCCAAAAATCCGGGCTATCAGGATATCCGGGCTTCTGCTGAGGAAATCAAGAGTTTTCTCTCTTCTCACGCAGTCTATAGCCTGGAGCTTTCTTCTGTTCCCCAGGGAGAAAATCTGCTGTAACTATTCCTCTACGAAGAAAAAAAGGACTTTTGCGTACATTTTGCCACAGCAGGCACTCTCCTCTTCCGCATATATGGAATCCCTGCCCGGTATGTCAGCGGCTACGTCATAGCCCCGGATAATCCTGCCTCTGACCATCCTTCTGTGCAGAAGGAAAAAGACCAGACCCCCACAGAAACACCAAAAGACTCTAATACAGAAAAAAGAGCATTTTTATCTGTTATGACAAAAATACTCTCTTTCTTCCTTCTGTTTTTGCTTTTTAGCGCTCTGCTCTTTTCCCTGTTTTGTTTCCGCAGAGTCTTTCTCTGTAAAAAACGCATGGGCGCTTTCTGTGCCTCCAAAGATGAAGCTTTTTTCTGTGTATTTAACAGCATTCTGGACTTATGGAGCGCAGCCTTTCACCTACCTGCCCCAAAAAGCAGAAGCTCTATTATCTTTTCCTGCGTGTCTTCTGACAGGAAGCCCTCAGACTGCCTCTGCCTTTTCAAACTGGCTGTTATACAGGTTTGCATAAAAGCCCTGTGCAGCCAGCAGACTTTCATGGGTTCCCTGTTCAATAATATCCCCATCCTTCATAACCAGAATCAGGTCAGCGTCCCGGATTGTGGACAGTCTGTGTGCAATAACAAAGCTGGTTCTGCCTTTCATCAAATTATCCATTGCCGCCTGAATCCGTTCCTCTGTTCGGGTATCTACAGAAGATGTGGCCTCGTCCAGAATCAAAATCTTATTATCTGCCAGTATTGCCCTTGCAATGGTAAGAAGCTGCTTCTGTCCCTGAGAAATATTGCTGGTTTCCTCATTTAATTCCATCTGGTATCCGCCGGGCTGTGACATAATAAAGTGATGGGCATGGGCTGCTTTTGCTGCTGCAATTACTTCCTCATCTGTAGCGTCCAGTCTGCCGTACCGGATATTTTCCATGATGGTGCCATGGAACAGCCAGGTTTCCTGAAGCACCATACCGAAAAGTTCTCGAAGCTGAGGACGATTGAAATCTTTCAGGTTATGCCCGTCAATGAGAATCTCCCCGGAGTTTACATCATAAAAGCGCATCAAAAGTTTAATCATGGTAGTCTTTCCAGCTCCCGTAGGACCTACAATGGCAACCTTCTGTCCGGCTTTTACTACGCCGTTGAAATCATGAATAATCAGGTGATCCGGGTTATAGCCAAATGCCACATGCTTTGCTTCTACATTTCCCTCAATATGACTGATATCCACAGGATTTTCTACTATCTGGTCTTCCTCTTCCTCGTCCAGAAATTCAAAGACACGCTCTGCTGCTGCCGCAGAGGACTGCAACATATTTGTCACCTGGGCAATTTGCTGAATAGGCTGTGTAAAGTTTCGGATATACTGAAAAAATGCCTGGATATCTCCCACCATGACTTTTCCTTTAATTACCATAAAGCCGCCTAAAAGGGCAACCATAACATAACCCAGATTTCCCACAAACTGCATAATAGGCATCATCATACCTGAGAAAAACTGGGAACGCCAGCCAGAGGTGTACAGCTTTTCATTGGTTTCCTCGAAAGTACGGATAACCTCCTCCTCTTTGTTAAATGCCTTTACCACATTGTGACCACTGTAAATTTCCTCCACCTGTCCGTTTACTTCCCCCAGGTATCTCTGCTGCGCCTGGAAGTATTTCTGGGAGTGCTTCATCACCTTCCCGATAATCAGCATGGACACCGGCAAAATCAGAACTGCTGCCAGAGTCATATACACATTAATGGAAAGCATCATAATAAACACCCCTACCAGCATGGTTACTGAAGTAATGAGCTGGGTAAAACTCTGGTTAATGCTTGCCTGCAAAGTATCCACATCATTAGTGATTCTGGAAAGGATTTCCCCGTGGGTTCTGCTCTCAAAATATTTCATGGGAATCCGGTTGATTTTTGCCGAAATATCTTTTCTCAGGTTGTAGGTTACATTGTTGGAAATTCCAGTCATAATCAATCCCTGGATAAAGGAGAACAGGGCGCTGACCATATACAGCCCCAATACCCACAAAAGAATGGCTGCAATCTTCCCAAAATCAATACCGCTGCCGCCATTGATTTTAGACACCAGACCTGTATACAGCTCTGTGGTTGCCTTTCCCAAAATCTTTGGCCCGATGATACTGAATACTGTGCTGCCAATAGCAAAAACAAACATACATGCCATTTGCGGGCGATAGCGTTTCATATAGGAAAGCAGTCTTTTCATGGCTGTTTTAAAATCTTTTGCCTTTTCTCCGGACATACCGCCGCCATGTCCTCCCATATGGCCTCTTCTTGCATTACTCATCTGCCAATTCCTCCTCTGATAACTGTGATATGGCAATCTGACGATAGACCTCACAGGTTTTTAAAAGTTCCTTGTGGGTTCCCTGTCCCACGACCTTACCTTCGTCCAGCACCAGAATCTTATCTGCATGGAGAATGGTACTGATTCGCTGGGCAACAATCAGGGTTGTAGCGTCCTTTGTTTCCTTCTTCAAGGCCCTTCGAAGCACCACGTCGGTTTTGTAATCCAGAGCAGAAAAGCTGTCATCGAAAATATAGATTTCCGGCTCTTTTGCAATAGCTCTTGCAATGGACAGACGCTGCTTCTGTCCTCCGGATACGTTGGAGCCGCCCTGGGCAATGGCTGAATTTACGCCTTCTTCCTTTTCCTGGATAAAATCCCATGCCTGTGCAATCTGGGCTGCCCGTTTTACCTCGTCCTGTGTCACTTCTGGCTTTCCGTAGCGGATATTGGAATCAATGGTACCGGAGAACAGCACACCCTTTTGCGGCACATAACCGATTTTCTGCCGCAGATCATGCAACTTCAGGCTACGGATATCCACACCGTCCACCAGAATTCTTCCTGAAGTCACGTCAAAGAAACGTGGAATCAGATTTACCAGAGTACTCTTTCCACTTCCCGTACTTCCGATAAATGCCACAGTTTCTCCCTTTTTCGCATGGAAATCAATGTCTGTCAGAGATTCCTCGTCTGCTCCCGGATAGGCAAAGCCCACATGCTCAAACACTACATCACCTTTTAACTCTTCCTTTGTTTCCTCTGTATGTTCAGGGTCATGAATGCTCACTTGTGTTTCCAGAACTTCGTTAATACGGGTTGCCGCTACCTTTGCACGGGGAATCATAATGGACATCATGGTAATCATGAGAAATGCCATAATAATCTGCATAGCATACTGCATAAATGCCATCATATTTCCAACCTGCATAGTTCCGTCATTGACTGCGTGAGAACCGTTCCATACAATCAGAACCGTAACGCCGTTCATAATCAGCATCATCACAGGCATCATAAAGGTCATACAGCGGTTTACAAACAGGTTTGTCTTTGTCAGTCTTGCATTTGCCTCCTCAAACCGTTCTTCCTCATGCTTTTCCCGACTGAAGGCACGGATCACCGGAACACCGGTGAGAATTTCTCTGGATACCAGATTCAGCTCATCGATCAGATACTGTAGTTTTGTAAATTTCGGCATGGCAATTTTGAAAAGCAGCGCCACAAACAGCATAATCACCACTACCGCAAGCCCCAGAATCCAGGTCATGGACGCATCGGTCTGGAATACCTTATACACACCGCCGATACCCAGAATAGGCGCATATAGCACAATACGGAACAACAGCGTAAAAAGAAGCTGTACCTGCTGTACATCATTAGTACTTCTGGTAATCAGAGAGGCTGTAGAAAAATGGTTTAATTCCTCTCCTGAAAAAGAAATAACCTTTCTGTACACATGATTTCGCAGATTCTTACCAAGGGTTGCTGCCACCTGGGAGGATAAGAAAGTCACCATAATGGCTGCTCCCATGGCAAGAAGCGCCAGTCCCAGCATTTTCAGACCGCTTATGAGAATATACTGTGTCTGCAAAGCGTCCATATCCTTTCCCTGCGCCTTGTATTCTTCTTCCACAAAGAGAACTGCGCTCTGTGTTACAATGGATTCCGGCATTTCCTCAAACTTTTCCGTCATTCCCTCTTTCATGGCACTTAACTGTTCCTTTGGCATCTGGGCAAACACTTCCAGAAGCTTGGCTTCCTCTGGAACCTGCAGCTGTTCTTTTATCTTTGCAACCTCTTTGGAGGAATCGTCCCACAATCCGCTGACAACCATTTCCGGGATTCCCAGAATCTGATTTAATTCTTCCCGTTCTTCCCTGGTTATTTCCTTTAACCGGTAAATATCTCCGTCTTCCTCATAAGACGCTTTTACCTTTTCGCTGTCCTCTTCCTCCAGAAACAGAGAAATCTGCTCCATGGATTCTTTTCTCAGGGTATCCGGCACTCCGTCCTCAATGCCCTTTTGCTGAATTCCCACGTTGACAATTTTAGACGTGTAATCCGGCAGGGACAAATCGCAAAATGCCTGGACAAATAACAGAAGGATAATCATGACAATATAGTGCCACCGCTCCTTCATGTAATGAAACATTTTTAACATAATGTCCTCCTTTTCTGCCTCTTGCTTCTATAATGTTCTATCTTCCTCCAGATTTGCAATCATCTGGTCAAAAAAACGCTTCATCAGGCACATTTCACTTTCAGAAAAGCCCTGAAAAATCATTTTTTCATTTTGCTCCACACAGGTTCTCACCTTTTCTATGAGTTCCCTCCCTCTCTCGGTCAGATAAATGCGGATTCGCCTCTGATCCTCCTGATCGCTTCTTCGCTCAATCACGCCTGTCTTTTCCAGACGCTTCATGGAAACAGCCACTGTTGCTGCACTGATATGAAGGTTTTCGGAAATTTCCTTCTGGCTCATGCCCTCCTTTTTTTCCAGTTGACACAGCAGAGGAATCTGCTTTGGGTGAATCCCAATTTCACTGAACAGACAAAAGGTATTGCGGAAATACAGATGTGTCAGCTTTACAAACTTGCTCTGAAAGCTATCATCTTTTTTCTTATCTGTCATGCCGCTTCTCCTCTCTTTAGTTAGTCGACTAACATATATTATGGCACATTCTTCTAAATTTCAATATATATTTTTTAATTTTACATTTTTTTTATAAATTACTCCCAAAAAATTAATTAGTTATCTAACTGTATAATTTCTCTCTTGCACCCCTGGTTTTGCCCTGCTATAATAAACATAATATTTTCACAATTTAAATTAAAAAAGTATTTAATCTGAAGAAAGGCAGGCTTTCACTCTATGACACCGAATAAAAAAACACACGTCTTCCCTTTTAATCTCATACTCATTGGTTTTATGGGCACCGGAAAAAGTACGGTTGCCAGATACCTTGGCAAAACACAGCATATGGAAATCATCGAAATGGACGAAGAAATCGCCCATAGAGAAGGAAAAAGTATTCCGGATATCTTTGCTGAAAAAGGAGAAGCTTATTTCAGAGATCTGGAATCCCATCTTTTAAAAGAACTGCAAAGAGAAACAAACCAGATTCTTTCCTGCGGCGGCGGCATTGTGCTACGCCCGGAAAATATCACACAAATGAAAAAAAACGGGAAGGTCATACTCCTCACCGCCAGCCCGGAAACCGTACTGGAACGGGTAAAGCATGACAATTCCCGCCCTGTCCTGAAAAACAGGAAAAACACAGAAGACATTGCCCGTCTTATGGACGAACGCAGGGACAAGTACCTGGCAGCCGCGGATTTGGTTATTTCCACAGACCACAAAAGCATTTCTCAAATCTGCGAGGAAATCCTGACAGAGGTATCCTGCTTCTGCTAATCAGTTAATTGCTCTTATCTCAGGGCTGTCCCACAAAACAGGAGATAAAGTAATCGCTCTGCTTTACCCCTCTTTTTGCTTTCCCTTAGAAAGCTCCGGCAAAACTACGCAGAGCATAGTGACAAAGCATGCAATTCCTCCGATAAAGTTGGATATCGGCTCTGCCAGAAACACGCCGTCTGCCCCCAAATTTGCCACATAAGGAAGCCACAGGGTCAGCGGTATGACAATGATTGCTTTGCGAAGCAGAGAAAAAAAGATTGCCTGCTTTGCCTTTCCAAGAGCCGTAAACACACTTTGCCCTGCAAATTGCAGGGACATAAAGCAAAAGCCAAAGAAATAAATCCGCATGGCAGGTACTCCCAGTTGTAAAAATTCTTCTCCTCCGTTAAACAGGTGGATAAAAAATCCAGGCAGCAAAAGAGTGAAAATCCATGCTATAGTGGTATATGCCATACAGCCCACAGACATAATCTTAATACCTGATCGCACTCTTTTGTATTCCTTGGCCCCATAGTTAAATCCCAGAACCGGCTGCGCTCCCTGACTGAAGCCCTGCGCCGGTACGCTTAACACCTCGCGCACAGAGTTTACAACAGTCATAATCCCCACATACACATCTCCGCCAAAGGACTGCAGGGTTACATTACATACCACCTGTACCGCGCAGTTGGTTGCTGCCATAATAAAACCAGAAAGCCCAAGAGCCAGAATTTCCTTCATACAGGAAAGCTTTGGCTTCATATACTGCTTCTGCAGCTTTAAAAGAGTTTTCCTTCCCCCGCAGAAACGACACTACCCAAAGGGCAGACACTGCCTGGGAAATCACCGTTGCTACTGCCGCACCTTTTACTCCCATATGAAATCCAAAGATAAACACAGGGTCTAAAATCAAATTTATCACTGCCCCGATGAGAACCGTACACATACCAGTCCGTGCAAAGCCCTGACAATTAATAAATCCGTTCATGGACATGGTTATCATAACAAAAACTGTCCCCAGAAGATAAATCCCCAGATAGTCATTGGCATACCCGAAAGTATCCTTACTTGCCCCGAGTGCATACAAAAGAGGCTCTTTCACAAAAAATCCCATAACCGTCAGCACGATTCCGAGCACCAGAGTCATGAGAAAGGAATTTCCCATAATCACTTTTGCCTTTTCTGCATTTCCCCTGCCTCTTTCAATGGAACAAAGAGGTGCGCCTCCTGTACCAATGAGAAAAGAAAACGCCATAATGGCAGTAATGACAGGAAAGGCAACCCCTACTCCGGTAAGGGCTGCCGAGCTTGCGCCGGGAATCCTGCCAATATAAACCCGGTCTACAATATTGTAAAGCACATTGATGAACTGTGCCAGAATCAGAGGAAGGGACAGCCGGAAAATATTTCCCAGCATGCTTCCTCTGGAAAAGTCATGCTCCTCCATTTATATCACTTCCTCATATTACCTTTACTTCTGTCTATAAGTTGACAGGAAATCTGCCAGCTTATCCGCCGCCTTTCCAAGCACCTCTACATTAGGCAGATATACAATGCGGAAAATGATCTGGCTTGCCCCAGTTAAATCCTTTGCCGCAGGTAACCAGAATTTTCTTCTCATGAAGCAAATCCAGAGCAAATTTTTCGTCATCATAAATGTTGAATTTCTCGGTATCCAGTTTTGGGAAAATATAAAAAGCTGCCTTTGGTTTCACCACGGAAATGCCTGGTATATCCTTAATGGCGTTGTATATAAATTCTCTCTGCTCATAAATCCTTCCCCCCGGCACCAGATATTCATTGACGCTCTGGTATCCGCCAAGGGCTGTCTGCACCACTGCCTGCGCCGGTACATTGGAACAAAGGCGCATGTTGGAAAGCATGTTTAAGCCCTCTATGTAGCTTTTTCCTTTCTCCTTTGCACCGCTTAACACCAGCCAGCCGCAGCGAAAGCCTGCTACCATATGGGATTTGGAAAGTCCATTTAAAGTGGCACAGAACAAATCCGGCGCTAAAGAGGCAATAGAGGTGTGTTCAATGCCGTCCATAACCAGACGGTCATAAATCTCATCAGAGAAAATCATCAGCTCGTGCTCTCTTGCTACGTCCACAATCTCCTGCAGTACTTCTTTTGGATACACCGCACCTGTAGGATTATTGGGATTAATCAGCACAATGGCCTTTGTCCGGTCTGTGATTTTGCTCCTGATGTCCTCAATATCCGGATACCACTCAGACTGCTCATCACAAATATAGTGTACAGCCTTGCCTCCTGCCAGAGTAACGCAGCCAGTCCACAGGGGGATAATCCGGGGACGGCACCAGAATTTCATCACCGCTGTCTACCAGTCCCTGCATTGCCATGTTAATCAGCTCACTGACTCCGTTTCCTGTATAAATATCGTTAATAGACACATTGGGGATTTTTTTAATCTGACAATACTGCATAATTGCCTTCCGCGCTGCAAAAATTCCTTTTGAATCAGAATAGCCCTGACTCTCTCTCAGATTATAAATCATATCCAGAATGACTTCCTCCGGGGCTGAGAACCCGAATGGCGCAGGATTTCCGATGTTCAGTTTTAAAATATCAATGCCACTCTCCTGCATACGGTTCGCTTCGTCCAGGACCGGCCCTCTTACGTCATAGCATACATTGTCCAGTTTTGATGATTTCTGAAATGTTCTCATACCTTTGCCCTCGTTTTCTTTTTTATAACAATAGATTTTATCACTTTAGTCTGGGAAACTCAACTATTTTCCTGAATCTTTCGGAAATATTCCTGAATCTTTTCCTCGTATCCGTTGTCTGTAGGGCGGTAAAAAAACCCTTCCCTCCAGCTCAGAAGGCAGATACTGCTGCTTTACGTAATGATTGGGATAATCATGGGCATATTGATATCCAATACCATGTCCCATTTTTGCCGCCCCTTTATAATGAGAATCCTGCAAATGTACCGGCACCGTTGTTTTTACCGAACGCACTGCTTCTAAGGCCTCATCAATAGCCAGATACGCTGCGTTGCTCTTTGGCGCACTTGCCACATAGGTAACTGCCTGGGCAAGGGGAATCCGTGCCTCCGGCATACCAAGACGCTCTACTGCCTGGGCTGCCGCCACTGCCACCTGCAAGGCCTGCGGGTCTGCGTTTCCCACATCTTCTGCAGCGCAAATCATAATTCTTCTGGCAATAAATTTGATGTCTTCTCCTGCATACAGCATTTTTGCCAGATAAAACACAGCTGCGTCCGGGTCAGAGCCGCGCATACTTTTAATAAAGGCAGAAATGGTGTCATAATGGTTATCCCCTGTTTTGTCGTAGCGCACCACCCGTTTCTGAATACACTGGGACGCTGTTTCCAGATCAATATGTATCTTCCCGTCTTCTCTTTTTTCCGTTGTCAGAATTCCGAGTTCCAGGGCATTTAAGGCAGCTCTGGCATCTCCTCCTGCAATATCTGCCAGAAATTCCTTTGCGTCCTCATGAAGCACTGCCCCATAGCTTCCCATTCCACGCTCCTTATCTGTCACGGCACGTTCCAGAAGTCTGCAGATATCCTCTTTTTGCAGAGGCTTTAATTCAAATACAATGGAGCGGGAAATCAGCGCACCGTTTACCTCAAAATAAGGATTCTCTGTAGTGGCGCCGATTAAAATCAAGGTGCCGTCCTCCACAAAAGGAAGCAGATAATCCTGCTGGCTCTTATTAAAGCGATGAATCTCATCTACAAACAAAATGGTCTTCTTCCCATACATGCCAAGGTGCTGCTGTGCTTCTTTCACCACCTCTTCCATATCTTTTTTTCCTGCCACAGTGGCATTAATCTGATGAAACCGGGCGCTGGTAGTGTTGGCAATCACCTTTGCCAGAGTGGTCTTTCCGGTTCCCGGCGGGCCGTAAAAAATAACGCTACCCAGCTTATCCGCCTTAATGGCGCGGTAAAGCAACTTATCCTTTCCGATAATATGTTCCTGTCCGGCCACCTCTTCCAATGTCCGGGGGCGCATACGGGACGCCAGCGGAGATTCGTTCTCCAAAGTCTGTTCCTTCATATAATCAAATAAATCCATATGGTTCTCCTATTCCAACAGCAGTTCTTCTACTGTAACAAATTCATATCCCTGCTCTTCCAGTATATCTGCCACCTGCAGCGCAGCATCTACAGAAGACTGAAAAATATCATGCATTAAAATAATATCACCTTCCTGCACATCTTTCACTACCCTTTTCACAATTTTTTCCGTATTTTCTGTGGTCCAGTCCAAAGAATCCACGTTCCAGGATACCGGAAACATAGTAATCTGAAAATCCAGGTTCTGTCTCCATGCACCAAAAGGCGGACGGACAAAAGAAGGACAGACTCCTGTATTTTCATAAATTTTATTACAGGTAAGCAAAATCTCCTCTTTTGCCTGGCTTTCTGAAATCTTCTTTAAGTTTACATGGTGATAGGTGTGATTTCCAATGAGATGCCCTTCCTTTTGCATACGCTTTACCAGCCCTTCGTTTCCCTCTATATTCTTTCCAATAAGAAAAAAGGTAGCCGGAATCTCCCGCTCTTTTAATCCGTCCAGCAATTTCTCTGTATAAATACTATGCGGGCCATCGTCAAAGGTCAGGGCGATGCGTGGGTGTTCTTCGTCTAAAAGTTCTCCTGCTGTTTCCTGCGCTTTTTCCATGCCTTTTCCTCCGGACAGGAAGACTGCCAGAAACAGGAGAACACAGACTGCTGTTATCCACTTTTTCATACTCTTTTGCTCCGATTTTCTCTGTTTTTAATACTATATGCAAAGTATCCTCCCTCTTGACAGAACTCCTCTTCTCCCTTTACAATAACCTTTGCATCTTGACCAAAACAGTAAGGAGTATCTATGAAAACCAGAAAATCAAAATTTATTACCTGCTGCATACTGGGTCTTTTGGTTCTGGCTCTGTTTGCATTTTTCTATGCCAAAAAGAAGCCTGCTGCTGAACCCGTATCTGCAACAGCCTTTAAGCTAAATACCATTGTCACAGTCACCCTCTATGATTCCAGGGACCAGAAGCTGGCGGAGGAAGCCGTGGCTCTGTGCGACAAGTACGAAAAGCTTTTCAGTCGCACCTTAAAGGACAGTGAAATCTATCAGCTCAATCACGGCACCCTTCCAAAACAGGGAAATGCCTTTGTACTAAGCGAAAAAACGGCTGCACTCATTCAAAAGGGGCTGGAATACGGAAAACTTTCTGACGGGGCTTTTGACATTGCCATTGAGCCGGTATCCTCTCTTTGGGATTTTACCTCTGAAGAAAAACGAATCCCTTCTCACGAGGAACTTAGAAATGCTCTGCCTCTGGTGGACTACCGGGACGCAGAATTAAGAGGAAATCTGCTGACTTTTAAAAAGGACGGTATGGGACTGGATTTAGGCGCTATTGCCAAGGGATACATTGCAGATGAAATCAAGGTTTTTCTCTTAGAAAAGGGCGTCAAAAGCGCCACCATTAATCTGGGTGGAAATGTTTTGTGCGTAGGGGAAAAGCCGGAAGGCGTACCTTTTAAAATCGGTATCCAGAAACCTTTTGCAGACCGCAGCGAAACCATTGCTGTCATGGAAATCACAGACAAATCCGTGGTATCCTCAGGGATTTATGAGCGGTATTTTGAAAAAGACGGAACCTTTTATCACCATATTTTAAATCCCAAAACAGGGTATCCCTATGACAACCATCTGGTATCTGTCACCATTATTTCAGACAAATCCGTGGACGGTGATGGACTCAGCACTTCCTGCTTTGCACTTGGTCTGGAAAAGGGCATGGAACTGATAAACAGCCTGCCGGACGTACAGGCCGTGTTTATCACTGATGATTATGAACTACATTACAGTGAAGGGTTTAAAGACAAAATTAAAATCAAGGCAGTGGAAAAATAATTCCTATGGATCAAAAAACAGAGCAGACTTTCTCATATGATAAGTCTGTTCCGTTTTTTTTGAAATTATTTATGTTTAATAAATACTCAAAATCATATAAATGAATCCCATTGCCAACATTTCCACCGGAAGGCCTTTATACGCCCTGCTGGTCCGTGCAAATTTCAAAGTTACTTTTACGGACATGAACAAAATAATCGGTACTGCAATGGTCCAAATCTGTCCTAAAAGCGCTCCAAAGCTCTCCATGGCAAAGGGACGCATAAACACTGCCAGGGGAATCACCACCAGAAGGCTGTGTGTATTGGCGCTTTTTTTCTTCAGGACTCCATTGGTAAAGGCAAGCGTCATACCTGCAGTAAGGAAGCCAAACATAGTATCCTGAAAAATCTTAGACTGAAATTCTGCCTGACAAATGCTGTTTTCAAAAATTGTTCCCGCGCCGAAAAATTCCCTTGCAACAGCCAGAAGAATCCAAAAACCCCAGGCAATGGCAGTTTCCCAGAAAAGTTCTCCATACTCTCCGTCAATAGCTCCTGTCAGCACATGTTTCACTATGAAAAGTCCTAAAATACAGGTCATAATCCACATTCCTGTATTGTCAACCGGAATTCCAAGAGCCGTAAATCCAAGAAGGAATACAGAAGCACACACCGCTACGGTTCCTATGCATACACATAAATACAGACTCCACTCAGGAACCCAGTCTTTTAACAGATTTCTCAGAGCTTCTGCAAAAACAGTTGCCAGGATTACCAGAATTCCTGCTGCAAAGGCCTCTTTCATTCCCGCGGAAAACAACACGATTCCAAAAGCAAACGCTTCTGCCGGATATTTTAACTTCATATTGTATCCTCCGCTTTTCTTATTTCACTGTCTGTAAAAATGCATAAGCATCATTAATTCCTGTTACCGCTGCTGTGGAAGAAATGGTAGCGCCGGACACTGCATCTACCTGTGTTCCTTCTGCCGGAGTTTCTGTTTCCTGCTCTTTTGTTTCTTCTATTCCGGCAGCCTGGTTCAGACACTGCTGTGCCAAATCAACGAATCCTCCTACGGAAATACTCACGCCTGATACAGCATCGGTTTTCCCCTGTTCATTCAGTTCTGCAAAATCTAAAGACTGATTCTCTACCAGAGCTGCTGCCATAGCCTCTGCCTGTTCTTTCCAGGTTGGACCGTTTTCTGTCATCACATATTCTCCGCTTTCAGACAATACGCTCTTCTTGCTTCCGTCTTCTCCTACAGACTCCCATACCACTTCTGTAATTTTGCCGTCTTTTACGGTCATATTTACCTGGTCTGTATAACCATCTGCCGGCTCACCTTTTGCCTCATAGGTTCCGTCCTGTAAAACCGGTGTTTCTGTAATGCCGGCAGCTTCTTTCATACACTGTTCTGCCAGATTCACAAATCCGCCTACGGAAATGCTCACGCCTGATACAGCATCGGTTTTTCCCTGCTCATCTAATGCTGCAAAATCTAAAGACTGATTCTCTACCAGAGCTGCTGCCATAGCTTCTGCCTGTTCTTTCCAGGTCGGACCGTCTTCTGTCATCACATATTCTCCGCTTTCAGACAATACGCTCTTCTTACTTCCGTCTTCTCCTACGGATTCCCATACGACTTCCGTAATCTTTCCGTCTTTTACAGTCATGTTCACCTGGTCTGTGAAACCGTCCATTGGCTCACCTTTTGCCTCATAAGTTCCATCTGCAAAAACAGCGCCTTTTAATTCCTCTGTGCTGTTTTTTTCCTGGCTGTCGCCTTCCAGCTTCATGCCCGGCAGAACCACTGGAGCTTTTACACCCTCAAACTGGCTTAAAAATTCTGCATCTGCAATCTTCGCACCCAGACCCTCTGTTTCATTCTGTTCTGTCACTTCTGCATTTGTCACGGTTTCCCCTTTTTCATCAAAAGAAACCTTCATCACAATATCGCTGGCATAGCCTTTTTTCTTCACAGTAACCACATAACCCTTATCTGTTTTTACCGCTTTCTGAATATTTTCAGCGCCTTTCGTATCCAGCTCTTCCAGAACCTTTGCTTCCTTGGACGCATCTCCTGCTCCTGTATCCTGTGCCAGTGCCTTTGAGCCTAAAATCACTCCAAAAGAAAGAGCTGTCACAACAACCAGGGCAAGAAGCCCTTTTACATTTTTATTTTTCATCGATTCTTCCTCCAATTTAAGCCTCTTTTTTCTGAAATTCCATATACATGCTTTTGATACACGAAGGACAACATTCCTGCCATACAGTTTGCTGTTAAAATACCAAAGCAGATTCCTTCCGGATAAACGCTGAAAATTCGAATTGCCGCAGTAATAATACCTGCTGTGACTGCGTAAAGCAGTTTCCCTCTTCTGGACACAAAAGCATAGTCAGATAACATATAACACCCTCCCATAATCAGTCCGCCTCCGAAAAGATTCAGAAGAATATCTCCTGTAAATAGTCCCTCCGGACCAAAAATAAAGGTCAGCACTACTACTGTTCCAATATAAGTAAGGCATGCTTCCGCATTAACAATTCCCTTATAACACATATAGGCAAAACCAACCAATAACAATAGTTTACTGGTTTCTCCCATAGCTCCCGGCGTTTCTCCCAGGAACATCTGCAGATAGCTGTAGCTCTGCTCTCCTCCTGTTTTTACCGCGCCTAAAACCGTAGCCGCAGATACGGCGTCTGTTTCTAAGGTTCTTGGGGCAACATACTGCATAACCGCACCCGGCCAGGCAACCATGGTTAAAAGTCTTCCCATTAATGCCGGATTGACAAAGTTATTTCCGATTCCTCCAAACATCTGCTTTACAACCAGAATACTGAATACATCTGCTGCCACAAGCGTCCAAACAGGAACCGTAACCGGCATGTTCAATACCAGTAAAAGTCCGGTAACCACAGCGCTGAAATCTCCTGCTGTTACCTGTTTTTTCGTTAATTTCTGCCAGAAAAACTCTGTAAGAACACACACGGTAATGGAAAGCCCTGCCAAATATAAAGCTCTGATCCCAAAAAAGTAAATCGCGCCAAGAAGCGCCGGAACCAGAGAAATTGACACATTCATCATAACATTTCTGGTAGTCCGCTCTGTACGGATATGAGGTCCGTTTATCACTCTTGTCTGACTCATGCTTTCTTCACCGCCCTTTCCCGCATTCTCTGTTTCACCATATCTCTTGCCATTCTGGTCCGTACAGAAAGTTCTCTTTTTGCCGGACAGGTGTAAGAGCAACAGCCACAGGCAATACATTCGCTGGCGTGAAGCTGTTCGCACAAATCATAATCTTCTTCCAAAAAGGCATATTCAATCTGATAAGGAACCAACCCTGCCGGACATACATTCGCGCAGCCTGAGCAGCGGATACAAGGCTGCTCCTCTTCCTGTCTGTCAGGCAATACCAGAATACCGGAAGTATTTTTTGTCACATAGAAAAGTTCTTCTTCCCCATTCCAGTCAGAAGCCACACAAGGCCCTGTCATGGGTCCGCCGGCAATAATCCGGTTTTCTTTTACTGTAACGCCACCGCAAAGTTCCACTAATTCCTTTACTGAAGTGCCCACAGGTACCAGATAATTGCCCGGCTCCTTTACACAGCCTGTCACTGTAACAGTCCTGCGAATCAGAGGAATTCCTCCTAAAACCATATCTGCGGCTGCCTTTGCAGTTCCCACATTGGAAACAATCACGCCTACATCAGCCGGAAGTCCGCCCTGAGGTACTTCTTTTCCCAAAACAGCCTGGATAAGCTGCCGTTCCCCACCCTGAGGATATTTTGCAGGTAATTCTACAATCTCCAGATTCCGGACTTCTTTTATTTTTCCGTCCTGTCGTGCAGCCTCCAAAATCTTCCGAAGACTGCTGATAGCCTCCGGTTTATTATCTTCAATACAAAGATAGGCTTTCTTTGCTCCTGATGCCTTTAAAAGCAGACAGATTCCATTTAAAATTCCGTATCCCTGCTCTAACATTAAGCGGTAATCACAGGTGAGAAAAGGTTCACACTCTGCGCCGTTAATCAAAAGGCTGTCAATGGGCTTGTCTGTTTCATATTTTTTATGAGTGGGAAATCCTGCGCCGCCCATACCGGTAAGACCGCCGTCCCGGACACCTGCCAGAATCTCTTCTCTGGAATACTTCTCCGGACTTACCATCTCTGACTCATATGCCTGGGGTTTTCTCTCCATTTCCCCTTCACGTTTCACAATGCACCCCAAAACCATACGATTTTGCTGGCACACCTCTTTTACTTCCAGTACCTCTCCGCTTACGCTTGCATGAAGAGGCGCTGCCATAAATGCCTCCGGCTTTCCAATCTGACTTCCTGCGGTGACCTTATCTCCCGGCTTTACCAAAAGAGAGCATTTGCCTCCAAAGGACTGTTCTGCCAGAATGGTTACTGTTTCAGGCCAGTATTCACGGACAGGCAGATGCATGGTCATGGCTTTGTCATAACCGTCTGTGGGGTGGATTCCTCCGGGGAATCCGCTTTTCTTCTTCTTCCACATGTTCTGTCTTCCTCCAGTCACTTTCATTCGTTAAATAATTGACATGCCTTCATAAGATAACATATCGGAGAGATTTTGGCAAGATTATTTTTCTATCCATTTTCTGTATTTTTTACTTCTTTACAGCAATTCCGGCTCTCAGAATACGAAACATGCGCTTTGCGGCGTCCCTATACAGGTCTTCTGCCTGTTCCAACGCCTCTTCCAGCTCCATAGGTCTGTTCTGTGTTGTCATAATACTGTCAATTCCACATGCGTAAACAGTTTCTGCTCCCTCTCCCATGGAACCGGCAAGAGCCAGCACAGGCAGGTTCTGTTTCTTTGCATAAAATCCGATGCCGTCCAGTACCTTTCCACAGGCAGACTGTCCGTCAATCCGCCCTTCTCCTGTAAGAATCAAATCTGCATCTGCAATTATGGCTTCAAAATCCACCATTTTCAGTATCGTCCGGATTCCTGACTGCAGCCGGGCATTGCAGAACGCCAGTAAAGCGGCGCCCATGCCGCCTGCCGCACCTGCACCGCTGCATTTGGACACCTCATAACCGCAGATTTTCTCTATGAGCGCAGCATAATGCCGCATTCCTGTTTCCAGACGTTCCAACTGCTTTTCGTCCGCCCCTTTTTGCGGTCCGAAGACATATGTTGCTCCCCGACTTCCCAAAAGGGGGTTTGTCACATCACACATGACACAAAAAGAAGTCTTTTTCACTTCTGACATCAGATTGCTGCTGTCTATTCTTTCTATCTCCTGTAAGGTTTCCCCTACCGGAATGAAGCTCTTACCGTTTCTGTCATAAAACTTCACCCCAAGGGCAGCCAGCATACCTGCGCCGCCATCGTTTGTGGCGCTTCCGCCAATGGAAACCGTAATGTTTTGATAACCGTTCTTCAGGGCATCTTTTATCAGCTCTCCTGTTCCGTAGGAAGTGGTTTTCCCTGCGTTTCCGCTTTTATAGGGAATCAGGGTGATTCCTGACGCCTGCGCCATTTCAATGAGAACTGAATCATTGTCTAAAATCAGATATTCTGCCTCAATGGTTTCCCCTAGAGGATCTGTGACCTGACAACATTTCAACCGTCCCCCGGCTGTGCCGTATACTGCTCTTATGGTTCCCTCGCCTCCATCTGCGATAGGGACTCCTACGGTTTCTGCTCCCGGGAATATTTCTTCTGCTGCCTGTTTTAAAAGGGCAATCTGCTGCTCTGAGGAAAGGGTTCCCTTAAAGGAATCAGGTGCAAATACGAATTTCATGGTGGGGTTCCTCCTTTTTAACTCTGATTATAAAAATCAAACTGTTTGTATTTTAACATATCTAAAAGAAAACGACTGATGCTATTATTATCCATAAAATTTGCGTGGCAATAATAATAATGAATCCTTCTCTATTATAAGGGCATACTCTCTTATTATAAAGAAGCTGGCAAACAGGAGCTTTACCTGAAACAGCGCCCTGACGAGCTGGAAAAACTAGTGGAAATTGCAAAGATTCAAAGTACCGAGGCTTCCAATGCGATTGAAGGTATTGTTACAACGAACACTCGTCTCAGACAACTGGTGGAAGAAAAAACCACTCCCAGGAATCGTAATGAACAGGAAATAGCCGGTTATCGTGATGCAGTGAATATCATACATGAAAGCTTTGACGCCATTTCCATTTCCCGGAATTATATTCTCCAGCTTCATAAAATCATGTATCGCCACATGAATAATCCTGTGGGCGGACGAACAAAACTGTGCAGAATTATATTAGTGCAACCTATCCTGACGGACACACCGAAATTCGTTTTACTCCGCTCCCGCCCTATGAAACGCCAGAGGCATTAGTAATTTTGAACTGGAACCACTGATTGCCCAAAATAAAGCCTTATATTATGATGCGCTAAACCAGTCACAGTACAGCTGGCATGACGGCACTGAGGACGTTGTTCCATTTATCAAGTATATCCTCGGTACCATTCTTGCTGACTGTATGCAAAAATCTTTTATAGTCTAAAAATACCCCCGTAAACTTTCACATTTACGGGGGTACTGACACTCACTTTATTAAGCTAATTTGGATTTCGCAAGTTCTGCTAAAGAAGCAAATCCCTGTGCATCGTTGATAGCCATATCAGCTAACACTTTTCTGTTCAGGTCAACATTTGCTAATTTTAATCCGTACATAAATTTGCTATAGGATAAACCGTTCATTCTTGCAGCAGCATTGATACGAGCAATCCATAACTGTCTGAACTGACGTTTTCTCTGTTTTCTACCTGCATAAGAACTTGTCAAAGCTCTCATAACAGACTGTTTTGCTACTCTGTACTGTTTGGAACGAGCGCCTCTGTAACCTTTAGCCAGCTTTAATACTCTATTGTGTTTTTTCTTAGCGTTTAATCCGCCTTTAATTCTTGCCATTCTTAATTTCCTCCTATATTAAACATACTTACACACAAACGATTAGATGTAAGGTAAGATTTTCTTCATGTTCTTTACATTAGTTGCATCTGTGATAGCTGCTTTTCTGAGATTTCTTTTTCTCTTCTGAGATTTCTTTGTTAAGATATGGCTCTTGTAAGCTTTATTTCTTTTTAATTTACCTGTACCTGTTGATTTGAAGCGCTTTGCGGCTGCTTTCGTTGTTTTCATTTTTGGCATGTTTATGTCCTCCTTAAACTCTTTTTCTTATTAACGTTTTTCTGTCAAAAACATAGTCATGCTTCTGCCTTCTACCTTTGGTGCTTTTTCCACAACAGCAATGTCAGACAGAACCTGAGCAAACTCTTCTAAAATGTGCTTGCTGCTTTGCATATGTGCCATTTCTCTCCCCCGGAAACGCAGAGTAACTTTTACCTTATTTCCTTTGGTCAGGAATTTTCTGGCATTATTGACTTTCGTGTTCAAATCGTTTTCCTCAATATTCGGGGATAAACGCACTTCTTTGATTTCTATGGTTTTCTGTTTCTTCTTAGCTTCTTTTTCTTTTCTTGCTAATTCGTACTTATACTTGCCATAATCGATAATTTTACAAACCGGCGGCTTCGCTGTAGGAGCAATTTTTACAAGGTCCAAGCCCGCTTCCATTGCATGTTTCTGCGCATCTCTTGCGGACATAATGCCCATCTGTTCTCCGTCTGCGCCTATAAGACGTACTTCTCTGTCTCTGATTTGTTCGTTAATCATTAAATCGCTAATAGTATTGCACCTCCACAAATATTGATAAACCACATATTTTGAACCTGTTTTAAAGAAAGAATAAGAATCTACAGAGCAGTTTCCTGTGCCTTCCTGCTATTGCAGAAAGATATAAAAAAAGTGACTAATCTGCAAGTTCTGCATACTACCCACTGTTTATCCGCATAAGAAAACGCTGTGCGCCTCATTATCTTCATATAAACCATAGTCACTTACTCGTGCTAAGGTGAGAGTGGATACTCTGCTTTCTTTTTCTTCTTCAGACCTACACATCATAACATATCCATATTTGAAATGCAATAGTTTTTTTCTTTTTTATAGTTTTTATATTTTCTTTATTTTTTTACAGAAAATTCTTGTTTTTTTTCAAATTCAATGGCATAATGGAATTTATATTACGGTCTCAATACCGCGTTGAAGTGGTATAGAAGCGGATATACCATAATATAATCTGAAAAACTATGATTTTAAGAAAGAAGGAGAGGTTTATGGACAAAAAAAGAGGAAGCTTTTCTAACAAAATGGGATTTGTTCTTGCCGCAGCAGGTTCAGCCGTAGGGCTTGGAAACCTCTGGCGCTTTCCCTATCTGGCAGCCAAATACGGGGGCGGTATTTTTCTGCTGGTATATCTGATTTTGGCAGTTACTCTGGGCTTTACCCTGATGATTACAGAAATTGCCATTGGACGAAAAACAGGGCTCAGCGCTGTAGGCGCATTTAAGACTCTGGATAAACGGTTCAGCTTTGTGGGATATCTTGCCTGCATTGTTCCTTTTATCATCACTCCGTACTATTGTGTCATCGGCGGCTGGGTAGTAAAATATTTTGCTGCATTCTTAAGCGGACAGGGAGCTGCTGCTGCCGGAGATGAATATTTTAACGGCTTTATTTCACAGCCCGTATCACCGGTTTTCTGGTTTGCACTCTACATTATGATTACCGCTGTTGTGGTTATCTTCGGAGTGGAAAAAGGTATTGAAAAAGCCAGCCGGATTATGATGCCGCTTTTGATTGTACTGACTATAGGAATTGCCCTTTTCTGTATCACCAGACCCGGGGCCGGAGAGGGACTGAAGTATTACCTCCTTCCTGACTTTTCCAGATTTTCCGCTACCACGGTGCTGGCAGCTATGGGACAGCTTTTCTATTCCATGTCCCTTGCCATGGGTATTATGATTACCTACGGCTCTTATATGAAGAAAAACAGCAGTCTGGAAAAATCCGTACGCCAGATTGAAATTTTTGACACAGCCATTGCTTTCTTGGCAGGTCTTATGATTATTCCTTCTGTCTTCGTATTTTCCGGTGGGGACGAAGCAGCTCTTGGAAAAGGACCTTCTCTGATGTTTGTCACCCTTCCAAAAGTTTTTGAAGATATGACACTTGGCAATGTTATCGGCGCTGCATTTTTCCTTCTGGTACTTTTTGCAGCTCTGACATCCTCCATTTCCTTAATGGAAACCAATGTTTCAATTATACAGGATAAATTGGGATGGGGCAGAAAAAAATCTACCGTTGTCGTAACTGTTTATGTATTAATTTTAGGCTCTATTGTATCTCTGGGATTTGGACCATTGAGCTTTATCAAGCTTCTGGGACTGGGACTTTTAGACTTCTTCGATTTCCTCAGCAACAGTGTGCTGATGCCGATTGTGGCAATTCTCACCTGTATCTGCATCGGTCATTTTGTAGGCTCTAAAACCGTGGAAGATGAAGTGGAAATAAATGGTGCTTTTAAAGTGAAGAAATTCTACAGAATTATGCTGAAATGGATTGCTCCTATTTGCCTGGTACTGATTCTTTTCTTTGCTGTATCCGAAGCCATGGGCTGGATTAAAGTCTGATGACGAATCTGGTGTGGCAGGTATAGAAAGGGCGGTATACAGGAAAGCTGAAAAAATGCTTTTCCTGTATACCGCCTTTCTTATCTTATAGATTTATTTTGCTGTAAAACTTCCACATTTGGTATCGTCGCATCTGCATGCAGAAGATCCTGCAATGGTAATTTTATCTGCGCTGCAACGTTCCTGGCTGTTAAATACACAGTCACATGCCTTACAGTCCACATCAATGCTCTTACAGGCACAGCCTGTTTCTTCCCGGTTAGATGCTCCTTCTTTTCGCTCTGTAAAACTTCTGCAGCAGGTTTCATCTGCTTTTTCTGCAGTTCTTCCGTCTACCAGAATATCTCCCTTGGAACAGTATTCTTCTTTGTTATATACACAGTTTCTGGCTGTACAGCTTAATAATGGCATAACACTACCTCCTGAATAAAAATTTATTTTCAGTGATAGTATTTTCTCTTCTGCTGTTTTTATTCTGCTTTTTTATTTTCTTTTATTTTTTTCAAAAGCAAAGGCAGTTCAAATACCAGCATGGCAATCCAGCCCACCAGATATGCCACCGGAAGCCCCTGGATTCCCATATGGAAAAGATACACAAAGAAAAGAGCAGAAAGCACACGAAATCCCATGTTCATCATACTGCTCCACAGGGTCACTTTTAAATCCCCGATGCCTCTGAAATATCCCTGTACGCCGTTGGTAACTGCCGGCAGGATATAGATAAATGCAATGAGGTGAAGATAGGATTTTCCAAGAGTCAGAACCTTTGCATCATTAACAAACAATCCCATAAAAAAATCAGCTCCGAACACACAGGCAAGACCTATAAATATGCCGTAAATCACTTCCAGCACCATGCCCCAGCGAAATCCCTTCCAGATTCTCTCTTTTTCTCCTGCGCCGTAATTCTGCGCCATAAAAGAGGTCATGGCAGAGGCAATGCTCTGCTGGGGAACAATAGCAAAATCATCAATCCTATTCACAACTGCAAAGGCAGCTACCACAGAAACCCCCATGGTATTTACCACTGCCTGGATTCCGATTTTGCCAAGCTGTACGGAAGCCTGCTGCATAGCGCTGGCCCATCCGTAGCGAATGGTTTCCGCAAACTGTCCTTTGTCAAATACCAGCCAGTCCCGTCCCAGACACAAGATGCTGACCTTTCTCTTAATATACAGCCCGCACAAAAGACTGCAACATGCCTGACTGATGACTGTTGCCGCTGCACAGCCTGCGCTGCCCATATGAAGCACCAGCACAAAAAACAAATCCCCCAGAATATTAAGCACAGACGAAAACACCAGAAAATATACTGGTGTTTTGCTGTCGCCCAATGCCCGCAGGGTATTTGCATAAAAATTATAAATAAACGTAAATATCAATCCGGAAAACACAATCCGCAGATACTGAGAGGCCAGAGGAATCAAACCCTCCTCCACCTGTATCAGCCTCAGAAGCCATGGCGCTCCTGCGATACAGAAAAGAGAAAGCACAAGAGAAAACACACAGCCACCTATCATTGTTGTACTAATCTGTCTTCTCAGGCGGTGCATTCTCCCGCCTCCAAACTGCATACCCATGAGAATGGAGGCACCCATACACATTCCGTTAATAAACAAAATGGCAAAAGTCATAAGAGGGTTACTGCTTCCTACAGCCGCCAACGCTTTCGTTCCCACAAACTTTCCCACAATCATACTGTCTGCTGCATTGTAGCAAAGCTGGAACAGGTTTCCCAGCACCAGGGGAACGGCAAAGCCGGCGATCTGCGGTGCTATGCTTCCTTTTGTCATATCCTTCATAGCACTGTTTTACTTATTTTTCGATTCTCTTTCCTTCTGCGTCCACTTCAATTTTACGGATCTCTTTTGTACGAATTTCTTTACAGATTGCAGCAATAAATTCATCCAGAGATTTCTGGCCTTCATCGCCCAGGTAGCGACTTCTTACAGACACAACCTGTTCTTCCTCTTCCTTGGCGCCTACAACCAGAAGATACGGAACCTTCTGCAGACGTGCCTCTCTGATTTTGTATCCGATTTTCTCGGAACGGTTGTCCACACTGCTCCGGATTCCGTTTGCCTTTAACTGTGCCTGTACTTTTTCTGCATAATCCCCGTATTTTTCGGAAATGGGCAGTACGCGTACCTGTTCCGGACACAGCCAGGTTGGAAACAGACCTGCATATTTTTCAATAAGCCATGCCAGAGTTCTCTCATAGCAGCCCATAGCAGTTCTGTGGATAATACCCGGACGTTTCTTTTCCCCGTTTTCGTCAATATAGTACATATCAAACTGTTCTGCCAAAAGAGCGTCCCACTGAATGGTAATCATGGTATCTTCTTTTCCGTATACATTCTTGGCATTGATATCTACCTTTGGTCCATAAAAAGCTGCTTCTCCTACATCTTCTACAAACGGAATATTCAGTTCTGTAAGAATCTGACGGATATGATTCTGTGTTTCCTCCCATACATCTGGTTCTCCGATGTATTTCTCTTTATTCTCCGGATCCCATTTGGAAAGGTGGTAAGTTACGTCTTCCTCCACACCCAGAGTTTCCAGACAGTGTTTAGCCAGAGCCAGACAGCCCTTGAACTCGTCTACCATCTGGTCTGGACGCATAATCAGATGCCCCTCGGAAATCGTAAACTGACGCACACGGGTCAGACCATGCATTTCACCGGAATCTTCGTTTCTGAACAAGGTAGATGTTTCTCCGTAGCGAATCGGCAAATCTCTGTAGGAATGCTGTGTTGCTTTGTATACATAGTACTGAAACGGACAGGTCATTGGACGCAGAGCAAATACTTCTTTGTCCTTTTCCTCATCTCCCAGTACAAACATACCGTCTTTATAGTGATCCCAGTGACCGGAAATCTTGTATAAATCGCTTTTTGCCATAAGAGGTGTCTTTGTACGGACATAACCCCATTCGTTATCCTCCAGGTCTTCAATCCATCTCTGTAACTCTTTTAAGATAATCACACCCTTTGGCATAATCAAAGGAAGTCCCTGTCCGATTACATCTACGGTTGTGAATAATTCCATTTCTCTTCCCAGTTTGTTATGGTCACGCTTTTTTGCTTCCTCCATCTGGGTCAGATATTCATTTAATTCTTCTTTTTTGCCAAAAGCTGTTCCGTAAATACGGGAAAGCATTTTGTTTTTCTCATCACCTCTCCAGTAAGCGCCTGAAGAAGATGTAAGCTTAAAGGCCTTCACACCTTTTGTACTCATTAAGTGAGGACCTGCACACAGGTCTACAAAATCTCCTTGTGTATAGAAAGAAATCTCTTCTCCTTCAGGAAGATCTTTAATTAATTCTACTTTGTAAGGCTCCCCTTTTTCTTCCATGAATTTAATAGCTTCTTCTCTTGGAAGGGTATAACGCTCAATTTTAGCGCCTTTTTTGATGATTTTCTTCATTTCCTTTTCCAGTGCGTCCAATTCCTCACGGCTGAAGGACTCATGGTCAAAGTCATAGTAAAAACCAGTGTCAATAGAAGGTCCGATTGCCAGCTTAGCTTCCGGGTACAGATGCTTCACTGCCTCTGCCAGCACATGAGAAGCTGTATGGCGAAGAGCTGCAAGACCTCTTTCATCATTTGCTGTGAGAATATTTACTTCACTGTCCTTCTCCACAACTGTTCTCAAATCCACAACCTCACCGTCTACTTCACCTGCACAGGCTGCCCGTGCAAGCCCTTCGCTGATATCCAGAGCAATTTCATACACGGATTTACTCTCTGCATACTCTTTTTTTGAACCGTCTTTTAATGTAATAATCATCTTTCTTCTCCTTTCTTAGCTGCTGCAGAAGGCTTTCATTCTCCGCCTGCGGCGAGTCGCATCAAGAACGCCTTTTTCTGTGAATCAAAAAATCCCGCCCCCCTGCAGTCCATTTGACTGCAAGGGACGGGCGTAATGTCTTTGCCCGCGGTTCCACCCTTCTTGTTCAGGAAATACCTGGAAACCACTTCATTTTGATGATAACGGAATCACCGGACCGGATTGGGGTCACTCAGAGGTAGTTTTCAAATGCTTCTGTGACAGAACGCTCTCAGCCTATGCGCTCCTCTCTGTGACCTTTCACATTTTACTCTTCTCGTCAACGTGTTTTGATATCTTTTATGTTTTCATATTATAACCTTCTTTTCGGCTTTGTCAACCTCTTTTTGCTTTTTTACAGATTTCCCGCTGCCCAGTCCTTCAAAACCCCAAAAAACTCCCGCACCAAATAATTTACCTGTAAAAATCCGCTGCTCTTCGCCGCAATCCCATATATCAGAAGGTCTGTCTTTTTCTTTGCTATGGCAGTTCCCCGATACAGATGAAAATTGCTGGTAACAATGCCAACCCGGCACGGCTGCTTTGCTTTTTTCCAATCCTGCTCTAAAAGCTGATAAGAAAAAGCAATATTCTGCTGTGTATTGATGGACTGGTTCTCTTGTATCAGACGAAGAGGCACGATTCCCCTATGTACCAGCTCCTGATACATACACGCAGCCTCCGAGATTTCTTCATTTGCCCCTTTCCCACCGGAAAGAACGGCTTTTGTTTCCGGATTTTCCTTTAAATACTTCTCTGCCTCCGAAATTCTGTATGCCAGAGATAAACTGGGACGTGCTCCTTTTACCTGTGCGCCCAGCACAATCAGATAGTCCAGATTTTTCTCAGCCTTTTGAATCATGGCCTTTGCAATCCGGGCTTCCACAAAGAAAAACAGACACAGAAACAAAGCAGTTAAAAGCAATAAAATTTTACAGAGAAAAGGAGGAAGAAAGATTTCAAAATGCAATGCTCCCCCTAAAGCCAGAAAGACCATTCCCAGCAGCATCCACAGCAAAGGAAATCTGGAAGACAATCCTGCATACCACACAATCCCCATAAAATATCCCAGACAAAGAATCCCTAAAATAAGAAACAAAATTTCTGCCATAAACGTCCTTTCTTCTAAAGCCTTATTTTTTCAAAGCCTGACACCTTTCCTTATGCCTCTTTTCTGCAGACCTCCTGTCCCGCTGTCCCTGCTTCCAAAAGCTCCACAATTTTTTCCGCACTGTCTGCCGGTATCACCTGCTTTTGCGCTTTTTTCATTTCCGCTGTTTTTTCCCTGTCCTTTAAAAGCGCTCTGCCCTTCCGCATCTGTGCCTCCATGCTTCTTGGCGCCAGAGAAAGTCCATGCTTTACAAAAAACTTCTTATTGGCAGTTTCACACCCTGGTATGGGTGCAGTATGCACAATAGGAATCCCGGATACCGCTGCCTCTGTGGATGTCAGCCCTCCGGGTTTTGTGTAAATCATATCGCAGGCTTTCATATAAAGCGCCATCTGCCGGGTCTGCCCCACAAGAAAAACAGCTTCTTCTTCCCTGAAATTCTTTTTCATTTTCTGGAAAATTTTCTTATTGTTTCCGCAGACAACAGTCAGAAACTCTCCCTCTTCTCTTGTCCTGCAAAACTGCTGTGTCAGCTTTTCCAAATCACCTGCCCCCATGCTTCCACCTATTAGAAGATAATGGATTCCCTCCAAAGGCAGATGCAGATACTCTCTTGCCTTTCTCTTATCTGCTTTTTTGGAAAATTTTTCACTGACAGGGATTCCTAAAGGCAACAGCTTTTCTCTGGGTATCCCCCTTTTCACACATTTATCCACCATTTCTTCATGGGCAACCACATAATAATCACAATCCGTTTCCTCCCAGAAGGGAATACAGGTATAATCTGTCATAATGGCTGCAGTAAAGGGTATGTGAAATCCATGCCTTTTCATATAGGTAATGGTTTCTGCCGGATATAAATGGGGCATCAATATGGCGTCAAAATGCTCTGCTTCCAGATAAGCGCCCAGATACTTTCCCATTTTTCCATTTACATAATAAACGGGGGATTTCCTCATAATTCTGCTGGCAGCCATTCCTATCTGATACACTGCCCCAAAGACATGGGGCATCTTTTTTACAGTGTTGACATACACATCTCCTACAGTATCAGATACCTTCTGCCCTGCCAGGGTCAGATAATCAAACATGACTGCTTCATGTCCTTGTTTTTCCAGTGCTTCTTTTACAGCAAAGCCTGCTGCATCATGTCCTCCTCCTGTTTTACAGGATAATATCAAAATTTTCATATATTAATTTCTCCTAAGTCCAAAGCGTATCTGCCTTGCTCCTCTGTCTTTTAACTCTGCCATATGTTTATCCAGTACAATACAGGAAATCAGAATGCTTCCTGCCACCACTGCGGGGCTCAAGTGAAATACCAGACCGCTGATAATCCAACACAGATAGGTGATCATAGTTCTGTATCCATGAGGTTCCAGCACAATTACAACCGTAAACAGAAGATACCAGAAGACCAAAATCCAAAGCCCAGTAAGCATGGGATATAACCCCAGAAGAACGCCAAAGGTCACGGCAATTCCCTTTCCGCCCTTTTTTCTTCCACCCAAAAATGGAAATGCATGCCCTAAAACGGGTGCAGCCATAATAAGGGCAAAGCCCAGCCCTTCCCTCATACCTCCCATGGCCTGATAAGCCAAATGTACAGGCAGAAACCCCTTTAAAAGGTCACAGACCAATACAGCGCTTCCGCAGGCAGCGCCTCCATAAAAGAAGGCATTGGCAGTCCCCGGATTTCCGTCGCTGCTTAAGCTTCGGACATCAATTCCTTTAAAAATCCTGGGTATGAGATACCCAAACATCAAGCTTCCCAGGAAATATCCCAGAACACTGTAAAAAATCACTTCCATTGCCATATGCTCACCTGTTTTCTTCCTTTTTCCAGCTCTGGCGCATTTTCCAAAACTCCGGAATATAAAGAACCAGCGTTACCGTCATAATAAAAATTTCCAGATAAATCAGAAGATTGGCTGCATTTGGGGAAATCCCGGGAACCAGAACCAGAATACACAGCACTACAAACAAGCTGGCTGTACAAACCTTTCCGAACCATTTTGCTCCGTCCAGCTTTACACCATGGCGAAGATGAATCAGTCCCATAATTGCCATAAATCCTTCCTTTACAATCATAAGCGCCACCAGATAGCGCATGGCTTCATAGCGAAAAGCAAGGCACAGGGCAATGGCGCCGTGGGTCAGCTTATCTGCAAAGGGGTCCAGAAATTTTCCGAACTCGGTTATCATATTGAATTTTCTGGCTACCTTTCCGTCCAGGAAATCCGTAATTGTAGAAATCAGCACAATTCCTGCCGCAAGATAATAGTCCTTTATGGTATCTGCCTGCAGATAAATCACACAAAAGAAAGGTATCAGTAAAATTCGGAAATATCCCATACAGTTTGGTATAGACCACAGTTCTTGTTTTTTGATTTTCATTTTCTCTCCCCTTTCATTCTTTTTCATATTCTAATTATGCAACGTTCCCTAAAAATGTCAATCTGTTTTTCCTGTATTTCTCAGAATTTCCCTTTTTATCAGGAAAAGGCTCTCGTCTGCGGGATTTGCCACCTGGATTTAGTCACATCAACAATAGGACGCATTTTTCTATGGAAATAAAGAAAAAAGACCGCCCATCTGGTGAACTGTTTGACAGAAAGCAGTTCGCCAGATGCAACAGTCCCTTGTATAAAATATTTTTAAGTTCTTATTGCGCATTTATTTTTTTCCAGATACCATACATCTTTTGTCTGTATGTATTTCTGAAATTGTATACTTATCGTTCATATGCTCCTAAAAATCCTCTGCCCGCACATCAATTTCTCTGTCCCGGTAATAATATTTCTCGTCCTTTTCTCCAATCTCTCTCAGCACTCTGCAGGGATTTCCCACAGCCACTACGTTTGCCGGAATATCCTTTGTCACAATGCTGCCTGCTCCGATAACAGAATTATCCCCAATAGTAACCCCTGGCAAAAGAATCGCCCCTGCACCAATCCACACATTGTTTCCAATATGCACCGGAAGGTTGAACTGAATACCCTTTTTCCGCAAATCCGGCTGTACCGGGTGACCGGCCGTGGCAATGGTTACATTTGGCCCAATCATAACATAATCGCCAATATAAACCTCTCCGTCATCAACCACAGTAAAATTAAAGTTGACATATACATTTTTTCCCATGTGAATATGATGTCCGCTCCAGTTTGCATAAAAAGGCGGCTGAATATAACAGTTCTCTCCGCACTCTGCAAACAACTCCTTCATCAGTGCTTCTCTTCCTTTCACATCACTGGAGCTGCAGTTGTTAAACTCTCCCAATCTGTCCAGATATGGAAACTGTTCGTTCATAATCTCATCTGCTCCCGGATTATACAGCATGCCCTTATCCATACGTTCTCTCTGTGTCATAACACTCCTCCTTTTTTATTTCTCCTTTATAGATTTCACGGTTTCCACTGCTTTCTGAAGCTGATTATCCTCTTGACGGGTCAGCTCTGCCTTCTGTTCCAGCCCTTTTGTCAGTTCGACCTCTACGTCCGGGGTAATTCCTGTACCATGAATACATCTTCCTTTTGGCGTATAGTATTTTGCAGTGGTAGTTTTTACTGCACTTCCATCAGAAAGAGGCAGGACGCTCTGTACAATTCCCTTTCCAAAGGTAGTGGTTCCCACAATAGTTCCTTTCTCATAATCCTGGATTGCACCTGCAAAGATTTCTGATGCACTGGCGCTGTTTCCGTTTACCAGAACTGCCAGAGGGATATCCAGTTCATTTTTGCCGTCGCTGTCTATTTCCTCTCTTGTGCCTTCCTTATCTTCTGTATACACAATCAGTCCTTCCGGCAAAATATCATTTAAGATTCCGCATACAGAGGTGAGCAATCCTCCGGGATTGTTACGCACGTCAATAATCAAACGCTCCATACCCTGATTCTTTAAATCCTCAAAAGCCTCCAGATACTGTGGCTCTGTCTGCTCTGTAAACTCGTAAAGAGAAATATATCCAATATTATCTTCCAGCATTTCATGAGCCACCACCGGAATATTTACTTCTTCCAGAGGCACATCAAATTCCAGATAATCCTCTTCACCCTCTCTTACCACAGTCAGATGGGCTACCTCATCTTTAGACCCCTTCACCCGGTCCACCACTTCAGAGAGTTCCAGACCGCTGATATCCTCTCCATTGACCTGCACCAGTATATCCTCCGGCAAAAGACCTGCCTTGGCTCCCGGCGCTCCTTCATAACAGCGAACCACCTTCACCATACCTGTGTCCATCTGCATCTGCATAACTACTCCGATTCCCTTATATGCCCCTGTGGTTTCTGTATTTAATTCTTCATATTCTTCTGCTGTATAGTAGGCAGAATAAGGATCTCCAAGGCTAATCATCATACCCTTGTACATATCTGCTTCCATAAGCTCTTTGTCTACTTCCCCGGTATATCTCTCGTCAATGATTTCCTCAATGAGCTTTGCCTTCTCCATGGAAACATCATTCACTGCATTTTTGCTTTCTTTTTTGTCTTCTGCCACATCATAAACCTTTAATCCAACACCCCCTGCTGCAAGGGTCACTGCCATTCCCAGGATAAATCCTTTTGCAAATTTTTTCTGTCCCATATTTTACTCCTGACTTCCCATTTTCTAAATTCTATGCCTGATTTTCTCTGCAATCCTTTGTATTGTAAAAAGGCTGCCGCATCTTCTGCGACAGCCTTCCCTGAACTTTTATATTCTCTACACTCTCAGATGTTTTCTCAGTGAGAACATACTTCCTAAAAAGCCGATTCCCACACCAAGGCCAATGCCGATTGGCAGAAGATAGCGGAATACGTCCCATACATTCAAAAACTGCAGTAAGTTTCCAAGAACACCGAATCTGCCGATAATATAAGCCACTGCTTTTTCATATACCACATAAAGAATGCCCAGGGGAACTGCTGCACCTATGGTACCCAGCAGTATACCTTCGATTACAAAAGGCACTCTTACAAAAAAGTCTGTAGCACCTATGAGCTTCATAATTCCAATTTCTTCCTGACGTATGGAAATACCCATGGTAATGGTATTGCTGATCAGGAAAAATGCAACAGCCAGAAGAATCAGAATAATGACAATAGACACATAACCAATCAGTTTGTTTATATTTGTCAGCATATCTGCTGCTTCCTTGGATTCATCTACCTTGCGGACACCATCCAGACTCTCTGCAAATGCCACAAAATCGCCTTGGCTCTCCACATCAGTTAAATACACATCATAACGCGCGGAATTGGCAAGAGGATTGTCCTGCTGCTCCTTAAAGCCATCTGCCATTTCCTCGTTTTCTTCCCCCAGATATACCTTACTGAAATCCTCCCAGGCTTCATCTGCGGAAATATATTCTACCTCAGACACCTCCGGACGGTTTCTGATTTCCTCGCCAATCTGGTCAATCTGTTCCTGCTTGGCTCCCTTATCAAAGTACACCAGAACTGCAACACCCTCTTCTGCAGTGTCCACAATGTAATTAAAGTTCATGACAATGGACAAAAACAGTCCGAACAGAAAAATACATGCGGACATGGTTGCCACTGATGCCAGGGAAAAACGCAGATTACGCCAGATATTTTTAAATCCCTGTTTCAATACATATGCGATTGTACTAATTCTCATTCAGATATTCACCTTCTTGTTCGTCGCTTACAATGACGCCTTTCTTCATCGTAACCACACGCTTTTTAAATGCATTTACGATTTCTCTGTTATGAGTAACGACAAGAACTGTTGTGCCGCGCTCATTAATCTCTTCCAAAAGCCTCATAATTTCAAAAGAATTTTTCGGGTCAAGATTACCGGTAGGCTCGTCAGCCAGAAGAATACTTGGTCTGTTGACCAGCGCCCTGGCAAGCGCAACTCTCTGCTGTTCACCACCGGAAAGCTGGTCTGGTTTTGATTTATATTTTTCTGCCAGACCTACCAGGGTCAGCATTTCGGGAACTCTCTTTTTAATAATGCGGGTAGGCCGCTGTATCACACGCTGGGCAAACGCTACATTTTCATATACATTTCTGTCCTTTAACAAACGGAAATCCTGGAACACAACACCTACTCCCCTGCGGTATTTTGCTACCTTTCTCCGTCTCAATTTATTGAGTACCTGTCCGTTTACCGTAATGGTTCCACTGGTTGGATCCAGCTCCTTTAAAAGCAGTTTAATCAGTGTTGACTTTCCTGAACCGCTGTTTCCTACGATAAACACAAATTCACCCTTCTCCACGTGAAGATTCATATGGTCAATAGCCGGCTGGCCCTTGCTGTATGACTTGCTCACGTCCTTCAAATCAATCATAATAACCTCCTGTTTTCCTATCAAATACAGCCTGGCTGTACTCTTTAGTAATCAAGTGTTTCCATGTATTTCATATATTTTACTACCATCAGGGCAATCTTAAAGGTAATGGCGTCCTCAAAGACACGCAGATCCAGCCCTGTACTTTTCTGCAGCTTATCCAGTCTGTAAACCAGTGTATTTCTGTGAATATAAAGCTGTCTGGAGGTTTCAGACACATTCAGGCTGTTTTCAAAGAATTTGTTAATAGTAGTAAGCGTTTCCTCATCAAAATCGTCCGGTGAATGATTGTCAAAAATCTCCCGGATAAACATTTTACAAAGAGGAATGGGAAGCTGATAGATCAGTCGCCCGATACCAAGAGAACTGTATGCAATCACATCTTTTTCTCCAAAGAAAATCTTTCCTACGTCCAGAGCCATTCTTGCCTCCTTGTAGGAACGGGAAACCTCCTTCAGTTCCTTTACAATGGTTCCATATGCGATATGGGTTCTTCCATCTCTTTCTACACCTAAAGCTGATAAAATACCATTTGCAGTTTTTTCAAGCTGTGCATAATCATCAGAAGGACTTAATTCCTTTACAATAATAATGCTCTTTTCATCTACTGCAGTCACAAAATCCCCGGCTTTTCCGCCTACAACATTTTTAATATTTTCCAGCGATCCGTAATCTCTGTCCGCACTGTTTTCCAGTATGTATACCACTCTGCGGACATCCACCTCAATGTGAAGTTTTTTCGCACGGTTGTGAATGTCTACCAGAAGCAGGTTGTCCAGCAAAAGATTCTTAATAAAGTTATCCTTGTTAAATCTTTCCTTATATGCAATCAGGAGTCCCTGTATCTGGAATACCACCAGTTTTCCCAATGTATAGGCATCGTCCCCTGCACTGTCCACAATCAGTATATACTCCAGCTGATGGTCATCATAAATTTTAAAATACTGATTTCCTTTTACTACCTGGCTGTCTGCCTGAGAATTTGCAAATTCACAGACCTCCTCTTCCCCGCATATGTTTCCGGAAAATGTACTTGCCAGAACCTTTCCGTCCATATCTGTTACACAAAAATCTGTCCTGGAGATTCCCTTTAAACCGTCCAGGGTATTTTGTAATATCTGGTTTGATATCATGCTTTCTCCTTCTTTCATCATATAGTCTGTTGATACGTTACCAATCCCATAAAATAAAAACCCTACCATATATACTAATACAAAATGGAAAAAAAATAAAGAGAAAACGTAAAATATTACATACTTTTTTCAAAATGTAACAATTTATTCACATTTTCTCCATTTCTTCCTGGTACCTGGATACCAGCTTTTTAAAATTGTTTTTTTCCATAAGGCGGTTGAGCCAGTTTGACTTTATCCCTGTTTCCTGAAAGACCGGAAGGGAACTTCCCAGGCTGAACCACACCTTTGTATTAATCATCTTCCGGTAGCGCTTTACAAATCGTTCTGCATTGTACTCTCTGGAACAGCTCAAAACCGCCTGGGGATTCTGATTGTTAATCTCATTAATCACCCGGTCCGTCTGGTCTGCTTCCATGCCAGTCAGACTGTCTTTTCCCAGAATCATAATGTCCGGATACTGCTCCTTCAGATAAGTACAGAATTTCTCCGTATCCTCTTCTCTTTCACCCAGAATAAAAATACGATTCTTGTAAAGATTCAGAAGCCAGAAGAGAGTTCCGAAAAATCCATGCTCGGAAATTTCCTTTTCCCATGCCTCGTCCTGCAATCCGGCTGCCTCTACAATTTCAGGTTCATCTGCTACCGCCTTATCCAGAGTTTCAATATACTCCTTCAGTTCTTCATCTTTCTGCGCTGCAATCAGCAGTTTCATTGTAATTACCCCGTAGGTTGCCAGCGTATCTTCATACCAATGCTGGTTAATGCTCTCCATAAATGTCTTCTGCGTAGCACTTCTCTACGGAAATCCCCATAATTTCTATCTTTTCACTCATATACATTCTCCGCTCCACACATATTCTATCAATATAGCAGAAAATCCCCCTAATATCAAGTATCTTTTTCCAATTGTTTCATAAGATACCGTCCTACAACAGGAGAAAACCCTGAAATATCCCGAATATATGCAAAATCCTTGCCGAAAATTTTCTTTTCTGCTGCCAGATCTCTCTCCTCCCCGGCAAAGACCCCCAGCACACAAATCCCCTGACTTCTTAACTTCCGCACCTCAAATCCTGTATCTTTTATGGCATATTCCCCGTAATATGGCTGGGGATTTCTGGCATTTGGACGGTTTAAAATCACATCATAAGGGCGCCCATCGCTTAACACAATCAGGATCTTATGCTCCTCTTCTCTTGCCAAAAGCCCGTATCCCGCTGCCTTAATGGCAAGTCCGTCCCTATTATTCGAGGAGGTCACATACTCAAAAATATTGCTGTTCTCGGTTCTCGGCGCATCATAATCCCGAAACTCATGAAGAATGGTATAATCCCAAAAAGTACAAAAGCTCATCACCCGATGGGCAATTCCCACATTACTCAGCGCCTCGCTTAAAATATAGGCCTGAATTGCCACCTGCCCCTGCCTGCTCCGCTGAGAGCCACTGGCATCAATCAGCACATCAACTACAAAGCTGCCCTTATCCTGCCAGAGCCTTCTCTCAAACACTCTGGCCTCCCCGGAGCGCCCGATTCTCCAGAGCCTTTTGGGCAGGATCCGACCTCTGTCTGACAGAATCTCTTCATCCTCTGCCCGCATCGCCAGGGTCTTTTTCAGCATATCTGTTAAAATGCGGATATTGTTTTTCACAATTCTGTGATTGTCATAATATTCATAAAGGTTCTTATCCTTTTGCTTTCTGGCATATTCGTACTGATAATTCCGCATTACAGAGCTTTTCAGGATACCTTTTGTAAAATACAGGCTGCAGTCCCCGTGGATTCCTCTGCACAACAGACGATTTCTGCGCTTTTCTTCTGTTTCTGATAAAAAGGTCTTTCCATAATTTCGCTCCACATAGGAATACATACGGGCAAGGGCTTTTTCGTCCACCACTAAAACCTGCTTTTTCTCCTGTGTCTGCTCTGGCTTTTCCTCTTTTTTTACTGTTTCCAGCATGTCCAGATTTGTCATGTTCTGCACTACCTGGTTTAAATAGGTTTCCAGAGTTTCCTCCAGTTCTTCCTCGTTTAAATAATCCTTCCAGGAAAACTCGGCAAGTTCTTCCAGCGTGACCGCCAACACCTGCTCCAGGGTTCCATGTTTCTGCTCAAAATACGGATCTGCAATCTCGTTATACAACTCGTCCGTTGCCCGGATAAGCTCCATGGTACTTTCTGCATGTTCCAGTCCCTCCACCCGGTCAATCCAGGCCCTCATCTGTGTTGTTGCCGGCTGTCTGCCCCTTAGCACTTCCTGAAGCAGGGCAAGTTTTAATCTGCCGGGAAGGTTTTCCTGCAAACGGGCAAAATCCAATTCCAGAATATCCTCGCAGGCTCTTCTACGGATATTGGAAACTCCTTCCCTCTCCTTTATAATCTTACCGGAAACAGCAAATTCAATACAAAGCTGCGCAAGAGTCATCAAAGGCGCTTCCATGCCATGCAGGTAAATTTTCTTCACCAGATACAGGGAAAATGCTTCTCTGTCAAAATATTTTGCAAAAGCCCCCTGCTTGATCCCATCATACAGAGCCACAAAACCAGAGCGGTCAAAGGCTGCCAAATCCGGCTTAAAATCCAGGGCATAATCTCCGCTGACGGTCCACATAAGATTTTTTATTCTGTTTTCCCGTTCCAGTTCTAATTCGTCCATAGCGCTCCTCTTCAAAATACATCTTCCGGTGTCCAGGTATCCGGAATCCTTGTCATAACCACGTCCTGTACAATTTCCTTTTCAAATACGTCAAAGCACTTGTTTACCACGCCCATCTTCACCGCGAGCGCCGGAGAAAGTCCCTGACGTATGGTTTTTAATGCCCCCAGCATACCTCTTAAATCCAGAGCTTTAGTGGTAATTTCCCCGTTCTGCGCCTTTAGCTGAAGATCCATAAACAGCCCAATCCACTGCTTCATGGCAGATTCCTTTAACTCTGGAAAACGGGATTTAAAAATAAATTCCAGTGTTTCCTGGTCCTGATTTGGCATATCAATCACCAGAAATCTGGACACCAGCGCTTCATTTAGTTCCTTTGTTCCTGCATAGCCGTAATTCATGGTTCCGATAAATCTGGAGGCAGGGTGGATATCCAGCTTGTCATAACCCGGCACATCAATGCAACGACGATAATCCAACGTCGCATGAAGCACAGAAACCGCATCGTTTTTTGCCATATTCACTTCGTCTAAAATCCCGAACCCCCCGTACTGGGCGCAACGGTAAATACTGCCCTTTCTAAGCTTTACCTCATTGTCTACAAAGGTGTCCGTCCCAATTAAATCTCCACTGTCTGTATTCACATGAAAAGACACATTATACACCGGACGTCCAAAAATCCATGCCAGATTCTCTGCCAGCACATTTTTTCCTGTTGCCTTTGCCCCTGTAAGCAAAAGGTTTTCGCCCTCCAAAAGAGCTGCAATGGACATTTCCAGCACCTCTTTTCCATAAAAAGGCATATCGGGCTTTACAATCCTTCCCTTTTCCTCTTCCGGCACGGTATATTTCCTCCGAAATTCCCGGATTCCCTTTATAAGACTTTTCTCTATGTTCTGTTCTTCCAGAAACTGTAATGTCTGCTCCATATTTTCCCTTTCTCTGCTCTTCCAAAAACCAGAGGGCTGTTGCACAAAACTCCTATTCCTGTGAAACAGCCCTCTCTTCATCTGTGCCTATACCTCAAACAGCAGGTCGCCATAAGATGGCATTGGCCAGATTTCCTTATCTACAATCATTTCCAGTTCATCGACTGGTTTTCTTAAATTTTCCATAGCCGGAATGACCTGACGGCGGTAATAGAACGCCTTGTCCTTTCCGTCCTCCATTGCCCAGGCTTCCTCTGTCACCTTGTGAAGCGCGTCTAAAGCCTCTTTTGTTTCCTTTAAAAGCGCTGAGGTTTCCCGCAGAAGTCCGGTCTGGACGTCCACATCTAAAACTCCGGCAGCTACAATGGCATTAATGGAATCTGCCAGCTGCTTTGCATAGCGGATAACCGCCGGAATAATCTGTTTGCCTGCCACATCCAGCATGGTTCTGGCTTCGATATTAATTGCCTTTGCATAGGCCTCATACTTGATTTCTCTTCTGGATTCCAGTTCTGCTCTTGTAAAAACCCCAAACTCCTCAAACAGTTTTACCGCTTTTTCTGTAGTCAGGGTATCTATGGTTTCCACCATACAGGTCAGGTTCGGAAGACCCCTTCTCTCTGCTTCCTTTACCCATTCCTTAGAATATCCGTTTCCGTTAAACACGATTCTCTGATGCTCTGTAAAATTCTTTTTCATCAGATCATGTACTGCTCTGTCAAAATCCTCTGCCTGCTCCAGAAAATCGCAGGCCTCCTTAAATGCCTGTGCCACAATGGTATTTAACACCACATTGGCAGGGGCAATAGAATCTCTGGATCCTACCATACGAAATTCAAACTTATTTCCTGTAAAGGCAAAAGGTGAGGTGCGGTTTCGATCTGTGGTATCGCGCATAAACTCCGGAATTGCCTTAACACCTGTTTCCAGCTTTTCACTCTCAATGCTGTGGTCTGCCATACCGGTGGTAATAAGCTGATTCATGACATCGGTCAACTGGTCGCCTAAAAATACGGAAATAATAGCTGGCGGCGCTTCATTTGCCCCCAGGCGGTGGTCATTTCCCACATCTGCCGCAGATTCTCTCAGCAGGTCTGCATGAGTATCCACAGCCTTCAAAACACAGCTTAACACCAGAAGAAACTGAATATTCTCATGAGGGGTCACACCAGGCTCTAAAAGATTGTGTCCTGTATCAGTTGTCAGGGACCAGTTGTTGTGCTTACCGGAACCATTTACTCCTGCAAAAGGCTTTTCATGAAGCAGACATTTCATACCGTGCTGAGAAGCCACACGCTTTAAAGTCTGCATCACAATCTGATTGTGGTCTACCTCCACATTTGCCTCTGCATAAATAGGCGCAAGCTCATGCTGTGCTGGCGCTGCTTCATTGTGCTGTGTTTTAGAGGTTACTCCCAGCTTCCAAAGTTCTTCGTTTACCTGCTTCATATAAGCAGAAACCTTCTGACGAATGGTTCCCAGATAATGGTCATCTAACTCCTGTCCCTTTGGAGGCATAGCGCCAAAAAGGGTTCTTCCGGTAAATACCAGGTCTTTTCTCTTTCTAAATTTTTCATTGCTTACCAGGAAATATTCCTGCTCTGCACCTACAGACGGAATGACCTTCTTTGCCGTAGTATCGCCGAACAGACGAAGCAGACGAAGCGCCTGGGTATTAATTGCCTGCATGGAACGCAGAAGCGGCGTTTTCTGATCAAGAGCCTCTCCTGTGTAAGAACAGAATGCAGTAGGAATACATAAGGTTGCGCCTGCTGCATCGTGGCGGACAAAGGCCGGTGATGTGCAGTCCCATGCCGTATAGCCTCTTGCCTCAAAGGTTGCGCGAAGACCTCCGGAAGGGAAGGAAGACGCATCTGGCTCTCCCTTAATCAGTTCTTTTCCGGAAAAGCTCATGAGAACCTTTCCATTGGGAAGAGGTGCCGTAATAAAAGAATCATGCTTTTCTGCCGTCACTCCGGTAAGGGGCTGGAACCAGTGTGTATAATGAGTCGCACCTTTCTCAATTGCCCACTCCTTCATCTCATGAGCAATGACATCCGCCATCTCCAAAGACAGTTCCTTTCCCTCTAATATGGTCTGCTTTAAATCCCTGTAGACTTTTTTCGGAAGACGCTGCTGCATAACCTCGTCATCAAAAACATCTTCACCAAAAATATCAGATACATTGATATATTCACTCATCTTTGTGTTCCTTCCTCTCATACGGTATAGAATCTTCCCAAACATTTTATAGCCTGAAACTGTTTCTAAGATACCGCAAAATTTTCCAGAATGCAAGTATTTTTTCTATGCCCTGCAAAAAATGCCAAGTGCCAGCAGCAAAAGGCACACGCCGCTTATCCAGGAAAAATCCCTTTTTGCTGTTTTTTGAATCCGGCTTCCCAAAAACCAGCCCGCCTTCATCATGGCAATCCCAGCGAAAAATGCCCCCACTGCAAGCAAAAGCTCGCCGGACTGCAAAAGTCCAGTTCCAATTCCTGCTGCAAGACTGTCAGCAGACAGGACAAAAGCAAGAATAAAGCCCTCTCCCGGCGTAAGGAGTTTTATGCTGCCCGTATTTTTCTCCTTTTTCAAAAAAAATCCCAAAATCCGGTACATGCCCAAAAGAGTCAGCAGCAAAATTCCAAGCCACTGGGGCAGGCTTTTGGGCAGAACCGTATACAAAAAGTTCCCTGCCAGAACAGCCATACCCAGAAGCGCACTCATAATCAGATTCATTCCCGCTACAATCCAAAAAGGCATCTTTGTCCTTGTCATGCCATATGCAAAACTGACCACAAACGAATCTGTGGTCAGTGCAAGAAGCAATAAAAGCTCATCAATGATTTTTATTTCACCCATTGCATAACCCAATTTTTCTGTTTCTCTATATCATATGAAGAAACAGGTAAATCCGGTTCCTGCTATTCTTCCTCCGGTGGGTTAATCAGAGGAATTTCCTGGTTGCGCGGCAGCATAATCTGTACCGCATGCTTTATATTTTCAATTTCCACAACACTGTGCTCTCCCCCAAATTCTCCGTCCAAAGTCCATGAAATTTCTTCTTCACAGCTTATGCGAAGTGTTGTGGTCTTAAAAATCTCTATCATCTTGGAATCACCGGGACCTACCAGGGACGCAATAATTTCGTTTAATTCCAGAATATTTTTAGGCTTGCGAATAAGCATAACCTCAAATACCCCATCGTCCAGCATAACGTCCGGTCCTGTCAGACGCTTAAATCCACCGACAGAGGTGGCATTGCTCACCATTCCAAAAATAAACTCTCCGGAAAATTCTCCTTCATCACTTTTTACGTTCAGATTATAGGATTTTATGTTAAACAGCCTCTGTGTTCCTTCCAATATATAGGCTGCATGTCCTAAAATGTTTTTCATGTCCTGATTCGTTTCATAGGATACGTCCGTAAACAGACCAAAGGCTGCAATATATACGAAATAATCATCATTAAAACGTCCCACATCAAAGGCGTGAGGCAGACCCTCCACAATATCTGTGGCTGCCTGGAGCATATTTTTCGATATATGAAAGCTGTTGGCAAAATCATTGGTACTTCCTGACGGAATATATCCAATGGGATTTTTATACCCTTCCATCAGAATCCCTGTTACAATTTCGTCCAAGGTGCCGTCCCCGCCGCTTGCCACCACAATATCATATTCTGCGGCCTTGCGTCTTGTTACCTTTAAGCCATCCATATAAGCTTGTGTAGGATGAACCGTTACCTCGTACCCGCCTTTTACAAAAATATCCAAAATGTCCATAAGACGGTTTTTAATACTGCCTTTCCCGGACCGGGGATTAAATATAAAAAGCATTTTTTTACTCATTTCAGAACCTCCCGAAAAAAAGAAGGTGTTCCAAAAGCAGCACCGCAATGGTTTTACTTTTGGCTCACCTTCTCTCCTCTATCTCTGCATTCTCAAATTATACTAATTCAAGAACTACTTCCATAGCTGCATCACCTTTACGAGGTCCGATTTTGATGATTCTTGTATAACCACCATTACGGTCAGCGTATTTTGGTGCGATTTCTGTGAATAATTTATCTACTAAATCAACTTCTTTAGTGCTTTTCTTCTTTCCAGCAGCAGCTGTCGGAACTTCTTTCACTGGGTAAAGAACTTTTAACATCTGTCTTCTGGCATGTAATCTGGAAGGAGCGTCCTTCTTGATTTCTTTCTGTACTTCATCGTATACAGTAACTTTCTTTCCGTCAACAACTTCTTTTACTCTCTTGCCATTTTCGTCTTTGCGAGCAACTTTAGCTGTAACAGTTACTGTTTCGAAGTTGTCTTTTTCACGAACAGCCATAGCGATCAGACCGTCAGCAATTTTACGAACTTCTTTTGCTTTTGTTTCAGTTGTAACAATTTTTCCGTGGTATAACAGATTTGTTACCTGGTTTCTAAGTAAAGCTTTTCTCTGGTCAGCAGTTCTGCCCAATTTTCTATATTTTGCCATTTTAGATTTCCTCCATTTGTGGAACAATGCGCCATGCTCTCTTCGGTCTTACTGACGCATTGCTTTTTTCCATAAATTTGTCCTAAAGGCTTACTCCTCGCTAGGATTCAACTGTAAGCCTAATTCTTTTAATTTTGCCAAAACTTCTTCTAATGACTTACGGCCCAGATTACGAACCTTCATCATGTCTTCGGAAGTACGGTTGCAAAGCTCTTCCACGGTATTAATACCAGCACGTTTTAAGCAGTTGTAGGAACGAACAGACAATTCCAGTTCATCAATGTTCATTTCCAGAACTTTTTCTTTCTCATTGTCTTCCTTCTCAATCATGACTTCTGCAGTCTTTGCACTTTCAGAAAGGTCAATGAAGAGGCTTAAATGCTCGCTTAATACCTTAGCAGCAAGGCTGACAGCCTCATCTGCGTCCAGTGTTCCGTTTGTGTAAATATCCAGTGTCAGTTTGTCAAAGTCTGTAACCTGACCCACACGGGTATTCTCAACGGACATATTTACACGCTCAACCGGAGTATAAATTGCATCAACTGCAATCATGCCGATTGGCATGTCATCTGATTTTCCTTTATCTGCGCTTACATATCCGCGGCCTTTGGTAATGGTCAGTTCTGCATTGAATTTGCATCCTGTACCGCCATTTAAGGTAGCAATTACCTGCTCCGGATTTAAGATTTCCAAATCCTGGTCAACCTGGATATCTGCACCTGTCACAACGCCTTCGCCTTCAAACTCGATATATGCGGTTTTCGGCTCATTGCTGTCGCTTACGTTCTTGATTGCCAGATTTTTAAGGTTCATGATGATTTCTGTCACATCTTCCTTAACTCCCGGCATAGAACTGAATTCATGGAGAACACCGTCAATTTTCACCTGGCTTACAGCGGCACCCGGTAAAGAAGAAAGCATAATTCTTCTAAGAGAGTTACCCAGTGTAATACCATATCCTCTTTCCAGTGGTTCTACCACGAATTTCCCATATCTCTTATCATCAGACATTTCTGTGATTTGAATTTTGGGTTTGTTAAAATCGAACATGCAAAGCCCTCCTTGCTACGCGCACAATTCACTTCTTTAATTATTTAGAATACAACTCGACAATTAACACTTCGTTAACCGGTACGTCGATTTCTTCTCTTGTAGGAAGTGCTTTTACTTCGCCCTTTAATGCTTCCTGGTCTACATCTAACCAAGCCGGAACCAGACGTCCGCCAGTTACTTCAAGGATATCTTTATATCTCTGAGAACCTTTGCATTTTTCTTTAATTTCAATAATATCGCCAGCTTTTACTAAGTAAGATGGGATATTAACCTGTTTTCCATTTACAAGTACATGCTTGTGGTCAACAATCTGTCTTGCTTCTTTTCTTGTTCTAGCAAGTCCAAGACGGAATACTACGTTGTCAAGGCGAGTTTCCAGCATAACCATCAGGTTTTCACCTGTCTGTCCCGGTCTCTGGTCTGCCTTCTTGTAGTAGTTACGGAAAGGTTTTTCCAGAACGCCGTAGATGAATTTTGCTTTCTGTTTTTCTCTTAACTGAAGTCCGTATTCGGACATTTTTCTGTTTGCTCTCTTTAACTGTCTGGTAGATTTTTTGTCAATTCCCAGATATACCGGGTCAAGACCTAATGCTCTACATCTTTTCAGAACTGGTACTCTATTTACTGCCATGATTCATTGACCTCCTAATTAGACTCTTCTGCGTTTTGGTGGACGACAACCGTTGTGTGGAACCGGAGTTACATCTTTGATGCTTGTAACTTCAATACCGCAAGCTGCCAATGCACGGATTGCTGCTTCTCTTCCTGAACCAGGTCCTTTTACAAAAACGTCAACAGTCTTCAGACCATGGATAACTGCAGCCTTTGCAGCAGTTTCTGCAGCCATCTGAGCTGCATATGGAGTAGATTTCCTTGAACCTTTAAATCCCAGACCACCGGCACTTGCCCATGATAAAGCATTTCCTTCAGCATCTGTCAATGTAACGATTGTGTTATTGAAAGAAGACTGGATATGTGCCTGTCCGCGTTCAACGTTTTTCTTAACACGCTTTTTTGTCACTTTTTTGGTAACTTTAGCCATTTTTAAACTAACCTACTTTCTCTAATATTTAAACTCAACTGTAATTTTCAAAATTCAGGCTGCTGCCTGTATGTCCGAAAAGAAATTATTTCTTCTTATTAGCAACAGTTCTCTTAGGACCTTTTCTTGTTCTTGCATTTGTTTTTGTTTTCTGTCCACGAACAGGAAGTCCTTTACGATGACGGATTCCTCTGTAGCAGCCGATTTCCTGAAGTCTTTTGATGTTCAGAGCGATTTCTCTTCTCAAATCACCTTCTACAGGAATCTGAAGCTCTTCAATTGCGTCACGGATTTTTCCTACTTCTTCGTCAGTAACATCTCTGACACGAGTGTCAGGATTTACGCCTGCCTTTTCTAAGATACGGTTTGAGCTTGCTCTACCAATTCCGTAGATATATGTCAAGCCGATTTCAATACGTTTTTCTCTTGGTAAGTCTACACCAGCTATACGAGCCATGTATTTGTTCCTCCATTTTTCTGTTAATATTGTTCCTAATTGAGATACAAAAAACTGACGGGGTCTTCTGTATCCAGCCGCAAAAATAATTTTACGCAGCCTTTCCGGCATTTGGCGGATACCGGTATTAAGCAATATTCTATGGTTGCCGAAGGATTTTCAGCAACAGGAACCGTCCTCGGTAAACGATTCTGACAGAGTATTTTTTACTCTGTATTCAATATCACTATATTTAATCAGTATGGACAACGCGTCCTTGCGTTTCATACTGCAGCCGCACTAAAATTTACACAAACCAACGTCCTAACTCTGATATAAATTTCAGATATTAGCCCTGACGCTGTTTGTGTTTTGGGTTTTCACAGATAATTCTGATGCTTCCCTTTCTTTTAATAACCTTGCACTTTTCGCAAATTGGTTTTACAGATGATCTTACTTTCACTGTTCTTCCTCCTTTCTGAGCATAAAAGTACGCTTTATATATTAGCACCTCTCTGCAAAGAATGCAAGGACTTTTTTACAAAATTTGCTTTTTTATGCTTTTTAGTTTTCTATGCAAAACAAAGAGTTTCTCCGGAGTCCGCACATACCAGCACACTTCCGATTCCCATACAGGAACCTGCCTGCAGTAAATCCTGAGGACCTGCCAAATCCCCGTGCCGGAATATCAGCTCATATTCATGAGCATCTGTGCAGATGCGAACTGCCTGTGCTGCCTCATCTGCCAGTAAACAGCCGCGGACCGGATTATAGACCGGATTCATACAAACCTTCACAGGCTTTTTCTGATTTCCAGCCAGCACAGCCAGCATAAAGGTCTTTCCTTCTCCTTTTGTATCTGCAGCCACCATTTCATTTTTCTCACACAGATTATAATGCCGTGACAACTTGCTTTCTTCTATATAAAAGCAGGTTTCTTCCTGAGGAAAGATAAGTTCCATGTCTGCCCGCTTTCCATGATAGAGAATCCTGCCTTCTTTGGCGCTTACCATTCCCTGATTATTAAAATGGAAGAGACGGCTGTAGGTATGGCTTTCTTCGCTATAGGCAGTATCTGCCAGCACATACACCCCTGGCTCCAGCACCAGGATTTTCCTTCTTAAAAGCACCTGCGTTTCGTTTTGCAGATACCCGGTATGGGCGCCTTCCAAAAGCACACAGTCCTCTTTTTCTCTTACTCTCATAGGAAGTTCCGGCATTGTGTTTTTGGTTCCCCATGCATCAGGATATTCCAGATAATCCTTTTTTATCTACCAGTATGGTATTATGTGCGTGAGCGCTTTTCAGCCATATGCGGTTTTCCTGCTCAAAGTTATAACTATATCTTCCGGAATCCACCAGCACATCTTCCCCCTGACACACCACATCAATATGAAGTTTGTCGTTATGTCCATGACCTCCGCCCTGACAGCCGTTTCGGAAATGGAGATATTCCCCGTCTTTTTTCCCAACTGCTGCGAAGATAATAATTTCCGCTCTCCTCCAGGAAAAAATTCCTTTCTTCTGGAACATGGGACGAAATTCCTTCATATAACGAAACACCTTCCTGTCCCCAGTCCCAAATGCTCTCATAGTCTGGATATGATTCTGCACACCCCTTTAAAATCTCTGCTTTCTCTCTTCCTTCCCCTGCCAGAAGAATGGCAGAAGCTGACAGCATATCTGCCAGAGGTGTTTCATCGCTATCCCCTGTTATGGGCTGACAACCATCAGGTTTTTTCCAGGCAACATTTGCCATTGCCATACGTACTGTTGTTTCCAGCAATTTTTTCGGCAAGCTCTTTCCCCAGATTTTTAAAAGACGCAGAGATTCCAGGAAGCAGTGGAGAACCTCGTTGTGATACATACAGGACTGCTCCCAATGCACCCCGTCAGAAAACACCTGAATCCCGGCTTCCTGCTCCAGACGTTTCAGAGCTGTTTCCACATACAATGAATTGTCCAGTGCAAGGCCGATAAACAGCAAACCATGATTTTCAATTACGCCCCAGTTACTGGAGATCTGAAAGCCCCTGTGTGCATGCAAAAGATACTCCCCATGCTCCTCCAGACTCTTGGTAAACAATTCCATAAAGGCATCGTCAATCAGAGGACTGTTCTCAAAATACAAAATACTTTTGACCCAGTTTTCACCTCTGATGCCTGCCTCAATCTCTCTCCAGGTTATCTTTTTGCTCTCCTCATTTAACGGAACATGCCCTATCCAGTCCTTTGTTATCTGAACAAACGCTTCTGCGTATTTTTCATCTCCTGTCATGGCATAGGCCTGTCCCAGACAGATAAAATATCTGTGCCGGTTCATCTGGTAAACAAATTCCTCGTCCTCTGCCGGCATATAAGTCCAGCAAATGGGATAGGCAAAAGTTTCTTTTTTATAAGTACGTTCCATATCCCAGGATAAATCAAACAGAAATTCCAGACGCACTGCTTCGTCTGCAATCCGCAGAATGTGACTGCACTCCTCTTCATGCCATTTCCGCGCCATTTTTGCACACCAGGCAAGTTCTCCCTTTTTATAGCGGTTCCTCTGTTTTTCAAAATATGTCTTCTTATCCATTTCCTTCTCCTTTTCCCCATTGCAGTTTACTGCGTCTTTTCTTCTATTTCTTTTCTTCTGCCAAGTCTGACCTCTTCCAGAACCTCCGCCAGATCTTCAGACGCATGCTCAAACAGATAGCTCCCGCTTTTCTTCTGATTTTCGATATAATACTCCCGGATTTCCTGCTTTATCAGCTCCACCTCTTCCCGAAGATTCTGGGCAGACATTCTGGTCGCTCCCTGCCCCAGAATAATCACCTGCTCCATGGCGTCAGAAGTAGCCACTGTCACATGATGTTTTTTTCCGATTTCATGTACTGTTTTTTCGATATACTGGTCCGCTGTTTCCGCTTCCTTTGTATAAACTACATGAATATTGTGATATTTCTGCACAGCACCCTGTCCACCCTCAACCTTATAAGCGTCAAAAACCAGAATCAGAGTGCATTTTTTGTATCCCTGATAATTGCATAAAATATCCATAAGCTTGCTTCTGGCTCCTTCTAAATTCACCTTTGCAAGCTCGTTTAAATCCTCCCAGGCAAAAATAATGTTATACCCGTCTACAAGAAGATATTCTTTTTCCTTCTCCTGCTTCTTTTTGCCTGTTTTGGCTTGTGCAGAATCAAAAGAGGCACGGCGCACGGTTTTCTGAAAGGCATTTCTCTCTCTTTTGACAGGTCCATAGGTTCTGGCAAAGATTTCCTCTAATTCCTTTTCATCCAGGCGAAGCTTGGAAAAGCTCTGTCCCGGCATTCTCACTGCCGCCTCCTGTGCCTCCTGCTTTTGCTTTGCAGATTCCAGGTGTGCATATTCCTCTACCTTATCCCAGCTTACGTTGAACCCTGCACCATGGGCGCAAAATACAGATCCTGTGGGATTCTCCACATCTGCCTCAGAATCATAGGCCAGCTCTGCCAGAACCTCCTCCTGATTGTGACAGGGTTCATAGCCTTTTAAAGTGCAAAACAGTCTTCCCTGTCCGCCCGTATAGGAAATGACCTCTCTCTGATAACCACTCATGGTAACCACTGGCGCTGTTCCGGTAAGCACTGCCATATCTTCTTCCAACTCCGGTCCCTGAAAGGTTCCGCACAGCTTCTGAATATCCGTCATAGCCCTTCCAACAGCTTCCTGAGGGATTTCCAGTCTGTATTCATAAACCGGCTCTAAAAGAATACTTTTTGCTTTCTTCAGGCCCTGACGCACAGCCCGGTAGGTAGCCTGTCTGAAATCCCCTCCCTCTGTATGCTTGATATGGGCCTTTCCTGTAATAAGAGTAATTTTCATATCCGTAATATCAGCACCTGCCAGAACACCCCTGTGGTTTTTCTCTGCCAGATGGGTCAGAACCAGCCTCTGCCAGTTTCGATCCAGCATATCCTCGCTGCAGTCTGATGCAAACTGCAGCCCCTTTCCTCTTTCCAGAGGCTCCAAAAGAAGATGTACCTCCGCATAATGACGTAAAGGTTCAAAATGTCCGATTCCCTCCACAGGCTCTGTAATGGTTTCTTTATATACAATACTCCCTGAACCAAACTCTACGTTTACACCAAAACGCTCCTGTATCAGGCTTTTTAAAATTTCAATCTGCACTTCTCCCATAACCTGTGCATGAATTTCTCCCAAAGCCTCGTTCCACACAATATGAAGCTGCGGCTCTTCCTCTTCCAGCTGTCTGAGCTGCAAAAGCATTCTATGTACGTCACAGCCCTTTGGAAGCTGAATCTCATAGGTCAGAACCGGCGCCAAAAGAGGACTGACCGCTTCCTTTTCCATGCCGAGCCCTTCTCCTGCAAAGGTTTTTGTAAGACCGGTGACTGCACAGACCGTCCCTGCAGGTGCTTCGCTTACTGTGCGGAAACCGGCTCCTGCATATACTCGTATCTGGTCTGCCTTTTCTTCCCAGTCCTTTCCCTGGAGCACCTGTTTGACCTTCAGCGTTCCCCCTGTGATTTTCATGTGGGTCAACCGGTTTCCTTTATCATCTCTGGAAATTTTAAAAATCCTTGCCCCAAAATCTGCACTGTATTTCGGACATTGTATATAGGTTTCCATGCCTTCCAGAAATTCCTTTATTCCAAAAGATTTCAGTGCAGAACCAAAATAACACGGAAAAAGCCTGCGCTCGGCAATCAGACTTTGGATAACCGGCGTGGAAATCTCTCCTTCTTCCAGATAATGTTCCAAAACGCTTTCCTCGCACATGGCGATTTCCTCCAGAACTTCCTCCCGCTTTCTGTCCCCTCCGAAATCCACGCACCGCTCGTCCAGTTTTTTCTGCAGTTCCAAAAGCAACACGCGCCTGTCTGTACCTTCCTGATCCATTTTATTAATAAAAAGGAAAACCGGAATCTTGTATTGCTTTAAAAGCCGCCATAAAGTCTGTACATGCCCCTGAATCCCATCTGCACCGCTGATGAGAAGCACTGCGTAATCCAGAACCTGCAGTGTTCTTTCCATTTCCGCAGAAAAATCCACATGTCCCGGCGTATCCAGAAGAGTAAAGTTCTTTTCTCCCAGGGAAAAACCTGCCTGCTTGGAAAAAATCGTAATACCTCTTGCCCGTTCCATGGAATCTGTGTCCAAAAAAGCGTCTCTGTGGTCCACCCTTCCCATTTTGCGGATACTGCCTGTATGATAAAGAATACTCTCCGCCAGCGTAGTTTTCCCTGCGTCTACATGAGCAAGGAGAGCAAGACTGACGTTTTTGGTTTCTATTGTGTCTGTTCCTTCTGTTTTCTGTTCAGACGTATTCTCCATATGAAAATACCCCTTTCTATGCTGTGTTTTCCTTAATCATAGCATAGAAAAGGGATTCGGTCGATAAAAACATGGATTCTCTCATCTGCACGGAGATTTCTTCCGCATTTTCCTATAATACCAAAAGCCTGCAATATCTGCCAGAGCCCAGCCAATGGGTACAGACCACCAGATACCTAACACACCGATGCTCTCAAAAGAAGACAAAAGATATGCCAGAGCCACTCTGGTTCCCAGGGAAATCACAGTCAGCACAACAGACATACCAGGCAGCTTCACTGCCCGATAATATCCGTACAGCAGAAACAGAAAACCGATTCCGCAGTAAAAAACCCCTTCGATGTGTAAGTACTGCACTCCTGCTGCCAGAATTTCCGTTTCCTGCGGCTGGACAAAAATCAGCATCAGGGGCTTTGCAAACAGGAAGACGCCAAAGGAAATCACCAGACAAAAAACAAATGCCGTAAGCACGGCTTTTCGGATTCCCTCCCGAATACGTTCCTCCTTCTTCGCTCCAAAATTCTGTGCCACAAAAGTAGAAAACGCATTCCCGAAATCTTGCACAGGCATGTATGCAAAGGAATCAATCTTCACTGCAGCGGCAAAGGCTGCCATAATCACGGTTCCAAAACTGTTTACCAGTCCCTGCACCATTAAAATTCCCAGATTCATAACTGACTGCTGCACAGAAGTGAGAAAGGAAAACTGCGCCAGCTCTTTTAAAATGCCCTTTCCCGGCCGCAGATATTTCTTTCTAAACCGGAAGTCTTTCCACTTTATCCAGGTGTAAAGAGCAATCCCCACGCCGGAAACATACTGGGAAAGCACAGTTGCCGCTGCAGCGCCCTCCACGCCCCAGGACAATCCCAAGACAAACCACAAGTCCAGCACAATATTCAAAACCGCGCAGGCTGCCAGAAATACCAGCGGTACTACTGAGTTTCCCACTGCCCGCAAAAGAGAGGCATAAAAATTATAGAGAAATACTGCAGGAATCCCCCAGAAAATCACCCATAGATATTCTCTCATCATTTGGTAAATTTCCCCGGGTACCTGTAAAAGTACCAAAATCGGGTCTATGAATAAAAAGACCAGTATATTCAGCACTGCCGTCACTGTAAAAATCAATAGAAAAGCCGCTGTAATACTTTCCTGAAGCTTCTCCTTTTCCCCTTCCCCGAACCGTATGGAAAATACTGCACCGCTTCCCATACAAAGCCCCAGAAACACAGAGGTGAGAAACGTCATCAAGGTATACGAAGACCCCACTGCCGCCAATGCGCCTGAGCCTAAAAACTTTCCTACAATTAAAGTATCTGCAATATTATAAAGCTGCTGCAGCAGATTTCCCGCTATCATGGGCAGAGAGAATAAAATCAATGTTTTCCCTACAGCTCCCTGAGTCAGACTTTTCTGCATGTGAAAATGCCCCCTTATATTATTCTATCTGCTGATTATAACGAACTTTCTTTTAAAAGACAACTGCTCTCTTTCTGACAAAACTAAAATCCCCTTGACGTTTCATATCATGTAATGTTATAATTCATGTAATATAGACAGAGGTAAAAGATATGAGCGAAATCAAATTACAGACAAAAGAAGAACTGGAAATTTTTATGAATCCCACACGGCAGGAAATTTTGCGTACCCTGGCCGTTGCAGGAAAACCTGTTACACCCAAATTTCTGGCAGACAAAATCGGCATTTCTCCTTCCTCCATACAGTTCCATATCAAGAAACTGGAAGGGTTGGGTCTGGTTCTTCTAGACCATACGGAAATAATCCGTGGAATCCATGCCCGTTTTTACATAGCTGCAGACACAGAAGTAACTCTCCTTGGAAGTAACAACAATACCCAGGATAGACAGCTCCTTTTAATGGAAAGTTATTTTGGAAAACTACTGGATTCGCTAGGAAAAAAAAGACAGAGGACAGCTTTGGAAGACAAAGAAGTTTTCTCCAAAGAAACCAATGTCTTTACCGGCGTTGCCTTTCTCACTGATGATGAAGTTCAGGAGTTGTCTGCCATCATACGCAGCTATTTAAAAAATCACAACCAGAAAAAAGACGGCACCAAACCCTGGGAATACGGCATTCTTGCCTGCCGGGCAGAGGACTAATATACGCACAAGGAGGAATTTTCTTGAATTTTTCATTTGGACTGATTCTTTTTCTTCAAAACCTTTCCAGAGGAATTTTTATGCCTGTTGCCAGTTTGCTGCTGCTCTCCCGGGGAGCGCAGCTTTCTGACATAGCCTGGCTTATGGGACTTTATTCTTTTACCGCCATCTGCATGGAATTTCCCAGCGGTGCTTTTTGCGACCTCTTTGGCAGAAAAAGGACTTTTCTTCTCTCCTGCCTGTTTTCCGTGTTGTCTTTACTTCTCTTTCTTCTGTTTCCCACTGTTTTGGGCTGTGCTGCTGCTCTGATATTGCATGGACTGGAGAAAGCCTTTGCTTCCGGCAGTCTGGAAGCTCTGTGCATGGAACAGGCTCTTTCCTCCAAAGGGGAATCTGCCCTTGCCAAAGTCAGCAATCAAATCAATCTTTTTCAGTGCCTTGGAATTGGTCTTGGTTCCCTTCTGGGTGGATTTCTCTCACAAACTGATATAAAATACAACCATAATCTTCTGAGCATGCTCGCCTTATCTCTCCTGCTCATGCTTCTTACTTTCCTGTGGGTAAACGAAACACCGGTATCCGCAAAAGAGGGTTCAATCCTCCGGGAATTAAAAAATCAGGTGCAGAAAAGTCTTCTCTACACCCGAAATTCTCCCGGTCTTCGTAAATTATTATTCTTATCTCTGTGTACCGGCATGGTACTCTTTACCGTAGAAACTTATTGGCAGCCAGCTCTTACTACGACCTTTCCTCAGATAAAGGGCTGGATTTTGGGACTTCTTCCCTTTTCCGGATTTTTCTGTACTGCCCTTGGAAGCCAACTAGGGGCTGTTCTTTTAAACCGCCCTTCCTGTCGCACACAGTCCCGCTGGTGGTCTGTTTTCTTTGCAGGAAAATTTCTTCTGGCTGCTTCCGTTGTCCTCTTTTCCTTCCAGCAGGGTCTGTTTCTCTATGCTGCAAAATACAGTCTGATTTATTTTGTACTTGGATATGGCAGCGTATCGGAAAATGCACTTTTGAACCGCATTCTCCCCAACAACATGCGAGCCAGTATTCTCTCCCTGTCCTCCCTGACGGTTCAGCTTGGCGCTCTGTTGTTCAGTATTTTTGCCGGATTCCTCATAAATTATCTGCATTTTTCCGGTTTATGGTGTCTTGGGGCAGGAATTCTATTTGCGGCAGTTCTTTACTCCCGTACTTCTTTTGTTCTGTAGATTCTGTAGATAGCAGGCAAAAGTCCTACAGACAGGGCACTGTAAAAAATCAGCAATATTGGCAGCGCTTCTACAATTGTTCCACCTATGGAATATAGACTGAATCCGGAAATCACACCTTCCATCTGCAGCATCTGGTCTGGTAAAAGTCCCAGAATTTTATCCAGAAAGTGTATCTGTGTTCCTACCAGAAAAGAAGGCGCCAGGATCAGTATAAAAGGAACTACCGCTGCCGCTGTACCGGAATTGCTCCATGCAGAAATCAGCATAGTTAAGCTTCCAAAAAACAGACAGCCTATATATCCACCCAACAAAATACACAAAAATTCCTGTCCTATGGTCATCTCATAAAAGCTTTTCCAGTTTCCGAATTGGGTCTGTATCAAACACTGGCTTCCCTGTACCCCCAGACCCCCCAGAACAATTCCGCTATAAAGTAACATGGTCCCCCAGTAAAGCAACGTGACAGTAAAAATACCTGCCTCTATTTTTGCCAGTACCGCTTTCTTTCTGCCATGATAAGACGCAAAATAAACAGAAGCTGCATGATAACGCTTTTCACCGGAAAAAATACCGGAAACCAGAAATCCTATCATAAGCACCACCAGCATACACACCGTAGGGGACCAGGTAAACCAGGCCTCAAAACCATCTGAACTCTCATAATACCAAGGTGTTGCCATACGCTCATACTGACGGATAAGAAAGTCCTTTTCTGCTGTTGTAAACTGCTCTGCACCTCCGCCTTCCTCCTCTAACCATACTTTTAAACTTTTCGTTCTTTTCTCATAAAACTGTGCCACCTCTTCCTCAGTTAGAGAATCTGCACGAAAATAATCATATTCCTGAAATCCTGCAAAGGCTTTATTAAGCAGTTCTCGAATATCCGAAAATCCCTGTTTCCAGCCAAAGGCCTGATTATTCTCCCTGACATTTTCAGACTGCGCCTGAGGAGTCTGATTCACTCTATGATTTTCCCGAATCACCTGCTGCAGATGCTCAACATTCAACTCTCCTTTCCACTTTTCCTTCTCCTTTTCCAAACTACGGGCTGCTACAATTCCCTTTGTTCCTTCTCCTTCTGTGTCAACATATGACACTTCTCCTATAGCAAAATAAATGGTAAGACATAGCATGAAGCCCCCAAAAACAAGAGCTGCCTTACTGCTGCTTTTGGAAAATATTTTCTTTATCTCATAAAAGACCATGCATTTCACCTGCTTCCTCTCCAAAATAATATAAAAAGGCATCTTCTAAGGAAGGGGTCACCTCTCTTGCACCTTCTGCCGGTTTTTCCCCTGCCAGAAGACGCACCTGCACTCTCTGATTTTCTGTTTTTATATTGGAAATTTTATATTTTGCAGCCAGCCGGGAAATCTCTTTCCTGTCTGCACAAAATTCCCAAACCCTCTGTTTCATGGATTCTGTTATCTGCTTCGGTGTTCCCTGCCGTACAATCTTTCCCTCATTCATCAGCCAGATATCATGGGCAATATACTCCACATCTGATACAATATGGGTGGACAAAAGCACCAATCTGTCTTCTGAAAACTCACTGATAAGATTTCGAAAGCGAATGCGCTCATTGGGGTCAAGCCCAGCTGTCGGTTCATCTAAAATCAAAATCTCAGGCTGATTCATCATGGCCTGGGCAATGCCCGTTCTGCGTTTCATACCTCCGGAAAGTTTTTTCATCTTTCTGCCTGCATATTTTTCAAGTCCCACAGCAGCCAACAGCTCCTTTGTCCTTTTTTTTTGCTACAGACGGCGGAAGTCCTTTTATAGCTCCTATATACAGAAGATAATCCTCCACGGTAAATTCCGGATAGAACCCAAAATCCTGAGGTAAATATCCTAAAAATCTCCGATACTCTCCCGCCATTTTAAAAATATCTCTCCCATTACATAGAATTTCTCCCTCTGTAGGTCTAAGAAGCGTACAAAGCATACGCATAAGGGTGGTCTTCCCCGCTCCGTTTTTTCCCAGTAATCCGTAAACGCCTCCTGTCATAGACAGATTTAATTGTTTTACGGCTGTAACATCTCCGAATTTTTTTGTAAGTTTATTCATTTCCAATTCCATTCCAGTTTTCCTCCCAAATTTCCTGGTTGTCCTCCAGCAAATGTTTTACAGCAAAGCAAAGTCCTGCAAATGCAGCCCCAAACAGAACGCACCATACAGGCACGGTAATCGCACTGTAAATTTTTTCATTTAATACGATACACCACCATAAAATCCCCCAGGCACAACAGCCTCCCATGGCAGCAGCCTCACTCCAGCCTTTTTTTCCGGATAAAATTTCAAAACAAATACCTGCTGTTACGACTGCCGGAAATAAAAACTGCGTTGCCAATTCTATCAAAGTAATTTGTAGCCCAAAGGAAGATACCAGGCAAAAAACAGTCAGCAAAAATACATCTGCAAAGCCAAACAACAGCATTCTCGCCGCATAAATCTGATGCAAAGAATAATAAGCAGCTGCTTCTATCTCCATCGCATTGCAATTCCTGTTTTTCCAAAGTTCCGGAATCCAAAGAATTACAAATAAAGCCCCGGCCACTCCCATACCGCGCTGTACATACAAAGGTTCTTTGGTACAGGAAAGAAATTCCCACAATGCTACAAGTAACAGCCCCCTGTAAAATCCACCAGCGTTTTCGAATATATCCAAGTTGTATATACAGAAATTCTTTTCCTGATAAAAGGCGGTCCTGTTCCTGCTCATAAAAAACCTGCTTACACTGCTCTACGGTTTTTTTTACACTGCTTTCTTTTGCCTGCACCCGGAACGTTTCTTTATATCGGTTTAATTTTTCCTCTACCTCCACAAATGCTTCCTCCCTTCTAACATAACAGTTCCTGTAGCTCCTTTTTTGCCTTTTTTATCCTGTATTTTACCAAAGGAAGTCCGATTTGAAGCACCTCCGCTATCTCTCTTAATTTCAGCCCCTGAAAATAATATAAAATCAGGACCTCCCGAAATTCTTCCGGTAATTGTGCCAAAGCATGCTCCATATCCACTCGTTCGGCTGCCTGTTCCAGCGCTTCCCCTTCTCCGCTTTTCTGCTCAAAGAGTTGTCGCTCTACAGGCATCTCTCGTCTTCTGCGATGAAAATCACACACAAGATTTCCGGCAATGGTATAAAGATAGTTTTTCGTTTTTCCTCTGTATTCATAGGACGAAAGACCTGTAAAAAAACGAATAAAAACCTCCTGTGTCAAATCCTCTCCATACTGCGTATCGTGACAGTGGCAGGTACAGTATCTAAAAATTTCATCATAATATTTTCGTATAAAAAGTTCCATGGCATCTTCCCTGCCCTGCTTCATTTTCCATATCAGTCTAAAATCAGAATCCACAGTTTCCTCCTTTCTCACTTTTGAAAGTCCAAACGCTTGTCCTTCTATTATATCTAACGCAGAAGACAGGCTAAAAGATAGTTTCTTAATAAAAATTCTGTAATAATAAAAATTTTCCTATGAAACAAAAAACGGAAATATTTCTGTCTTTTTTAAATCACAGAAACATTCCCGCATGATTTGATTTTTCTTTTTCCTTATTTTACCAAATTCCCATCATATGCTGCATACCAAGTGTCACTCCCGTAATGCCAATCCAGCATGCCAGTCCCATAAGCAAAGGACGTCCTCCTGTTTTTATCAGCTTCACCACATCTGTGTTCAGCCCAATCGCCCCCATGGCCATAACAATAAAAAACTTGGACAGTGTTTTTAAAGGCCGAAATACTTCCATTGGTGCGCCTGCTGAAGCTGCCAATGTTGTGATCACACTGGCTCCAATGAAAAACAGAATAAAGAACGGAAACACTTGTTTCAGCGATACCTTGTCCCCATTTTCTCCCTCTGCTTTTCTGGCTCTTAAAAAGGCCAGTACCAGAGTAATTGGAATAATCGCCAGCGTTCTGGTAAGCTTTACTGTCACTGCCTTGTCCAATGTCTGATTGCCAAGTTGATACATACTGTCCCAGGTAGAGGCTGCAGCCGTAACAGAGGACGTGTCGTTTACCGCTGTCCCGGCAAAGATTCCAAAGGTTTCCCCAGACGCAGTAGAAAATCCCAACACACCACCCAGCGCCGGAAAAATCAGCGCTGCCAGAATATTGAAGAGAAAGATAACTGAAATTGCCTGGGCAACCTCCTCCTCATCTGCATCAATCACCGGCGCTGTAGCTGCAATGGCAGAACCCCCGCAAATTGAGGAGCCCACACCCACTAAAGTGGAAATCTTGCCCGGAATGTGCATGATTCTGTGCAGTACATAGGCAATGACCAATGAAGTTGTAATCGTACAGACAATAATAGGAAGAGATTGTTTACCGGTTTCCATAACCACCTCCAGATTCATGCCAAACCCCAGAAGCACTACTGCATACTGTAAAATTTTCTTAGATGTAAATTTAATTCCCGCATCAAAAGCACTCCGCTCTTTTAAGAAAAGAGCTAGCACAATACCTCCCAAAATAGCAAACACAGGACCGCCGATAACCGGAAAAACTTTTCCCAGAAAAAAGGCCGGAAGCGCCAGACCCAAACAGAGCAAAAGCCCTTTTCCATTTTCTTTCAAAAATTCCACTCTTTCCTCCTATCTTGCCGCATGCACAGCCGCAATGGTTCCGTCGGCAACTGCTGTTGACACCTGGCGCACCTGTTTTACCCGAATATCTCCTGCTGCATACACTCCCGGAAGCTCTGTTTCCATATTTTCATCTACTGGTATAAAACCGTTTTCCAGTCTTAGCTCTGTATACAATTCTGTATTTGGCACAGTCCCTGCATAGACAAAAATGCCACATCCGGAATCTTCTATGGTTTCAATCGCCCCTGTCCTTTCATTGGAAATTTCAAGAGAGTTCACCTTCTCTGTCCCGTACACTCCATGCAGTCTGGAATTTAACCGTAATTTTATATTGGGTGTTTTTACCACCTTTTCCTTAAATTCTGCAATACAACCCAGCGTTTCTTCAAAATGAATAATGGTTACCTGCGCCGCATACTGCGCCAAATATAAAGCCTCCTTGACCGCCCCGTCTGCACCACCTACTACATATACATTTTTTCCTCTGTAAAGCATTCCATGCTGTGCTGCATTCATACTCATACCTTTTCCGCAAAGTTCTGCCTCTCCTACAATCCCCAGTTTTCTCGGAGAAGTTCCATTTGCCAGAATCACCTTTGCTGCTTCGTAAGTATGCTGCTTGGTCTGAATTTCCTTTTTTTCTCCTGACAACTTTACAGAAACAACTGTTTCATATACAAGCTCTATATTAGCACGTTCTGCCTGGGCTTTTAGTTTCTCAGAAAAAGTAACGCCTGTTTCTCCTTCTGTAATTCCGGCATAATGTGTGACTGCAGAAACTCTTCCAATCAGCCCGCCCACCTGAGTTCTTTCAATAACTAAGGTCTTTTTTCCACGACTTACTGCATAAATTGCTGCGCTGATTCCTGCTGGTCCTGCTCCGATAATAACTACATCATACATTTGAATTTCCTCCTTCTTTTCCACTTATTTTTCTTATGTTTCCTGTTCTTCTTTACATTTATACTATATCTTCCCAGAATCATTTTGTAAAATTATAAATATTGATATAATCATAAATATTTGTTATGATATTTTCAGGAGGTATCTATTATGCTTGATTTTCGTATGGAAACTTTTCTGACAGTATGTGAATATATGAATTTTACTCATGCTGCAGAGGCTCTGGGTCTGACACAACCAGCCGTTTCTCAGCATGTCAAACACCTGGAACAGGAGTATGACACCCCACTTTTTCAGAGGGATAAAAAAAAGCTACATCTGACACCTGCCGGGGAAATTCTGCGTACAGCTCTGGAAACTATGAGAAATGATGAAAACACCTTAAAGAAGCGTCTGAAGGAAAGTCAGACACAAAAAAAGATTCTAACCTTTGGTGTAACCATGACCATTGGAGAATATGCTATTATCCCCTCTTTAACCCGTTTTATTAAGGCTCACCCAAACACAGACTTTTATATCCGCTATGCCAACACCCAGACACTTTTAACCTGTCTTCAGGAAGGGAACATTGATTTTGCCCTGGTGGAAGGGTATTTTAAGTCAGACCATTACAGCACCCGCATTTTCAAGGAAGAGGAATACATTGCTGTCTGCAGTACAGACCATATTTTTTCAAAACCTGTCCGCTGCCTAAAGGATTTAACCTGCGAGCATCTTCTGCTTCGGGAGCATGGCTCCGGCACTCGAGCCATTCTGACCAAAACACTGGCACTGAAAAACATGTCTGTAGAAGACTTTAAGAATGTAGTAGAGGTAGAAAATATTCATACCATTGTATCCCTACTGCTTCAGGACTGTGGAATTGCATTCTTATATAAAGCTGCTGTGGAGGATGAAATTGCCCGCGGCACACTGCGCCAGATTCCACTGGAAGATTTCCAGATTACTCATGATTTTACCTTTCTCTGGAACAAAGACAGCGTATTCTCCGGTGAATATGAAGAAATCTTTCGGGAATTTACGGAAATACCGGTTATTTAAACCACAAATAAATCCTTCCTATTTTGCCACAGGTCATATCCGCGACATGATACATTTTCTTACAAAACAGAAAGGCAGCGATACAAATGTCACCCCGGAATCCTTCCCGACTTTTTGTATCGCTGCTCTTTTATAATTACATAATCCTCTTATTTAGCAGGTTGCGCCACCTGTTAAATGCTTCTGGGCTTTTATATTTTCTTCTTTCCGTCCCAGTAAATCATCTGTCAGAAGCTGTTCCTGCACATTTTCAAAGCCCAGCCTTGCAACCGTATCTGCAAAACGTTCTCCTGTAATTCCCTGCTCCCTGAACAGCAGAATGGCTTTTTCCACAATAGCGAGAACTTCTTCTTTGTCTGTGAAGACCTTATCCAGGTAACGTCCCTGTGCCACCTTTTTACCCCAGCGTCCGCCAATGTAAATACGGTATCCATTGGTATACTCTTCAAAGGCTTTAAATGGACATTTGCCAATGCAGCGTCCGCAGTGGTTACATTCATTTTCCGGAATCACAATCTTTCCGTCTACCACCTTCGCCACTTTAATCGGACAGTTATTTTCCACACGGCACACCTTACAACCGCGGCATTTCTCCATATCCACCAAAGGAATTCTCTGTCCGATAATACCCAGGTCATTCAAATCCGGTTTTACACAGTTATTTGGACAGCCGCCTACTGCGATTTTAAACTTATGGGGCAGCTTCACATTCGCATATCCATGGAAAAATCTCTCATGAATTTCTTCGGACAATGCAAAGGTATCAATCAAACCATACTGACAGGTAGTCCCTTTACAGGACACAACCGGACGTACCTTGGAGCCGGTTCCTCCTGTTTCCAGTCCTGCCTGCATTAAATACTCACGGAGAGGCTCGATATTGGCAAAAGGCACTCCCTGGATTTCCATGGTAAGACGGGAGGTCATGGTTACTTCCCCGCTTCCGAAAAGCTCTGCTGCCTCTGCAATGGTTCTGGCTTCCTCTGCCGTAATTTTTCCGTTCCTTGTAATCACTCGTCCATTAAATCTATCCAAAGTATTTTTGTCTTTTAAGAATCCCAGAGCCTTTACTCTCTTTTCTTCTTCAGGTGATACCGCGCCTTCCGGATTTTCCACCTTCACATCATTGAAAAATGTAGAGCCCTCTAATACCACCGTATTTTTGTATCCGTAAAAACGCATACGGTTCTGCAGGAAGTACGCACGTTTTCCCTTTGCACATACCAACAGTAATTTTTCTTCCTTATCCAGACCTTCTATTTCTCCATTTACAGCAAATGGATCTACATACTGTGCACCGTGAATGGAAGGAGTCAGACCTGCATCGATTACCTTATAACCTTTTGCTTTTCCTTCTGCATACTCTGCCGGAGTCATGCTCACCAAATCTCCGCTTAATTTATTAAGTAGCACATAAACAGCCTGTACAAAGGGGTGGATTGCTGTGGAAAACGGCGGTGCATAGGCAAAATCCGCATTTTCAAAATCTTCCAGAGCTGCCCCCATATTTAATCCCATGACCGCGATATCTATCATTTTGTCTACTGCGCCTGGTCCCATAACCTGCACACCCAGCAATTTATGGGTATTCTTTTCTGCAATCAGCTTTGTAATAAAGAAGCCAGCACCTGGATAATAGTGAGCCTTGTCGTCTGTAGGCGCCAGAACGCTCACAACCTCATATCCTGCTGCTTTCGCCTGTTCTTCTGTAAGACCTGTACGTCCTACATTCAGACCTGGCAGCTTTACAATGCCGGTTCCCAAGACACCTGGATACGTCTTGTTTTTCCCTGAAAGTAACTGTGCCAGAGTTCTTCCCTCCATGTTTGCAGAAGAACCCATTGGTGACCACTGAGGCTTTCCGGTGATACGGTTTGTCACCATTACACAGTCACCTGCTGCATAGACTCCTTCCAGATTTGTCTTCATGGTATTGTCCACCAAAATGGTTCCTTTAAACATTTCCAGGCCGCTGTCCTGCAAAAATTCTGTATTCGGACGAATTCCTGCTGCTGTAATCAAAAGGTCACAGCCCAAAAATCCAGCAGAAGTCTTTACACCTGTTACCTTTCCATTGCCAACCACTTCCTCTGCTTTGGTTCCGGTAATCACGCGAATTCCTTCCTTCAGCAGATGTTTCTTTACATAGCCTGCCATTTCTTTATCTAAAATATTCGGAAGTACCTGGGCGGCAAAGTCAATCACCGTCACCTGTATTCCTCTGGTCTTCAGATTTTCAGCTGCCTCCAGCCCAATAAATCCGGCGCCGATTACTACCGCCTTCTTTACCTGATTTTCTTCTGCATATGCCCGAATGGCTGTAGCATCATCAGGAGTGCGCATTTTAAAGACACCCTGCTGTTTCATTCCCGGAACGGGCAATTCTACCGGAGATGCCCCTACCGCCAGAACCAACTTATCATAGGAACAGACCTCTTCTTCTCCTGTAAACAAATCTTTTACAAGAACCTGCTTTTTATCTGCCCAAAGCGCAGTAGCTTCTTTTCCGGTCTTTACCTCTACCCCTGTCATTTTGGCATATTTCTGAGGCGTATTTACAATAAGCTCTTCTCTGCTTTCAATCAGTCCGCCTACATAATACGGGAGTCCGCAGCCTGCATAGGAAATATCTTTATCTCTGGTAATAACTGTAATTTTTGCACTTCTGTCTTCACGTTTCAGTTTAGCTGCTGTTTTTGTTCCCGCAGCAACGCCTCCAATGATTAATACTTTCATTCTACCTCTCCTGTTCTTCTTTTACTGGTACTTTGGTTTACCTGTTCTGTGTTGCTTATTCCTGCTGTCTGTGGCAACAGTACAACATACCTGCACACTCCGGCTTCATCTTTTCGCATACAACCACATCTCCCCCACTTATGGTCAGACTGCGGCCATGAACCATAGCGTCTGCTATTTTCTGTCTGGCTGAGTCATAGATGCGAGTCACTGTCGGTCTGGAAATATCCATCTTTGCTGCACACTCCTCCTGTGTCATTTTCAGAAAATCCAGAATACGAATCACCTCATATTCATCATAGGTAAGATTGACGCTTCCGTCAGCAACACAGCCCTGCGGTGCAAAGCTGGTGATTTTCGGTTTGGAACAGATACATCTGCTTTTCTGTGGCCTGGCCATATGTCCCCCTTTCCTCATATAGATTTAAGATAGTGATTTTTTCTTTTGCGCTTTCAGAATACTACCATTATGAACATATGTCAATATCTTTTTTCAAATAGAATTAAATCTACGCACCCGCGAAGGGTGCGACCATTTATCCGTTCCAACATATTTAGCGACTTTAATTGACTTTTCCAGTCCACTGAAAATTAAGTTTTTTCTTAAACCTTTGTCCCACCAACAGCATTTTTATGCTTTTTTATTTTAACTTCATTTCTTAGGGAAGCTATCGGAAAGACACAACGCCCCATATCCAATACGATTATTAGGATATTCCCCGCCTAAAAGCGGTCTTGCTCCTCTTCTTAAATAGGCCTTTACCTTCTCTCCGTACAAAAAAGGATCATTTTCCCTCACAATTCCCCACTCCATCAAGAGTGCAGCCGCACCGGTGACAAAAGGTGTGGCAAAGGAGGTTCCTGTGCGGCTTTCATATCCTCCTCCCAGCGCTGCTGTGACAATCCCCACCCCCGGTGCCACCAAATCCGGCTTAATCTCATTAGTCACCCTGGTATAACCCCTCCCTGAAAAATCCGCATATGCCAGATAACGGGAATCATACGCACCCACAGAAATCACTCTTTGCGCTGTGGAGGGAATGGTTTGTGTTGTCTGAGGTGTGGGAAAAAGGAAATGCGTATCTTCATTTAAAATACCCCCTCCCGGGAGCCACAAATCATAATCCCCGTCCACAATCTTTACAGGAATCAATCGGATTTTCCACGTTCCGCTGTCTACATATCCCCTTTTAGGCAAAAGCTCTATATAAATTTCCTGGGATAAACTATAGGGAGCAGGCTCTCCATAATACAACAAAAGCTCCATATTTCCCACAGAAAACCTCTGAGCGCCTAAAATCTCCTGAAAAGGCCCAATTCGCTGTCCCCCGGGAAGTAAAAGCTCTATCTCCATTTCATCTACATAATGCTTCCAGAACTGGATATTAAAACCAGGCTCATACTCCCCTACATTTAAAAGGATTTCTGTTGCCTCCGCTATCGAAACTCTCCCTGAAGTATGCAGTGCCTGATTCCCCTCATTTCCCATACCCACGCAGATAACACTCCGACCGTTCAGAGCCGCATTATCCAGATAGGTTTCCAAAAGAGATTCCCCGCTGTGAGAACCATAATTATTCCCAAAACTAAGATTCAGAGCCACAGGCTGCCCTCTGTCTGCTGCCAGACGAATAGCATAGTCAATCCCCTGCAAAAGCTCAGTGGTTCTGGGAAAGCCCCCTTCCCTTGCTGTTCCCAGCTTTACTACCAAAAGCTCACTTTCATAGGCAACTCCTCTATAGACCCCGTCTGACGCTCTGCCGTTTCCTGCAGCAATTCCAAGTACGCCTGTGCCATGTCCGCTTAAATCTCTGCTGGGCACTATTTTTTCTCTGTCTGCCCGGTTCTCTGCCAAAAGTGCCTGATTGATTTCTTCCTGTGTATACTCTGTTCCAATAGAATAGCCCCTGGGAGGTCTTCCCGGTATACTCTGATCCCAGAGCCGCAAAATCCGTGTGCTGCCGTCCGGATCTCTAAAATCCGGGTGAGCATAGTCTACACCTGAATCAATACATGCCACCAAAATCCCTTTTCCGGTAAGCGGCTCTCCCAAAGGGGAGAAAGCGCTTTGCACAGAAGTCATACAAGAGGCGCTTCTTCCCTGCTGCACAGCAAAAAACAAACGCTTGGGTTTCTCTATATATTCGATGCCCGGAATCCGGGACAATGCCTCAATCCGACTCTCCTCCAGTGTAATCACTGCAAAACCGTTTAAGAGCTCTGCCCTTGGCACATCTTCTCCCCAGAATGTCTGAAAGATTTCCCGTATACTTAATAATCAAGTCCCAGGTGTTTTCTGACTGATTATATCCTATATTCAGTTCCGGTGACTGCTCCCGTTCCGCTGCTGTTGCATCTAAAGCAAGATTTAGAAGATTTTCCAGCTTCTGATTTTCCATTTTTTGTTCCTGCGTTTTTCTTTCAGTCTACTCTTCTCTTTTTCAAAATATTCCGAAGCATCACATGCTTCATAAAGCTTCTTGATTTCTTCATAAGACATATTTTCCCATAAAGCCAAAAAGGCTGCCGCACCATATTGGTGCGACAGCCTATCTCCCCTCAAATTCTCTTTATCTTTCTATTTTTCTTTTGAAATCAGATGATATGGAAGCGCTACGCCTAAAACACCACCAACCATATTTCCCAAGGTTACTATAATTACATTATAGAAATATGCACCGATTCCAACCTTTCCTGTAATAAGTGAAACACCGATACTGCTCATGTTTGCAATACTATGTTCAAATCCACACACCATGAATACGAAAATACACCAGAAAATCATGATCAACTTCCCTGATTCAGATTTCATTTTTATTCCGCACCATACTGCAAGACATACCAAAATGTTACACAAGATTGCTTTGATAAACAATGGCACCGGAGCTGTAGTAGTTTTGGTAATTGCAAGATTTTCAAAGTAATCACCGATTCCGCCTGTAGGAACTTTTGCAGCCACGAAAAGAGCAGATGATAAAAGAGAACCAACCAGGTTTCCGATCCAGCATACACACCACAGTTTGCAGGCATCACCCACGGTAGCTGTTTTTCTGAATATAGCCGCTGACATGACAAAATTATTTCCTGTAAATAAGTCTGCCCCTGCCATAATAACTAAGCTAAGAGCTGCTGCAAAAGCCGCGCTTTGTGCCGGTTTTGCCCAGATCGCCGCTGCTTCTGAGCCTGACAGATGACCTGCCAATGTAAACGCTACAAAGCTACCCATTGCAACAAACATACCAGCTAAGATAGAGGCTACAAAATATCCCAGCGGATTGTTTTTCAGTAAATTCAATTTTGCTGCCGCAGAATTGCACACAGCCTTATATTCGTCTTTATACATACTTCATTGCTCCCTTCAAGCCCAAACTTTTTTAGAACAGCCCTGTAATCTTTCCTGTTTCGTCTACGTCAATCTTCTCAGCAGCCGGAACCTTCGGAAGTCCTGGCATGGTCATGATTTCTCCTGTCAGCGCTACGATAAAGCCTGCACCTGCAGAAATCTTTAAGTTTCTTACCGTTACTTCAAAATCTGTAGGCGCTCCCAGTTTGGTCTGGTCATCGGTTAAGCTGTACTGTGTCTTCGCTACACAGATTGGGCAGTTTCCATAGCCCAGGGCCTCTAACTGTGCTGCCTGTTTCTGTGCATTTGCAGTCAGAACCACTCTCTTTCCTCCGTATACCTTCTGTACAATCTGGTTCAGTTTATCTTCAATGCTTCCTTCCAGTTCATAGGAGAATGTAAAGTCATTTGGCTCTTCTACCAGACGGATAACCTCTTTTGCAAGGGCAATACCGCCTTCACCGCCTTTTGCCCATACTTCGGACAGGGCTACGTTTACGCCCAGCTCTTTACATTTCTGCTCTACCAGGTCAAGCTCTGCCTTTGTATCTGTTGGGAATGCGTTAATAGCAACCACACATGGCAGTTTGTATACGTTTTTGATGTTGCTTACATGTTTTAACAGGTTTGGAAGTCCCTTTTCCAGTGCTTCCAGGTTTTCATTGTTTAAGTCAGCCTTCGCTACGCCGCCATTGTATTTTAATGCACGAACCGTTGCTACGATAACGACTGCGCTTGGGTGCAGGTCTGCCATACGGCATTTGATATCCAGGAATTTCTCTGCTCCCAGGTCAGCTCCGAAACCTGCCTCTGTGATTGCATAATCCCCTAATTTCAATGCCATCTTTGTTGCAATGACAGAGTTACAGCCATGAGCGATATTTGCGAATGGTCCGCCGTGTACGATTGCAGGTACATGCTCCAGAGTCTGTACCAGATTTGGTTTCAGGGCGTCTTTTAACAGTGCGCACATCGCGCCTTCTGCATGTAAGTCATGGGCAGTTACCGGTTTCTGTTCGGAAACCTTTCCGTATGTATAACCAACAATAATACGTCCCAGTCTTTCCTTTAAGTCTGTGATATCTCTTGCCAGACACAGAACAGCCATGATCTCAGATGCTACGGTAATGTCATAGCCGTCTTCTCTTGGCATTCCGTTTGTCTTTCCGCCCATACCGTCTACAACAAAACGGAGCTGGCGGTCATTCATATCCACACATCTTCTCCAGGTAATCTTTCTTGGGTCAATGTTTAATTCATTTCCCTGATAAATATGGTTATCCAGCATTGCTGCTAAGAGGTTGTTTGCTGCGCCGATTGCATGGAAGTCACCGGTGAAGTGCAGGTTGATGTCCTCCATTGGAACGACCTGTGCATATCCGCCGCCTGCTGCTCCGCCCTTTACACCGAATACCGGTCCAAGAGAAGGCTCACGAAGAGCAACCATAACCTTTTTGCCAAGTCTTTGCATACCGTCTGCCAGACCAACGGTTGTTGTTGTCTTTCCTTCTCCTGCCGGTGTTGGGTTAATTGCTGTTACCAGGATTAATTTTCCGTTTGGCGCGTCGGATTCTTTTAATAAGTTGTAGTCGATTTTTGCTTTGTACTTTCCGTACTGTTCCAGATATTTGTCATCAATACCTGCTTTCTCTGCAATGTTTGTAATCGGCTCCATGGTACATTCCTGTGCAATTTCGATGTCTGATTTGAATCCCATAATCATATCCTCCTTAAAAGAAATAATAATTTTCCTCGCCCTTTTCCCAACCTTTTTTTCTCTCTCATTTCTATGCTTTTGTCCTGCATGTGTATGAGTCAAAAAGCTTCCTGGCTGAAAAAAGGGCAACACTTGTACGCTACAAATGTTGCCCAGACGGTCGGCTTATTATCTTATTCTGATTCCCCTGTGGTACTCCACATTTATCCGTCAGTAATCAGAACCTGTTGTTTTGCAGCAGATATTTAAATATTTATCTGTCACAGAACTATGGTTATAATCTAACACAAAATTATCTTGATGTCAATCTACTTCAATAAAGTTTGTGAAATTTTTACCAATTTTATTTTCTTTTCTATACAAACCTCACAAGTACTTATGCGCCAATAAAGGAAAGTACTTCTTCCTTCTCTGGCATCACTCTTAAAGCGCCTTTTTTTGTTGTAATAAGGGATGAAGCACCGTTGGCAAAACGCAGCATTTCCTGCAGATTTTCTTCTGTCAGACCCGTAATGCCATGTTCCAGTACATAATTCAGCGCACATGCTCCAAAGGTATCACCCGCACCTGTGGTTTCAATGGTATTTTCCTGCAAAAACGGTACCTGGAAAACTTCCTTTCCCTCATGGAAAGCAATACTTCCCTCTTTTCCCATGGTCACATTCATGAGCTTTAAGTTTGGATATTCCTTTAACAGTCTGTGTGCGCCTTCTTTTACGTCCTTTGTCCCTGTCATAAATTCCAGTTCTTCTTCGGAAATTTTCAGAAGGTCGCATTTGGACAAGCCATATGCAATCTGTTCTTTTGCCTCTTCCATAGATTTCCAGAGAGGAGGTCTTAAGTTCGGGTCAAAGGAAATCAGAAGTCCGGCTTCTTTTGCCACATCAATGGCTTTATACGTTGCCTTTCTTACTCCTTCATGTGTCATGGACAACGTTCCATAATGAAAGGCTTTTGCAGAACGGATATATTCTTCGTCAATCTGCTCCTCCTGAAGCATTCATATCCGCCCCCGGATTTCTGTAAAATGCAAAATCTCTGTCCCCATCCTCAAATGTATGAACAAATGCAAGTGTTGTATGCACTTCTTCATCTTCATATAAGTGGCTGGTATCAATACCAATGGAGTCCAGGGTACTGCGGAGAGCTGTTCCAAACTGGTCTTTTCCTACAACTCCCAGAAAAGAGGTCTTTTTCCCCAGCTTGTTTAACATTGCCAGTACATTACACGGCGCTCCGCCCGGATTCGCCTCAAACATAGAATTTCCCTGTCCGCTTACTCCGTTTTCTGTAAAATCAATCAAAAGCTCGCCTAATGCGATTACATCAAATTTTTTACACATGTTTCCTACTCTCTTTCTCATCACTTTACTTCTTGTTGCTTTAATGTGCATTATAGCTTTTTTTCCTTTTTCATGCAACATTTCCACATATCTTTCCCGAATTTTTCTATTGAAACCAGAATTATTTCATTTTCGCAACCGTACGCACGTCCTGAAAATGTCCCATAACAATCAAGGTTTCTGTGCTCTTAAACACATATTCCGCACCGGGAAGCGGAAACATTTTTCCGTCTTCCTTTGTTGCCAGAATACTGATGTGATGCTTTCTTCTGACCTCTTTCTCCAGGATAGAACTTCCTACCCAGGACTGAGGAACCGGAATCTCATAAATTGCATATTCATCGGTCAACTTAATGTAGTCAAAAATATTGTCATTACCGTATTTAACGGCCAGACGCTGTGCCATTTCCTTTTCCGGATACACTACATCGTCTGCACCATTTCTCAAAAGAAATTTTGCATGCACATCCCGGTTGGCTCTTGCCAGCACCATGGAAGCCCCGCAGTCCTTTAAAAGCGCTGTGGCTTCCAGAGAACTCTGGAAATTATCGCCAATGGCAACCACACATAAATCAAAATTTCTCACTCCCAGAGATTCTACAAAATGTTCATTGGTAGCATCGCCTATCTGGGCGTCTGTCACCATATCTATGGCATCATTGACTCTCTCCTCATTAATGTCCACTGCAAGGACCTCATTTCCTTCTGCGATTAATCGCTCTGCCATATGCCTTCCAAAACGGCCAAGCCCTATCAGAAGCACTGATTTCATTTCTGTTTTCCTCCTTAAATCATTTTATCCTACAGAAATCTTTTCTACCGGAAGCTTTGACGGAATTGTGGATATATGGTTTGTAAATGCAATCAGTATGGTAATACCGCCCACTCTTCCGATAAACATCAGCAGAATCAAAATCACCTGTGACACCATTCCCAGACTGGAAGTAATTCCAAGAGAAAGTCCCACCGTACAAAGTGCAGACACGGTTTCAAAAAGTGTCTGCTTTATTCCCAGATTTTCTATAGTGGCAATCGCCATAGAAGAACCTATACTCAATAAACCATAAAACATCATCAGACAGCAGGCATGGCGGATTGCTTCTCCCTCCACTCTGCGCCGGAATAATTCCAAATCCTTTCGTTTCCGAAGTTCTGTCCAGATTGTCAGCATCAGAACCAGTATGGTCGTAGTCTTAATTCCCCCTGCAGTAGACCCCGGGGAACCGCCGATAAACATCAGACATACCATCAGCATCTGGCTGCTGTCCGTCAACGCGTTCAAATCCACGGTATTAAAACCTGCCGTTCTGGGGGTAACTGCCTGAAAAAAAGCACTGAGTATCTGCTGTCCCAGGGTTTTTCCTTCCATAGAAGGCTGTCCCCACTCAAAAAGAAACATCAGCAGCGTACCGCCGATAATGAGAACTCCTGTAGCAAAAATCACCATTTTTGTATGCAGTCTGTAGTACCGAAATTTCCATTTACATTTTTTTAGATCTTCCCAGACCAGAAAACCAATACCGCCGATAATAATCAGTCCGGCTATAGTAAGGCTCACCAGATAACTGTCCCCTGCTGTAATCAGGGAAGAACTCGGACTGTAGTATCCCATAAGGTCAATTCCGGCATTACAAAATGCGGAGATAGAATGAAAAACAGCATAGTAAATACCCTTTCCCAGTCCTAATCTGGGCACAAAGTAAAATGCCAGAAGCACGGCTCCGATTCCTTCAAAAAAGAGCGTTCCTGACAACACAAATTTGGACATTCTTACAATTCCCCCTATCTGGGGCGCTGCTACACTTTCCTGCATCAACATACGCTCTGACAGACCTATCTTTTTTCTGGTCAGTGTCAGAGCAGATATGGCAATGGTCATAAATCCGATACCGCCTATCTGAATCAGAATCAGGATAACCACCTGCCCGAATTCTGACCAGAAGGTATAGGTATCATTCGTTACCAGTCCTGTCACACAGGTTGCTGAAGTAGCTGTAAACCATGCGTCCATAAAGGTCGTTGCCGTACCCTCCCGGTTGGAAAACGGCAGCATCAGAAGCAGGGTTCCCAGAGCAATCACCACCAGATAACCTGCTGCAATAATCTTAGTTGTCGTCCATTTTATTTTTCTTATCTTACTCAAAACATATTCCGCCTTCTTATTTTGCTTTTAAATCCGTATCCTCCGAAGTTTCTTCGTCCCGATACAGCCATTTCAGCACATCGTCTGTCACCTCTTTCAGTCCGTTCAGTACCCCGTCAAAAACGCCCATACGGTAAAAATTAATGACAATAGCGCCAATAGGTACTGCCAGAATCATTCCTATCACACCGCTGATGCGGTATCCGATATACATAAAAACCAGAGTCAGAAGCGGATTTACCCCTATGGAATCCCCTACCATTTTCGGCTCAATCACTCTTCGCACAAGCTGTGTCACCAGATATAGAATAATCAATTCCACTGCATATTTCAAGTCCCCTGAAATAAGTTTAAACAAGGCCCATGGAATCAGCGCTGTACCCGTTCCAAAAAACGGCAGCATATCCAGAAAAGCAATGAGAATTGCCACCAGGGCAGCAAATTTTACCCGCATGATTAAAAATCCTACAAATAAAATAACACCGATAACGCCCATAATTTTAAACTGTGCTTTGAAATAGCCGCCGAAAACCTGTTTAAAGCTGTCGGAAAGAATTCTCCACTTTTCCTGGATAATTCCCGGGGTATTGGCTCTTCCGAATTCCAGAATCCGATCTCTGTCTGCAATGAAAAAATACGCGGACAGAATAGTAAAAATTATAGAAATCAAAATACTGGGCAGATTTTTGGCAAGACTGCTTGCCTGGTCTACTGTAATCTGACTGATTTTTCCCACTGCTTTTCCGGTAATGGCACCAATTCTGTCCTGCAGATCCGCAATGGCTTTCTGTACACTGTCCGGCATCTCGTCTATCAGCTTGGACAGATTTTCTCCTGCATTTTCAAATTCCCCTTTGACTTCCATATAGATCTCAGGCGCCTGATCTACCAAAGATCTGGTTTCTTCTACAGTCTTTACACCAATAAAATAAATACCTACGATAATCCCTGCAAGCACTCCGATAATCAACAGCATGGAGGTGTGCTTGCGCGCTACCTTCAGTCTTCGCTCCAGCATACGCACCAGAGGATTCGCAATCAGCGCAATCAGCCAGCCAATGACAAAAGGCATAAAAAATCCCAGAAACTGAATTCCCAGAAAAACTCCTACTCCAATGCCAAGGACAGTTATCAAAAACACCAAGATACTTTTTGCATATTTTTTCCACTTCATTTTCAAAACTCCTGCCATAGAAAATTTCACATTTCCAAACAAATGAAAACCTGCTTTTCCCTGTATAAAGCAAATTTGTCCATACATGCCACTTCCGCACATATGGACAAATTTATGAGTTCCCAGTTCGGAGCGCATGTAATGCAATTATTATACCACGTGCGCAGAAAAGAAAGCCCCCAAAGGGTATTTACTTTTCCAGCCGTGGCTTGCCGGGTATAATCTGCCACCAAAGTGGCAGCAAGCCGATTCTATCGGCTTGAATTGCACTTCGTGCAATTATTATACCACATGTTCTCCCCCTGAAAACCAATTATATGAAATTTTTACAATTCTTTCAGAAATGCAAAGGGCTCTTCATCATGAATAAAGTGCATCAGCATATAGGCACACATAATGGCTGTATTCTCCTCCTTCAAAATCCTCTTTGCCTCTTCTCTATCCGCAAGAACCACTTCGATTTCTTCTGTATCCTCCTGAAATTCCGCAGAAACCTCTCCTGATGATACGCCAAACACGGTAGCGCAACACTCATCCGTCAGGCCTACGGTAGTAAATGCCGGCTTTTCATACGCTTTATGAACCGGAAGGGGAGAAAAAGTCAGCCCTGTTTCCTCTCTCATTTCCCGGACTGCACACTCCCGGTAATCCTCTCCCTTTTCTACCAGTCCTGCCGGAAATTCATACACATAATTGTCAATGCTGTACCGATACTGACGAATCAGCACGATTTTATCCTGAGCTTCTCCGTACAAGCTGTATATCACCACGCCGTCCGGGTGCATATTCCGGGTTTTCAGTTTCAGCTCTCCCTCTTCCTTTGCCCTGGAAGCCACATAATAGATTCCTTTTTTTCCTGTCTTACTTTCTCTGCCCAACTCATAGAGATTCACAAAGGGATTTTCTGTTTTACGGGTAATTCCTGTTATCTTTGCCACATTATTCTCCTTTCAGCAAAACCTTCAGACGTTTATAAGAAAGCATGGTAATACCTGAAATCAAAGCGCCCTTTATCAGATTAAAAGGCACCATGCACAGCAAAACAAAGGTCAGCATATTATCTACTGCCGGAATAATCTCCTTTCCCATGGCAATAAAGCTGTCCATTGGAATTCCCATGGCTTTGCTGTACAGAGGAAACATGACAAATGCATTTGTCAGACAGCCCGCTGCTGCCATACACATGGTTCCCACAGACATACCAAGCAGCGCATTTTTTGCTGTTTTTTTCTTTCTGTAAAGCAGTCCTGCCGGAACTGCAAAAGCACAGCCAATGAGGAAATTGGAAAATTCCCCCACCCCTGCTGTCATAGTACCGTGAAGCACAATATGCAGCAGGTTTTTCAAAAATTCAATGATAACTCCTGCCAGAGGTCCCATGGCAAAGGTTCCTACAATGACCGGAATCTCTGAAAAATCCATCTGCACAAAAGGCGGTGCAAGAAAAGGCAGCGGAAATTCAAACATCATCAACACAGCGGAAATTGCGCTCAGCATGGCAATTTGTATGGTAGTCCTCAATCTGGATCTGCTCTGTGTTCCCTGGATTTTTCTGTTTACAACTGCTTCCTGACTCATAGTTTCATTCTCCTTTTCATGAATAATTTTTCATAAAAGGAAATTCTTCTTGTATGATTTTTCTTTCCCTTTCGCCGCAATGCGCTCCCCCCAAGGGTTTTGCTTTATAGGAAATCCCGTTTCCTGAAAAGCAAAAAGGAGAGGACGCCACCGTATAAATTCGGGGAGTCCTCTCCTGGAAAGCCACAAAAATCATAACCTTCTTCTCTCGTCCAGACTATACTGTCGGTACCGGAATTGCACCGGTTCAGCCGTAAATTACGGGTCGCGGACTGTCACCGCCGGTAGGGAATCACACCCTGCCCCGAAGAATTTCTTTTTATTGCTTTTATTATATACGCTGAAAGCTCTTCCTGCAACTGTTTTCTCATTCCCTTGCGCCCAGATTATCTGACATCTTTTTCAAAACCCGCATGAAGGTTTCATAGTCCTCCTCTGAAACGCCCTGTCTGAGCTTTGCCTCTGTAACACGGATATTTTCCATAACGTTCTGGCGCATAGCAAGAGCCTTTTTTGTGGGAATGATTTCTTTTAGCCTGGCGTCCTTTGGGGAACATTCCCGGCAGATAAAACCATTTTTCTCCATGAGCTTTAAAATTTCTGTAGCCGTAGACTTGCGAATATTAAATTCCTTTTCAATATCCTTTTGGTACAGCGGTTTTTCCAGGGTATGCAGCAGAATAAAATTCAGAATCCTGTTTTGCATACTAGTCAGACCGCTGTCCTGATGCGAAGACAGAAAAATGGTTCTCTTTAACTGATGAGACACAATATGAATCAGTCTTCCTGTGTCTTCCCGCTTTGAGCTTCCCTCCAAAAAAGCCTCTTCCCTTTCCATTTCGTCACCTCATTTATCTGTGCCGGACTTAAATTTCTGCTGTTGCCTCAAGAAGCCATGCACGTTCTTTTTCATCTAACATGGGTCCCACAATTTCATAAACCCGTTTGTGATACTCATTTAACCACTGACGCTCTGCCTTTGTAAGCATTTCCGGTAAAATTGCCTCCCTTTCATACGGCACCCAGGTTACGTTTTCAAATTCCATAAATTGTCCGTATCCATTTTTCTCAGCTTTTCTGCATAAAAGCAGATTTTCTGTACGAATACCATATTTTCCTTCCAGATACAATCCTGGCTCATTGGAAGTCAGCATACCCTCTTCAAAAGGTGTCATATTGCCTCTTCTGCCATTTGCTCTCATTCTCCAGTTAATGTTCTGGGGTCCTTCGTGTACATTCAGAAGATATCCTACTCCATGTCCTGTTCCGTGATTAAAATCCAATCCTCTTTCCCACAAAGGTCCTCTTACCAGAGGATCCAGATTTGCACCGCTGCAGCCATACTGGAATTTTGCCATAGCAAGACGGATATGTCCCTGCAATACCAGAGTGAAATGCTCCTTCTGTTCCTGTGTCAACACTCCTACTGCAATGGTTCTGGTAATATCTGTAGTCCCCTGCCAGTACTGTCCACCAGAGTCAATAAGGAAAAAGCCTTTTGGCTCAACTTTTGCGTATTCGGTTTCTGTGGGTGCATAATGGCACATCGCTGCATTCGGTCCGTAAGCACAGATAGTTTCAAAGCTTAAATCCAGACAGTCCGGATCTTCCTTACGAAGTTCCAGGCTCTTCTCGGCAGCGCTGTACTCTGTCACCTCGCCGCTTCCCACATTTTGTTTCAGCCAGTAAATGAAACGACACATGGCTTTTGCATCTTTGATATGGGCAATACGAATATTTTCCATTTCCGTCTGATTTTTATTTCCCTTCATAATCGCTGCCGGATTTGCTTCAAATACAACCTCTGTATGTTCCGGAATAGCTTTATACAAGGTATAATTCGTGCAGATATCCTCCAGAAGCACCTTATCGGAAGCTTTCAAGCCTTTTACATCTTCATAAACTGCAAAGTACGGGCAAATCTCTATACCTGCCTTTTCCAGTTCTCCTCTCACTTCTTCGGAAACTGCTTCTTCCTGTACATAGAAATACACCTTGTCCATGGTTATCATGACATAGGAAAGCACCACCGGATTGTACATAATATCATTTCCGCGGATATTCAGAAGCCATACAATATCGTCCAGGCTGCTGATAATATGAGTATTTGCCCCTGCTTTTTTCATCTCTTCCCGTACAGCCTCTATCTTTTCTTCTCTGCTCTTTCCTGTATATTTAATATCCAGCAAATACACCGGTTCCCTGGACATCTCCGGACGGTCTGTCCAGATTTTTCCGCCCAGATCCTTGTCACATTTTAAGATTCCGTTTTTCTTTGCCAGCATTTCTTCAAAGGCTTTCCCCTCTGCTACATGAATGGTTCTTCCATCACAGCCCAGACAGCCATTTTCAGGAAGCTGTTCTTCCAGAAATTCTTCCACTGTGGGAACGCCTTCTTCTCCCATTTTCATCAGGACAACACCTGTGTCCTCCAGCTGCTTTGCAGCCTGAATAAAGTACCGACCATCTGTCCAGAGATATGCTTTATCTGCTGTTACCAGCAAAGTTCCTGCAGAACCGGAAAATCCAGACAGCCAGGCACGAACCTTAAAATATGTTCCCACATATTCTGACTGATGAAAATCTGCTGTAGGGACCAGATACATGTCCATACCTGCTGCTTTCATCTCCTGCTGCAGTTGTTTGATTCTTTCCTGATTTACATTCATGATAAACCCGCCTTTCTTTACTGAATCCCTTTCATGGTAAGAGAGATTCTCTTTTTCTTCATATCTACACCCAGAACCATGACATCAACCACATCTCCTACACTCACTGCCTCCAGTGGGTGCTTGATATAGCGCTCTGTCATCTGGGAAATATGTACCAGTCCGTCCTGATGAACACCAATATCCACAAACGCGCCGAAATCAATTACATTGCGCACAGTTCCTTTTAAAACCATGCCTTCTTTTAAATCCTTCATATCCAGTACATCTGTGCGAAGAATCGGTTTTGGCATCTCCTCACGAGGATCGCGCCCCGGCTTTGTCAACTCTTTTACCATATCTCTGAGAGTCATTTCACCGATTCCCAGCTTCTCTGCTGTTTTGGCATAATCCTTTACAAAATACACCCCGTGTCCGCCGAAAATATCTTCTGGCTTCATACCCATACTTTCCAGGAATTTTTCTGCTGCTGCATAGCTTTCCGGGTGTACGCTGGTTGCGTCCAGAGGATTTTTGCCACCCCGGATACGCAGGAAGCCAGCGCACTGTTCAAATGCCTTCGGCCCCAGCTTTGCCACCTTTAAAAGCTCTTTTCTGTCTGTAAATTCTCCGTTTTCCTCTCTGTAAAGCACGATGTTTTTGGCGATAGCCTTACTGATACCGGACACATATTCCAAAAGAGAAACAGATGCTGTATTTAAGTCCACGCCTACTTTATTCACACAGTCCTCTACCACGCCGGACAGTGCCTCACCCAGTTTTTTCTGGTTCATATCATGCTGATACTGTCCTACCCCAATGGATTTCGGATCAATTTTTACCAGCTCTGCCAAAGGGTCCTGCAATCTTCTGGCAATAGAAGCCGCACTTCTCTGTCCCACGTCAAAATTCGGAAATTCTTCTGTGGCAAGCTTACTTGCAGAATATACAGACGCTCCTGCCTCATTAGTAATGACATACTGCACCTTCTGGGGGATTTCCTTTAATAATTCTACAATAATCTGCTCAGACTCTCTGCTGGCTGTTCCGTTTCCCACAGAAAACAGGGTAATGCCGTATTTCTCGATCATAGCTTTTAAGGTTTCCTTGGCTGCCGCAATCTTAGCAGGAGTGGTAGGCGCAGTAGGATAAATCACAGCTGTATCCAGAACTTTCCCTGTAGCGTCCACAACTGCCAGTTTACAACCTGTACGGAATGCCGGGTCCCAGCCAAGTACCACCTGCCCTACAATAGGAGGCTGCATAAGAAGCTGTTCCAGATTCTTTTTAAAGACCTTAATTGCCCCGTCTTCTGCCTTTTCTGTCAAATCATTGCGAATTTCTCTTTCAATAGCAGGTGCAATCAGTCGACGGTAACCATCTTCAATCACTTCCTTTAAAGCAGGCGTCGTGTTCGCATTGTCCTTTGTAATGACCTGCTTTTCCAGATAGCGCAGAATGTCCTCTTCCGGTGCAGAAACTTTTACTGTAAGAATTTTTTCTTTTTCACCTCTGTTAATTGCCAGGACTCTGTGTCCCGCCACCTTGGAAACTGGCTCCTCGTATTCATAATACATCTCATAAACCGTGGATTCCTCCGGCTTTTTGGCAGCAGACACCAGAGTTCCCTTTTTCATGGTCATCTCACGAATGTGCATACGGTAATCCGCTTCATCAGAAATACTTTCTGCCACAATATCCTTTGCGCCAGCCAGGGCTTCTTTTACATTCTTTACTTCTTTTTCTTCAGATACAAAAGCCTCTGCCTCTTCCTCCAGGCTCTTATCCGTCATCTGCAAAAGAATGATATTTGCCAAAGGCTCCAATCCTTTTTCCTTTGCAATAATGGCTCTGGTTCTTCTTTTTGGTCTGTAGGGACGGTATAAATCCTCTACCACTACCAGAGTCTGTGCCTCTATAATCTGTTTTTTCAGCTCTTCTGTGAGTTTTCCCTGCTCCTCAATACTGGAAAGTACCTGTTTTTTCTTGTCTTCCAGGTTACGCAGGTATGTCAGTCTTTCAAAAAGATTTCTGAGCTGCTCGTCGTTTAATGCGCCGGTTGCTTCTTTACGGTAACGGGAAATAAAGGGTATGGTATTTCCCTCATCTATTAAGGAAACAGCAGCTTCTACCTGCCATTTTTCCACATTCAATTCCTGAGTTATGATCTGTATAATATCCATAAATCTGTCCTTTCTGCCTCAGCTTTCTTTTACTACCTTACAACCTTATCAATGTGCAAGGAATTTGTCAAGAAATTCATTTTCTCCCCGGTGTTTTCTATTGCCTCTGTCTGTGATACATGATAGAATATTTATTAATGTTTCATTATTTTGAAAGAAATGAGGTCTTACACTTATGGAAAACCCTTACGAAGGACAAAACTACCGGCCATACACTCCCCCTGTGTATCAGCCTGAGCCGGAACCGGAATCGGATTCCCGGCTTTATCAGGGAAACCCTACGTTTGCAACTATTTCCCTTGTTATGGGAATTTTATCTATTTTATCCATATGCTGCTTTTTCCCTGCTGTTTTTCTGTTTTCCGGCCTGGGGATTCTGTTTTCCTGTTTATCAAAGGGAGAACGCAGCCGTCCGGGGAACGGAAAAGCAGGTGTGGCAATCTGCAGCAGTTGCCTGGTAATCTCTGCTGCGCTGCTTATTTTTCTCTTTTCCTTTTTCCTTTTTTCCGCAAAAGGACAGCGCTTTCTCAGTGATTACTATCACCTGATTACTTCTGAAGACCTTACAGAAGAAGAGCTGTACAATTTCATTTACAAATACATGTATGGCGAGGACGGCTTTGGCGGCGAAATGCCTGACAGTGCCTATCCGGGAACGGAAGGATATGAAGATTACTATGAATATTTTAATGACGGAAACGGATATGACGGTTACTTCCCAGATGAAGGGGAATATGACTTTTATGGAGATGATTTGCCGGATTTTTATAGAGAGCAGCCGGATAATGGAAGCAATGTGATTTAAGTTTAAATTCAAAACAGCTGGCACACAGGATAATAAAATTTCTGTGCGCCAGCATTTTTTCTCAAATTCCCACGCCCCAAATTGCCTTCACCGCATTTTTCACCACCCACTGCGCCAGAATAATCCCCACGGCTCCGTACAAATACTTATCCGTATATTGCATACCAATACGCCAGCGCCCTCTTGTAAGATACTCTATGGTATGAGAAACCATAAACCAGACATACAAAACAGCCCCATACACAACCACCGGGTGATACACAAAGGACTGCAGAAAATCCCCCCTGTAAAAGTGCGCGCACAGCCCTTGTACCACCACACCCGGGACAATAATATCCTGTCCATTTATGCACCATACAGGGAAAAAGTGACAGTGAAACATTCCCGAATTTCTCCACTGCTGCCAAAGCCCCTGCTGTCAGAAGCAAAATCCAGCCTCCTGTATAAAGGCCCTTCTCTATCTGTAAATTCCTTTCCTTCTTCGCCATTTTCTCTTGTAACCTCCCACTAATGTGATATAATTACTATCATATCACACTATAGAAAAGATTGGAGATTATTTATGAAACGCTCATCTGCGACTTTAAAGACCCTTGCACGGAAATCTCTCAATGGCAATTACGGAATTCCCATTCTGGCATATCTGATCATCACTGCTCTGACTGTGGTTGTTTCCATGCTTGTCACAGGTTTCTTAGATGTAACCAGTATGACCAGTATTATCACAAATCAGATTCTGCTTTATATGCTATCCCTGCTGATTTCTCTGTGCAATGCAGGATATAGCAAACTAATCCTGAGCATGAACCGCAAACAGCCCTATACGGTAGGAAATCTTTTTTATGTATTTTCTCATAATCCTGACCGTTTTCTGGTTGTTAATCTGCTGCTTTTAGTGGGACAGCTTATTTTATCCCTTCCTCTGGAGATTTTAAGCTATACTTCCACAGGAACGGCTTCCCTGTATCTGTCCCTGTTTGCGCTGATTCTTCAGGCATTGATGTCCCTCCTTCTTGGAGCGTTTTTCGGACTTGCCAATTACCTGCTTTTGGACAATCCGGAAATAGGTGCTATAGATTCTTTAAAGGAAAGTCTGCGGCTGATGAAGGGAAATAAAGGAAGATATTTTTATATCCAGTTCAGCTTTATTCCTCTGAATCTGGCCTGCCTCTTTACCTGTTATATCGGACTTTTATGGCTGATGCCCTATATCCAGACAACCATGGTTTATTTTTATATGGACATTACCGGGGAGCTGGACGCTCCGGAGATAATCACAGAACCCCCTGTTGATAATCCTTCAGACTCCTTTACACAGCCTCCATTTTCCTAAATGTTCAAAACAGCAGAACATAAAAAGGACGGTTTCAGAGAAACCGTCCTTTTCATTTTATTTTTCAGTCTGCAAACAGCTTTTCAATCAGCTGATATCCTTTTTTTATAAAAATTCCGCTCTTCTCTGCCTCTGCTTCGTTGTAAACACCTGCCTGTTCTTCCTGCCTTCGGCTGTCATACAGCATGTACGGAACCGGATCCGAGGTGTGGGTCTGAATACAGATAGGAGTTGGGTGATCCGGAAGCACCAGCATTTTATACGGTTCTTTGGAAACATCCATACGCTCCTTCACCCTCTGAATCACCCGGGTATCCAGATATTCGATTGCCTGCAGTTTTTTCTCCAGACTTCCCTGATGTCCCATTTCATCCGGTGCCTCCACATGAATATAGGCAAAGTCATAGCCGTCCTCTAAAAGTGCGGAAACAGCAGCATCTGCCTTGCCTTCATAATTGGTATGCAGACCACCGTTTGCTCCCTCTACTGTAAGATTCTTCATACCTGTTCCCACTGCAATTCCTTTTAGCAAATCAACTGCAGAAATCATAACCCCTTTTTTATGAAATCTTTCTTCAAAGGAAGACAGCACAGGCTTTGTCCCGGCTCCCCAGAACCACAAGCTGTTTGCCGGTTTCAGACCTCTTTTTTTACGCTCTTGATTCACTCTATGATTTTTCAGAATTTCATAACTTTTCTTCTGTATATCTAAAAGCAGTGGTTCATCTGGGAGATAGGCCTCAATCTGTTTTCCCCGGATATCATGAGGCGGTGTCAGCGGCACGGTCATACCCTGCTTCCAGATAAGACAATGACGATAGCTGGTGCCTGCATAAAACTGAAAGATCTCATTTTCCAGCTCCTTTTTCACAGCCTCCAAAAGCAGCTCCGCCTCTTCTGTAGAAATTTCATCTGCACTGTGGTCTAAAATATGCCGTTTCTCATAATCTGTTTCTCTCTCAGAAAGCGTCACCAGATTTGCCCGGACAGCAACATCTCCCTCCTGCATCTGCACACCGATATTCAACGCTTCCAAAGGCGAACGCCCGGAATAATAGATTTGGGGATTATATCCCAGCACAGACAGATTCGCCGTATCGCTTCCCGGACTCATGCCCTCCGGCACAGTCTGTACCATACCGATTTCACTTTTCCCGGCCAGACTGTCCATAGCCGGTGTTTTTGCTGCCTCAAGAGGCGTTTTTCCTTGCAGGGCCTCTATAGCTCTGTCTGCCATTCCGTCGCCTAAAACCACAATGTACTTCATATTTCCACTCCCTTATGCTCTGATGCGAATTCTTCCGAGAACACCCTCCAGCTTTGCTGCCTTCTCCTCAAATTCGGCTTCGCTGATACATTCTGTTACAAAACCAAATTCCCCGGTAAGCTCTGGCACAGTGACAACCTTAGAATTTGCAAAAGTTTCCAAAACCTCCGGCAGCCTCTCTTCTCTGTTTCCCTGTATCCGGACAAAGAAGGGGTGTGTTACCTCTTTTCTGTCCACCTGCTCAAGTTCCCTGTTGCTCCAGTTCATCATAACCGTTTTACCCAGATGCTTAGCACAGTCTACCATATCTCCTGCCACAGCGCTGGCTGTAGGCAGTTTGCCTGCACCGCTACCGTAAAACATAGCGTCCCCCAGCACATTTCCATGAACAAACACAGCGTTAAACACACCGTTTACACTGTAAAGAGGACTGTCCTTTCCCAACATCACCGGGCATACCATAGCGGAAAAACGTTCCCCGTCCCTCTTGCTGTCTGCCAGGAGCTTGATGGTCATGCCCAGTTCCTTTGCATATTTCATATCCTCTGCTGTAATCTTTGTAATGCCCTCTGTATAAATATCCCGATACTTTACATGGGCTCCAAATGCCAGGGAGGATAAAATTGCAATTTTCCTGCATGCATCATAACCTTCCACATCGGCCTCAGGATTGCGCTCCGCATATCCAAGCTCCTGAGCCTGTTTTAAAACTGCGTCAAAATCAGCGCCGCTTTCTGCCATTTCCGTAAGAATGAAATTGGTTGTCCCGTTTAAAATACCGGAAATCCGATCAATCTCATCTGCTGTCAGAGAAGAGTTCAGCGCGCGGATAATGGGAATCCCTCCGCCGCAGCTCGCCTCAAACATATAGTTGACCTTCTTTTTCTTTGCCAGTTCCATAAGCTCAAGTCCATGCTCTGCCACCAGCTCTTTATTGGAAGTGCAGACACTTTTTCCAGCCTCTAAAGCACGTTTCGTAAAGGTATAAGCAGGCTCCACTCCACCCATAACCTCTGCAATAATCTGAACCTCCGGATCCTTTAAAATAATTTCATAGTCATGCACCAGAATATCCTCCACAGGATTTCCCGGAAAATCCCGTAAGTCCAGCACATATTTAATTCCAATGGCTTCTCCTGCCCGTTTTTCTATGCTTTCTTTGTTTGTTTCTAAAACTTCTACAACTCCAGAACCCACGGTTCCGTAGCCTAACACTGCTGTCTGAATCATTTTCCCTCTCCTTTGGCCTATTCTCTGCCCAGTATTTTCAAATAATGAACGCCTTCAATATGCTCAATATGATCTACCATTGCAGCCGCATCTCCCTGTGCCGGAGAAATTGCCACACTGATCGTCAGGCTGGCAATACCATTCATAGGGATACTCTGATGAATGGTTAAAATGTTCCCGTGAAAACGCGCAATCATTTTCAGCACTGCAGAAAGAAGCCCTGGCTCATCGTCCATCTGTATGATAAAAGTAATATTCTGTCCCTTTGTCTTTTCCTTAAAAGGAAAAATATCATCTTTATATTTGTAAAAGGAACTTCTGCTGATTCCAACTGCTTCCACTGCTTCCTGCACAGTTGCAAATTTCTGCACCTCCAGAAGCCGCTTTGCTTCCACTACTTTCAGAAGAACATCTGGCACTGCTTTTTCTGTCACCACAAAATATCTTCGATTATCTTCCATTATTTCCCCTTTGTTCTTTCACAAAACACATTTGTACGCCTCCAACAGATATTACCATATTTTTTTCCATACCGCAACTATTTTTCCATTTTCCCTAATGCCACCCATTTCAGATAAGCATTGATAAAGTTGTCAATATTTCCGTTCATCACAGCATCTACATTTCCAGATTCCTCATTGGTACGGTGATCCTTAACCATGGTATAAGGTTGCATAACATAAGAACGAATCTGATTGCCCCAGCCGATTTCTGTCAATTCTCCCTGAATACCGGATAGCTTTTTCTCATTTTCCTGCTGTTTTAAAAGATACAGCTTTGCCTTTAACATCTGCATGGCCTTATCCTTGTTCTGGAACTGGGAACGCTCATTCTGGCACTGTACCACAATTCCGGTAGGAAGGTGGGTAATCCGCACAGCAGAAGAGGTTTTATTAATATGCTGTCCTCCGGCGCCGCTGGAACGGTAGGTATCAATTTTCAAATCGTCCTGATTAATTTCAATATCCACATCTTCTTCAATATCCGGCATAACATCGCAGGATACAAAGGAGGTCTGACGCTTTCCTGCTGCATTAAAAGGAGAAATACGCACCAGACGATGCACCCCCTTTTCAGATTTCAGATATCCATACGCATTCTCTCCGTTTACCTGGAAGGTGACGGATTTAATTCCTGCCTCATCGCCGTCCAGATAATCCAGTACCTCTGTGGTAAATCCCTGACGGTCTGCCCATCTTAAATACATACGGTAGAGCATGCTTGCCCAGTCACAGGACTCCGTTCCGCCTGCTCCTGCATGCAGGGTCACAATGGCATTATCCTTGTCATATTCTCCTGACAGAAGGGTTTTAATACGGATATGCTCAAAATCAGCCTTAAATTCCTCCATCATTTCCTCAATATCCGGAATCACAGACTCATCATTTTCCTCATATCCCATTTCAATCATAAGCTCAATCTCTTCCTTTTGATTCTGCAGCTTATGATAAATTTCCATATCCCCTTTTAAGGCGCTTAATTCCTTCATCATCTGCTGGGAACGCTCTGCATTGTCCCAAAAGCCCGGCGCTTCCATTTCCCTCTCCAGCTCTTCTACTCTTTTTTCTTTATTTTCCAAATCCAGAGAATCCCTTACCTCTTTCAAAGGCTCTGTATAAGTATTCAGTTCTGACTTAAACGCATCTAATTCAACCACAGTTTTTCCTCCTGACTATTCTTCCTCATCTATTTCCACAGTTACCATATAAATACTCACTTGCTGCTCTATGTTCGTCACTGTTCCTGTCAGCTTTGGAAGTCTTTTCTTCAAATTGCTGGACATGGCAACTGCAGGCTTAATGGTATAATAATACATCAAGCCTGCCATAGTAGATGCCTGGTCCTCCTTTAGCTCTACCCGGTCTCCCACCTTTACCAGACCTTCTCTTTCCATTGTAAAATCCACAGTCTGCCCCACAAAAATTCCTCCTTTGCATTGACTTCCTATTACACAAGAAACTGCTGCAGTTACAGTTTCCCATACCTACAGCAGTCTTATCTGCCTGAGCTCTATCAGATTGGTTTTCTGCCGCAGCACTGTTTGTATTTCTTACCGCTGCCGCAAGGACATGGGTCATTTGGATACACCTTTTGTTCCGCTCTGTGTACCGGCTTCTTTGGTCCTGACTCATCTTTGTTGGTTCCTGTAACCTGTGCCACCTGTTCTCTCTCTACCTTCTGCTCCAGACGGACATGGTACAGAAGTCTTAATGTAGTTTCCTGAATTGCCGCAATCATGCTGTCAAACATTTCATATGCCTGCATCTTGTACTCAACCTTAGGGTCTCTCTGTCCATATGCCTGCAGACCGATTCCCTGGCGAAGCTGATCCATATCATCAATGTGATCCATCCATTTCTGATCAATGACCTTCAGAAGAATGACACGCTCCAGCTCACGAAGCTGCTCTGCTTCCGGAAACTCTGCCTCTTTTTCTTCATACAGCTTCACAGCCTCTTCCTTTAAGGACTGTTTCACCTGGTTTTTCTTCATACCCTTTACGCGCTCCAAAGATAAAGGCTTTAAAGGAATGGTTGGAAGGAGAACGGTATTGATTTCATTGAAATCCCACTCTTCCTGATCCACATCATCAGACAGGCACATATCCACTGCATGCTCTACGGTTTCGGTAATCATCTTGTAGATAGAATCTCTCATATTCATACCGTCTAAAACCATGCGTCTTTCCTTGTAAATAATCTCTCTCTGTTCATTATTTACCTGGTCATAATCCAACAGATTCTTACGGATACCGTAGTTATTTCCCTCAATCTTTCTCTGTGCCTTTTCAATGGCGCTGGTGAGCATCTTATGTTCAATCTGTTCATTCTCCGCAACACCTAAGGACTTAAACATATTCATCAGCTTTTCAGAGCCGAACAGACGCATCAAATCATCTTCCAGAGAAAGGTAGAAGCGGGATTCACCCGGGTCACCCTGACGTCCGGAACGTCCACGGAGCTGGTTGTCAATACGTCTGGATTCGTGACGCTCTGTACCGATAATTTTCAGACCGCCTGCTTCCTTTGACACCTCGTCCAGCTTGATATCTGTACCACGACCTGCCATGTTAGTAGCAATGGTAACATTTCCTGCCTCACCGGCATGTGCAACGATTTCCGCCTCTTTTTCATGGAATTTGGCATTCAATACCTGATGCTTGATACCCTCGCGGGTAAGCATGCGGCTTAAAAGCTCTGAAGTTTCAATGGTAATGGTACCTACCAGAACAGGCTGCTGTTTTGCATGGGCTTCTTTTACAGCTTCAACAACTGCTCTGAATTTTTCTTTCTTTGTCATATAAACCGCGTCTTCCAAATCCAGACGGGCAACCGGCTTATTGGTTGGGATTTCAATAACGTCCATGCCGTAAATATCACGAAACTCTTTTTCCTCTGTAAGAGCGGTACCGGTCATGCCTGATTTTTTCTTATATTTGTTAAAGAAGTTCTGGAACGTAATGGTTGCAAGAGTCTTGCTCTCTCTTCTAACCTTTACATGCTCCTTTGCCTCAATAGCCTGATGCAGACCGTCAGAATAGCGTCTTCCCGGCATAATACGTCCGGTAAATTCATCTACAATCAGAACCTCGTCATCTTTTACCACATAATCCTGATCTCGGAACATCAGATTGTGCGCCCGCAGAGCCAAAATCACATTGTGCTGGATTTCCAGATTTTCCGGATCTGCCAGGTTTTCAATATGGAAAAAGTCTTCCACTTTTTTCACACCCTGTTCTGTCAGGTTTACAATCTTATCCTTTTCATTGACAATGAAGTCTCCGGTTTCTGTAATTTCTTCGCCCATAATTGCAGTCATTTTCGTCATTTCCCCGCTGGCTTCTCCACGCTCCAACTGCTTTGCCAGAATGTCGCAGACCTCATAGAGCTTTGTGGATTTACCGCTCTGACCGGAAATAATCAGAGGAGTACGCGCCTCATCAATCAACACAGAGTCTACCTCGTCAATAATGGCATAATTTAATTCTCTCTGTACCAACTGCTCTTTGTAAATCACCATATTGTCACGAAGATAATCAAAGCCCAGCTCATTGTTTGTCACATAAGTAATATCACATGCATACTGCGCCCGTCTTTCATCGTTTTTCATATCATTCAGAACCACACCAACGGTCAGCCCCAGAAATTCATGTACCTTTCCCATCCATTCAGCATCACGGTGCGCCAGATAATCATTGACTGTAACAACATGCACACCTTTTCCCTCCAAGGCATTTAAGTAAGCTGGAAGGGTAGACACCAGAGTTTTACCTTCACCGGTACGCATCTCTGCAATACGTCCCTGATGAAGAATAATACCGCCGATAAGCTGTACCCGGTAATGCTCCATACCCAGTACACGCTTTGCCGCTTCTCTTACGGTTGCAAAAGCTTCTGGAAGAAGGTCATCTAAAGTTTCTCCCTCCTGCAGCCTGTTTTTATATTCTCTTGTCTTGCCCTGCAGCTCTTCATCGCTTAATGCCTGCATATCCGGACGAAGGGCTTCAATTTTATCCACAAGGGAGGTAATGCGCTTTAATTCCCTTTCACTGTGGGTTCCAAACATCTTTTCAAATACATTCATGACCATACTCCTAAAATCAATCCATTTTTAACATTACTATGGCTTATTGTATCACTTTCCGCCCTGTAGCACAACTAATTTTTCCTGTAAACATCGAATGTGCCTTCGCATATTCCCACACCTGGGACAGTTGTCTGCAGAACTCCTATAAAGCCAAAAAGAGCTGCCGCACCTGGTGCGGCAGCCCTGCCTCTCATTCTTTCTGCAGCAGCTTCATTTCATCTGCGCTTCTTCTTTCTGTTTACACTTTATCAGCCAAAATCCGGTTCAATCAGACCATAGGTATTTCCCTTTCTCTTATAAACCACATTGACTTCCTCTGTTTCTGCATTAAGGAAGACAAAGAAATTGTGTCCCAAAAGTTCCATCTGCACACAGGCATCTTCCGGATACATGGGCTTAAAGCCAAATTTTTTGGTACGGATAATCTTAATCTCGTTGGCATCCTCTTCATAATCCTTTTCTACAAATTCCGGCTGGAAGCCTGCACTCTGTTTTTTATCAATAATTTTATTTTTGTACTTTCTTAACTGCCTTTCAATAATTTCTTCAACTAAATCAATAGAAACATACATGTCACTGCTTACCTGTTCGGAGCGGATAATATTTCCTTTTACAGGAATGGTAACCTCAATTTTCTGTCTTTCTTTCTCTACGCTCAGTGTAACAATCACTTCTGTGTCAGAGGTAAAGTAACGTTCCAGCTTTCCCAGTTTATCTTCGACTGCGTTTTTCAGCCCCTGTGTCACTTCAATATTTTTTCCGCTTATAACAAACTTCATTATGTCCAACCCCTTTTACATGTATTTTACAAGAATGAACCTTTGGTCTTGTAATGTATTCTTATTATACCAATATTCCTTCCAACATTCAAGAGTTTTTAGAAAATTTGGAAATTGATTATATTTTGTATAACCGAATTCAACACTTCTTTTCTGATATAAGAGTACCTTCCGTTTTGCAGAATTCTCCGCCTGGGCTGGTTACTTCAGCAGCAAAAAAGCCCTGTTCCTCTCCTCTTTCCGAGAAGAAGCTCAGGACTTTCCTTGTCTGTGCCACAACAGGTCTAACGGTCCTCTTCCGTGTCTGTATGCGTCCGCTCTCCCGCAGCATTTGTATTTTCTCCTGTGTTATCCCGGTTACGCTCCAGAGAATCCTCCATATCATCTACTCCGTCACGGATATCCTCACCCAGATCTTCGATACCGTCGCCGACCGCTTCCCCGGTATCTCCTACAATCCCATCCTTGTCCCTGGTAATCTCTTTTACCATCGTCCTCTGTCCCATTCGGGGCAGTGCTATCATTGTTATTCTTATCTACAGCATTTTCTGTCCCTGTATTTTTATTGTCGTCCTTTGTCGTATTATCCTCTCCGCAGGCTGTCATGGCGCATAAGCTGGCTGCCAGAAGCAGACCTAAAGATACTTTTTTCAGATTTTTCATAAGATGTTCTCCTTTTCTTTTAAGTTCTGCTCTTAATATGTGCCAGACTATGCTTTTTTATACCAGAACCCCTAGTTGGAAGAATTTCCCTTACCTGGCAAAAAAAGCAAAAAAACTGCCAGCGGATTTCACCACTGGCAGAAAAGCCTTCATCAGCCATTGATAACATGGCTCATATTATACATGCCTGCCGGCTTTCCACTTAAGAATTTGGCAGCCTCTACAGCACCTTTGGCAAACACTGTTTTAGAATAAGCGGTATGCTTAAACTCAATAACCTCGTCCGGACCTGCAAAGATTACCTCATGTTCTCCTACAATGGTTCCGCCCCGGACTGCTGAGATTCCGATTTCCTTCTGCTCTCTCTTTTCTCTTTTCTGGCTTCTGTCGTATACATAATGATACTGATTATCCATAGCCTCATTCAGACTGTCTGCCAGCGCCAGCGCGGTTCCGCTTGGCGCATCTATTTTCAGATTATGATGACGTTCTACAATTTCCATATCAAATCCAGCCTCTGCCAGCACCTTTGCAGCCTCCTGCAAAAGCTTCAGCAGGGTATTGATACCTAAAGACATGTTTGCAGAGCGAAGAACGGCTGTTTCTTTTGCTGTTTCTGTAACTTTTTCAAGCTGCTTCTCAGAAAGTCCTGTAGTGCAAAGCACCAGGGGAAGCTTTTTTGCCTTACAGAAATCTAAAATATTATCCACTGCCTTTGCAGAAGAAAAATCAATCATCACATCTGCCTGTACATCGCAGGCTGAAATCTCTGTGAATACCGGATATGCATGGATTCCCTTATCTGCAAGATCAATTCCTGCTACAATCTCTGTTTCCTTATCCTCTGCCACAAGCCGGGAAATCACCTGTCCCATATGTCCGTTGCAGCCATTCATAATAATTCTGACCATTTTTTATCCTCTTTTCTTTTGCACATTCTTCCTGCTTACGCAAGCTTTAAACCAAATTCATCCATGGCTTTTTTCAGTTCCTCTTTGTGTCCGTCTTCCATTTCTGTAAGAGGCATTCTAAGAGGTCCTACTTCTTTTCCCATAAGGTTCATTGCCGCTTTTACGGGAATGGGGTTTACCTCTGAGAAAAGTGCATGTATGAGCGGAAGGGCATTTAACTGCATTTCACAGCTTCCCTTTACATCTCCGTCCATAAATTTTGCTACAATTTCATGGGTATATCTGGGTGCTACATTGGAAAGTACAGAAATAACACCTTTTCCGCCCAACGCCAAAAGAGGCACAATCTGATCATCATTTCCGGAGTAAATATCCAGCTTTCCTCTGGTAAGAGCTGCAAGCTGCGTGATCTGTGCAATGTTTCCTGATGCTTCCTTGATACCTACAATGTTCTCCACATGCTCTGCAAGATATGCAGCTGTTTCAGGAGTAATATTGCAGCCTGTTCTGCTGGCAACATTGTACATGATAATCGGAAGCTTCACTGCGTTTGCCACAGCTGTATAATGGGCAATCAGACCTTTCTGTGTTGCCTTATTGTAATAAGGAGTTACCAGAAGCAGACCGTCTGCGCCATACTGTTCTGCCTCTTTGGACAGATAAATAGCTGTTTCTGTGCAGTTAGAGCCTGTTCCTGCAATAACCGGAATTCTCTTATTTACCTTTTCTACCGTATATTTAATAGCTTCCAGATGCTCTTCATGGGTCATGGTGGAAGATTCGCCGGTAGTTCCGCAGATGATAACGGCATCTGTACCTTCTGCAATCTGCTCTTCCAGAATTTCTCCCAGCTTTTCAAAATTGATATCTCCGTTTTCTTTCATTGGTGTCACAATCGCCACACCTGCACCTGTAAAAATAGACATACTCTTCCTCCTTCAATAGTAATCCTGTTCTATCTTATTTCCTGCTATGAACCTGCAGTCTATTTGACTATCTCCAGAGAAACCACTCTGTCCGCGGCATTTTTTACGCCCTCTGATACCACATTTCCAGTTAGTATCAGCTCTGTTTCGTCATCTTTTTCCCGAATCAGGGAAATAACTTCCTCTTCAGTGATAATTCCAAACTCCTGGACACCCAGAATTTCGTCCAGAATCAGCATATCGCTTTCCTGAGTCAGAAGCACCTTTTTCGCAAAATTCAGACCATTGCGGATATTTTCGTTTTCTTCTTTTTTCTCTTCTTCTGTCAAATCTTCATAATATTTGTCTTTTTTCTCAAACCTGAACAAACGGACGTCCGGTTCCATGGAAGACAGATAATCCAGTCTGGACGTTTCTCTTCCTTTCAAAAACTGAATTACAATGGCACGTTTTCCATACCCTACAGCTCTGATTGCCTGACCGATTGCCACACTGGTTTTCCCTTTCCCCGGGCCGCAGTATATCTGCGTTAATCCTTTTTCTTCATACATAATACTACACCTCTTACAGACTGCCTGTTCTGTATTTGTTTTGTTTAAGAGTTGTGTATATATTACTACACCTGCGGGCATATTGCAACTAAAACAGTCCAAAAGCCAATCTAATCCGCATATTCCAGCTTACTTACAGACACCTCGTATGCCGTCCTTTTTTCGGTCTGGTTTTCCTCCAGCTTCTTAATATATTCCCTGCTCTGAATCCTGCCCCAGATTAAAACATGTCCTCCCACCTCGAAGGCAGATGCATATCTGGCATTTCTTCCCCAGCAGATGCAGGGTATGTAATCCGATTTTCCATACGGGCGGTTCACTGCCAAAAGCAAATCCGCAATTTCTCTTCCAAGGGGCGTCTTTCTGTATACCGGCGGCTTACAGATATATCCGTCCAGAAAAATCTGATTGGTTTTTATGGTATCATCTGCCTCCTCCACAAAGGACAGCTCCCTCACAAAAACAGAAAGCACCAATCGGTTTTTCTTTTCCTCATGGCGGTTATAGGAACGAAACTGTCCCTGCACCATAATATACTCACCCTCATAATCCTGTGTAACATCAACCAGACGTTCAGAAACCATGAGCGGAATCCTGTCTTCAGAATCGCTCAGCCTCTTTACCAATACGTCCACCAGATAAAAGCCTTCGCCATACACCTGATGGCTGAAGGTAAAGCCTGATGCCACCTTTCCCATAATAGACACCTGATTGTTTTCAATAATTTTATCTGCCATGATTTTTTTCCTCTCCTCTTTCTCGTATCTTGTCTGTATTATGTTTATTCCTATAAATGAGCAAATATTGAAATTTGCACAAAACTACCCTACCAGTTTCAAAACAGCTTCAAGTGACGCGCCATTTTTTATGAACTGGTGCAGATTACCGATTCGCTCTGTTTTGACTTGATCTTGAAAATACCGGTATCCTTCCTCGAAGGTATTGTATTTCCCAGAATGCATACAGCACATGTAATGAACCAATGACATGATCAGCCAATACCGCTCGATTCCCTGCCGTGAGCGGATCTGACATTTGTCCAGCGCAAGTTTGTTTTTGCTCTGACGGAAAAATAATTCGATTGGCCACCGTTCTGTATATGTGTCAAGGATTTCCTGTGTGGATATTCCGGCATTTGTGGATATAAATACCCTCAGCGATTTCGGATTTCCAAAAGCTTCCCGGGGATAGCTGATAATAACCACCGCGTTTGGAATATCATTGAGTTCTCCTTCGTAGCGATACACATAGAATTCACGGCCGCCAACGGTCACAAGGCTGACAGCACGGTCTGTTTTTCTCAAATGAAGGGCAAACTCACTGACTTTCTGGCGGATTCCGCATGGATAGATGACCCGGTTGGTCTTCAGCGCTCCAATCGTATAAAATCCTTTCCGGATAAAACTCTCCATTACCTTTACGGAGGTATACCAGCTGTCGCATAGGAAATAGGAAATCACCGGTGCCACAGGAAGTTCATCCGCAATCTCCTGGACAATCTGTATCTTTGACTTTGATTTGTCATACAGGATGTCGGCATAATTCAGTATGAGCCCATTACAGGAAAGCATGACAGAAACAATCTGATGCCCATAATCCTGACAGCCCTTTAAATGGGATTGATGAAAGTACGCCGCTTCAATTGGATGCCCGGCCTGTAACGAAGGCCTGGTATGCGAAGCAATCGTATCATCCACAATACAGAAAACAGGCTGTCCTGAGCGTTGCGCTTCCAGATAAATAACCTGTATGACGGCATTTTTCAAAGTATCCTGGAGAGCGGAATCATTCCACTTGCCGTGGTTCAGGAAATAGGCGGTTGTGGTTCTATGCTGGTTACTTACTTCGGCGAAATCTACAGTTTTCCCCCTGTAACCACGGAGGAAAACGGAAACAATGATAGTCATCAGATGGTTTAGGTACACATCGGATAAAAATAAGCCGAGTTTTAAGGTTTTAAAGTAATTGTAAATACTGTTAGAATGATGTATACTGTTTGCAACGGGCACCCCCTTGTTGTTTGAGTATGTTGTTTGTTGGTACTTCAATTATACATCATTCAACAGCGGGTGTCTTTATTTTGTGCAATATTTGGTATTTACTCATTTATAGTTTATTCAGTACTTTTCCCTTTTAGAACCTCTTTTTTTATTTTTTTGAAAAAAATTTTATTTCCCCTTTGTATTTAGAAGCAAGTGTGATAGAATGAAATCCGGATTTTACCGAAAATACAGGATTTTCCCCGGATTTTACCTGATCAAATTCTGTTTACAGCATAAAAAGAGAACCAGTTCACTAAAATCTGTTTATTAAAAGAAAAGAGGTTATTTATGAAAACAGCAAGAGAAGATATCAGAAACGTAGCGATTATCGCTCACGTTGACCACGGCAAAACCACCCTGGTTGACCAGCTTTTACGCCAGAGCGGTGTATTCCGTGAAAACCAGGCCGTGCAGGAACGGGTCATGGACTCCAATGATATTGAAAGAGAACGCGGCATTACCATTCTCTCCAAAAATACGGCTGTATACTACAAAGATACCAAAATCAACATCATTGACACACCAGGACATGCAGACTTCGGCGGCGAGGTAGAGCGTGTACTGAAAATGGTGGACGGCGTTATCCTTTTAGTAGATGCCTTTGAAGGCGCTATGCCCCAGACCAAATTCGTTCTGAAAAAAGCTCTGGAATTAGACCTTCACGTCATTGTATGCATCAACAAAATCGACCGTCCTGAGGCCCGTCCGGACGAGGTAATTGACGAAGTATTAGAGCTTCTCATGGACTTGGACGCTTCTGATGAACAGCTTGACTGTCCGTTCCTGTATGCCTCTGCAAAGGCAGGCCATGCAGTACTGGATTTAAGCGACACACCGGAAAACATGGAGCCTTTATTTGAAACAATTTTAAAATATATTCCGGCGCCAACCGGTGACCCGGAAGCTCCTACCCAGACTCTTATCAGCACCATTGACTATAACGAATATGTGGGACGTATCGGCGTAGGTAAGGTGGAAAACGGCACCTTAAGCGTAAACCAGGAGGTTGTGCTGGTAAACCATCATGACCCTGACAAAATGAAAAAGGTAAAAATCAGCAAGCTCTATGAATTTGACGGCTTAAACAAGATTGAGGTAAAAGAAGCAGGCATCGGCTCCATTGTGGCCATTGCAGGTATTGCGGACATTCATATCGGAGATACCCTATGCTCTCCTGAAAATCCGGATCCTATTCCTTTCCAGAAGATTTCAGAGCCTACCATTTCCATGAACTTCATTGTCAATGACAGCCCCTTTGCCGGACAGGAAGGAAAATTTGTCACCTCACGGCATTTAAGGGAACGTCTTATGAGAGAATTGAACACAGACGTCAGCCTTCGTGTGGAGGACACTGAAAGCACAGACTGCTTTAAGGTATCCGGCCGTGGCGAGCTGCATTTATCTGTACTTATTGAGAACATGCGTCGGGAAGGCTTTGAATTTGCTGTCAGCAAGGCTGAGGTTATTTATCAGGAAGATGAAAGAGGCAGAAAGCTGGAACCAATGGAGATTGCCTATGTTGATGTTCCCGAAGAATTTTCCGGCACCATAATCCAGCGTCTCAGTGAACGAAAAGGCGAGCTACAGGGCATGAGTCCGGCAAGTGACGGAACTACCCGTCTGGAATTCAACATTCCTTCCAGAGGACTGATTGGCTTCCGCGGAGAATTTATGACTTCTACAAAGGGTTCTGGTATTTTAAACACAGCATTTGACGGCTATGCTCCGTATAAAGGTGATATGCAGTACCGCAAACAGGGCTCTTTGATTGCCTTTGAAACAGGTGAATCTGTAACCTATGGTCTGTTTTCCGCACAGGATCGCGGAACTCTCTTCATCGGTCCCGGGGAAAAAGTTTACAGCGGTATGGTTATCGGACAGAGCGCAAAACCGGAGGATATTGAGCTGAACGTATGCAAAACCAAGCATCTGACCAATACCCGATCCTCCTCTGCAGATGAAGCCTTAAAGCTGACACCACCTAAGATTCTCAGTCTTGAACAGGCTCTGGAATTTATTGACACAGATGAACTTTTGGAAATCACACCGGAATCTCTGCGTATCCGTAAGAAAATTCTGGATTCCAGACTTCGCAAAAGACAGAATCTGAAAAAATAAAGAAAAACAACGCTGCTTCACAAAGTGCATACCGTAAAAATTCAGGAATGAACCTTGTGAAGCAGTTTTCTTTTTCTCCTCAGAAAGTTTCTCTTCTGCCCTTATATTCCTGATTCTGTAAAGGGCTTCCGCATGGCAAATTTTCTTCTTTTTGTAAATGTTATTTTTTTATCAATTTTTCTCTTTGAAATGTATAATACTTCCAGAATATTATCATTAAATCTTTTCCCTTTCTATTTTCTGATAATTTTAAATTTAACAATCTTTTTTCTTTATATACTCAGCTGTATATGATAAAATAAACATACACAGAACGACTTTTACATTTCCCTTTTTACTGAATTTTTATATTGACAAATATTTAACAACGAGATATAATAACCTCAACATTTGTTAAATAATTGTCAATGCTGCGGGAAATGAAAAGTTTCCTGTTATGCAGCACACTGTATCAGAATTATTATTTTAAGGAGGATTTCCCATGGCTAAAAAACCAGAAACAAAAGTACCGGAAACCATTAACAGTGTAGAAGCTCTTCAGGCAAAAATCTCTGCTATGAGAGAAGCCCAGAAAAAATTTGCCACCTTTACTCAGGAACAGGTAGATAAAATCTTTTTTGAAGCTGCTATGGCAGCCAATAAAATGCGTATTCCTCTGGCAAGGCTCGCCTGCGAGGAAACCGGCATGGGCGTATTGGAGGATAAGGTTATCAAAAACCATTACGCAGCAGAATATACCTATAATGCTTATAAAAGAGTCAAAACATGCGGTGTTGTAGAACAGGATACCTCCTATGGAATTAAAAAAATTGCAGAACCTGTAGGCGTTGTAGGCGCTGTTATTCCTACAACAAACCCAACCTCTACTGCTATCTTTAAATGTCTTATCTGCTTAAAGACCAGAAACGCTATCTTAATCAGCCCTCATCCACGTGCAAAGAAATGTACCACAGAGGCTGCCAGAATCATTCTGGAGGCTGCTGTAAAGGCAGGTGCACCGGAAGGCATTATCGGCTGGATTGAAGAACCTACCATTGAGCTTTCCAACGAACTGATGAAATCTGTTGACGTAATTCTGGCAACCGGTGGTCCCGGCATGGTAAAAGCTGCCTATTCCTCCGGAAAACCGGCCATTGGCGTAGGTCCCGGAAACGTACCGGTGATCATGGACAGCTCCTGTGATGTACAGACTGCTGTATACTCTGTCATTCATTCCAAAACCTTTGACAATGGTATGATTTGTGCTTCTGAACAGTCTGTCACTGCAATCGCTGATATTTATGACAGCGTAAAAGCTGAATTTATCAAACGCGGCTGCCATGTATTAAACAGCGAAGAACTGGATAAGGTTCGTAAAATTATCCTCACAGAGGCAGGTACGGTAAATGCAAAAATCGTTGGACAGCCGGCTGCTGTTATTGCAGAAATGGCGGGCGTTACTGTTCCGGAAAACACAAAAATCCTCATTGGTGAGGTTACCTCTGTAGATATTTCCGAACCTTTTGCTCACGAAAAACTTTCACCGGTTCTGGCGCTTTACAAGGCAAAGGATTTTGACACTGCTTTGGATATGGCTGACCAGCTTGTAAAGGACGGAGGATATGGACATACCGCTTCTATTTATGTACATCCGTCACAGACAGAAAAACTGAACAAATTTGCTGACCGCATGAAAACTTGCCGTATTCTGGTGAACACACCTTCCGCACAGGGTGGTATCGGTGATTTATACAACTTCAAACTGGCTCCTTCTCTGACACTCGGCTGCGGTTCCTATGGCGGAAACTCTGTTTCTGAAAACGTAGGAGTGAAACACCTGTTAAACGTGAAAACAGTTGCCGAAAGGAGAGAAAACATGCTTTGGTTCAGAACACCGGAAAAGGTTTACTTCAAAAAAGGCTGTCTGCCTGTTGCTTTAGATGAACTTAAAAACGTATATGGTAAAAAGAAAGCCTTTATTGTAACAGATACCTTTTTATACAACAATGGCTACACAAAACCGATTACAGATAAGCTGGACGAAATGGGCATTACTTATGACTGCTTCTTCGAGGTTGCCCCAGATCCCACCTTACAGTGTGCGAAAAAGGGTCTGGAAAAATTAAATGCTTTTGCACCGGATACCATTATTGCCCTGGGCGGCGGTTCTGCTATGGACGCGGCAAAAATTATGTGGCTGATGTATGAACACCCGGAATGCAATTTTGAAGATCTGGCAATGGATTTCATGGATATCAGAAAAAGAGTCTATGTATTCCCGAAAATGGGCGTAAAAGCCATGATGGTCGCTGTTCCTACTTCTTCCGGTACCGGTTCTGAGGTGACGCCGTTTGCTATTATCACAGATGCAGAAACAGGAACAAAATGGCCCATTGCAGACTATGAATTAATGCCGAACATGGCAATCATCGATGCAGATTACATGATGGGACAGCCAAAGGGACTGACAAGCGCTTCCGGTATTGACGCTCTGACCCATGCCCTTGAAGCCTATGCTTCTATTATGGCAACCGACTACACAGACGGCCTGGCATTAAAAGCTGCCAAATTAATTTTTGACTACCTGCCGTCTGCTTATGAAAAAGGCGCTGATGACCCTATTGCAAGAGAAAAAATGGCAAATGCTTCTACCCTTGCAGGTATGGCCTTCTCCAATGCATTCCTGGGTGTATGCCACTCCATGGCGCACAAACTGGGCGCTTATCATCACCTGCCTCACGGCATTGCAAATGCACTGCTCATTGAACATGTGATGCGTTACAACGCAGACCCGGCTCCAGTAAAAATGGGAACCTTCTCCCAGTATCCATATCCTCACGCAAAGGAACGATACTGTGAAATGGCTCGTTTCATTGGTATCCAGGGCAAGAATGATGACGAAGTATTTGAAAACTTTATTAAAGCCATTGCGGAATTAAAGGCAAAGGTTGGAATCAAAAGAACCATTAAAGAATACGGCGTTACAGAAGAAGACTTTATGGCAACCCTGGACGAAATGGTTGAAAATGCATTTAATGACCAGTGTACAGGCGCAAATCCAAGATATCCTCTTATGAAGGAAATCAGGGAAATCTACCTGAAAGCTTATTATGAAGGCTAAGATGCCACAGAATAAAAGAAATAACAAAAAGGAAAGGGAACTGCTTGCAATTCCCTTTCCTTTCGTCTATACAAAAATATTAAACCCTGCTTCTATGTACAACTATTCTACCTGCTGTGTCCCTTCTCCAAAGTAGTAATATACTTCTCCATCTTCCAGTTTGATTCCCTTTGCCTCTGCCAGCTCCTGTACAGTTACCAGCTTATAGCCCTTCTCTACTAGCTCAGGAATCAAACGCAGAGAGGCGTTCACAGACCATTCATGAATGTCATGCATCAGAACCACAGAACCGTCCTGTACATTGTCGATCACCTTTTGATAGGTCTTGTCCTCACTCTTTGTCTTCCAGTCCTTGGTATCCAGACTCCATTTGATAATCGGCATACCTGCCAGTTCCTGCACGGTTTCGTCCAGGCTTCCTCCCGGCGGTCTTAAACTATCTGCCGGAACTCCTGCTCCCTTTTCAATAGCAGCATCTGCATTACGAATTTCATCGCTTATCTGATCTTCGGAAAGAGTTGTAAGAATCTGATGATCATAAGTATGATTACCCAGCTCCATGCCTGCGTCCTTTAATTGTTTTACAATCTCAGGAAACTGCTCTGCATTTTGTCCCAGCATATAAAAAGTAGCCTTGGCATTGTTTTCTTTCAGGCACTCCAAAAGCTTCTCTGTATACTGTCCGGGTCCGTCATCATAAGTCAGAGCAACCATTGGCCGTACCTTTGTACTGTCGTATTTCCCTTCCTCATCAAAATAGTAATCCTCTCCGTCCAGTTCCAACCAGCCAGTTACTACATATCCGTTTTCATCAAAATAATATTTGACGCCGTCGATTTCCTTCCAGCCGTTTTCGTAAAAAGTTCCGTCTGCATTGCGGTACCATCTGCCGTTTTCGTCCTGCTGCCAGCCAAAAATTGTGGTATCAGACGCCAGCTTTTCCAGATCTGAAGCGCTCATAACAGGCTGTTTAGCAGCCAAGATTTCTCCCTCTTCTTCTGTATCTGCCTTTACCTCCTGGCTGATGGTTTCAGAGGGCTTTTTGTCCCCACCGGAAACCAGCCTTGCGATTCCTGTGCCTGCTGCCACAACCACCAGTGCCAGCACGGCTGCCATGGCGGTAAGCCGCATGAGCTTTCTTATTTTCAACTGCCGTATCTTTTCCTGGCGCATCCGCATAAGACGCTCCTGTCTTCGTCTTTCGTACTCCTCATCGTCCATTTCATCGAATTGTTGTCCCATGATACTCCCCTTTCTTCTTTTTCATTACTTTCATTATACATGACGAAAAGCAGCTTGTATAGGTAATTTTCGACAATTTTCCCCATTTTTATCCAGTTTCTTCTGACTTTCTTTTCTCGCAGCTATTCCAGAGCTTTTCCCTGGAATTCTTCTGCATTTTCACTGGTTACTTTGTAATAGGGCAGGTACACATATTTTTCATTTTGAAACGAAAGCTCTTCCATTCCTTCTCCGGTAATAAGAGCTGCAGAGAGCTTTGCCATTGCTTCTGCCTGTCCCTCTTTGTCATTATATACCGTTCCCTGCAAACACCCTTCTTTTACTGCTTTCAGTCCTACATCAGTACCGTCAATTCCCAGAAACACAGGAAGAGCAGACGAAGTATAGTTCAGCTTCTTATACGCATCAATAGCCCCCAGAGCCATATCGTCATTATTTGCCAGGACAAGCTCTATTTTATTCTGATATTCTCCCAACATCTGCTCCATGCGGTTCTGTGCCTGCGCACGGTTCCAGTTTGCAATCTGACAGCTCAATTTTTCCACCTCGATGCCGCTTTCCTTTAAGGTATTCACTGCATTTTCCGTGCGGATAATGGCATCCTGATGTCCTGCCTCTCCTTCCAGCACCACATATTGAATTTTTCCGTCCCGGTTTTTATCCAGACTGCTGTTCTCTTTTACCAGTTCCGCTGCCAGCTCTCCCTGCAGCCTGCCGGACTGTTCTGCCTCTGCCCCCACATAATACAGCTTATCCCATTGCTGTAAATCCTCTGCCACAGGCTCTCTGTTGAAAAAAATAATCGGCACCTCATGCTCTCTGGCAAGGTCAATAATCTCTGAGGGATCTGCCCGGTCTACCAGATTCACGCACAGTACATTACAACCCTCGTCCAAAAGCTCCTTTACCTGATCATTCTGGGTTTTCTGCTGTCCTGCTGCGTCCCGAATTGTCACTGCTGTTTCCAGATTTTCGTTTTCCAGCTCCTTTAAGTCCTCTTTAAAGCACCCGATAACCTCACTTAAGAACGTATCACTCTGATTATAATAGGCAACCCCTGCATGAAGTCTTTGGGGTGTATCAGAGGGAGGCTCTTTACAGCCCCCAAGCAGGATACTCGCCAAAACCGGCACTGCTGTCATCATGAATTTCTTTTTTTTCATCATACTCTACCTCTGCCTTCTGCATTTTCTACTGACTCATGGTATACAGAATTTCCTGATTTTCTCTGGAAAACAGATTTTCCCTTCTTATAACAGCATAGGAAATTTCATGGCTGTTCCGTTCTTTGAAGGGCTGTTCCATTTGCTCTAAAAGGGTTATAAGGCTCTGATATCCTATCTGAAATTCGTCCGGAACAGCCAGACATTCTGCAGCGCCGGTATCCAGATAATACACAGCTTCTGTAGAGTGACCGATTCCATAGACCAGGGCTCCATGCAGATTGTTGGAAGCCGCACAGTTTCCCGCTGCGGTCAGGCTGTCATCATCAAAGGCAATCACAAAATCCACTTCCGGCTGTTTTTCCAAATCCTCCGCTGCCTCATGGTCTGCTGCTATAAAATACGACCAGACAAACTCTGCTCCTTTTCCCTTGATACCTTCTTCAAATCCCTTTTTTCTCTGTTTGATATCCTCGGACTCCTTTTCTCTGTTTAAAATTCCCAGACTTTTTCCTTTTAAATGTCCGTTGTAATCCTTCAGAAGCTCCTCTGCCAGCTTTCTTCCCATAGCATAATTATCCGGTCGGACAACGGGAATCTCTGTGCTTTCTTTTCGCTTTACAGGGTTTTCACCTATAAGCATAACAGGAAGTTCTCGCTCTGCCTCCTGCAGCATTTTTTCGGTATCCCGGTCCACAACAGGCTGCAGGATTACTGCATCTGCACCGCCTTCTACTTCCTGTCTGATAAGCTTTTCCTGTTCTTTTGCCGTAAGTGTAGGCCCTGTGCTGGTAACAGACAGCTCCACATCTCTGTCCTCTGCCGCCTTTTTCAATCCGTATTTAAGCCCTGCCCATTGGTTGTCATCGGAGTTTTCTATAATCACAGCTATTTTTTGCTTCTCTTTTTCGTTCTTCTCCTGCAGCATGACAAAAGCCAGTACAAGCACCAGACTCCCCAAAACCGCCTCTATGAGAATAAACATTTTCTTATCCTTCTTCATGCTATTCCTCTCCACCTGCAAGATATCCCATTTCCAAATTCTTACGATTCTCTTCTGTATACGGCACTGCCGGAATACAGATTGAAACACTGGTTCCCTCATCTGGCTCGCTTTCCACAAGCAGCCCATACTCTTTTCCAAAGAGTATCTGTATCCGACTGTTGACATTCACAAGCCCCACGCCGGAACCATGCTTATGAATCCGATTGCTGTCTGTCAGCACAAGGGCGACCTCTTCCTCGGACATACCAATTCCATTATCTATAACGGAAAGCAGAATCTTTCCTTCCTTTAAACTTCCTGTCACCCGGATTTCTCCGCAGTCCTCCATACTGCTGACTCCATAACTGATGGCATTTTCCAAAATCGGCTGAAGAATCAGCTTCACAGTACAATAGGAATACAATTCCTCCGGTACATCAAAAGTTACGGAAAAAGAATTTTTATATCTGATTTTCTGCAGATTCATATAGCTTTGTGCATGCTGCAGTTCATCCTTGATACTGATAACAGTCCGTCCTTTAGAAAGACTGATGCGGAACAGCTTTGCAAGCTGAGAAATCATAAACACTGCCTCATCATTTCTCTCTGCCTCTATTGTCCAGGTAATGGATTCCAGGGTATTATACAAAAAATGAGGGTGTATCTGGCTCTGCAGCGCATCCAGCTCGCTTTTTCTTCTTTCATTTTGTTCCAGCACAATTTCCTTCATCAGTTTGTCTATCTGCTCATAAGATTTTTGTATAGAATATCCCAGATGGCGGATTTCCTGCGAACCACCGATATAAATTTCCGGTTTTTTCCCGGCCTCGTATTCTCTTACAGAATGATTCAGCTTCAAAATCGGGCTGGAAATTCTAAGGGATACCACCCGGTTAATCACCACCAGCATCATAGCCATCAAAAGCATAAGCATGGCAATAAAATAGCGGATATTTACCATACCACGATTAAATGTAGAATAGGGAATTACCCCGATAAGCTTCCAGCCTGTATAACTGATGGTATTCACAACCAGTTTTCTGTTTTCTCCTTTAAAAGCATCTTCGTAAACCCCATCTTTATAGGAAGCTGCCGCCCTGCTGTTTTCCTCATAAATTCCATCACTGATCTGTATCTGTCTGGGGTGGTAAATAATTTCCCCCTCGCTGTCACACAGATAATAATACTGTCCGTTATTTATATCATTAATCTGGTTCATCATTCTGGAAATACTGGAAAAATCCATATCTACCAGCAACACCCCGGTCTGTGCTCCTCCCTGATTGGTAAGCTCCACGGCTCTGCTCAGAGAAATCACCCAATAATAACGATAGGTAGTATCATTAAACAGATTCTGGATATGAGGTGTGGAAAAATGCATATTCTCCATTTCCTCCACTGCCTGCTGATACCAGTTCTGACTTGTTACGTCCGGATCCTCCTTCTGAGCTGCTACAGGCTCTGCTGCGATAAGACTTCCGTAATTATTATAAATAGCAATACTTCTTAAATTGTCCTTATTTGCCTCATACAAAAGATTCATACCTCTTTGGATATCCTGCCTGTTTCTGTCAAAATCATTTTCTTTGATAACATTATAATACACTGCATCAGAAATTTGCCGCATACTTACCAGATAATCCTCCAGATTTTCCCCTGTCTGTTCCATGAGCTTTTGTGTACTTTCTATGGTTTCTTCCCTGGCCGAGTTGGAAAACCTCAGGTACAAAACAATTCCCAGAATCAGCATAATGGAAATAGAAACTACGGAAAAGGCAATCATAATTGTGGACTGAATTTCTCTTGGTTTAAATTTTTTTAATTGTCGAAAATACTTATTCTTCACGCTGGTTATGCTCCGTTCTGTATTTAGAAGGCGATACGCCGAATTTCCGTTTAAACACATAGCTGAAGTAATTGGGATCTGTGTATCCCACTTTTTTTCCTATAATATAGCTTTTCTCGTTTGTTTCCAGCAAAAGCCTGGAAGCCCGCTCCATTCGATAATCTGTAAGATAGCCGATAAAGGATTTTCCTGTTTCCTTCTTGAAAATTGTAGAAAAATAGGAATTGGATACTCCCAGCGCTTCGCATACCGTATCAAGAGAAACTTCTTCATTGCTGTAATGATTCTCCACATAATCCTTTGCATTTTCCACAAAAGACCGGGTAGACTTATTTCTCACATTTAACAGGTTTTCGTGAAGAGATACACAGATACTGCAAAGCCACTCCTCTAATGTATTGGGTTCCATATCCAAAAGCCTTCCATAGAGTCTTCCCATATCCCCGGAAAATTCTTCAATGGTAAGGTCATTATTTGCCGCAAACCGACAAAGCTCGCTTAAAAGTTCCATAAGATCAATATGGTGCTGCTGAAGGGACTTTTCCTTAAAGGATATACTGCTTAAATAATCCCGCACCGCACTTTTAATCTCTGTGGGTGTGTTTAAACGAATCGCTTTCAGCAAACGGGATCTTTCACTTTCATGTCCAAGCCCCGGAGTGCTCTTTTCGTGGGGCGCAATCTCCCTGATATTAATAGCTCTGGAGGTTCCATAAAGCGCTCTGTAGGAAACAGCCTCTCTTGCACTGATATAGGATTGAGCCAATTCTGAAATATTCTGACAAACCTGCCCAATCCCCACCGTGACATTCCCTCCTATAATCCGGTGGACGTATCTGCAAAAACGGTCGCATTCATCTGTCAGCTCGGAAATTTCACTTTCCTCAGAAAGCTGTGCAAGCAAAATAGTATTTGCCAGGTAAGAAAAGCTTTTTGCTCTCCATTTCTCTTCCAGACGTTCCTTTGCCTGTTTTTCAACCGAAGCGGATAAGAGCATGGGATTCATGCCCTCAGGAATACCTGAGGAAGAGGTGTGAATCACAAGGCAGCAGAAAAAAGGTCCTGGAAGTTCTATCTGATAATCCTGAAGATACTGCTCCAGCTGATTTTCCGGGATTCTTCCTTCAATCAGTGTGGAATAAAAATTTGCCTGCAAAAGAGGAAGGGAATCCAGATAATACTTTCTCAAGCTTTCTGCGTTTCTTTTTTCGCTGATTTCCTGGTCCAGTTTTTTCTTTAGTTTTGTAAATACCTCCGTAAGCTCCAGAGAATTCACAGGCTTTAATATATATTCCTCTACCTCCAGATGCACCGCTTCTTTCGCATATTCAAATTCATCAAATCCGGTAAACAAAAGAATCTTGGTAGCAGGAAAATCCGCCCTGATATGCCCTGCCAGTTCCATCCCGTCCATATAAGGCATCTTAATATCTGTCATAACCACGTCTGGCTGTGCTTCTTCCACCATTTCCAGTGCGCGCACACCATTGTTGGCATACCCAATCACCGAAAAACCCAGCCCTTCCCAGTCAATTTTTTTCATAATAACCTGTATAACCTCTTCTTCATCATCTACCAAAAGTACCGTATATTTATCCATTTCTTTTATCCATCTCTTTCTTTTCAAGCTGTGGACTGCCGGCATAATCTGCCGCGGCAGTAGCATTGGCTTGGTTTGCATGTAATGCAAACATTATACCACAAAAAGGACTGTCATGTGACAGCCCTTTTCATGTCTTAAAAAATCTTTTATTTTCTATTTTTATTTCTTCTGAACATATTTCAGACAGTCCAGAGTAACGGCTACCAGGATAATGATACCTGAGAATACAAACTGCAGGTTTGTATCAATACCAAGGATTGTCAGAGAATAGGTAAGTGCTGTAAAGATAAATACACCAACTACTACGCCTGAGATTTTACCAATACCACCTGTAAAGGATACACCACCTACTACACAGGCTGCGATTGCATCCATTTCCCAGCCCTGTCCATAAGCTGCGGAACCGGAACCTACCATTCGGATACATTCCAGCCAGGAACCAAATCCGTAAAGAACACCTGCCATAACAAAAGCGCCTACAGTTACAGCGAATACAGAGATACCGGATACTGCTGCTGCTTCTGGGTTTCCGCCTACTGCATACAGGTTTTTACCAAAGGTTGTTTTGTTCCAGATAAACCATACAATGGCAATTGCTGCAACTGCCCAGAGAATAATAGTTGGGAAGCCGTTTACCTTAGGAATAATCATGTTTGGAATAGTAGCTTCAATGGCACCAAAGGATACACCTTTCGTTGCATATGTAACAAGGCCAAAAATTACCAGCATGTTTGCCATGGTAGAAATAAATGGGTGCATTTTAAACTTTGCGGTAAAGAAACCGGCAATCGTTGTAAAGAAGGTACAAAGTACAACACAAACTACCAGAGCCAGAATCACTCTTCCAATAATCGGCATACCTGTGAAATCAAAGATGTGTCCAAATACACCACCTGTATTCACACCCTGGTGCATAATAATGGTTGCCGCTGTCATACCCATACCAACCATACGACCAATGGAAAGGTCTGTACCTGCTAACAGGATTAATGCAGCTACGCCAAGAGCCAGGAACATACGCGGTGATGCCTGCTGGAGAATGTTCAATACATTGTTATAAGTCAGAAGCGGCGCTCCCTTTACAATCGGTGTAATAATACACAATGCAATAAATATGAGCAAAATGGCAATATACAAACCATTCTGCAGAAGGAAACTTCTGCGGTTAAAAGTATATTTGTAGTTTTCCCATTTCTGTGCGCTGTTTTCCATGAAAGTAAACTTGGACATACGCAGCAAATCAATCAAATGGTATCTGTAAGAAAATGCTGCATGTCTTCTGTCTTTTGCTTCCTGGAACTCTTTTTCCATTGTCATCTTAGCATCAAAGATTCTGTTTTTGTATACATAATTTTCATCTTTGATTTCCTGATGATCGGAAAGCTTTGCCATAGTAGCTTTATGTTCTTTTTCCAACTCCGCTACTTTCTGCTGATGACGGGCTTTTGCGGCTGCTTTTTCTGCAGCGCAGCTTGCTTTTACAGCCTGATAATAATCCTTATCAAAGTGTTCTTTCAAATAATTCTCTGCATCTGTAATCAGCTTGGAAACTTCATCTTTGTTCTTTGCTTCTACTGCCTTTGCTGCTTCCAGCTCTGTCTTGCATTTTGCAAGTCTGCTTTCTTTTTCGCCCTTTGTAAGAGTACGATCTCTCTTAATGCTGTCCATAAGATTCTGGATTTCCACAACCTTATCTGTACCGTCTACTCTCAACTTGTCTACTTTTTTCTGAATTTTACCAACATAATCCTCAATCGGCTGACGCAGCTTCATTTCCTGCTCTGCCGTAAGGATATTACTATTCTCGTTTGCCATATCCGTTTATCTCCCTCATTATAGGTATTTTGCGCTGAGTCTTAAAAGTTCTTCCTGATTTGTTTCTTTTGTATTTACAATTCCGGAAAGATGTCCGTTCGACATGACACCAATACGATTTGTAATACCCAGGATTTCCGGCATCTCTGAAGAAACAACAATTACTGTCTTTCCCTGCTTTGCCATCTGAATAATCAGCTCATAAATTTCATATTTTGCACCAACGTCAATTCCTCTGGTAGGCTCGTCCATCATGAACACCTGAGGACTGCGTTCCAGCCATTTTCCGAAAATAACCTTCTGCTGATTACCGCCGGAAAGACTGGAAATCATATCATCAGGTCCCATACATTTTGTATGCATGATTTTAATTTCATTGGCTGTTGCTTTTACCATCTTGGTATCAGAAAGAGCCAGACCGGACTTATACTGAGGCAGGTTTGCAATAGTGGTATTAAAGGTCAGGTCACATTTCAGGAATAAGCCATTTGCTTTTCTTTCCTCTGTAATCAACGCAAATCCATGATCCATTGCTTCCTTTGCACTGTTGAAGTTCATCAGCTTGTTGTTAAAATAAACACGGCCTGCTGCTCTGGTACGAATACCGAAAATAGTTTCCAAAAGCTCTGTACGTCCCGCACCAACCAGTCCGTAAAGTCCGAAAATTTCGCCCTCCCGCACATCAAAGGAAATATCCTGCAAATGAGGCTCGAATTTTGTAGATAAGTGCTGAACAGATAAAACAACGTCCTTGGGTTCATTATCTACCGGCGGGAAACGATTTTCCAGAGAACGTCCAACCATGGCTGCAATCAGCTCATTCATATCTGTTTCCTTTGAGCTTTTTGTCATAACCAGATTACCATCTCGAAGAACAGAAATTTCATCACAGATTTCAAAAATCTCGTCCATTTTATGAGAAATATAAATCAGGGAAATTCCCTGCTCCTTTAACATTCTCATCATTTCAAACAACTTGTCTACTTCCTGTACGGTCAGAGAAGAGGTCGGTTCATCAAGAACAATTACCTTTGCATTATAAGACATTGCTTTCGCAATTTCGCACATCTGCCTCTGGGATACAGACATATTCCGCATAGGCTGCGTCAGGTTTACTGTCATGCCCAGCTTTCTGAAAAGCTCAGAAGCTTCTTTTTTCATTCGTCCTTCATCAACGATACCTGCGGAATTTACGGGATATCGTCCCAGGAAAAGATTGTCAATGACGTTTCTTTCCAGACACTGGTTCAATTCCTGATGAACCATGGCAATTCCGTTTTCCAGAGCATCTTTTGGTCCTGAAAAGCTGACTTCTCTGCCGTCCAGAGTAATCTTTCCTTCATCTTTCTGATAAGTACCAAAAAGACATTTCATCATTGTTGACTTACCGGCGCCATTTTCACCCATAAGACCCATAACGGTTCCCTTTTTCACATCGAGATTGATGTGATCCAGAACTCTGTTTCGGCCAAAGGATTTACTCATATTGCGTATGGATAAGACAACTTCATCTTTCTTATCTGCCATTCTTTTTACTCCTGTATCTCTATATTGGTACCTGACAGCATAGAACAGGCTGTCAGATTCAAAAGAGGCTGTCGCATTAAGGGCATATTTAAAGCTCTGCCTCAACGCGACACCCTCTGTCTGTTATCTTGCCACAGGTATTACTGACTTATTTTACTGCAGTAATGCTGTATAAGAAGCTGCATTGTCTGTTTTAACCATGTTGATTGCGAATGCATCATACTGATCCGGATTTCCAAGACGGTTTGTGATGTTGGATTCTGTCTGTCCGTCACCACCGATGTATTCAACATCTAAGTTCAGAAGGTCATCATAGTTCTGAAGTAATGGCTGATATGTAGAGCTTAAGAAGTTATCAGCAGCATTGTAGATGTCAAGCCATACTTTCTTTTTCGGAGATTTGCTTTCGTCTAACTGGTTAGATACAGGCTCATATACTTTTGTGGAGTCTGTAAATTCCTGATAGTTCTCAGCAGTTACTGCTACGTTTAATGCGTAGTAAGAACGTTCGTCATCTTTGTATACATATACGTCATCACTTAAAACATTTCCTGCCTCATCGGCTGTTCCGATACCTGTATCAACATCTACACCATCTAAAGCGTTACGAAGAACACGAAGTGTCAGGTAAGCCTGTACGTCAGCATGCTGGCTGATTGTTCCGCCGTATCCCTCTGCAATAGCTGCTACTGCATCGTTGTTTGCATCATATCCGAAAGTTGGAACTTTATTTTCTTTTGACCATGCGTTAAACATAGACATTCCCATACCATCGTTATTGGAAACTACTACATCAATTTCTTTACCAAAGGAAGAAGACCATGTTCCGATTGCGTTACCTGCCGTAGCTGCGTCCCAGGTAGCTCCTGCAGAGTTTTTCATTTCCTGAGAAGCCAACTCACGGATTTTGTATGTCTTTCCGCCTGCTTCAATAGAACCGTCTTTTACTGCTTTTGCAGAACCGTCTGTGTTTGTTCCAACTGGTTCGCTGTTGATTTCTCCATCTTTTTCTATGCCTGTGCCAAGAGCTTTACGAACACCTCTTGTACGGGCAATAGAATCGTTATGTCCGATATCGCCGATTGCCAGAACATATCCGATTGTTCCATCGCCGTTGCGGTCAATTTTATCAATGTTTGCTTCGATGTAATCTTTTACCATAGTTCCCTGTAATTCAGCACCCTGGTTTGCATCAAATCCTACATAATAAGTATCATCATTGAAGGAAAGAGCTGCCTTGTCCAGTTCTCCTGTAGAGCTGTTGGACGGCTGACGGTTGAACCATACCAGAGGTTTGTCCTTGTTTGCTACATCAGATCCTTTTGCATCATCTTTTGCCGTATCCTCTGTTTTTGCTGTATCCTCTGTTTTTGCTCCATCGTTCTCTGCCGGTTCAGAACCACAAGCTACTGCTGAAAGTCCTAAAACAGCTGCCATTGTCAATACTGCTAATTTTCTTTTCATGTGAAAATTCTCCCTTCCATCGGCACCTTTTCTTTTTTTCGTCCGTGCCTTTTATTGATATTGACACTATACACAATATCCGCCAAATAAAACATAGAATTTTTTTTTCTTTTCATTGAAATTTTTAAGATTTTATTGGTTATATAGTATAATATCCCTATATTTTTTGTCGAAATATGGAAATTTTAACATCTGCCCCCTGTGTCAAAAGCATTTCCAGAGTTTTCCCATAAAATTTTCCACCGGTTTTTCGTGATTTTTTCCAAATTTCTTCTTTTTTCTATGATATTCGACAACCTTTCGCCCAATTCTTTATTTTTCCCAAAAAATTTCGCCTTATAAAAGAAAGTAAAATGTAAAAACAGAGTGCAAAACTCCCATTCGCTCCGCACTCTGTTCCTTTCGCCTTTTTCTTTTATTTATCCTCTATTCCAATATTACATTTACTGGCACTGATTTTTCTCCGGTAAGTTCTTCGCTTCTCTTATCCGGCTGTGAAATACCTGCAAACAGCTTAAAATGCTTACTGTCTATATGGCGGTTTCCCTGCTCGTCTACCACTTCCATGGCACGATTCGGAATTCTCAGAGTCAGCGTCTTGCTTTCCCCTGCTTCTAAATCTACGCGACCAAAAGCACACAGGCTATAATTTCTTACCGCCAGCGGAGATTCCAGATCTTTAATATAAATCTGTACCACCTCTTCTGTGCGGAGGTTTCCCCTGTTTTCTGCTGTTACCTGCACCTCTATATCACTTTCCCTGGTCACCTCATTTAAAACCCGTGCCTCTTTCACCTGTACCTTTCCATAAGTCAGTCCGTATCCAAAGGGATATAAAGCTTCTCCTTCCATGTAACGATAAGTACGGTTTTTCATGGAATAGTCCGTAAATTCCGGCATACCTTCCAAATCTTTATAAAAGGTTACAGGCAGCTTTCCGGAAGGTGACACCTTACCAAACAATAAATCTGCCACAGCCTTTCCGCCTCTTGCTCCCGGATACCAGGCAAGAAGAATACCATTGCAGTGTTCCTGCGCATAATTTAAATCAATGGCACTGCCCGCCATAAGCACGATAACTGTCGGCTTTCCTACTGCAGTTACCTTTTGAATCAGCTCCTCCTGTACCTTTGGAAGATGAAGGTCCTTTTTATCCCCGGAAGCATCACTGTTTCCTGTATCCCCTTCCTCGCCCTCCAGTGTTTCATCAAGCCCTACGCAGAGAATTACCACATCGCTGTGTTCTGCAGTAATCACTGCCTCAGAGATTCTGTCCTGTGTCCACGCCAGATTCTCTGTTTTGTCTTTAAAGAGCTGACAGCCTTCTGAATATAAAACTCTTACCTCATCTTCCACTTCGTCCTGAATTCCTTCCAGAACCGTAATATAACGGGAAGATGTACCATGATAATTCCCAATCAGCGCTACCCGACTGTCCGCATTAGGACCAATCACGCCAATGGTTTTCAGCTTACTCTTGTCAAGAGGCAGAATCCCGTCATTTTTCAAAAGCACACTGCCTTTTCTTGCCATATCAAGAGCTGCTTCCACATGCTCTTTACACTCTACCACTTCATAAGGTATTTCATCGTATTCGCTTCCCTCAAATAAGCCCAGAAGATACCGAGTTGTCAAAAGGCGCTCTGCTGCTGTGGTAATTTCTTCCTCTGTAATCAGTCCTTCCTCCACAGCTGCCAGCAAATGCAGGTAGGTGTTTCCACAATTCACATCGCAGCCGCTCTTTAAAGCAAGGGCCGCTGATTCTCTGGCATTTTTTGTCACCTTATGGGCTTCATGGAAATCCTTAATTGCCCAGCAGTCTGAGGTAAAATGTCCGTCAAATTTCCATTTCCCCCGTAGCACCTCTTCCATGAGATATTTGTGTCCGCAGCATGGCTCTCCATTGGTACGGTTATATGCCCCCATAACCGCCTCTACATCTGCCTCTGTCACCAAAGCCTCAAAGGCAGGAAGGTAAGTTTCCCACATATCTTTCATACTGCACTCTGCATTAAATTCATGACGAATTGCCTCCGGTCCACTGTGTACTGCATAGTGCTTGGCACAGGCTGCCGCCTTCATTACAGGCCCGTCCCCCTGCAGCCCCTCCACAAACCGTACTCCCAGGCGTGAAGTCAGATACGGGTCCTCTCCATAGGTTTCATGGCCTCTGCCCCACCTTGGGTCACGGAAAATATTGATATTCGGTGACCAAAAGGTCAGTCCTTTATAGATATCTCTGTCATTGTGTCTGGAATACTCATTGTATTTTGCCCTTCCTTCTGTGGCAATGATATCCCCCACTCTTTCCATAGCGTCCTCATCAAAAGCTGCCGCCATACCGATTGCCTGTGGAAACATTGTTGCTGTACCTGCTCTTGCCACACCGTGCAATGCCTCATTCCAATAATTATAGGCAGGAACTCCCAGACGTTCCACCGGAGCCGCATCGTAGCGAAGCTGCGCTGCCTTTTCCATAAGCGTCATCTGCGATACCAGTTTTTTTGCCTTTTCTCTTGCCGCTGCTCTCTCTTTTCTGTAACTTTTCATAGAATTTGTCCTCCGCTTTGATTTTCTTACTCCCTATTCTACTATTTTTTCTGAATTATTCATTACCATAAGTGCGGATTATTGCCCAAATATTGCTTTTTTTCTCTCTATGTTTTATAATTCTGTTAAGTACAAAAAATCATTTACGGGGGAATGTTGAATTATGAAAGATATTTTTCTGAACGGTAAGGCACCTGTCACTTATCCAACTGCAGAAAACTTCAGATTTATTATTCAGAAAGGAGCCTATACCATTGAAGACCACTGGCATACCTGCATGGAAATTCTTCTGCCCTTTTCCGGTTCTTATGATGTATCTGTTCAGCAACAGCACTTTCATCTTGAAAAAGGAGATATTTTATTCCTGCACTCCGGGACTGTACACAGCCTTTCAGCCAAAAACCGTGGAACCCGGTTAATCTTACAGTTTGATATCGAACTTCTGTATGCACACAGGGAATTTCAAACTCTGCTCTTTTCCATGCCTCCCTGTATTCATCTGAAACGGAAGACATCAGCTTCCACATACCGAAAAAGTCTGTCCCTTCTGCTTTTTATGCTGCAGGAATATCGTCATCAGCACATTTTATGGGCATCTTCCCTTTACGCCTCAGCCCTGGAACTATACGTTATGCTTCTGCGCGCTCCGGAAATACAGATGCAGACCTTTTCTGCTCAAAAGAACGGATACCAAATTCGAAATGTCCGCCTCCAGGAAAAATTTCTTGCTGTATGCAGATATTTGAATCAAAATCTGACCTCCTCTATTACCCTAGAGAACGCAGCCGCTTATGCCGGTTTTTCCAAATTTCACTTTTCCAGGCTTTTTCAGCAGTATATGGGAACCTCTTTTTCCGAATATCGCTCCCGGCAGCGCATTCAAAAAGCAAAGGTGCTGTTGCTTACAACCGATGCCTCCATTACAGATATTGCAATGGAATCCGGTTTTAACAGCAGCAGCACCTTTAACCGTACTTTTTATAACAGTGAAAACATGTCACCCTCTGATTTCAGAAAATTTTACGCCAAACTGCAAAATTAAACTTATTTTGCCCTGTAGTAATTAATCAGACACCCTTTCAGGATAATCTCTCTCTCGTCCTCTGTCATTTCCCCAAGTCCAAGAGTAAAGGCTTTCACCTGATCGCTAATGGCAAAGGCAGGAATTTCTCCTCTTCCTTCCTCCACAGCTTTTCTGATGTCCGGTACAAAGATAAAATCTCCCTTTTTAAAGGGAAGTTCTCCCTCCGGTATTAAAAATGGAAGCATACCCCAGTTCATCAGATTAGAACGGTATCTCTTTGTAGCATATTCATTGGCAATATTGGCCCAGCCTCCCAGCACCTTCTGACAGGAAGCAGCCTGCTCTCTGGCAGATCCGTCCCCTGGCTTTACTGCAAAAATAGTGCTTCCGATTCCTGTATTGACCTCTGTGGCCTCCGGGTATACGGCTTTTACCCTTTCCCAGATACCTTCCAGCTCAGGCACTGCTTTTACAGGACTTTCTCCTGCCTCTCTGGCAAGTTCTGCCTTCTGAATCTCCTTTGCCAGTCCCACATAATCCGGCGCTTTTCTGGACAGGGCAAACTCTGCCAGCTTCAGCGGGTTGGAACGATAAGAAGAAGTTTCTCCGGAAGGAATCAGCTCGTCTGTGGTAGTAACCGGATCATGGATTTCTGCCACGGTCTTTAACAGCAGATTCTCTGTCAAAACCGGCATCTCAGGCCAATCCTTAATGTTAGGACCAAACTGAATTTCTACGCTCGGATCTGCCACACCCTTACTGTCAAACACACGGTTTGCATAAATCTGTCCATCAAAGTGATAAACCGGTCTTCTGTATTCTCCTGCATACTCTGTAGCAGGGGTAAGCTGTCCCTTATTTGCCGCTGTAGCTGCAATGGAACGGGCATCCATAAGGGCCACAGAAGAAATCTGTCCGTTCTGAATCTTAGAGCCTTCTCTGTTGGGAAAGTTTCTGGTAGAATGACGGATACTAAGGGCATTGTTTGCCGGAGTATTCTCCTGCACCAAAGCAGGGGCCGCAAAAGGCAGTTTTTACCACAGCACCTGTCTGCAAAAGGTCAGCCAACACGCCGTTTTTGGCAAGTTCCATATAAATCGGTGTACTTGCAGGATATACACTCAGAGTAAATGCATCAGCCCCAATGCTGGCGCCTCTTAAAATATCCGCTGCATCGCAGATATTTTCAAAGCCGCCGCCTGCACAGCCTGCAATGATTCCCTGTTCTACGCACAGCCTTCCGTTTTTCACCTTATCCTTCAAAGTATATGGAATCTTTCCATCCAGGCTGATTTGCGCCTTTTTCTCCACATCATCTAAAATATCCATGAGATTACTGTTTAATTCTTCAATGGTGTAGGTATTGCTTGGGTGGAACGGCATGGCAATCATTGGTCTTATCTGGCCCAAATCCACATATACCACTCCATCATAATAAGTAACTTCTCCCGGATTCAGTTCCTGATAGTCAGCTCCTCTTCCATGGATTTCATAAAATTCCTGTATTTTGGCATCTGTTTTCCAGATAGATGAAAGACAGGTAGTTTCTGTTGTCATAACATCAATGCCAATGCGGTAATCTGCGCTCAAATTTTCCACACCGGGACCTACAAATTCCATGACCTTATTTTTTACATATCCACTCTCAAAGACTGCCCCGATAATTGCCAGAGCAACGTCCTGAGGTCCCACTCCTGGCACCGGTTTTCCGGTGAGGTAAACCCCTACTACCTCGGGACGCTTAATATCATAGGTTCTGCCCAAAAGCTGCTTTACCAACTCAGGACCACCTTCACCCATGGCCATGGTTCCCAGCGCACCGTAGCGGGTATGACTGTCAGAGCCCAGTATCATTTTTCCGCCCTCTGCCAGCATTTCTCTTGCAAACTGGTGAATGACTGCCTGATGAGGCGGTACATATACCCCGCCATAGCGTTTGGCGCAGGTCAATCCAAACATATGGTCATCTTCATTAATGGTGCCGCCTACTGCACACAGAGAATTGTGACAGTTTGTCAGCACATAGGGAATAGGGAATTTCTCCAGACCCGAAGCTCTGGCAGTCTGAATAATTCCTACAAAGGTAATATCATGTGAAGTCAGCTTATCAAACTTGATTTTCAGATTTTTCATGTTGTCTGATGTGTTATGATTCTGCAAAATTGAGTAGGCAATGGTATTTTTTGCCGCCTCTTCCTTTGTTGGCGCTGTCTTATTATATTTTGCCTGAATTTCTGCTCTCACAGCTTCCGAATCTTCCAAAAGCTCTGTTCCGTTTACCAGCCAGGCGCCAGTTTTATATAATTGAATCATGGCATTCCCTCCATCTTTCTTTTGCTTTTTTCTAACGTATTTTCTACCATTATAAATTTTATCGCTTTAAAAAGCAAGTAGTTTATCGCAATAAATTAATTGTATACAATAATGCTTTATTTTTTATTCACAAATACCCGGGAAATTTTGCACTTCAGAAGATAAGAAAACAAAGCTGCCGCAAAACCGAGGAGCCTATTTATATCTATCCCCTGTTTTTGCAGCAGCTTCTGTTGTAAATCTGTTTTGCTTCTGAATTAATCCTGCTTTTTCATGAAATCCATGTAACTGGATACCATAAGTGCAATCTTAAAGGTCAGCGCATCGTCAAAGACACGAATATCCAGTCCTGTGCTTTTCTGAATCTTCTCCAGTCTGTATACCAGCGTATTTCTGTGCAGGAACAACTGTCTGGAAGTTTCTGAAATATTCAGGTTGTTATCAAAGAATTTATTAATGGTGTTCAGAGTTTCATCATCTAAAGATTCCGGAAGTTTTCCGCCGAACACCTCTTTCATGAACATTTCACAAAGCGGCATGGGAAGCTGATAAATCAGACGTCCGATTCCCAGATTGTTGTATCCCACAATATTCTTTTCTACATAGAAAATTTTGCCTACGTCCAGCGCCATCTTTGCTTCCTTATAAGAACGTGACACATCTTTGATTTCATGAATAATATTGCCGTAGGATACTCGCACCTGGGACATTGCCTCAGCATTTAACATATCCACAATCATGTTTGCAATATTTTCAATTTCTTCATATCCGTCGCTTTCCTCTAAAGTACGGACAATAATAATATTCTTTTCATCAATGGCTGTAATAAAATCATTATTTCTGGAAATAAAGAGATTTTTCAGAATTTCCATGGAATCCTGGTCTTTTTCATTTCTGGTTTCTACCAGCAGAACCACTCGTTTTGCCTCTACTGCAATGTGCAGCTTTTTCGCTCTGTTGTACACATCTACTAAAAGCAGATTGTCCAGAATCAGGTTTTGAATAAAGTTGGACTTATCAAAACGCTCCTTATAAGCCACAATCAGATTTTGAATTTCTGCTACTGCTACACGTCCGATCATATAGGCATCTTCATTGCCGCCTTTGGCAACCAGTATATATTCCACAGTCTGATTATCGTAAATTTTAAAGAAATGGCAGCCCTTCATCACCTGGCTGTCTGCCATAGACTCTGCAAAGGCTCTCACATCACCAAAATCCTCTTCCTCTGTAGCAAAAGTGGTGGAATTGACCTTTCCGTCTATATCCATGACACACAAATCAATTCTTGTGATCATTCTCAGTTCATCTAATGTCTTTTGTATTACCTGGCTTGAAATCATATTTCCTCTCTCCTTTGGGTTGTCCCTGGATTTTCTAAAATAATAATACCCTATTTTTTTTTAATTGGCAAGCACCTTCCTATTATATGTAAATCTTATATGCACAAAAAAAGAGGAACAAATGCCGGAAACAGCACTTTGAAATATCTATACTTTTAAAACATAAAGTGTATAAATATTCACAGTATGCGTTTCATGCATTTGCCCCTCTTCTGTCATCTTTTCAGGTATATCGGAAATTTAAAGGTTCAGTCTGTAGGCTGCCTCATTCCAGCGAAGTTCATTCTTCAGATTACGGATTGTGGTGTCTTTGTCAATATAAACAGCCTCAATTCCCATAGCTGCTGCCCAATCTCCCATCTGTTCTGCAGTCAAATCATAGGAGAATGCTGTGTGATGGGCGCCTCCTGCCAGAATCCATGCCTCTGCACCTGTCTGCAGGCTTGGTTCCGGTGTCCAGAATGCTGTGGCCACCGGAAGCTTCGGCATTGGCTGCTCTACCTTTTTGCAATTCACATCATTGATAATCAGACGGAATCTGTCGCCCAGGTCAATCAGAGAGGTAGCTACACCCTTACCTGTCTTGGATGTAAATACCAGTCTTGCCGGATCTTCTCTGTCACCCATAGTAAGCGGCTGACACTTAATACTGATAGGACCTTCTGCAATCGTTGGACAAACCTCCAGCATATGTGCTTCCAGAATGCCTTCTTTTCCCGGAACCAGGTTATAGGTATAATCCTCCATAAAAGAAGTTCCCTTTGCATCTTTTTTGCCCTGTGTCATAATTTTCATCAGACGAACCATGGCTGCTGTTTTCCAGTCGCCTTCTCCACCAAATCCATAGCCCTTTTCCATTAACCTCTGAATAGCCAGACCCGGAAGCTGCTGCAGGCAGCCCAAATCACCAAAATGGGTCACAATGGCCTGATAGTTTTTCTCCTCCAGGAAACGTTCAAATCCAAGCTCAATCTGAGCCTGAACTGCCACATGTCTGCGGAATTCCTCTGCATCTCTGCCCTCTAAAAGAATCTCATATTTATCATAATATTCTTCTACCAGAGCATCGGTATCTCCTTTGGAAACCTCTTTTACTGCGTCTGCAATTTCATTTACCGGATATGCGTCTACTTCCCAGCCGAATTTAATCTGTGCTTCTACCTTGTCGCCCTCTGTAACAGCTACATTTCTCATGTTATCGGCAATTCTCATCACACGAATATGGCTGCTTTCAATAACACCTACAGCAGTCCGCATCCAAGAAGCAATTCTCTCCTGCACATCTTTATCGTCCCAGAAGCCAACAATAACCTTTCTTTCCATTCTCATACGGCTTACAATATGTCCGTATTCTCTATCTCCATGTGCAGACTGATTTTCGTTCATAAAGTCCATATCAATGGAATCATATGGAATTTCTCTGTTAAACTGTGTATGCAGGTGCAAAAGCGGTTTTCTGTATTCCTGAAGTCCTAAAATCCAGGATTTTGCCGGTGAAAAGGTATGCATCCAGGTAATCACACCTGCACAGTTTTCATCTGCATTTGCCTCATTAAAAGTCTGACGAATCATAGCATTTGTCAAAAGTGTTGGTTTCCATACGACTTCATAAGGAAGCACTCCTGATTGGTTTAATCTATCTACCATAATTTTGGAATGCTCTGCCACATGCTCCAGACATTCCTGTCCATACAAGTCCTGTGAACCGGTACAAAACCAGAACTGATAATTTTTCATTTCCAACATAACTGTTTCCTCCTGTTATTTTCTGCCTTTTGGCAATTTTCGTTCCTCTTTCTACTTTTCAGTATACCGTACATCCCTGAAAAAGAAAGAACTCTGTTGCCTCAATATGGACATTTATTATCTTTTTTGTTACAGTATAAAGAAAGGAGGAATCACAATGCTTGCAAACTTTGAAAAACGGGAAGAAAAAGAATGTGCATGGACGGGACGTTATGAATCTCTTCATAATCTGCCCCACTGGCATCTGGAATGCGAGTTGATTTATATCGAAAAAGGCACGGTAACTGTGTCCTACAACCACACTGCCTATCAACTACATGACAGGGAAGCCGTCTTTATCCAAAGCGGAGAAATTCACTATATTCACGGAGAATCCGGAAGCATCACACAAATTCTCATGTTTAACGCTTCCATGATACAGGAAATCACCAGAAGAACTGCCCTTGCTTCTCCTCTTTTACCTTCTTTTTCTGCTACCGCTGTCCCAAATCTCTTTAAAACAGTAAAAAAAGAGCTGGAGGAAAAACAGTCCTTTTATGAAATGAAAATCATTGGAATGATCCGCTGCCTCTTTGTAGACATTTACCGTCATGGTATCCCTATAGAAGAAAAATCCGCGAGATTTCATACTTCCATGGAAAATTATAAAAATCTGCTGAATGAAATTGAAGAAAAATACAGCTACATCACCTTTTCTGATGCCAGCAGCTTTATGGGATTTTCCGAGCCTTACTTTTCCAAATTTTTTAAAAATATATCAGGAATGACCTTTTCCACTTACCTGAATATTATACGACTGGAAAAAGCCATTGAAATGCTCCGGCACAACAGACAGGAGCTGTCTATTACAGAAATAGCTTCTCTATGCGGTTTTGACACCATACGGCATTTTAACAGAACCTTTAAGGAAATAACCGGATATTCCCCCAGTACGCTGCCCAAAGATTATGTTCTGACCTCCCGCTCTATTAAAAGTATGAAAGGAAATTTTAACCCCACGCTTTCCGGCTCAAAACTGCTGGATTCTTAACAAAAATTTTTTATTTTATCCCACCTCTTAACAAAGAACTAAAAAAACTGCCCCGTGAAAGGTCCGTCAGGAAACTTCCTGACTTCTTTTCACGAGGCAGTCTGCATTTTTCACATTTGAAATTTAGTTTGTGATAACCTGCTCTGTTTCTTTATCAAATACATGAACTTTTTCCATGTCTAATGCAAATTTAACAGTATCACCTGTTCTTGCTGTTGTACGAGGATTTACTCTTGCTGTCATAGAGAATCCTTCTGTGTCAAAGTACAGATAAACTTCAGCACCAAGTAATTCATAAACAGTGATTTTTCCTTCAATTGTGCTGTTCGGGAATGCCTGGATACGAGCTTCATCATCGTATACATGCTCTGGACGAATACCCATAACAACTGTTTTTCCGTCATATCCGCCGTCAATAAGAGCTTTTTTCTTGGAAGCCGGTACCTGAAGTACAGTCTTACCAATCTGTAATTCAACATCATTTCCTTTTACATGTACAACTGCATCTAAGAAGTTCATCTGAGGAGAACCGATAAATCCAGCAACGAATAAGTTACATGGAGCATTGTATAATGTCTGAGGTGTATCTACCTGCTGTACAACACCATCTTTCATAACAACGATTCTGGTACCCAGTGTCATAGCTTCTGTCTGGTCATGTGTAACGTAGATGATAGTAGCGCCTAATCTTTCATGTAATTTAGAAATTTCAGTACGCATCTGTACACGAAGTTTTGCATCAAGGTTTGACAGAGGTTCGTCCATTAAGAATACTTTAGGTTCACGCACGATAGCACGTCCCATAGCAACACGCTGTCTCTGACCACCGGAAAGAGCTTTTGGTTTACGGTCTAATAATTTTTCCAGGTCAAGGATCTTAGCTGCTTCTTTAACCATTTTGTCAATCTGATCTTTTGGAACTTTTCTCAGTTTCAGACCAAATGCCATGTTATCATAAACGGTCATATGTGGATACAGAGCGTAGTTCTGGAATACCATTGCAATATCTCTGTCTTTTGGTTCAACATCGTTTACTACTTTGTCACCGATTTTTAATGTACCGCCTGAGATTTCTTCCAGACCTGCAATCATACGAAGTGTTGTAGATTTTCCACAACCTGAAGGTCCTACAAAGATGATGAATTCTTTATCTGCAATTTCAAGATTGAAATCTTTTACTGCTTCAAAACCATTTGGATAAGTCTTGTTAATATGCTGTAATGATAAACTTGCCATTTTAATTTTCCTCCTAAATTTTGCGATTGCTCTCGTTTGAACTGAGATTAGTATACCTCTATCCCTGTTTTTTTTCCATAGGTCAAATGCCCAAATATTACTTTAAGTCTTTGTATGCATGGACAATCCCTAAATCAATCCCGTCATTTTGACTGATTTTCACAATTTCCGTATGCAATCTATACAACCCTGCCGCAAAACTTTTAAAAACAGGCTTTACACCACTTCCTATCTTTCTTATAATAAAGAACACAGAAATTACTATACGGAAAGGACAATGCCTATGTTCCGCTTAATGGGAAATATTTATAAAGACACGCGTATTCAAAAAAGCACGGTTATCTGCGATGATACACAAAATACCAGAACCAAAAAGGTCTTTCACTGCCTGGACTGTATTTGCCATGAATTTGACCTTCCCTCTCCAATCTGGCTGGAGTCCAATATCAAAGACTTCCAGAAATTCTCAAAGGTACGGTTTTCGCAGGATAATTTCATTGAAATCCTGGACTTTGACTACCTGGAACTGCAGATTATCGAAGAGGATTAATGCACTTTCAGACAATATTGCTGTATTGGTACAGACAAAAACAGCTTCAGACCACTCTCCTTTCTTTAGATATACCACTTTAAGGAAACTGCCTGAAGCTGTTTTCTGTTATTCTCTTATTCTTCTTTTAAAAGACCGTCTAACTCTTCTTCCAGCATTGCCTCATCTTCTTCACTTAAAAGCTTTGAAATCTGAAGGGCAAGCTTGCTGTCCTCATCTTCCTCATCTTCTTCGTCAAACTCTTCCAGCTCTGCAATATCCTCCATAGCGTCCATAATATCCAACTCCTGAGTATCTCCCAGATGAAGTTCTTCTTTGTTCTCTTCCTCTGGCAGCTCCTCATCAGGAATCTCGATTCTGTGAATTTCCAGCTCACTCTCCTCGCCAATATCGTTTAAGGAAGTAGGCATACTACTGATAATGTGATGCACCTCTTTATAAGAAGACATAAATCTTCTCTGTGCCTGATTAATCAATTCTACAATGCCATTCATTTCTTCCTGAACAGCCACATATTTCTTCTTGCCCTCTAAAAGTTTGTCATCAATTTCAGACTGCACAGCCTCCACGCGGCGTTTTGCTTCCTCCTCAGCCTCTGCTATCATAATGTCGCATTTTTCCCGTGCTTCTTTTTCCATACTTTCTGCTTTTATCTGCGCTTCAAAGACCAGCTTTCCAATGCTTTCGTAATTATCAATGTACTTCTGGTATTTCTCCTTGATGTCCTCCTCCATACGCGCCTGATAAGATTCCTTCAGTTCAATTCTCTTCTGCAGTTCCGCAATCTTGGCATCTCTGTCTGCAATCTGCTTTTTATAATTCACCTGAATTTCAGCCATTTCATCTTTCAGCTTCTGAATCAGCTCCTGTACTTCTTCCTTGTCATATCCACCCATTAAGGTTGTTTTAAACATTTCATACTCTGCCATAATACTCCACCTCGTACTTTTTCTTCTTACTGTAAATATTTGCTGATAACCGGCCATACATCTGCCCGTTCAAATCCCAGCTTCCATTCTGCTACCCCTGCCAGCTCATACTGCTGTATCAGTTTCATCTTTGCTTCCAGAGATTTCTCATCTTCCAGCCAGATTTTCTGTGTACCCTCGGAAGTGGCAAGCTCGCCATAATTCTGCGATACATCTTTATTCCAGTATACTTCCATGCCTTTTTCCTGCACATATTTTTCTGCCTGATCCATGCCAAAGACCTCACTGGTCACAGCTCCATTATTGTTCTCTGTCCACAATCTGGTATAAAACGGCACACCGTTAATCACCTTTTCCTTAGGAACTTCCTTCAGAGTCTGGACAATTCCCGCTTCCACAAAAGGAAGGGACGCTACAGAACCTGCAGTTTCCGCTCCAACAGTATGTTCATCATATCCCATGATAATCACATAATCCGCCACAATCCCCTGTTCCTTTCTGTTATAAAAAGAAGTATACTGCGGAACCGGATTGTCCACAGACAGAACCAGATTGTTGGCTCTGCACATAACAGACAGTTCTCTGACAAACTGGATAAAATGCGGCGCCTCTTCCTCTGTCAGCGCCTCAAAGTCTAAATTAATTCCGTCCATTCCCACTCTTTTGGCTTCACTTAAAAGCATCTCAATGATATGGGTTCTGGCGCTTCTTTTAGACAGGGTTTCCAGTGTGCTTACATTTTTATCAAAATTATCAATCAGTCCCCAGACCTCCATGCCCTTTTTGTGTGCTTTTTCTACATATTCTGCGCTGGCAAGGGAAGAAATCGTTCCCTCTGTTCCTGTCACAGAAAACCAGGTAGGGGAAATAACATTGACGCCCTGCAAATCCTTTACCGTCTGCTCAAAAGCTCCATTGGCTGCCTCGGAGGTAACCTGATGCCATGCAAGGTTGATTTTATAATCTCTGGTAAGGCTGGTAAAATTCTCCTCATAAGCCCCCTGGTATTTTGGCTCGGCTGTCTTTGACGCTTTCAGATCTTCTTTTTTTACATAGCCGTCGATTCCGTCTTTTGTCAGAACTCTGGACCAGTTTTCCAGTTCCTCCAAAAGTTCCATGGAATCCCCTGCTTTCACATCAGAAAGAATGGGACTCTTAATTCCGCCCTGGTAACGAACTACAGTATCCCGGTCTGCCTCCACAGTCTGAATCTTCTGCCACTCATAGGTAATAACAACTCTTGCCGGTTTTTCGTATACCCGACTTTCTATCTGCATATAATTTTCCAGAAAATCCAGAGCAATATAAAGACTCTCGTCCAGCTTTCTCACCGGAACAAAACTCTGTTCCTGCCCCTGTGCCTGAAATTCCATATCCGGCTGAATCTCTATTACAGAATCCGGGGTTGTATACAACATACTCTGTGTTTCCTGATCCCAGTAAAATCTTCCGCCCAGAACACCGGTTACTGCCTGATAGGGAAGATAGATCATATCCTCTATGAGCCTGCCTCTGTACTCACTTAAGGTATCCTGAAAAATCAGGGCAACCTCCTCCGGGGATTCCAGCTTATAATAGTCTGCCAAATCCATTCGGATATCTGACGGTGTATATTTCTTTACATAGGTTGTAATAAGCCCCGCTGCCCCAACGATTACGATAAGAAATAACGCTATCAGTGCAGGGGGAAAGCTTCTCCTGCGCCTTCTTCTTTTCCTTCGTTTTGCCATGCTTCAGCTCCTTTTACTCTCTTTTGATATGTGTATTATAGCATATTTTTCTCTTTCGTCATCTATTTCTTCCGGAATTTCATGTTTTTTTCAGATTTTTTTCTTTTTTGTACACAATTACAGCCCCTTTAATTCTTCACAAAATCAAAGGAAACAGCCTGCAATTTCCCGCTTTCATCTTGAATGTAGTCCCGCATATAGTTTCCATCCTCGGCAATTCTGTATGCTTTCTCAATACGTTTTGGAGTCGTACTTCTCCCGTTCAGATAGAGAAGCACTCCCATATCCTCATAGGTTTCCAACTCCCGGTGCAAAAGCTGTTTTTCTTTTTTATCCATATCTTCCTCCCGCAGAATATAAATGCTTGTGATATATTATTATCCTGCTTTCTTTTTCCTTGCACAAAACGCCTCATTCAGTTACAAAAGATAAAGATAGACTGCCCGTATGTTTTGATCTTGATATAAATGGAAATCTGCAGTGATACAGAATGTACCAGACTGCTGCAGCAGACCGCCGCATTTCTTGAATCATAAAATCTGTCAAATGTCAAAAGACTACCTGTATTTCACTCCTCTCTGTAAAATTTACAGGACAGTCTTCTCTTACCTGATTTTCATTATAACACCAGCTCTCGGAATTAGCAAGTATTTCTTCTTTACAATCCGGCAATGCATAGTATATAATATAAAAGGAGAAATAGCATCTTTAGATGAATTAACCAGACAGGACGTGATGTTATGAAAATAGAAAAAATAAATGAAAATCAGATACGTTGTACACTGACAAGAGCTGATTTGGAGGAACGGCAAATTCGTTTAAGTGAGCTGGCTTACGGCAGTGATAAGGCAAAAACTCTTTTCCGGGATATGATGCAGCAGGCAAGTTCCGAGTTTGGCTTTGAAGCTGACAATACACCTCTCATGATTGAGGCAATTCCGGTGTCTGCAGACAGTATTATTTTAATTATTTCCAAGGTAGATGACCCGGAGGAACTGGATACCCGCTTTTCCAAATTCACCCCTTTTGGCAATGCTACAGCCGTTTCCGAGGACGCCCCTCCTATTGAAGTAGAAGGCGCTGACGATATCCTGGATATCTTCCAGAAAATTTATGAGGCAAAGGCAAAAGCCATGGAGCGCAGAAAAAAAGAAAAAGCAGCCTCCGAAAACAAAGAAACGGCCACAAAGCCGGAAAACATCGGGGATACCCCTGTTTCTGTCAACTTAATGCGGGAATATGTTTTCCAAAACCTGGATACCGTTATTGAAGCAGCCCATGGGCTGAACAATTTCTTCCAGGGCTTCAGCGCTCTGTATAAGGATGAGAAAAACAATACCTACTCCCTGGTACTCCATCAGGAAGAAACCTCACCAGAGGATTTCAACAGAGTATGCAACATGCTTTCTGAATATGGAAAGGGAAGTCCCTTCTCTCCGGCAAAGCAGGCATATTTTTAAAGAACACGGTGTCTGTATTCTTCCATCCAAGGCATTGACACATCTTACACAAATTTAAAAAAGGGCACCCATGAACGGGTGTCCTTTTTACTTTATAGGAAATCTTATTTGTTTTCCAGGAAATCATTAATCTGTGCGATCAGCATGTTTCCGTCAATTCCGTGAACCATAGCTGCTTCTGCCAGAGATTCTCCCTGTGCGGACGGACAGCCGATGCAGTGCATACCTGCTCTCATTAGAATTGGTACAATATTTTCATCTAAACGAATCAGTTCGCCGATTGTCATATCTGCTGTTACCTTCATGGATAGCTTCCTCCTTAAAATATTTTATTGTTTTATTATAATCTGTTTTTGCAGGATATTCAACTGTTTTTCTCCATTTACTTTTGCATTTTGTATACAATTATGCCTACAACCAAAAAATCCTGCTATGTTCGTAAAATAAGACTTGTATTATAGAAACAAATATATTAGAATAACCCTAAGAACTGAATTGAAAGATTCAGAATATAAAGGAGGATACAATCATGGCATACGTTATTACAGATGAATGTGTAAGCTGCGGAACATGCGCTGGTGAATGTCCGGTAGAAGCTATTTCCGAAGGCGATGACAAATACGTTATCGACGCTGATACATGCGTTGACTGCGGAACATGCGCTGGTGTTTGTCCTACAGAAGCTATCGTAGAAGGCTAATATTACATAATACAGGACTTTTATTCTGTATCATGAAAGGTACGAAGAGGCAGGAAGCTTAATGTTCCTGCCTCTTCGTCTTCTCTTTTTACTTTCTTTTAAAAATCCTCCTCTTTTTTTGCGCTTCTTTTTCCAGAGCTGCCGCTGCCTCTCTTCTGGACTGCTGACAAATACGAATCCTTTCATCAAGACGCTTATACCTCTCTTCTTCTGAATTTTTCTCCTGGATTCTGTTCGCAACCAGTTTGCTGATAATCTCCATAAATTCCCTGGATACCGGGGGGCGTGGATTTTTTCCTCTCTTTTTTCTTTTTTGCAGACTCTCTATGCTCAGGCTGTTTTTCGTCCACCTGATTTTTATAAAAAAGGGTTGTCAGCTCTCCGATTTCCTTTAATGCATACCCTTTTTTCTTTAGTTCTCTAATACTCATGAAAATCTGAATATCCCATCGGGTGTAGTATCTGTGTCCCATTTCGTTTCTTCCAATCGGAAGACGCAGCTCCTCTTCCCAGTACCGAAGCACATGGGACTGTATGTCCAGAAAGCGTACTGCCTCCGAAACCGAATAAATGGTTTTCTGCATATACTGACCCCTTTCTTTGTTTCTCTTAATTATTATAACAAAGCGTTATAAAAATGCAAGAAAATACGTTCGACAAAAACTGTTGACAAGCCCTCTAAGGGGTGCTAAACTGATAAAAAATAACCAGGGAGCCTTATGGGCTGAGAGGAAGTTCGACTTCGACCTGTATTACCTGATTTGGATTATGCCAACGTAGGGAGTTTACACATACTGATTTTATATGTCTGTGCGTCCTATTTCGGCACAGACTTTTTCTTTTTGTGAAAACGGCTGTGCTGCAGGTTCGAATTCTCTGGTTTAAAAACAAAAGATTGGAGAAAATCTATGACTTATACCACACAAATGCATGCCGCAAGGCAGGGAATCATTACCCCGGAAATGGAAATCGCCGCAAAAAAAGAAGGAATACCGGCAGAAGAGCTACGCCACTATATCGCAGAGGGAAAAGCCGTCATTCCGGCAAATAAACAGCACCAATGCCTGAATCCCAATGCCATTGGTTCTATGTTGAAAACCAAAATCAATGTCAATCTGGGCACTTCACGGGACTGGAAAGATATAGATATGGAGCTTCATAAAGTTCGGCAGGCTGTAGATATGGGAGCAGAATCGATTATGGATTTAAGTTCCTACGGAGATACCAGAGCTTTTCGCCAAAAACTCACACAGGAATGTCCGGCCATCATCGGAACGGTTCCTATCTATGACGCAGTAGTCTATTATCATAAGCCTTTAAAAGATATTACTTCCGAAGAATGGCTGGATATTGTGGAAATGCATGCAAAGGACGGCGTGGATTTTATGACAATCCATGTGGGCATCAACAAAAATACTGCCCGCCGTTTTAAAGAAAACAGGCGGCTCACCAACATTGTTTCCAGAGGGGGCTCTATTATTTTTGCCTGGCAGGAAATGACCGGACAGGAAAATCCTTTCTATAAGCATTATGACCGGATTCTGGACATCTGCCGAAAATACGATGTCACCTTAAGCCTTGGAGATGCCTGCCGTCCAGGCTGCCTTGCCGATGCAGGAGATATTTCTCAAATTGAAGAGCTGGTAACTCTTGGAGAACTTACCAGACGGGCATGGGAAAAAGATGTACAGGTGATTATTGAAGGACCCGGCCACATGCCTCTGAATCAGATTGAAGCCAATATGAAAATCCAGCAGACCGTGTGCCAGGGCGCACCGTTTTATGTGCTGGGACCTCTTGTAACGGACATTGCCCCCGGATACGACCATATTACAGCAGCCATTGGAGGAGCCATTGCCGCTTCCTGCGGTGCTTCCTTTCTCTGTTATGTCACACCAGCCGAGCATCTGCGTCTGCCGGACGAAAAAGACGTAAAGGAGGGTATCATTGCTTCTAAAATTGCTGCACACGCCGCGGATATCGCCAAAGGGGTAAAAGGCGCCTCTGACTGGGATTCTGCCATGAGCACTGCCCGGAAAAATCTGGACTGGGAAGAAATGTTCCGGCTGTGTATTGATCCGGAAAAAGCCAGACAATACCGGGAGGAGGCAAAGCCGGAAAAAGAAGACACCTGCAGTATGTGTGGAAACTTCTGCGCTGTAAAAAACATGAACCGGATACTGGATGGAGAAATTGTAAATATCTATGATGAGTAATAAAAATCCCTGACCTCTTCTCTCTGCCAAAGCATAACAAAAGAGGCTATGGCACAAAATGATATGCAGCTTATGCCATAGCCTCTTCTACTTTTTCATATTTACAAACTTTGTATAATTTGGCAGCCAAACCAGATTTACCGTACCAATAGGACCGTTTCTCTGTTTTGCTATAATGATTTCCGCAATATTTTTATTCTCGGAATCCTTGTTGTAATAATCATCACGATAAATAAACATAACCACATCGGCGTCCTGCTCAATGGCTCCGGACTCTCGAAGGTCTGAAAGCATGGGTCTGTGATCCGGGCGTTGTTCTACGGCACGGCTCAACTGGGAAAGCGCCACCACAGGCACATTCAGTTCTCTTGCCAATGCCTTCAGAGAACGGGAAATCTCCGAAATCTCCTGCTGTCTGGACTCACTTCTTCCACTTCCTGTCATAAGCTGCAGGTAGTCAATAAAAATCACACCCAGATTATGCTCCATCTTGTACTTTCTGCATTTGGAACGCAACTCAGAAATAGAAATACCCGGCTTATCGTCAATAATCAGATTGGACTTTCCGATAATGTTGGCGCCTTCAATAAGCTTTGCCCACTCCTCGTCTTCCAGATTACCGGTTCGAATATTCTGGGAATCCACCTTGGATTCCAGAGCCAGAAGACGGTTGACAAGCTGCTCCTTTGACATTTCCAGGCTGAAAATCGCTGTGGTTACATTGCTGTGAAAAGCCATATACTGAGCAATATTCAGTACAAACGCCGTTTTTCCCATAGAGGGTCTGGCAGCAACCAGAATCAAATCCGAGGGCTGAAAGCCGGACATCTTATAATCCAGGTCAATAAAGCCTGTGGGAATGCCGGTTACGCTTCCCTGGGTTCTGGAGGCTTTCTCAATCTTTTCAATGGCATTTAGCACCACCTGACGAATGGGAACAAATTCCTCACTGCCCCGGTTCTGCACCAAATCAAAGATTTTCTTTTCCGTTACTTCCAGAATATCCTGGGTTTTCTCCTTGCCCAGATAACAGGCATTGCTGATTTCCTCTGTGGTCTTAATCAACTTCCGCAGCATGGATTTTTCTGCTACGATTTCGGCATAGTATTTTACATTGGCTGAGGTAGGAACTGCTGCCAGAAGATCCCGGACAAATTCCATGCTGGAGATTTCCGGCGGCAAATCCTTTTCCTTCAGCCGCTCCTGCAAAGTTACAAGGTCTACAGCCTTTCCTTCATCGTGAAGCTCTACCATGGCTTCAAACACAATCCCATACTGCTGCTGGTAGAAATCTGCCCCGGTAATCAGCTCAGACGCCTCCACAATGGCGTCCCTGCTCATAATCATAGAGCCAATGACTGACTGCTCTGCCTCCATACTGTGAGGCAGGATTCTCTTAATCAGTGCTTCTTCCATCTTGGCAGAAACTCCCTTCTTACGCTTCTTTTACCACAACTTTTAATTCCGCCGTTACCTGTGGGTGCAATTTCACGGGAACCATGGTTGTTCCCAACTCTCTGATCGGGTTTGCAAGCTGCATTTTTTTCTTATCAATCTCATAACCAAGCTGTGCCTTTGCTGCTTCTGAAATTTCCTTTGTGGATACAGAGCCAAAGGTTCTGCCATTCTCCCCCACTTTAATGCTGACTGTCACCTGCTTGGTTTCCAGTTCTTCTTTGAACTTCTTCGCAGCCTCCAGGTTTTCCTTTGCTACCTTATCCTCATGGGCCTTCTGAAGTTTCAGATCATTGATATTTTTCGGTGTTGCTTCCACGCCTAATTTCTTCGGAAACAGCATGTTTCTTGCATATCCGTTGCTTACGTTTACCATCTGTCCTTTTTTGCCTAAAGATTTTACGTCTTCTATCAGTATTACTTTCATACCTCTATATCTCCTTCTTTTATCATCTGGTCAAGTGTTGCCTTTAACTTCCGGATTGCCTCTTCTACGGTTGCACCCGGAAGCTGGGCTCCTGCCATATTAATATGACCGCCTCCGCCCATTTTTTCCATAATAAGCTGTACATTGACTTCATCAATAGCTCTTGCACTGATAAAGATTTTTTCCTGATAATCGGTGAGTACAAAGCTGGCTTTTATGCTGTCCACATTTAAAAGCTCATTAGCTGCCTGAGAAGCCACTACTGTAGGGCTGTCAATGCCTTCACTTGGGCATACGGCAATGGCAAAGCAGTTTTTATAAGTTTCTACATGGCGAATCGCTTCCGCCTTTGCTCTGTAGGATTTTACATCATCTCTGAACATTTTGCGCACTCTGGTTACATCTGCGCCGCATCTACGCAAAAATGCGGCTGCTTCAAAGGTACGCACACCTGTTTTGGCAGTAAAATTGTTGGTATCAATAATAATACCGGAATACAGCGCATCTGCCTCAATGTTGTAGATTCTGATATCATCTGAAAAATACTGCAGAATCTCTGCTACCATTTCGCAGGCAGAAGATGCATAAGGCTCAATATAAGACAGCACTGCATTCTGAATCACCTCGCTGCCCTGGCGGTGATGGTCGAGTACAACAATGGTCTTTGTCTTATGAAGCAGCTCCTCACACTCTGTATAGCTTGGTTTATTGGTATCCACAACCACAACAACTGTGTTATTATCCACAATTTCCTTTGCCTCATCATTATCGATGAACATATGCTCATCATAATCCGGATTTCTCAGGAAATTCTCTATAATTGGGCGCACAGACATGGTGGGATGGTTTACAACAATATGTGCCCTTTTATTCAGGGACTTCGCTGCCCGGTAAATTCCGATTCCGGCTCCAATGGAGTCCACATCAGAAATTTTATGTCCCATAACTACAACCTTATCCTTGCTCACCATAAATTCTCGCAGGGCATGTGCCTTTACTCTTGCCTTTACACGGGTATTTTTGCCCATTTGCTGAGATTTGCCACCGAAATAAGTCATCTGATCCTTATCCTTGATAACCACCTGGTCGCCGCCTCGCCCCAGAGCCAAATCAATGGCAATCCTGGAGTATTCATAATTCTGTGCATAGGTTGGCGCATTGATACCAATCCCAATACTGATAGTCACTGCCATATCATTTCCAATATTGACAGTTTTTACCTCTTCCAGGATATTAAAGCGTTTTTTCTTTAATTCCTCCAGAGAACGCTGACGCATAACAAGAATGAACTTGTCCTTTTCCAACTTTTTTATCAATGCATCCACATCACTGAAATACTTGTTCAGCTTCCTCTCAATAAGTGCTACCAGAAGGGATCTTCTGACCTCCTCTACACTGTTTAACGCCTCGTCATAATTATCCAGGTACAGAAGTCCTGTTACCAGCTTTTCATCTTCCTTCTGACGAATATACTGATTCAACTCTGTTTCATCAAAGAGATAACAGGCAATCAAATCATTTCCTTCCTCGATTTCCAAAAGCCCTGATTCCTCCAGCAGCTTTTTCATGGAAATCGGGCGCATCACTGCCTTATAATCTCTTTCCTCAAAATGAAACATAATCTCTGCGTCTTCCCCTCTGGGAAGTCTTTCCTGACTGATTTCAGGAAACAGGGTAGTAATACTTTTTCTATACCGCTTATTCTTTCCTGTCAGTTTTGCAAATTCTTCATTCAGCCATAAGATTTTTCCTCTGCAGTCTAACAGGGCATAAGGCACAATAAACTCATTTAATAAGCTTTTCTGCACCTGTCCGTACTGGGTGGCAAAGGAAATCAGCTCGTTCATAATAACGGCCCTGCTGTGGAAATACATAAAAACCGCAATCAGAATATACACTGCAAGAAATCCTGTTACCAGAGCTCCCGCCTTTACATTTACGGTAAATACCAGTATATCCATAACCAGCAGCACTATAGTCAGAATGAAGGGCCACTGCATATAAAATTTCAGTTGACCTTTAATTCTTAATTTTCCATTCATCTCTTCACCTGCCGATAAATTCCAAAAGAGTGACATCTTTTGATTGATAAGTAACAATTTGATTTATTATAACATCTTTTAGAATTTTACACAAGAAATTCCTGCAACGCAAAAAGCGCACTGCCGAAGCAGTGCGCCCGTAGTTTCAATTAGTCCTGAACGTATGGCATAATTGCCAGATGTCTTGCTCTCTTGATTTCTACTGTTAAAGCTCTCTGATGTTTTGCACAGTTTCCTGTGATTCTTCTAGGAAGAATTTTACCTCTTTCAGATACATATCTTTTCAGCTTATTTGCGTCCTTATAGCTGATTTCGTTATTTTCCTGTCCGCAGAACACGCAAACTTTTTTTCTTCTGCGTCCGCCTCTTCTCTTCATTGGAGAATCCGGTCTATTACCTTTTTCGTAAGCCATGATTATTTACCTCCTATCAATATCACTGCCCGCCTTAGCTAAATGGCAGCTCCTCATCAATTCCGTCCGGAATATTCATAAATCCGTCTGCTGATGCAACGCTTGGAGAAGGCGCTGACTGTGCAGGCGCTCCCATAGAAGCATGTCCTACATGGCTGTCGCTTACGGACTTGCTCTCCGCAAATTCCTGCTCTTCCACCACCACGTCTGTAGTGTATACCTTGTTGCCATCTCTGTTTGTGTAGCTTCCGGTCTGGATACGTCCGGTTACTACAATACGGATTCCCTGACGGAAATATCTCTCTGCAAATTCTGCCTGTCTTCCGAAAGCCACACAGCCGATAAAATCAGCGGTCGCTTCTCCGTCCCTTTTGAAACGACGGTCAACAGCCAGTGTATATCTGGCAATCGCCATTGAATTTTCCCCTGCGGAATATCTTACCTCAGGATCTCTTGTTAAACGACCCATTAAAATTACTTTATTCATCTTATCACCTCATAAAATTCAGATAAAAGGCTGGTTTTCAATGAGCCGATTTTGTGCGGTCAAAAGAATTAAGCCTCTTTTTTCACAACTAAATATCTTAATACGTTGTCCATAATGCGGATATGACGTTCTACTTCTGCAGGGCATGCTGCATCAGCTTCGAACTGAATGAAGTAGTAGTATCCTTCGCGCATTTTCTGGATTTCGTAAGCTAATCTTTTCTTGCCCCATTCTTCAACTTCTGTTACGTTTCCGTTGTAACGAGCAATGTAGCCTTTTGCTTTTTCCACTACTGCTGCACGAGCGTCATCTTCAATCTTTGCATTTACGACTAATGCTAATTCGTATTTGTTCATGCTTGTTGTACCTCCTTTTGGTCTTTTGGCTCCCTGATTAGCAGGGAACAAGGATAATAATATATCACAAGACCCAATTTTACCACATAAAGGCAGGGATTTCAAGCATTTTTTTTCAAATCTCTGGTGTTTTTTTCTACCAGTCTTCTGGCAAGCATGACCTGATGTCCGCAGCCCATACATTTCAAGCGAAAATCTGCCCCTACTCGGAGAATTTCCCACTCCTTGCTGCCGCAAGGGTGCTGCTTTTTCAATGTCACAATATCGCCTACTTCATAATCAAATTTTCTGTCATTCAAGATTCTGCTTCTCCTTCTGTCCTGTTATTATCTGCAAGATAGCTGCAAACCTCTCCTATGGGAGCGTTGATAACCAAATCTGCCATAGAGTCCCTGGGCGTTTTGTCCTTATTAATCACCACCAGATATTTTCCTCTGAAATAATCTACCAGAGAGGCTGCCGGATATACAGACAAAGACGTCCCTCCTATTATAAGCACCTCTGCCTCTGAAATAGCCCGGACAGACTCTGACAAAGTCTGCTGGTTCAGCGCTTCCTCATATAAAACCACGTCCGGTTTCAAAACGCCGCCGCACTTTTCACATCTTGGTATACCGCTGCTGTGCTTCATATAGGAAAAATCATGAAACGCACCGCACTTTGTGCAGTAATTCCGGTAAACGCTTCCATGCAGTTCCAATACCCGCCGGCTTCCTGCCATCTGATGCAGATTGTCAATATTTTGGGTTATCACTGCCTTTAATTTCCCCTGCTTTTCCAATTCTGCCAGATACTGATGGGCAGCATTTGGCTTTGCAGTATCACATAACATCTTCGCCCTGTAAAAACGATAAAACTCTTCTGTCTTCTGCATAAAAAAGGTGTGACTTAAAATCGTTTCCGGCGGATAGTCCCACTGCTGATGGTACAGACCGTCTACGCTTCTAAAATCAGGAATCCCACTTTCTGTAGACACTCCCGCCCCACCGAAAAACACAAGATTTTCTGTTTGGGCAATGATTTGTTTTAATTTTTCCATTGCTTCCATAAAGCACCTTCCTTTCCTGTGCCAGGATATTTTCTAATAGCTTCCTTCCCTCTTTGCCTGCACCACGAAACGGGTTGCGTCATTTCCCGTACAGGTGGACAGCGTAATAATCTTATCCTTTTCCGTCACTTCTGTTCCAAAATCTACCAGGGACTGACTTTTCATATTTTCCAGATAAGCGGCAAACTGTTGGTCCGGAGCAGAGAACAGGGTGTATACTTCTCCTGCTGCATCGACCACATGGCTGCTGAAAATCTCATACCGGTAATTTTTGTCCGGTGTGCAAATCCAGATATAGCGCCCCGGGACGGATTCCCGGTCTTTAAAATGCTTTCGCAAAAGCCCGAACATGGAACCATTCTTCATATTGTGTCCGTAAATAATAGTATTGCAGTCTTCAAAATTGCTGTTGTTGGTATAATCAATAAAAATAGAGCCTGCTGCATTATAATTTCCCTCAAAGGTGTGTTTCAGATAGTAGTCGTTATCCTTTCCCTTCATAATGGGATAGCTGATAGACGTACCTTCTATCTGTATCCAACCGATAACCTCAGGATTGATTGCCTTTAAACCGTTAAAATCCACCTGGGGCGGCAATGGCTTTGGCGCTTCCGGCTCCTTATTTTCTGCATCTTCTTTGTCCTCTGTTTCTGTATCCGCTACAGTGACATATTCTCTTACTCTGTTGTATTCGTCCGTTCCTTCTTTATATTCAAGAAAAATCTTGCCAAGCTGAAATGCCGAGAATGCAAATACGCCTATGGCCAGAATCAACACCAGATTCCGTATGATATCTCCTGCTGTCCGTCTTTTTTTCCTTTTTTTGCTCATTCCTGTTCCTGTCCTTTATTTTCTGTTTCTGTCTGCTGATAAATCCCCAGATAATCCGTTCCTGCAATCTCCGGGCATGGCACCAGCTTTACGGTAATGTCAGTAGTAACCTTTGTGCCTTCCGGAAATATAACACCTCTATAAGAATCAGAATATTCCGGATTTTTTTCTGTGGGATTTTTCTCTAAAAGCAAAGAGGAATCCAGAAAAGGAGGCTCTTTACCCTCATACTCCTCCATGGAAAACTGCAGGATTCCAAAATCGTTTTCCATTACTTCAACATCATAAATTCCCGGCGGGAAATCTCTTCCAGCAATTGCCTCCGCCTCAATTTCCACACTCTCTGTAACCGGATTGGGGATTTTTGCTGTCATGGCATCGCTCTGGGCATTCTTGCTGGAAAAAGCAACAGGCGCAAATCCAGTCACGCTGACAACCGCACCGCTAAACAGCTTTTCGCTCTCTACAATTTCCACATCATACTCCTGTGTCCCAAAGGAATAATAAGAATATATGCCGTTCTTCACATCTCGAATAAAGCAGGAATTTCCCTCTCCTCCTGAAATGGTATATTCCCCTTCCGGAATGTCGCTTCCCACCACATACAGTCCTGCCGGAAGCGCCTTTTCCCAGGTAGCTCCTATGGGAGAAAGCTGTTCTTCTGCATTGTCCACAAAGCCTTCCTCTCCATATGAGGGACGCTGACCATTTTCAGGTGTATCTTCCGGTATATTCTCCACATAAATATCTGTTGCAAAGGAGTCTTCACTTTCTTGGGACTCAAAAATTCCCACCAGACTCAAAATCACAACCAATGCAAAGATACCGATAAAAAACGCCGTCAGTCCTCCGTTTTTTCTGCCTGTTCCCTTCTGCGCACCGGTGAACTGCCGCGGTGTATAAGGCTGCCCGGACGTAAATATATTTCTGTTTCCGGAAGCATTCGGATATTTCTTCTGACTACTGTCCTTTGCCGCCTTTTCTGCTGTTTTTGCTTTCTGATACTGTGTCCTGTACGACTGTTCTGCCTGCTGCCACTGCTCTGTTGGCTGCGGCTGCGTCCTCCGGGACTGTTCTGCTGTCTGTGGCTGTGTTTTCTGTGACCGTTCCGCTGTCTGCGACTGTGCAGTATTAAGCGAATAATGTTCCCCCTGATTCAGCATACTTTTATACATACTGTCATTTTTACGGTTATCCATACCACACTCTGTACAGATTCCGTTTTTCAGCTTCCCGCCGCACAGGCTGCAGCTTTCCTTAAGTTTCCCCATATGCTGCTCCTTCCCATATAAAATTTTCTGTTTTTTGTATTGTGTCTATTATAACATTTCCCGGGCTGTTCCGTCATTCTTTTTCTGCGGGATTTGGGAAATTTTCAAAAGAAAATTTAAGACAGACGGGAAAAATAAGATGAAGCACAAAAGACATCAAAAATAACAAGACCCCTAGAAGCAGCCGCCTCTGAGGGTCTTAGACTTATTTGTTATCACGATTTTTTCGGTCGGGTCAAACCATTTGCAAACGAACTGGCATGTAACGCCTGCTCTAACCGAAAACAAAATTATTTTTTAAAAACTATAGTGCAGTTTCCTTTAATTTGATATAACACCTCACCTCTTCCAAGGTAGGAATAGAAGTCTGTGCCCCTTTTCGTGTCACCACAATAGACGAAACATAGTTTGCAAATATAACTGCTTCTCTCAGACTTTTTCCTTCCGCAAGCATAATGGCTAATGCTGCTGTAAAAGAATCTCCGGCAGCTGTTGTATCCACAGCATGTACTTTTATTGCAGGTATCCATTCTGCTTTCATTGTTTTACAGTCTACATAAACCCCCTTTTCGCCTAAGGTTACTATGATATTATGAACACCTTTCTCCCTCAAGCACTCAACCGCCTCTTTCAAATGACTCTCCGGTTCTTTTATTCCGGTCAACATTCCCAATTCTGTTTCATTTGGCTTTATAATATCTAAATATTGATAAAGCTCCTCCGGAAATTCTTTTGGTACAGGAGCCGGATCCAAAATCACCATCTTCCCCATTTCTTTTGCAATTTTTGCGGCATAACATACTGTTTCCAACGGCACTTCTAATTGGAGAATCACTATATCACAATCCCTTATCGCCTCCAGATTATTATCGATATCTTGCTTAGATAAATCTGAATTTGCTCCCGAAACAACAATGATACTATTATCTCCTTCTGCATTTACCGCAATCAGCGCAATACCTGTACTTGTATTTTCTTTTATTACTATCTTATCAGTATGAACACCGGCTGCTTTCAGACTGTTAAGTTGAATATCTGCATACATATCTTTTCCAACTGCGCCCAGCATTGTAACATCTGCTCCCAGTTTTCCCAAAGCGCATGCCTGATTTGCTCCTTTGCCGCCTGCATTCATATCCATTTTATTGCTGAGAATCGTTTCTCCTACAGCAGGTGTATGATCCACCTGAACCGTCATATCCAAATTTAAACTTCCAATAACTAAAATTTTTTTCATACCGGCCTCTCCTATTATCCTTTCACGCTTCCTGCCGTAATACCTTCCACAAAGTATTTCTGAAATGGAAGGAACAGACAGATTGGAATAATGGCTGATATCATAGACCCTGCATAGATATATGTCCATTGAATAGAACGCTCTCCGCTGAACTGACTGATTGCTATCTGAATTGTCCTGATTTCCTTAGAACGCGCTACCAAAAGAGGCCACATATAAGAATTCCACTGATTCATAAAAATCATAAGTCCGGCTGTCACAAATACCGGAATTGAAATGGGCATAATTACTTTTGCAAATATCGTCGGCCACTTTGCTCCGTCTACCCGTGCTGCCTCTACCAAACTCGGCGGAATATCTTTGAAAAACTGAATAAACAAAAAGGTTACCAATCCATCTGCAATCGCAGGTATTATCATGCCCGCATAAGTATCCACCATTCCAAAACTGTCCGCAACATTATACAACGGAATCGCAATTGCTTCAAACGGAACCATAAACGATATTAACACAAGTGGATAAAAAAGTTTTTTTCCTTTGAATTCAAAACAGGTAAATGCAAATCCCGCCATTGAGTTAATAAGACAGCCCAGAATAATCGAAGCCACTGTAACAATCATTGTATTCAGAATCGGACGCCAAAACTCATACTTTGTAAAAAGTATGCTGTAATTTTCCCCTGTAACCGCAGTAGGAATCAAAGACTTTATCGTAAATGGAAACATATTCCTAAACAAGTCTTCCTGTGTTCTTAAAGATGCTGATAAACAAAAGAAAATAGGAAATAAGGACGCAATCGTCATAATTACCAACACTATATATATGACAACTTTTTTTGTAATTCTTTTTTGCTTCCGTGTCATACCCTTATACCTCCTTTTCTTTCAAACACTTATTTTGAACAAAACATACCAGCACAACAATCACCAGCAGTATGGTCACAATACAGGCCTGTCTTGGTCTGTTTGAATATTTAAACGCTGACTTATACGCCTCATACATTAACACATTGGTGCTGCCTTGAGGGCCGCCATCTGTAGCAATTTGAATGGGCGCAAAAAGCAAAAAGTTAGCAGTAGTATTCGCTATAACCACAAAAAGTAATGTATTTTTCAGAAGAGGAATTGTAATTCTAAATAATGTACTGAAAAAACCCGATCCGTCAATTTTAGCTGACTCATATACTGCAGTATCAATTCCCTTCAATCCTGCCAGAAATAAACATCATCCAGTATGCACAGCCTCTCCATGACGCAATTAAAACAATCGACAGGAGCGCCCATTTTTTATCAATAAGAAATCCGATGGGACGAATACCTAAAATCCCAAGCACACTATTGATTACTCCGTTATTCACATTCAACATCATCTGCCAGATAACAGTTGCAATGGTTAATGAAATACAAAACGGCAAATAAAAAACCGTTCTGAAAATTTCAATGCCACGAACTTTGACATTGACAATCATGGCCATAATAAAAGCAATGATAATCTGCAGCGGTATAATAATAAGATTAAACTTCAAAGTGACCCACAAAGAGTTCCAAAATGTTTTATCCGCAAATAATAATTTGTAATTTTCCAGTGTAAAACTCCCCTCTGTAGAGAGAACTCCCTGTATAACACTGTCAATAATAGGATAAATTTTAAATATGCAAATCAAAATAATTGTTGGCAGTATTAAAAGATACGGAAGCCATTTATTTTTAATGTAGACACCACCCATAGTATCCTCCTGTCTTTCCAAATCAAAACAACCTGTCAGATTTTATCTGTTTCATCAAAGAAATGGCGGAATACCGGTCAGGATATACCGCCATCTCACATCATTCCTTATTTTTTATATGCCGCTGTAGCGGATTCAAACTGTTCTATTGCATTCTCCAAGGTTTCCTCTACATCTGCACCGTTCCGAACATCTTCCCAGGCCTGATCTAATACGGTAGAGTACTCACCAAAAACAGGCGTTACCGCACGTGGTACAGCAGTGTTTGCTGCTTCATATGCCGCTATTTTCATATCCTTAGAAGCATCTGGATCGTTCTTTATCTCTTCCTGCTTATCCAAACGGCTAGGTACATCTCCGTTTACCTCTAACCACATATCATTTCCTTTTTCCAAGGTAAACCATTTAATAAAGTCTGCCGCCGCATCTTTATTTTTCGAATTAGAATTAATACCAAAATACCAACTTCCTGTAGATGTTGCCGCCTTGTCTTCAAATCCTTCAAAGCATGGTGCATATGTACATTCAATTTCATCATCAACCTTCATACCTGATGGCGTCCAGGTTCCGCCAACCATAAATAACATCTTACCTGCATAGAATTGTTCGCCCAGCTGATCTGCATCATACCCCTTGGAAGCAATACCCGCATTTACTAAGTCCTGATACCAGGTCATGGCATCAATCCATGGTTTTGTATTGACAACGCCATCTAATGAGTATCCATCATCACTGATATTTTTACCTCCCATAGCATTGGCAAGCATATTCATCTGATATACACGACTTACCTGTTGGAAATCGAAGCCAATCAATCCCTCTGTTCCATCTGGATCCAGTTTTTCCAATGCCTGTTTTGCTAAATCTGCTATCTGATCATATGTAAGTCGATGATTCTCATCGTTTTCAGGAATTACAATGCCCGCCTCATCAAGCAATGTTTTATTATAATATAGTACCTGTGTAGAAGTATTTTCTGGCGCCGCATACATCGTATCTTCCCAAACTCCGGCCTGATAAGAAGCAGAATCCCATTTTGCTTTGTCTTCATCAGTAAAATACTTATCCAATGGTTCCAGATATCCACTGGTGCCATATTTGGCAATATAGGTAACGTCAACACTCATCACATCAAAGTCTGCATTTCCTGCTGCGGCTTTTGTTTCTATAACCTCAAACAAATCATTGAAAGAATAGAATTCCGCATCAATATGCACACCTGTTTCCTTTTCGTATTCTTCCAATATGGGCTTTGTAAGACCTTCCCAGGAGTCCTCGCCAGGTCCCTGAGAAACCCACTTTAAAGTCACGCTGTCTGAATCCCCCTTAGATGTCGCTTTGCCGTCGCTGCTTTCCGCGTTTCCACACCCTGTAAAACTTAATGATGCTGCAATCATTGTACTTACTGTTGTTAATGTCAATATTTTTCTTGCTCTCATATTCCCATATCTCCTTTTCTTTAAATACTTCTCCATCTATCCCCTTGCTTTCCTGTTTATTTTGCAAGTTTTTCAAACAAATCCGCAAAAAGATTATCTCGCTTAATATGGTACACATATTTTATAAAATGGCGATTGTTATCAAAGGCATATCTGTCATCATATTCCGGAATCGGGCTATGTATCAGACAATCCTCCTCAAAATCCCCATCAAGCAGCCATGCTACTGCTGTCACGTCCCAAATCGGCCTTGTCCACGTAGAGCCTCCATAACATTCCAGTGCCTCTTTTGTCGTAACATCTACCAAGTAATCACAAAGCTTGTTTTTCCCTCTGAGGTGATACTCCAGTTCCGGACCGCTTGTAGTAAAGGCAGATACAACTCCCATACAGGGCAGCTGAACCAATGGAACCCCACACCCAAATACAATTCTGGCTCCTGCCACATCTTGAAACAGATTAAACTCTCTATTATGAGGCCAGTGAATAGCATTTCCGCCTAACCAGATTAATACCATTCTATTTTTTATTTCCGGATTCAATAAAAGTGCAGAAGACACATTCGTAATAGCGCCTATCGCAATCACATATAACGGATCCTCCTCTGTATACCGCATAGCTCTTTCCGCTAAGTCTTTGGCTGCTTCAGATATTACTGGTTCTGTTTCAGATGGCATATATGCAGTTGAACCCTTATATACATTGGCTTTTAAGTCTTCTCTCTCCAGCAATGTAAGAATGTTCATAATTTCCTGATAGCTTTTCTCCATACCATCTGCCGGTCCGGTGGATTTCTCATTGTGAAATGGAGCTGCATATATTGCTTTTAGATTAAGCTTGTCATCTGATTTTATTAAATACGCCACTGCAAACTGATCATCAATTTCATTGTATGTATCTGTATCAATTACTACATCTACCTTTCCTTTTGGCTTTTCTAACTTCATAATAAGTTTTGCGTTATCAATCTTACTTTTCTCCTTTGCTCTTGCACTGGTAAATTCTTCCCAACTCCTTTGTATTTCTTCTTTCATTGCGTTTCTCCTTTCTCATTCTTATGTCATTACGTATTAGGAAATCATTTTCCTAAACCTTTTTCCTATACACATAGAATACTCATATTCCATTTCCCTGTCAATATGTTTTTGCATTTTTGTTAATTAATTCCATTTTATCGCTTTTATTTTTATGCATTTTTACAACTGCCCTTCATTTCTGCATTGACAAATTTTTCCTTATCCTTCATAATAGAAAAAAACTTACAACGAGGTTTCTCTTATGACCATTAAAGAAATTGCTAACCTGGCTGGTGTTTCTATTTCGACAGTTTCTAAAGTCATCAACAACAAGGCGCAAAATATCAATCCTGAAACGTGCAACCGGGTACTGAAAATTGTAAAAGAATATAACTATACACCTTATGCCACGGTAAAAAATATATCCAATGCCAAACGATTCCTGCTGGGGGTTCTGTTACGCACAACCTCACAAACGAATCTACTGCTGAATGGTATTCTCCAGGCAGCACAAGAGCAGGGGTATAACATCTTGCTTCTTGACAGCCAAAATGATACAAACATTGAATTAAAGCATATTACCTCTCTGTGCAAAAATAACGTAGATGGAGTGCTCTGGGAACCGGCAGATAAAAACAGCCTTCAATACGAACATTATTTTACAGAACAGAATATTTCTGTCTGTTATATAAATGCACCTTATACTCTATCTGCTTATAATATAGACTTTAAAACCATGGGATATATTCTCACCCAAAAGCTATTAGAATATAAACACAGCAAAATTGCCTGCCTTTTGAAGGAAAAAAGCAGACGTTCCGATATGGTATTTGAAGGATTTAAGGAATGTCTTTTCGATTATCAAATTCCTTACCATGATAATATGAAGCTCTATATCTCAGACCCGGCCTGTTGTTCCCGAATACTGAATTATGGATTTTCAGGAATTGCCAGTTCACATTTTGCTTCTTCTTTGACTCTATACGAACAAATGAATAAAATGCACTATTATGTGCCTTCGGACTTGTCCATAGTAAGTCTAAAAGATGATGTGAGAGAAACAGTTTCATTCCCTCACATTTCCAGTATCAAAATTCCTTACCGCGAATTTGGGTACTATGTATGCAAAAACTTAATCCAAAAATGTGAAAAAAAAGAGGCTGAAAAATCCGAATATACCTTTACTTCTCCCTATTGTTTTGACAATGAAGACAGTTTGGATATTCCTTCTTTCTTTCGTTCAAAAAAAATTGTGGTAGTGGGAAGTATCAATATGGATATCACGTTTAATGTAGACTGGCTACCCCAGGCAGGGAAAACCACCACGATACTGAGTTCTACCACCACGCTTGGAGGAAAAGGTGCCAACCAGGCTGTTGGAGCTGCGAAGCTGGGGCGAGAGGTTTCTCTGATAGGAGAAATCGGCAATGATTCTGATTCCAACTTTATATTTGATATTTTAGAAAAAGAACAGGTGGCTACTCAGGGCGTTCATAGGGACATGAAAACACAGACCGGCAAAGCTTATATCTATATTGAGCGAAATGGTGAGGGAACTATTACCATCATGTCCGGTGCAAACGGAAATTTAAATCCGGAAGATATTCAAAAGAGGCAGCATCTTTTTGAAAATACCGGCTTTTGTCTGCTTTCTACGGAAATTCCTCTTGAAACTGTCCTGGAAGCTGCTAAAATTGCCCGGAAATACGGAGCGCAAAATATTGTAAAACCTGCTGCTCTGAAAACAATACCTGATCAGCTTTTAAAAAACACAGATATTTTTATACCTAACCGCAAAGAAGCCGCTGCCCTGTGTCCTCAGTACAACACCATAGAAGGGCAAGCTGAATACTTTTTTCAAAAAGGGGTAAAAATTGTTATTATTACCCTTGGACATGAAGGCTGCTATCTGAAAACTGCAGAAAAGGCAAAATATTTTCCCTCTGCTGACTTTGTTTCCATTGATACTACCGGCGGCGCCGATGCTTTTATTTCTGCGCTGGCTTCTTTTCTAATTGAAGGTTATTCTCTGGAAAAATCCATTCGTATTGCCACATATGCCGCAGGTTTCTGTGTTTCCAGACAAGGGGTTGTTCCTGCCCTGGTTGACCGCAACACCCTGGAAACTCATATAAAAAATCTTGAACCGGAACTGCTTAAGTAAAAAAATCCGAAAAGAACTCTCCTTTTGTGAATTCTTTTCGGATTTTTTCATTTCTGCAACTATAAATTTATTTCATTTCCAACACTACTGCCTGGTATCCTTCCAGGGTCAGTTCCCTGCCTTTTATTTCCATATCCGGATAATTGTTCAACAGAACCTTCTCCATCTCTTTTGGCAGGGTTACGCTCTGTTTTTCTCTCTGGAAATTACCGATTACCAATACATCTTTATCCGCTTTTCTTTGATAAGCCATAAGATTGTGGCGTTCTTCTTCAAAAGGAATCACCTCTCCATACACAAAGGTTTCTTTGTATTCCGGGCTTTTCCTAAGGGCAACCAGCTTTTTATAAAAGGCAAGAACAGAATTTTCATCATTCTCCTGTGCTTCCACATTAATTCTGGTATAGTTGGGATTTACCATAAGCCATGGTGTGCCTGTAGTAAAACCGGCATGCTCCCTGTTATTCCACTGCACCGGAGTTCTGGCATTATCCCTGCTGTAAACAGACACAATTTTCAAAGCCTCTTCAGGTGTATAGCCGGCTTCTACACAGACCCGATACTGGTCTAAAGCGCTGATATCGTCAATTTTCTCAAGAGGAACCACTCCCAGATTCTCCATACCAATTTCCTGTCCCTGGTAAATAAACGGCAAACCTCTCATCAGGAAATACAGGGTTGCCAGCATTTTCTTGCTTTCGTCAGAAACATCACCTTCCGGAATATAGTAGCTTACGCCTCTTGGCTCATCATGGTTTTCAATAATATTGGAATAAAAGCCAATGTCACCGGCTCTCTTCTGTGCGTTAAAATAGCATTTTTTATACGCATCAGGAGTAATGCGCTCGTTCGCATACCAGCCTTTATCGTTTTTCCCCCAGGAAGTTGTGGAAAAGTCAAAAATAGAAGAAAAATATCCGTTATCCCCTATAAAATCCGGGATTTCCTCTTCTTTTTCGTTAAATACTTCTCCTACAGAAAATGCATCGTGAAGCTGAAAGGTGCGTTTCTGCATTTCTCCCAGAAATTCTCCTACACCTTCTGCGTCTGCAAGCATAAGCCCCATATCACTTAATCCGTCCTCCCGGTCTGTGGGATAATCCTGAAACGGCAGCTTTTTCTTGATGTTAATAATGGCGTCCACACGGAAACCACCCAGTCCCTTATCCAGCCACCAGTTTATATTCTTGTAAACCTCTTCTCTGACCTCCGGATTTTCCCAGTTTAAATCCGGCTGTTTTTTATGAAACGCATGGAAATACTGCTTGTCTGCTCTTCCCGGCAGCGATTCCCACACAGAACCTCCGAAATAACTTCTCCAGTTGCAGGGCAATTCTCCCTCTTTGCGATCTTCTATGTAAAAGAAGTTTCCGTATTTTCCTTCTGGGTCTTCACATGCCTTTTCAAACCATTCATGCTCATCAGAACAGTGATTTACCACAAGGTCCATTAAAATATACATGTCCCGTTTTTTCGCTTCTTCAATCAGGTGTTCCATATCTTCAAGAGTACCGAAAGCAGGGTCAATATTGTAATAATCGGAAATATCATAACCCTGGTCTGCAAAGGGTGATGGATACATGGGAGAAATCCACACAATGTCCACACCCAGTTCTTTTAAATAATCCAGCTTGCTGATAATTCCCGGTATATCTCCGATTCCGTCCCCATTGGAATCATAAAAACTCTTGGGATAAATCTGATAGGCAACCTTATCATGCCACCATTTTCTTGTCATCTCTGATACCTCCGTCAATTCCGTTGTTTCCTATGGCCTTTATTATAATGTGCAATTCCATAAAAATCCTACGAATATTTGATTTAAAACTACGATATTATGACTTTTTCTCAGCATGGCACTTACGATATTGAAGAGGCGTAAGACCTGTATTCTTCTTAAATTCCCGCAGAAAATTCCCCAGATTATTAAAGCCGCAATCCAGACAAATGTCCATAACCGGCATGTCTGTGGTCTGCAAAAGAAGCATTGCCTGTTTAATCCGGTATTCATTCAAATAGGAAATCGGTGATTTTCCAAGGGCTTTTTTGAAAAAACGACAGAAATACTGCTCATTCATATTCACCTGACACGCCAAATCCCGGACATAGAGTTTTTCCTGATAATGTCTGCGGATAAATTCCAGGGAGGATTTAATGAGTTCTACTCTGTAGTCAAATTCCTTTTCTGTCCTGACAAGCAGGGCAGAATCCGCAAGTACGCCCAGTATCCCCAGAAGACCTGCCCGTATAAACAGCTGTGAGGAAAATTTTTCTGTTACTGTCTGTTCATCTTCCCGCTGAAAATATCCATCTTCGTGAAAAGTGCGAAGAATTTCCATATATTCCCGACGCACCCGGTCAAAAACCGGGGAATGGCTGTCCAGGCACCGTGGAAACCCCATACTTCCCTGCAGCAGAAGCTGCATCAGACCTGTCTGCGCCCTGTCACAGGACTCAAAGCCCAAAATACAGGGGTGAAACAATACGGCAAACTCTTTTCCTCTTGTCCGCGGCTCAATGGAATGAAGTTCTCCGGGATTGATAAAGTAAAAACATTCCTCCTGTATGGAAAAGGTTTCCATATTCACATGAAGCAGAAACTCCCCTTTTGCAAAATAGAGAATTTCTATTTCATCGTGCCAGTGGTGCCTGACCCCTCTCCACCTGCATGACTCCTTTACCTCATAAAGCCCACAGGGAAATATGGCGGTTCCATGGTCTTTCTGTTCTTTTAAATCCGACGTGTCTTTTCTCATGCTTCTTTCTCCTGTCGGCTGTGAAACATGGCAAGAAAAACAGCCAGAAGCCCGATGCAGCTTACCCATACGGCATGGGCGCCCATGCGCAGCGTCAGGCAGCTTCCCACTGCCGCGCCTGCAATAAAGAATACAATCACATTGTAATACTGCAGACTGTTTTTCAGACAATGTTTATTTTTGGTTTCCAGATAACGGTAAAGATTTTCTGTGGCGCTGCGCAGATTTCCGGTACACATGGTCGTGGCATAAGAATTTCCGTTCATTTTGCGGAATGCCTCTACCTGCAGGGCACATACAAAGGAAACCATAACGTTCACCAGAGTATCTGCTTTCCCAAGAGGCATAAATCCTGCAAAAATCAGGCAAATTAATTCCAACAGTACCACAAGCTGCCTCCAGTGTATGGCTTTTTTCCATTTAAAAAAGGTCTGAATGGTTTCACAGATAAGAATTCCCAGTACAAACGCCAGTATGGGAACAAAATAATAAAAGGCCTTTTTCCAGTCCTGATTGGTCAGATGCAGTCCCAAAAGCACAATATTTCCGGTCTGGGCATTGGCAAAAACATGGCCTCTGCAAATATAGGTGTAAGCGTCCAGAAAACCGCCCACCACAGCCAGTAAAATTGCCAAAAGATGGGTTTCGGACATTTGTTTTGTTTGTTTCATGGCGGAAATCTCCTTCTTTCATACAAATACAGCTTTTCCCTCAATTATAGCGATTGTCGCTGTCCCTTGTCAATAACAGCCCCGGGAATCGTCACCCTCTCTCTTTTCCTGCATATTCTATCTTATATCTCTTTGCCAGGAAAGGAACTTTCTATGCTTTCAATTCCTTTATGTCAATTAAAAAAAGACCAATGTGCAGTTGTGGAAGGCATTTCCTGTCCCTCTGCAAAGCTGGAAGAAAAGGCAGATATCATACAGCGTCTTCTCGATTTGGGCTTTTGCCGGGGAACTCCTGTAACCTGCGTCAACACCGGCATTTTCAAAAATCCCCATGCTTATGCTCTGCGTGGCAGTGTCATTGCCATAAGAAATGAAGACGCAAAAATGATTCTGGTAAAACTTCCGCCTTCAAAGACTCTATAAATCGAGGTGTCTATGTTGCATTTTCATCAAAAAACAGACTCTGTCTGTACCATTATCCTTGCCGGAAATCCAAATGTAGGAAAAAGTACGGTTTTCAACGGACTGACCGGCATGCACCAGCACACCGGAAACTGGTCCGGAAAAACCGTAGCTCTGGCAACGGGAAGATGTAAAATAAAAAATCATACTTATGCCTTTACAGACCTGCCCGGCTGTTATTCCCTGCACGCCTGCTCCACGGAGGAAAAAATTGCCGGAAGCTGTCTTATGGGAAATACCGCCCACGCAGTACTGGTTATCTGCGATGCCGTATGTCTGGAACGAAACCTGCATCTGGTACTGCAAATTCTTGCGGTTACAGATAATGTCATTTTATGTGTAAATCTTATGGACCAGGCAGCCAAAAAAGGAATACATATTTCCTGCGATATTCTGGAAAAGGAACTCCATATTCCGGTTATCGGCATCACAGCTCGCCGCAAAAGAGAAATCAGGCGTTTGAAAACTTTTCTGAATACCTGTATGTATGAAAAAAACACGGTCAGGCAAAGCTTCTCCGAACAAAATCCGGACCTTTCCACACCGGAAATTCAGGCTCGCCTTGCCTCTTCCCTCTATCAGAAAGCTGTCTGCCGGAAAAAACAACATCTCCCCTCCTTTGACCAGGCTTTGGATACTCTCTTTACCGGAAAATACACCGGTATTTTTTGTATGCTTCTGCTTCTTCTGGGTATTTTCTGGATTACCCTTCTTGGAGCTAATTCCATTTCCCAGGTTCTCCAGGACGTTTTATTCCGGCTGGAGCCTTTGCTGTACGAAAAGCTATCCGGTATCTTGCCTCTAAAGCTATGTCAGCTTCTTGTTTTCGGCTGCTACCGGGTGACTGCCTGGGTTGTCAGTGTCATGCTTCCTCCCATGGCTGTCTTTTTTCCGCTGTTTACTCTGCTGGAGGATTTTGGCTATCTGCCCAGAATTGCTTTTAACATGGATTGCTGCTTTTCCAAATGCAGAGCCTGCGGCAAACAGGCGCTTACCATGCTCATGGGCTTTGGCTGCAATGCTGTAGGCGTAACCGGGTGCAGGATTATTGATTCTCCCAGGGAACGGCTGATTGCAATTCTGACCAACAGTTTTGTCCCCTGTAATGGCCGTTTTCCCACGATTCTGGCAGTGCTGACAATTTTCTTTGCCACAGCTTTACCCTCAGATTCTCGGATATTGCATGCCCTGCTGCTTGCTGTTTTGCTCACCTGCGTGATTCTTTTTGGAGTTGCCATGACTTTTTTAGCCTCCCGGCTTCTCTCTGCCACGATTTTAAAAGGCGTTCCCTCCTCCTTCACACTGGAACTGCCCCCTTACAGAAAGCCCCAGATATGCTCCGTGCTTCTGCACTCTATTATCAATCGGACTCTTCTGGTGCTGACCCGCGCCATATTTGCCGCGTTCCCCGCCGGACTGCTTATCTGGCTTACGGCAAATATCCGCATAGACCAAACCACGCTTCTGACTCTGCTTTCGTCCTTTTTAGACCCTTTTGCCCGGCTTCTGGGCCTGGACGGCACCATTTTGCTTGCTTTTATTCTGGGCATTCCTGCAAATGAAATTGTGATTCCGGTTATGATTATGGCTTACACAGCGCAGTCCTCTCTTGTGGATTTTCAAAGCCTTTCCAGCCTTCATACTCTGCTCACGGAACAGGGCTGGACCTTTTCCACAGCTGTGTCCATGCTGATTTTTTCTGTCCTGCACTGGCCCTGCGCTACCACACTTTTAACCATAAAAAAAGAAACCCACAGCCTGAAATGGACAGCGCTTGCCTTTTTGCTGCCCACTTGCATGGGGTTTCTGCTTTGTTTTCTTGTCACCTGTTTTTTTCGGATACTTTCCCTTTCTTAGGGGGTTTGTTTACCAGACAAATACCGACGCAAACTAAGACCAGGGCTGCTGCAAGCTGCCAGCCCTTTGTCTGGCTTTCCTCCCGAAGAATCAGTGTGGATAACAGAACTCCGAACACCGGATTGGTAAAACCGAAAATAGCGATTTTAGAAACCGGGTGATACTTCAGGAGAATCCCCCAAAGAGAAAAAGCAACTGAGGAAACCAGAGCTAAATAGATAAGCACTGCCATTCCCGGCAGAGTTACCTTGGAAATTCTTCCGCCCAGAAGATACCCTCCCACTATCATCACCAATCCGCCTGCCATAAACTGCCAGCCGCTTAACGTTACCGGGTCTTCCTCTTTGGAATAGATTTTTAAAAGGCTGGAGGCAAAGGCATAGGCAACAACGGAAATCAGCAAAAAACCTTCCCCGTCCAGATGAAAGCTCATGCCAATGCCCTCTCCGTTTAAATTTACCAGCACAACGCCGGCAAAGCCTATGACACAGGCTGCGACTTTTCTTCTGGTCAGCTTTTCCTGATGAAACAAAAGGCTGGCAACCAAAATCGCCACAAAGGTGTTGGACGCAATAATAATAGAACCCTTTACTCCTGAAGTGTGCGCCAGACCCAGATAGAAAAAAATATACTGTAAAATCGTCTGAAAAACGGACAGCTTTAACACCATGGGAATAGAAGACTTCTTTGGAATAAGAATCCGCTTCTGCAAAAGACTGCCAAATACCAGAGCCAGAAATCCTGCCAGAAAAAAGCGGATTCCCGCAAAAAGAATCTGAGAAGCCGGACTGTTTCCCGGAATTTCAAAAAGACGGTAGCCGGACTTAATTGCCGGAAAAGCGCTTCCCCACAGGGCATTGCAGAGAATGGCCAGAAGACAGACTACAAAGGAACTCTGCAAAAGGCGTGGTGGGGTGGGCTGTTGGTTTTGTTTTGTGTTATGTAGATGTTGGTTCATGGTAAATCCTCACTTTCTATTCCTCCATCTTCCCAATTTCTCTGTCCAGCACATTATAATGCTCCCGAATTACCTTAATGCCCTCCTGCACGTCCTTTTTCTCCAGATTTTCACAGATTTTCCTGTGACAGCCGCTTAATTCCTTCCATTCCTCAGGCTGCACCTGTGTGGACACCTGGCTGATAACCATTTCAAATATGTCAGACAGCGCATCATTTAAGATTCCCAGCAAATTATTCCCGGAAATCTTTATCAACTCATCGTGAAACTTCTTATCCGTCTTCACCCGCTCTTCTATACAATTTCTGCTGGTGCAGTCCTCCATTTGCTCCACAAGCTGAAAAAGCCGGTGCAAGTCCTCCTCTTTTGCCTGCTTTGACGCCAGCAGATACGCGCCGATTTCAATAAAACGACGCAGCTGGCTGATTTCAATATAATTACTCTGCTGCGTTACTAAAAGAATGGAAAACACACTGGAAAGGCTGTTTCCCACATGATTTACCAGGAAATTCCCCTGTCCGTGACGGCTTTCAATAATGCCCCATATGCTCCAGACATCGAAGCGCCTCCCTCACGGAATTTCGGCTCAGCCCCAGTGTCACCATAAGCTCTCTTTCCGAAGGAATCTTGCTTCCAAACTCAATTTGCCCTGTTTCTGCCAACTCTTTGATGTATGTAATCACCAAATAATATACTTTTTCATTTTTTTCTTCCATTTCTCAAACCTCTGCTTTTTAAATAGCTGCAAATCAGTTCCACGGTTTTTTCTGTTCCAAGCACACCTGCGTTAATGCACAAATCATAGTAATTCATGCTGCCCCAGGCTTCTCCTGTATAGTATTTGTGAAACTCTGCTCTTTCCTCTTCTATTTCCTGAATCTTCGCTTTTGCCCTGTGGGCAGACAGTCCCTCATGTTTCATAACCCAATCCTGCTTTGTTTTCATATCTGCATAGATAAAAATCCCGAATACAGTTTTCCTCTTCTCTGAAAATATAATTTCCGCACCTGCCAATGAGTACGCAGGACTCCTTTCCGCAAAGCTCCCGGATTCTTTTAAACGGTATTTTTCCAACCTGATTTTCACTCTGATTCATGGCAATGGCATACAAAAGGCTGTTTACAGGCTGTTCCTCATAGAAAGCCCGCACTTCCTCATAGTCTTCTCTTCCCCTGGCGATTTCCATCAATTCTTCTTTGCCGTAAAAAGGGATTTCCAGACGTTCTGCCAACTCCCTGCCAATTTGCCTTCCGCCACTGCCATACTGTCTTGCAATGGTAATCACTAATTTTTCCAAAATTTTGCCCTCCTTACATAAAGCCTGCAAACACAGATGCACCTATAACCGTCAAAAGTCCTGCTACAGCAATAGCAAGACTGCTCATAGCGCCTTCCACAGGTCCCATCTCCATAGCTTTGGCAGTTCCGATGGCATGAGAGGCGGTTCCAAGAGCCAGCCCTTTGGCAATGGGATTCTGAATACGAAAGATTTTGCAAACCAGCTCTGCAATTACATTTCCTAAAATACCGGTAATGATAATCACAGCCACTGTAATCGTTACAATTCCTCCCAGCTCTTCAGACACTCCCATGCCAATCGCGGTTGTGATGGATTTGGGAAGCAGGGTTACATACAACTCATGACTAAGCCCGAAAATTCTGGAAAGCGCCAGTACACTGACCAGACTGGCAAGCACACCGGACACAATTCCCACTGCCACGGCTCTGAAATTTTTCTTCAAAAGGGACATCTGTTCATAGAGGGGAACTGCCAGACATACCGTAGCCGGTGTCAACAGATAGCTGATATATTTTGCACTTTCATTGTATTTCTTATAATCCACTTTAAAAATCATCAAAACTGCCATAACACAAATCGTTCCAATGAGCAGAGGGTTTAAAATCGCCATCTTAAATTTCTTTTTCAAAAGTAATCCTGTTTCATAGGCCGCCAGACTTAAAACTGCTCCAAAAAAAACAGAATTGCTTAAAAATTCATTCATCTTTCTTTTTCCCCCTTTTCAGCATGCTCTGTGTAACCCCACCTGTGACTGCCATCACAAGTACCGTTGTCACCACAGTAATGACAACTACTGGAATCCATACAGGCAAAAGTGCATCTGTGGAATCCAAAAGCCCCACGCCTGCCGGTATAAACATCACGGGCATAATTTCTATCAGAAATCCCGCCGTTTCTCTTACCTGATGCGCCTTTAGAATTCCGCTGCCAAGGGCTGCCAGCATCAGCACAAGTCCATAAACACTGGCTGGTATGGGCAGGGGAATCAGTCTGCGTAAAAGCTCTCCCAAAAAGGAGAACAGTAAAATAATACTGAATTGTTTCAAAAACTTCATCTTTTTTTCCTCTTTTCGGTGGTAGTACCAGTTTATTATAGACATGCTCCTTTCCAAAGTCAAGAAGACCTGCCAAAAAGAGCCTCTTTCCCCTTTCTCCGGCTGGACAAGCCCTTTTCCTTGTGTTAGCATATTTTACAGAATAAAGAAAAGGAGATTTGACTATGCAGGTAAAAGAACGTTTTCTCAAATACATTTCTATGGACACAACCTCTGACCCGTCCTCAGAAACCTTTCCAAGCACCAAAAGCCAGCTTGCATTTGCGGCAGAACTGGAAAAAGAAATGAAGGAACTGGGGCTTACTGAGGTTTCCCTTGATGCATACGGCTATGTATTCGGCACCATTCCTTCCACGATTCCTAACTATCAGGGTAAAATCCTGGGATTCATTTCCCATATGGACACCTCCTGTGCTGCCTCGGGAACAAACATTGCACCCCGGATTCTGGAACATTATGACGGAAAGGATATTGTTCTCAACGAGGAAAAAGGAATTGTTATGCGGACAAAGGATTTCTCCAATCTCAGTCAGTATGAGGGACAGGATTTAATCGTAACCGACGGACAGACCCTTTTAGGCGGTGATGACAAGGCAGGAATTGCGGAAATTCTCACAGCCGCGGAATATCTCCTTGCACACCCGGAAATCCCTCATGGTCCTATTCGCATTGGATTCACACCAGACGAGGAAATCGGACAGGGAACCGACCATTTTGATGTGGAAAAATTCGGCGCAGATTTTGCCTATACCATGGACGGAGGAGAATGTGGGGAACTGGAGTATGAAAACTTCAATGCTGCCAGCGCTTTCATCACCTTTCATGGAGTAAGCATTCACCCCGGCTCTGCCAAAAACAAAATGGTAAATGCCATTCTTCTTGCCATGGAATTTCAGGGTATGCTGCCCCAGAATCAGAAACCGGAATATACCCAGGACAGAGAAGGCTTCCTGCATCTGGATACCATTCAGGGTTCTGTGGAAAAAACAGTTTCCGAATATATTATCCGCGACCATGATATGGAATTGTTTGAGGAAAAGAAGCGCTTCATGGAAAGAGCTGCTGCCTATATGAATGAAAAATACGGAGAAAGCACGGTAGAATTAAAACTTGAAGATTCCTATTTTAATATGAAACAACAGATTGAACCTCATATGCATTTAGTGGACAATGTGCTTGCAGTGTATGAGAAGCTGGGGATTCAGCCTCAGGTTCTTCCAATCCGCGGCGGTACAGACGGCGCCCAGCTTTCCTTTAAAGGACTGCCCTGCCCGAATCTGGGAACCGGGGACCACAACTGCCACGGACATTTTGAATTTGTATGTATTCAGTCCATGGAAAAATGCGTCCAAGTAATTGTAGAACTGGCAAAACTTTACGCAAAAGAGAACTAAACTCCAAAAAACGATCGCATTTCACATGCATACAGACAGTGAAATACGACCGTTTTTTATTACACAGAAAATCAGCCGCTAACGGCGCGCCGATGCGAAAAGAATCTCACAGGCGAGATTCTTTTCACACCTTGAGCATACGGTATCCCACTCCGATGTGGGTCTGTATATACATGGGTTCTGAAGGATTGGGTTCTATTTTTTTCCGCAAAGTTGCCATAAATACCCGCAGAGAAGCCACATCATTATCCCAGGCGCTTCCCCAGATTTCTTTTGTGATATAGGTATGGGTCAGCACTTTTCCCACATTTTTTGCCAGAAGACACAACAGCTTATATTCAATAGGGGTTAAATGCAGTTCTTTTTCCTTCATAAAGGCACAGCCCCCGGCATAGTCAATCTTCAAATCTCCGTTTTGAAAAACAGAATTCTGAATCGCTTCTCCTCTGCTGTCGTTTAAACGGCGAAAGGTTACCCTTAACCGTGCCAGCAGTTCTTCCACCGAAAAAGGCTTTGTCAGATAATCGTCAGCCCCTGCGTCCAGCGCTTCGATTTTATCGGTATCCTCGCTTCTGGCGCTGATGACAATAATGGGGGTCTTGGACCAGGTACGGATTTTTCGGATAATATCAATACCGTCCATGTCCGGAAGTCCCAAATCCAGAAGAATCACATCAGGATTGTGAGAAGCCGCTTCCATAATGGCTATTTCTCCGGTGGGCGCTGCCTGAAAACGGTAATCATGGGTTTCCAGTGTGGTTACAATTAAGTTTCTTACTGCTGTGTCATCTTCCACAACCAGTATCAATGGTTTATTCATGCAGTTTGACCTCCTTTGCGGGCAATGTAAATATAAAACGGGCGCCATGAGGCTGATTGTCTTCCACTTTTATCATTCCCCCATGGGCAGTGATGATGGATTTGCAAAGGGCAAGCCCAAGCCCCAGACTTCTGCGGCTGTCTGCCGCCTTTGTTGCATCTGTATAAAACATTTCAAAAATATGCGCTTTAGCATTTTCGGAAACGCCACTGCCGTTATCTGCTACAGAAACCTCTGCCATATTGCCCTGCAGACGTATTTCAATTTCGATTTCTGACCCGGCAGGCGTATATTTGATGGCATTGTCCATTAGATTCACCAGCACCTGAACAATCAGGCGGGCATCTGCCTTTACCAAAAGCAGACTGTCTGAAAAATGCACGGTGATTTTGTGTTCCTTGCTGCGTTTTTCCACATGGTTTACAGCCTCCTGTACAATTTCCTCCAGTAGCTCTGTATTTAACCGCAGCTTCATGGTTCCGTCCTCAATCCTTGTGACGGAAAGCAGATTTTCCACCAGGTTAATCAGCCACAGGGAATCATCATAAATATCTTCGTAAAGCTGTCTGCGTTTCTCCCTGTCCATACTGTCCTCGCTGGAAAGCAAAATTCCGGCATTTCCGGATATGGAAGTAAGAGGTGTCCGCAAATCATGGGAAATGGAACGCAGCAGATTTGCCCGAAGCTGCTCATTCTTTGCCAAAAGGGCTGCCGCAGCCTTTTCCCTTGATACTTTATCGTTTTTCATTGCCAAGGCGCACTCGCCTAAAATAGAAAGCATAATGCTCTTTTCAAAAGAATCCAGAGTGTTTTTTCCAATGGCAATCCCTACCACACCAAAGACTTCGCTGCCTACCCGCACAGACAGATACAGGCAATCCGCATCAGAAAAAGTCTTTGTGGCAGCCCCTGCATGAGTATTGTTCTCCAATACCCATTTTGCCACTCTCTTTTCCTTTGGAGCAAGATAATCCTGTTTTTCTCCCTCCTGCCCGGAAAAAAGAACCGGCTCGGCTAAGTTCCCATTCTTCACCTCATAAAAAATAATATCTCTTTTCAAAAGCTTCTCCAGCTGTCCACAGGTAACGGAAATAATTCCCTGGCTATTCTGTTCCTGTCCCAGCTGCTGATTGGTTTCAAAAAGAATTCTGGTCCGATAAGCAGTTTCCGCTGACTGTATGGCCTGCTTCTTTATCCGCACAGCCAGAGAGCTTGTAATAAAAGCAGCAATAAACATAACCAGAAACGTAGCGATATAGCCCGCATCATAGGCGTTAAAGGTATATCTTGGCTCTGTAAACAAAAAATTAAAAAGCAAAACGCTGATGACAGAACTGATAAGGCTGTAAATTCTCTGGGAAGTCACAACAGCCGTAATCAGCACTCCCAGAATATATACGGTAATAATATTCGCTTCCCGGAATCCTCTCTTTGAGAAAAAGTAACTAATAAAAGTAGAAATTCCCAGCACCAGAATACTCTTAAAAATATCTGCCGCCGCTTTTCTCTTTTTTCCCTCTTCCTGATACAGCCGTGTTTCAAAATCTCCTTTCATGCTTCTGCTCCTCTCCTTAATCGCTTCCATATTAGCATATTTTTCCCCCGACTTCACTACCCCACTGTAATTTTCTCCATAGGGAATTTGGAAACATCAAGGTGTCTGCTGGAGATTGCGGCAAAGACCAGTGTCAGCCCTCCGACTCTGCCCCAGAACATCAGGACAATCAGGATAAATCTTGAGATAAGGCTCAATTCTGTTGTGATTCCAAGGGTCAGCCCCACGGTTCCGATCGCCGAAGCCGTTTCAAAAAGACAGTCTAAAATCGGGATTCCTTCTATACAGCTTATGGCAATTCCCCCACTTAAAAACAGCACCAGATACATCAGCAATATGGTTGACCGTGTTTTCTGAAATTCTGCGGTGAAAGCAGTTGGTTTCTCCTTTTCTCTTAAAGACTGCCAGAGCAGATGAGAACAAAACCGCAATGGTGGTTGTCTTGATTCCTCCTGCGGTAGAGCCGGGAGAACCGCCGGTAATCATTAATATAATCATAATAAAAACCCCTGCCTCGCTGAGCGCCGTCAAATCTACGGTGTTAAAGCCTGCTGTTCTGGGGGTAACTGACTGGAAAAAGGAACCTAAAATCCGCTCAGACAGACTCATATCACTCCACTTGTCTGCTGAAAACTCCACAAAATAGAAATACAAAGCCGGCAGAAGAATCAGCAGACTTGTGACTGTAAGAATCACTTTGCTCTGCATTCGGTATTTTTTAATATGTAACTTATGGGTCTTAATATCGTCCCAGGTCAAAAAACCGATACCGCCAATGACAATCAGCGCCATAATGGTAAGATTAATCACCGGATTATCCGCATAGGTAGTCAGAGAGGAAAATTCCTGCCGCACCCCCAGCAAATCAAAACCGGCATTGCAAAAAGCGGAAATGGAGTGAAACAGGGAATACCATAACCCCTTCAACACGCCAAAATCCCGGCAAAAAACAGGGAACATTACTGCTGCCCCTGTCACTTCTATCATCATGGTTGTTTTTAAAATAAAGCCTGTCATTCGCACAATTCCGCCTACATGATGGGCAGAAATTGCCTCGCACATGGTACTTCTCTGCATCAGGCCTATCTTTCTGCCGGAAAGCATGGCAATGGCAATGGATACGGTTACTACTCCCATGCCGCCAATCTGAATCAGAGTAATAATGACAAACTGTCCGAAATAGGACCAGTACTGTGCAGTGTCATGCAGCACCAGGCCTGTCACACAGACAGCTGAGGTTGCAGTAAACAGGGAGTCCCAAAAAGAAGCCCCTCCCGGCCCATTGGTTGAAATGGGCAGCATCAGAAGAAAGCTGCCTGTAAGAATCACAATCAGAAATCCAAGGCTGATTATCTGAAAAGAAGTAAAATGTCTTTTTTTACGCATGAGTTTTTTTCTTCCTCCACAATCTTTATGGTATCTTAATTATGGCTTGTCATGCATAAAAACTGTATAAATAAAATTTACACAGTATTAAGACCGTATAAAGAAATCTTTATGTCCACCCCAGAACCAGCGCCATGGGAACCACCAGAACTGAAGAAAAAAGAAAGACTGCTCCCAAAGTCAGAACCGGCATACCGATAAAGACGCTCAGAAAAAATACAAACGGGTGCAATTTTGCAAAACAATTGGCAGAAATCTCTGCCCTTTCTTTGAAATCATGGATAGCATATAGCATGTGCAACATTCTCATTCCCTCCCTTGATGTTTCTATCTTATCATCTTGAGTATTAAACCCGGAAAAGGAAAACAGGAGAAAGAATAAAGATTGTAAAAAAGGGAATGTTTATGCCGCAGCACTAAACATTCCCTTCTCATGGTTGATTTTTCCGTTGCCTGCCAACCTGCTACATTTTATGCGCCCACACTATTTCCCGTATAAAGCTGATAATACTTGCCTTTTTCCGCCATAAGCTCTTCGTGAGAGCCGCGTTCTATGATTCTTCCCTGCTCCAGTACCATAATACAGTCGCTGTTTCGGACTGTAGAAAGTCTGTGGGCAATGACAAAGGTGGTTCTGCCCTCCATTAAGCGGTCCATGCCTTCCTGCACCAGACGTTCTGTTCTGGTATCAATAGAACTGGTAGCTTCGTCCAAAATCAGCACCGGCGGATCTGCCACAGCAGCTCTTGCAATGGAAAGAAGCTGTCTTTGTCCCTGGCTTAAGTTGGCTCCGTTTCCGGTCAGCATGGTATTGTAGCCCTCCGGCAGCCTGCGGATAAATCCATCTGCATTTGCCAGCTTTGCTGCTGCAATGACCTCTTCATCTGTAGCGTCCAGCTTTCCATAACGGATATTTTCCATAACCGTATCCGTAAACAGGTTGGTATCCTGCAAGACAATTCCCATGGAACGGCGCAGATCCCCTTTTCTGATTTTGTTGATATTAATCCCGTCATAACGGATTTTACCGTCCTGAATATCATAAAAACGATTCAACAGATTGGTAATTGTAGTTTTTCCCGCCCCGGTAGAACCTACAAAAGCAATCTTCTGACCAGGTGTGGCATACATCTTAATATCATGCAGAACAATCTTGTCCTCGTTATATCCGAAATCCACACCGTCCAGTACCATATCACCCTTTAATTCCACATAAGTAGTGGTATCGTCTGCCTTATGGTAATGCTTCCATGCCCAGTGTCCGGTTCTCTCCTGACTCTCGGTAAGCTGGCCGTTTTCCCACTTTGCATTTACCAGAGTTACATAGCCGTGGTCTTCCTCCGGCTTTTCGTCCATAAGGTCAAAAATTCGCTTGGCGCCTGCCAGAGCCATAACAATGCTGTTTAACTGCTGACTAATCTGATTCACCGGCATACCGATGCTCTTATTAAAGGTCAGAAAGCTGGCAAGGCCGCCCAGGGTAAATCCTCCAATGCCATTGATAGCCAGCATTCCTCCAGCAACCGCACAGACCACATAGTTTACATTTCCAAGCTGCGCATTGACAGGTCCCAGATAATTGGCACATTTATTGGCATTATCCGCGCTCTCAAAAAGCTGATTATTCAGCTCATCAAACTGCTTCATTGCCTCTTCCTCGTGACAGAAAACCTTTACTACCTTCTGACCTTCCATCATTTCTTCAATGTAGCCGTTCAGCTTACCGATATTTACCTGCTGATCCATAAAGTGCTTTCCGGACAACGCGGCAATCTTTTTTGTGACGCTTATCATCAGAGCCAGCATAACGACCGTCAGCAGAGTCAGAGGAATGTTCAGCACCAGCATACTGATAAATACGCTGACAATGGTTATCATGCTGGACAGCATCTGAGGCATACTCTGACTGATCATCTGGCGCAGTGTGTCAATGTCATTGGTATACACGGACATAATATCCCCATGGGGGTGCGTGTCAAAATATTTCACCGGAAGACTTTCCATCTTTTCAAACATGTCATCTCTTAAATTTTTCAGAGTTCCCTGTGTCACGTAAATCATAATTTTGTTGTATGCATAAGCACAGGCAACTCCAATTGCATAAAGACAGGCAACCCGTAAAATAGCCATGGCAAAGGGCCGAAAATCCGGTACATCTGCCTGAAGAAGAGGCACAATATAATCATCAATCATGGTTTTCATAAACATGGTTCCCTGGACATTTGCCAGCACGCTTACAAAAATCCCTATGACTACCAGAATCAGATGTACCTTATAAGTTTTTCCCACATATCCCAGAATTCGCATAAGCAGTTTTCCGGGATTGTCCACCTCTGCTTTTTTCTTTTGTTTCATTATGCCTCACCTCCCTGATTGGAAGCTTCATCAAAATCTCCGCCTCCGCCTTTTGTCTGGGATTCGTATACATCCCTGTAAATCGCGTTATTTGCAAGCAGTTCCTCATGGGTACCAAAGCCGTTGACTTCTCCGTTGTCCATAACAATAATCCGGTCTGCGTCCCTGATACTGGAAATTCGCTGTGCAATAATCAACTTTGTGGTATTTGGAATCTCCTCTGCAAAGGCTCTGCGGATTTTAGCGTCTGTGGCAGTATCCACTGCGCTGGTAGAATCGTCCAGCACCAGGATTTTCGGTTTTTTCAGCAGCGCTCTTGCAATACAAAGCCTCTGCTTCTGTCCACCTGATACATTGCTTCCGCCCTGTTCTATGTAGGTGTGATATTTCTCCGGCATACGCTCAATAAATTCATCAGCACATGCCAGACGGCAGGCACGGATACACTCTTCTTCTGTAGCATTTTTATCGCCCCAGCGCAGGTTGTCCAAAATCGTTCCGCTGAAAAGGACGTTCTTTTGCAGCACCACTGCCACCTGATTACGAAGCTCCTCCAGATCATATTCGCGGACATCAATACCGCCCACCAGCACCCTTCCTTCGCTCACGTCATAAAGACGGCTGATAAGGTTTACCAGACTGGATTTGGCGCTTCCCGTTCCGCCGATAATTCCTATGGTTTCTCCTGCATGAATCTGTAAATCAATATCCTTTAACACCGGCTCGCTGCTTTCCTTCTTATAGGAAAAGTTTACATGATTGAAAACAATGCTGCCATCTTTTACTTCCATCACAGGATTTTCAGGATTGGTAATATCACTTTTTTCATTTAGCACCTCTGTGACACGCTCTGCTGATGCCACACTCATAGTTACCATAACGAAAATCATGGACAGCATCATCAAACTCATCATAATATTCATGCAATAGGTCAGAAGGCTCATCAGTTCTCCCGTAGTGAGTCCGCCTACCACAATCATCTTGGCGCCAAGCCAGCTCAGCCCCAGAATGCAGGCATATACGGTAAACATCATAAGAGGCATGTTTGCCACAATAATGTTCTCTGCTTTGATGAACATACGATATACGTTTTCTGCTGCTTTAAAGAATTTGTTGTTTTCATAATCTTCTCTTACATAGGCTTTTACCACACGGATACCTGTAATATTTTCCTGTACACTGGCATTTAATTCATCATACTTTTTAAATACCTGCTGGAAATACTTCGTCGCCCTGCTCATAATCAGTACCAGACAGGTTCCCAGTACCAGAACCGCCACCAGATAAATACTCGCCAGCTTTGCATTAATGGTAAACGCCATAACCATGGCGCAAATCAGACTTGCCGGGGCACGAGTAAACATACGCAGCAGCATCTGGTACGCCATTTGCAGGTTGGTGACATCTGTGGTCAGACGGGTAATCAGACCAGCGGTGCTGAATTTGTCAATATTGGAAAAAGAAAAATTCTGAATGTTTTCATACATGGCTCTTCGCAGGTTTCTGGCGAATCCGGTAGACGCCCGGGCGCCGTATTTACCTCCCATAACACCTGCCCACAGACCGCACAGAGCCAGCACAGCCATGGCAATTCCTACCTTGCAGATATGACCAATATCTCCCTTTTCCACGCCATTATCAATAATGGACGCCATAAGCAGGGGAATCATCATCTCAAACAAAACCTCCAGTATCATAAACACCGGGGTCAGAATCGAGGCTTTCTTAAATTCTTTAATCTGTCCGGCTAAGGTTTTTATCATTGTTTTACACTCCTTCCGTATATGAAATTTAATTTGTTAGTTCCCTAACCATTATTTTTCCATTATAGAAAAAAGAATTTTTAATGTCAATACAGATTTTAAAATTGCCCCGGCTGTTTTCCACATTTTTCTGTGTTCTGCAGCCGGGGCAATTCTTATATTATCTGTATTTTTTATTTGATATTTTCTGTAGGATCTCCTACAGGCTCTTCTCCCAGATATTCCTCCAGGGTCAGATTCTGTTCTGTAATTTCCTTTGCTGCCTTTTTTCCTACATAGCGGTAATGCCAGGGTTCAAAAATAACACCTGTAATGTCACTTTTATCCAGCGGATAACGGAGAATAAAGCCGTATTTCCAACTGTTTTCCATGAGCCACTTCTGATCCTCTGTTTCCATTTGACCTTCGTCCAGATTTGTATACTCGGAAGAAACAATGTCAAGGGCCAGTCCAATCTGATGCTCGCTGGTACCCGGCTTTGCCACAACAGTGGCTGCCTTGATGGCTGCATCTTCCTCATTCAGACCCTCCTCGTTCATAACTCTTCCTATTTTATTCTGATACAGAGATACCTGAGTATCCCAGGCACGGAATGCAGAGCAAATCATAGGGGATCTTCCGTCTGCCCGGGCTGCCTCAAACATAGCCTCCAAATCCTTCATAATTCTGGCGTCTACCTGATACCCCTCCGAATCCAGAGTTTCTGTTTCCACCTCCGGCACATCTGTCTGTATCATGGGATTTTTGGCGTTCACCAGTTTTAAATACCACTTGTTTTTTTCGCTTTCTGCAGCCAGTACAGGCTCGTCCTTTTCCTCTTTGCCTGCTTTGACTTCCTTTGCTTCCCGGGCTTTCTTCTCCTGCTGCTCAGCATAAGCCTGTTCTGCTTCCTGCTCCTTCTTCTGCTTACTGACGTTTACAAATCCCGCCCAGACAATAAAGCATAGCAAACCAACAGACAGCAATACCCTTCTGTTTCTCTGCCGGATTCTTTTTATATTTCTTCTGCTTCTACGTCGCCTTTGCCTGATATCACTCATCGTCTATTCTCACCTCAATATATGAAACACATCTTATGCTGCAGCAAGTCGTGGCTGTCAATATAATGTGCTGCAACTGCAGCAACAAACCGATTCATCGGCTTGAATTGCATAATATGCAATCATTATATCATCTTTTCCTCCGGATTTCCTCATTTTATTACAATTTTTTTAATTTTTAATATTATTTGAACCTCCGGAGTTAGTATGTGCCAAAGAATCCGTTTTATACCAATAAACAGCCCCTGCTCTCTCCTCAAGCAGGGGCTGTTCCTTCCTTATTCTATTCTCTTTTCTACAAAAGCAAATATTTCAGCACAAACAAAATCGCCAGCACATACATCAGCAGACTGATTTTCTTCTCTTTTGCTTTTCCTGTCATAAGATTCAGCACCACATAGGCAATGACTCCCATGGAGATTCCCTCGGAAATGCTGTAGAAAAACGGCATGGCGGCAATACAGATATAGCATGGCAATGCTTCGGAAATATCGTTGAAATCAATATTTGTCACATTTGTCAGCATATAAAATCCTACCACTACCAGCGCCGGCGCAGTTGCAAAGGACGGAATCGCCAGGAAAATCGGGGATAAAAACAGGGACAGACCGAATAAAACAGCAGTCGTCACAGAAGTCAGACCTGTTCTTCCTCCTTCGGAAACACCGGACGCACTTTCCACAAAAGTGGTTGTAGTGGAAGTTCCCATCACAGCTCCCAGTGTGGTTGCCATTGCGTCTGCCATTAATGCACCCTTGATATTAGGAAGCTTTCCTTCCTCGTCCAGCATCTTTGCCTTTGAGGACACGCCGATCAGAGTTCCAATGGTATCAAACATATCTACAAATAAAAATGCAAATACCACAACTACAAAATTCAGGGAAAAAATTCCGCTGAAATCCAGCTTTCCAAAAATCGGTGCAATACTGGGAACAGACAGTCCATTGCTGAAATCAGGCAGCAGCCCATAAAAGCCCAGCTCCGGATTCGGCACATAGATGCCTGCAAACTGGCAAAGAATCCCCAGAATCCAGGTAATCAGAATCCCCCACAGGATATTTCCCTTTACCTGTTTAATCACCAGATAGCCGGTGACTAAAATTCCGATAACTGCCAGAAGCACCGTGATTCCCACATCGTTAAAGGAAGCCTTCACTCCATTTACTTCATTATAAGCTTCTACAGAAAACAACTGTAAAAGGGTAGAACCCCCAATGACAATTTTTGCATTCTGCAGACCGATAAAAGCGATAAATAAACCGATTCCCACACTTACCGCTGCCTTTAAATTCTGGGGAATTGCATTAAAAATCGCCTCCCGCACATTGGTTAGAGAAAGAACAATAAATACCAGGCCTTCTACAAAAACAGCGGTCAGGGCTGTTTCCCAGGAATATCCCATTCCCAGCACAACCGTATAGGCAAAGTAGGCATTCAAGCCCATTCCCGGCGCCAGGGCAAAAGGATAATTGGCAAAAAATGCCATAAACAACGTACCCAGAAGAGCTGCCAGAGCCGTTGCAGTAAACACAGCGCCCTGATTCATGCCTGCTTCTGCCATAATGCTTGGATTGACAGCCAGAATGTACGCCATGGTCATAAAAGTGGTAATTCCGGCAAGCACTTCGGTCTTGACGTCTGTACCGTTCTTGCGCAGTTTGAATAGTTTTTCCAACATTCTATCTTTCCTCCACATTGTTTTGTTATTGGACAACAGAAGTATTGTAATCAATTCGCCCTGCTTTTACAAGTGTTTTGTAAAATTTAAACAGTCAGTTTGTTTTTTACTGCCGGAGCAATGGATAAATCCGGCGTATGGTATGGAATCAGAGTTGCCTGAAGGGCATGGTAAATGTCGGATTTACCCGGCCATACGGTTCCGATGACTTCATTCTTTTCGTTCATCTGGTGGAACCAGGAGCCATTTACATGGTCTAACACCTTTTCGTCCAGATATTTCATAAACTCTGCGTAATCTTCCCCGTATTTTTCCTTCTTTGTCACATGGTACAGCACCGCGGAGGTGTTAATGGCTTCTGCCAGAGTCCAGTGCATTCTGTCGTGTACCACTGGTTTTCCTTCCCAGTCTGTAGTGTACACGATTCCCGGCGCGCCATCTGCATTCCATGCGTCTTTTACTGCACGGTTAAAGAGATTTTCTGCTGCTTCTATGTATTTTGCAGCGTCTTCTCTGTTGTCTTTATGTGCAGACAATGCCCACTGGGTAATCAGTCTTGCCCACTCAATACCATGTCCCGGTGTTGCACCGTATGGTTTAAACTGGTCTGCCGGCTGCTCTTTGTTGCATTCCAAATCTGCTGCCCAGTCTTTTGTGAAATGTTCCGGAATTCTCCAGTTGTTGTCAGAAGCCCATACCAGCACACGGTCAATAATTCTGCCTGCTCTTTTGCGGTATTTTTCATCACCTGTCACGTCTGCTGCTGCAAGGAAAGCCTCTACGGTATGCATGTTGGCATTTAAGCCGCGGTAATCATCTAATACGGTAAATTCTGTGTTCCAGGTATCGCAGGAAAGTCCTTCTTCTTCATTCCAGAAACGAAGGTCATAGACTTTTAAAGCGTCCTCCAGAAGTTCTTTTGCGCCTTCTACGCCTGCCAGCACTGCGGAAGACGCTGCCAGAATTACAAATGCATGGGCATAACACTGTTTGTTGGGCAGGATCTCTCCCTCTGCAGTAAGTCCTGCATACCAGCCGCCATTTTTATCATCGTGAAGTTCGCCTTTTAAGCCTTTGATGGCTGCTGCTGCCAGCTCTTTGCTTCCTTCATGTCCCAGGAAGGTTCCGATACTGTATACATGTGCCATACGGGAAGTAATCCAGGTTTCACGGTTTCTCTCTTTCCAGGGAGTTCCGTCATCGCCCAGATAATAAGAGCTTCCTCCCGGAGCCGGGAATCTATGTCCGAAGCTTAATAAGTTTTCATTGATTTCTTTTAAAAACTGTCTGTTTTCCTCTGTGTCAATCAGATATTTTTTGTTTGTTTCTCCCATTTTAAGTTCCTCCTTATCGAATGTCATAAACACTGCGTACTCTGATATTTTCCGGTACACCTCTTAATATTTTCACGGTTTTGCTGTCCCCGTTCAAATCAAAATAATTGTCTGACAACACCAGATCCTCATACTCATTTAAAATTTCCACACTCTTTGCATAAGCATCTGCTGTCACAGTAATAGTATCTCCCTCTATCTTAACGTTAAGGTTTGGGTTTTTGTACTTAAAGTATTTCGGATAAGAGAAAATCACACTTCCCTCAGAGATTCTTTCTCCCTGTTCCCATGCCTCAAAGCTCACATACTGGTTAAATACGTCCACTTCCGGAAGTTCCACTTTGTCAAGCCATACACTGGTCAGCGCAGGTACAGAAACCGTTTCCTCATGCTCCTCCAGAATTTCTGCACTGGCATTTCTAAGATGCCATTTTACCAGGATTTCTCTGTCTTTTAAAGTTTCATTTGTCACATTTAAGGTAATGGATTTTTCAAATACAAAATGCTGGCGGTTCATATTGGCTTCCTGGGTCAGCCAGCTTTCCTCCTGACAGGAAATCATCACAGGGGCAAAGAAACGCTTTGCATAGTAATGAAGGGCTTTCCACCGTCCCCAGTAATCAATAGAAGACCAGGAAATCACAGGCCAGCAGTCATTTAACTGCCAGTACACAGCCCCCATGCATCTGCCCCGGTTTCTTCTGAAATGCTCCACGCCGTAGCGAATGGCGTCTGCCTGCAAAAGCTGGGAAGCGTACAAAAGGGTGTCAAATTCTCCCGGATAGCGATACGTCTGCTGGAGATAATTCATAATCTTTCCGTTTGCCCCGTAATTTCTCTGGTGCTTCTCCATGACATAGGAAAAGATATTCCAGTCCTCCGGGTCATCGGAAATGGTTTCAATGGTCTTCTTGCATGGAAAAGACTGGAAACCAAACTCAGAGGCATAGCGGAAGAAGTGCTTCCGATACTCGGAAAACGGCTTATTTCCATGCCATACCTGCCAGTAATGCACATCTCCTCTATCCGGGTCGTTGGGGTTATCAAAGGAACCGCCTGAGGACGGGCTTGCCGGCCAGTAGAAGGTCTGTGGGTCGTATTCTCTTAACACCTCAGGAATCACCCGCTCGTACATAAAGAGATAATCCCGCACCTCAGAAGGCTTTGTCACCCAACATCTCTCGTCCACAAACATTTCCATCTCATTGTTTCCGCACCACAGTCCCAGGGAAGCATGATGACGCAGACGTTTGATATTGTCAATAAATTCCTGACGGATATTTGCCTCAAATTCCGGAGTCAGCTCGTATACAGAGCAAGCAAACATAAAGTCCTGCCAGACTGCCAGTCCCAGCTCATCACATAAATCAAAGAACCAGTCATCTGGGTAAAAGCCGCCTCCCCAGACGCGAATCACGTTATAATTCGCCAGCTTGCAGTCCTCTAAAAGCTGTCTGGTACGCTCCGGGCTTCTTCTTCCCAGCAGATGCTCCTCCGGAATATAGTCTGCGCCCATGGCAAAAAAGGCTTTTCCGTTAATTTCATGAGCAAAGCTCTCTCCCCACTCATCTTTTTCCCGCTTCATGGTCATGGTTCGAAGACCGATTCTCCTCTCCCAGGTATCCACTTCCTGATTGTCGTAGAAAAGCATGGCTTTTACCTGGTAAAGAGGCTGCTCTCCCAGACCGTTCACCCACCAGAGCTGTGGATTTTCAATGGTAATGCAGCCCTCTCCTTCTTTAGAAAGGGTGGTTTCCCATACCTGTTCGTCAGGAGAAGTAACTTTTACAATAACCTGGCAGTTTTCCGGTTCTTTGCAGATATATGCCGAAGTAAAATGCAGGGTACATGTTCCCTCCTCATGCTCCTGACGGATATACATACTGTCCATTCTTCCATGTTTGACCTTTAAAAGCTTTACCGGACGGAAAATCCCGGCATCGGGAAGGTGTGCGCCCCAGTCCCAACCAAACATGTAGTGTGCCTTCCGAAGGTGCATAAAGCCTTCATAGGTGTCCTCGTTTCCAATGTTTCCGTATTTTTTATACGCCTGAGCAATATACTTCAAAGGAGAACGGAAAATCACTTGCAGGGTGTTTTTTTCCTTTAACAGACTTTTCACCTCATACTCCCAGACGCGGTGCATGTTGCATGGTTTTCCCAGAAGTATTCCGTTTAAATACACCTCTGCCACAGTGTCCAGACCGTCGAAATGAAGCAGAATCTCTGTCCATGCAGCAATATCCTCTTCCCTGAATTCACAACAATATTCATAATCCTTTTCCATAAGAGCGCAGATGCTGTCCTCATTATCCTTCCAGTAAGGATTCTCCATATTGCCGTTTCGCAGCAAATCTGTATATACAGTTCCCGGAACCACAGCCTCCTGCCAATCTGCCTCCTGGGTGCCTTTCATTTTCCAGCTTTCGTTCAATTCTCTTGTTTCCATAAAACCTCCTAAAACTTACAAGACTGCTCTACAATCTTACCCAAACAGCCTCGTGTCCGAAAAGAATACCCTTTCCTTCCTTTTCTCCGTGCCATGGATACTGGTAAATTTCCTCTTTGAATCTCTTTGGCAGAATAAAAGGTGTGGAACGGTGATTCACAATCACCATGCTGTCTTCATACACGGCTGTTTCAATGCCTCTTTCGCAGATAGCGCTTATCGGGGTAACATACGCATTTAAAATATCCTTCACCAAAGTGGTTCTGGACTGAATAATGGGATACATTTCCTTATTTCCCTGTGCATAAGGCACATGGGGAATGTTTTTGGCAGCATAGGAAGCACCCAGCTGTACGCCAAAGGAATACACGACTCCCTTGATTTCCCCTGCTCTCTGCATTTTTTTTGCAAGGTCTTCTGCTTCATATTTTACTACACAGGAGCCAACTCCGTCTACATATGGTGCAATTTCTTTTCCATCCGGATACTTACAAAAACGCTCTCCCTGGGCAATGATAACCTTTCCGTAACGGTAAGGGGTCTTCTCACAGTTTTCTCCCGAAATGCCGAAGCAGTTTTCTGCCAGCATATCCTCCGGACCGTGGAGAAGCACACCGCCTTTTGCCACCCAGCCACGCACCTTTTCTTCCAAAAGCGCATGCTCTGCTGCAAAATAACAGTCATTTACAGGTACAATGAGTACCTGATAATCTTCCAAATCCCCTGCCTCAATTTCGTGATTGCTGATTACATCGGTCTGATATCCCAGGTCACAGCAGATTTTATACCAGCCCAGCAGATCCAGGCGTCGAATCTTATTATTTCCCACCTCAAAAGGTTCTAAATGCGCCATTTCCGAAGGGAACAAAAGGGCGATTTCTTTTTTCTTTTTATTTCCCCGCAGGGGCAAAACCTTTGCAAACCAGTCATTTGCCAGACGAAGAGATTCCTGGAAGTTTTCGTCCATACGGTTCATCACGCCCCCGTCGTCCAGACCGTTCATACCATAGCAAGTGTACCCGTCCATACCGCAGGCGGTCATGGAACCGATGATTTCCGCTGGCGTAAGCTGTGCATAAATATCACTGTAAATGTAACGTCCCCAGTAAATGCCTCCTGTCATGGGCTTTTCCTTATTCATGACCCGCATCATACTGTGCTGACAGGAAACCACATAGGCATCTGGAAGACCGTCCGGAGTCACGGGCACAGTAATAAAATGGCAGGAATCCACATAAGGCGCCAGAGCATACATGTCAATACCACGGATGGCGGTATCCCACAAATCGCTGAATTCGTTGTCATGGTCTTGCTGCTCTCTGCCGTAAATATTCAGGAAATAGCCCCACTGGCTTAAATCCGGACAGAGGAAAAGGTCTGGATTTTTTTCCTTTAATTTCGGTCCAATGGTCTTAAAATACTCGGTCATCTCATGGATTTTCCAGAATGCATTATCTCTCCACACATAAAATTTCGGTGTGCGGTTTCTGACATCTTCCTCTGTATAAAAGCCTCCTTCCGGGTATTTCACGCCATACCAGTATTCCTGAGGCGTCAGGGCATCGAAATCCCTGGCTGTAGTATTGTAATTTTTATTCAGCTCTTCAATGTTCCCGTGATACAGCTCTTTCAGATAGGAACGGTAACGATTCTGTCCTTCCTCATCAAAACTCACTGCCACCACTGGATCCCACATGCTGCAGACCGGAACAACCTCCCTGTCCTCCTCAGTCACGCATCGCTGGCAACCCTCTTTGTAGCTTTCCATAATTCGCTCCACATGCTCTTTCATAGATGCCTGGGCTTTTTCTGACCAGTATTTATACCATCTGCCCGGCGTCCCATCCAGATAAGTGATTTCCTCCCCAAAAATCGGCGGGCTGTAGCGAATATGAGGATACAGGTTGTCTCCATTTAAATACAGCAGAAGAAAGTTATAGAAAAGGTCATGGGCGTGTGCAGATTTTCCCATATATTCCTGCATTTTCACATACTGACTTAAAGCCCCTGTTTCATAACGCTCCCTGAAATCCTCCCATGCCTTTGTATCAAACATCACGCTGTTAAAGCCTAAATCCCGGATAAGCCCCATGGTTTCGTCCACAAACTCTTCGTCATCAAAGGCAGGGCTGTAAAAATTTCCAAAAATGACATTCATGTAAGGTCTGTTGTCTGTCTTGTTTCTCAGTTTCATCTGTTTTCCCTTTCGTCAGAAAAGCCGACGCAAAACCAGTAACAACTACTTTTTTGTTTGCGTCAGCTTTTTCCTTTTACATGTCAGAACTTCTTATTTTCGGCTTTCCTGTTTTTTATTATTTAGATGCCAGGAATTCATCTACCTGTGCCTGTGCAGCATCCATAACGTCCTGGAAACCTGCTGCCATTAATTCTTTCTTAATCTGCGGAACAACCTCTGCCGGGTCATTTACACCAGCCATAACTTCACTCTTGTAACGCAGCCATACTTCACGGCAGTTTGCAAGCTGAGAATCTACTTCTGTTGTGTCAAAGTTAAATCCAAGCATTACAGATGGAACAGCAGCTTCGTTGAGGGCTTTGATTTCACCCCACTGGTCAGTGGTTACTGTATCCTCCGGTGTAACAGTAAAGAAGGTACCCTGTGTATAACCAGCCATACTCCAGTCTGTGTTGATTTTATGTACTTTCTTCTGTCCGTCTACGTCTACATATTCAAAGTTCACGCCTTCTTCTCCATAGTAGAACATATCACGAAGAGTAGTATCTGTGTTTACCAGGTTCAGCAGTTCCAGACATTTTTCCGGATATTTGCTGTTTGCAGAAATCATATTCATAGAACCGCGTACGGTTTCATTGGAAAGAATAGTATCGCCCCATTTCTGAACAACAACCTCTTTACCCATGTCCGGTCCCCATGCAGTTTCACCGGCAGATTCCCAACCCTGGGCAATACGCCACATGTTGTATACACGAGCTTCTGTTAAAGTAGCAGCATCCGGGTTGATGATACCTTTTTTAGACCAGTCATGGAAGGTTTCCAGTGCAGCATAAATATCAGGTTCTTCCAGAGTAAAGCATACTTTACCTTTTTCATCATCGTATCTTACACCCAGAATCTGTGTACCAGCGCCTAACTGATCATATACGTCAAAGATAGAATAAACACCGTCGTTTTTCACATATACAGGGTAATCATTTTTCTCTTTTTTCAGCATCTCAAAAGTTGGTGTCAGAGATTCAACCGTTGTAAGGTTTTTGTAATCAATGTTGTACTCATCTACCAGTTCTTTATCCCAAACTGCATAGTTAGAAATAGAACTGTCTTTGTAAGCAGGAACACCGTAGATTCTGTCGTCTACCTTTACTGCGTCCCAATATTTCTCTGGCATCAGTTCGTTGAATTCCTTCATGATTTCAGGAATCATATCTGTGATATCTACATAAGCGCCTAATTTAATATCTGCTGTGTAGTTATTGCCATTACCGAAGATAATATCGTATGGTTCGTTGGTACTGATGATAATGTTTCTTCTGTCGTCCCAGTCACCCCATGGAATGACTTCCATTTCCAGGTTTACACCGATTTTTTCGCCAATGTAGTCATTTACTTTGCCAATCCAGGAGTCATAGTTTTCCGGCATACCGTTTCCAATGATCACCCATTTCAGGTTTACGACTTCATCACCGTTTGCATTTTTTGCAGTTTCTTTTTTTTTCTTCACCGCCGCAGCCTGCCAGTGTTCCGGCTGCCATAACGGCTGCCATACCAAGCGCTGCTATTTTTTTTAACTTCATAGCGTCCTCCTAAAATTTTATATAATTATTTAATTATTCTTTTACAGAACCAATGGTCAATCCGGAAATAAAGTATTTCTGGAAGAATGGATAGGTCAGGGCAATGGGGATAATGATAACCATTGCAATGGCCATACGCACAGACTCTGTTGGCATGCTCATCTTATACTGCTGCATGGAAAGTCCGCCGTAAGGGTTGTTTGCCAGATAGTCAATGTTGTTCTGAATACTGTTCAACATTGCCTGGAGTGTGTTCAGCTTGGTATCTGAAATATACAGAGATGCCTGGAACCAGTCATTCCAGTAACCAAATGCTGCAAACATTCCGATGGTTGCCATAACCGGCTTGGAAATCGGAAGTACAATTCCGGACCAGATACGAAACTGTCCTGCACCGTCAATTTTTGCTGCTTCAATCAGTGCATCAGGAACGGTTGTACGGAAGAACGTACGACAAATGGTAACACTGAAGGAAGAACAGGCCAGCGGCAGGATTAATGCCCAAATGGTATCTCGCAAGTTTAAAATGTTGTTGACTACTACATAAGATGCAAACATACCGCCATTGAACACCATGGGAATGAAAATAATCCAGGTGTATAGCTTTTTCAGTTTAAAGGTAGTTCTTGATGCCACATACCCCATGGAAGTAGTCAGACATACGGTAATCACCGTACCGATACAGGTTACCAGCACGGACATAACAAATGCCCGGATAATCATCTCTCTTTCATTCCACAGAAACATATAAGCTGCACTTGAAAATTCCTGTGGAATCAGATGATAACCACCTGCCTGGAGTGCCGACTCACTGGTAATGGAAATGGAGAAGGCAAACAACAGGGGAAAGATACACATACAGCCAAGAATCAGGAAAATAACGTTAAACACAATGTTTGTGGACTTTTTAATCTGATTCAGGGACGATGTTGCTTTATTCTTATTTTTACTCACTTTTGTCCTCTCCCTTCCTTAAATAATTCTGTTCTCATGGTCAATCTTACTTACTACCCAGTTTGCAAACAGAATGGTACCACAGCTGCAGATTGCCTGGAAGAAAGATGCTGCTGCTGTCTGTCCGATTGGCGCTGTAGACTGCATAGCCTTGTAAATAAAGGTATCAAAAGTAGATACTGTTTCATACAGAGAAGCAGGAATCTGTCCTGTTACCTGATAGAAAAGACCAAAGTCAGAGTTAAAGATTTTACCACAGTCCAGAATCAGCATCATAACAAATACAGGCTTAATTCCCGGAAGTGTAATGTGCCGCATCTGCTGGGATTTGGTCGCACCGTCCATAACTGCCGCTTCGTACAGTGACGGGTCAATACCGGTAATACTTGCCAGGTACATAACCATACCATATCCCATACCTTTCCAGGTATTCAGGATAACCAGGATAAACGGCCAGTATTTTGCCTCCTGATACCACATGACAGGATCTCCGCCCAGTGAAGTAATCAGACCGTTTAACAAACCCTTCTCCGGTGTCAGCAGTGCATATACGAAATAACTGATAACTACCCATGACATGAAGTAAGGCAGAAACATCATGGTCTGATAAATCTTGGATCCCCTCTTGTTAATCATATTGCTCAGCATCAAAGCACCGCCTACCGCAACACTGGCACTGATAATGATAAATACAATGTTTGTAGAGAATGGTGTTGCGAAGCAGCATAGAAAAAGCATTGGACGAAAAGAAGTATTCAAAGTTGCCAAACCCCGCCCAGTCACTATGGAACAGATTGTATATAAATCCATGTCCGCCCGGTGCCAGCTTATACTGCTTAAATGCAATAACAATACCGAACATGGGAAGATAGGAAAAGATAAGATACCAAATCAATGTGGGTACGGATAACAAAGTCAGTTCTGTATCGTCCTTTGTCCATCTTCTCTTGCGTACTTTCATCGGCTTTCCCGATGTTTTTTTTGCTCGCATTTTTCATGACCTCCCTTTTGTTTTTTTGTGTAAAATAACTATAACATTTATGAAAGCTTTATAAAATTTGAAAATTTTTAGATTTCCTGTACAAATTCTAGTAATATAAAAATCTTATTCCCACTCCGTTCCAATCTGCTCCCTTTAAAGATTTTTATGTATAGAAAATAAGAATTCCCGCATATAAAAAAAGAGTTCCCAGGCGGATTAAGCCAAAGCTTGCTCTATCCGTTTGATAACTCTTTTCTTTTATTTCCTGCTTTTTTTCGTTATTTTGCCTGTTTCCATGCATTAACCTGCTGCTGCATTTCTTCCATAACCTTGTCCACTCCGGTTGTGTCCAGCTTCTTTAAAAGCTTAGGCACATATTCCTCCGGGTCCACACTTCCTGTGTACAAGGCGTTTCCAAATTCGTCCAGCACATTCCGAAAACCTGCCACCTCTGTTTTCACCGGCTCCAGGTTAAAATCAAAGCCAAAGGAGGGGGCTGCTTTTGAATCATCGTTAAATTCTTTAAACACAGACCATTTATCAATGGGTTCCTTTTCTGTCACATAGGTGTTGAACAAACCGCCCTGCACCCAGTAAGGAACAGAATAATCTCTGCTCTTCTCTTCGTCCAGGACAATTTTGCGGTCATAGACATAAGGCTTTCCTTCTGCTTTTTGAGCCTCTTTCACCGGCACCTCTGCTTTGTGCCAATGTACGCCTTCTATGCCGTAATTTAAAAGATTCCGCAGATACTCGTCTGTATTAATCAGATTCAGAAGTTCCATTGCCTTTTCCGGATTTTTGGAATGTCTGTTTATTGCAGTCATGGCGCCTCTTGCCGATGCATTGGTAATCTGGGTATCCATAATCTGGCTGACCACCACGTCATAGCCCAGATCCTTCCCCCAGGCCAGTTCTGCATAGGGCTGGCCGTCCCCTTTGGTGACAAACCGCTTTACGCATTTATCATCAGAGGCCAGAGCCGCGTCTTTATTAATATATCCTGCCTCATAGTATTTCCGCATGGTCTTTAATGTGGACATCATGCGGTCTGTTTCAAAGAGATTCTTTACAGTCAGGGTTTCGTCCCCGTATTCAATCCCAATGGGATCTACAATTGTATCCATATAGGCAGGAGCGGAATAATCCTTTGTCAAATACATCGGCACCACGTCCGGCTCCTTTTCCTTAATGAGCTGCAGCCATGGTTCCAAATCCTCCACGGTATGTATCTCCTCATAGGGAATGTCGTACTTATCTACATATTCCTTTGTAAAAACCCACATGGGGCAGTTTGCCATTTCTTTTTCACTGGGTACGCCATAAACTTTACCGCCCACTCTGGCAGCCTTCCAGAAACGGTAATCTATACGTCTGTACATCTCCTTCCCCTTTTTCATCAGAAGCTCGTCCAGTTCCAGAAAAGCACCCTTTTGTGCGTTCTGCAGATAGTCATTGGTCCAGGAGGAGGTAAAGCACAAATCCCATTCGTCCTCTGTGGCTATCACCACCTGCATTTTCTGACTGTAATCGCCCCAGCCCACTTTGATAATATTCAGCTTCACACCAATGGTTTCTGCCAGATACTCGTTTACTGCTTCCAGCACCATGGTATCGTCTTTTTGTCTGTCCCCTACCTGATACCAGGTCAGCTCCGCCAGGTCTTTTTCCCCGGATCGAATTTCCCGCTTCTTCTGACACCCGGAAAATGCTGCAACAGCCAGAACCATACCCATTCCAAGGGCGACTGCCCTCTTTCCATGTTTCCAGTTCATGAAAGCTCCTCTTTCCTTTAGTATTTTTTCATATTTCTCAGGGAAGCCGGGGAAACTCCATAGCACTGCTTGAATTTCCGATAAAAATAGCTGGTATCCGGATATCCCACTTCCTTGGCAATGTCATTAATTTTCATATTGGTATTCAAAATCAGATCCTTGGCAATTCCGTTTTTCGTATTGCTTAAATACTGGGCAAAAGAACAGCCTGCCTCCTTCTGAAAAATCTGTCCCAGATAAGAGGCATTCATATGATATTTATAAGAAAGAGTTTTTAAGTTCATATCCTCCTTATAATTTTTCTGCACCTCTGCCATAATCTGTTTGACTACAGGCGTATACTGGGAGTCTTCTGTGTGGAGATAATTAATAATTTCCGCAACCTCAGAGGTAAAGATTGCCTTCAGACCCAGTATATCGTCTGCCTGATAAATTTTCTCAATAATCTCAGACAAATCCCGAAGATTGTCAGACTGTATCAGTTTGTATTCCACCTTGATGTCCTGCAGAATCATGGCGATTTTCAAAGTCATCTGATACAGGACGTCTACATTGACTTCGGATTTTAAGTTATTAACTATAAATGAGTAAATACCAAATATTGCACAAAATAAAGACACCCGCTGTTGAATGATGTATAATTGAAGTACCAACAAACAACATACTCAAACAACAAGGGGGTGCCCGTTGCAAACAGTATACATCATTCTAACAGTATTTACAATTACTTTAAAACCTTAAAACTCGGCTTATTTTTATCCGATGTGTACCTAAACCATCTGATGACTATCATTGTTTCCGTTTTCCTCCGTGGTTACAGGGGGAAAACTGTAGATTTCGCCGAAGTAAGTAACCAGCATAGAACCACAACCGCCTATTTCCTGAACCACGGCAAGTGGAATGATTCCGCTCTCCAGGATACTTTGAAAAATGCCGTCATACAGGTTATTTATCTGGAAGCGCAACGCTCAGGACAGCCTGTTTTCTGTATTGTGGATGATACGATTGCTTCGCATACCAGGCCTTCGTTACAGGCCGGGCATCCAATTGAAGCGGCGTACTTTCATCAATCCCATTTAAAGGGCTGTCAGGATTATGGGCATCAGATTGTTTCTGTCATGCTTTCCTGTAATGGGCTCATACTGAATTATGCCGACATCCTGTATGACAAATCAAAGTCAAAGATACAGATTGTCCAGGAGATTGCGGATGAACTTCCTGTGGCACCGGTGATTTCCTATTTCCTATGCGACAGCTGGTATACCTCCGTAAAGGTAATGGAGAGTTTTATCCGGAAAGGATTTTATACGATTGGAGCGCTGAAGACCAACCGGGTCATCTATCCATGCGGAATCCGCCAGAAAGTCAGTGAGTTTGCCCTTCATTTGAGAAAAACAGACCGTGCTGTCAGCCTTGTGACCGTTGGCGGCCGTGAATTCTATGTGTATCGCTACGAAGGAGAACTCAATGATATTCCAAACGCGGTGGTTATTATCAGCTATCCCCGGGAAGCTTTTGGAAATCCGAAATCGCTGAGGGTATTTATATCCACAAATGCCGGAATATCCACACAGGAAATCCTTGACACATATACAGAACGGTGGCCAATCGAATTATTTTTCCGTCAGAGCAAAAACAAACTTGCGCTGGACAAATGTCAGATCCGCTCACGGCAGGGAATCGAGCGGTATTGGCTGATCATGTCATTGGTTCATTACATGTGCTGTATGCATTCTGGGAAATACAATACCTTCGAGGAAGGATACCGGTATTTTCAAGATCAAGTCAAAACAGAGCGAATCGGTAATCTGCACCAGTTCATAAAAAATGGCGCGTCACTTGAAGCTGTTTTGAAACTGGTAGGGTAGTTTTGTGCAAATTTCAATATTTGCTCATTTATAGTTATTAATAAATAAATCCTCAATATAATTTAATGCGCCCTCTTTATCCTTTTTCAGAATGGTTTTCCTTAAGAGGATTTCGTCAATCACCACATCTGCGGATTTCCGGTCTTTGATATGGCTTTCGTCAATGCAGCTTCCATACCCCTCCAGCATACGGTATTTCTGCAGCTTTGATGCCATCTTGTAACACTCCGGAAGCATGGTATAGTCCTCTGTGGCATCGCTTAAAGTCAGAAAGCTCATAATACCGTAACTGCTTTCCAGACTGTTCTGGAAGCTGCTGTAAAATTCCAATATTTCCTGATTTTCCACTGATTTTTCGGTATATAAAAGTAAGAATAATAAATCCGGCGCCAGATAAATGGTCTTAATTTCCATGAGAGATTTCTGAAGCTCTCTTTGAATTTCATTCAGGCTTTCCCCATTTTCCAGAGTCCCTGTATCAATTTTCATAAGAGCGGCATAGACCTTGATATTTTCTTCCATTTTGGGCAACATCTCGTAAAAAGGGGCTTCCTCCTCCTTTTTCAGCTTTCCCTTTAAAAATCTGTGCCAGCTAATCTTCTCCCCCATACTTCCGGCTCTCTTCTGGTCAATCTCATCCAGATGCTTTCCTGCATTTATCAGAGCCTGATGAAACTGCTCTTCATCAATAGGCTTTAAAATGTATTCCTCCACGTCCAGCTTAAGGGCGGTTCTGGCATACTCAAATTCGTCATATCCTGACAAGATGATGCACCTGGTTCTGGAACTTAGTTTCCGGATTTCCCCCAGAAGCTTCAGACCGTTCATAAAAGGCATTTCCACGTCTGTCACAATAATATCTACAGGATTTTCCTTATACATTTCCAGTGCCTCCCTGCCATTGTGTGCCATGGCAGTTACCTCCATGGAAATCTCCTCCCAGTCTATAATATAGCGGACTCCCTGCAGAATAAGTTCTTCATCTTCCACAAGCATGACTTTCTTCATGAACTTCCATCTCCTCTATTTTATCCTCTATTTTAATCGTAACCTTTACAAGCAATCCCTGAGGCTTTGCTGCCTCTATGGAAATGCCGTATTCTTCTCCGTACACTGCTTTGATTCTTCTGTTTACATTGCTCAGTCCAATGGACGTCTTTTTATCTTTGTCCTTTGGATTTTCCCGAAGCAGCCGGTTCTTTTCCGCTATTTCTGCCTCTGTCATACCGCAGCCATTATCCCGGACAAACAACGTCAGGCTGCCCTGATTCCGCTCTGCCCATATGCGTACACAGTTATCCTCTCTTCCCCGGTCTATGCCATGAATAAAGTAATTCTCCACAACAGGCTGAAGGACAAATTTGATAATCGGTACGGATAAAAGTTCTGGCTCACAGGAAACTTCTGACCGGAAAATCCCCTTATACCGGTATTCAAACAGCTCCAGATACTGCTTGCAGTAATCCAGCTCCTGCCCCAGGGTGATAATATCTGTTTCTTTTAGCTGGCTTCTGAAAAGTGTTACCATGCTGTAGAGCATTTTGCCCACTTCCCGATCTCCGTTGCATATGGCCTTCATACGGATAGCCTCCAGGGTGTTGTAGAGAAAATGCGGATTAATCTGACTTTGCAGCGCCTGCATCTGGGCATTTTTCTTTTCAATCTCTGCCAGATAGCTTTTATTAATATACAGATTTAATTTTTCACACATGTTATTAAAGTGGTCTGCCAGCATATCCAGCTCGTCTTTTCTGTTTCTAATATCCACACGGGCCTGCAAATCTCCGGTTGCCACCTGGTTCATGGTATCCAGAATGGTGTCTACACGGGCAGTAAAGCGTCCTACATCATGTGCAATAAGCAAAATTCCCAGTATCATTACCAGAACCCCTACCCCCAAAATTGTAAAAAAAGCGGATACAGACAGGCGGGAAGCTGCTTTTTGGTTGAGAAGTGTACAGACCTCATACTCTCCTACGGTTTCTTTTTTCACAGAATCGTATTTTGTATCTGCCTGCAAATTCTCTTCAAAAACCGGCTGCTGCCCCTGAAAGTTGACGAAAAGTCCTGTATATTCACTGTTTCTTCTGATCTTCTCAAAAACTGCCTTTCCTTCAAAGGTAAAGACCATACAGCCTTCCTGTGCCATGGTATTGGGATTTCTGATTTCTCTTACATACACCAGCTTTCCCTCTTCCCCATACGTTCCGTCCCGAAAAGCATTGATTTTTCCCTTGCCGCTTTTGCCTGGATAAAAGATCTTGTCTGGATAACATTCTGTCATACGCAAATCATTATACCCTATCAGTTCCACTTTTTCCAGTTCCTGATAGGCTTCAAAAGCTTCTGTGATAAAATTGTAAATGCCTTTATATACCAGTGCGCTGGAAGCAGAATATCTGTCCAGGGACCACTGCTGATACTCCTCAGGATCCAAAGTGAAATAAGACAGCAAATCCTCCAGCTCGGAGGAGGAACGGTACAAATCCTGATAAAGATAATCCACCCGTTCTTCTGTTTCCCTGATATACTCTGCTGCATTTGCACTGATATGCTCTCTTTCCTCCTGGTTCTGTCGAAGAACACTCCTCTTAGACAGGTACATAAAATAAATCGTCAGCACAGATACAATCACCAGTGCAATGGCTGTATAGGTCCAAAACAGCTTAAAATATAACTGACTGCGCCTCCTTTTTTCCATTTCATTCCTCCTCTCCAAAAACCTCTGTAACGTCAAAAAGAGAGCACAATAAAATGGCTCTCTTTACCGGTTTTTACAAACCTGTTTTGCTCCTGTAAATACAAGAATTTTTTAAATTGTCAAAGGTATCATAGAAATTTCTATGGAGAAAGCTTCTGTATCTGTCCGTAACTGTTACAGAAGCTCTATACAGAAAAGGAACAAGAGGAGGCAGGGGCTGCCCTTTTGCGGACAGATAACAGCTCCATGATAATATGATGCTTACTAAAAAGAAACCATATAAAATTCCTTCAGACATTCCCTGCTTCCTCCTTCCTTTTGTATTTATTTTTCTCTAAGTGTTCTTAGATTTCAAATAAGATTGTCTTAATCTCAAATGGGTGAAGCTCCATCTCGATTGCTTTATCTGCGAATTCGCTGATTGCACGTTCTCTTAAATCACATTCTGCCCATGCCTTGTACGCAAATCCCGGTTTTACCTCTACTTTCTGTTTTGCTCCTGCAAAGTCATGGAAACGAACAACCAGATATTTTCCGTCTTCGGATTTCTTCACAGCGTCAATTTCCACCTGCGGATTGTCTACAGTAAAGAAGCTTCCGTAAGTAGTGGTATCTGCACCTTTGAACACGTCCATTGGATTGTTCAGCGCATAGGCCTCTTCCACTACATGGCCTTCTACAAAATCGCCCTTGTGCGGAAGCAGTGCGTAAGTGAACTCATGTCTTCCCAGATCCTGTAAGTGGTCTGGCTGCAGACCGGAACGAAGGAGAGAAATACGCATGACATTATCTTTTACATCATAACCGTATTTGCAGTCATTCATCAATGCCACACCGTAATTTCTTTCAGACAGGTCTGCAAATCTGTGTCCTACAGATTCAAATCTTGCCTGATCCCAGCTTGTGTTCCAATGGTTTGGACGGCGTACGTTTCCGTACTGGATATCATAAGTAGCAAACGTACTTCTGATATCTACCGTAAAGGCTGCCTTTAAGAGCTGCTGTCTTTCGTGGAAATCTACATCTGTCTTAAAGTCAATGCGTCTGTCCTGGCTGTACAGAATCATATCCTGAGAAATTACTGTGTTCATGTAATTCCAGTTCATATGGATAACCAGACGAAGCGGTCCGCACTGTGTCACTTCAAAACTGGTTAAGTCAGTCACTTCGCGCATTTTCTGCTGATAGAAGATATCAATATCCCATGCATCGTTGTCAAGAGGTTTATCTTCAAACATCTGCAGTACGTTTCCTCTTTCACCGGGAGCCAGCACTTCTCTTTCCTCTGTCTTGTCATAAAGACGTGTCATCTGGCCGTAGTCATTGAGGCTGATGGAGTAGAACGGTGTTTCAATGTTCTTTCCTTCTACAGAGAAGGCGCTGTTTTCTGCCTGTGTTTCTGCTTTTTTCGCTTTAATCACAGCATGTCCCATAGCCGGAACTTTTACCTGTACATAAGTAACGCCTTCTGCCTTCTGAGAAGGAAGTTCGTTTCCTTCTGCATCTGTAAAGACTGCGTTTTCTTCACATGGAACAGCTGCCAAATCTTCCAAATCCCAACCGGAAGCATTGTATACGGTATAACTTCCTTCTTCTGCATCAATCACGCTGTCTTTGAAGTCTTTGGTAACTTCCAGAGCCAGATTCTGTACTTTTTCGTAATCTCTTCTGCTGTCCTCGTATACTTCATGGATAGAAGAACCTGGGATAATGTCGTGGAACTGGTTTGTAAGAATCATCTTCCAGCCCTGTGTCAGTTTTTCCTGTTCTGCCTCGTCCATGTTCTTATCCAGAACCGCCTTCATAGCAGTAAGCCATTCTGCTTTTCTGTACAGAAGCTCCATTTTACGGTTCATACGCTTGTTGTAGCCCTGGCTGGTGTAAGTACCTCTGTGGTATTCCAGGTACAGTTCGCCGTCCCAGGTATGCACATACTGGTCTGTGTCTTTTACTGTTTTCTTTAATTTTCTGAAGTATTCTCCTGCTGTGGAGGTTTTCAGGTTCGGAAGTCCCGGAATCTTGTCGATTCTTCTTCTTGCTTCCAGAAGGTCACGGTTTACGCCGCCGCCGCCATCTCCGTATCCATAGGAAATCAACAGGTCTTTGTTCATTTCTTTTTCACTGTATGCGTCCCATACCCCTTTTACAGTCTTTGCTGTTAAAAGACCATTGTAGGTGTAGAACCAGGAGCCAGGTTCATTCCATGGTTCCGGTGTGGTGATAAAGTGTGTCAGCACTTCGCTGCCGTCCATACCTTTCCAGCGGAAAGTATCGTGAGGCATACGGTTAAACTGGTTCCAGCTGATTTTTGTTGTCATAAACATATCAATACCGGATTTTTTCAAAATCTGAGGCAGCGCCCAGGAGTATCCGAATACGTCCGGCAGCCACAGGTATTCCACATCTTTTCCAAACTCATCTTTAATGAATTTGCTTCCAATAAGAATCTGACGGGTAAGGGATTCACCGCTTGTCAGGTTACAGTCCGCTTCAACCCACATACCGCCGTCTGCTTCCCAGCGTCCTTCCGCAACACGTTTTTTGATTTCCTCGTAGATTTCCGGGAAATCTTCTTTGATGTATTCGTATAACTGCGGCTGTGTCTGCAGGAAAATGTATTCCGGGAACATTTCCATCATACGAAGTACAGTAGAGAAGGAACGTGACGCTTTTTCGTGTGTATGTTTTAATCTCCAAAGCCATGCCATATCAATATGTGTATGTCCTACACAGCTTACATTGATTGGAGAATTTTTGTCCATCTTATCAATTTTTTCGTTCAGCACATCATCAGCCTGATGCATGGTTTCATAGAAGGCATCGCTGCCCGGATAAGACCAGTCAATGCAGTGGCAGGCTTCGTCAAGGGCGATTCTCAGGTCATATTTTACCGGGTTTCCGTCGTCCAGATTCCTAAGGGTATCCAGAATCAGGGTTCCCATATAGTAAAAGTCATCTACTTTTTCGTCCAGACATGCCAAATCTGCCTGTGCAATTTTGTGTTCCTGGGCTCTTGGCACACCGCCGCCCTCTAAACCGGACCAAAGACGGAAAGTCAGGCTGAAAGTTTTTCCGTAAAGCTCTTCCGGGAAGAATACTTCCTTGTGATTTACGTCCACACCCTGGTATGGCTTCTCATTAATATAGCACATTGCCTCAAAGCCTGAGTTGTTTCCTGCTCCGGTGTTTCCAAAGTCAAAAACACCGACGACTCTCTGTCCCTTCCATTCTTCTGGAATGTGGACCTCCTTATGCAGCCAGAGATAACGGTCGCGCCCTGACCAGCAATCCCCTGTTTTAATGGTATTCCAGTTTTCAAAGCTTGTAGGAACTACAGGATTTACAACGCCCTGCTCGTCTTCGCACATGGCAAACTGCTCCATGGGAATGGCATTGCGGTATCTGTAGTTTTTGGCTTCTGATACTCGTCTGTCTAATTTTCTATCGGTTAAAAACATATCCATGATAGAACCTCCTGCTCTTGTATGTTTTATCTATTTCTGTTTTTATGCTCTTATTGTACTCAATCTTACATGTTTTCTCAATTTTCTATTTTCTATGTTTAGTGTAAAAATTCTATTTCTCCAGTTTATATCCCATATAATCCAAAAACAGTTCTGCATACATAGCATTTGCCCAGGAAAACCACTCTCTTGTATATTTGGTGTCATCCTCACAGCAAAAGCCCTCGTGCATCACGCCCTTGCCTCCCGTAGTGGCAGCCATGCTCTCTAAAATTCTTCTCTTTTCTGCAGAGTCTTCTTCGGTCAGCCCCTGGATTGCCATGGCAATATGCCAGATGTAATTGGACGGGGTGTGGGGACTTCCGATTCCCGCTGCTTTTGTTCCTTTAAAATAGAAAGGATTTGCCTCGCTTAAAAGAAATCTTCTGGTATTTGCCGCAATTTCTCTGTCTGCCGGATAGCCCAGATAATCCATTGCCAGAAGGCTTGGCACATTGGCATCGTCCATTAAGTCATACATGCCGAAGCCGTCTGTTTCATAGGCATAGACCATGCCAAACTCTTCGGTAAAGGTCTTTCCAATGGTTTCAATGGCTGCATGTACTTCCTCTTTCAGCGCTTTTGCCGCCTCTGCAATTTCCTGATTCTGATAAATCTCCTTCTCGATTTCCTCCAGATAGCCCAGGACCGTCACGGCAAACATATTGGAAGGAATCAGGTAGCCGTAGGTGCAGGCATCGTCGCTTGGACGGAAGCCGGACCAGATAAGTCCTGTGCCGGATTTTACCAACGCACCCCTGCCCTCTCTGGAAAGGGTATCCCGGTAATATCCGTTATTGCGGCAAAAACGGTACGCAGATTTTTCTTCATGATACTGTTCTGTCCGAAATACGGTGAGAATTTTCTGTATGCCCTTTTGGAAATCCTCATTGAACTGGGTGGTACAGCCTGTATTTTTCCATAGAAGATAGGCAAGCTGAATGGGATAGCAAAGGGAATCCACCTCAAACTTCCGCTCCCACACCCAGGGATTCTGATTGGAATCGTCCTTTTCCCAGCAGGCTCCACTTGGGGAATCGTTAAACGCATTGGCATATTCGTCAATACAGATGTAAAGAAACTGGCGTCTTACCAGACCTGCAATCAACTCCCGCACCTCCTCGTTTTCCTTTGCCAAAAAGATGTAGGGTCTTAACTGGGCGGCGGAATCCCTCAGCCACATGGCCGGAATATCTCCTGTAATCACGTGGGTGGTGTTGTTCTCCATGCGCTTTACTGTGGTATCCAGCGTGTTTGTATAGCAGGTGGTAAAAAGCTCCATAAGATGAGGAAAATCTGCTGACTTTTCCTTTAATCCGCCTAAAAATTGATCCATGGTTTCCTGTATGGTCATGATATATCCTCCGTATAATGATTGGATTGTAAATTTTCTGTTGATTATTCTAGCAGACTTCCCCTGAAAAAAATAGTGGAATTATCCTAGATATCCTCTAATTTTTTCTTGTCATCTCATATTCGCTGGGCGTCATTCCTGTAAGTTTCTTAAAAACCTTACTGAAATAATAGGCGTTCTCAAAACCCAGCATATCGGAAATCTCATACATCATGTACTCATGCATACCCAGAAGCTCCTGAGCCTTTTCTATTTTAATCTGATTGACATAATCATTCAGATTGCTTCCTGTCTGCTTTTTAAACGCACTGCTTAAATACCCCTGACTGATGCCAATGGCGTTGGAAATTGTGGAAAGAGTCAGTTTTTCCTTATAATTCTCCTGTACATATTTTTTCACGGAACAAATCAGCTTTTCTGTCTTACTGCCGCCTTTCAGTCCCTCCAGCATACCGCCAATCCAGCTTCCCAGTTCTTTTAGCCAGTGAATATTTTCCTCCAGGGTAAAGCACTGTCCCAGACGTTCTACAAGCTCAGAGGGATAGGGGAAGCCCTTTGCCTCGCCTTTTCCTTTTTCTGCATAGGAAAAAAAGAAATAATACAGGTTCATACAGGCATCAATCACCTGCGCCCTGGCCGGCTTATATTCAGAAAACAGCTCTGCCATCTCTGAAAAAACACCCTCTACCTTTTCTCTGTCCTGTATCATTAATGCCTGCTGCAAATCCTTTTTCAGAAAGCTGATATCAAACACATCATGCTTTAAATGACGGCTCTCTGTCTTATCTGTAGCAACCTTCCCGGCGTATAAAATCGGATTTTCACTGTGGTAATAATAATATTCCTCCAGTCCTTTTACCTGCAAAAAGGCCTGAAAGACACCTTCCCATATATTTTCCGCAGGAGTGCTGACTGCTATCAGAGCCTCGCTTCCGAAGTAATCCTGAAATATCGTGAGAATCTTTTTCCCCACGGTATCAAAGGAGTCTGGCAGCTCTTTGTATGGAAAGAGAACCAAAAGTCCCTTTCTCTCCCAGTCCAACATACAGTAAACCGAGCTGATTCTCTCCATAAACTGCTTTAACAGACTGGCTGCATACTCCATAAGTTTCCTTCTGTTCTGCCGGTTCTTTTTTCTGAAACAGATGGCTTTCTTTAGAATAGGGGCGAATCCACACCAGTACCGGATTTTCATACAATTTTTCCAGTCCCAGTCCTTCTGCCTCCTTTACCCATTTTTCTCTGATTTTATCCCAGTCTTCTTTCCTGTTTTCCAAAACCTCCCGAAAAAATCTTCTGGTGGTTTCTTCTGAATTTTTCTGCAGAACCTCCTGAAAAGCAGCGCTCTCCTCCTGCTCCTGCTTCTCCCGGCAAACCTCCACAGCCTTTTGCAGGCTTTCTCCCAGCACCTCCGGGGTAATTTCAATTTTCACCAGGTAATCCAAAGCTCCCAGGCGCAACGCCTTTTGTGCCAGAGAAAATTCCTCCAGATTGGTCAGAAGAATAAATTCTGCCTGACTGCCCTGCTCCCTGCACTTTTCCATAAATTCCAGCCCGTTCATGGCAGGCATTTTAATGTCTGTAATCACAATGTCCGGCTGAAGGTCCTGCATTTTTATTAATGCCTGGTTCCCGTTTGTGGCCTTATCTGCAATTACACAGTCATACGCTTCCCAATCCATCATGGACGCGATTCCTGCCAGAATCAGCGGTTCATCGTCCACAAGCAAAATACGATACATGTTCTTTCCCCTCTTTTATTTTTTCTCATTGCCATATTCTATGGGTAACTTTACCAGAATTTCCGTATATTCTCCCACCTGACTGGAAATAGTCAGACCATACGCATCACCGTACACCAGCTTAATTCTCTGGTCTACATTTGGAAGACCGATACCGCTCATGGTGTCTCCCTTGCGCTTTTGGGGAGTTTCCATAATCTCCCGGATTTTCTCTTCTGTCATACCGACTCCGTCGTCCTTTACGCTGATGCAAAGCATCGCCTGCTCCTGCCAGATACGGATGAATGCTGCCGTTCTTTCCTCCCGGCTCAATCCCCGAGAAAATAGCATTTTCCACCAAAGGCTGCAGGGTCAGCTTAATAATCCTTGCCGCATACAAAGCTTCGTCTTCTACCTCTGTTTCCACATCAAACATTTCCATGTAGCGCATTTTCTCAATGGTAATGTAATCCTCCAGAAACTTCAGCTCTTCTCTTAAGGTGACCTTTTCATTAAATCCCTTTGCCATATTTTTTAAAAGTCCGGAAAGCGCGGTTACCATTTTTACAATACTGGCATTTTTCTGTATGACTGCAATCCAGCGGATTGAATCCAGGGTATTATATAGAAAATGGGGATTAATCTGTGCCTGAAGCATCTTAATTTCCAGGTTTTTCTTCTCCCGCTCGTCCTCCACACTCTTTTCCAGAAGCTGAGCTATTTTCCTGCTCATCCTGTTCATACCCCTGCCGATTTCCCCCAGCTCGTCCTCACTCTCAAGCTGTGGATTCCCGGAAAAATCTCCGTTTCCGATTTTCTTCGCCTGTTCGATCAAAAGCGCCACCGGCTTTTTCAGACGGTTGGAAAACAACACAGAAAGTCCCAGCCCCACTACCAGACAGCTTGCAAATAAAAGCAATGCCAGACTGATGAGAAGCATCTTTTGATTTCTGATAAAGCGAATTGGCATAATTTCATACACCAGGATTCCACTCATGGCGTTTCTGGACCAGGCAACCAGACATTCCTCTTTCTGAATGGATTTTCTCTTGATTCCACTGGATTTTCCTGCTGTAAGAAGCTGCTCTGTCAAAGCTTCCAGGCTCTCTGTTTCAAACTGTTCTGCATGCTGATCTGCAATAACAGTTCCATCCTGCACAGTCACAATCAAGGTATCTTTGTTGTCTGCTCTTTTCAGCTCCTCCTCAAAAAGCTTTGTGGAAAATCCCAGAAAGCCCCAGCCCTCCTTGCTGTTGCTTCCCGCAACGTCCAAAGGACGGACAATAGGAATCAACTTCTGGCCTTTCCCATGAAAAAAAGGATTATCCACTACCTCCAGATAATATTCGTCTGCGGTCTTTGCTGCTTCCTTTTGAAACCAGTCTGTTTCCAAAAGCCTTTTCACATCATCTTTGCTCCCCGGACTGCTCCCGGACTGTATGGAATTTCCGTTCTTATCCAAAATCATCAGCTTATTAATGTATGAGCCGTATCCGGAAATGGCACAGTAATCACTCATAAGTGTGCTGTTTATCAGAGCCTGCTTTTTCGCAGAGGGCTGGTCTGCAAAATCCATGCTTCCGTAATCCATAGAGCTTCGCCCTGTACAGTTTAAAATAATGTTCATCATTTCTTCATAAGCCACAAAAAAATTTTCTGCAATTCCGTTTATATTGTCCTCCATGGATTGCTCTGTCATTTCCAAAGAACGTTTAAAAGAGCTGTGATACGTCCCCATGCTCCCGATAAATGCCACCAGAATCACAATACTCAGATTATAGATAAGAATTCTGCCCTGGAGTGTTTTCCATATTTTCTTTTTTCCCATGCTGTATCCCCCGCCAATACCTGTTCCTGTTTTCTATTATACCATTCTTTTTCCTGTCCACAAGAAAAACCTCTTTGTAAATTGCGAAAAGGACTGCCGCTTTCTGCGCCAGTCCTCTGTTCTGTTTTCTATTTTTTTGCAAATTTCGCGTCAGAATCTCCCTTTTTTCGTACTGCCTCGGTAATGGGAAGTCCTGTACCATAGTCCAATTGTCTTGGCTCATATTCCTCGTTCTCTCTCTGTCTTGTCATAAGCCGGCTGTCCCAGGTCTTAAACTCCGTAATCCGATTCCAGGGTCTGTCCTCCCAGTAATAACCTCTGAATGGATCTCTGGTTTCATACATATTGTCCAGAATTGCCTGATGAAGCCGTTTCTTCACTTCATCATATTCCGGGTTTCCAATGAGATTTACCATTTCCTGGGGGTCATTCTCCAAATCATACAGCTCATCGCTGGTCATGAGATTCAGCACCATTTTATATCTGCCGTCATAAGCGCCGCGAAGCGGCTGATAGCCTCCGAATCCGTCATGGTCTACCTCATATCTTCCAAATTCCATAAACACATAGTCATTGCAGCGTATCTGAGGATTTAAAACCTCTTGCCAGATACTCTTTCCCTCAAACATTTTCGGAATTGGAACGCCGAAAAGTTCAAAAATCGTAGGTGCCAGATTGATGTGAGAAACAGGATTGGTGTCCACACCCCGGCCCAGCCCCCGGATAATGAGAGGAATATGTACAATTTCCTCGTACAGAGCCGGCCCCTTTCCGGTAAGGGAATGAGCATACATCATATCCCCATGGTCGGAGGTATAAATAATAATCGGTGACTCCTCCTGCTCTTCGGCAGCATCTATAACTCTTCCAATTTCATAGTCTGCAAAGGTATTGCAGCCTAAAAACTCCTTTGGCTTTAAAGAAAAGTCTTCTCTGCAGGCTTTTAAGTATTCCTCACCTGCCCAGATTCTGTGATGCTCAGGTTTTCCTTCCAGAGTATCCTTCATATTTTCTTTTACCGGAATTTCATAGTCCTGATATAAATCCACATATTTCTTTGGACAGATGTGAGGACCGTGAGGCTCGTCCAGGGAAACCACCAGGAAATAGTCCTCGTCCCTGTGCTTTTCAATGAAATCCACAGCCCGGTCTGCACACCGATGTCCATAGGTCATATCTTCTGTAATATTGTATTTCTCAATGCTTTCCATCTGGCGGATGCGGTATCTCTCCTCCGGGGTCAGCTCCTCCAGGAAGCAGCGCATATCATACCAGTAATCTTTGTCCCAGCCCTTGGGGCATCTTCCAAGTCCAAAGTAATCCCCACCGTCCAGATGCCATTTTCCCACATAGGCAGTGTGGATTCCCGCATCGCTTAACCGCTGCCCAATATTGGGTACATTGTCGGAAAGTCCCATACAGTTGGACCAGCCTGCACAGGAATGGGGATAGCTTCCTGTAAAAATCGCTGCTCTGGCAGGCTGGCATACCGGCTGCGTGGTATATGCCTTGTCATAGCGAATTCCTTCTGTTGCCAGCCTGTCCAGATTTGGAGTTATCATATATTCATTGCCATAACAGCCCAGCATATCGGTTCTCTGGGTATCTGTCATAATAAAAATAACCTGTTTTTTTCTGCTCATAATTCCTCCTGCTCCCTTGCTTTATAAAAGGAAGGGGTCCTGTTGCATATCCAGATATTCTTTTAACCGCTTTTCGTAATCCTTTACCAGATCCTGATTCAGCTCTGTGATTACTACAGGGTGCATCTGGTACGGATCTTTTTCATTGTCATAGAGCAGGCGCACCTGATGCCCATCCGGCGCATAGCCATTATTGACTACATAAGTATGCCTGTGTGTCCGAATTCCTCTCCAACCATAGCACTTACTGTTCATTCCCTTTTTTTCAAAGGCTGCTACCATTTCCGGCATTCCCGGATAAGAACACAGAAATGCATCCTGAGGCGCCTGGCTCCCTTCTCCCCGGATACATGAGGCATGATTAAAGCCCTGACAAGTATCCGGCACCGGAATGTCCAGAAGTCCCAAAAGGGTGGGCATGTGGTCCGGGCTTGCAAAAAGCTCCGGATACCTTCCCGGTGCAAGGTGACCCTTCTGCCGTATATAGAGGGGAATGTGAATGGATTCCTCATACCACACATTTTTGCTCATACGTCCGTGAGAGCCCAGCATTTCTCCGTGGTCTGCGGAAAGCACCACCAGGGTATCCTCCTCCAGATGATTGTCCTTTAAATACTGCAGAATTCTGCCGAACTGCTCATCAACTCCGGTAACAGCTGCAAAATACTGTCTGGTAATGGTTTCCATTTCCGGCGTTCTCTTCTCCTGTGGTACATTTTCCCTGAAATGTACCGGCATATTTTCATACTGCTTATAATACTTATCCGGCACCAACTCATAGGGAAGATGAGGGGGATTATAAGATACAAAAAGAGCGAAAGGTTCTTTTTCCCCTTTCTGGCTTTCCATATATTCCAGTGCTTTATCTGTTTCAAATTCCGGAGACCAGCAGCCCGGCTTTATCTGCTTTGGTGTATCTGCCCAGTAATGGGGGTCTAAATGATTGTCACAGGCTCCATAAGAAAGCCAGTAATCAAAGCCCTGCCTTCTCTCTCCCGGCGGTGTGTAGGCGTCCCAGTCCCTTGCCCCGGAAACGGGATTCTGCTCAAAATTCTGCTCTGATGCATCTAAATGCCATTTTCCGATATATCCGGTGTGATATCCCTGTTCCTTCAATACATTTCCAATACAGGTTTCCTGGGGACGCAGCATCAATACCTCGCTGAGTCCGATTTTACAGTTAGTCCACATGCCTACGCTGAAAGGATACTTTCCTGTTAAAAGAGATGCCCGATGGGGAGAGCAGAGAGGAAAGGTACTGACTGCCTCCTCACAATTCAGGCTCTCTTTTGCAAAAGTGTCCATATGCGGCGTATGCACAGGGTCTTCCCCTGTGCATTCCATTGCATGATATCTCCACTGGTCCAGAAAAACATATAATAAATTCGGTTTTTTCCTCACCATTTTACCTCCTTACCAATAGGGATTCCATTTTCCCTGTCTTCTTCTCAAAGCTTCCAGGTAGAAATAATCTCCCCAGGTATTACATTCATCTACGCCCCTGTTCTTACAGGTATTCTCCTCTGAACTTCTTGCATAAGTGCCGTGAAGCAAAAGCCCGTTGGATTCTTTTTTGTCTTTTACCGCGCATTTTTCTATGAGCGCACACAGCATCTTGTCTGCTGCCATACGGTATTTCTCTGCCTCTTCCTTTTCCAGATGGGGCAGCATTTCGTAAATACCACAGATGACAATGGCAGAGGAAGAGGAATCTCTGGGTTCTGTGCTTCCTGTGTCAAAGTCAAAATCCCAGTAAGGAATCAAGTCTTCTGGCAAATGCTCAATAAAATAATCGGTCACATCCCGGAACATCTGAATATATTCCGGCTTCTGCTGGTAACGGTAACTTAAAGCAACGCCATACACACCCCATGCCTGGCCTCTTGCCCATGCAGAACCGTTTCGGTTTCCCTGGTGGGTCACTCCATAAGAAGGTTTTCCCGTATCCGGGTCAATATAATAAGTATGATAAGTGGAATGGTCTTCCCTTAACACACACTGCATGGCTGTATGAATATGGCGGCATGCTTTGTCTGCATATTCCGAATTGCCGGTAACCTCTGTTGCCCAATACAGAAGAGGCAGATTTAACAGGCAATCAATAATCAGCCGATAGTCCTTAGGGTCCCCCACATTGCCCCATGCCTGAATAAATTCTCCTTTTTCTCTGTATCTTGTCAAAAGGTGATCCGCAGCCATAATCGCTGCCTTCTTTCCCTTTTCACTGCCGCAGAGCTTATAAGCCGCAACGCAGGAAAGGCTATACAAAAATCCCATGTCGTGATAATTCACATCAATTTTTTTCTCGATGCGATTTAAAAAACTTTCCACATGAATTTCTCCTGTTTTCCGAAATGCCTCGTCCTTTGTCAGCTCATATGCCAGCCATACAACCCCTGTCCAGAAACCTGTGGTCCATTCCACATTTTCTGTTGGCCAGTAAAACCCGTTCTCTGTATTCGGGGACTGGAAGGACTCTGTAAAGTCCCCCAGATTTCCCTTTACAATTTCTGCTGCCTGTTGGATTGCCTTTTGAACCATTTCTTCTGAAGTTTCCGGATACTTTTTCAGGCTTTCAAATGTCTGTGCCATACCTGTCCTCCCATTTCAAATCTGCAAATATCAGCCTTTGATACCGCTTGCCGCAACACCCTCTACAAAGAACTTCTGGCATGCAATAAAGATAATCACAACCGGAATCAATGCACATACAGATGCTGCCATAATCAGAGCGTAATCTGCTGCGTACTGAGAGATAAACATACGGATACCAAGCTGAATGGTCTTTAATTCTGTGCTGTTTAAGTAAATCAATGGTCCCATAAAATCATTCCATACATTTACAAAGGTAAAGATTGTCAGGGTTGCAATACCCGGCTTTGCAAGAGGCAGCACCACTCTTGCAAAGATTCCGTATTCCCCAAGTCCGTCAATTCTCGCCGCCTCAGATAACTCTTTCGGTACACTTAAAAAGAACTGCCTCATAAGGAATACCCCAAAGGCGCTGAAGGCATGAAGCATAATCAGCCCAATGTGTGTATTGTTTAAACCAAATTTAGACATCATGGTAAACTGAGGTACCATGTATACCTGCCATGGAACTGCAATGGTGGTTACATAAGCCAGAAACAGAAAATCTCTTCCCTTGAACTCCATTTTCGCAAAACCATAAGCTGCAAAACAACTGGTTGCCAACTGGATAATGGTGGTAATCACCGTCAGCTTTGTACTGTTTTTAAAGAAGGTAAGAAGGGGAATTTTCTCCCAGATTTCCTGATAATTCTCAAAATGAAAGCTTCTGGGAATCCACTCCATAGGAATACTGAATACATCTTTGTTCAGCTTCACAGAAGAAATCAGCATCCAGTAAAACGGAACAGCCATAAGCACTGCCAGAAACGTCAACCCTATATAAATGAATATCTTTTTTCTTTTTTCTGATTTCATATCGTCACCTCTTTTTTACATCCATTCCGTAAATTTCTTCTCGCCTCTGAACTGAATCAGCGTAATTACCAGTACAATGGCAAAGAGCACAATCGCACTTGCACTTGCATAGCCAAATTCAAAGTTAGTAAACGCTGCATCGTAAATATGATTTACCATAACCTGGGTTGCACGGCCAGGTCCGCCGCCTGTCATAATATAAATCAGGTCAAATACCTTGAAGCACTGAATAGTCAGCATGATAACAACAAAGAAGGTGGTTGGTTTCAGCATGGGAATGGTAATGTATCTCAGCTTTTTCCAGCCTGTTGCGCCGTCAAGACTTGCTGCCTCATAGAGTTCTTTGGAAATTCCCTGCAAAGCCGCCAGATATACAATCATGTAATAACCCATGTATTTCCATACACTGACAATGATGATTGCAGGCATTGCCCATTTTACGGAAGCCACCCAGCCCGGAGGATTGGAAATACCAATGGCTCTTAAAAATTCATTGATGGGTCCCACATCTTTCATAAAGAGCATGTTCCATACTGCGCCCACGGCAACCAGAGAAGCAATGTATGGAAAGAAAAATGCAGTACGGTAAACCACAATCCCCTTAATCTTACTGTTTAACAGAACCGCGATGAGAAGGGCAGCTGCCACAGTCAGCGGTACAGTAAAAATTGCATAGTAAAAGGTGTGTCCTACAGACATCTTAAAAGTAGAATCTCCCATCAGTCTTACAAAATTGTCAAAGCCTACAAATTCCATAGGTGTATTTGCAGAACCATTCCACTTCATTACGCTGAGTACAAAGGAAAATACTACGGGAACAAAGATAAACAGGAAATACCCGATAAAGTTTGGTAATATAAAGGAATATCCTATCAGATTATTTTTTACAACTCGTTTTTGTTTCGGTGTCAATGCCATATCCTTTTCTCCTTTTCTGTAATACAGGGCTTTCTGTCTGTCTTTGATGTACATTCAGAAAACCCTGCCCCTTACTTTTCCACTTCTTACGGATTGGCTTCTCGTATTTCTTTTACCCGCTCCGTCATATTTTTCAGTCCGTCATCAATACTTTCTTCGCCAATCATAATCAAGTCATGTTCTTCTTCTACTGCCTTACGAATTTTCTCAATGTTTTTATCCAGTGGTCTGTCAAATACCATTCCCTTTAATTCCAGCGCTTCCTCGCAGCCTTCCGGGAATCCTTTTACAGAAGTTACTTTTTCCATAATGGCATCGTTCTGGATAACGGTAAGAATACCCTGTTCAGCCAGCTTTTCTGCTGTTTCTTCGCTTGTTGCGCATTTGATGAATTCCCATGCCAGGTCTTTCTGATCAGAATTTGCGTTAATAGCAACCGGTGTTACCGCACCCACACTGTTCCCTGCTTCTACTCCCTCCGGATGAGGAATGGTTGCAAAGCCCCAGTTAAAATCAAGCTCTCCTGCGTTCTGAGCCTGAATCAGGTTTGCAATAAACCAGGTTCCCATTGGCATCATTGCACACTGCTGCTGTTCAAAAACACTGGAGTAGTGAAGGTTACCTGTTTTAATAGTTGCATAATCCTGAATAATGCCGTCTTCCTGCATACGCAGCGCCTGCTCATAAGCTGGCTTTAAGAAGCTGTAATCATCAGATACCAGTGTATTCTTTCCATCCTGAATTGCCCAGTTGCATACCAGAGCCATCCAGTTATGGTTGTGTGTTCCGTAAATCTTATCATTGCCTTCGCCAGAGGTCATCTTTCTTGCCAGCTCTTCATATTCGTCCCAGGTCATATCATTGCCTGGATAAGGAACATTTGCTTTATCAAACAAGTCCTTATTATAATACAGCACATACCAGTCAGAACGGTATGGAAGTGTATAGGAAGAACCGTCAATCTGCAAATCCTCTGCTGTTCCGTTGTAAACAGACAAGTCCAGATTATCCTTCTTTATGTACTCGTCCAGACATGCAATCTGTCCCTTCTGCTGCATGCTCAACTGTGTTCCCATATCCTTTACAAAAATAACGTCCGGATCCGGGTCGCCGCCTGCCAGCATAACAGTCAGCTTATTGTTGTATTCATTGGCTGCTGTGTCAATGTACTCGATTTCCACGTCCGGGTGTTTCTCCTGGAAAACTTCTACGGCTGCCTTAAACTGCGGTGATGTGTCATTGTCCCAGGTGGAAATAGTCAGTTTCTGTTTTCCGTCTGCGGTTTCCTTTCCCTCTTCTTTTTTTTCGCCGCCGCAGCCTGCCAGCATTCCCACTGACATTGCCGCGATGAGTCCCATGGCTACTGCTTTTCTTGCTTTCATGTTCCTCTCTCCTTCTTTCTTTAAATTTTCCCCGCGTCCTTTGCGGGCTGCTTTGTTTGTATTTATAGATTAGCAGAAAGCTCCCTTTTCTAAAATGAATTATTTACCGATTTCTGTTACTTTCTGTAGATTGTGTAAAATTTACCTTGCCTTTTTTTCACATTCTGTTACTTTTTCTTCATTCTGTAAAAATGGAATTCTTTCATTGACGAAACTGTTTTTTTGCTTTAGACTATATTCTGTTTGTTTTACAGACTTACATAAATAATATAGAAAGAGGGGAATTTAGTATTGTTTCAAAACAAAAATCAAAACAGACAATTTCTGTGCAGCTATGGCGTCTTCATTATAAATGGAATGCTCGCCTTATCTATTGGTTCACTTTTGCCTTATATCCGGGATTCCAGAGGACTGGCTTATGCCTTCTGCGGTATGATTGTCAGCCTTCATTCTGTGGGTAACCTGATTTCCAGTTTTGCCTGCGGCGCTTTAGCAGAGGTATGGGGAAGAAAGAAAAGTATTCTCTTTTTTAATTTCTTTATTGCCCTGTCCTATCTGGTGATTATTCTTTCAGAGAATAACTTTATGCTGGCTCTGGCCTTTTTCCTCACCGGCATGGCAAGAGGGGCTACCAGTAATTTCTGCAATACCTCCATTAACGAACTGGCTCCTGGTAAGGCATCTCTCCTAAACGGTCTGCATGCCATGTTTGCTATCGGCGCCTTCCTCTTCCCGCTTCTTTTGATTGCTATGACACAGACAAACAGTAAGAACTGGATTTATGCCTGCTACTTTATGTTCATCATGGGAATTTTAAGCTGGATTATGTACTTCCTGATTCCTGATTCCAAAAAGGAAGCAAGTGGAAAACAGACAAAGAGAAAAGCGGACTTTGGATTTTTTAAAGAGCCTCTGTTTTATCTCTGCACACTGACACTTTTCTTCTATCTCTGTGCAGAACAGGGTGTAATTGGCTGGATGATCACTTACTTCAAAGATACCGGACTGCTGCCGGAATCCCTTTCCCAGGTAACTGCCAGTCTTTTATGGGTTATGATTTTAGCCGGACGTCTTCTGACTGCATGGCTTTCTACCAGAATTCACAAGGAATGGCTGCTGCTTGTTATGGGCTTTGGACTGGTAGGCTTCTTAATTCTGCTGCTGTTCAGTTCCACTACACCGCTCATTCTTCTTGGTATTATGGGCTTTGGTTTCAGCATGGCAGGGCTTTACCCAACCACAGTTTCCTTTTCCGGAAGCCTGATCCAGAAATATTCTCTGGCGTGGAGCTTTATTCTGACCCTTGCCAGCTTCGGCTCTATTCTCATGCCGTCTATTATCGGTAAAATTGCGGAAAACGCCGGTATTTACTATGGTATGCAGTCCATTATCGCAGTAGTTGTAATTGATTTGATTTGTATTCTTCTGTTAGTAAAGTATATTCGAAAAATGCGAAAACGCAAAGAAAAGCTGTCATACTAAGAAAACTGCCACCAGAGCAAAAAACTGGTGGCAGAAATAAAGTTCTATTACATACCAATGCTTTTGTTCCGGAAAAAGGCTTTATGAAACCTGACATGAATCAGGCTGAAGTCAAAAAAGCCATATTAAAAGGAGCTGTCGCACTAATTACTAGTGCGACAGCTCCTTACTCCTAATGAATGCCGCAGACCGGAATCGAACCGGTACGGGAGTATAAGTCCCGCAGGATTTTAAGTCCTGTGCGTCTGCCTGTTCCGCCACTGCGGCATTTATCAAAATGCTTTTGCATCTTGAACGACCCAGAAGAGACTCGAACTCTCGACCTCCGCCGTGACAGGGCGGCGCTCTAACCAACTGAGCCACTGGGCCATATATGTAATTTTATTTGATACCTTTAACCAAATGGACCTTCGGGGACTCGAACCCAGGACCGACCGGTTATGAGCCGGTTGCTCTAACCAACTGAGCTAAAGGTCCAAAAAGCCGATGATCGGACTCGAACCGATAACCTGCTGATTACAAATCAGCTGCTCTGCCAATTGAGCCACATCGGCATCTTATTAAAAATTAAGCTAAAAGCCAAATGACTCCTACGGGAATCGAACCCGTGTTACCGCCGTGAAAGGGCGATGTCTTAACCGCTTGACCAAGGAGCCATATTATATTAAAAAACTCCCCCTGTTGGACTCGAACCAACGACACTGCGGTTAACAGCCGCATGCTCTACCGACTGAGCTAAGGAGGAATATTCTTTTCACACTATACCTTCAAAACCACATACACAAAACCAAACCATTTCCAACTTACCGTTTTGCTTAAGTTTCGGTATCGTCCGCTTAGCAACCGGTCACTCATAAATGCTCCGCATTTACTCGTGTCCTTTGCTTCGCAAATGACTTCGGTCTGACTTCCGTCCCTCGGAATGTAAACATTCCTCCTGACTCCTGTCATACCTTCGCCGCTTCCTAAGCTTTTAGGTCAAGCCCTCGACCGATTAGTAACAGTCAGCTCCATACATTGCTGTACTTCCACCTCTGTCCTATCTACCTCGTCGTCTTCAAGGGGTCTTACTTCTTTCGAATGGGATATCTCATCTTGAGGGGGGCTTCACGCTTAGATGCCTTCAGCGTTTATCCCTTCCAGACTTGGCTACCCGGCCATGCTCTTGGCAGAACAACCGGTACACCAGCGGTCCGTCCACCCCGGTCCTCTCGTACTAAGGGCAGCTCCTCTCAAATATCCTACGCCCACGCCGGATAGGGACCGAACTGTCTCACGACGTTCTGAACCCAGCTCGCGTACCGCTTTAATGGGCGAACAGCCCAACCCTTGGGACCTACTACAGCCCCAGGATGCGATGAGCCGACATCGAGGTGCCAAACCACTCCGTCGATGTGAACTCTTGGGAGTGATAAGCCTGTTATCCCCAGGGTAGCTTTTATCCGTTGAGCGATGGCATTCCCACTTAATACCACCGGATCACTAAGCCCTACTTTCGTACCTGCTCCACCCGTCGGTGTCGCAGTCAAGCTCCCTTCTGCCTTTGCACTCTTCGAATGGTTTCCGACCATTCTGAGGGAACCTTTGGGCGCCTCCGATACCCTTTCGGAGGCGACCGCCCCAGTCAAACTCCCCGCCTGGCATTGTCCCACCGCCGGTTCACGGCGGCTGGTTAGAAACCCAATACTGCAAGGGTGGTATCCCAACAGCGGCTCCCACACAACTGGCGTTATGTGTTCTCAGCCTCCCACCTATCCTGTACATGCAATACCGAGTCCCAGTACCAAACTGGAGTAAAGCTCCATGGGGTCTTTCCGTCCTGGCGCAGGTAACCAGCATCTTCACTGGTATTTCAATTTCACCGGATGCATTGTTGAGACAGCGCTCAAATCATTACGCCTTTCGTGCGGGTCGGAACTTACCCGACAAGGAATTTCGCTACCTTAGGACCGTTATAGTTACGGCCGCCGTTTACTGGGGCTTAAATTCAAAGCTTCGCTTGCGCTAACCTCTCCTCTTAACCTTCCAGCACCGGGCAGGCGTCAGCCCATATACCTCACCTTTCGGTTTTGCATAGACCTGTGTTTTTGCTAAACAGTTGCTTGAGCCTATTCTCTGCGGCCACATCTCTGTGGCACCCCTTCTCCCGAAGTTACGGGGTCATTTTGCCGAGTTCCTTAACAATGCTTCTTCCGCCGGCCTTAGGATTCTCTCCTCATCCACCTGTGTCGGTTTACGGTACGGGTACGATATAAACAATAGCGGCTTTTCTCGACGCATGGCTCACACACTTCCCTACTTCTTTTCGGTCCGCTTCACGTCTTCAGATTGCCACAC